>NZ_JBFAZO010000012.1:0-327707 GCF_040681835.1 Streptomyces sp. NPDC051576
TGCACCTTGCCGTGCTCGGCGGTGATCAGCTCGGCGATCGCGTCCCGGTTGGCGTCCAGGAGCGCGCGGAACTTGAAGAGGATCGTCGTCCGCTTCGCGAGGGACGAGGTGCCCCAGGTCGCGTAGGCGTCCTTGGCCGCGGCGACCGCCGCGTCGACCTCGTCGACCGACGCGAAGGCGACCTTCGTGGTGACCGCGCCGGTCGCCGGGTCGGTGACCGGCCCGTAGTTGCCCGAGGCGCCTTCGACGGTCTTGCCGCCGATCCAGTGGTTGACGATCTTCGTCATGCCCAGATACTCCTTCACAGATGGCGGCGTCGGGTGGAGACGTGCCGTTCGTACAGCTCACGTGCCTTGACCGCGGACGACCGGGTCGCGGTCTCGGCCACAGGTACATCCCACCAGGCCTGCGCCGGGGGCGCGCCCGACACTGTGTCTGCGGTTTCGGTCTCCACGTAGACACATGTGGGAGTGTCGGCGTCCCGCGCCGCCGCGAGCGCCTCACGCAGGTCACTGACCGTCTTGGCGCGCAGCACGCGCATACCGAGGCTGGCCGCGTTGGCGGCGAGGTCGACGGGCAGCGGGCGGCCGGTGTAGGTGCCGTCGTCGGCCTGGTAGCGGTAGGCCGTGCCGAAGCGCTCGCCGCCCACCGACTCCGACAGGCCGCCTATGGACGCGTACCCGTGGTTCTGTATGAGCAGCACCTTGATCGCGATGCCCTCCTGGACGGCGGTCACGATCTCCGTCGGCATCATCAGGTAGGTGCCGTCGCCGACCAGCGCCCACACCGGCCGGTCCGGGGCGGCCAGCTTCACGCCGATCGCGGCCGGAATCTCGTAGCCCATGCAGGAGTAGCCGTACTCCAGGTGGTACTGGTCGACCGAGCGCGTCCGCCACAGCTTGTGCAGATCGCCGGGGAGGGAACCGGCCGCGTTGATCAGGATGTCCGACTCGTCGACGATCTCGTCCAGCGCGCCCAGGACTTGGGGCTGCGTGGGGCGTACGTCGGGCTCCTCGGCCTCGTAGCAGGCGTCGACGCGCTGCTCCCAACGCTCCTTGTCCTCGCGGTACTCGGCGATGTAGGACGGCGCGACCCGGTACTCGTGCGGGCCCAACTCCCGTGCCAGCGCGGTCAGTCCGCTGCGGGCGTCCGCGATCAGCGGCTGACCGGCGAGCTTGTGGCCGTCGTAGGCAGCGATGTTGAGGTTGAGGAAGCGGACGCCGGGGCGCTCGAAGAGGGTGCCGGAGGCGGTGGTGAAGTCGGTGTAGCGGGTGCCGACGCCGATCACCAGGTCGGCCAGCCGGGCGAGTTCGTCGGCGGTGGCGGTGCCGGTGTGGCCGATGCCGCCGACGTCCTGCGGGTGGTCGTGGCGCAGGGAGCCCTTGCCGGCCTGGGTGGAGGCGACCGGGATGCCGGTGGCGGCGGCCAGTTCGGCGAGGGCGGCCTCGGCGCGGCTGTGGTGGACTCCGCCGCCCGCGACGATCAGCGGGCGCTGCGCGGCCCGAATCGCCCTTACGGCTTCGGCGAGTTCGGCCGGGTCGGCGCCCGGTCGCCGTACGGACCAGGTGCGTTCGGCGAAGAACTCGTCCGGCCAGTCGTACGCCTCGGCCTGGACGTCCTGCGGGAGCGCGAGGGTCACTGCGCCGGTCTCGACGGGGTCGGTGAGCACGCGCATGGCGTTCAGGGCGGCGGGGATCAGCGCCTCGGGCCGGGTGATCCGGTCGAAGTACTTCGACACCGGGCGCAGACAGTCGTTGACCGACACATCGCCCGCGTACGGGACTTCGAGCTGCTGGAGCACCGGGTCGGCGGTACGGGTCGCGAAGGTGTCACCGGGGAGGAGCAGCACCGGGAGGTGGTTGATCGTGGCGAGCGCGGCGCCGGTGACGAGGTTGGTCGCGCCCGGACCGATCGAGGTCGTGACGGCGTGCGCCGAGAGGCGGTTCGACTGGCGTGCGTAGCCGACCGCCGCGTGCACCATGGACTGTTCGTTACGGCCCTGGTGGTAGGGCATGTCGTCGGCGTACTCGATGAGCGCCTGGCCGAGTCCGGCCACGTTGCCGTGGCCGAAGATGCCCCAGGTCGCCTCGATCAACCGCCGCCGTACACCGTCCCGTTCGGTGTACTGCGCGGACAGGAACCGTACGAGCGCCTGCGCGACCGTCAGCCTCGTCGTTGAGGTCATCGGTAACCCTCTGTGCTTTCTACGTGGTCCGTGAGGACGTCGGATCCGCCCTCATGGGAGGGGAATACGCGCCGACGGCCGAAACCGTTCGGGACCCCTCGGGTGCCGCTGTCGTGCTGTTCCACCGGAACCTCCGGCGCGGGGCCGTAGCGAGCGGGGAGTCGTCGCTCGCACTTCGCTCCTGCCAGGGCGAAGCGGCCTCCCGCGCCGGAGGCGATCTGAGCCCGGGCGTCACGGGGTGTGTAGGCGAGGCCGGTGACCTCGGCGAACACACTTTCCCTGCCCGGGAGTTGGAACTCTTCGTCCGCAATTCGCACGGTACATCCACCGCCGAGCACTAGGGCCTGTTGCGAAAGTCCCGTCGTCCGCCCGAAGGGCGGGCCCGGCGGCGTCCGGTGCGTGCTCTCGGCGTGCCGGGCCCAGACCCTCGTACTGGACGTACTTGGGTTTGGGCCCGGTGCGGCGAGAGTACGTGCCGGGCGTCGCCGGGCAGGCGGAACTTTCGCAACAGGCCCTAGCACGGCGGTCGTCATCAGGCGGCCCTCACAGCAGGCCTACGGCGGTGTCGACGGCGGCGGCCACATCTCCGTCCGGCGGGTAGAGCAGCGAGCGGCCGACCACCAGGCCGCGGACGGTGGGGAGTTGGAGGGCGCCGCGCCACTTCTCGTAGGCGCCGTCCTGGTCGTCGCCGACCTCGCCGCCGAGCAGCACGGCCGGGAGCGTGGAGGTCTCCATGACCTGGGCCATGTCGTCCGGGTTCTCGGTGACGGGCAGCTTCAGCCAGGTGTAGGCCGACGTGCCGCCCAGGCCCGAGGCGATGGCGATCGACTTGGTGACGGCCTCGGCGGACAGGTCGTTCCGCAGCTTCCCCTCGTCGGTGCGGCGGCTGATGAACGGCTCGACGAACAGCGGGAGTCGGCGGGCCGCCATGTCGTCGATCGCACGGGCGGTGGACTCCAGGGTGGTGAGGGAGCCCGGGTCGTCGTAGTCGATGCGCAGCAGCAGTTTGCCCGCGTCGAAGCGGAGCCGCTCGATGTCCTGGGCGCGGTGGCCGGTGAAGCGGTCGTCGAGTTCGAAGCGGGCGCCCTGGAGGCCGCCGCGGTTCATCGAGCCCATGACGACCTTGCCGTCGAGGGCGCCGAGGAGGAGCAGGTCGTCCAGGATGTCGGCGGTGGCGAGGACGCCGTCGACGCCGGGCCGGGACAGCGCGAGGCAGAGGCGTTCGAGGAGTTCGGCGCGGTTGGCCATGGCGAACCTGCGGTCGCCGACGCCGAGCGCGCCGCGCGCCGGGTGGTCGGCGGCGACGATCATCAGCCGGCCGGCCTCGTTGAGCAGCGGCCGACGGACCCGTCGGGCGGCGGCCTCGGCGATCGCCTCGGGGTGCCGGGTGCGGACCCGGACGAGCTCGGAGATGTCGACGCGGGGGCCGGTGCCGCCCTCGTGACCGGAGGGGCCCGGCAGACCGACGAGGCCGTCCCCGCCCTCGTGTTCGTGCTCGTGTTCGGCGCCCGCGACGCGGCCGGCCCTCACAGGACCGCTCCGGCTGCGATCGCGTCCTCGACCTCGGTGGCCGTGGGCATCGCGGAGGAGCACTCCAGGCGCGAGGCGACGATCGCCCCGGCCGCGTTGGCGTGCCGCATGATCTTCTCCAGGTCCCAGCCGGCCAGCAGACCGTGGCAGAGGGAGCCGCCGAAGGCATCGCCGGCGCCGAGTCCGTTGAGGACGTTGACGGGCAGCGGGGGCACCTCGGCCGACTCGCCGTCCCGGTTGACCGCGAGGACACCCTTGGGGCCCTGCTTGACGACGGCGAGTTCGACACCGGCGTCCAGCAGCGCGCGGGCGGCTGCGTGCGGTTCGCGTACGCCGGTGGCGACCTCCACCTCGTCGAGGTTGCCGACGGCGACGGTGGTGTGCCGCAGGGCCTCCTCGTAGAAGGGGCGGGCCGCACTCGGATCGGCCCAGAACATCGGGCGCCAGTCGAGGTCGAAGACCGTCGTCCCGGACTTGGCGCGGTGCGCGAGGGCCGCGAGCGTGGCCGTGCGGCTGGGCTCCTCGCTCAGGCCGGTGCCGGTGATCCAGAAGATGCGGGCCTCGTGGATCGCGTCCAGGTCGAGGTCGTGGGCGTCGATCTCCAGGTCCGGGGCCTTGGGCTGCCGGTAGAAGTACAGCGGGAAGTCGTCCGGCGGGAAGACCTCGCAGAAGGTGACCGGGGTCGGCAGTCCGGGAACCGGGGTGACCCAGCGGTCGTCGACGCCGAAGTCGCGCAGCGCCTCGTGCAGATAGGTGCCGAAGGGGTCGTCGCCGGTGCGCGTGATCACCGCCGTCTCGCGGCCCAGCCGGGCGGCGGCGACCGCGACGTTCGTCGCCGAGCCGCCGAGGAACTTCCCGAAGGTCGTCACCTGGGGCAGCGGCACGCCCGTCTGCAGCGGATAGAGGTCCACCCCTATCCGCCCCATGGTGATCAGGTCGTACGCCATCGACTTCCCTTCGCGCCCGCGCGTCCGGGCTCCCTGGGGCCCGGACGCGAAGCGGCTTCGTTTCGGCTCTCTCCGGTTTGTAGCCCCGCCCCCCGAGCCCTGTCAATGTTTTGTCCAGACATACGGACCAGACCTGGACACCTTCACGGTAAGGGCTTGCGGTCGGACGGTCCGGATCGCTGCGGCCCCACACCCCTATCGGGGCGCCACGACCCGTAGGACGATGGCCGGATGTCTGCTTCCGTGCGCGTCCGTACCGGAGACGGGCCCGGCGGGTCCTGGGAGACCGTGCTCGGGTCGCCGCATCCCCGGCTGCGGCCCGGGGTGATCAGTTATCGCGGGATGCGGCTCGCCCTGGCGCGGCCCCGGGCCCGGCTGGAGGCCCCCATCGGGGCGGCGACGCTGCTGCTCGGGTTCGAGGGGTCCGTGCGGATCTCGCGGGTGGGGCGGGCGCCGGCGACCTTGGGGTCGGTGTTCTGCGGGCCTACGACCACCGCGGCGCTCGGTGAGCACAGCGGGCGGCTCGCGGGGGTCGAGGTGCTGCTGACGCCGTGGGCCGCGTTCACGCTGTTCGGCACGGCTCAGCACGAGCTGGCCGACCGGGTGGTGGACCCCGACGAACTGCCCCACGAGCTCGACCGCCGCTGGGCCGGCATCGGTGAACTGGCCGCCGCGCTCGCCGCGTTGCCGACCTGGACCGCCCGATTCGGGCTGCTGGACGACGTGTTCACCCGCTGGTCGGCGGCCGGTGTGCCGAGTTCGACGCGGGTAGTGCGGGCCTGGTCGGAGCTGGTGCGGACCTGGGGCGCGATGCCGGTGCCCCGGCTGGCCGACGAAGTGGGCTGGAGTGTAAGGCAGTTGGAGAACCGTTTCCGGGAGCAGATCGGGCTCGGCCCCAAGGTCGCGGCACGGGTCCTGAGGTTGCAGCGGGCCCGGCGGCTCCTCGCCTCCGGCCGGAGTCAGGCGGAGACGGCGGCGGTCTGCGGCTTCTACGACCAGGCGCATCTCAGCGGCGAGTTCAAGGCGATGACCGGGTGTACGCCTGGGCAGTTCACGGTGGCCAGGGTGGCTCCGCCGGGAGCGCGGAGCGGGATGCCGGCCGGGGACCGGATGACGGGCGAGGCGACGAGTCTGCTGCTCGCTCCCGGTCGCGGTGCGGATTTCTCCAAGACCGGCCGGGCGCGCTGATGCAGGCTGATCACCTGGCCCGGTGATCCCTGGGGATGCGCAGGCCTCCGGTGGGTCGTCGGGCCCGGGGGGATGCGGGGAGCCGGTGGGCCGGGCCCGGCGCAGCGGGTCCGGCCCACCTTGCTGCGCACCCCGGCACGGCGCTCGACGCCCTGGAGGCGCTGGTACGGCGCGGGCGGCGGGCGGTCCTCGTGGTCGCCGGGGCGGGCCGCTGCGGGCCCGGCTCGAACAGCGGGCGCGGGAGCGCGGGTTGCCGGTCACCTTCCTCGGTCACGTCTCCGACCACTTCGCGTGCGATGTCAACGCGCCGCGCCCGTACGCCAGCGTGCGCCTTTGCGTCACCTGTGTCACAAAAGCCCCCCTCGTGTCACACATGTCGCGTGTACGCGGGTCTTGCGTCACACCCGGTCCACAGCCGCTTCCCGTTCCTCACTCTGTGTCGTTGAGCGGGCAAAGGCTTTGTGATCGCCAGCGCAGCGCACGGCTCCCCCGACGGCCGCCCCCGGCCGCCGCCGCGGCGCGCGCGGGGAGGTGCACTCATGACCGACCGACGGCTCTGGTCGTACAAGGAAATCGCGGCCCACATCAAGGTCCAGCCCGACACCGTCCGCTCCTACCGCAAGCACGGCCTGCTCCCCCCGCCCGACCACGTGGAGAGCGGCAAGCCGTACTGGTACGCGGACACGGTCCGAGCGTGGGTCGCCTCCCGGCCGGGCAACCGGGGGCGCAGGGAGGACTGAGCAGAGGGGGCGTGGACGCGGTGCCGGGGTCCGGGGCCGCGTCGGTCGCTTGGCGAGCGGGCGGTCAATTCGGTTGCCGGTGGGGCCGATCGCCGCCCCTTCGGCTTCGCCTTCGCCAGGTCGAAACGCCGACGGCATCGGGCAGTTGATCCAGGACCCGGAGGTCGTCCGCCGCGTCTTCGGGACTTGGATCCGACCAACACCGGAGCGACCGCGTTCCGGTGCGCGTCCCGGACCGGCCGCCTCGACCTCGCCGTCACCGCCCCCCATAGCCGGGACATCGACACAGAGACGCCCACTTGATCGTCGGCTACAGCTTCGATCAACTGGACTCGCATCACCTCCAGTTGGAGGTCTACGGCCACACCCACCGGACCCGGCGGGTGCGTCAGAAGGCCGGGTTCAGCTCCACGGCTCGATGACCGTCACCCCCGCCCCCGGCGCCGTCCCCATCGCGGCCAGTGCCGTCGGGGTCGCGTCCAGGGTGATCGTGGAGGTGGCCAGGAGGTCGGGGCGGAGCACACCGGCGTGGACCAGTTCCAGCATCGGTGGGTAGGTGTGGGCCGCCATGCCGTGGCTGCCGAGGAGGTCCAGCTCCAGGGCGAGCGCGCGGGCCATGGGGACCGGGGTCGTGCCGGAGGGGGACGGGAGGAGGCCCACCTGGATGTGGCGGCCCCGGCGGCGCAGGCCGTTGACCGAGGCGGCGCAGGTCGTCGGTGAGCCCAGGGCGTCCAGGGACAAGTGGGCGCCGCCGCCCGTCAGTTCGCGTACCGCCTGGGCCGTGTCCGGGACGCTCGCGCCGTTCACGCACTCCGCCGCCCCGAACTTCCTTGCCAGGTCCAGTGCTTGGGGCGAGACGTCGACGGCGACCACCCGGGCCCCCGAGGCCGCCGCGATCATCACCGCGGACAGACCGACTCCCCCGCAGCCGTGCACCGCGACCCACTCCCCCGCCGCGACCCGGCCCCGCTGCACCACCGCGCGGAACGCCGTGGCGAACCGGCAGCCGAGCGAGGCCGCCGTCGCGAAGGACATCTCCTCCGGTATCGCGACCAGGTTCACATCGGCGTGGTCCAGCGCCACGTACTGGGCGAAGGAACCCCAGTGCGTAAAGCCGGGCTGGGTCTGGCGCTCGCACACCTGCTGGTCGCCGGCCGCGCAGGCCGCGCATGTTCCGCAGGCGCAGACGAAGGGGACGGTGACGCGGTCGCCGGGGTGCCATCCCGTCACCCGGGCGCCCACCGCCTCCACGACACCGGCGAGTTCATGCCCCGGTACGTGCGGCAGCGTGATGTCGGGGTCGTGGCCCTGCCAGCCGTGCCAGTCGCTGCGGCAGAGGCCGGTGGCCTCGACCCGTACGACCACTCCGTGGGCGGCGGGATGGGGATCGGGCACCTCACGGACCTCGGCCGGGTCACCGAACCGCTCGAAGACCACCGCTCGCATGTGTGCTCCCATCGTCGTCACGGTCTGCGGGTCCATCGTGACCCCTTGCGCCCCTCACCAGGACTCGGCCCCCTCGGCCACCCCGTCCCCCCGTACCCGCTCGCCCCGCAACCGCAACGCGACCAGCGGAAACACCAGCACCGACACCATCGCCGCCCCCACCAGCGCGGCCGCGTCCGCCGTCCGCAGGACCTTGTCGTCGACCCCGATCGTGGTGATGGCGACGACCAGGGGCAGCGCGGTGGAGGCGAGGAGGGTGAGGGCGCGCCGGTCCTGTCGTAGGAGATCGCGTGGGGCGAGGACGTAGACCGGAAGGCCGCGGACGAGGAGGAACAGCGCCAGGAACACCGGGAGGAGGAGCAGGGCGTGGCCGCCGGAGAGGAGGGCGTCGAGGTCGAACTCGATGCCGGTGACCACGAAGAACACCGGTACCAGGAAGCCGAATCCCATCGCCTCGACCTTCTCCAGGACCGAGCCCGCGCTGCGCGGCACCGCCCCGTGCAGCACCAGCCGGGTGATCAGCCCCGCGGCGAAGGCGCCGAGGAGGGTGTCGAGGCCGAGGGCCTGGGAGATGCCCAGCATCACGGCGAGGAGGAAGACCACGAACCGTACGGCGAACTGGCCGCTGCTGTGCAGGGTCTTGGCGACGACCCGGGAGAACCACGGGGGACGCGGGCGCAGCGCCCACCACACCGCGCCCGCGGTGAGCAGCGCGAACGCGGCGAGCAGTGCCGTGGAGCGGCCGGGCGCGCGCCCGCTGAGGAGCAGCGCCATGGCGATGACCGGCCCGAACTCCCCCACCGCGCCGAACGCCATCATCACGGAGCCGAAACGCGAGTGCAGGTCCCCGGCGTCGCGCAGCACCGGCAGGACCGTGCCGAGGGCGGTGCTGGTGAGGGCCGTACCGACATAGACGCCCCTGGACCAGTCGGTGAGGACGGTGGCCAGGGCGAGGCCGGCGGCCAGGGAGATCAGCCAGGCGCGCACCGAGCGGCTGAGGGTGTCCCCCCGGATCCGGTCGAACTCGATCTCGTACCCGGCGAGGAAGATCAGCATCGTCAGACCGAGGTCGGAGAGGGTGTCGATCACCTGTCCGTCGCCCGCCCAGCCGAGTACGTCGGGGCCGACGAGGATGCCCAGCAGGATCTCGAAGATGACCAGCGGGACCGGTAGCCACCTGCCGATCCCGTAGGCCAGCAGGGGTGCCAGTACGGCGATGGCCATGATCAGGATGAGCGTCCCGGACTGCGACATGAGGCGTATCTACCATAAAGTGCCGGTAAATCTGCCCTGTAGGAGTACGAGGGGATTTGCCGTGACCTACTCTCCGCCGCCCGGCGCGCCCCGGGCCCGTATCCCCGGGCCCCAGCAGCCGCCGCCGACGTACCCCCAGATCCGTACCGGCCGGTGGAAGCACTGTCTGGGCGGCGGGCTGGCACTGTGGGGGCTGACCGCGCTGGTCACGTACGCGACGCGGAACACCACACTGCTGCCGACGCTGATCCTGCTCGGCAGCTTCCTGGTTCCGGTGACCTTCGTGCTGTGGGCGTACGAGCGGCATGGGCGCGATCTGGGCGTCAGCGTGATCCTCGGCTGCTTCCTGACCGGCGGCACGCTCGGGGTGCTGGGCGCCTCGGTGATGGAGTACTACCTGCTGCATCCCTCGCTGTGGATGTTCGTCGGCGTCGGGCTGATCGAGGAGGCCGTGAAACTGGGGGCGCTGATGTTCGTGCTGCGCCGGCAGCCCCGGCTGCACGGGATCCGCGCCGGTCTGGTGCTCGGCGCGACGGTCGGCTTCGGTTTCGCGGCGCTGGAGAGCGCGGGGTACGCGTTCAACGCGGCCGTCTCCGCGAAGGGCATCGATCTGCGGGCGCTGCTGGAGACGGAGATCCTGCGCGGGGTCCTCGCGCCCTTCGGGCACGGCCTGTGGACGGCGGTCGCGGGTGCCGTCCTGCTCTCCTACCGGCAGTTGAACGGGCGCTTCCGCTTCACCGGCCCGGTCGTCGGCACATACCTCGGTGTCTCGCTGCTGCACGCGCTGTGGGACTCGACGCACGGCATCGCGATCTGGCTGGTGGCGCGACTGTCGGGCGCCGGCCTGGACAGACGGTTGTTCGGACAGGGGTACATCCCGACGCCGACCGACCAGCAGGAGCATCTGTTCACGATGTTCTCGGTGGGCGGCCTGGTGCTCGTGGCCCTGCTCGGCGTCGGCTGGGTACGGTCGCTGGCCCGCCGCGACCCCTCTTGGAGAAATACCCCCTAGGGGTATAGTGTGGAGTACCGGATGAGCCACCGTGGGCCACTCCGACCCCAACCGCCTCCACACGCCTCCCCGAGGAGAACGACATGACCTCCCAGACCGACACCCAGGGTTCCGTCACCACCGTCTACAAGGTGAGCGGGATGAGCTGCGGACACTGCGAGGGCTCCGTCTCCGGCGAGATCTCCGCACTGCCCGGCGTCACCTCGGTGAAGGCCGTCGCCTCGACCGGCGAGGTCACCGTCGTGTCCGCCGCCCCGCTCGACGACGAGGCGGTCCGCGCGGCCGTCGACGAGGCCGGTTTCGAGCTCGCCGGCCAGGCCTGAGCGGTACCAGTCGGCATTCGTACGACGCTTCTGTTTCCGACCGGGCCGTGCCGACCAGCTGATACTGGCTCCGCATGGTCCGGTCCGATGTCTGGAGTCCGGACATGACCAGCACCACCGCAGAAACCTCCACGACCCCGATAGCCGCGGCCCCCGCAGCGGCCGAGGTCGAGCTGCTCATCGGCGGGATGACCTGCGCCTCCTGCGCGGCCCGCGTCGAGAAGAAGCTCAACCGCATGGACGGCGTCAGCGCCACGGTCAACTACGCGACCGAGAAGGCGAAGGTCAGCTACCCGGCGGGCATCGTCCAGGTCGCCGACCTCATCGCGACCGTGGAGAAGACCGGGTACACCGCAGAGGAACCCGCACCGCCGGAACCCGAGACACGGACGGCCCCCGACGACGATCCCGAACTCGCCTCCCTGCGCGAGCGGTTGACCGTCTCCGCCCTCCTCGCCCTGCCCGTCGTGCTGCTCTCGATGGTCCCGGCCCTCCAGTTCGACAACTGGCAGTGGCTCGCGCTCACGCTCGCCGCGCCCGTCGTGGTCTGGGGCGGACTCCCGCTCCACCGGGCCGCGTTCACCAACGCCCGGCACGGCGCCGCCACCATGGACACCCTCGTCTCCGTCGGCACACTGGCCGCGTTCGGCTGGTCGCTGTGGGCGCTGTTCTGGGGCGACGCGGGCATGACGGGCATGCACGACGAGTTCCGCCTCACCGTCTCGCGCACGGACGGCGCCTCGACGCTCTACCTCGAAGTGGCCGCCGGAGTCGTCGCGTTGATCCTGCTGGGCCGCTATCTGGAGGCCCGCTCCAAGCGCCGCGCGGGAGCGGCCCTGCGCGCGCTCATGGAGTTGGGCGCCAAGGACGTGGCAGTGCTGCGGGACGGGCGTGAAGTGCGGCTTCCCGTGGCCGAGTTGGCGGTCGGGGACCGGTTCGTCGTACGGCCCGGGGAGAAGATCGCGACCGACGGCACCGTGGTCGAGGGCGTCTCGGCGGTCGACGCGTCGATGCTGACCGGCGAGTCGGTGCCGGTGGACGTGGCACCGGGTGACACCGTCACCGGCGCGACCGTGAACGCCGGCGGGCGGCTCGTCGTAGCGGCGAGCCGGGTCGGCTCCGACACCCAACTCGCGCGGATGGCGCGGCTGGTGGAGGACGCGCAGAACGGCAAGGCCGAGGCGCAGCGGCTCGCGGACCGGATCTCCGGGGTCTTCGTGCCGGTGGTGCTGCTGATCGCGCTCGGCACGTTCGGCGTGTGGCTCGCGGTCACCGGCGACACGGCCGCCGCGTTCACCGCGGCCGTCGCCGTGCTGATCATCGCCTGCCCGTGCGCGCTGGGCCTGGCCACCCCGACCGCCCTCATGGTCGGCACCGGCCGCGGCGCCCAGCTCGGCATCCTCATCAAGGGCCCCGAGGTCCTGGAGTCCACCCGCCGGGTCGACACCGTCGTCCTCGACAAGACCGGCACGATCACCACCGGGCGTATGACCCTCCAGGAGGTCCACGCCGCCGAGGGCACCGACGAGCGGGAGTTGCTGCGGCTCGCGGGCGCCCTGGAGCACGCCTCCGAGCACCCCGTCGCCCGGGCCGTGGCGGCGGGCGCGGAACAGCGCGTCGGCGCGCTCCCCCAGGTCGAGCACTTCGAGAACGTGCCGGGGCGCGGCGTACGCGGGCGCGTGGAAGGCCACGAGGTCGCCGTAGGACGCCTCTTCGACGCTCTCCCGGAGGAGTTGGCCCGGGCCAGGTCCGAGGCCGAGAGCGGCGGCCGTACGGCCGTGGTGATCGGCTGGGACGGAGCGGCGCGCGGAGTCGTCGCGGTCGCCGACGCGATCAAGGAGACCAGCGCCGAGGCCGTACGGGAGCTGCGCGCGCTCGGGCTCACGCCGGTGCTGCTGACCGGCGACAACCGCGCGGTCGCGGAGGCCGTGGCGGCGGCGGTCGGCATCGACCAGGTCATCGCCGAGGTGCTGCCCGAGGACAAGGTCGACGTCGTACGGCGGTTGCGGGGCGAGGGGCGGACCGTCGCCATGGTGGGCGACGGGGTCAACGACGCCGCCGCGCTGGCCACCGCGGACCTGGGTCTCGCGATGGGCACCGGGACGGACGCGGCGATCGAGGCGAGCGATCTGACGCTGGTGCGCGGGGACCTGCGGGTGGCCGCGGACGCGATCCGGCTGTCCCGCAGGACGCTCGGCACCATCAAGGGCAACCTCGTATGGGCCTTCGGATACAACGTGGCGGCGCTTCCGCTGGCCGCCGCGGGCATGCTGAACCCCATGATCGCGGGCGCCGCGATGGCCTTCTCCTCGGTCTTCGTGATCTCCAACAGCCTGCGACTTCGGACATTTCGCTGAAGACCCGCAAAGTTACCGGGAGTTACGGGAACCTGAAGCAAGAGTCCCCCTAGAGACAGAAGACGGCCTCACATAAGCTCTTCACAAGGCTCGCGCATCATCCTTACGCTGGGGTCCCGACCACGACATCGGGGCTCTTGCGTACCTAAGGGACATATGCAAGAGACGCAGATCACAGTGATGTGAACGTAACCATCGAAGGGGTTCGAAGGTCTAAGTTGACGATGTCAGTAAGCGTCTTGGGGGGCGCGAACTGGCATCTGAGGATGTCTTGGGGGACTTCCTCAGAGATGCGTTGCCGGGACACGTACAACCGGGGAGCTTTGAGCGGCCCTCCCGACGTGCGATGTCCCGGCCAACCGCACACATCACTGGCACCACCCAGTAGTACGAGGAGTTTTGCTCGTTCTGCTCAACGAGCCTCGGCTCGATCTGACCTCGGTCCGATCGGGCTTCGGCTCAACAGCGATTCAGGCGCTGTCTCTCAAAGGCGCCCGGCCGGATCCCGTGGGGGGAATCCGCACCGGGACATGGGAAGGCGCCCTGTACGCCGGCCCGTGGGGGGACCGTCGGCAGGGCGCCTTCTTCTTTGACCTCAGGCCTTCCGCGCCTGGATCAACGACCTTCCACCGGCACGAAGTCGCGCTCGACCACGCCCGTGTAGATCTGGCGCGGGCGGCCGATGCGGGAGCCGGGCTCCTTGATCATCTCGTGCCACTGGGCGATCCAGCCCGGGAGGCGGCCCAGGGCGAACAGGACCGTGAACATCTCGGTCGGGAAGCCCATGGCCCGGTAGATCAGGCCGGTGTAGAAGTCGACGTTCGGGTAGAGGTTGCGCGAGACGAAGTAGTCGTCGGACAGCGCGTGCTCTTCGAGCTTGAGCGCGATGTCCAGCAGCTCGTCGGACTTGCCGAGGGCCGAGAGGACGTCGTGCGCGGCAGCCTTGATGATCTTGGCGCGCGGGTCGAAGGACTTGTACACCCGGTGGCCGAAGCCCATCAGGCGGACGCCGTCCTCCTTGTTCTTCACCTTGCGGATGAAGGAGTCGACATCGCCGCCGTTGGCCTGGATGCCTTCCAGCATCTCCAGGACCGACTGGTTGGCGCCGCCGTGCAGCGGGCCCCACAGCGCGTTGATGCCGGCCGAGATCGAGGCGAACATGTTGGCCTGCGAGGAGCCGACCAGGCGGACCGTGGAGGTCGAGCAGTTCTGCTCGTGGTCCGCGTGCAGGATCAGCAGCTTGTCCAGCGCGGAGACGACGACCGGGTCGAGGTCGTACTCCTGGGCCGGGACGGAGAAGGTCATGCGCAGGAAGTTCTCGACGTAGCCGAGGTCGTTGCGCGGGTAGACGAAGGGGTGGCCGATCGACTTCTTGTACGCGTACGCCGCGATCGTCGGAAGCTTGGCGAGCAGCCGGATCGTGGAGAGGTTGCGCTGCTTCTCGTCGAACGGGTTGTGGCTGTCCTGGTAGAAGGTGGACAGCGCCGAGACGACCGACGACAGCATCGCCATCGGGTGGGCGTCGCGCGGGAAGCCCTTGTAGAAGTTCTTGACGTCCTCGTGCAGCAGGGTGTGCTGCGTGATGTCGTTCTTGAACACGGTGAGCTCGTCGACGGTCGGCAGCTCGCCGTTGATCAGCAGGTAGGCGACCTCCACGAACGTGGAGCGCTCGGCCAGCTGCTCGATCGGGTAGCCGCGGTACCGGAGGATGCCCTGCTCACCGTCGAGGTAGGTGATGGCGGATTTATAGGCGGCGGTGTTCCCATAACCGCTGTCCAGCGTCACCAGACCGGTCTGGGCACGGAGCTTCCCGATGTCGAAGCCCTTGTCGCCGACGGTGCTGTCGATCACCGGGTAGGTGTACTCGCCGTCGCCGTACCGCAGTACTACAGAGTTGTCGCTCACGTCATCCCTCACCGACGTTGTGCCTCTTCTTCGAGGTTGCCCTGACTGTCTCTACCATCCCCCATTTGGCGCAGGAGAGTGCACTCGGGGTCGACCATTGGGCCTATTGGCGGCACTCAGTGCCGCCAACCTGTTCATCCTGCCCCCTCCACCCCTGCATCTGGAAGTGCTGTGTGACCTTCACGACTCATTTGATCGATCATTTTTTACGCTCAGTCTGAAGTCCAGTGCCGTGCAGCGCCGGCCCGCCGACACCGTCCGCACCGCCTGCCCGACCGCCTTGCGCGAACCGACCAGCACGACCAGCTGTTTGGCCCGGGTCACGGCCGTATACAGCAGGTTCCGCTGGAGCATCGTCCACGCGCTCGTGGTCACCGGGATCACCACGGCCGGGTACTCGCTGCCCTGGGAGCGGTGGATGGTCACCGCGTAGGCGTGCGCCAGTTCGTCCAGTTCGTCGAAGTCGTACGGCACCTCCTCGTCCTCGTCCGTCAGCACGGTGAGGCGCTGGTCCACCGGGTCGAGTGAGGTGACGACGCCTACCGTGCCGTTGAAGACGCCGTTCTCACCCTTCTCGTAGTTGTTGCGGATCTGGGTGACCTTGTCGCCGACCCGGAAGACCCGGCCGCCGAACCGCTTCTCCGCCAGGTCGGGGCGGCCGGGCGTGATCGCCTGCTGGAGCAGTCCGTTGAGGTTGCCCGCGCCCGCCGGCCCCCGGTGCATGGGCGCGAGCACCTGGACGTCCCGGCGCGGGTCGAGCCCGAACTTGGCCGGAATCCGCCGTGCCGCCACATCGACGGTGAGCCGGCCGGCCTCCTCCGTGTCGTCCTCGACGAAGAGGAAGAAGTCCTTCATGCCGTCCGTGAGCGGATGCTGCCCGGAGTTGATCCGGTGCGCGTTGGTCACCACGCCCGACTGCTGGGCCTGGCGGAAGACGCGGGTGAGGCGTACGGCCGGGATCGGGCCGCCCTCGGCCAGCAGGTCCCGCAGCACCTCGCCGGCGCCGACGCTGGGGAGCTGGTCCACGTCTCCGACGAAGAGGAGGTGAGCTCCTGGGGGCACGGCCTTGACCAGCTTGTTGGCGAGGAGGAGGTCGAGCATGGAGGCCTCGTCGACCACGACCAGGTCCGCGTCCAGGGGGCGGTCCTTGTCGTAGGCCGCGTCGCCGCCGGGCTTGAGTTCCAGCAGGCGGTGGACGGTCGACGCCTCGGCGCCGGTGAGTTCCGCGAGGCGCTTGGCGGCCCGGCCGGTCGGGGCGGCGAGGACGACCTTGGCCTTACGGGCCCTGGCCAGCTCCACGATGGACCTGACGGTGAACGACTTGCCGCAGCCGGGGCCGCCGGTGAGGACCGCGACCTTCTTCGTCAGCGCGAGCCGGACGGCGGCCTCCTGCTCGGGGGCCAGCTCCACGCCCGTACGCCCCTTCAGCCAGCCCAGCGCCTTGTCCCAGGCCACGTCGTGGAAGGCGGGCATCCGGTCCGCCTCCGTGCGCAGCAGGCGGCGCAGCTGGGCGGCGAGGGAGAGTTCGGCGCGGTGGAAGGGGACGAGGTAGACGGCGGTGACGGGCTCCGCGTCGCCGTCGGGGCCGGGGACCTTCTCCCGTACGACGCCGGGGTCGCCCGACTCCTCGTCCGGCAGGGCGAGTTCGGCGAGGCACTCGATGACAAGGCCGGTGTCGACCTGGAGCAGCTTCACCGCGTCGGCGATCAGGCGTTCCTCGGGGAGGTAGCAGTTGCCCTGGTCGGTGGCCTGCGAAAGGGCGTACTGGAGGCCCGCCTTGACGCGCTCCGGGCTGTCGTGCGGGATGCCGACCGACTGGGCGATCCGGTCGGCGGTGAGGAAGCCGATGCCCCAGACGTCGGAGGCGAGGCGGTACGGCTGGTTCTTCACGACGGAGATGGAGGCGTCGCCGTACTTCTTGTAGATGCGGACGGCGATGGAGGTGGACACCTCGACGCTCTGGAGGAAGAGCATGACCTCCTTGATCGCCTTCTGTTCCTCCCAGGCGTCGGCGATCTTCTTGGTGCGCTTGGGGCCGAGCCCCGGGACCTCGATCAGCCGCTTGGGCTCCTCCTCGATGATCCGGAGGGTGTCGACGCCGAAGTGCTGGGTGATGCGGTCGGCGAAGACGGGGCCGATGCCCTTGACGAGGCCCGAGCCGAGATAGCGGCGGATGCCCTGGATGGTGGCGGGGAGGACCGTCGTGTAGTTCTCCACGGTGAACTGCTTGCCGTACTGCGGATGCGAGCCCCAACGGCCCTCCATGCGCAGGGACTCACCGGCCTGGGCACCGAGCAGCGAGCCGACGACCGTGAGGAGGTCACCGCCGCCCCGGCCGGTGTCGACACGGGCGACCGTGTAGCCGTTCTCCTCGTTGGCGTACGTGATGCGCTCCAGGACGCCTTCGAGGACCGCCAGATTCGACATGGTCCGACGCTACAGCCGGGGTCTGACAGGGGGATTCCGGGTGTGGACAGCCGCCCGCGTTGCGACTCGTTCCCACATGTGCCTTCGCTAACAAACTTCGGGACTCATCGACCCCTCACCTGGGCAAAAGGCTATTCCTGACGGTTTTTTCACAGCTCTTTGCCAACTTGCCTTCGTAACGTCGCAATCTGATCCTGGAGTCGGCCGACGGAACCGGGCCGAGCCGGAAGCGACGATCACTCGTCATCGACGAAGGAGCGAGCAGTGGTGGAGAGGCGCACGTTCATCGCCGGAGCCGCGGCGGCCGGAACGCTGGCCGCGGTCGGCGGTGCGGTCTACAGCGCGGCGGCGGACCCGGACGAGGCGAGTCCGAAGACCGATCGCGTCCTGAACGCCACCGCGATCACCCAGGTCTTCGGCGACGGTCAGAAGCTCGTCGCGGTGGCGGTCGAGTACGACCGCGCCATCGACACCGCGTCCCTGTCGACCTCGACGTTCGACGTCACCGACCGCAAGGTCACGAAGGTCTACGCGAACACCAGGGCCGCACTCGCCGAGAAGGGCCGGGACGGCCGCTACGTCATCGTCGAGCTGTCCCCCGACGACACGGCGGCGGCGCTCTGGGTGACCCAGCAGGGCTCCGGCACCGGCCCGAGCGGCTCCGCCGGCGTGTCGAGCTCCAAGAGCTCCACGAGCAGCGCGAGCAGCGCGTCCAGCCCGTCCGCGAGTGCTTCGAGCAGCGGCGGTGGCGGTGTGGGCGAGGGCGGGCCGAAGGTCGGCGACAGCACACCGGGCGGAACGATCGTCGCGGCGAAGGCCACGCTGACCCAGAAGGGCACCGTCACCACCGCCGACGGGACCCGCTACGCGGCCGACAGCACGACGCTGACCACCAGCAAGGTGATCAACCTGATCGTCGACGACTTCAAGCAGTTCTCGTACCACGATCCCGCGACCGGCCAGACCCTGAAGTACAACCTGTTCGTCCCGAAGGGCTACGACCCGGGCAAGAGCTACCCGCTGGTGCTGTTCATGCACGACGCGAGCGTGGTCAACGTCGCGACCGAAGGGCCCCTGGTGCAGGGGCTCGGCGCGGTGTGCTGGGCCAGTACCACGGACCAGGCCCGGCACGAGTCGTTCGTCCTGGCGCCCGAGTACGGCTCGGTCGTGGTCGACGACACCTACAAGCCGTCGCCCCTGTTCGACGCCACCGCGAACCTCGTCAAGGCGGTGACGAAGAAGTACAGCATCGACTCCAAGCGGCTCTACGCCACCGGCCAGTCGATGGGCGCGATGATGACGGTCGGCCTGAACATCAAGTACCCCGATCTGTTCGCCGCCTCCTTCGTCGTCGCCGGGCAGTGGCCGTCCGGCCAGGCCAAGCCGCTCGCCGAGAAGAAGCTGTGGATCGTCGTCTCCCAGGACGACGACAAGTCCTACTCCGGCGAGAACGCCATCACCAAGGTCATCAAGGCCGAGGGCACGAAGGTCGGCACCGCGGTGTGGGACGGGCAGTCCACCTCCGCGCAGTTCGCCGCGGACGTGCGCAGCCTGGAGAAGCAGAAGGCCCCGGTCAACTACGCCTCCTTCCAGGCCGGTACGACCGTGAAGTCCGGCTCCGGCACGAGCGCGCACATGGGCACCTGGCACATCGCGTACACGATCCCGGGCATCCGCGACTGGATCATGCGGCAGTCCGGCTGAGACCTGCCCGCCCCCTATTGCGTTGTGGGGGGGCAGTGCGCCTCGTAGTCGGCACGGGCCGCGTCCGCCGCGTGCGTGGCCGCAGCCCCGCCCGGCGAGATCACGCCAGCGCACCCCGCCCCGTCACGATTGCATCTCGGCCGCCCCCGACCCCTTGCCCCACCCTCATGTAATCGATTCCAATCCTCCGTACACGAGGTCGTGTAATCGATTCCACGAGGAGGTGGACCGGCGATGGCAAGCATCAAGGACGTCGCTGCCCGGGCGGGGGTCTCCGTCGCCACGGTGTCGCGGGTCCTGAACGACCATCCGTCGGTCAGCGACGACGCACGCACGCGCGTGCTGGCCGCCGTCGGGGCGCTGGGCTACCGCCCGAACGCCGTCGCCCGCTCGCTGCGCACCGACCAGACCCGCACCCTCGGGCTGGTCATCAGCGATGTGATGAACCCCTACTTCACCGAGCTGGCCCGCTCCGTCGAGGAGGAGGCCCGCGCGCTCGGCTACAGCGTCATCATCGGGAACGCCGACGAGCGGCCCGAGTTGCAGGACCACCACGTACGGACGCTGCTGGACCGTCGTATCGACGGACTGCTCGTGTCCCCCACCGACGGCGGCTCCCCCGGGATGCTGGACGCCGCCCGCGCGGGGACGCCGATGGTGTTCGTGGACCGGTGGATCCCGGGCGTGGACGTGCCCGTCGTGCGGGCCGACGGACGGGCCGCCATCCGGGACCTCGTCGCGCATCTGCACGGGCTCGGGCATCGCAGGCTCGCCATCATCGGGGGCCCCGCCGCCACCACGACCGGCAGTGAGCGCGTCGCCGCCTTCCGGGACGCGCTCGCCGAGTACGGCATCCCGCTCCCCGACGCCTACATCGGGCAGGGCGACTTCCAGGCCGAGAGCGGACGGCGGGTCACCGAGGGCTTCCTCGATCTGCCCGAGCCGCCCGAGGTCGTGTTCGCCGCCGACAACCTGATGGCACTGGGCGCCCTGGACGCCGTACGCGCGCGTGGGCTGCGGGTTCCCGAGGATCTCGCACTGGCCGCGTTCGACGACATCCGCTGGTTCGTGCACACCGATCCGCCGATCACCGCGATCGCCCAGCCCACCGGCGAGTTGGGGCGGGCCGCCGTGCGCGCCCTGGTCGACCGGATCGAGGGGCGGGCCCCGCGGTCCGTCACCCTTCCCGCCCGGCTCGTCGTGCGCCGCTCGTGCGGCGAGCCGGTATCCCCTGTGCAAAGGAGCACGTCGTGAGCGACCCGGACGAGTTGCTGCGCATCGAAGGCATTCGGAAAACCTTCCCCGGTGTGGTCGCGCTGGACGGCGTCGACTTCGATCTGCGCCGGGGCGAGGTCCATGTGCTGCTCGGTGAGAACGGCGCCGGCAAGAGCACCCTCATCAAGATGCTCTCCGGCGCCTACCGCCCCGACGGCGGACGCATCCTGGCCGGTGGCGAGGAGGTGCGCATCCACAGTGCGCAGGACTCCGCGCACCTCGGGATCGCCACCATCTACCAGGAGTTCAACCTCGTTCCCGATCTGACGGTCGCCGAGAACATCTTCCTGGGACGGCAGCCGCGCCGCCTCGGGATGATCGACCGGAAGCGGATGGAGGCCGAGGCCGCCGTCCTCCTGGAGCGCGTCGGCGTGAACGTGTCGCCACGCGCGCGTGTCCGTGAACTCGGCATCGCACGCCTCCAGATGGTCGAGATCGCGAAGGCGCTCAGCCTGAACGCACGCGTGCTGATCATGGACGAGCCGACCGCCGTCCTCACCTCCGAGGAGGTCGAGAAGCTCTTCGTCATCGTGCGCCAACTGCGCGCGGACGGCGTCGGGATCGTCTTCATCACCCATCACCTCGACGAGATCGCCGCCCTCGGGGACCGGGTCACCGTCATCCGGGACGGGAAGAGCGTCGGGCAGGTGCCTGCCTCCACGCCCGAGGACGAGCTCGTGCGGCTCATGGTGGGGCGGTCCATCGAGCAGCAGTACCCGCGTGAACGGGCCGACGCCGGGGCCGCGTTGCTCACCGTCGAGGGGCTCACCCGGGACGGGGTCTTCCACGACATCAGCTTCGAGGTGCGGGCCGGTGAGGTCGTCGGTATCGCCGGGCTGGTCGGTGCGGGCCGCACCGAGGTCGTACGGGCGGTCTTCGGGGCCGATCCGTACGACAAGGGGGCCGTGAAGGTCGCCGGCTCCGCACTGCGCGGGCACGACGTCAACGCGGCCATGGCGGCCGGGATCGGGCTGGTGCCCGAGGACCGCAAGGGCCAGGGGCTCGTGCTCGACCAGTCGGTGGCGGAGAACCTCGGGCTCGTCACCATGCGGGCCGCCACCCACGGCGGGCTCGTCGACCTCAAGGGGCAGCGCGAGCAAGCCGCGCGGATCGCCGGGCAGTTGGGCGTCCGGATGGCCGGACTCGGCCAGCAGGTACGGACGTTGTCCGGTGGCAACCAGCAGAAGGTCGTCATCGGCAAGTGGCTGCTCGCCGACACCAAGGTGCTGATCCTGGACGAGCCGACCCGTGGGATCGACGTCGGCGCCAAGGTCGAGATCTACCAGCTCGTCAACGAACTCACCGCCGCCGGCGCCGCCGTCCTGATGATCTCCAGCGATCTGCCCGAGGTCCTCGGCATGAGCGACCGGGTGCTGGTCATGGCACAGGGCCGGATAGCGGGCGAGTTGACGGCCGCCGAGGCGACGCAGGACTCCGTGATGGCACTCGCCGTCAGTACACCGAACCAGGCAACTACCGCTGTGGAGGGCCACCGTGGCCACTGACACGCTCAAGGGCACGACGGGCGCGAGTGGCGCCTCGGGAATCCGCCGACTGCTGCTGGACAACGGGGCGTTGACCGCGCTCATCGTCCTCGTCGTCGCCATGTCGGCGCTGTCCGGCGACTTCCTGACCACCGACAACCTCCTCAACGTCGGCGTCCAGGCGGCCGTGACCGCGATCCTCGCCTTCGGCGTCACCTTCGTGATCGTCTCGGCGGGCATCGACCTGTCGGTGGGCTCGGTGGCGGCCCTGTCGGCCACGGTCCTGGCCTGGAGCGCCACCCAGCACGGCGTCCCGGTCGTCCTCGCCGTCATCCTCGCGATCGCCACCGGCATCGCGGCCGGCCTGGTCAACGGCTTCCTCATCGCCTACGGCAAACTGCCGCCGTTCATCGCGACGTTGGCGATGCTGTCGGTGGCGCGCGGGCTGTCGCTGGTGATCTCGCAGGGCTCCCCGATCGCCTTCCCCGACTCGGTCTCGCACCTCGGCGACACGCTCGGCGGCTGGCTGCCGGTGCCGGTCCTGGTGATGATCGTGATGGGCCTGATCGCGGCCTTCGTGCTCGGCCGGACCTACATCGGCCGCTCGATGTATGCGATCGGCGGCAACGAGGAGGCCGCGCGCCTCTCGGGGTTGCGCGTCTCCAAGCAGAAGCTCGCGATCTACGCCCTGTCCGGTGTCTTCGCCGCCGCCGCGGGCATCGTCCTCGCCTCCCGGCTCTCCTCGGCGCAGCCGCAGGCCGCCGACGGCTACGAGCTGGACGCGATCGCCGCGGTCGTCATCGGCGGCGCCTCGCTCGCGGGCGGCACCGGCAAGGCGTCCGGCACCCTGATCGGCGCGCTGATCCTGGCGGTGCTGCGCAACGGCCTCAACCTCCTTTCCGTGTCCGCGTTCTGGCAGCAGGTCGTCATCGGTGTCGTCATCGCGCTGGCCGTCCTTCTGGACACCGTGCGGCGCAAGGCGGGCGCGACTCCCGTCTCCGGCGCCTCCGGTGGTGTCAGGGGCAAGCAGGCGACGACGTACGCGCTGGCGGCCGTGGTCACCGTGGCGATCGTGGGCGCGACCTCCTTCCTGCACAACGACTCCGCTACGGCCGGCAAGCCCAAGGTCGGGCTGTCCCTCTCCACGCTCAACAACCCGTTCTTCGTGCAGATCCGCTCGGGCGCGCAGGCCGAGGCGAAGCGGCTGGGCCTGGAGCTGACGGTCACCGACGCCCAGAACGACGCGTCCCAACAGGCCAACCAGCTCCAGAACTTCACCAGTTCCAGCTACGGCGCGATCATCGTCAACCCGGTGGACTCGGACGCGGCGAGCAACTCCGTGAAGGCCGCAGACAAGGCGAAGATCCCGGTCATCGCGGTGGACCGGGGCGTCAACAAGGCGGCCGTGGACACGCTGGTCGCCTCCGACAACATCGCCGGTGGTGAACTCGCCGCCAAGACGATCGCCGAGAAGCTCGGCGGCACCGGCAAGATCGTCATCCTCCAGGGCCAGGCGGGTACTTCGGCCGCGCGGGAGCGGGCCGAGGGCTTCGCCAAGGGGCTGAAGGCCTACCCCGGCATCCAGCTCCTCGCCCAGCAGCCCGCCGACTTCGACCGCACCAAGGGCCTCGACGTGATGTCGAACCTGCTCCAGGCCCACCCCGACGTCCAGGGCGTGATCGCGGCCAACGACGAGATGGCCCTCGGCGCGATCAAGGCACTCGGCTCCAAGGCCGGCAAGTCGGTCTCGGTGGTCGGTTTCGACGGCACCCCCGACGGCCTGACCGCCGTGAAGCAGGGCACCCTGTACGCGTCCGTGGCACAGCAGCCGAGCCAGTTGGGCAAAATCGCCGTGGACAACGCCCTGCGCGCGGCTCAGGGCAAGAAGGTGGAGTCGACGGTGAAGGTGCCGGTGAAGGTGGTCACGAAGGAGAACGTGGCCGGGTTCACCGGCTGACAGCGGTAAAGGCACCATGCCAAGTCACCACTGTGGGGAGTCAATTGATGTACGACTACGACCTCCTGGTCGTGGGATCGGCCAACGCCGACCTCGTGATCGGCGTCGAGCGGCGGCCGGGCGCCGGTGAGACGGTGCTCGGTTCCGACCTGGCCGTCCACCCCGGCGGCAAGGGCGCCAACCAGGCGGTCGCCGCCGCCCGGTTGGGTGCCCGTACGGTCCTGCTGGCCCGGGTCGGCGACGACGCGTACGGCCGGCTGCTGCTCGACTCGCAGCGGGCGGCCGGTGTCGACACGGTGGGGGTGCTGGTCGGCGGGGCGCCCACCGGGGTCGCGCTGATCACGGTGGACCCGTCAGGGGACAACAGCATCGTGGTGTCGCCGGGGGCCAACGGAAAGCTGTTCCCCGTCGACATCCAGGCCGCCGCGTGTCTCTTCCACGCCTCCCGGGTGGTCTCCGTGCAGTTGGAGATCCCGCTGGAGACGGTCGTGGAGGTCGTACGGAGTCTGGCGCCCGGGAGCCGGTTCGTGCTGAACCCGTCGCCGCCCCGGCCGCTGCCGTCCGAAGTCCTGGCGGCCTGCGACCCGTTGATCGTCAACGAGCACGAGGCGAAGGTGATCCTCGGGGACGCGTGTGTGAGCGAGCGGCCCGAGGACTGGGCGCGGATCCTGCTGGCGAAGGGGCCGCGTTCGGTGGTCGTGACGCTGGGCGCGGAGGGCGCGCTGGTGGCCTCGCGGGAGGGGGTGACCCGGGTGCCGTCCGTGAAGGTCGACGCCGTGGACACCACGGGCGCGGGCGACGCGTTCACCGCGGCGCTGGCCTGGAAGCTGGGCGCGGGTTCGTCCCTGGCCGAGGCGGCGGCGTACGCGGCCCGGGTCGGGGCGGCGGCCGTCACCCGGAAGGGCGCCCAGGAGTCCTACCCGACGACGGACGAGGTCGCCGCGCTGTGAAGAAGGCAGGGATCCTCAACCGTCATCTCTCCGGTGCGCTGGCCGAGTTGGGGCACGGGGACGGGGTGCTGGTGTGCGACGCCGGGATGCCGATCCCGGCCGGCCCCCGGGTCGTGGACCTGGCGTTCCGGGCCGGGGTGCCGTCGTTCGCGGAGGTGCTGGACGGGCTGCTGGCCGAGCTGGTGGTGGAGGGGGCGACGGCGGCGAGCGAGATACGCGGCGCCAACCGGGCCGCCACCGCCCTGCTCGACGCCCGCTTCCCCGACCTGGACCTCGTCTCCCACGAGCGGCTCAAGGAGTTGTCGGCGGGGGCCCGGCTGGTCGTACGGACGGGCGAGGCGCGGCCGTACGCGAATGTGCTGTTGCGGTGCGGGGTGTTCTTCTAGGACACGACCTGAGGCCTGTCGGGTCGGCGCGGGGGCCGGGCACATTCGAGGGGGCCCGGTCCGTCGACCAAGCCCCCTCGGCTATTCCCCTCCAACATCAGGACCCCTCGCGATCCCCCCAGATCCCCCTCCAAGAGTCCTGATGCCAAGTACGACCCGCGGAGTACGGGGAGGGTTGTACGGCATCCGAAGATTTTTTCCGGCGCTCTCCGAGACGCCTTCCGGGTGCCGGTGAAACGGGGCGGACGTAGCGTTTCAGGCATGAGCGAAGACGCTGCTACGACCTTCCGCGACGACGTCCTCGACGAGCTGGGCGACGACCGGGTCCAGGAGATCGCGGACGTGCTGGGTACGGACGAGGCGGGCGCCCTGGACGTGGTCGGCGCGACCGCGTCGGCGCTGTCCGGCGAGGCGGCGGCCGTCGAGACGCCTCAGGAGGCTCCGCTCCAGGGCGTGGCCACGCTGGGCGGTTTCGCGACCGGCGGGCTGATGGCGGGGGTGCTGGCCAAGGCGGCGAAGCCGGTGGCGAACGCGGTGGCCAGGAGGACGGGGCTACCGCCGGCGGCCGTCGCACGGGTCGTCGAGATGCTGGTCCCGGTGGTGCTGACCGTGCTGACGAAACGGGCGGCGAAGAAATAGATCGGGCGGGTACGGCATACTCCTGACCTCCTGCCCCACCCCGGATCGGACGGGGTGGGGCAGGGCTCAGGGGTGTGTCAGCGGTTCGGCCGGCGTCAGCGGACGGTGACCGAGACCGCCTTGGACACGGTGGCGCCGTCCTTGACGCGCAGGACCTCGACGCCCTTCTTCTGGAACTTGTCGGTCAGCTTGTAGGCGCCGCGGTTGACCTTGGCGGTCACCGGCAGGGACTTCCAGGTCTTGCCGCTCTTGACCTGGAGCGTCACCTTGCCGGCGTCCTTCAGACCGGTGGTCTTGCCGGTGAAGGTGACCACGTCACCGAGCTTCACGGTGGTGTGGTTGGCCTTGAGGGTGATGCTCGGCGCCGGGGCGGGCGCGGCGAAGGCGGAGGTGGCGCCGACGGCGACGAGCGCGGCGGAGGCCACGGATACGGCGGCGATACGGACGTTCACAGATAACTCCTTGTTTTGATTCAGAGAATTACTTCTCTTATGCAGCTCTCAGGCTTCTCTCATACGGGAGAAAGCCCGGCCTACCGCGTTTCCGGGCTTTCTCCCGGCCCCGCGGCGAGCACGATCCTATAGACACGACCTGGGGAGATACGGTTCCGGAAGGCTACGGAAAACGTAAATCGACAGGTCGTTCACAGGAATTGCGCGCACCGCGCGGCCCGTGATCTGCATTTATAAAAAGGAGCTGTGTGAAGGTGACTCTCACATTCCGGCTACCGAATGACGTGCTCCACGAACCGCGCCGCCGTCTCCGCCAGCACCTCGCGTCCGTCCCGGGCCCACAGGCCGTCGTTGAACAGTTCGACCTCGATGGAGCCGGTGTATCCGGCGGCCTCGACGTACGACTTCCACTCCCGCATGTCGATCGAGCCGTCCCCGATCTGGCCGCGGCCGTTGAGGACACCCTCGGGCAGCGGTGTGGTCCAGTCGGCGAGCTGGAAGGTGTGGATACGGCCGCCCGCGCCCGCCCGGGCGATCTGCTCGGGCGCCCGGTCGTCCCACCAGATGTGGTAGGTGTCCACCGTGACGCCGACCTGCTGGGCGGGGAACCGCTCGGCCAGGTCGAGGGCCTGGGTGAGCGTGGAGACCACACAGCGGTCGGAGGCGTACATCGGGTGCAGCGGCTCGATGGCCAGCCGTACGCCCCGCTCCTCGGCGTAGGGCCCCAACTCGCCCAGCGCGTCGGCGATCCGCTCCCGCGCGCCGTGCAGGTCCTTGGAGCCGGCCGGCAGACCGCCCGACACCAGGACGAGGGTGTCCGTGCCGAGGGTGGCCGCCTCGTCGACGGCCCGGCGGTTGTCGTCCAGGGCGCGGGCGCGCTCGGCCGGGTCGATCGCCGTGAGGAAACCGCCCCTGCACAACGTTGTCACGGTGAGCCCCGCGTCGCCGACCAGCTTCGCGGTCTCCTCGACGCCGTAGGCCTGGACGGGCTCCCGCCACAGGCCGACGCCCGGTACGCCCAACTCCAGGCAGGCGTCGACCAGTTCGGGCATGCTGAGCTGCTTCACCGTCATCTGGTTGATGGAGAAGCGCGCCAACTCGGGATTGCTCACTGGGTCACTCCGTACAGGGCGAGCAGGTTCTTCATCCGTTCCTCGGCGAGCTTCGGGTCGGGGAACAGGCCCAGGCCGTCGGCGAGTTCGTAGGCGCGGGCGAAGTGCGGGAGGGAGCGGGCCGACTGGAGGCCGCCGACCATGGTGAAGTGCGTCTGGTGGCCCGCGAGCCAGGCCAGGAACACCACGCCGGTCTTGTAGAAGCGGGTCGGCTTCTGGAACAGGTGGCGGGACAACTCGACGGTGGGGTCGAGGAGTTCACGGAATCCGGCCGCGTTCCCGGTGTCCAGGACGCGGACCGCCTCCGCCGCCAGCGGGCCCAGCGGGTCGAAGATCCCCAACAGGGCGTGGCTGAAGCCCTGTTCGTCGCCCGCGATCAGCTCGGGGTAGTTGAAGTCGTCGCCGGTGTAGCAGCGGACGCCCTGCGGCAGCCGGCGCCGGATGTCGATCTCCCGCTGAGCCTCCAGGAGCGACACCTTGATGCCGTCCACCTTGTCGGGGTGGGCCGCGATGACGTCGAGGAAGGTGTCCGTGGCCGCGTCCAGGTCGGACGAGCCCCAGTAGCCCTCAAGTGCCGGGTCGAACATGGGGCCGAGCCAGTGCAGGACGACCGGCTCGGTGGCCTGGCGCAGCAGATGGCCGTAGACCTCCAGGTAGTCCTCGGGCCCCTTGGCGACGGCCGCGAGCGCGCGGGACGCCATCAGGATGGCCTGCGCGCCGGACGCCTCGACGAGGGCCAACTGCTCCTCGTACGCGGCCCGTACGTCGGCCAGGGTGCCGCCGGTGATCTGGTCGGTGCCGACACCGCAGGCGATCAGGCCGCCGACCGCCTTGGCCTCGGCGGAGGAACGGCGGATCAGCTCGGCCGCGCCCGCCCAGTCCAGGCCCATCCCGCGCTGGGCGGTGTCCATCGCCTCGGCGACCCCGAGCCCGTGCGACCAGAGGTGGCGGCGGAAGGCGAGGGTGGCGTCCCAGTCGACGGCGGCGGCCGAGTCGGGGGACGTGTCGGCGAACGGGTCGGCGACGACGTGCGCCGCCGAGAACACCGTACGGGAGGTGAAGGGGGTGCCGGTGGTGACGGCGAAGGGTTCGGGCCGGGGCTCGTAGGCCCGCAACCCGCCCTTGGAGTCGGGGAGTTGGATGGTCACAGCGTGATCTCCGGAACCTCGAAGCGGCGGCCCTCGGCGGAGGACTTCAGCCCCAGCTCGGCGAGCTGGACGCCGCGGGCGCCGGCCAGCAGGTCCCAGTGGTAGGGGGCGTCGGCGTAGACGTGGCGGAGGAACAGCTCCCACTGGGCCTTGAAGCCGTTGTCGAAGTCGGTGTTGTCCGGCACTTCCTGCCACTGGTCGCGGAAGACCTCGGTGACGGGAAGGTCCGGGTTCCAGACCGGCTTGGGGGTGGAACTGCGGTGCTGGGCCCGGCAGTTGCGCAGCCCGGCGACGGCGGAACCCTCTGTCCCGTCCACCTGGAACTCGACGAGTTCGTCGCGGTTGACGCGGACGGCCCAGGAGGAGTTGATCTGGGCGATGGCGCCGCTGTCGAGTTCGAAGATGCCGTAGGCGGCGTCGTCGGCGGTGGCGTCGTAGGGCTTGCCGTTCTCGTCCCAGCGCTGCGGGATGTGGGTCGCGGTGATGGCCTGCACGGACTTGACCCGCCCGAACAGCTCGTGCAGGACGTACTCCCAGTGCGGGAACATGTCGACGACGATGCCGCCGCCGTCCTCGGAACGGTAGTTCCACGACGGGCGCTGGGCGGTCTGCCAGTCGCCCTCGAAGACCCAGTAGCCGAACTCGCCGCGGATGGACAGGATCCGGCCGAAGAAGCCGCCGTCGATGAGCCGCTTGAGCTTCAGCAGACCCGGCAGGAACAGCTTGTCCTGGACGACACCGTGCTTGATGCCGGCGGCGTCGGCGAGCCGGGCCAGCTCCAGGGCGCCGTCGAGGCCGGTCGCGGTCGGCTTCTCGGTGTAGATGTGCTTGCCCGCCGCGATCGCCTTCTTGAGCGCCTCCTCGCGGGCCGAGGTGACCTGGGCGTCGAAGTAGATCTCGACGGTCGGGTCGGCGAGGACCGCGTCGACGTCCGTGGAGACGTTCTCCGGGTCCAGCCCGTGCTGCTCGGCGAGCGCCTTCAGCGCGTACTCGCGCCGGCCGAGGAGGATCGGTTCCGGCCACAGCACCGTGCCGTCACCGAGGTCCAGCCCGCCCTGCTCGCGCAGCGCGAGGATCGAGCGGACGAGGTGCTGGCGGTAGCCCATGCGCCCGGTCACGCCGTTCATGGCGATACGCACCGTCTTGCGTGTCACGTGTTTCCCTTCGTCCGCGTGCGTCCCAGCGACGCAGCAAGCGCTTTCTATCTACGCAGAAGCTAGCCTTTGCACACTGGTCTGTACAAGACCGTGATGGGGTCGAGTTGTTCGAGGGGGCGAACGGTAGGGGTGGATGGCCTTATCGTCTGCTCGGCAGGGGGCTTTCTATGAGCGGCCGACAGGCTTTCTTTGAGCAACCTGTGCACAGACGCCTACATGGCGTACGTACGACAAGACGCGCGACCGGAGGACGAACGACATGACGGTGACCCTGGCGGACGTGGCGGCCCGCGCCCAGGTCTCCCCCGCGACGGTGTCGCGCGTACTGAACGGCAACTACCCGGTCGCGGCGACCACCCGTGAGCGGGTGCTGCGAGCGGTCGACGAACTCGACTACGTCCTCAACGGTCCCGCGAGCGCGCTCGCGGCGGCCACCTCCGACCTGGTCGGCATCCTGGTCAACGACATCGCCGACCCCTTCTTCGGGATCATGGCGAGCGCGATCCAGTCCGAGATCGGCGGACCGGGCGGCCGGGCGGGCGGTGAACGGCTCGCGGTGGTCTGCAACACCGGCGGCTCCCCGGAGCGCGAGCTGACCTATCTGACCCTGCTGCAACGCCAGCGGGCGGCGGCCGTCGTCCTCACCGGCGGTGCGATGGAGAACGCCCCGCACGCGGCGGCGGTCGCGGCCAAGCTGCGGAAGCTGGGCGAGGCCGGGACCCGGGTGGTCCTGTGCGGCCGGCCTCCGGCGCCGGACACGGGGGCGTTCGCGCTGACCTTCGACAACCGCGGCGGCGGCCGGGAACTGACCGAACACCTCATCGGCCTCGGCCACCGCCGCCTCGGCTACATCGCGGGCCCGGAGGAACGCACCACCACCCGGCACCGCCTGGAGGGCCACCGGGAGGCACTGGCCCTGCACGGGATCGACGAGGACCCCCGCTGGACGGTCCACGGACGCTACGACCGCCGCTCGGGCTACGAGGCCACGCTGGAGCTGCTGCGGCGGGACCCGTCCCTGACGGCCGTGGTCGCGGCGAACGACTCCGTCGCGATGGGCGCGTGCGCGGCCCTGCGCGAGTCGGGGCTGCGGATCCCGGACGACGTCTCGGTCGCCGGCTTCGACGATCTGCCGTTCAGCGTGGACGCGGTGCCTTCGCTGACGACGGTGCGGTTGCCGTTGTCGGAGGCGGGGGCCCGGGCGGGGCGGATCGCGATGGGGCGGGAGGAGCCGCCGCCGGGTGGGATCGCCACGGTTCGGGGGGAGTTGATGGTTCGGGGGTCTTCGGGGGCGCCGCGGAAGTAGGTTCAGTTCCAACCGTCGAGCGAGACCTGGTCCCCGCCTGACAGATAACCGCGCAGGGCACTGGCGGTGGTCTCCACGAACGCGTCCGGGATCACCTCGGTACCGACCCAGCGCACTTGGTCGTGCTTGCGTGGCTCGCGGTTCTCGGGTTCGCCGGTCCATTCATGGGTGGCGAAGACGATGGTGAGGAAGCCGTTGGGGGCTTCGACGCCCCAGGCGCCGTGGATGACGTGAGCGACCTTGAGGGACTCCGGCTTCACGGTCAGGCCGGTCTCCTCGTACAGCTCGCGTACGGCGGTCTGCGTGATGGGCTCGCCGGGCTCGCTCTTGCCGACGGGGAGGTCCCACATGCCCTGGGCGAACTTGGCGTTCTGGCTCCGCTGGAGGAGCACAACCCGGTTGGTGGCCTTGTCGTGGACGATGACGGCGGCGACCAGCAGGGTCATGGATTCGAGGGCGGGCGGTAGGGCTTTGGGCTGGTCGTCGGTTGTCCGCTGAGCCACGGCTGGTGTCCCTTCGTCGACCGGGTTGCTCTACGATCCGACCATGCCTCGTGCGCTGCTCCTCGGCGGAACCGGTCTGATCGGGCGGGCCGTTGCGCTGCGTCTACTGGCGGGCGGCTGGCAGGTGGCGGTCACCGGGCGGGACCCGGCCCGCATGCCGACCGAACTGACCGTCGCCGGTGGGAAGTTCATCGCGGCAGACCGAACCGATGACAGGCAACTGCGGGCAGCCTTCGGGGCCGGTGCGGATCTGCTCGTCGACTGTCTCTGCTTCACCGCGGCCGACGCGCGGTCGTTGGTGTCGCTGGCCTCGAACGCCACTTCCACCGTGGTGATCTCCAGCCGGGCCGTGTACGTCGACTCCGTGGGACATCACGTCAACTCGGATACTGCGCCACGATTCGAAGGGCCGATCCGGGAGTCCCAGCCGACGTTGACGCCGCGCGACGACATCGACCGCCGTTCGCGCGAAGGGTACGGCCCGAACAAGGTCGCCGCCGAGCAGGTGGCGCTGGACAGCGGGCTGCCCATCAGCGTGTTGCGTCCCTCGCGGATCCACGGAATCGGGGCGTCCCCGGCGCGTGAATGGGCCGTCGTCAAACGGGTGTTGGACGGCCGTACGACCCTGCCACTGGCCCATCGGGGCGCCGGGGTCGTCCACGCCAACGCCGCCGCGAACCTCGCCGCGCTCATCGAGACGGTCGCCCAAAAGCCCGGCACCCGCGTCCTCAACTCCGCCGACCCGGACGCACCGACCGCACGGGAGATCTGCCGCACGATCGCGAAACACTTCGGCCACGCCTGGAGTGAGATCCCGCTCGACGACACGGCACCGCCTGAACTGGGCCGCACCCCCTGGGACTCCCCGCACCCGATCGTCCTGGACACCTCCGCCGCAACGACGCTCGGCTATCAGCCGGCGGGTACGTATGCGACCACCATCGCGCCCGTGCTCGACTGGCTGGCGGCGGGAAAGGGTGAACCACCTGCCGACGCAGGCTATTTCGAGGAGTACTTGGACTACGCGGCCGAGGATGCGTTTCTCACAGGGCGGGCGGGACAGGCGGGAGGGTGAGGAGGTGGGGGTGGATACGGAGCCGGATCGATTCTGCTCGTCCCCGTGCTCGCGTCAGACTTCGCGGAGTTCAACCGGCCGGGTTACCAGGCCCGATCCGATAAGTTCCCGGCGTCTGCCCCATCGTCCGGCTGAACGTGTCGATGAACGCGCTGGTCGTGGCCCAGCCGCACTGGTGGCCCGTTTCGCTGACGGTCGCTCCCTCCGCGAGGAGGACCATGGCGTGGAAGACGCGGACGTTGGTCCTCCACTGCGGGTACGTCATGCCGAACTCGGTTCTGAACAGCCGGGCCAGGGTGCGTTCGCTCACGCCGATGCGGCGGGCCAGCCAGGTGGCGGTGCGGGGCTGGCTCAGGTCGTCGGTGACCAGTGAACACGCTTGCCGCAGCAGGGAGTTGTGGGGGGTGGGAAGCGTCAGCGGTTCCACCAGGGCGCGCCGTAGCCGGTCCCGCAGGACGGCGCGCAGGCGGCGTGACTCCTGCTCCGGGAGGTCCGGTTCGCTGCACGCGATGATCAGTTCACGGACCAGGGCGTCCACAGCCACCACGACCGGCGTCCCGGAACTCAGCGGAGCGTCGTGGGCGGCGAAGCCGATCGTGTGCACGGAGCTGTGCCCGTACACCCGGTGCTGATGCCACATGTCCGCCGGAAGCCAGATGGCACGCGCGCTGGACGCCACCAAGGATGCCTCGCCCGTCTGCACGGCCAGCACGCCGGCGCTGACGTAGAGAAGCTGGTGGTAGCCGTGCCGGTGGCGGCCGATGACGTCACCGGCGAGGTGGGCGTGGGTGGTGTCCCTGGGCTCCGCCCCCGGCTCCTCCGCCTCGACCGCCTGGCTGTTTTCCGACATATGACGGCAGAATAACGGAAGCGCGGCACCGAGCCGTCCTGCCAGCGTGATGACCATGCCGACGACCTCCCCGCCCACGCCCCCGCCCGCGCTGAAGACCCGCCTCGCCTCCGGGCTGCGCGGTGCCGCGCTCGACACCCGTCCACTCGAACTCCCGGTCTTCCGGCGCCTGTTGGTCGGACAGAGCGCCTCCTACATCGGGGCCATGGTCACCAGCGTCACGATCCCGGTCCAGGTCTACGCGCTGTCCCGGTCGTCGCTGGCCGTGGGCCTGACAGGAGTCGCCGGCCTCGTGCCGCTCGTGGTCTTCGGCCTCTACGGCGGTGCCGTCGCCGACCGCTTCGACCGCCGGACCCTGTACCTGGCGTCGGCGTGTGCGACCTGGGTGATCACTCTGGCCCTGCTGCTCCAGGCGGTCGCCGGGGTGCGCTCGGTCCCGCTCATCCTCGGCCTCGTCGCCGTCCAGGCCGGCGCCTTCGCCGTGTCGTCGTCGGCGCGGGACGCGATCATCCCCCGTATCGTCGCGACCCCGCTGGTGCCCGCCGCGAACACGTTGAACTTCACCGCCGGCAATGTCGGGCAGGTCGCCGGACCACTGATCGCGGGCGTCCTGATCTCGCTGCCGAACGGCTACTGCTGGGCGTACGGCGCCGACGCCGTCCTGTTCTCCCTCCTCCTCTACTCGGCGCTCCGCCTGCCCCCGGTCGTCCCGACCGGCTCGGGGACCGGCACGCTCGGGCTGCGCTCGGTCCTCGACGGGCTGCGGTTCATCGCCGCCGCCCCGGTGCTGTGGATGTCCTTCGCGGTCGACATCGCGGCGATGACGCTGGCCATGCCGACCGCGCTGTTCCCGGCGGCGGCACAGACCCGCTTCGGCGGCGGGGTGGGGCTGCTGTACTCGGCCATCGCCATCGGGTCGGTCGCGGCGGGGCTGTTCAGCGGATGGATCGGACGCGTGCGCCGCCAGGGCCGGGCGCTCGCCGTCGCCGTGATCGCCTGGGCGGCGGCCGTCGCCCTCGCGGGCACCGTCCACCACCTCTTCGCCGCCGCGGCCCTGCTGGCCACCGCCGGAGCGGCGGACCTCGTCAGCGCGGTCTACCGCCAGACGATCCTCCAGACCTACGCCCCCGACGCCCTCCGCGGCCGCCTGCAAGGCGTCTTCACCGTCGTCGTCGCGGGCGGCCCCCGCCTCGGAGACCTACGCGCCGGCGCCATGGCCTCCACCACGGGCTTCGGCCTCGCATGGACGGGCAGCTCGCTGCTGTGCGTGGTCGTCGTCCTCGCGGGCGCGCTGCTGGTACGGCCGTTCTGGCGCTACGACGTCACGCCGACGCCACCCCCTCCCGCGCAGCCGTAGAGCGGGCCACCACGCACGGCAGGTGGACGCGACCGGCCGTAGCCCTGCACGCATGTCCGGGGTTCTGGTGGGCCTGGGCCGTTGCCTCGCGCACCCCGGAGGACTACGGTCAGAACCGCAATACCTCTGACTGAGTCAACTACCCTGAGCGAGCACCGGGAACCGACCATGACCGTCCAGGACATCCGCTCCTTCAACCGCTTCTACACGAACGTCATCGGCGCCCTCGACTACAGCCGCCACCTCTACGCCCCGTACACCCTCACCGAGTCCCGCGTGCTGTACGAACTCGCGCACGCCCCGCACACCGACGCGGCCGATCTGCGTACCGAACTGTCGCTGGACGCCGGGTACTTGAGCCGGATCCTGAACCGGTTCGAGCAGGACGGGCTGATCGAGCGGGGGCCCTCGAAGCGGGATCCGCGGCGGCGGGAGGTGGCGCTCACCGTGCGGGGGCGGGAGACCGCCGGGCTGCTGGCCGAGCGGGCGGACGAATCCGTCGGGGCGCTGCTCGCGACCGTGCCGGCCGCCGACCGGCCCCGGCTCTCCGAGGCGCTGCACACCGTACGGGCGATCCTGTCGGACGGGCGCCGGCCGCGGCCCGAGGATGTCGTGCTGCGGGAGCCGGGGCCGGGTGATCTCGGGTGGATCGTGCAGCGGAACGCGGCGCTGTATGCCGCCGAGTACGACTTCAACGCCGACTACGAGGGGCTCGTGGCCCGGATCGTCGCCGATTTCGCCGAGGATCACGATCCGCATCTGGAGCGGGTGTGGATCGCCGAGCTGGACGGACGGCCGGTGGGGTGTGTGATGTGCGTGCGGGACGAGGCGCCCGGTACCGCCCGGCTGCGGCTGCTGCTCGTCGAGCCCGACGCGCGCGGGCTGCGGATCGGGGACCAACTGGTGTCCGCGGTCGTCGAGTTCGCGCGCGGAGTCGGTTATCGGGACCTCGTGCTGTGGACGAACGACATCCTCGGCGCCGCCCGCCGCATCTACCAGCGGCACGGTTTCGTCCTCAGCGCCGAGAAACCGCACCGCTCCTTCGGGCAGGATCTCGTCGGCCAGGACTGGCGTCTCGACCTGCACACGACGGGCGAGTGACGAGTAGGGTTTTGACCATGAAGTTCGCGTTCTCCACCCTCGGTGTCCCCGGGCTCCCGCTGCCCGCCGTACTGGACCTCGCCGTCACGCACGGCTATCACGGCGTCGAGTTGCGCGCGCACCCGGAGGAGCCCGTGCACCCCGGTATCGACTCCGCCCAACGGGCCGACGTGGTCGCCGAGTTCAAGGCGGCCGGGGTCGAAGTCCTGGGCCTCGCCGGGTATGCGCGGGTGGCCGCGCCGGGGGACGACGAGGTCGTACTCGCGGAGGTTCGTGAACTCCTGGAGCTGGCGCGGGACTTGGGCGCGCCCTTCGTGCGGGTCTTTCCCGGTGGCGGCACCGAGCAGCCGGTGGCGGAGGGCGACGCCGCGGCCGCGCGGCGACTGGGCACAGCGGCGGAGTGGGGTGCCGACCTCGGCGTACGGATCCTGCTGGAGACGCACGACTCGCACCGCACCGGCGCGGACGCGCTCCGCGTGCTCGGGCCGGTCGGGCACCGGAATGTGGGCGCCCTCTGGGATGTGATGCACACCTGGCTGGGCGGTGAGCAGCCGTCGGAGACGTTTGCCGCGCTGGGCCCGTATCTCGGATATGTGCAGGTCAAGGACATCGCGTCGGCCGAGGACACGACCCCGCTGCCGCTCGGGGCGGGTGTGCTGCCGCTCGCCGAGTGCGTGGAGGTGCTGGCCCGGCACGGGTGGGACGGCTGGCTGTGCTGGGAGTACGAGAAGCGGTGGTACGAGGCCGCCGCCCCGCTGGACGGTCTGCTGGCCGCCGGTCACGATCATCTGGCGCGGCTGCTCAACGACTCTGCCTGAATCACATCGTGGGCGGGGGTGGGGTTGCTGGGAACCGCATGAGTCGCAGCCGACCGAGTCTCAGTGCAGATTTTCGGGCTCGACGGCAACCGGCCTACTGAGGTGTGTCGCCGTCACCGCGTCGCCCCCGGACCGCCGCATCTTGGGATGGGCGTTGCGCGTGCGGTGGTGGAAGGTGAGGAGGGCCAGGAGGGTCGCGCCCGTGAACCACACGAGTTCGAGGGCGAGGTGGGCCGGGGTCGGGGTGATGGAGAAGCCCGCGGCGGTGGCCGCCTGGGAGGTGCCGTAGGTCGGCAGGAAGCGGATGAAGGAGCTGTCGGCCCCGGAGCTCCACATGGGGTTGGGCAGGAGGTCGTCGAGGACGCTGATCATGACCAGGGCGAACATACCCTCGACCTCCCGGTGCAGGACGGATCCGAGGATGACGCCGATCGCCCCGTAGGTCAGGGCGGCGCAGAACAGGGCGGCGGCGAGCTGGAGGGTCTGTTCGGGCGTCCAGAAGAGGCGGGTGACGGCGGTGGCGTAGACGGCGACGAAGGCGGAGGTGAGGGTGAGTGAGGTGGCCTTGGCGGTGACGAGGTGGAAACGGGGGTAACCGGCCATCGCCAGGCGGCGGTCGAAGCGATGGCCGGTGAACGTGGCGGCGAACATCATGAAGCCCGTGATCAGGGTGACCGCCATGATGGCGCCGGTGATCTGGGTGAGTTCGTTTCCGGCCGGTGCCAGATGTTCTCCGGTGGAGCGCAGGCGGAGTGGCGCGGGCCGGTCCGGGATGGAGACGTAGGCGAGCGAGATCCACAGCGGGATGTAGACGACGATCAGCAGCATGGCGAAACGGTTTCGGCTGTGCTCGACCAGGTCGTAACGGGCGGCGGTCGCGTACAGGGTCAGGTGTCGTCTCATGGAGCTCATCGAGTTCATGCCGCTCATGCCGCTCATGCCGTCGCCGTTTCATACGGGCGCAGGACGCCGCCCTCCAAGTGCCAGAGCTCGTCGAGGCGTTCGATGTCGTAGGCCAGGTGGGAGACGACCAGGACGGAACGGCCGGCGTCGCGAAGGCGGGCGGCCAGGTCCCAGAAGCGCTGGTAGGTGTCCCAGTCGAAACCCTGGTAGGGCTCGTCCAGCAGCAGGACCTGGGGATCGTGCATGAGCGCCAGGGTCAGGTTCAGCTTCTGCCGGGTGCCGCCGCTGAGCACTGCGGCGCGTTCGTCGGCGTACTCGGAGAAGTGAAGGACGTCCATCACCTCCTCCGCGCGCTTCAGATCGGGCAGTTGAAAGGCCGCCTTGAAGTACCGCAGGTGCTGGCGGACGGTGAGGGCGTCGTTGAGGACCACGTCCTGCGGGCAGTAGCCGAAGCGGCCCGGGTAGCGGACGGTTCCGGCCCGCGCCCGCAGTTCACCGGCCAGGATCTTCAGCAACGTCGACTTGCCGGCGCCGTTCTCGCCGACGATCCCGGACAGCCGGCCCGGCCGCAGGTCGAGGTCGATGCCGCGCAGGACGTCGCGCCGGCCGTAGGCGTGCCGTAGGCCCCGTACTTCCAACGTCCGTCCTCCTTGGTCCACTTCCTTTGATCCGCCGCGTCTTCAACGCTCGGCGGTCAAGGGCGGACACGGGGGCTACCGGGTCCTTCGGGTGTTCCACGCCGGCAGTTGCTCGAAGACGGCGACGGCGTCCTCGCGCCAGTGCCGGCGCCAGGTCGCGGCCTCGGCGGAGGCGGCCTCGGCGTGCCGGTCGATGGCCGACTGCAGGCGGGTGTGTACCTCGTGGCGGTAGGCGATGTCACGGATCCGGTCGATCGTCCGCGCGGTGCGGTCGGGGTTCCCGAGAGCGGACCTGACGGTGGCGTGGTCGTCCCCGTCCGTGGCGGCGAGCAGGTCACGGACCAGGTGGGTGACGCGGCCGGCCCGCAGGTCGGCGCCGAGGGGCTTGCCGGTGATGTCCGGGTCGCCGAAGAGGTCGAGGTAGTCGTCACGCAGTTGGCCGCTGAGGCCGGCCAGGCCGGCGTAGCGGCGCAGGCTCTCCTCGTGCTCGGCCGGCTTCTCGCCCGCGGCCAGCAGGCCCAGGCGCAGGGGGGCGAGGATGGAGTAGCGGGTGGTCTTGTATTCGTACACCGTCTCCAGCAGTGCCTCGTCGGCGGACGGGGTGACGTCGCGTTCGAGGTCGAGGATCTGGCCGATGACGGTGTCCGTCGTCACGCCGAGTTGTACGTCGATCATGGCCTGTCTGCGATCGGCGGGGAGGTCGGCCCGGAACAGCTCGCGCAGGGCCAGGAAACCGGCGAGATCACCGGTCATCATGGCCAGTCCCAGCGCGGTCTGCGGGTTCTGAGGAAGGTCCTCGCGCAGCGCGTAGTACGTCGAGGGGCCGCCACGGCGCAAGGGCGAGTCATCGATGATGTCGTCAAGGACGAGCGCGTGGCTGTGGAGGAGTTCGAGACTCAGCGCCGCCTCCAGCAGCCCCGGGACCTCGGCCTCCGGCTCCTCCTCCGCCGTGACGAGGCGGGCCGCCTCATAGAGCAGGGCGACCCGGATCCGCTTCCCGCCGCGCAGCGACAACTCCGCCAGCAGGTGCAGACACCGGGGCGTGAAGCGACCCAGCCGCGAGCCGTCCATGTCGTCGGCGAGCTCGGCGAAGTACTTCTCGAAGGCCGCGTCGAATCGCCGCTGGTGACCGGCGGCACGCTGCAAGGCGGTGGGGGCACTGCTGTTCATCTGCGATCAGGCCGTCTTTCCGTCATCTCGTGTCCTCAGGGATGTCGGTGGCCAGACTGCCATCGCCGTGGAACACGCCGCGGCTTACGCTTCCGCGCGCCCCCGCGCGCCCCTCGTACGGGGCGGGCGCGTCGCGGTTGATCACTGATCGCCGCTCCTACGATGACGCTCCATGACGACTGGTTCCAGCCGCCGGAGCACACCTCGGCCCGGCGACCGCAGCGGCCCGGTGCCCGGGCACATCGCCGTCATCCTGGACGGAAACCGCCGCTGGGCCAGAGCCGAGGGCCGCGACTGCGCCTGGGGATACCTGCGGGGAGGCGACCGGGCCCGGCAGTTCCTCGGCTGGTGCGACGCCGCGGGAATCGACGTCGTGACGCTGTACGCGGTGTCCCTGGACAACCTGCGGCGCGAGGACGACTCCGTCGCCGCCAGCCTGCGGGCGGTGGCCGTGACGCTGCGGCAGCTCGCCCGGGAGACCCGCTGGCGGATCCGGCTGATCGGCCGGATCGATCTGCTCGACGACCGGATCGTGCGGCAGCTACGGGACACGGTGGACCCCACCCACGCGGTGAGCGGGCCGACGGTGAACATCGCCCTCGCGTACAGCGGACGCGAGGAGATCCTCCAGTCCCTGCGAGTGCTGCTGTCCACCCCGGAGGGCATCACGCAGGCGCGGGCCGGGCTCACTCAGGACATGCTCGCCCGGCATCTCTACACCGGCGGGCTTCCCGACCCGGACCTCATCATCCGGCCCTCCGGCGAACAGCGTCTGTCCGACTTCATGACCTGGCAGTCCATCTACAGCGAGCTGTACTTCTGCGAGACGGGCTGGCCGGGGTTCGACGAGTACCATTTCGAGCGGGCGCTCGCCCACTTCGCGTCCCGCAGCCGCCGCTACGGGCAGTGACAGCACCGGATTCCGACGCTCCAGGATCCCGGGCCGCTCACCGCCGGGTGGCCGCCGCCGCCCGCACCGTCCTCGGCCACGACCGGGCCCCCACCTGGAAGGCGAACGAGGCCAGCCCTCGCGTACCCAGAGCCGTCGGGCGGGTGAAGACGTCGTAACCCTGCCGTTCGACCTGGGTCAGCATGACACGGTAGTGCTCGACGACCGCCCACACGAACGGTTCGCAACGGGGATGAACCAGCTCGGCGACCTCCACCCCGCGGGCGAACAACTCACGGGCGCGCCGCACCTCGAAGCGGATCAGACCGCGCAGTCGAGGCGTGGGCCGGGCCGCGCGCAGCTCGTCATGGGTCACGCCGAAACGCCGCAGGTCCTCGGCCGGCAGGTAGATCCAACCCCGGCGGAGGTCCTCCGCGACATCCCGCACGATGTTGGCCAACTGCAAGGCCACGCCAAGCTCGTCCATGGCCTGGTCGGCTCGGGCGTGGGTCGGCTCCATCACCCGCAGAACCATGCGTCCGAACGACCCGCAGATCCCCTCGGCGTACTCGCGAAGCTCCTGCCAGGTGGCGTACTCGCGCACCTCCAGATCCACGAGCCACCCGTCCAGCATCGTCTCGACGTCATCGAGATCGAACGCGTACACCTCCGCTGTGTGGGCGAACGCCTGCCCCAGGGGATCGGCGCACTGGCCGCGACGCAGATCGGTGAGCATCCGCTGACGCCACACCTCGTACCGGTCGGCGCGCGTTTGGGGGTCCCCGCTGTCCAGCAACTGATCCGCCCACCGGGCAACCGCGTAAACGGCCCAGATGTGCGGTCGCTTGTCCGGGGGCAGCAGCAACGTACCCGCCCAGTCAGCACGCCCGTCGAAGGCCAGCAGCAACCGGCCGCACAACCGGTACGCCTCCCGCAGCACCGGATCAGTGATCCCGGCCCGGTCCAGAGCACTCCGGTCACCCAGCATTCGGTATCCGCCCTTCGGTCAGCAACGCCTGCCTCATGGCAACGCCGCTGGCCGACCCGGGTCACTCCCCTCTCTTGTAAGGTGCTCCGATGCCCCCGCGCCCCGCTCTCCGCCGCCCCGTCGTGCCCTCGTCCCGGTCATGAGCCTCACCCGTACGTTGATCGACATCCGGCCGTTGCGGACGTCACCGGTGTTCCGGCGGCTGCTGATCGGGCGGACGGTGTCCGTGCTCGGCTCGTTCATGACCGCGGTGACCGTCATGTACCAGGTCTGGGACATGACCCGCAGCACGGTCTGGACCGGTGGGGTCGGGCTGGCGAGCGCGGTGCCCATGGTGGTCGTCGGTCTGTTCGCCGGTTCGTGGGTGGACCGGGGTGACCGGCGGCGCATCTTCCTCTTCAACACGGTGGCGCAGGCGGTCTGTTCGCTGCTGCTGGCCGTCCAGGGGTTCACCGGTCATGTCCCGGTGCTCGGCGTGCTCGCGCTGATCGCCGCGCAGTCCGGGTTCGGCGCGGTGGGCGGCCCTGCGTCGGGTGTGTTCATACCCCGGCTGCTGCCGAAGGACCAGGTCGCGGCGGGCCTGGCGCTCAACACGATGTCGTTCACCACGATGATGCTCGTCGGCCCCGCGTTCGGCGGCCTGCTGATCGGCTGGGCGGGCATCGGCGCCTGCTACCTCGTCGACGCGCTCACCTTCCTCATCGCCTTCTACGGCGCCTTCGGCCTGCCCGCGCTGCCGCCCGAGGGCGAGCCGTCGCGGGCCGGACTGCACGGGATCCTCGACGGCCTGCGCTTCCTGGCCGGCCACCGGGTGGTGCGCGGCGCGCTGCTCACCGACCTGGCGGCCACGGTGCTGGCGATGCCGGTCAGCCTCTTCCCGCTGATCAACTCCGAGCGGTTCGGCGGCAGTCCACGCACCCTGGGCCTGTTCCTCTCGGCGATCTCGGTCGGTGGCATCACCGCGTCCGCGTTCTCCGGCGCGGTCACCCGGCTCGGCCGTCCCGGTCTGGTGATGCTGCTCGGCGCGAGCACTTGGGGCGCCGCGTTGGCGGCCTTCGGCCTGATGACGAACCCGTGGGCGGGCCTCGGCTGCCTCGCGCTCGCCGGTGGGGCCGACGCCTGTTCGGTGGTCTCCCGCAGCACGATCGTCCAGACGCACACCCCGGACGCCCTGCTGGGCCGGGTCTCCGCCGCCGAACAGATCGTCGGCCAGGCGGGCCCCAACCTCGGCAATCTGCGCGGCGGCCTGGTCGCGGGCGCGACCTCCGGGGCTACGGCCATGGTCACCGGCGGGTTGTTGTGCGTGCTGGCGGTGCTGACCGTGGGCGCGAGCACACCCGAGCTGCGGGCGGCCGACCCCGCTACGCCGACGGTCGAGCCGTGAGCTTCGTCGTCTCGTCCAGGCACCACTCCAGCACGGCGGGCCAGGGGCCGTACCCCGCGTCCAGGTCGAGGTGCCCCGCACCCGGGATGATCTCGGTGGGGATGCCGAGCGGGTCGCCGTAGACGGCTCCGGCGCCTTCCGGGCAGTACGGGTCGTCGTCACCGGCGGCCAGCCGGGTCACTCCGGGGAGCGTCAACTCCCCAGCGGGCGGGGCGAATTCGGCGATCTCGGGATGCCCTACGACGACGGAGGCGGACGGCGGTGCGACCAGCAGTACCCGGTCGACGTCGCCGTCCCCGACCAGCCCGCGCGCGACGGCGTGCAGCCACAGCAGGACGGAGGCGCTGTGCGCGACGACGACCCGCGGCCCGCCGAGGTCGAGCCGGCGGCGCAGTTCGGCGAGCCACGCCTCCAGGTCGGGGTCGTCGGCATCGGGCAGTTGGGGATAGTCGACGTCGTGGCCGAGGGCTCGGAGCCGGTCGGTGAGCCAGTGCTGCCAGTGGCCCTTCGGGCGGTGGTTCTGCCAGCCGTGGAGGATGAGGTAGGCGGTCATGTGCCGATCCTCGCCGCGTCCCACCCTGTCGATCAAGTTAATCTTTTGGGGTGGAACAGGTAAGCGGGACCTTCACGATCGACCTACGGCGCCTGACCGTCCTGCGGGAACTCCAGCGCCGGGGCAGCCTGGCGAGGACGGCCGAGGCCCTGCGGCTGACCCCCTCGGCGGTGTCGCAGCAACTGGCGGCCCTGGCCCGGGAGGCGGGGGTCCCGCTCACCGAACGCGAGGGGCGGGGCGTACGGCTGACCGGTCAGGCCCGGGTGCTGCTGGCGCATGCCGATGCCATCGCCGCCCAACTGGAGCGGGCGCGCGCCGACTTGGCGGCGTACGGGGAGGGCGGGCGCGGGTCGGTGACCGTGGGCTGTTTCTCCAGCGGGATCCTCGGGCTGCTGCCTCCGGTGCTGCGAGATCTGGGGGAACGGCTGCCGCAGGTGCGGGTGGACGTGGTGGAGGCGGAGCCGCCGGACCTGTTCACCGCGCTCGACTCCGGGCAGGTCGATGTGGCGGTGGCGGTGGACTTCGCGAAGGCGCCGCCGCACACGGACGACCGGTACAGCAGGGAGGACCTGTTCACCGACGTGCTCGATCTCGTCGTACCCGCCGGCCATCGGCTCGTCGGCCAAGGGCCGGTGGGGCTGCGGGAGTTGGCACGGGACGCGTGGATCGTGGGGGCGGCGGAGAGCTGCTGCGGCGCGGTGGCGCGCTCGGTGTGCGCGGCGGCCGGGTTCACACCGGACGTACGGCACGCGGTGAACGACTGGGGTGCGCTCGCGGCGCTGGTGGAGGCGGGGCAGGGGGTGGCGTTGATTCCGCGCCTGGTGCGGGACTTGTACGTGCGGCGCCGGGTGGTGGTGCTGGAGACGGCCGGGGAGCCGGCGGCGCGGAACGTGTTCGCGGCGGTGCGGGCGGGCTCGGACGGGGACGCGGTGCTGGGCGTGGTGCGCGACCAGCTCCGAACGGCCGGTCAGGCGTGGGCAGTTGGCGGGTGAACCGTGAATCCGGCCACCCGCGCCTCCAGCTTCGCCCTGCACTCGCCCCACTCCGCCGCCGTGATCGAGAAGATCGCGGAGTCCCGCAACCGCCCCTCCTCCCCCGGTGCCCAGGACCGCGACCAGTTCCGCAGCACGCCCTCGAAGCGGGCGCCGGTGCTCTGGATCGCCGCCCGTGAGCGGCTGTTGCGGGCGTCCGTCTTCAGATCGACCCGGGAGACCCGCCACTCCTCGAAGGCGTGCCGGAACAGCAGGAGTTTGGCCTCGGCGTTGATGCCGGTGCCCTGGGCGGAGCCGGCCAGCCAGGTGAACCCGACCTCGATGGCGTCGAGTCGGGCATCGCTGATCCAGGAACGGGGTTCCCAGTAGGCCGTGGCGCCGACCGCCTTCCCGGTGGCCGTCGACACCTGGGCGTACGGGGCGAGTTGCCCCGTCGCCGCGCGGGCCGACTGAGCGTCGATGTACGCGTCCACCTCGTGCGCCCTCGGGACCCAGGTGAACGCGTAGGACCCCCGGCTCTCCTCCGCCGCCACCGCCAGCTCGGCGGCGTGCCGGTGGTCCAGTGGCTCCAGGCGCACCAAGTCGCCCCGCAGCACCGGAGCGTCCAGTTCGAAACCCACGTGCCTACACCCCTCGCCCGGGCAGCAGTCGCCCCCTCAGCTCCCCGAACGCCTCGTGGAAGCCCGGGAAAGTCTTCCGTACGCACCCCGGGTCGTCGAACGAAATACCCGGCACGCGGAGCCCCGTCACCGCGAAGGACATGACCATGCGGTGGTCGCCGTAGGACTTGATCTCCGTGGGCGTGACAGGGTCCGCGCCCGGCCTGATCTCGATCCAGTCCGGGCCCGTCGCCACCTCGACGCCCAGTCGCCGGAGGTTCTCCGCGCAGGCCTCCAGGCGGTCGCACTCCTTCACCCTGGTGTTGCCCACGTCCTCGATCCGGACCGGGCCGGAGGCGAAGGGGGCGATCGCGGCCAGGGTCGGCATCGTGTCCGAGATGTCCCGCATGGTGGTGGTGAGGCCACGCAGCTCGCCGGTGCCGCGGACGCGGGTGCCGGTCGCGTCGACCGACACCTCCGCGCCCATCCGGCGCAGTACGTCGACGAAGGCCAGGTCGCCCTGGAGCGCGCCCGTGCCGAGCCCCCGTACCGTCACCTCGGCTCCCGGTGTCACCGCCGCCGCGGCGAAGAAGTAGCTCGCCGTGGACGCGTCCGGCTCGATGTCGTAGGTCGTCGCCGTGTAGCCGCCGGGCGGGACCACGTAGACCGTGCCCTCCCTGCGGACCTCCACGCCGAACGCCCGCATCATCGCGATGGTGATCTCGACGTAGGGGGCCGACACCAGGTCCGTGACCCGGATGCGGAGGCCCTTGCGGGTCAGGGGGCCGAGCAGGAGGAGCGCTGTCAGGTACTGGGAGGACTGGCCCGCGTCCAGGACCACTTCGCCGCCCTCCACGCCCGACGCCCGTACGGTCAGCGGGTGGTGGCCCTCCGCATCCTCGTGGCGCAGGTCCACACCGAGGTCGCGCAGGGCGCGGGTCAGGGGCAGCAGCGGCCTGCGGCGCATCTGCGGGGAGGCGTCGAAGCGGTACGTTCCCCGACCCGCCGCCGCCAGGGTCGGCAGGAAGCGGGCCGTCGTCGCGCCGTCCCGGCAGTACACGTCCGCCTCGGTGACCGCCGGGCCCTGCGGGCGGCCGTCGATCTGCCAGGCGTCCGGGGTCCGGCCCACCCGGTAGCCGAGCCGGGTCAGGCCCTCGGCGAAGCCCTCGGTGTCGTCCGAGCGGAGGGGGCGCCGGAGGGTGGTGACTCCGTCGGCGGCGGCCGCGAGAAAGAGCGCGCGGGCGGTGACGGACTTGGAACCGGGGATGTCGACTGCGGGCATGTCCTCATGATCGGGCGAGCGCGGGCCCGGGCGCCGCCGCGTCCACGGGATGGACCGCTGTCCGTCGCCCGCGCGTCACCCGGAAAACCGCCCCCGATCCCGCCTACGCCTTCGTCCTGGTCGCGATGAGGTGTTCGACGAGGGCGAGCAGCAGGTCGCGGCCGACCGCCTTCTCCCTCATGTCGCCCATCACCAGCGGGACTTCGGGGTCGAGGGTCAGCGCGTCCCGGATCTCCCGCTCGTCCCGGTCCATCCGGCCGTAGAAGCAGTTGACGCCGATGACGAAGGGGATGCCGCGGCTCTCGAAGAAGTCGATGGAGGCGAAGCTGTTCTCCAGGCGCCGGGTGTCGGCCAGCACGACCGCGCCGAGGGCGCCGCGCACCAGGTCGTTCCACATGAACCAGAACCGTTCCTGCCCCGGTGTCCCGAAGAGGTAGACGACCAGGTGGGGGTTGACCGTGATGCGGCCGAAGTCCATGGCGACCGTGGTGGTCGTCTTGTCCTCCACCCCGCCGACGTCGTCGACGCCCTCGCTCGCGACCGTCAGATACTCCTCGGTGCGCAGCGGCGCCACCTCGCTGACCGCGCCGACCAGGGTCGTCTTGCCCACGCCGAAGCCGCCGGCCACGAGGATCTTGGCCGCCGTGGGCGCTGGGGGTGCTGGCGGCGCCGTCATCGTGTCCACTCCGTCTATCGGTTCAGAGTCTGCGTAGACCATCTCTCACCGCCCGCAGAAGAGTCATGTCCGTGTCGCTTCCGACCGCCACGGCGAGCGGCGGCCTCGCCGTCACCTGGCCGAGCGCGACGAGGTCGTCGATGAGGATCTTCGTGACCGACACCGGCAGGTTCAGCTCGGCGGCCACCTCCGCCACCGCCACCGAGGTGCGGCACTGCCGCAGGATCGAGCGGTGTTCGGGCTGCAGCCCGCGCTGGGAGGAGCGGCCCGCCGCCGATTCCACGGTGGTCACCATGGTGACCAGGGTGAGGTCGTCCCGCGCGGGAGCCGTCCGGCCCTGGGTGATCGTGTAGGGCCGGACGGAGAGTTCCTCCGGGTCGCCCGCGCCTGCCTCCAGGTCGTCCATCCAGTGGCTCACTCACGTACACCGCCCTCGACGGACGCCGTCGCGATACCGCGTACCTCGGTGCCCAGCCGCCGGCCCACCTGCTGCATGAGGGTGTGCATGGCCACCGCCATCACCTCGGCGTCCACCTCCTGGGAGGCCACCACCGCCAGATGGGTGCCCTCGCCCGCCGCCGTGATGAACAGCCACAGCTCGGCCATCTCGACGATCACCTGCTGCACCGGCCCGCCGCCGAACAGCTTGCCCGCACCCCGGGCCAGGCTCTGCTGGCCGGTGGCCACCGCCGCCAGGCGCTCGGCGTCCCGGCGGGCGATGGAACGGGACTGGCTCACCACCAGCCCGTCGTCCGACAGCACGATCGCGTGCTGGGTGCCTGGCACCTGTTCGACCAGGCCGTCCAGCAACCAGTCGAGATCCTGATGCGTGGCGGTCGTTCGCTCTGTCATGGTCAGTCTTCCGTCGGTATCCGTCTGCGGTACGGCAGGACCTCGGGGTGGTCCTGCTCTCCGGCACTGTCGTCCGCCGTGCCGGCGCGGTTGATGGGGCCACCGCTCGTGGTGGCCGGTTGGGTGGCGTGGGTTCCCTGCCGGGCCATCCGGGACTGGCGCTGGAAGGCGCCGATCGTCGCGCCCGAACGCCCCGGCCCGGTCTTCCGGGCGGGCGACCGGTCCTCGGCCGTCGGAGCCGGGCGGACGTCCGCGTCCGGGTCCCGCAGCTCGTCGACGAGGCTGGCCATGCGCACCCGCTTGGGCAGCGGCATCGTGGACGGCAGCCCGCCGGACTCCGGCGCGCCGGTGCGGCGCGGGACCGTTCCGGTGCGGCTACGGCCGTGCTGGACACCGGACCGGGAGGGACCGGGGCGGGACGGGGCGTCGAAGCCCGGGTCCGCGGCGGAGGCGAACACATCGGTCCGCGGGCCCGGTACGGGAGCCGGGCCGGGCACGGACGCCGGCATGTGGTCCGGCGGCGGGGGCCACGTGCCCGCGCCGACCGGCTCGGGCACCTGGTCGAGCAGCTCGTCGAAGACGGGGTCGGGCACCGCCTGGGGCCGGCGGGCGTCCTCGTCGATGACGAGTTCCTCGGGGATGAGGACGACCACCCGGGTGCCGCCGAACGACGAGGGCCGCAACTCCACCTGGAGTCCGAGGCCGTGGGCCAGCCGCGCCACCACGTACAGGCCCAGCCGGATGTCCTCGGCCCGCGACATCACGTCCATCCGGGGCGGCTCGGCCATCAGCCGGTTCGCCTCGTCGTACTCCTCGGTCGTCATGCCCATCCCGCGGTCCTCGATCTCGACCGCGAGACCGCGCCCGACGCGGGACGCGTACACCTCCACCGGAGTGGGCGGCTTGGAGAACGACACCGCGTTCTCCATCAGCTCGGCCAGCACGTGCACGACCAGACCGACCGCGCGCTCCGACAGCCAGACCCGGCCGTCCACCTCGATCTGGACCCGCCGGTAGTCCTGCACCTCGCTCTGCGCCGAACGCAGCACGTCCACCATCAACACGGGCTTGCGCCAACGCCGTTGGGGCTGGCCGCCGCCCAGGATCACCAGGTTCTCCTCGTACCGCCTGAGCCGGGCGGTCAGGTGGTCGAGGTCGAACAGGCCCTCCAGGACCTCCGGGTCCTCGTGCCGGCGCTCCAGCTCGCTGAGCTTCTTCATCTGCAGGCCGATCAGCAACTGCGTGCGGCGGGCGATGCGTTGGAGCAGTTTCTCGAAGCCGCGGAACTGGCTCACCTGGGTCATCGTGGTGTCCAGCGCGCTGTGCCGGGCGAGGTTGAGTGCCTCGCCCAGTTGTCCCAGCTCGTCCTGCGCGTGCTGGATCGGGGGCAGTTCGGCGTCCGGGTCGACCGGCTCACCGCGCCGCATCCGCTCCACCACGTCCGGCATCCGGGTCTGGAGGTCGAGGGCCGCCTGCCGCAGCGCGAAGATCCGCCGCCGCAGGGTCCTGGTGAGCAGTGTGCTGACCACGATGACCAGGACCACCGCGCCCGCGCCCAGGAGGCTGGTGAGGAGCAGCCTCGTCTCCAGCGAGCCCAGTTCGGCGTCGATGGAGACAATCAGCCCGGTCCAGAAGTCCGCGTTGACCTGCTGGAGCGGAGCCGCGACCTGCCCAAGGGCGGTGCCCCACTTCTTGGCGACCGCAGGGGAGAGCGTGGTCGTACCGGAGGCGGAGCCGTGCAGGACGCTCTGCTCGACCGCGGTCTTCTGCTGCCACGCGCTGCCGGCCAGCAGCTTGCGGTAGCGGGCCGCCAGGTCGGCGGACATCGCCGGGACGACCTTGTTGTCGTAGATGAACGCCTGGGAGCCCACGAGTTCGGACAACTGGCCGCGTTCGTCGGCGGTCAGTTTCCCGGTCGCGCCGGCGCGGGTGACGATCGCGCTCTCGCGCGAGATCATCTCCATGCCCCAGAGCGAGTCGTTGGCCGGCCGGATCCGGTAGTCGATGTCGTCCATGCCCAGTTTGCTCATGGAGGTGAACAACTGGAGGTCGGTGGCGACCAGTCCGGTGTAGGCGTCGTAGGTCTCCTGCTGGGAGGCGGTCTTGTTGTCCACGGCCTCCCGGTAGGCCGTCAGCTTCTGCTGCTCGGCGATGACCTGGGTGACGCCGTGCTTGATGTCGGACGGGGCGCTGAACCCGCCGGCGTCGAGGTCCTCGATCTTCTTCATCGCCGCGTCGGTGAAGTCGCGCTGCTTCTTCAACTGCGTGCGGTAGGTCCCGGGGTCGGCCAGGTCGGCGGCGCTCAGGCGCCGTTCCTCCTGGAGGCCGTAGAACGCGACCGCGACCAGGACCGAGGCCTGGTGGGAGGAGTCGCTGCGCGCCTTCTGCTGGCGCCAGTCGGTGAACAGTTGCAGGGAGGTCGTCGCCCACAGGGCGGCGAGGGTCACGCACGGCACCAGGGCCAGGACCAACAGGACCGTGCGCAGGGAGAGTTGCCTACCGCCTCCCCTCTCGGTACGACCTGGTCTTTTCGGCGCTCGTGCATGCACTGCCACGGATGTCCCCAGCGCGCTCGGAGTGACGGGTGCGATACAGCCCGTTCGATCTCGCGAGATGCTACCGCCCGTCACGACCGAGAAACACGGCAGGACGCAAACGATTTAGCGAACGCCTGAACGATCATTCAGAACGCAGGAGGTCACAGCACATTCGCACCCTCCACCCCACCCTCACCAACTTCCCAAATTCATCAACGACCCGGGAACCCGTCCCGCCCGCCGTCCGTCCAATCAGCATGCTGCCGGACGAGTCTCCGCGGTACGGCGTCGGCCCTCGCTGCTGGCTGCGATCGCTGACCAACCCTCTCCTCCGTACCGCGGCCGGCGGCAGGCCGTCATCGGCGCGCCCCCCTCCAACTGCGCCGATGGCGGCCCCCCTCCGAGGTACGGTGCGGTCCCCCTCCGGCATCCGTAAGGAGCGCACATGCCCTCCAGACGTACCGTTCTCGCCGCGACCATGGGCGTCACCGCGTCCCTCGCGGTCGGCGGCACCGCCCACGCCGACGACCAGACCCTCCGCTCGCTGATCTCCCGCATGTCCCTGCCGGAGAAGGTGGGCCAGCTCTTCGTGATGCGGGTCTACGGCCACTCCGCCACCGCCCCCGACCAGGCCGACATCGATGCCAACCTGAGCGAGATCGGCGTGCGCACGGCCGCCGAGCTGATCGCGAAGTACCGGGTCGGCGGCATCATCTACTTCACCTGGGCGCACAACACCCGCGACCCGCACCAGATCGCCGAGCTGTCCAACGGCATCCAGAAGGCCTCGCTGGGCCGGCCGCGCGGGCTGCCCGTGCTCATCGCCACCGACCAGGAGCACGGCGTCGTCTGCCGCGTCGGCGCGCCCGCCACCCTCTTCCCGGGCGCGATGGCGATCGGCGCCGGCGGTTCCCGGGCCGACGCCCGTACCCTCGGCCGGATCTCCGGCGCCGAGCTGCGCGCGATGGGCATCAACCAGGACTACTCCCCCGACGCCGACGTGAACGTCAACCCGGCCAACCCGGTCATCGGCGTACGGTCCTTCGGCGCCGACCCGGACGCGGTGGCGGGCCTGGTCGCCGCCGAGGTGAAGGGGTATCAGGGCAGCCGGGTGGCCGCGACCGCCAAGCACTTCCCGGGGCACGGCGACACCGCCGTGGACAGCCACTTCGGGTTCCCGGTCATCACGCACAGCCGCGAGGTGTGGGGGAAGCTGGACGCCGTCCCCTTCCGTGCGGCCATCGGCGCGGGCATCGACTCGATCATGACCGCGCACATCATGGTCCCGGCCCTCGACGACTCCGGCGACCCGGCCACCCTCTCCCACCCGATCCTCACCGGCATCCTGCGCGGCGAACTCGGCTACGACGGGGTCGTGGTGACGGATTCGCTGGGCATGGAGGGGGTGCGACAGAAGTACGGCGACGACCGGGTGCCGGTGCTCGCGCTCAAGGCCGGGGTCGACCAGCTCCTCAACCCGCCCTCCCTGGACATCGCCTGGAACGCCGTCCTCAAGGCAGTACAGGACGGGGAGTTGACCGAGGCACGGCTCGACGAGTCGATCCTGCGGGTGCTGCGGCTGAAGGCACGGCTGGGGCTGTTCAAGGATCCGTACACCACCCCGGCGGGCGTGGACCGCACGGTCGGCACCGCGGCGCATCTCTCCGCCGCCGACCGCATCGCCGAGCGGACGACCACCCTGCTGGTCAACTCCTCGGGGCTGCTGCCGCTGTCCCGTCGTACGCACGGGAAGGTCCTGGTGGTCGGCGCCGATCCGGCCTCCCCGACCGGTACGACGGGACCGCCCACCGGTGTACTCGCGGCCGCCCTGGGCGAGTCGGGCTTCACGGCGACCGCCCGGTCCACCGGCACGGACCCCTCCGCCGCGACCGTCACGGCGGCCGTGGCCGCGGCGCGGGAGGCGGACGCGGTGGTGGTGGCGACGTACAACGTCACGGCGGGCAGCTCGCAGAAGACCCTGGTCGAGCAACTCCTCACCACCGGGAAGCCGGTCGTGGCCATCGCCGTCCGCAACCCCTACGATGTGGCTCAACTCCCCTCGGTTCACGCCTACTTGGCGTCCTACTCCTGGACCGACGTCGAACTGCGGGCGGCGGCACGGGTGATCGCGGGCCGGGTCCGGCCGCGCGGCAGGCTTCCGGTGGCGGTACAGCGCGCGGACGATCCGGCGCAGGTGCTGTATCCGATCGGGCACGGGCTGTCGTACTAGGGGTACGTTCCGCCCCCGCTCCGCCCCCGCCAACGGGACCAAAGCCCCCCGCACATCTGGCGTGCGCCCGCCACCGCGGGTCACGCTGGGCGGGGGCAGTCGGGGGGATCGATGTCGAGATGGAGCGTGGGGGTGGCGTGCGCGCTGCTCGCCGCCCTGGTGACCGGCTGCTCGTCCGCGAGCGGCTCCGAAGCGGGGGACGGCCGGCTCGGCGGGAAGGCGTCCGCCGCGTCGGCGACCACCCAACCCTCCGGGTACGGCGCGGTGTTCCTCGCCGTCGACGAGTGCAGCTCCTTCGGCACCACCAGTTTCACCGAGGTGCCGTGCACCAGTGAGCGGGCCGCGGCCCGGGTCGTCGCCCGCTACGACGGCGAGGTGGGCAAGGGTCCCCCGTGCCCGGCGACCACCGACTTCGTCCTGCACATCGGCGCCCAGGGCTCCTCGGACCCGAACGGCGACAGCGCCGTACCGAGGGGCTACGCCTGTATGCGCAACCTGGAACCGCCGCACCCCGGCGATCCGGGCGGCGGGGGCGGGCCCCGCACGATCGTCGGCGACTGCGTCTACGGCTCGGGCAGCGGACAGGTCCGGGAGACGGCGTGCGACGGCTCGGGGGCGAGGAAACCGCAGTACGAAGTGGTCAAGGCGGTGCTCCGGCGGGCGAGTTGCCCCGCCTCGACCGCCCTGTACGTCCAACTCGGCGGCGCCCAGCCGGTGGGCTGCGCCCGGCCTCTGTGAACGCCGCATGTCGGCCTCCGCCGGGGCCGCCGGAAACCGGCCGCGCCGCCATAGGGTGGGCCGATGCGTGCGCGGATCGGACGGATCGGGCTCAGGGACGTGGCGGAGCGCGCCGGGGTGTCCATGCGGACCGTGTCCAACGTGGTCCGGGGCACCGGGCGCTTCTCCGAGGACACCCGGGGCCGGGTGCTGCACGCGGTCGAGGAGCTGGGCTACCGCCCCAACACCGCCGCGCGCAGGCTGCGCACCGGTCGTAGCGGGGTCCTGCTGCTCGCCGTGCCCGAGCTGTCCATGCCGTACTTCGCGGAACTGGCCGGGCATCTGCTCCGCGAGGCGGCGGCACACGGCTGCACGCTCCTCGTCGAGGCGACCGGCGGGCATCCGGAGGCCGAGCTGGAGATCGCCCTGGGCCGCACGGACCCCCTGGTCGACGGGGTCATCCTGAGCCCGCTCACCCTGGACGACCGGGCCGCCGCGCGGGCGGAAGTGCCGCTGGTGCTGCTCGGGGAGCGGGTGCACGACCTGCCCTGCCCGCACGTCACCATCGACAACACGGGGGCGGCACGCGAGGCGACGGCCCATCTGCTGTCCCGGGGCCGCCGCCGGATCGCGGTCATCGGGCGGCAGACCGTGCCCTACGCGGCGACCTCGGCGACACGGCTCGCCGGTTACCGGGAGGCGCTCGCCGCGGCGGGGGTGCCCTACGACGAGACGCTCGCGCCGGCGGTCGACGCGTACCACCGGGCCGACGGGGCCGCCGCGATGCGGACCCTGCTCGATCTGGCCGAGCCGCCGGACGCGGTGTTCTGTTTCGCGGACGCGATGGCGGAGGGGGCGCTGCACTCCGTGCGGGAGCGGGGGTTGAGTGTGCCGGGGGATGTCGCGGTGGTCGGTTTCGACGATGTGGAGGCGGCTCGGTACACGGCACCACCGCTGACGACGGTCGTGCCGGACAAGGAGGAGCTGGCCCGGCTCGCGGTGAAGGCGTTGCTTGAGCGGATAGACGGGGTGGAGGACAAGGAGGCGACGGTGCTGGTGGCCGGTCACCGTCTTGTCGTACGGGAGAGTTCCTAGCCGCGTACCGCTCCCGCCGTCAGACCCGAGACGAACTGCTTCTGCAGCAGGACGTAGACGATCACCACCGGCGCCGAGGCTATGACGACTCCCGCGAACAGCAGGGGGTACTGGGTCAGGAACTCGCCCTGGAAGTTCAACAGGGCCAGGGGGAGCGTGCGGTGGTCGTCGGAGCGGATGAACAGGAGCGGGTAGAGCAGGTCGTTCCAGTCCATGACGAAGAGGAAGATGGCGGTCGTCGCCAGCGCCGGGCGGGTGAGGGGCATGGCGATGGAGCGGAACGCCCGCAGCGGGCCCGCGCCGTCCAACTCGGCTGCCTCGTACAGCTCTTCGGGGATCGAGCGGAGGAAGCCGCCGAGGATGAACACGGCTGTCGGGAGGGTCATCGTCGTGTCCACGATGACCAGGCCAAGCAGGCTGTCGGTGAGGCCGAGGCGGTCGAAGAGGACGTACTGCGGGACGATGGCAGCCTGGGCGGGCACCGCGAGGCCCGCGACCAGGACGCCGAACACGATCCAGCTCACCCGGCCCGGCACCCGCGCGCAGAAGAACGCGGCGAGGCTCGCGACCACCAGGGTGAGCAGCACCGCGCCCGCCGTGACGACGGCGCTGTTGACGAACGCGGCGCCGAGGCCGCCCTCGTTCACCGCCCGCCGGTAGTTGGCCAGTCCGAGTGAACTCGGGGGCGAGAGCGGGGAGTCGAAGAGTTGCGGCAGGGTCTTGAAGGTGCCGAACAGGACTACCAGCAGCGGGAGTACGACGACGGCGGCACCGAGTGTGAGGACGAGCGGCCGTAGGGTCTTCGGCATCAGGTCACCCTCCGTATCGCCCGCCGCTGCACCCAGGTGAGGAGCGCGATGAGCGCCATGAACACCAGGGACTGGGCGGCGGCGTAGCCGAACTGGTTGTTGGAGAAGGTCGTGTAGACCCGGGTGGAGAGGATGTCGAGGGCGGGGGACGGCGGGTTGCCGCCGAGGCCCAGGACCAGGTCGAACGCCTTGAAGGACTGGACGGTGGTGTACGCGACGACGATCCCGGTCGCCGGGGCCACCAACGGCCAGGTGACATAGCGGAAGCGGGTCCAGGGGCCGGCGCCGTCCAGTTCGGCCGCCTCGTACAACTCCCTTGGTATCGCCTGGAGTCCGGCGATGAAGACGACCATCATCTGGCCCGCGTGGAACCACACCTGAGTCAACGCCAGCCAGAACACGGCCGAGTTGGGGTTGCCCAGGTAGATGGACTGCCAGTCCCCCAACCCCACAGCTCTGAGTGCGGAGTTGAGCAGGCCGCCGTCCGGGTCGTAGACGAATCGCCAGACGAACGCGACCGAGACCGACGACAGGACCGTGGGGAGGAAGAAGACGGCCCTCAGGAGTGTGGAGGCTCGGGTGGTGCGGACCAGGTACAGGGCCAGCAGCAGGGCCAGGAGTGTCTGGGCGAGGACGACGGTGACCGTGAGCTTCAGGTTGTTCTCGGCCGCGTTCCTGAACGTGTCGTCGGCGGTGGCGAGTTGGGTGAAGTTGTGCAGGCCGACGCTGTGGTAGGTGGCGCTGTAGCCGTCCCAGTCGGTCAGGGCGTACTGGACCGCCTGGATCGTCGGGTAGGCGAAGAAGAACAGGTAGAGGGCGAGCGCGGGCACCGGGAAGAGCCACAGTGCCCGCGCCGTGCGCCTCCCCCGCCGGCTACGACCGCTTCTGGTCGATGACACGCTGGGCCTCCTCGGCCGCCTGCGCCGGCTTCTTGCCTCCTACGACGGCGACCGCCGCGTTCTCGACCGCCGTACGGATGTCCAGGTCGAGGAACTGGAAGCGCGGGGCGAGCAGGGTCTTCTTCGTCAGCCAGGGGGCTACGGCCTTGAGGTCCTTGTTGGTGTAGTCGACGCCCTGGACGGTGACGTGCTGGCCGGTGCCGTTGGCGTAAGTGCCCGCGTTCGCCGGGTCGCTGAGGAACTCCAGGAAGGCGTAGGCGGCGGGCTGCACCTTGGAGGCGCTGTTCACGCCGAGGATGAACGTGGTGTTGAAGACGCCCTGGTACTTGGCCTTCGCGGCCGTCGTGGTGATCGGCGCGACCAGGTCGAAGGGGAACTTGGCGCCGAGCGCGCGCACGCCCGCCATCTGGAAGGAGCCGACGGCCAGCAGTCCCGCCTTGCCCTCGGCGAACAGCTGGGTGACCGCGTCGGTGGTGGAGCCGGTGGCGCGGGCCTGGAAGTAGGGGGTCAACTGCCCGTACTGCTCCAGGGTCTTGAGGAACCAGTCGTCCGTGACCTTGTACTCGCCCGACTCGATCTTCGTGAACATGTCGTCGCTGGGCGCGTTGTTCATGACCATCGTGTTGAGCAGTTGGCCCGCGTTGGCGGTGTCGCCGCCCGGCCAGGCGATCGGGGTGTAGCCCTTCGACTTGAGGTCGTCGAGGAGCTTCAGGAAGCCGTCCCAGTCGGTGGGGGCGCTGGTGTGACCCGCCTTGTCGAGGGCGTCCGTGTTGGCGAGCGGCATGTTGAAGACGAGCTGGTAGGGCAGGCCGTACTGAACTCCCTTGGTGGCGCCGGGAGTTATCAGGCTCGCTTGGTACTTGCCGACGACGTCCGCGCCGGTCAGCGGGGCGTACACGCCCGCCTTCACGATCTGCTCGAACTGCGCGCCCCGGAAGGCGGTGAACAGGTCGCCGGTCTTCGAGCCCTGGATGCGGCGCAGCGCGGTGGACTGGTAGTCGGCGGACGGGGATATGTCCTGGTCGACGCCCGCGTCCGGGTACTTCTTCACGAACGCCTTGATCAGCCCGGCGATCACCGCCTTGTCCTCGGCCCGCCAGTGGGCGAAGGAGACGGTGCCCTTGACGGTGCCGGAGGTGGCGAGGGCGGAGGGGGAAGAACCGCTGTCGGTTCCGGAGGAGCCGCCGCCGGGTCCCGCGCAGGCGGCGAGTCCGAGGCCGAGTCCGGAGGCGGCGAAGAGACGGAGGGCGGCTCTTCTGTCGAGGGGACGGGTCATGGCTGGTCTCTCTTCCGTGAACGTGAACGCGAGCGTGATCGTGAAAGGGGCTCAGAGGGCGGCGAGTTGGCGGTCGAGCAGCGGCCGGACGCACTCCCCGAACCTGATCGCCTCCTCCAGATGCGGCTGGCCGGAGAGGATGAAGTGCTCGATGCCGAGCGAGGCGAACTCCTCGATCCGCTCGGCGACTTGCTCATGGCTGCCGACCAGCGCGGTACCGGCGCCGGGCCGGACGAGCCCGAACCCGGCCCACAGATTGGGGTGGATCTCCAGCCGGTCCGTCCGCCCACCGCTCAGCGCCGCCATCGCCCGCTGCCCCGCCGAGTCCGACCGCGCGAACCGCTCGTGCGCGGCCTGGATCGCGGCCGGATCGAGCGAGTCCAGGATCCGGTCGGCCTCGGCCCACGCCTCCTCGGCGGTGTCGCGGCTGATGACGTGCAGCCGGATGCCGTAGGACAGTTCACGCCCCTCGGCGGCGGCCAGCTCCCGCACGCGGGCGATCTTCTTCGCCACGGCGGCGGGGGGCTCGCCCCAGGTGAGATACGTGTCCGCGTACCGGGCGGCGACCGGGAGGGCGGCCTCGGAGGAGCCGCCGAAGAAGACCGGGGGCGCCTGGAGCGGGGGCCTGCGCAGGCGTCCGCCCGCGACCCGGTAGTGGGCGCCCTCGAAGTCGTAGGACTCCCCCGACCACGCGGTGCGGAGCAGACCCAGGAACTCGGCGGTGCGTGCGTAGCGCTCGTCGTGGGACAGGAAGTCGCCGTAGGCGCGCTGCTCGTCGGCGTCCGAGCCGGTGACGATGTTGAGCAACAGGCGTCCGCCGGACAGGCGTTGGTAGGTGGCCGCCATCTGGGCGGCGAGCGGGGGCGCGATGACGCCGGGGCGGAAGGCGACCAGGAACTTCAGCCGGCTGGTCTGCGGGATGAGGGCGGCCGTGGCGAGCCAGGAGTCCTCGCAGTCGCTGCCGGTCGGGGTGAGGACGGCCTCGAAACCGGCCGACTCGGCGGCGCGGGCGACCTGGCCGAGATAGTCGAGCGTGGGCGGGCGGGTGGTGGAGCGGGACTGGAGGGAGTCGCGGGCGGTCACACCGACCACATCGCGGTCGTCGCCGGTGGTGGGCAGGAACCAGTGCAGACGCACGGTCATGGGGGTCTCCAACGGGAGGTGGAGCGGGGGTCCGGGAGAAAGCGGATGCAACGTTGAACCATGCCGAGGACAGCAGGTCGGAACGTGGCGGGGAAGGCGAAAAGGCGCCGGAAAGGACGCGCGGGGGCGCGTGGGGTCAGCTACACAGCGCGGTGGCGACCCTGAGCAGGTCGACGTGCGCGCGCTTCACAAGCTCGACACCGGAATCCATGGGGCGGGACTATACACATCGCAGGTGAAGAACGAGACGGGAGTCTCGTTGTGTGGACAGGGGGAATTGCGGCGTCCGCATGCCGGGGCGACGGGAGCCTTGCACCCACCTCGCCCTCGGCACGCTGCTCACCGCGACCGCCCTCCTGCTGCCGCTCGCCGGCGCACAGGCCGCGGAACCCCACCCGATCGTGTTCGTACACTGCGACTCGGCGCCCACGTCCGTCTGGTCGCCGGCTTCGAGGCCGACGGCTACCCGGCGGACCGCCTGTTCACCTTCGACCACGACAGCACGCGGTCCAACGCGACGACGGCGGCCGAACTCGCCGCCTACGTCCAGTCCGTGCGGGCCGCGACGGGTGCCGACAAGGTCGACCTCGTCACCCACTCGATGGGCTCGCTCAACGGCCGCTACTGCTGAAAACCCTCTCCAGCAGCAGCACCGCCCTGTTGTGCGCCTGGCTGTACACCTCGTGCGCCGAGATGGTGCCCGGCGGCGACTTCCTCACCGCGCTGAACGCGGGGGACGAGACGCCGGGCGACATCGGCTACTTCACGTTCCGGTCCACCTGCGACGAGTACATCAACCCCGACGACAGTACGGCCCTGGAGGGGGCGGTGAACGCCACCTCCGGGTGCCGGACGCACAGTGACATGAACGACGACTTCGAGGTGTACGAGCAGGTGCGGGCGGTGCTGAACTGACCGTCCCCTTCAGGGTGTTAGGGACGCAAGGTGTGCTCGCGCGCCTCGTCACCGACGTCGAGTCGCGCGTCGTACCTCGCGAGCGGCTTCGCCTGTGCGACGGTCGCGGCCGGGAGGCCGGCCCAGGCGAGGATGCGGGCGGTGGCCAGCGCGCTCTGGTCGGCGGTGAGGCCCGCGACGTTCGCGCCGTGGTTCATGCCGGGCGCGGTGAAGACGTACGAGTCCTTCGCGCCCTTGCCGACGGCGAAGCGCTCGGCGCCCCACGGGTCGTTCTGGCCGTAGACGAAGAGCATGTGGTCGGCGTGGTGGCGGACCCAACTGTCCACGTCCCGCATCGCGCCCGGCCGGAACTTCATGGGGATGGAGCGGGGGACGAAGTTCCGGGGCGGCTGGTAGCCGTAGCGGAGGTACTTCTTCTCGATGTACGGGAACTGGATGGTGGGGGCGCCGAGTTGGGTGCCCGCCTGGTAGTAGTACGGGGTGTACGGGTCCAGACCCTGGTCGGTGTAGAAGGAGAAGCCGGAGATCGTGTCGACCGAGGTCCAGATCTCGTCGTCGGTGGCGGTCGCCGCGTTCGCGGGGATGGTGTCGCAGTCGGAGAGCAGGCTGTACTGCCAGAAGCCCCAGACGTAGTCGAGGACGACGGCTTCGTAGGCCTTGTCGAGGCTGCCGACGGTGGTGAAGGTGTAGCCGTTGTCGGCCGCGTACTGCGCGTACTTCTGCTCCAGTGGCTCCCTGCGCACCAGCGCCTCACGCTGTACGGCGTCCAGGCGGTCGCGGCACTCCTTGGTGCCGACCTTGGTGAAGAAGCGGTCGTAGGCCGAATCCTCGTTGTTCACCACGTCGTTGGGGGCGACGTAGGCGACGACGCCGTCCATGTCACGGGGGTAGAACCGCTCGAAGTAGGTGGCCGTCATGCCGCCCTTGGAGCCGCCGGTGGCGATCCAGTTCTTGGTGTAGACCGACTTGAGGGCCTTGAAGACGCGGTGCTGGTCGCTGGCGGCCTGCCAGATGTCGAGCTTGGACCAGTCGGCCGGGGCGGGGCGGGACGGAGTGAAGTAGCGGTATTCCAGGGAGACTTGGTTGGCGTCCGCGATGCGGGTGGGTTCGCTGCGGCTGGGGGTCGTGGAGACGTTGTAGCCGCTGGTGTAGAAGACCGTCGGGCGTGAGATGTCCTTGTGCAGCACGGTGATGCGCTGCTGGAACGTGCCCTTGGACGGGTGCCGGTGGTCGATCGGCTGGGTGTAGTTCAGTACGAAGTAGCGGTAGCCGGTGTAGGGCTTCTCCTGGACCAGGCTCATGCCGGGTATCGCCAGCAGTTGGTCCTTGATGTCCGTGGCCCGGTCGGTCTGGGCGGCGGTGGCCACCCCGGCCGTGCTCAGCGTGCCTATGAACACGGTGAGCGCCAGCAGCCATCTGAGCGCCTTGCGCATACACCCTCCCCTGTGAGGCAGTTGTGAAGCGGAAGCTATCGGAGCAACTCCCGTCACACCAGAGGAGGTTGTTCAGCAGAGGATCCAGCCCGAACTGACCGAGCCACCGCCGACCGCACCTTTGACCCGCACGCACCGGTGCCCGGCGTGCACGGTGACCGGCCCGGCCCGGCGGGTGTAACGCCCCCTGTCGACGACCGGCCGATTACCGCGGGCCTGCACACTGACCGACATCACACGCTTCCCGCCGGCCTTCTTCGGGACGGTGTAGGCGCAGACGTAGCCGTTCCGCCGGAACACATGGACGGTACCGGTGGCGAAGGGAAGCGTCGCGGCCCTGTGCCCCGGACAGACCGAGGCCGCCTGAGCGGTGCCGGGGGCCGCGAGCGCGAGCACCCCGGACGTGGCGAGCACAGCCATACCGAGCGCCACCCGCCGTCGTAGCGCACCCATGTCCACAGTCGTCCCTCCCGCACAGCAGCCGGACAGCGTACTGATGTACGGACGCAAGACGTATGTCGTACGGTTGCGCGCCCCCTCGGGCCACTGTCGCCGCAGTGTCCTCGCCGAGGAACGCGCGCCACACGTTGGCGTGGGACGCGCGCGGCGCCCTGACGGGCCTCCCGGCCACGCCGATCAGGCCGCGGTCGCCGGTGCGTCCTCGCCGATGAACGTGCGCCACAGGTCGGCGTAGTAGCCGTCCAGACCGAGCAGCTCCTCGTGGGTGCCGTCCTCCACGACCCGGCCGTGGTCCATGACCACCACCCGGTCGGCGCGGGCCGCCGTGGTCAGGCGGTGGGCGACCACGAGGGTGGTGCGGCGGCCTGCCAGGCGGTCGGTGGCCTGGTTTACCTGAGCTTCTGTGGCGAGGTCCAGGGCTGCTGTCGCCTCGTCCAGGAGGAGGATGTCGGGGTCCACCAGTTCCGCTCGGGCCAGGGCGATCAGTTGGCGTTGGCCGGCCGAGAGGTTGCGGCCGCGTTCGGCGACCTCGTGGAGGTAGCCGCCGTCGAGGGTCGCGATCATCTCGTGGGCGCCGACCGCGCGGGCCGCCGCCTCCACCTCGGCGTCGGTGGCGTCGGGGCGGCCGTAGGCGATGGCGTCGCGGACGGTGCCCTGGAAGAGGTACGCCTCCTGGGGGACGACACCGAGGTGATGGCGGTACGACGTGATGTCCAGGGAGCGGAGGTCCGTGCCGTCGACCGTGACCCGGCCGCCCGTCGGGTCGTAGAAGCGCGCCACCAGTTTGACGAGGGTCGACTTGCCCGCGCCCGTCTCCCCGACGAAGGCGACCGTCTGGCCCGCCGGGATCGTCAACTCGACTCCCCCGATGGCCTCTTCGTCGGCGCCGTATGCGAAGTGCACGTCCTCGAAGGCTATGTCGCCCCGGAGGGAGAGGACTTCCAACGGTTCCTCGGCCGCTCGTGTCGACGTCGGTTCCTGGAGCAGCTCCTGGATGCGGCCCAGGGAGACCGTGGCCTGCTGGTAGCCGTCGAAGACCTGGGAGAGCTGCTGGACCGGGGCGAAGAACAGGTCGATGTAGAGGAGGTAGGCGACCAGGGCGCCCGTCGTGAGGGTCGCGGCGTCCACTCGGCCCGCGCCCGCGATCAGGACGGACGCCGCCGCTACCGACGACAGCAACTGCACGAAGGGGAAGTAGATCGAGATCAGCCACTGGCCCCGGATACGCGCCGCGCGGTAGCTGCTGCTGCGCTCGGCGAAGCGCCGGCCGCCGTCCTCCTCGCGCCGGAACGCCTGCACGATCCGCAGCCCCGACACCGACTCCTGAAGGTCCGCGTTGACCAACGACACACGCTCACGGGCGAGTTCGTACGCCTTCACGCTCGCCCTGCGGAAGAAGAACGTGGCGATGATGAGTGGTGGGAGGGTGGCGAACACGACGAGTGCGAGCTGTATGTCGATCACCAGCAGGGCGACCATGATGCCGAAGAACGTGACGACCGAGACGAAGGCCGTGACCAGGCCCGTCTGGAGGAAGGTCGAGAGGGCGTCGACGTCCGTCGTCATCCTCGTCATGATCCGGCCGGTCAACTCCCGCTCGTAGTAGTCGAGTCCGAGCCGCTGGAGCTGGGCGAAGATCTTCAGGCGGAGGGTGTAGAGGACGCGCTCCCCCGTGCGCCCGGTCATCCTCGTCTCGCCCCGCTGCGCCGCCCACTGCACGATCACGCCGAGCAGCGCCAGGATCGACGCCGACCAGACCGCGCCCAGCGCCATCTTCGTCACGCCCTGGTCGATGCCGTGCCGGATCATGATCGGCAGGAGCAGGCTCATGCCCGCGTCCACGGCGACGAGGCCCAGGCTGATCAGCAGCGGGGCGCCGAAACCGCGCAGCAGCCGGCGCAGGCCGTAGGAGTCCTCGGCGCGGACCGCGCGCGCCTCGTCGATGTCGGGGACGTCGGTCGCCGGGGGCAACGCGTCGACCTGGGCGAGGAGTTCGGGGGTGGCGGGCATCCCGGACAGCGCGGTGTCCTTGGGTTCGCGGTCGCCGGTCCAGAGGTGGGGCGTGACCCCGCGCTCGGCGTCGAACTCCGCGTCCAGCTCCTCGCGTACGGAGGTGTCCTCGGCCGGTACGGCGGGCAGCGCGTGGCCCGGTGAGACGCCGCCGAGTTCGTCGGGGTCGGTGAGCAGGCGGCGGTAGAGCGGTGAGCGTTCCTGGAGTTCCTCGTGGGTGCCGATGTCGGCCAGCCGGCCGCCCTCCAGGACGGCGATGCGGTCGGCGAGGTTGAGGGTGGAGCGGCGGTGCGCGATCAGGAGGGTGGTCCTGCCCTCCATGACCTGTTTCAGGGCCTCGTGGATCTCGTGCTCGACGCGGGCGTCCACCGCCGAGGTCGCGTCGTCCAGGACCAGCAGTCGCGGGTCGGTGAGGATCGCGCGGGCGAGGGCGACGCGCTGGCGCTGGCCGCCGGAGAGGGTGAGGCCGTGCTCGCCGACCGTGGTGTCGTAGCCCTCGGGGAGTTCCTGGATGAACCGGTCCGCCTGGGCGGCACGGGCGGCGGTCAGGATCTCCTCGTCGGTGGCGTCGGGGCGGCCGTAGGCGATGTTGTTGCGGACCGTGTCGGAGAAGAGGAAGGAGTCCTCGGGGACCAGGCCGATCGCCGCGCGCAGGGAGTCGAGGGTCAGCTCGCGGACGTCGTGGCCGCCGATGAGGACGGCGCCGTGGGTGACGTCGTAGAAGCGGGGCAGCAGGAGCGAGACCGTGGACTTTCCGGAGCCTGAGGAGCCGACGACCGCGAGGGTCTCGCCGGGGTGGATCTCGAAGCTGAGGCCGTTCAGAACCGGGCGGTCGTCGTCGTAGCCGAAGGAGACGTCGTCGAACTCGACCGTGGCCGGGGCGTCGGCGGGGAGTTCCTTGGTGCCGTCGGTCATGGACGGCTCGGTGTCGATCAGTTCCAGGACGCGTTCGGTGCCCGCGCGGGCCTGCTGGCCGACCGTGAGGACCACGGCGAGCATGCGGACCGGGCCGACGAGCTGGGCGAGGTAGGTGGAGAAGGCGACGAACGTGCCGAGCGTGATGTGGCCGCGCACCGCGAGCCAGCCGCCGAGGGCGAGCATGGCGACCTGGCCGAGGGCGGGGACGGCCTGGAGGGCGGGGGTGTAGCGGGCGTTCTGCCGGATGGTGCGCAGGCGGCCCGCGTAGAGCCGGCGGCCGACCTCGCGGAGCTTTCCGGTCTCCTGGTCCTCCTGGCCGAAGCCCTTCACCACGCGTACGCCGCTGACGGCGCCGTCGACGACTCCCGCGACGGCGGCGGCCTGGGCCTGCGCGTACCAGGTGGAGGGGTGCAGCTTGCTGCGGCTGCGCTTGGCGATGATGCCGAGGGCCGGGGCGACGGCCAGGGCGATCAGAGTCAGGGGCAGGGACAGCCAGGCCATGATCGCGAGGGAGATCAGGAAGAGCAGGACGTTCCCGATGGTCATCGGGAGCATGAACAGCAGGCCCTGGATGAGCTGGAGGTCGCTGGTCGCGCGGCCCACGACCTGGCCGGTGGACAGCTCGTCCTGGCGGCGGCCGTCGAGCCGGGTGATCGTGCCGTACATCTCGGTGCGCAGGTCGTGCTGGACGTCGAGGGCGAGCCGGCCGCCGTAGTAGCGGCGGATGTAGGTGGAGACGTAGACGAGCAGCGCGGCGACGATCAGGGCGCCCGCCCAGGGGGCCATGGAGCGGGTGTGGCCGCCGATCACGTCGTCGATGATCACCTTGGTGACCAGCGGGACCAGTGCCATCACCGCCATGCCGGCGAGGGAGGCGCCGAGGGCGAGGACGACGTCCTTCGGGTACCGCCAGGCGTACCCGGCGAGCCGCCGTGCCCAGCCCTGTGTGTCCCCCTGTTGCGCTGCCACGCGGTGCCTTCCGTTCGTTTGTCGTCCCGGAAGGCACCAACGCGGGCGGAACCGGATTTCATCCCTCCGCAACATTTCCGGCCGCGATATGTCGGGCGGGCCGGCTCACACGGTCACCGCCTCCTGCTCGCCGTCCTGCGCCGGTACCACCGGGCCCGGCTCGGGGGACTCGTCCCGGCTGCCCAGGCAGACGAAGGCGCAGACGGCGGCCACTACGGCGGCGACGTACCAGTTGGCGCCGGGCAGGTCGTGCGAGCGGGCCAGGTCGAAGAGGACACCGGCCAGCAGGGAGCCGACCATGTTGCCCGCGCTGCGGAAGAAGTGCATGGCGCCCATGGCCTTGGTGAGCCGCTCCGCGGGGACCTTGCGGGCGATCCAGATGTCGAAGGACGGCACGAAGAGGATGTCGCCGAGGACGACCGTGAAGCAGCCGACGGCCACCCAGGGCGCGGTCCGGCCTGCGCCGAAGAGCGTGAACGCGACCGTCATGCCGACCAGGCCGAGCGCCATCACGGTGCCCGGGTTCAGGTGCTTGATCAGGAACTTGAACAGCGGGTACTGGAGCACCAGCGTGGTCAGGCCGGTGATCCAGAACGGCGCGGACGGCGCCCACTGCGGGGCGAACTCCTCCATGTGCAGCGGGATGCCGACCATGAAGCCGATCGACAGGAACCAGTACACGGCCGACAGCAGGAAGTAACGGGTGGCCCCGCGCACCTCGATGCCCTTGAACACAGCCGTGCTGAACAGCGGGGCACGCCCCCCGGTTCCGCCGCTCTCGGCCGGCTGGAAGCCGTCGCGCGGGATGAACGCGGAGGCCGCGCCGCAGAAGCCGATGAACAGGGCGAACACCACGGTGAAGACGGTGCGCAGGTCCACGTGGGCGAGCAGACCGCCGAGCAGCGCGCCGCCGAAGAGGCCGACCTGCGCGGACATCTGGAAGGTCGAGAAGGCCTTGGGCCGCTCGTCGTCCGGATAGGAGAGCAGGATGTTCTTGAGGCCGGGGAAGGCGGTGCCGGAGCCGATGCCGATGAACAGCGCGAGGACGCTGTAGGCGAGCACGCCGTCGCTGAAGCCCATCAGGCCGAGCGCCGTCGCCTCCACCGCCGTGCCCAGGAACACCGCCCCGCGGATGCCGATCCGGGCCGCGGCGCCCTCGTAGAAGAAGGTGGCGAGGAGGCGGCCCACGTAGGTCATGCACATCACGACACCGGCCCAGAAGCCGCTGTCGGTGCCGCCGAGGGAGGCGACGAGGACCGGGAACCAGATGAAGTTCCCGATGTGGGCGAGGAAGATACCGGCGTCTACGCCGATGAGCGCCCGCCTGCGTTCGGGGGTCATGCCGCGGACCTTTCTGTGGTTTCCAGTGGACGGGAGGGGATGCGCGAGGTGGTGCGGAGGTCCGCGATGGCGCGAGCGAGGGCGGGGCGGTCGACCGGGACGCCCCGGACGACGGTGGCCAGGGGCAGCGCGGTGATCGGCGCGTCGGCCGCGAGCAGGTTGTAGGTGGCGCTCGCGCCGACACGCAGCGGATGTGCCGCCGAGGAGGTGCCGCTCAGCTCGTCGAAGTAGCGACGGCCGCCGATCGTGGCCTGGTGGCGCAGCGGTTCGGTGAGCGCGGGGTCGTCGCCACGCAGCAGGCCCAGCTCGCTGAGCAGTGAATAGCCGTGGTACGCGCCTGTGTTGCCCGAGTCGGTGCCGATCAGCAGGCTGCCCGCGCGCAGGGCGGCCAGGGCGTTGCGCCGCATGTCGGCGAGCGCGGCGGTACGGGTCTCCTGGCAGCCGTACTCGATGCCGTACGGCTGCTCGATGCCGCGGACGAACTCCAGGTTCCGCGGGTCCTGGGTCTCGGCGAAGCCCTCGCGGCCGTACTCGGTGAGGAACTCCTCGCCGGTCATGACCATCGGGCGCAGTCCCGCGAGGGTGGAGACGAAGCGGGCGCCCTCGAACTCCCGCCGGTCGGCCGCGTCGAGGGTGCGGTCGCGCACGGTGTGGGCGAAGAGGCGGAAGCCGCAGTCGTACGCCCAGCGGGTCTCCTGGAGGGTGTTGCAGTCGATGACAGCGGTGATGCCGCGCTCGGCCGCCAACCGGGCGGTGAACCGCAGGACCTGCTCGGACAGCCGGGAGAACCGCACCGGGCTGCCCGGCTGTTCGGTGCCGTCGGTGAACATCACCTTGAGGAAGGTGCCGCCGCGCTCGGCGTTGGCGCGCAGCGCGTGGTCCAGGTCGGCCTCGACGGCGAGCATGTGCACCGGTGCCGGGAACTCCACCCCGTGACCGGTGCGTCCGGCGGCGTCGGTGGTCGCGGTGACCGCGTATCCGCAGTGGACGATCTCCGGGTACGGCCAGGGCGAGGCCGCGCGGCCCGCCGCCCAGGCGTCGGCGGCGAGCGGGAAGCCGAACATGTCCACGACGTGGGTGACCCCGTGGTACAGGTACTGGAGCGCGACGATCCGCGGGTCGTCGACCGTGTCGTCCCAGTTGGCGGGCAGCGCGACATGGGCGTGGGCCTCGGTGTAGCCGGGCCACAGTTCGTGCTCGGTGCCGGTGCGGGTGCCGGAGGGCTCGATCCGGGTGAAGACTCCGTCCGCCACGGTGACGTCGTAGCGGGCGCCCGGATCGAGGGCGGGGATCGCCACCCCGCGCAGATCCCGCGGGGTCACTTCGCCACCTCGACCCGCATCCGCAGGTCGACCCGGTCCAGGGCCTCCTCGCAGCGCTTGTTGACCTCGGCGCGGTCGGCGCCGGTGAAGATGAGGTGGCCGATCCAGTCGAAGTTGCTGCGGGACAGCCGCGTGACCTGGGTACCGGGCTTCTTGTAGGCGAGGGCGCTGTGGTAGCCGGGCAGGCCGGTCAGCTCGTCGAAGCCGATGTGCTCGACGGTGCCGGCGACCGGGGCGCCGAACCAGTGGCCGCCGGCGGTGGTCTCGCCGGGGAAGGGCAGTTCGGGCCGCTCGCCGAGCGCCTGCCGGATGACCTCCAGGTACGGGTCGACGCCCGAGGTCAGGTGCATCAGGCTCGGGACGATGCCGCCGATCAGCCGCCCGTTGACCTCGCACAGGACCGGGCCGTCGGGGCCGAGCAGGTACTCGGTGTGGATGAATCCGAAATCCACGCCGAGTCCGCTGAGGACCTGGCTGGTCATGGCGAACAGCTCGTCCTGGAGGGGGTGGCCGGCGAAGTAGGTGGCGCCCATCTCGATGAAGTGCGGGAAGCCGCTGAGCGGCCGGTCCGTCAGACCGAGGTTGACGATCTCGCCTCCGGCGAGGACGCAGGACTCCACCGAGATCAGCTCGCCGGTGACGAACTCCTCGATCAGCACGTCGGGGATACGGACGACACCGCGGCCGTAGTCGGCGACGTCGGCCAGTTCGGCGAGGTAGGCGCGCAGGTCGTCCTCGTCCTTCAGGTGCAGGACGTGCAGGCTGGCGGTGCCGTCGGAGGGCTTGACCACACAGGGGAAGCCGATCTCGCGTACGGCGGCCTCTACGGCGGCGGGGTCGTCGGCGTCGGCGACGTGCGCGAACCGGGGCTGGCGGATGCCCGTGCCGGCCAGGGTGGTGCGGGTGAGGTGCTTGTGCCGGGCGTTGCGGGCGCCGGTGACGCTCATGCCGGGCAGTCCGAGCGCCTCGGCGACGGCGGCGGTGTGGACGGTGTGGTACTCGCTGTAGGTGGTGACGCCGTGGATCGGCCGCGCCTGGTGCAGGCGGCGGGCGAGGGCGGTCAACTCCTCGATGGAGAAGGCCTGTTCGCTCTTGACGACGTGGCAGTTCGGGTGGGCGTAGGCGGCCTCGGCGAGCGGGGAGGCGGCGAGGTAGAAGTCGGGGTCGACGGAGACGAGGGTGACGTCGTGGCCGAGGTCCAGGGCGTTGGCGATGCCGGCGACGCCGTTCGGGTTGCATTCGATCATCAGGATGTGCACGACAGGCTCCTTGACTGGTCGGCGGCGCGGCCACCGGCGTGGGTGAGTGCTCTGAGTACGGCGGGCAGATCGAGGCCGAGCGCGGCCATCACCTCTTCGTGGTCGCCTCCCTGTGAGGGCCAACTGCGGTTGGCGCTCACGGAGTTGATCTCGCAGTGGGGCAGCAGCAGCGCGAGTGCCTCGGCGACACCGCCCTGGCCGCGGTGTTCCTCCACGACCACGAACCGGCTGTGGTGGCGGGCCAGTTCGGCGGCGGCCGAGGTGAGGTGCTCGTGGTCGGCGTGCACCAGGTGGGCGTGGGCGAAACCCGGGGTGCGGGTACGGGCCTCCAGGGCGAGGCGGGTGCCCTCCTCGCCGAACGACACCAGGCACACGGCGCCCTGATCTGCCCTGAACTCCCAGTTGACGAGCGGGAGTTCGCCGCCCGACGGCAGGTCGAGGGAGGTGTAGCGGGCGTTGCGTCCGGTGCGGATGTAGTGCGGCCGGCCGGAGCGGGCCGCGGCCCGGACCACGGCCCGCATCTCGGCCTCGCCGTAGGGGGCCGCGATGGTCACGCCGGGGATGCTGCGCAGGATCGCCAGGTCCTCCAGGCAGTGGTGCGTGGTCCCGAACCAGGCCCCGGAGACCCCGGCGTACGGCGCCACCACGGTGACTCCCGCGCCGAGGTAGCCCAGGGTCAGCTTCAGGCTCTCCGCAGCGCGCAGTGCCGCGAAGGGGGCGAAGGTGCTGACGAACGGCTTGTATCCACCGGCGGCCAGCCCCGCCGCCATGTCGACCATGGCGCCCTCGGCGATCCCGAGGTTGAAGAACCGCTCGGGATGGGCGAGTTGGAAGGGGTGGCCCTTGCCACCGAGGTCGGCCTCCAGGCACAGGAGGGTGCCGTCGGTGTCAGCGAGCCGGGTCAGCTCGTCGCGGTAGGCGTCCCGCCCGGAAAGAGGGCCGTTCATCGGATGGCTCGCTTCCACTGGGCGGCGCGGGCGGCGTCGATGGTCACGTAGTGGGAGGCCGCCCTGCCCTCCACGGCCCGTACGCCCTTGCCCTTGACGGTGTGCGCGACGACGGCCAGCGGGCGCCGGGCGGCCGAGCGGTCCCCGGCGAACAGCTCGGTCAGGGCGGCGAGGTCGTGCCCGTCCACCTCGGCCGTCTCGAACCCGAACGCGGCGAACCGCTCAGTGAGTTGGGGCAACGGCGAGATGTCGGCGACGAGTCCGTCGTTCTGGCCCCCGTTGCGGTCCACGACCAGCACGAAGTTGCCGAGCTGCTGAGCGGCGGCGACCTGACAGGTCTCCCACACCAGCCCCTCCTGGAGCTCACCGTCTCCGGCGACGGCGATACCGAGCCCGCCCCGCCCGCCGATCCGGCGCGCCAGCGCCCACCCGGCCGCGTACGGAACACCGTGGCCGAGACTGCCGGTCGGGAAGCGGACACCGGGCACCTTGGGCCCCGGGTGCCCGGTGTACGGGGCGCCGGCCAGCCCGTAACGCGGTGCCGGGTTCTCCGGCAGGACGCCACTGACATGCAGCGCCGCGTACAGCCCGGCCGCCGCGTGCCCCTTGCTGAGGACGACCTCGGTGCCGTCACCGACCGAGGCCCGGTGCAGGGCCGCGATCAGGATGTCCAGCACGGACAGGCTGCCGCCGAGGTGACAGCCGCGAGGACTCGCCGCCATGTCGACGACGAGCCGCCGGGCTTCAACGGCACGTGCGGCGAGGGCAGTTGCGCCCTCGGTGGCGAGGGCCGGTTCGAGTACGGCGGTCATCCCCGGCTCCCCTCGGGCAGCGCCAGCCAGCGGTTGACGGCGTCGGCGAGCAGGGAGCGGGCGGTGCGGTACTCCATGGCGTCGATGCGTTCCTCGTCGGTGTGGTCGAGGGCGGAGTCGCCCGGGCCGTACGCCACCATCGGTACGTCGTGCCAGGTCGTGGCCAGGGTGTTCATGTCGGAGGTGCCCTTCTTCACCACGAACCGGGGGCGGATGCCGGCCTCGGCGAAGGCGCGGGTGAAGACCTTCACCAGCGGTCCGGTACGGCCGCCCGCGTGGCCCGGGGTGGCGCGCAGCACCTCGATGTCCACACCGTCGGCGACGCCGGTGCCGGTGCCGGTGAGCGCGGCGGTGCGCAGCGCGTCGAAGTCGGCGCCGGGCGGGATGCGGAAGTTGAGGATTCCGGTGGCCCGGTCCTGTGTGCGGCCGGGTTCGCCGGTGACGTCGATCACCGCGCTCAGCGCGTCGGGTGCGGCGGCGAGGACGGCGGCGCGGATGTCGGCGAGAGCGCCGATGAGGCGGTCCGGGGCGGAGACGGCGTCCAGGCCGGCCGAGTGGCCGGTGGCGACGGACGCGGTCACCCGGAGCTTGAACAGCCCGAAGTAGCCGAGGGTGAGCTTCGCCGCGCCGCTGGGTTCGCCGATGACGACGGCGTCGGCCGGGTAGTGGTCGCGGGCGTGGTAGGCGCCCTTGGAGGAGGAGATCTCCTCCTCGACCGCGCCGACGACGACGAGTTGGCCGTCCTCGGGGATGTCGGCGTGCGCCAGCACCTCCAGGAAGGCGGCCAGGCTGCCCTTGGCGTCGACGCTGCCGCGCCCCCACAGCTCGCCCGCGCGCCACTCGGCGGGCCAGCGGTGCGGGACGGTGTCGAGATGGCCGAGGAGCAGCATCCGGCGGTCGCCCGCACCCCGGTAGGCGACCAGGTTGCCGACCGGGTCGACGTGCGCGTCCATGCCGCGTTCCCGGCACCATTCGGCGAGGTACTCGGCGAGGGGCGCCTCGTCTCCGGAGACCGACGGCACGCAGACCACGCGGGTGAGCAGGGCGAGGTCGGCGGCGGGCTCGCGGGTGCGCCAGAACCGGGTCCGTCCGGTGGCGTCGCCGAGGGTGTGCGGGCCGGTGATGGCGACATCGGCTGCGCTGTCCGCGAGGGCGATCTCGGCGGCGCGGACCTTCTGCCGCATCCGGCCCCGGGCATAGCGGGCCCCGTCGCCCGGATAGGCGTCGAGGAGCGTCGAGCCCGGGTCGTCCGGGTCGGTGAGCAGTCCCGCGGTGCCGGTGACCAGGCGCAGATGGTCGGCGTCCAGGGCGGCGGCGAGGACCGCCGCCAGCACATCGGCGTCCACGTTGAGCGGGGCCCCGCCGTCCGGGTCGGCGACCGGGGGCGCGAGGCACACCACGTCGTAGGCGTCGAGCAGCGCGGTCAGCCGTACGGTGTCGGCCTCGGCGGGGACACCGGCGCGGTGGTCGCGGACCACGACGGGGCGGCCCTCGGCGGACAGCGCCTTGAGGGGGCGGTTGGCCCGGCCGGTCACCAGGCCGCCGCGCGCGGCGACGGAGGTGAACACGCCGATCCCCAGGGCCCGTAGGCCCTGTTCGACGGCGGGCAGGGTGACCTTCTCGTAGGCGTCGACGAGGTGCGGCATCTCCTGGGGCGGGCAGTAGCGCACCGAGTCGCCGTTGGTGAGCCGGAGTTGGGGCATGGGGCGGTCGATCGCCGTGTAGTGGCGCTCGATTCCGGTGGCTCCCCCGGCGACCAGCAGCACCCGGGCGCCGCGCGCCACGATGTCCGCGATCTCCTTGAGGACGATCTCGCGGTCGAGGGTCGCGCTGCCCGCCTTGATGACGTAGAGCGGACTGTCGCTACGGCTCATGGCGACACCGCCGTGGTGGGGAGTCCGGCGGTCTCGGCGAAACCGGAGATCAGGTTCATGGCCTGGATCGCCTGTCCGGCCGCGCCCTTGATCAGGTTGTCGAGGGCGGCCACGGTGACGCACTGTCCGTCGCGGACGGCGAGGGCGACCTCGGCGACGTTCGAGCCGACGACGGCCTTGAGCATCGGGAAGTCCTGGGGCGCCTTGGGCGCCGGGCGGACCCGGACGAACGGCCGCCCCACATACGCTCTGGCGTAGGCGCGCTTGACGTCCAACGCCGTTACTCCGTCGCGGAGTTCGCTGTAGGCGGTGACCATGATGCCGCGCGCCACGTCCAGGCTGTGGGTGGAGAACCGCAGGTCGACGGAGGCACCGGAGAGGTCGGCGAGGGCCTGCCGGATCTCCGGCGCGTGCCGGTGGCCGTACAGCTTGTGCACGCGGAAGTTGCCGGTGCGCTCGGCCGGCGGCTCGCCGCTGCCTCGACCGCCGCCGGTGGAGCCGGTCTTGGCGTCGACGATCACCCGGTCGGCGACCAGTGGCTCGGGCCCGGCGAACAGCGGGTGCAGGGCGTAGATGGTGCTGACGGCCATGCAGCCGGGCAGGCTGACGAACCGGCTGTCGGGGACGACCGGGCTCAACTCCGGTATGTAGTAGGCGAATTCCTCCAACGGCGGGTGCGCGGCGGTGCGCGGGTAGTGGGTACGGATCTGCTCCGCGTCCCGCAGCCGGAAGTCGCCGCCGAGGTTCAGCACCCGCTTGGCGTTCTCGGCGATCAGCGGGAGCCGCTCGGGGAGGGTCCCGGTGGGCAGACAGCCGAAGGCGATGTCGACGGGGCCGGCCTGCGCGAGTTCGGCCAGCGGGCGCAGGGTGAGGCCGGCCGCGCGCGGATGGTTGCGCAGCCAGGGGTGGACGGCGCCGACGGCGGCACCCGCGGCCCGCTCCGCGGAGAGGAACGCCAGCTCCACCCGCGGGTGTTCGAGCAGCAGCCGGACGAGTTCACCGCCGGTGTAGCCGCTGGCGCCGACGACGGCGACCCTGATCCTGTTGTCAGCCAAGGCGGGCCGCCTTCTCGTACGGGCGGCGGTACTCGCGCGTCTCGACCAGCTTGCGGATCGCGTCGGGGCGGCGGGCGACCTTCCGGAAGGCGTCGGCGTAGCGCAGGATCCGCTCGTACTCGACCGGGGAGCGCAGTTCGCGGCAGAGCACCAGGGTGGAGTCGAGCATGCCCAGCGTGACCGGGAAGTCCTCGGGGCGGTGGTCGCGTACGGCGGCCGGGTTGAGCGTGAACGGGTATCCGCCGCCGAAGCCGTCCCGGTGCCGGAAGGGCAGGTGGCAGGGGATCGGGGTGTTCTGCCACTCGCGGGCCGGTACGCCCTCGGCGACGAGCAGTTCGTGCACCGCCTCCTTGACCGCGAACTCGGGTAGGTCGCCCAGACCGACGGCCTCGGGACGCAGCGTCGCCCGGTACATGTTGTACGCGTGGACGTGTCCGGCGGGCACGTGCGGCGGGGTGAACAGGCCGGTCTCGCGCAGCGCGTCGCCGAGCAGGGCGGCGTTGCGGGCGCGGATCGCGTCGTAGTACGGCAGGCGGGCGAGCTGACTGGTGCCGAAGGCGGCGGCGACCCAGGACATGCCGTAGTCGATGCCGTGCCGTTCGAGATACGTGGCCGCGCGGTCGTGGGCCTCCTCGGTGGCGAAGAAGGCGATGCCGCCCTCGCCGCCGAGCGGGAAGTTCTTGTCGGCCATCAGGCTCTGGCCGGCCGCGTCGCCGAAGGAGCCGGCGATCCGCTCGCCGATCTTCGCGGAGTGGGCGTGCGAGGCGTCCTCGACGAGGGCGAGGCCGTGCCGGTCGGCCAGGGCACGCAGCGCGGGCACGTCGGCGGGCAGGCCGTGGACGTGCACCGGCATCAGCGCGCGGGTGCGGCCGGTGATCGCGGCAGCGGCGGCGGCCGGGTCCATGCAGTAGGTGACGGGGTCGATGTCGACGAACACGGGGATCGCGTGCGCGGCGACGACGGCCTGAGCGGTGGCGATGAAGGTGAACGCCGGGACGATCACCTCGTCGCCGGGCCGCACACCCGCGCCGACCAGCGCCAGATGGAGGCTGGAAGTGCCGCTGGCGGTGGGCAGGGCGTGCGCGGCGCCGACGTAGGACCGGTAGGCCTCGGCGAAGTCGGCGACGACCTTCTCGGGGGCCTGCCGCTGGGCGAGCATCAGGTTGAAGACGTCTTCCTTGGTGATGACCGGGAAGAGCGTGCGGCGCAGCGCCTTGGGGATCGTCTCGGTGCCGCCGAGGGCGGCGAGTTCGGCGTCGAGTTCGGCCGGGTCGGGCAGCGGCAGCGGGGCCGCCGGGAAGTCGGTGATCATGAGCGGGCTCCGGAGGTGGCGGCGGGGCGCGCCGCCTGGGTCAGGGCCATCCGTACGCAGGCGGCCACCAGGGGGCTGAGCCGGTAGTTGAACTGGACGCCGGGCACCAGGGAGGCGTCCGCCTCCTCCTGGGTCCACATCGTGCGCAGGTCGTGGGCGCCGAAGATCTTCAGCCGCTCGGCACGGTCCCGGACACCCGCGTCGTCGGTGAGGACGGCGGCGGCCGGCCCGAAGCCCAGCCCGGTCAGGTCCACGACGAGCGCGGGCGCGGTGGCCGTGGCGGCGAAGGCGGCGAGCCGGTCGGCGTTGCCGCCGTCCAGGGCCAGGAAGTCGTACGGCGGCGCCCCGTCGGCCGTGACGGTGACGGTGACGCCGAGCCAGTTCAGGAAGGCCTCGGTGGCGGTGTCGGCGGCGGGCAGGGCGACGGTGTCCCCGTGCCCGATGCCCTGGCCGGCGAGGGCCGCGTGCAGCGCGCCGGTACGGCTGTTGAGGAGGACGGCGTGGGCGCGTCCGGTGAGCCTGGTCAACTGGCGTTCCAGGCCGGGCAGTTCACGGTCGCTCTTCTCGATGCTCATCACCACGCCCGAGGTGAGGACGCGGGTGAGCACCGTCGCGGTGTCGAACAGTTCCATGGGTCGGGGTCCTTCTCCGGTCTCTTCTCCGGGTCTGCTCACGCGGCGGCGGGTGCGGGCGCGCGGTCCGCGAGCCGCTCCGCGACGTACTCGGCGAGGAGGGCGGCGACGTCCACTCCGTGCTGGGCCGAGGAGCGGGCGAATTCCGGGTTGGCGTTGACTTCCAGCACGAGCAGCTCACCGGTGGCCCGGTCCTCGACCAGGTCCACGCCGTAGAAGCCGGGGCCGAGGACGTCGACGACGTGGCCGCACAGCTTGTCGATCTCCGCGGTGACCTCGGTGCGCCGGACGGTGGCGCCGAGGTGGGTGTTGGTGCGCCAGTCGTCCGAGCTGCGCTCGATCGCCACCACCGGGGTGCGTCCGACGACCACCACGCGCAGGTCGTGGCCGGGCTTGTCGACGTACTCCTGCACGACGACGGGGAACAGCTTCCCGGCCGCGTCGGCGGACTCACGGCCGCCGGCCCAGGCCTCCACGCACTCGGCGTTGGCCATCATGGTCACGCCGCGTCCCCAGGAGCCGCTGACCGGCTTGACGACGGCGGGCATGCCCAACTCTGCGACGGTCGCGCGGACTTGGTCGTAGCTGAAGGCGTGCCGGGTGACGGGGTGCGGGATGCCGTGCCGGGCGAACAGCAGGGACTGCAGGCCCTTGTCGTTGCAGGTCTCGATGGCGGCGGCGCGGTTGAGGGTGGTGATGCCCGCGTGTTCGAGGCGGCGGGCGACGCCGATCGCCTCGCGGTGGGACAGGTTCCTGATCAGGGCGAGGTCGGGCGGGCCGGCCTGGCCCGCCACCACCCCGGCCAGATCCTCCAGGAGCAGCGGCCGCACCGCGAGCCCCTGGTCACGCAGGGCACCGAGGAGGAGTTTCTCCTCGGGCCGCAGCATCGTGACCGAGAGCAGGACCTGGTCGGCGACCGTCACTCGCCCCAGTCCTCTTCCACCTCGGGAGCGAGGTCGAGCCGCGTTACCGCGTCGCTTTTCTCCACGACCTCGTGTTCCTGACCGCAGGCCGCGCATTCGGTTATCTCGCCCTTTTCCCAGTCCTCCTGGACCTCGAATTCGGTATCGCAGACGAGGCATTTCGGGGCCGCGACGGCAAGGGGCATTTGCTGGACTCCTTCTGTTAATTGGCATGCTGAAGTCACCGGGTGGTGGGTTCGGTTTCGTGCGTTCGGCGGGCTCAGCGCCTGCCGGTCAAGGGCGTTGACCAGCATTCAACTTGACAGGTCGTCAGGTTGTGTTGCGGCAGGTCAGGCCCATCCTTGATCACTGAGAACGGTCACCGTGGCCGACGTTGCAGTCGCACTCGCATCGGCACCACCAGAGACGGCGGGGAAAGCAAGGAGCGCGACGACGAGTACCGCGAGCGCTCCACCGATTCTGCGAACGTACTGAACACGCTTCATTTCCAGTCCCCCCTGGACTATTCGGGACAGCCACTCCCCTGTGCTGCCCACACAGAGAGAATGCCCTGGTCCAGGGGTTGCCGGAAGGGATTCCAGGCCTCATGATCGTGCACTGCAAGATTCGGAAGGGGCCAAGGTGTGCGACAGGACAGACATTGAAGGAGCGGGCATCCGGACGGAGGTCTGTCCCGAGGGGATCGAGTTCTACCGGAATGTCGTACTGGCTGGAAGGGGGGTACACGACGACGCCCCCAAGTGCCTGTTCGCATTCGGTCTGCTGACGCCTGCGGTGAACGATCCGATGGCCGTCGTGGCGGTACCGCCGGAGATCGCGACCGCCGCACTGCTACGTCCGATGGAGCGGGTGGTCCTGGACCAGCAGCAGGCCATGGCCACGGCACGGGCAGCGATGACCCAGGTTGAAAGCGTGTACCGGGATCTACGGCGAGACAGCACCATCGTCCAGCAGCTCACCGGAGAGTCGGTGATCGCCGCCGCGATCGAGACGGCCGCCCGGTCCGCCCAACGTGAGGTGCTCACCGCCCATCCGGGAGGCGGACGGCCCGAGGAGATACTCGCCAGGTCCCTGCCGCTCGCGCTCGATCATGGAGCCAGGGGAGTGAGCCAGCGCAATCTGTACCAGCACACCGTCCGCACCCACGGACCGACGCTCGACTACATCAAGGCCGTCACCGGAGCCGGTATCGAGGTACGCACGGTCGACGAGGTCTTCGACCGGATGCTGATCTACGACCGCTCGCTGGCCTTCATACCGGACCAGAACAAGAAGCACCGCGACCACGCCCTGCTGGTCACCGACCCCGGCATCGTGCAGTTCCTCGTCTCCGTCTTCGAACACATCTGGGAACGAGGCAGACCGGTCCTCTACGAGGAGAACCAGCACCGCCCCCGCCTACTCACCGACGAGACCCGCCTACGAGTCCTACGGCTCATGGTCGACGGCTACACCGACTCGGCCATCGCGAGCCGGCTCGGCATGAGCACCCGTACGGTGGCGACCCACCTGAAGAAGGTCTCCGACCTGGTCGGCAGCAACAGCCGGGCCCAACTCGCCTATCTGACCGCCCAGAACGGCCTCCTGAACGACCCCGCCCCCTGCGACTGCGGGACCCGGCCCTGACCGGAAGCGGCCGGATCCCCACCGCGCGCTGGGAGTACTAGGCACGCACCCTCAGGTAGTAGAAGCGCGTCGTCTGCGTCGCGCCCTGGTTGTCGTCGCTGACCAGCAGCACCTTGAACCGGCCCTTCTCGCGGCCCGTGATCACCATGCCCTCGATGTTGTCGAGGAGCGGGTTCGGCTGCGGCTGCTTCGCGGTGGCGCCGAGGGACGGGCAGTCGGCGATGTCCGCGAGCAGGGTCTTCTTGACGAGCCGGACGCCGGGCTGACCCGTGAGGGTGTCGATCCCGCTGGTGTCCGTCGCGTGGCGCGGGTCGGCCAGGTAGAGGCGGACGGTGTTGCCGACGCCGCTGGTGAAGCCGCGCTCCAGGACGAGGAGGCGGCCGTCGGGGAGGGCCTGCACCTCGGGGACGCCGAGGAAGGCGGCGTCGGTCTTGTAGGCGTACTGGGCGGCGAGCCTGAAGTGGTCGCCCTTGGTCCGGGTCCAGGTCTGGAAGCGGACGGCGCCCGAGGTGTCGCCCGCGATCGGGTACTCCATCGACGCGAGCAGGGTGTGGCCGCCGGGCAGCAGGGTCAGGCCCTCGAAGGTCTGGTTGGAGACGGCCCGGCCCGCGGGCGCGACCAGCAGCGAGGACGGGACCGGGAGGCGGTCGAGGATCCTGCCGTCGGTGGAGTAGCGGCGGATGGACGGCTCGGTCTCGGAGGTGATCAGCCGGGTGCCGTCGTGGTCGATGACCAGGCCCTCGGAGTCGAGGGCGGCGCCGTTCTCGTCGGCGAGCGCGACGACGCTCTTCGGCTGGAGGGTCCTCGCGTCCAGGTCGAAGAGCGAGGAACGGTCCTCCAGCGCGGCGAGCGAGCCGTCCTTGTCCAGCGCGAGCGCGGAGAAGTTGCCGACGAAGGTGCCGTCGAACGTCGTCTTGTCGAGCGCGTCGGAGAAGCGGTCGATCGAGACGGAGGACGAACAGGCGTTGGCGGTAAGGGAGTTGCTGGTGGCGTTCGCGGGCCCGGCGGCGGTCAGGCAGGTGGCCGCCGCCAGGCCGGCGGTCGCGGTCGCGATTACGGTTCTCAGGCGCATGCCGGTCACCGTAGGACGGGTGGGTGACGGGCGGGAGACCTGGCAGTTAAGCGAGATCCTTGTGAATCGCCTTTGCGACGCCCTGGATGGTCGTGATGCCGTAGCTCATCGTGCTGTTGTCCTGGGTGAGCACGCTCATCATGTAGTCGTGGCCGCCGCCGTTGAAGGTGCCCAGGCTGTGGACGCGCCAGCCGTGCGTGGACCGTTGCAGCCAGCCGTTCTTGACGTGCACGGTGACGCCGGAGGGCGCGCCGTACGGGGTGCCCCAGCGCTGACTGGAGATGACCTGGTTCATCAACTTCAGGATGTAGGCACGGGAGTTGTCGCTCAGCACCGTGTTCTTGGCGGTGACCAGCTTGAGCAGCTTCTGCTCGTCGGTCACCGTCTCCTGGGTGAGGCCCCAGTAGTTGTTGGCGCCCGGCTTGGTCTGGGTCATGCCGGCCGCCGTCAGGAAGCCCTTGATCTTCGTCAGGCCCAACTGCTTCCACAGGGTGGAGGTCGCGGTGTTGTCCGACTTGGTGATCATGGCGGTGGCGAGGCTGGTCTCGCGGCTGGTCAGATAGCGGTTGTGCTTCTTCGCGTCCCACAGCAGCGTGGCGAGGACGGTCACCTTGACGGTGCTGGCCGAGTCGTAGGCACTGGTCGCCCGGAGGGTGCAGGTGGTCTTGGTGGTGCGGTCGTAGAGGCCGACCGCGACGGTTCCCCTGCGGGTCGCGAGGGCGGCGGTGATGTCCTTCTTCAGCTTCGCGGCGAGGCCGGCCTTGGCGGACGTACAACTGACCGTCGGGGTGGCCGCGGCAGCGGGCGTCGCGGCGGCCAGCACGGGTATGAGCACCCCGGCGCCCGCGCCGGCCGCCAGCACTCTGGCTCGGCGGGATATCCATTGAGTCATGCAGGAGTTGACTCACAGGAAGGCCCGAAAGGTTGTACGGGTTGGGGAACGGTTGCACGACGCGTTACCCGGGCCTTTGCGAATTCACAGCCGAGCACAAGGTCGGGCACAGCACCTACCCACCCTGCCTCCGCACGATGGCCGGGTGACATCTGCCACCGATCCACACCCCCACACCGAACCCGCGTCCGCCGACTGGCCGCCGCCGGCCCCACCCGAGGCGGCGCCGCCGGAGAAGGCGCCCCGCTGGTCGCTGCCCGCGCTGGTCGCGATCATGGTCCTGGCGGCCGTGCTGTACTCCTGGAACCTGAGCGGCTCCAGCCTCAACAGCTTCTACAGCAGCGCCGTCTACAGCGGCACGCAGAGCTGGAAGGCCTGGTTCTTCGGCTCGCTGGACGCGGGCAACTTCATCACGGTCGACAAGCCGCCCTTCTCCCTGATGGTGATGGGCCTGTCGTGCCGGATCTTCGGCTTCGGCACCTGGCAGATGATGCTGCCGGAGGTCGCCGCCGCGCTCGGCACGATCTGGATCCTGCACTCGTCGGTGAAGCGGTACTTCGGCCATGTGGCCGCGACGATCGCCGCGCTCGTGCTCGCGCTGACCCCGATCACCGTCGCCATCAACCGTGACAACAACCCCGACACCCTCCTCGTCCTGCTGATGGTGGCGGGCGCGGCCCTCGGTCTGCGCGCCGTGCGCACCGAGCGCCTGCTGCCGCTGATCGGCTCCGCGGTCTGCTTCGGCTTCGCCTTCAACACCAAGCTCCTCCAGGGCTACATCGCCCTGCCCGCCGTCTTCGCCGTGTACCTGTTCGCGTCGAAGCTCGGCTGGAAGAAGAAGCTGGTCCAACTCGCCCTGGCCACGGTCGCGTTGGCCGTCTCCAGCTTCTGGTGGGCCACAGCCGTCTCCCTCGTCCCCGCCGCCGACCGCCCCTACATCGGCGGCTCGACGGACGGCACGGCCTGGGACCTGATCATGGGCTACGACGGCTTCGGCCGCGTGTTCGGCGGCGAGGGCAACGGCGGCGGAGGCGGCGCCGGGGGTGGTGGCGGCGGTACCTTCGCCGGCACCGCGGGCCTCGGCCGGATGTTCAACGACATCCTCGGCGGCCAGATCTCCTGGCTGCTCCCCTTCTCGGCCATCGCCCTGATCGCCGGCCTGGTCCTGGTCGGCCGCGCCCCGCGCACCGACCCGACGCGCGCCGCGCTGGTCATGTGGGGCGGCTGGACCCTGCTGCACTACGTCACCTTCAGCATGGCCCAGGGCACGATGCACCCGTACTACACGACCGCGCTCGCCCCGGGCATCGCGGCGCTGTGCGGTGGCGGCGGCGTCATGCTGTGGCGTGCCTTCCGCGGCGACGACGCCCGCTGGTCCTGGGTCCTGCCGGCCGGCCTCGCGGTCACCGGCATCTGGGCGATCGTGGTGCTGCGCCGGGCCTCCGGCTGGAACACCTGGCTGTGGCCGACGGTCGGTGTGCTGATGGTCCTCGCGATCGTGGGCCTGTTCGTCTTCCGCTCCGGTTCCGGCACCCGGGCCCGGCTGCTGACCGCGTCCGTGGTGGCCGCGATCATCGCCGCGCTCGCCGGTCCGACGGCGTACGCCGTGACTCCGGCCGCGTCCAGCGGCTCCGGTGGCGGCGGCATGGGCGGCTCCAACCCGACGGCCGGTCCGTCCACGGGCGGCGGCATGGGCGGGGGCGGCGCTCCCGGCGGCAACCGCGGCGGCTTCGGCGGCGCCGAGGGCGGTCCCGGCGGCAGCCAGGCGAACGGGGAAGCTCCCGGCGGGATGACTCCGGGCGGCGGCACGGGTGAGCTGCCGCAGGGCGGCGGAGCACCGAGCGGGGCGCCGACCGGGGGCCAACAGGGCGGTGCCACCGGGGAGTTCCCCGGCGGCGGCACGGCACCTGGCGGTGCAGCCTCGGGCGGCACCGGTACGGCTCCGGGCGGCGCCACCGGCGGTACGCGCGGCGGCTTCGGCGGCGGTGGCGGCATGGGCGGCACCACGTCCAGCGCGCTGATCTCGTACCTGGAGAAGCACCAGGACGGCGCCAAGTGGCTGCTCGCGGTGTCCAATTCGCAGAGCGCGGGCCAGCTGATCCTCAGCACCCACAAGCCCGTCATCTCCATGTGGGGCTTCACCGGTTCCGACCAGGCGATGACCCTCGCCAAGCTCAAGGAGCTGGTGAAGAAGGGCGAGTTGCACTACATCCAGCTCGGTGGCGGCGGCATGGGCGGCAACAGCACCCTGAACACCGAGATCACCTCGTGGGTGCAGAAGAACGCGACGGCGGTGAAGGAGAGCGCGTACGACAAGAGCGCGACGGCGGAGACGAGTTCGAGCTCCTCGACCTCCACCACCAACACGTCGACGCTGTACCGGCTGGACCCGTCGGACGTGAAGTGACACCGGCGTAGGCGAACAGCCCACCGCGCCAGCGGCCCCCGACCACACGGTCGGGGGCCGTTTTTAACATTCCGTTAACCACCAATACCTCATGTCCATGCCACCCTCCCTGTGCCGCCTAATCAACCCGCGTAGATGGGAAACTCTTTATGCTGGCGCCCCACATACGGCACTGGAGGTCGGTCGCGCTGGCGACGGCCGCCGTCCTGGTCGGTCTCACCGCCCCCACACTGACGGCGACCCCGGCCGCCGCCACGACGACCGCGTACGACTCGACGTACTACAAGAACGCGGTCGGCAAGACCGGCACGAGCCTGAAGTCGTCGCTGCACACGATCATCAGCACCGGCGTCACGAAGATCTCGTACGCCGCGGTCTGGAACGCCCTCATGGCCACCGACCAGGACCCGAACAACAGCAACAACGTGATCCTGCTGTACAGCGGTGTCTCCCGCGCCAAGTCCCTCAACGGCGGCGACGTCGGCGACTGGAACCGCGAGCACACCTGGGCCAAGTCGCACGGCGACTTCGGCGAGGTGACCGGCCCCGGCACCGACCTGCACCACCTGCGTCCCGCCGACGTCCAGGTCAACAGCATCCGCGGCAACCTGGACTTCGACAACGGCGGCAGCGCGGTCACCAACGGCGGCGGCAGCACCGTCGACTCCGACTCCTTCGCGCCGCGCGCGGCGGACCGGGGCGACGTGGCCCGCATGATCCTCTACATGGCCGTGCGCTACGAGGGTGACGACGGCTTCGCCGACCTGGAGCCCAACGAGAAGGTCAACAACGGCAGCAACCCCTACATGGGCAAGCTCTCCGTCCTCAAGGCCTGGAACGAGGCGGACCCGCCGAGCGCCTTCGAGGAGAAGCGCAACCAGGTCATCTACGACACCTACCAGCACAACCGGAACCCGTTCATCGACCACCCGGAGTGGGTCGAGGCGATCTGGTAGATCGGTGTGACGCTCCTTGAGCCTCGATGAACGTCGATGAGGCTCAAGGAGCTTTTCCGCGCTCCCCGGGATCGTCGGCGTCGTCAGGAGCCGGCCCCGTGTGGAAGACCGGCCAGCCGATCTCCGTGCGCCACTCGGCGGTGTCGGCGGTGTCGCGGCGGCCGACGAGGTAGTACTCGCGGATCGGGCCGTCGACGGCCAGGGCGTGTTCGGTGACGTACGTGGCGAGGGTGCCGTAGGCGCGGTCGATGTCGGTGTGCGGGCCGGGGTGGGTGATCGTGGCCAGTTCGACGGCCGGTACCACCAGCGGCACGACCCGGCCCATCGGCCGTACCGGACCCGTGCAGGGCACGAAGATCGTCGCGCGGCCCCGTTCATGGGTGAACAGGTCGTCGCTGAAAATGCCTCCGGCCGGGCCGCCGGTGGGCAGGTCCTGGGCGTCGAGGGTCGCGTAGATCTCGCCGAGTGCGCCCTGGTACCAGGACAGCGCCTCCTTGACGTCCACCGTCTCGGCGATCGCGGCGGCCGGGGTGGCCTCGACGCGGCGCCGCCCGAGGTCGGCCCGTTCGGCGGCCGGGGGCTGCGACAGGAGGTCGCGCAGTGACGTGACCGCGCTCTGGGTGCGGGACAACTCCGCTTCCAGTTGGCCGAGATGGTCGGCGATCAGTTGGTTGCGGGTCTCGATGTCGGGGGCCGCGATCACCTGCGCCACCTGGTCGACCGGCATGTCCAGGGCGCGGAAGCGGCGGATGATCTGCGCGGTGGGGATCTGGGCGGTGGTGTAGTGCCGGTAGCCCGTGTGCGGGTCCACGTCGGCCGGCTCCAGCAGGCCCACGCGGTGGTAGTAGCGCAGCGTCTTGACGCTCAGGTGCGTGGCCCGGGCGAAGTCGCCGATCGGCAGGGTGACGTCCACCCCTGGAGTCTGGCACCTCCCCCAGGGGGAGAGTCACGCGTCGGAGCGGGGGTTGACCCTCCCGGCGCGGGAGCGCCCAGCGTGGTCCTTGCCCGGCCGACCAGCGCCGGAGCCGCGAAGCGAGAGGAACCCGATCATGCGTGCCACCGAACTCACCGGCGTCGTCGCCGACCACATCGCCGCCGTCAACGCCCTCGACCTCGACGCGGTGATGGCCACCTTCGCCGAGGACGCCTACGTCAACGACAACCGCCGCGAGTTCGTCGGCAGCGCGGCCGTGCGCCGCTGGGTGGAGCGGGAGATGGTCGGCGACAAGGTCACCATCGACGTGCGCGAGGTCCTCGACCACCACGGCGACACCATCGTGCGCGGCGCCTACGACGGGACGTACGACAAGACGAACCTGCCGGACGAGGTCGTGCTGTCGAACTACTTCAGCGTCCGCGACGGCAAGATCGTCAGCCTGGTGGTCATCTTCAACCGGGACCCCGAGTACTGATCGCGACGACCGGCCGCCCCCTGCACACCATGGAAGCGATCACGATGGAAAGCGATCAGGCATGAGCTACATCCTCGACCCGGAACTCGTCCCCGTTCTGGCCGCGTTGGCCCAGGGGGCGGTCGGCGCCCCCGCCCGTGAGCGCGGTGACTGGAAGGCGCTGCGCGAGGTCGGCAACGCGGGCCAGCGGTACATGGCGAGCCTGGTCCCGCCGGTCAGCGGAATCACGACCACCACCCACTTCACCACCGCACCCGACGGCGCCTCCATCGAACTGCGCCGGTACAACACGGGAGATGAGCCACAGCCCGGCCCCGCCGTGGTCTACGCCCACGGCGGCGGCATGGTCCTGGGCAGCCTCGACACCTACGACACCCTGCTGTCGTGGTACGCCGCGCAGAGCGGCGTCCCCTTCCTGTCCGTCGGGTACCGGCTCGCCCCCGAGGCCACCGGGACCATGCTCGCGGAGGACGTCTTCGCCGGCCTGAGCTGGCTGGTCGAGCACGCGGACGAGGCGGGCGTGGACCCGGCCCGGATCGCGGTGATGGGCGACAGCGGCGGCGGAGCGCCCGCGGCCGGCGCCGCGATCCTGGCGCGGGACCGGCGGGTGCCACTGGCCCGGCAGATCCTGGTCTATCCGATGCTCGACGACCGCAACCAGACCCCGGACCCGGCCCGCGAACCGTTCCTGACCTGGACCTACGACAACAACTTCACCGCCTGGAGCGCGGTACTGGGCGACGCCCTCAACACCGCCGACGTCCCGCCCGTCGCCGCCCCCGCCCGGCTGGCGGACTTCAGGGGGCTCGCCCCCGCGTACATCGACACCGGCGACCTCGACATCTTCCGCGACGAGGACATCTCCTACGCCGGGCGCCTCGCGGCCGCGGGCGTCCCGGTCGAACTCCACGTCCACCCCGGCGTCCCGCACGGGTGGGACCGGCTCGCCCCCGAGTCCCGGGCCGCCCGGCGCGCCTTCACCGACCGCCTCCGTACCGTCCGAGGACTGTGAACCATGAGCGTCCACGTCACCACCGAAATGAAGACCAGGCCCGAGCACACCGAGGAGGTCATCGCCGCCCTGTCCCGTGCCCTGCCCGACAGCCTCGCCCACGACGGCTGCGAGGCGATCAGCCTGCGCCTGGACCAGGACTCCCCGACCACCGTGGTCTCCTTCACCCAGTGGGCCACCCGCAGCCACTACGAGGAGTACCTCGCCTGGCGGACGGAGACGGGCATGACCGACGAGATCGACCGGATGCTCACCGAGCCACTGCTCATCCGCTATTTCGACGAGGTCGTCACCAGGACCCGCTGAGCGAGTTCGGCCGTTCGGTGGAAACCGGGGTTCTGCCGGTGCTCACGGGTGGACGACGGCGGACGGAACGGCATCGTGGCTCCCGTCGCGAATCGCCCGACCGCCCGACCCGCCCGTCCCGCAGTCCAGGAGGACTCCATGCTCGGCACCGACTTCACCACCGGCTCCCCCAACTGGCTCGACCTCGGCAGCCCCGACACCGGGGCGGCGGCCGCGTTCTACGGCGCGGTCCTCGGCTGGCGGTTCGTCTCCGCCGGCCCCGAGGCGGGCGGGTACGGGTTCTTCCAGGTGGACGGCAAGACCGTCGCGGCCCTCGGACCGCTCACCCAGGAAGGGGCGGACTCCGCCTGGATGATCCACTTCAAGACCGAGGACATCACGGCCACCGTCCAGGCCGTGACGGCCGGCGGCGGAACCGTACGGATGGAGCCCATGGACGTCATGGGCGAGGGCATGCTGGCGCAGGCCACCGACCCTCAGGGCGCCGAGTTCGCGCTCTGGCAGCCCGGCCGGACGGCGGGACTGGAACTCACCTCCGCGCCCAACACCCTGCTCTGGGCGGAACTGCACGCCCCCGACCCGGAGGCCGACATCGCCTTCTACCAGGGCCTGTTCGGCTGGCGCAGCCAGGACATGCAGGCACCCGGCATGACGTACCGGGTGCTGAGCACGAGCGCCGGGGACCAGCGGGACGCGTCGTTCGGCGGGGTCGCGCCGTTGAACGCCGGGGAGGGCGAACGGCCGCGCTGGGTACCGTACTTCCACTCGACGGACGTCGACGCCACGATCGAGGCGGCGGAGGCCGGTGGCGGTTCCGTGCTGATGCCGGCGACGGACGTACCGGACGTCGGCCGGATGGCCTGGCTCGCGGACCCCTTCGGCGCGGCGTTCGCCCTGCTGAAGCCGGACCCGCGGATGTGACACCGGCGGCCCGTCACCCCAGATGAGTGGGCGCGAACATCCGCAGGACGGCCGGGAGTACCACCACGGAAGGTCCGGCCGTCCCCAGCGCCTTCGCGAGGTCCGACTCCAGTGCCTGGGGGGTGGTCCGCACCCCGGGCACCCCGAACGACTCCGCCAGCGCCACATAGTCCGGCCGGGTCAGCTCCGTGGCCGTGGCCTCGCCGAACGCGTCCGTCATGTACTCGCGGAGGATGCCGTAGCCGCCGTCGTCGACGATGAGCCAGGTGACGTTCAGGTCGTACTGCCTGGCCGTCGCCAGCTCGGCGATCGAGTACAGCGCGCCCCCGTCGCCCGACACCGCCAGCACCGGCCGGGTGGGGTCGGCCACCGCCGCGCCGAGCGCCGCCGGGAAGCCGTAGCCGAGGCCGCCCGCGCCCTGGGCGGAGTGGAGGTGGTTGGGGCCCTTCGCGTCGAACGCCGACCAGGCCCAGTAGGCGAGGATCGTCATGTCCCAGAAGGACGGGGAGTCGGCCGGCAGCGCCTTGCGCACCGACGCCAACACGCCCTGTTCCAGGGTGAGTTCCTGGGCGTCGATGCGGGCGCGCACCCGCGCCAGCACCTCCCGCACCCGCTCCGCCGCCGTCTCGTCCGGCCGCTCCGTCACCGTCTCCAGCAACGCCTGGACCGCGTGCCACGCGTCCGCGTGGATGCCCAACGCCGGGTGGTTGGACTCCAGTTTGCCGAGGTCCGCCTCGATCTGGACGACCCGGCCGCGCGGCGCGAACGTGTGGTAGTTCGACGACAGTTCACCCAGGCCCGAACCCACCACCAGCAGGACGTCCGCGTCCTCCAGGAAGTCCGTGGTGTGCCGGTCCTCCAGCCAGGACTGAAGGGACAAGGGGTGCGTCCATGGGAACGCGCCCTTGCCGCCGGGGGTCGTGACGACGGGGGCGTTGAGCTTCTCCGCCAGTTGCCGCAGCTTCTTCGAGGCGTCCGCCCGTACCACTCCCCCGCCCGCGATGATCGCCGGGCGGGCCGCGCGCGAGAGCAAGTCGGCCGCTACGGCGGTCAGTTCGGGGCGCGGGACGAGGTCCTCAGGGGCCGCGTCCACCGCCGTCACGACCGGGAGCAGGGTCTCGGCGAGCAGCACGTCCTGCGGGATCTCCACCCACACCGGGCCGTGCGGGGCCGTCAGCGCCGACTTCCAGGCCTCCGCGATGGCGGACGGGATCTGTGACTGGGTACGGACGGTGTGCACCGACTTCACCACACCTCTGAACGAGGCGGACTGGTCCGGGAGTTCGTGCAGATACCCGTGCCGGCCGCCGCCCAGACCGGCGCTCGGGATCTGGCTGCTGATCGCGAGGACGGGGGCCGAGGCCGCCCGTGCCTCCTGGAGCGCGGCCAGCGAGGTCAGCGCGCCGGGGCCGGTGGACAGCAGCAGCGGCGCCGCCTCGCCCGTGATCCGGCCGTACGCGTCGGCCGCGAACCCGGCGTTGTTCTCCACCCGCAGCCCGATGTACCGCAGGTCGGATCGGCGCAGCGCGTCGAACATGCCGAGCGCGTGCTGGCCGGGCAGACCGAAGACGGTCGTCGCGCCGAGCCCGGCCAGGGTCTCCACGACCAGGTCGCCGCCGTTGCGCCCGGGGGGCGGGTTCAGGGCGGCGGTGGTCTGCGCGGCCGTCGGGCGGAGTTCCAGGTCGTGGTCGTGGGTCACTTCGAACGAGCCTCGGCAATCTGACGGGACATGATGGTGATCAGGTCGTACGCGGTGTGGGAGGCGGCCACCGAGGTGATCTCGGCGTGGTCGTACGCCGGCGCCACCTCGACGACGTCCGCCGACACCAGGTTGCAGGATGACAGGCCGCGCAGGATCTCCAGCAGTTCGCGCGAGGTCAGACCGCCGGCCTCGGGCGTGCCGGTGCCGGGCGCGTGGGCCGGGTCGAGGCAGTCGATGTCGATGGAGATGTAGAGCGGCCGGTCGCCGATGCGCTGGCGCAGCTGGTCGGCGACCTCGTCGGCACCCCGGCGGTAGACGTCGGCGGACGTCACGATGCCGAAGCCCATCTTCTCGTCGTCCTTGAGGTCCTGCTTGCCGTAGAGCGGCCCGCGGATACCGACGTGCGAGAGCGCCTCCGTGTCGAGGATGCCCTCCTCCACCGCCCGGCGGAACGGCGTCCCGTGCGTGTACTCGGCGCCGAAGTACGTGTCCCAGGTGTCGAGATGGGCGTCGAAGTGCAGCAGGGCCACCGGGCCGTGCTTCTTCGCGACGGACCTCAGCAGCGGGAGGGCGATGGTGTGGTCGCCGCCCAGGGTCATCAACCTCGCGCCGGTGCCCAGGAGTTGGTCCGCCGCGGCCTCGATGGTCTCGACGGCCTCGTTGATGTTGAACGGGTTCGCCGCGATGTCCCCGGCATCCGCGACCTGCGCGAGGGCGAACGGGGACGCGTCCTGTGCCGGGTTGTACGGCCGCAGCAGCCGGGACGCCTCGCGGATCGCGTTGCCGCCGAAGCGCGCCCCCGGCCGGTACGAGACACCGGCGTCGAACGGCACACCGACCACGGCGACATCCGCGCGGCCGACCTCGTCCAGCCGCGGCAGCCGGGCGTAGGTCGCCGGTCCGGCGTAACGCGGGGTGCGGGAGGAGTCGACGGGGCCTCGGGGCGTCTCGTTGCTGGTCATGGGCACTGCCTTCTTTCCTACGCTTCGTCGCGTATGGGCTTCTTTGTGCGTATGGCTACGACTTTACTGGTGGACGGCGACCGGTTCGGACGCGAGTTCGGGCGCACCGCGTCCGGCGAGACGGTCCCGCCAGGCGGCGAGTACGGCCGCGTCGGTCGCGGGGGTGGCGAGAGAGACGGTCACATAGGCGGCCAGGGACAGCAACAGGCCGTAGTACACAGGCTCGTTGGCGAGGATGCCGTAGGCCGCCATCAGGCCGACCACCGCGAGACCGCCGACGACCACCGAGGCGAGTGCGCCCTGTGCGGTGCCGCGCTTCCACAGCAGGCCGCCGAGGATCGGGACGAGGAGACCGCCGACGAGGAGGTCGTAGGCGACGGTGAGGGCCTCGACGACGTTGTTCAGCGCGATCGCCGTGCCGATCACCGCCACGCCCATGACGAGGATGAAGGCGCGGTTGCCCCGGATCTCGTCGTGCTCGCCGGACGCGGTCCGCCCGCGCAGCCGCGACCAGATGTCGTTGTTGGCGACCGTGGCGCAGGCGATCAGCGCGCCGGAGGAGGTCGACATCACGGCGGCCAGGGCGGCGGCGAGCACCAACCCCCGTACACCGACCGGGAGTTCGTCCTTGACGATGGTCGCGAAGGCGTCGTCCGGGCTGGAGAGGTTCGGGTAGAGGACCTTGGCCGCCGTGCCGATGACGGCGCCCGCGAGGGCGTAGACGAGGCAGTAGGTGCCGGCGACGGTGCCGCCCCAGCGGGCCGTCCGGTCGTTGCCCGCCGTGAACACGCGCTGCCAGATGTCCTGGCCGATGAGCATGCCGAACGTGTAGATCAGGACATAGGTGAAGATCGTCTCGCCACCGATGCCCAGCGGGTCGAAGTACTCCGTGGGCAGCTTCGCCTTCATCTCGCCGAACCCGCCGGCCCTGACGACCGCGATGGGCAGCAGGAGCAGGAGTACGCCGATCGTCTTCACCACGAACTGGACCATGTCCGTCAGCGTGATCGACCACATGCCGCCGAGCGTCGAGTAGGCGACGACGATCGAGCCGCCGAGGACGATCGCGAGGGTCCGGTTCATGTCGAAGAGGACGTCGAAGATCGTGGCGTAGGCGATGGTCGAGGTGACGGCGAGCATGAGGGTGTACGCCCACATGACGATGCCGGAGATCACGCCCGCCCGGCCGCCGTAGCGCAGGTCGAGCATCTCGGAGACCGTGTACACCTTGAGGCGGGCGATGCGGGCCGAGAAGAAGACCGAGAGGGCCAGCAATCCGAGGCCGATGGTGAAGACCATCCAGGCGCCGGACAGTCCGTACTGGTACCCCAGTCCGACGCCGCCGATGGTGGACGCGCCGCCGAGGACGATGGCGGCCATGGTGCCGGAGTACATGACGGGGCCCAGGCGGCGGCCCGCGACCAGGAAGTCGCTCTTGGACCTGGCACGGCGCATGCCCCACCAGCCCATGGCCAGCATGCCGGCCAGGTAGACGACGATGACGGTGTAGTCGACGGCCATTGGCGGGGCCTCCTTGAGCGCGCGGTCGCTGCCGGTCCGGACCGACAGTAGGTGGCCGGAAAGCGACTGCGAAGTGTACGTTTCATCCATCCGAGACCGAGGTGATGGAGGAAACGTCCACCATGCCGGACCTCGCCGTTCCGCCCACACCGCCCGTGCCCCTCGCCGCGCTCCTGGCCCGTGAGGACCTGGGGCTGCGACAGATCGCGGGCCCCGCCGACGCCGACACCGTCATCCACTGGGCGCACACCTCGGAGATGCATGACCCGTATCCGTATCTCCTGGGCGGCGAGCTGCTGTTGACGGCCGGCGTGCACATCCCGGAGGCGGCGGGCTCGGGCACGTACTTCGCCGACTACGTCTCCCGGATCGTCGCGGCGGGCGGTGTGGCGCTCGGCTTCGGTCTCGCGCCCGTCCACGACACCGTGCCCCGGGCCCTGGTCGCCGCCTGCGACCACTACGACCTCCCGCTCGTCGAGGTCCCGCCCCGCACCACCTTCTCCGCCGTGGCCCGCGCGGTCTGGCAACTGATGGCACAGGCCCGCCTCGCCGAACTCCGCCGCGTCACCGAGGCCCAGCAGAGCCTGACGGCAGCGGCCTCCCGCCCCGATCCGGTCACTTCGGTGCTACGGCAGCTCGCCCAGCGGGTCGGCGGCCGGGCCGTGTTGTTCGGGCCGGACGGCACGGAGATCGCGGCGGCGGGGAGGGACGCGGCGGGGGCGGAGGCGCTGGCGGGTCTTGCACGAGTGGTCCGCCCCACCGGAACACCCACCTCCGCATCCCCCACCTCCGCGACCGACACCGTCCCCGGCGCCCATCTCGCCGCCTACGCCCTCGGCACCGGTCAGGGCTTCGTCCTCGGGGTCGCCGCACCCCGCCGCGACCAGGGCGACCACACCATCGCCTCCGTCGCCGCCGTCCTGCTCTCCCTCCTCACCGGCGAACACCAGAGCCGCACGGGAGCGGACCGCTCCTCGGCGCTCGTACGACTGCTGCTGGGCGCCCCGCCCGAGGAGGTCGCGGCGCTGCTCGGCGGGGACCGGTGGACCGTCGTGCACGCACGGCCGGACGCCAACGCGCCCGACCCCGTCGCCGCGTCCGCGCTGGGTGCCGCGCTCGGGTCCGCGCTGATCGACCTGGGGCCGGATGTCGTACGGGTCCTGGTGCCCGCCGATCGCGCGCCCGCCCCGCAACCCGGCTGGACCCTCGGGGTCAGCGCCGCCGCCGGTCCGCGGGACTGGCCCGCCGCCGACACCCAGGCGGCCCGCGCACTGGCCCGCGCCCGCGCGACCCGCGCCCCGCTGGTCCGGCACGGCCCGTCCGGCCGCCCCGGCCTCGCCGGACTGGTCCCGCACGAAGAGGCGGAGGCACACGCCCGCACCCTCCTCGCTCCGCTCGCCGGGAACCCCGCGCTCACCGAGACCCTGCGCACCTGGCTCTCCCTGCACGGGAGTTGGGACCGTACGGCGGTCGCGCTGGCCGTGCACCGCAACACCGTGCGGCAGCGGATCGCCCGGTGCGCGGCGCTGCTGGACACGGACCTGGACGATCCGGACGTACGGATGGAGCTGTGGTTCGGCCTGCGTCACCTGTGAGCGGCCGGCGTGAGTGATCCACATCCCAGCGTTCGGGACGTCGGGCACCGGCACAGCCCTCTGCTCCACAATGGGAAGCATGCCGATACCCGGGACACCCAGCCGCGCCGAGCTCGTCGACCACCTTGTGAGGACCCGTATCGCGGGCGACGTGGCCACGCCCCGCGAGAACAACCTCTCCCACTACCGCAAGCTGGCGAACGGCGACCGCCACTACTGGTTCGGCCTGGAGCTCGGCGACCGCTGGACCGACGAGCAGGACGTGCTCGCGGTGATGGCGGAGCGGGTGGGAGTGAACGACGATCCCGAGTACCGCTACGGCCAGGACACCATCGACCCCGAGCTGACCGTCGCCGGGCTCGACCGCCTCGCCGCGCGGCTGCGGAAGGCGGCCGACGGGCAGCAGCGGGTGCTGTTCGCCACCGGTCACCCGGGCGGCCTGCTCGACGTGCACCACTCCACGGCCGCCGCGCTGCGCACGGCCGGCTGCGAGATCGTGGTGATCCCGGAGGGGCTGCAGACGGAGGAGGGGTACGTCATGCAGTTCGCGGACGTGGCAGTCCTGGAGCACGGCGCCACGCTCTGGCACACCCACTCCGGCGAGCCGATGAAGGCGATCCTCACCGCCCTGGAGCGAGAGGGCCGCCCCCTGCCCGACCTGGTCGTCGCCGACCACGGCTGGGCGGGCTACGCGGGCCGCCACGGCGTCGACTCCGTCGGCTACGCCGACAGCAACGACCCCGCGCTCTTCCTCGCCGAGTCCGAGGGCACCGTCCAGGTGACGGTCCCGCTCGACGACCATGTGGTCAGCCCCCGGCACTACGACCCGATGACGGCGTATCTGCTGGCGGAGGCGGGACTGGCCTAGGGCCGTCCCCTTCAGATCCCGTCCGTCCGGTCGAGGAGCCGGACCAGCACGGCCACGGCGGCGGGCATCCCGAGCAGGAAGCCGACGAGAAAACCGACGTCCGGGTCGTCGAGCGCCGGAACGGCCCAGTTCGTCGCCGCGGCCCCGAGCGCCGTCACCGTGACCAGCGCGAGGAGGGCGGCGACGAGAGCGGGATCGGGCAGCCATCCGAACGGCCACCCCACCAGGGCGGCGATCCCGGAGAGGGCGAGGCCGACGAGTTCCAGCAGGACGGTGTCCACCACCGGGCCCCAACTGCGGCCCGGGACCGAGCCGTTCGGGCTGTCCTTCTCGTCGGCCACCTCAGCAGCGTAGCCGTCTCACGGCCACGGGTTGAGCCCCTCCGCCCGCCGCTGCGCATACCCCGGTGTCGGGTCCAGGTACACCCGGTTCACCGCAGGGAACGCCTCCCGCAGGCGCTGTTCGGCCTGTTCGCAGGCCCACTCGATCTGGGCGGCCGTGGACACGTCCCGGAAGTCGATCTTCGCGGCGACCAGTGCTTCGCGCGGACCCTGCACGAGGGTCGTCAACTCCAGTACGGCCTCGATGTGTTGGACGGCGAGGAGTTCCTCGCGGATACGGTCCCGCATGGCCTTGGGCAGCGGGCGGCCGATGAGGAGTTCGGCGTTGGAGCGGCCCAGCACCCAGGCGACGTAGAGCAGCAGCGCGCCGATGCAGAGGGACGCGATGCCGTCCCAGACGCCTGAACCGGTGAGCTGTCCACCGAGCAGGCCGCCGGCCGCGAGGACGAGACCGACGAGGGCGGCCGAGTCCTCCAGGACGACGGCCTTCACGGCGGTGTCGGGGGTGTAGCGGAGGTAGCGCTTGAAGGAGGCGTCGAGGCGGGCGGCCTCGCCGCGCGCCTGGCGCAGGCCGGTGCGCAGGGAGTAGCCCTCCAGGAGGAAGGCGACGCCGAGCACGATGTAGGAGATGAGCGGGTCGCCGAGGTCCTCGCCCGCGACCAGGGTGTGGACGCCGTCGTAGATCGAGAAGACCGCGCCGCCGACGAAGGTGGCGACGGCGGCGAGCATCGCCCAGATGTAGCGCTCGGGGCCGTAGCCGAGGGGGTGTTCCTCGTCCGCGGGTTTCGCACTGCGCTTGAGGGCGGTCAGCAGGAGGAGTTCGGTGACCGTGTCGGCGACCGAGTGCGCGGCCTCGGAGAGCATCGCGCTGGAGCCGCTGATGACACCGGCGACCGCCTTGGCGAGCGCGATCCCCAGATTGGCGACGGCGGCGACGATCACCGTGACGGTGGACTCGCCGCCGCCGTCGCTGTCCTGCGTCTCCGGTGGCCCCTGTGTCTCCCGTGTCGCCTCTGGTTCCGTCATGCCCTCAGTCTTCCCGAGGGACCCGGACCACGCCCTCCTGGATGACGGAGACGGCGAGTTGGCCGTCCTGGGTGTAGATCCGGGCCTGGCCGAGCCCGCGCCCGCCGTACGCCGACGGCGACTCCTGGTCGTAGAGGAGCCACTCGTCCGCGCGGAACGGCCGGTGGAACCACATCGCGTGGTCGAGCGAGGCGCCGACGACATCTCCTACGGCCCAGCCGCCGCGGCCGTGCGCGAGGAGGATCGAGTCGAGGAGGGTCATGTCGGAGACGTATGTCGCGAGGACGACATGGAGGAGGGGGTCGTCGACCAGCTTGCCGTTGGTGCGGAACCAGACCTGTGAGTGCGGCTCGCGCGGCTCGCCGAACCTGCCGTACGGCGGGTCGTCGACGTACCGCAGATCGATCGCCTGACGGGCCTCCAGGAATCGTTCAACGATCCCCGGGTCGAGGTGGTCGTAGCCGAGCAGCCGTTCCTGCCCGGTGGGGACCGACTCCGGATCAGGGGCGGGCGGCATGGGGGTCTGGTGGTCGAGGCCCTCTTCGTACGCCTGGAAGGACGCCGACAGCGTGAAGATCGGCCGGCCGTGCTGGACGGCGACCGCGCGGCGGGTGGTGAAGGAACGGCCGTCGCGGATGCGCTCGACGTTGTAGACGATGGGCGCGCCCGGGTCGCCCAGCCGCAGGAAGTACGCGTGCAGGGAGTGGGCGTAGCGGTCGGCGGGGACCGTGCGCCCGGCGGCGACCAGGGCCTGCGCCGCCACCTGCCCGCCGAAGACGCGGGGGACGACGGCGGAGCGGGAGCTGCCGCGGAAGATGTTCTCCTCGATCTGCTCGAGGTCGAGCAGATCGAGGAGATCCTGTAGTGCCTCGTTCATGGTGTCCAGTTGTACGGGGCGGTAATTGCGGGGACCTTACAGGCCCATGTCCTTCGCGATGATCGTCTTCATGATCTCGCTGGTGCCGCCGTAGATGCGGTTGACGCGGTTGTCCGCGTACAGGCGGGCGATCGGGTACTCGTTCATGAAGCCGTAGCCGCCGTGGAGCTGGAGGCAGCGGTCGATCACGCGGTGGGCGACCTCGGTGGTGAACAGCTTGGCGCTGGCGGCCTCGGCGGGGGTCAGCTCACCGGCGTCGAGAGCCTCTGTGGCCCGGTCGACGACGGCCTCGGCGGCGTCCACCTCGGCCTGGCAGGCGGCCAGTTCGAACTTGGTGTTCTGGAACGCGGCGACGGGCTGGCCGAAGACGACGCGGTCCTGGACGTACTGCTTGGCGAACCGGACGGCGGCCTTGGCCTGCGCGTAGGCGCCGAAGGCGATGCCCCAGCGCTCGGAGGCGAGGTTGTGGCCGAGGTAGTAGAAGCCCTTGTTCTCCTCGCCGAGGAGGTCCTCGACCGGGACCTTGACGTCGACGAACGCCAGCTCGGCGGTGTCGGAGGTCTTGAGCCCGAGCTTGTCCAGCTTCCGGCCGACGGAGTAGCCCTCCGCCTTCGTGTCCACCACGAAGAGGGAGATGCCGTGGCGGCGGTCCTCCTTGGTGGGCGCGGAGGTGCGGGCGCAGACGATCATGCGGTCGGCGTGGACGCCGCCCGTGATGAAGGTCTTGGCGCCGTTGAGGACGTAGTGCGTGCCGTCCTCGGAGAGCTTGGCGGTGGTCTTCATGCCGGCGAGGTCGGAGCCGGTGCCAGGCTCGGTCATCGCGATGGCCCACATCTCCTCGCCGGAGACGAACTTCGGCAGGAAACGCTTCTTCTGCTCGTCGGTGGCGAGCAGCTTGATGTAGGGCAGGCCGAGCAGCACGTGCACACCGGAGCCGCCGAAGGAGACGCCCGCGCGGGCGGTCTCCTCGTAGAGGACGGCCTCGAACTTGTACGAGTCGATGCCCGCGCCGCCGTACTCCTCGTCGACGCGGATGCCGAAGACGCCCAGCTCGGCGAGCTTGTAGTAGAACTCGCGCGGCGCCTGGCCGGCGGCGAACCACTCGTCGTAGACCGGGACGACCTCGGCCTCGATGAAGGCCCGGATGGTCTCCCGGAACGCCTCGTGGTCCTCGTCAAACACCGTACGGCGCACCGCCGCCACCTCCAGCTACCCAGGGTCCGTGTCTAAGCGCTTGCTCAGAACATCACGGTACCGGCGAGTAGGGGGAGCGTCCAGCGGAATGGGCACGTAACGCTCGTCACGCCTTTCGCCCACCCACCCACCCGACTCGGCAGGCCAAGCGACCCTGCCACGGGGCTCCGCCCCGAACCCCGGCGACTCCACACCCGTCGGCGGAACCCAGATCCCGACAGCGCTCGGCTCACGCCTGCGCTCAACTTGCGCCAGCGCTCAGCCCCCGCCGGTGCTCAACTGCCGACGGTGCTCGGCTCCCGCCGCGTCCCGCACCCACCGAAGCCCACCCGCCCGGCTCGACACGCCAAGCAGCCCCGCCACAAAGCTCCGCCCCAAACCCCGACACCACGACCACCGGCCGACACCCAGACCCCGCCAGCGCTCAGCCCACACCGACACCCAGCTCCCGACGGCGCTCGACTCCCCCCAGACCCCGCACCCGCCCAGCCCCAACCCCCCGGGCCCCGCATCCCCCCTCACCCACCCGAAGCCGCCGCCCCCAACGCCCCCCGAGCCATCCGATGCAGCAACTCCGCAGTCGCCCCCCGCCCAGGCAACGACCCCGCCCTCCCCAGATGCGGAGTCGAGTTGAGGAGTCCGAACACCGAGTGGACCGCCGACCGTGCGCTGGGCTCGGCCAGGTCCGGATACAGCTCTCGGACGACCTCCACCCACAGCTCCACGTACTGCCGCTGGAGCTGGCGTACCAGCTTGCGGTCGGAGTCGCGTAGGCGGTCGAGTTCGCGGTCGTGGAGGGTGATCAGGGGGCGGTCGTCGAGGGCGAAGTCGATGTGGCCCTCGATCAGGGAGTCCAGGACCACCTCCGCCGAGCCCCCGTCGGCCTCCGCCAGTCGCCGCTTCGCCCCTGTCAGCAACTGTCCGCTGATGCCGACCAGCAGCTCGGCGAGCATCGCGTCCTTGCCCGGGAAGTGCCGGTAGAGACCGGGGCCGCTGATGCCGACCGCCGCGCCTATCTCGTCCACCCCGACGCCGTGGAAACCCCGCTCGGCGAAGAGCCGCGCGGCCTCCTTGAGGATCTGCTCGCGGCGGGTGGGGGCGTCGGTTCTCGTGGTCATGGAAGTAATTCTAGACAGGGAGGTTAGCGGTCGTTAACCTGAAGGAAATGGTTAACGCTCATTAACAGTCGATGGCAGCCGATAGCAGTCGAACGTTGTGCGAGGGGACGCGTAATGCACGAGGCACCGGAGCTGACGAGCGCGGCGGACCCCGCGTCGGAGGCATGGCGGGCCAACGAGGCGGCGCACCGCGCGCTGGGCGAGGAGCTGCGGCGGAAGCTGGCCGCGGCCCGGCTCGGCGGCGGTGAGCGGGCCCGGGACCGGCACACCGCGCGCGGCAAGCTGCTCCCGAGGGACCGGGTGGACACGCTCCTCGACCCCGGCTCGCCCTTCCTGGAGCTGGCGCCCCTCGCCGCCGACGGGATGTACGACGGGGCCGCCCCGGCCGCCGGTGTCATCGCCGGGATCGGCCGGGTGAGCGGCCGCGAGTGCGTGATCGTCGCCAACGACGCCACGGTCAAGGGCGGCACGTACTACCCGATGACCGTGAAGAAGCATCTGCGCGCCCAGGAGATCGCCCTGGAGAACCATCTCCCCTGTGTCTATCTCGTGGACTCCGGAGGTGCCTTCCTGCCCATGCAGGACGAGGTGTTCCCGGACCGCGAGCACTTCGGGCGGATCTTCTACAACCAGGCCCGGATGTCGGGTGCGGGGATTCCGCAGATCGCCGCTGTGCTCGGGTCCTGCACGGCCGGGGGCGCGTACGTACCGGCGATGAGCGACGAAGCCGTCATCGTGCGCAACCAAGGGACGATCTTCCTGGGCGGCCCGCCCCTGGTGAAGGCCGCCACCGGCGAGGTCGTCACCGCCGAGGAGCTGGGCGGCGGCGAGGTGCACGCACGCGTGTCGGGTGTCACCGACCATCTCGCGGAGGACGACGCGCACGCCCTGCGGATCGTCCGGAACATCGCCGCCACCCTCCCCGCGCGCGGGCCGCTGCCCTGGGAGGTCACCGAGGCGGTCGAGCCGAAGGTCGACCCGTACGGGATCTACGGCGCGGTCCCGGTCGACTCCCGCACTCCGTACGACGTGCGGGAGATCATCGCGCGCGTGGTGGACGGTTCGCGGTTCGCCGAGTTCAAGGCCGAGTTCGGGCAGACCCTGGTCACCGGCTTCGCCCGGATCCACGGCCACCCGGTCGGCATCGTCGCCAACAACGGCATCCTGTTCTCCGAATCCGCCCAGAAGGGCGCCCACTTCATCGAGCTCTGCGACCAGCGCGGCATCCCCCTGGTGTTCCTGCAGAACATCTCGGGGTTCATGGTCGGCAAGGACTACGAGGCGGGTGGCATCGCCAAGCACGGCGCCAAGATGGTCACCGCCGTCGCCTGCGCGCGCGTGCCCAAGCTGACCGTGGTGGTCGGCGGCTCGTACGGCGCGGGCAACTACTCGATGTGCGGCCGGGCGTACTCACCCCGCTTCCTGTGGATGTGGCCCGGCGCCAAGATCTCCGTCATGGGCGGCGAGCAGGCCGCCTCGGTCCTCGCGACCGTGAAGCGGGACCAGTTGGAGGCGCGCGGCGAGGAGTGGCCCGTCGAGGACGAGGACGCCTTCAAGGACCCCATCCGGCAGCAGTACGAGCGCCAGGGCAACGCCTACTACGCCACCGCCCGGCTCTGGGACGACGGGGTCATCGACCCCCTGGAGACCCGCCAGGTGCTGGGTCTGGCCCTGACCGCCTGTGCCAACGCGCCACTGGGCGACCCCCAGTTCGGCGTCTTCCGGATGTGATGAGGGTGCCCGAGATGTTCGAGACAGTCCTTGTGGCCAACCGGGGCGAGATCGCCGTCCGCGTGATCCGCACCCTGCGCTCGCTCGGTGTGCGCTCGGTGGCCGTCTTCTCCGACGCGGACGCGGACGCCCGGCACGTCCGGGAGGCCGACACGGCGGTACGGATCGGTTGGGGGCACCCCCACCTTAAGCAGGGGGACCCGGCGGCCGAGAGCCTCGTAGCCGAAGGCTACTTGTCGGTGGAGCGGCTGCTGGAGGCGGCGGCCCGCACGGGCGCGCAGGCCGTGCACCCGGGCTACGGCTTCCTCGCGGAGAACGCGGGCTTCGCGCGCGCCTGCGCCGACGCCGGGCTGGTCTTCATCGGGCCGCCGGCCGACGCGATCGCCCTCATGGGCGACAAGATCCGCGCCAAGGAGACGGTGGCGGCGGCCGGCGTCCCGGTCGTCCCGGGCGGACGCGACCCCGAACTCGCCGAGGCGGCCCACAAGTTGGGCGCCCCCGTCCTCCTCAAGCCCTCGGCCGGGGGCGGCGGCAAGGGCATGCGCCTGGTCCGTGACCTGGCCGTCCTGGAGGAGGAGATCGCCGCCGCCCGCCGCGAGGCCCGCGCCTCCTTCGGCGACGACACCCTCCTGGTCGAGCGGTGGGTCGACCGCCCCCGGCACATCGAGATCCAGATCCTGGCCGACGGCCATGGCAACGTGGTCCATCTCGGCGAGCGCGAGTGCTCCTTGCAGCGGCGGCACCAGAAGGTCGTCGAGGAGGCGCCGAGCGTGCTCCTCGACTCCGGCACGCGCGCCGCGATGGGCGAGGCGGCCGTCCAGGCGGCCCGCTCGTGCGGGTACGCGGGCGCGGGCACGGTCGAGTTCATCGTCCCCGGGAGCGACCCGTCGTCGTACTACTTCATGGAGATGAACACCCGCCTCCAAGTGGAGCACCCGGTCACGGAGTTGGTGACCGGACTCGACCTCGTGGAGTGGCAGCTGCGGGTGGCGGCGGGCGAGCGGCTCCCCTTCGCGCAGGACGACATCACCCTCACCGGGCACGCGGTGGAGGCGCGGATCTGCGCGGAAGACCCCTCTCGCGGCTTCCTGCCGTCCGGCGGCACGGTGGTCCTGCTCCGCGAGCCCCAGGGCGACGGCGTCCGCACCGACTCCGGGCTCTCCGAAGGCACCGAGGTCGGCAGCCTCTACGACCCGATGCTCTCCAAGGTCATCGCCTACGGCCCCGACCGCGCGACCGCGCTCAGGAAACTCCGGGCGGCCCTCGCGGACACGGTCACCCTGGGCGTGCCGACGAACGCGGGCTTCCTACGGCGGCTGCTGGCCCATCCGGCGGTCGTGGCGGGCGAGTTGGACACCGGGCTGGTCGAGCGGGAGGCGGACTCGCTCGTGTCGGACGAGGTGCCGGCGGAGGTGTACGAGGCGGCGGCGGCCGTACGGCTGGAGGCCCTGCGTCCCAGGGGTGAGGGCTGGACCGATCCCTTCTCGGTGCCGGACGGCTGGCGGCTGGGCGGTGCACCGAAGCCGGTCGGGTTCCACCTGCGGGTGACCGAGCCCGTGGAGTACGTCCCGCGCGGCAGCCACACGGTCACCGAGGACCAGGTGTCCGTCACCCTCGACGGGGTCCGGCACACCTTCCACCGCTCCGGCGACTGGCTGGGCCGCGACGGCGACGCCTGGCACGTCCGCGACCACGACCCGGTGGCCGCCTCGCTCAGCGGGGCCGACCGCTCCGGCGCCGATTCGCTCACCGCGCCCATGCCGGGGACGGTGACCGTGGTGAAGGTCGCCGTGGGCGATCAAGTGACCGCGGGACAGAGCCTGTTGGTGGTCGAGGCCATGAAGATGGAGCACGTCGTCTCCGCACCGCACGCCGGCACCGTCGCCGAACTGGATGTGACCCCCGGCGCGACCGTCGCCATGGACCAGGTGCTCGCCGTGATCGCCCCGGCCGAGGAGGAAGAGTGACACTGCCCATGGTCGTACCGGCCCCCGATCTGCCCGCGCGGGTGCGCATCCACGAGGTCGGGGCCCGTGACGGACTCCAGAACGAGAAGTCGACCGTGCCGACCGAGGTCAAGGCCGAGTTCATCCAAAGGCTGGCCGACGCGGGTCTGACCACCATCGAGGCCACCAGCTTCGTGCACCCGAAGTGGGTGCCCCAACTGGCCGACGCCGAGCGGCTGTTCCCGCTCGTGCGCGGCCTGCCGGGGGTGCGCCTCCCGGTCCTGGTGCCGAACGACCGCGGACTCGACCGGGCCCTGTCCCTGGACGCGACCCGTATCGCCGTCTTCGCCAGCGCCACCGAGTCCTTCGCCAAGGCCAACCTCAACCGCACGGTGGACGAGTCGCTGGCCGTGTTCGCCCCGGTCGTGGCCCGCGCCAAGGACGAGGGCGCCCATGTGCGCGGCTATCTCTCCATGTGCTTCGGCGACCCCTGGGAGGGCGCGGTCCCCGTCGCCCAGGTGGTCCGGGTCTGCCGGGCCCTGCTCGACATGGGCTGCGACGAGCTGAGCCTCGGCGACACCATCGGGGTGGCCACTCCGGGACACGTCCTCGCACTCCTCGCCGCGCTCAACGAACAGCGCGTCCCCACCGACGTGTTGGGCGTGCACTTCCACGACACCTACGGCCAGGCCCTCGCCAACACCCTGGCCGCCCTCCAGCACGGCGTCACCACGGTGGACGCCTCCGCGGGCGGCCTCGGCGGCTGCCCGTTCGCCAAGTCCGCCACCGGCAACCTCGCCACCGAGGACCTGGTGTGGATGCTCCAGGGTCTCGGCATCGACTCCGGAGTCGACCTCGCCCGTCTCACCGCCACCAGCGTGTGGATGGCCGAACAACTGGGCCGACCCAGCCCGTCCCGCACCGTCCGAGCACTCGGCAAAACGACACAGCCCCACAAGGAGCAGTGACCCGCCATGGACCACCGTCTCTCCCCCGAACTCGAAGAACTCCGCCGTACGGTCGAGGAGTTCGCGCACGATGTCGTGGCGCCGAAGATCGGCGACTTCTACGAGCGCCACGAGTTCCCGTACGAGATCGTCCGCGAGATGGGCCGCATGGGCCTGTTCGGGCTGCCGTTCCCCGAGGAGCACGGCGGGATGGGCGGCGACTATCTGGCGCTGGGCCTCGTCCTCGAGGAGCTGGCCCGGGTCGACTCGTCGGTGGCGATCACCCTGGAGGCCGGGGTGTCGCTGGGCGCGATGCCGATCCATCTCTTCGGCACCGAGGCCCAGAAGGCCGAGTGGCTGCCCAGGCTGTGCTCCGGCGAGATCCTCGGCGCCTTCGGGCTGACCGAGCCGGACGGCGGCTCCGACGCGGGCGCGACCCGGACGACGGCCCGTCTGGACCCGGACACCGACGAATGGGTGATCAACGGCTCCAAGTGCTTCATCACCAACTCCGGTACGGACATCACCGGGTTGGTGACGGTCACCGCCGTCACCGGCCGCCAGCCCGACGGCAAGCCGTTGATCTCGGCGATCATCGTGCCGTCCGGGACGCCCGGCTTCACGGTCGCGGCGCCGTACTCGAAGGTCGGCTGGAACGCCTCGGACACCCGTGAGCTGTCCTTCTCGGACGTCCGGGTCCCGGCGGCGAACCTGCTCGGTGAACAGGGGCGCGGCTACGCCCAGTTCCTGCGCATCCTGGACGAGGGCCGGATCGCCATCGCGGCCCTCGCCACCGGTCTGGCGCAGGGCTGTGTCGACGAGTCGGTGAAGTACGCCAAGGAGCGGCACGCGTTCGGCCGGCCGATCGGCGCCAACCAGGCCATCCAGTTCAAGATCGCCGATATGGAGATGAAGGCCCACACCGCCCGCCTCGCCTGGCGCGACGCCGCGTCCCGCCTGGTGGCCGGCGAGCCCTTCAAGAAGGAGGCGGCCCTCGCCAAGCTGTACTCCTCCACCATCGCCGTCGACAACGCCCGCGACGCCACCCAGGTGCACGGCGGCTACGGCTTCATGAACGAGTACCCGGTGGCCCGTATGTGGCGCGATTCCAAGATCCTGGAGATCGGCGAGGGCACCAGCGAAGTCCAACGGATGCTGATCGCCCGCGAGTTGGGGCTCACGGGCTGAGCTCGGCTACACCGGTTCGGCGGCCGGACTGTTCAGGCCCGCCGACAACTCCGCCGAGATCAGGGCGACATGACGGTAGGCCCGCTCGGCGGCGGCCAGCACGCGGTCCTGCACGGCGCCTTCGCCGAGCGCCCGGTCGAGGCGCTCGGCGAAGGCGGCCCAGCGGGCGCGGTCGCCGCTGCCGTAGTACGACACACCGTTCCCGTCCGTGAGCCGGTAGGCCCGGGTGACATACCGGAGCAGGAACAGGGCGCCGAGGGTGGAGCCCTCCAACACATAGAGGAAGCCGAGGAGTTCACGGGGTTCGAGGGCGGCGGTACGCCGTATCTCCGCCGCGAACCGCTCGGCGGCCGGGCAGGGTGCGGGGGTCGTGCCGAGGCCGGCGAAGTGGCACAGGTCGCGTTCGACGAGCGGGAGTTTGCGCAGGTCCGGCGACCAGACCGAGCCGACGGAAGGGCAGGTGGCGCGGGCGAGTTCGGTCTCCAGTGCCCTCAACACCACTCGGTAGGCGGCGAGTTGGCCGACGTAGCGGTCGAGCGGGAGGGTCCCGGCGAGCATCGCGGTGGCGAATCCGGTGGCCTCCAGGGCCTCGTGCCAGGCGCGGGTGCCCTTCCTCAGTCGTTGGGTGGTCGTGTCCGTCATACGCCGCTCCGCTGCCGGACCGTCGCGAGCAGACGGTCGATGAGGTGGCCCTTGCGTTCGATCGTCACGTCGAAGTAGGCGGCACTGCGCTCGGAACGGCACACGCCGTGGACGGCGTCCTTGGCGGAACGCTTCAGGGCCACGGCCTCCTCGGCGAGCGCGAGGAGCGTCCGGTCCAGTCGCGGATGTCCGAGCACGTACCGCTCGAAGCCCTCGCCGGGCGGTGCGTCGTCGAGCAGCTCCAGGACGACCCGGTTGCCCAGGCCGTCGAGGTCCTCGTGCGTGTTGGCACCGCCGAGTTCGGGAACGAAGTCGGTCAGGTCGTTGAACAACTGGCTGGCGAGGCCCAGTTGACGCATCGCGCCGTCCAGGGCAAGGCGGTCGTCCTCGACCACCCGCAGCCCGGCGACCGCCGCGTCGAGCGGCATCCAGAACAGGGTGCCGGTCTTGAGGGCGGCCGTAGCCTCCCAGAAGTCGACCCGGGTGGCGCGTGGCGCGGCGGTCAACTCGGCCCGGGTGAGCGCCGTACGGGAGGACAGGTCGACGGCCTGCCCGGTGAAGCCGTTGCCGACCGAGCGCACCAGGCTGTCCACGACGGCGGGGTCGGCGGCGTGCCGCAGCGCGGACATGATCAGCCAGGCGCCGGTGTTGAGGGCGAGTGGTGCGCCGTGGGTGGCGTGGAGGGCGGGTTCGCCGTAGCGGACGTCGCTGCCGTCCTGGATGTCGTCGAGCGCGACGGCGGCCTTCAGCAGAATCCTTACGGCAACTGCCGTACGGCGGATGACGGCCAGCTCGGGGGCCGTGTCGCCGCGTGCGTTCGGCTCGTCGGGGAAGCCCCGGTAGTTGCGGTACGCCCAGTACACCATCGAGGGGCGCAGGGGAGCCCGGCCGCCGGGGGCTCCGGCGGCGGGTGGCAGTGCCTGCTGGCCGACCTTGGATCCGACGGCGTCGGCGACCGGTTCGTAGAGGGCGCGGCGCAGTGCCGCGTCGTACACGGAGTCCGCCGCCCGCGCCGGGTCGGTCAGCGAGCCGAGGAACTCGGCCAGGTCGTCCTCCAGCAGCGCCGCGTCACCGCGCACCACCGCTTCCACACCCGTCATGTCCACCGTGGTAGCCACTCCACCTCCGAAGGTCACCGAACATCAGTGCGCAGGGCCCGCTAAGACCGAGCATGATCACAACTGGCGGGCGGGACAAGGTGGTTGAAAGCCAAAGTGGGTGAGACATACCCCCACAGGGGCGGCACAGTGCGACCACAGACAGGGCTGCGGTCGCCCCACCCTCTGGACATTCAGTGAGGTTAGGCTAACCTACCTTCGAATTGTCCGGCGGGCGCTCCGCCCTGTTCGAAAGCAGCCATACATGTCCAACGCCCGTGCCACTCACCTCTCCCGCCGCGGCATCCTCGCCGCGGGCGGCGCCCTCGGTCTCGGTGCCGTGCTCGCGGCCTGCGGCGACGACGACGCGAAAAGCGGTGGCTCGGACAAGGAGACGACGGCCGCCAAGTCCGGCCCCTGGACCTTCAAGGACGACCGCGGCCAGACCGCGAAGACCGACAAGACGCCCGCGAACATCGTCTCCTTCATCGGTGTCGCCGCCGCGCTCCACGACTACGGCATCGAGTCCAAGGGCGTCTTCGGGCCGACCAAGCTGAAGGACGGCAAGGCCGACGTACAGGCCGGCGACCTGGACATCAGCAAGGTCACGATCATCGGCAACGAGTGGGGCCAGTTCAACATCGAGAAGTACGCGGCCCTCTCCCCCGACGTCCTCATCACCACGATGTTCGACGCGGCCGGCACCCTCTGGTACGTCCCCGAGGAGTCGAAGAAGAAGATCCTCGCCGTGGGGGCGCCGACCGTCGGCATCTCCGCCTACGACATCCAAATGCCGACGCCGCTCGCGCGCATGCTGGAACTCGCCAAGTCCCTTGGCGCGGACACCACTTCGGCCACCATCACCGCGGCCAAGAAGCGCTTCGAGGACGCGGCAGCCCGACTGCGCGCCGCCGCCAAGGCCAAGCCGGACATCAAGGTCCTCGCGGGTTCCGCGAGCCAGGACATCTTCTACGTCTCCGGGTCCAACCTCTCCATCGACCTGGAGTACTACAAGGCGCTCGGCGTGAACTTCGTCGAGCCGTCCGCGGCCGCCCTCAAGGCGAGCGGCGGCTGGTTCGAGAACCTGAGCTGGGAGAACGTCGACAAGTACGGCGCGGACATCATCATGATGGACAACCGCACGTCGGCGATCCAGCCCGCCGACATCACCGAGGGCACGTGGAAGAAGCTGCCGGCGGTGAAGGCTGGGCAGGTCATCGCGCGGAACCCCGAGCCGATTCTGTCGTACGACAAGTGCGCGCCGTTGCTTGAGGATCTGGCGAAGGCGATCGAGAGCGCGAAGAAGGTCAGCTGAATCTGGGGTGATCTCGCCTCGCGGGGAGCTGTGCTGCTGGCCGGTATTGGCCGTTCGCGCCCACGCGGCGGAGCCGCAGATTCGATACGGCCCCGCGCCCCTTTGGGGCGCCATCACCTCCCGCTTCCTGGAAGGAACCCCCATGACCACGGCCGTCGCCGCCCCCTTCCGTTTCTTCTCTCTTCAGGTCGTGCGGACGGAGCGGCTCGGGCCGTCTCTGGTCCGGGTGACCTTCGCCGGGGACGATCTGGCGTACTGCTTCTCCGACGGGTGCGATCAGTCCCTGTCGCTCTTCCTCCCCCACCCGGGCCAGTCGGAGCCCGCCGTGCCGTACGAGCTGGGCGACGGCTGGTGGCAGGCGTGGCGTGAACTCCCGGACGGGATACGGGCGGTGATGCGCTCGTACACCCTGCGGGCCCTGCGCCGCGACCCCGACGAGATCGACATCGACTTCGTGCTGCACGAACCGGCGGGGCCGGCCTCAGGCTGGGCTTCGCGCGCGTCCGCCGGTGACCGGGTGGTGCTGCTCGGGCCGGCGGTCGCGGACAACCGGGCGATCCGGTTCCGGCCGCCGGAGGACACCGATCTGGTGGTCGTCTGGGCCGACGAGACCGCCGTACCGGCCGCCTCGGCCATCCTCGAAGCGCTGCCCGCGGGCACCCGTGCCCGGCTGTGGCTGGAGGTCGCGCACGCCGGTGACATCCAGGACCTGGTGACCGAGGCCGACGCCGAGGTCACCTGGCTGGTGCGTGAGGGTGATTCCCCTGCCACCCTCGACGCCCTGCGCGAGGCCCGACTCCCGCCCGCCGAGCGGCCGTACGTGTGGATCGCGGGCGAGTCCGGCCAAGTGAAGGCGCTGCGGCGGCACTTCGTGGGTGAGCGCGGGATCGACCGGCGCCGGGTGACCTTCGTCGGGTACTGGCGGCAGGGGCTCAGCGAGGAGCAGTTGCGCGAAGCCGGGTGAGGCGCGAGTGACGCCAGTCACGGGAGGGGCGAATGCCGAAAGATCTAAGTTAGGTTAGCCTTACCTAAGTTCAAACCCGTCCCCACCGGAGGACCCCCACATGCGCTCGCACCTGCTCAATGACACGACTGCGGAGCACTACCGCCGCTCCGTGACGGAAGGCGTGGAGCGGGTGGCGGCCAAACTCGCCACCACCGAACGACCGTTCACCGGCGTCACGGTCGACGCCCTCTCCCCCCTCATCGACCGCATCGACCTCGACCGCCCGCTGCACGACACCGCCGCCGTGCTCGACGAGCTGGACGAGGTCTACCTGCGTGACGCGATCTACTTCCACCACCCCCGCTACCTCGCCCACCTCAACTGCCCCGTCGTCATCCCCGCGGTGCTCGGCGAGGCGGTGCTCTCCGCCGTCAACTCCTCCCTGGACACCTGGGACCAGTCGGCCGGCGGCACCCTCATCGAGCGCAAGCTGATCGACTGGACCAACGAGCGCATCGGCCTCGGCCCGCACGCGGACGGGGTGTTCACCTCCGGCGGCAGCCAGTCCAACCTCCAGGCACTGCTGCTGGCCCGCGAGGAGTCCAAGACCGACAGCCTGGCCAAACTGCGGATCTTCGCCTCCGAGGTCAGCCACTTCAGCGTGAAGAAGTCGGCGAAACTGCTGGGCCTCGGCCAGGACGCCGTCGTCTCGATCCCGGTCGGCGCCGACAAGCGCATGCAGACGGTCGCACTCGCCCGCGAGTTGGAGCGCTGCGGGAACGCCGGTCTCGTACCCATGGCCGTCGTCGCCACCGCCGGCACCACCGACTTCGGCTCCATCGACCCGCTGCCCGAAATAGCCGAGCTGTGCGAGCAGTTCGGGGTGTGGATGCACGTGGACGCGGCCTACGGCTGCGGTCTGCTCACCTCGCTGAAGCACCGGGGCCGGATCGACGGCATCGAGCGCGCCGACTCGGTCACTGTGGACTACCACAAGTCCTTCTTCCAGCCGGTGAGTTCGTCCGCCGTCCTGGTCCGCGACGCCGACACGCTGCGCCACGCGACCTACCACGCGGAGTACCTCAACCCGCGTCGCATGGTGCAGGAGCGCATCCCCAACCAGGTCGACAAGTCCCTCCAGACCACCCGCCGTTTCGACGCGCTCAAGCTGTGGATGACCCTGCGTGTGATGGGCGCCGACGGCATCGGCGAACTCTTCGACGAGGTCTGCGACCTGGCCGAGGAAGGGTGGAAGCTGCTCGCCGCCGACCCGCGCTTCGACGTGGTCGTGGAGCCCTCGCTCTCCACCCTCGTCTACCGCTACATCCCGGCCGCCGTCACCGACCCCGCCGAGATCGACCGCGCCAACCTGTACGCCCGCAAGGCCCTGTTCGCCTCCGGTGACGCGGTGGTCGCGGGCACCAAGGTCGCGGGCCGCCACTACCTGAAGTTCACCCTGCTCAACCCCGAGACGACGACCGACGACATCGCCGCCGTCCTCGACCTGATCGCCGGCCACGCCGAGCAGTACCTGGGAGAGTCCCTTGACCGCGCTTCCTGAACCCGCCACCAAGACGTACGACTTCGTGGGCATCGGGCTCGGACCCTTCAACCTCGGCCTCGCCTGCCTCACCGAGCCGATCCTCGAACTCGACGGAATCTTCCTGGACTCGAAGCCCGGCTTCGAGTGGCACGCCGGCATGTTCCTCGACGGCGCCCACCTCCAGACCCCGTTCATGTCGGACCTGGTCACCCTCGCCGATCCGACCTCGCCGTACTCCTTCCTCAACTACCTGAAGGAGAAGGGGCGTCTGTACCCCTTCTACATCCGCGAGAACTTCTACCCGCTGCGGGTCGAGTACGACGACTACTGCCGCTGGGCCGCCGACAAACTCTCCAACGTCCGCTTCGGCATGACGGTGACCGAGGTGACGTACGAGGAACGGGACGAGGTCTACGTCGTCCACACCGAGGCCGGCGAGAGTTACCGCGCCCGGCACCTGGTCCTGGGCACCGGAACCCCTCCCTATCTCCCGGAGGCCGTCGCCGGTCTGGGCGGCGACTTCATCCACAACTCCCGCTATGTGCACCACAAAGCGGAGTTGCAGGCCAAGGAGTCGATCACGCTGGTCGGCAGCGGGCAGTCCGCCGCCGAGATCTACTACGACCTGCTCAGCGAGATCGACGTCCACGGCTACGAGTTGAACTGGGTGACGCGCTCCCCGCGCTTCTTCCCGCTCGAATACACCAAACTCACGCTGGAGATGACCTCCCCGGAGTACATCGACTACTTCCACGCGCTGCCGGAGCAGACCCGCTACCGCCTCACGGCCGAGCAGAAGGGCCTGTTCAAGGGCATCGACGGCGATCTCGTCAACGACATCTTCGACCTGCTCTACCAGAAGAAGGTCGGCGGCCCGGTCCCCACCCGGCTGCTCACCAACTCCTCGCTGAACAGCGCCGCTTACCGCGACGGAGTCTACGAACTGGGGCTGCGCCAGGAGGAGCAGGAGAAGGACTACACCCTGCGCTCCCAGGGCCTGGTCCTCGCCACCGGCTACAAGTACGCCGAGCCTGAGTTCCTCAAGCCCGTGCACGAGCGGCTGTGTTACGACGCGCGGGGCAACTTCGACATCGCGCGCAACTACTCGATCGACACCACGGGCCGGGGTGTCTTCCTCCAGAACGCCGGCGTCCACGCGCACAGCATCACGTCCCCGGATCTGGGCATGGGCGCGTACCGCAACTCGTACATCATCCGTGAGCTGCTCGGCACCGAGTACTACCCGGTCGAACAGACCATCGCGTTCCAGGAGTTCGCCGTATGACCTTCACCTTCCGCCCTCTGGACCCGCTCCAGGACGCCGAGCTGCTGCACCGGTGGGTCACCCATCCCAAGGCCGCGTACTGGATGATGCAGGACGCGAAACTGGAGGACGTCGAGCGCGCCTACATGGAGATCGCGGCCGACGAGCACCACCACGCGCTGCTCGGGCTCGACGAGAAGGGCGTTCCCGCCTTCCTGATGGAGTACTACGACCCGCACCACCGCGAACTGGTCGGCCTGTACAAGCCGTTCCCCGGCGATGTCGGCATGCACTTCCTGACGCCGGCCACCGAGGCGCCCGTGCACGGCTTCACCCGCGCGGTGATCACCGCCGTGATGGCCCACCTCTTCGAGGACCCGGCGGTCCAACGCGTCGTCGTGGAACCGGACGTGGCCAACACCGCCGTACACGCCCTGAACGAGGCGGTCGGGTTCGTGCCCGAGCGCGAGATCCAAAAGCCGGAGAAGAAAGCCTTGTTGAGCTTCTGCACGAAGGAACAGTTCCTTCTGGCTACGGTGGTGTCCGTATGAGCCTCGCCGACGCCGTCGCCCATCTCTCCCCCGAGCGCTGGGAGAAGGCCAACCGCCTGCTGATCCGCAAGGCCCTCGCCGAGTTCGCGCACGAGCGGCTGATCACCCCCGAACCGGTGGAGAAGGACGGCGACTTGTACGTCGTCCGCAGCGACGACGGTCTGACCCGCTACCGGTTCACCGCCACCCGGCGCGCCCTGGACCACTGGCAGGTCGACGCCGACTCCATCTCCCGGGTCCGCGACGGCGCCGAACTCCCCCTCGCCGCAATGGACTTCTTCATCGAGCTGAAGCAGGCGCTCGGGCTGAGCGAGGAGATCCTGCCGGTCTACCTGGAGGAGATCTCCTCCACCCTCTCCGGCACCTGCTACAAGCTCACCAAGCCGCAGCTCCCGGTCGCCGAGCTGGTGCGGAGCGACTTCCAGGCCATCGAGACGGGGATGACCGAGGGCCACCCCTGCTTCGTCGCCAACAACGGGCGGCTCGGCTTCGGCATCCACGAGTACCTGTCGTACGCCCCCGAGACCGCGAGCCCGGTCCGCCTGGTCTGGCTGGCCGCGCACCGCTCACGGGCCGCGTTCACGGCGGGCGTGGGCATCGAGTACGAGTCGTTCGTCAAGGACGAGTTGGGCAGCGCCACGCTGGACCGCTTCCGCGCCACCCTGACCGACCAGGGCCACGACCCGGACGACTTCCTCCTCATCCCCGTCCACCCCTGGCAGTGGTGGAACAAGCTCACCGTCACCTTCGCCGCCGAGGTCGCCCGCGGCCTCCTCGTCTGCCTCGGCGAGGGCGACGACGAATACCTCGCCCAGCAGTCGATCCGGACCTTCTTCAACAAGTCCAACCCCGAGAAGCACTACGTCAAGACGGCCCTGTCCGTCCTCAACATGGGCTTCATGCGCGGGCTTTCGGCCGCCTACATGGAGGCGACCCCGGCGATCAACGACTGGCTCGCCCAACTCATCGAGAACGACCCGGTGTTGAAGTCCACCGGCCTGTCGATCATCCGTGAGCGGGCCGCTGTCGGCTACCGGCACCTGGAGTACGAGGCGGCCACCGACCGCTACTCGCCGTACCGCAAAATGCTCGCGGCCCTGTGGCGCGAGAGCCCGGTGTCCTCGCTCCGGGACGGCGAGTCGCTGGCGACGATGGCCTCGCTGGTGCACCTGGACCACGAGGGCGAGTCCTTCGCGGCCGCCCTGATCGAGCGGTCGGGACTGGCGCCGGTGGAGTGGCTGCGCCACTATCTGCGGGCGTACTTCACCCCGCTGCTGCACAGCTTCTACGCCTACGACCTGGTGTTCATGCCGCACGGCGAGAACGTCATCCTCGTCCTGAAGGACGGTGTCGTCCAGCGCGCGATCTACAAGGACATCGCCGAGGAGATCGCCGTCATGGACCCGGAAGCGGTGCTGCCGCCGACCGTGGAGCGGCTGCGGGTCGACGTCCCCGAGGACAAGAAGCTCCTGTCGATCTTCACCGATGTCTTCGACTGTTTCTTCCGCTTCCTCGCCGCCAACCTGGCCGCCGACGGCGTCCTGGCGGAGGACGACTTCTGGCGTACGGTCGCGGAGGTCACCCGCGAGTACCAGGAGGCGGCACCCGAACTCGCCGACAAGTTCCGGCAGTACGACATGTTCGCCCCCGAGTTCTCCCTGTCCTGCCTCAACCGCCTCCAACTGCGCGACAACCAGCAGATGGTGGACCTGGCGGACCCGGCGGGCGCGCTCCAGCTCATCGGCACCCTGAAGAACCCCATCGCCGGGTTCTGACCCACGGACAGGCGGGCACCCCGGAGTACGGTCCTCCGGGGTGCCCGCCCATTTCCATCAATCGACAGGACGGTCAACTAGCCTGCGGGCCAAGGCACTTGAGGCGACCGGTAGTAGTCGATCCCCAGTGCGTCCCAGCGTGGGGCCTGCGCCGCGAGCCGCACCTTGTAGGTGTCCCAGTCGTGGGTCGAGGCCGGCGACCAGCCCAGCTCGGCCACCCCTGGCAGCCTGGGGAAGGCCATGTAGTCGATGTTCGCGCCGGTCACGATGGTCTCCGTCCACAGCGGCGCCTCGACCCCTCGGATCGCCGAAGTGGGCACTCCGGCAAGGTAGTTGCCGGGATCCCAGTCGTAGGACCGCTTGACCTCGACCAGGCCCGCCCAGTCCTGGCCGAGTGGGGTGTCCTCGGTGTACTTCATGTCGAGGTAGACCCGGTCGGCGGGCGAGAGGATCAGCCCGGTGCCGTTCTTCGCGGCCTCGGCGACCTGGGCCTTCTCGGCGGCGTCGGTGTCGTCGAGACCCCAGTACTGGGCGAGAGCGCCCTTCACGGGGTGGGCTCCGGTGATCTGGTGCCAGGCGATCACCGTCTTGCCGTACTTGGTGACGATCGGCTGCACCCGGTCCATGAACTTGACGTAGTCCTCATGGCTGGTGGAGTGCGCCTCGTCGCCGCCGATGTGGAGATAGCGGCCCGGGGTGAGCGCGGCCAGCTCGCGGACCACGTCGTCCACGAAGTCGTAGGTGAGGTCCTTGCCGACGCACAGCGAGCTGAAGCCGACGTCCGTGCCGGTGTAGAGCGGGGGTGCCACGCCGTCGCAGTTCAGGTCGGCGTAGGAGGCGAGGGCCGCGTTCGTATGGCCCGGCATGTCTATCTCCGGGACGACCTCCAGGTAGCGGGAGGAGGCGTAGCGGACGATCTCCTGGTAGTCGGCCTTCGTGTAGTAGCCGCCCGCGCCGCCGCCGACCTCGGTCGAGCCGCCGTAGGCCGCCAGGCGTGGCCAGGAGTCGACGGCGATGCGCCAGCCCTGGTCGTCACTGAGGTGGAGATGCAGTTCGTTGATCTTGTAAAGGGCCAACTCGTCGATGTAGCGCTTGACTTGGGCGACCGTGAAGAAGTGCCGGGAGACGTCGAGCATCGCGCCGCGGTAGGCGTAGCGCGGGGAGTCCTCGATGGTGCCGCCCGCGATCTGCCAGGGGCCGCGCTGCACGGAGTTCTTCTCGACGGCGGCGGGCAGGAGTTGGCGCAGGGTCTGCACGCCGTGGAAGAGGCCGGCGGTGTGGGCGGCGGTGAGGGTGACGCCGGACGGGCCGCTGTCCAGGCGGTACCCCTCGGCTCCGAACGGGCCTTTGGCGAGCCTGAGTTGGATGCCGTGCCCGGCGTGGGTGCTCAGGGGCAGGCGATAGCCGGTCGACGGGCGCAGGATGCCGGCGAGGTACTCGCCGATCCGGCGCGCCTCGCGCGATCCGTCGACGTGGATCGCGGTGTCGTGGGTGATGCGGAACGGGGTTTTCCCGGGTGTCACCGACGCGGGCGCCGGAACCACTCGGCCGAGCGGGGTCGCGGTCGGGGTCGCTTTCGTCACCGTTGTCGCTCCTACCGTGAAGGCGCCGACCGCCATCACGAGCAGCAGCGATCCCAGAACGCTGTGTCGTCTCACCTGCGCTCCCTTCGATTGGTAGAGACCACTCTCCCGCAGATCCGGTGAAACAATCCCCCCATGGCGGAAATCATCCAGAAGGACGGCACCTGGATCTTCGACGGCGACGCCCTGCGGCTGACTCCCGGACGGGACAAGAGCGTCGGCCTGTTCCGCCGGACACTCGGTGAACTCGTCGTCCCGCTGGGCGCGTTGGCGGGCGTCTCGTTCGAACAGGGCCGGAAGACAGGGCGGCTGAGACTGCGGCTGCGGGACGGCGCCGACCCGCTGCTGCACGCCACCGGGGGCCGGCTCGCGGAGAGCGACGACCCCTATCAACTGCCGGTCGAATCGGACCGGTACGGCGTCGCCGAGTACTTCGTGGACGAGGTGCGGGGCGCCCTGCTGCTCGACGAGGTCCCGGCCGATCCGGTGGACGCGTATCTGCTGCCGGGCCCGGCCGTGCCGCTCTCGGTCTCCGCCGGGGACGGCACCGCGAGCTTCGACGGCGAGCGCGTACGGCTGGAGTGGAACTGGAAGACCGAGGACGCGAAGTCCGCCGCCGGCGCCCGCACCCTCGCCGTCACGGACCTCGTCGGCGTGGAGTGGCGTCCGTCGGCCGGGCTGGAGAACGGCTACATCCGCTTCTCGGTGCGGAACGCGCCGACGAAGGCGCCGCCCAAGTACGACCCCAACTCCGTGGAGCTGTGGGGCTTCAAGAAGGACCCGCTGATGGCCCTGGTCGCCGCGGCCGTACAGGCCCGGCTCCCGCACCCCGCCGCCGAGACCGACGTACGGCCCGAACGACCTTATCCAGCACGGGAGTTGACGGCCGCGGCGGAGGACGGCCATGACGCGCTGCTGCGGCGGCTGCGTGAACTGGGCGAGCTGCACCGGGACGGGGTGCTCACGGACGAGGAGTTCTCGATGGCCAAACAGGCGGTCCTCAAACGGATGTGACCATCCGGGAGTCGAGGACCGCCTGCGGTGTGCCTACGCCCTGCTGCCCGGGCGCAGGACGGGACCTACTTGGCCTTGCGGGCGACCGTGAAGCGGTCGACCTCGGCGCCGGTCTCGGCGATGCCGCGGACCGTCAGGGTGGTCGTACGGCCCTTGGAGGCGGGCTGCACGTCGACGCGCAGGAACGAGTAGTTGAGGTAGCGGACGCGCGACCAGGCGACCGTCTCGTTGACCTTGCCGTCCTTCGTGTTGATGAAGGCGGCGACGGAGTCGAGGTCGTTGACGTGGCCCTCGTAGGAGTCGGGGGCGGAGAACGCGTACAGGCTGCGGCCGGCCGCGCCCGCCGTCACGTAGACGACGCCCTCGGTCTCCGGGTACGCCGTGCCGCCGATCGGCAGCTTCTTGACGACCGCGTTCTTCTTGATGACGTCGGTGCGCTCGTACTGGTGGTTGTGGCCGTTGATGACCAGGTCCACCGTGTACTTCTCGAACAGCGGCACCCACTCGTCGCGCACTCCCCCCTCCGAGGAGTGCGCGGTCGAGGTGCAGTACGCGCAGTGGTGGAAGAAGACCACGACGAAGTCGATGTCCCTGGAGGCGCGGAACTTCTTGAGCTGCCCCTCCAGCCACGTGGTCTGGGTGCCGCCGGAGATGCCGAGGTTGGCCGGGATCTCGAAGGAGATGTCGTTGGCGTCCAGCGAGATGATCGCCGTGTTGCCGTAGACGAAGGAGTAGACGCCCGGCAGGTTCGTCTTGTCGGGGCCGTTGTCCGGCAGGCTCCAGCGGGCGTCCTCGCCGCCGTAGCCGTTGGGCGAGTACCAGGCCTCCATGTCGTGGTTGCCGTAGGCGGGCATCCACGGCACGGACTTGGCGACCGACTCGGTCTGGGCGAGGAACTGGTCCCAGACGCGCGAGTCGAAGCCGGTGTCGGCGGTCTTGCCCGCGCCCGCCGGGTCGGCGTAGGCGATGTCGCCTGCGTGCAGGTGGAAGGCGGGGTTCTGGGCCAGCAGCAGGCTGTCGTTGGCGAGGCCGTGGTAGCCGACGCCCTCGTCGCCGAAGGCCGTGAAGGTGAACGGCACGGAGCGGTCGGGGGCGGTGGTGAAGGTGCCCAGGGTGCCGAGCAGGTGGGGCTCGGCCGGGTCGAAGCCCGCGTGGCCGACGCCGTAGTAGTAGGTCCGGCCCGGGCGCAGGTGGGTCAGCTTGGCGTGCAGGTAGTACTGGGTGTGGTCGCCGCTCGCGCCGACACCGGCCGGGGTGTACAGGGTGCGCACCTCGGCCTCGATCTTGCGGGAGAGGTCCCAGGGGTGCGCGCCGATGCGGACGAACGGCTTCTTGACGTTGGTCGGGACCTGCCAGGAGACCGTAACCTCGGTGCTCGGGTCGTTGCCGAACGCGAGGTGCCGGCCGAACGGGGAGACGAGGGCCCCGCTGACCGACTCGGTGGACGTGGCGGTGGTCTGGGTGGGGACGGCCGCCTGGGCGACGGCGCCCGGTACGAACACGCCGCCCGCGACGGCGCCGAGGGTCACGGCACCGCCTCTGATCATCGTGCGCCGCGAGAATCTCGCGCGCAGGTACTCGTGCTGCTCCGCCATGCTCATGCTCTCGGCGAGCTCGGCGGGTACTCCCATACGAGGAATGTCCATGGCGACTGAAACTCGTCCATATGAGCAACGTGGCGCAAGACACAGGATGGACAGCTTACGAACAGAGCCCTACAAGACTTTCAACAGCGGGTTGCCCGATATCGGGCAGGATTCTTGCAAAGCCTCCCCCGGTACTCCAGGATCAACCGGGTGCACGACGAACTCGTAGATCATCTGACGCGCTCCACGACCCTCAACCGGGGCGAGGCGCTACGGGTGATCCAGGACGTGCTCGCCTACTTCGACGAGACGACCGAGGACTACGTCCGTCGCCGCCACCGCGAGCTCCAGGCCCAGGGCCTGGTGAACGCGACGATCTTCGACCGGATCGAGGCGGACCTGAAATACCGTGCCGTGGCCCCGCCCGAGCTCACGCTCCGGCAGCTGCGCCGGATTGTCTACGGCTGAGGAATACGTATATATGTGTGGAATCGTCGGGTACATCGGCAAGCGTGACGTTGCTCCGCTTCTGCTGGAGGGTCTGCAGCGGCTGGAGTACCGCGGCTACGACTCCGCGGGCATCGTCGTCACCTCGCCGAAGACGGCCGGCCTGAAGATGGTCAAGGCCAAGGGCCGGGTCCGTGACCTGGAGGCCAAGGTCCCGGCGCGCTTCAAGGGCACCACCGGAATCGCCCACACCCGCTGGGCCACGCACGGCGCCCCCTCCGACGTGAACGCGCACCCGCACCTGTCGGCCGACAGCAAGGTCGCCGTCGTCCACAACGGCATCATCGACAACGCGTCCGACCTCCGGAAGAAGCTCGAAGCCGACGGCGTCGAGTTCCTCTCCGAGACCGACACCGAGGTCCTCACCCACCTCATCGCCCGCGCCCAGGCGGAGACCCTGGAGGAGAAGGTCCGCCAGGCGCTCCGGGTGATCGAGGGGACGTACGGCATCGCCGTGCTGCACGCCGACTTCCCGGACCGGATCGTGGTGGCTCGAAACGGCTCCCCGGTGGTCCTGGGGATCGGCGAGAAGGAGATGTTCGTCGCCTCCGACATCGCCGCCCTCGTGACCCACACGCGGCAGATAGTGACCCTCGACGACGGCGAGATGGCGACCCTCAAGGCCGACGACTTCCGGACATACACCACCGAGGGCACCCGCACCACGTCCGAGCCCACCACCGTCGAGTGGGAGGCCGCCTCCTACGACATGGGCGGCCACGACACCTACATGCACAAGGAGATCTTCGAGCAGGCCGACGCCGTGGACCGCGTGCTGCGCGGCCGCATCGACGACCGCTTCTCCACCGTGCACCTCGGCGGCCTGAACCTGGACGCCCGCGAGGCCCGGCAGATCCGCCGGGTGAAGATCCTCGGCTGCGGCACCTCGTACCACGCGGGCATGATCGGCGCCCAGATGATCGAGGAGCTGGCCCGCATCCCCGCGGACGCCGAGCCGGCCTCCGAATTCCGGTACCGCAACGCGGTGGTGGACCCCGACACGCTGTACATCGCGGTCTCGCAGTCCGGTGAGACGTACGACGTGCTGGCGGCGGTCCAGGAGTTGAAGCGCAAGGGTGCGCGGGTGCTGGGCGTGGTCAACGTCGTCGGCTCGGCGATCGCGCGCGAGGCGGACGGCGGCATGTATGTGCACGCGGGCCCCGAGGTCTGTGTCGTGTCGACCAAGTGCTTCACCAACACCACAGTGGCCTTCGCCCTGTTGGCGCTGCACCTCGGCCGCACCCGCGACCTCTCGGTGCGCGACGGCAAGCGCGTCATCGAGGGCCTGCGCAAGCTGCCGGCCCAGATCTCCGCGATCCTCGAACAGGAGGAGGAGATCAAGAAGTTGGCGGCCGAGTACGCCGAGGCCCGCTCGATGCTGTTCATCGGCCGCGTCCGGGGCTACCCGGTGGCCCGCGAGGCCTCCCTGAAGCTCAAGGAGGTCTCCTACATCCACGCCGAGGCCTACCCCGCCTCGGAGTTGAAGCACGGCCCGCTCGCGCTGATCGAGCCCGCGCTGCCCACGGTCGCGATCGTCCCCGACGACGACCTCCTGGAGAAGAACCGCGCCGCCCTGGAGGAGATCAAGGCCCGCAGCGGCCGCATCCTCGCGGTGGCCCACCAGCACCAGGAGAAGGCCGACCAGACGATCGTGGTCCCCAAGAACGAGGACGAGCTGGACCCGATCCTGATGGGGATCCCGCTCCAACTCCTCGCCTACCACACGGCGTTGGCCCTGGGCCGGGACATCGACAAGCCGCGGAACCTCGCGAAGTCGGTGACGGTGGAGTAGCCGGTCCCTCCCCGGACAGAACGAACCCCCACGTGCGCCTCCTGCACGTGGGGGTTCCTTCCGCTGCCGATCAGCCGGTTGCCGTCACGCCCCGGCCCGCAGCCCGCCGCGGAAGCGCCGTCGGCCAGTGGGCGAGAGCCGCAGTGGCCGAATACCAGGCGACAGCCCCGGCGGCGACACCGAACCACCCGCCGACCTTGGCCAGCCCGTCGTTGCCGGCGAACTGGGCGATGGCGAGCAGCACGAGGGAGACGAAGAACAACCCGTAGGTGCCCTGGGTGAGTTGGTCCCCGCCCGCGAGGGTGACCGAGAGGGCGACGAGGGCGAACAGGACCAGGAACAGCCCCGCCGCGTTGTCCGACACGGAGTTGCCCGCGCTGACGGCCCAGGTGAACCAGAGGGCGCCGAAGGCCGCGAAGGCCGTACCCGTCGCGGTGTCGCCCTCGCGGAAGGCGAACAGTCCGGCGACGAAGAGGGCAACTCCGCCTACGTAGTGGGCGAGTGACACGGCGTCAGCCGCCGACACTCCGTTGATGACATCGGTGTACCCGAGCCCGAAGGCCAACAGGGTGATTCCCAGGGCGAGTCGGCCGACGATCGAAGTGGTGGTGGTGCTTCCCGCGGAGACGTCATTGTCCACGGCGGGCTCCCTTCATGCATGTGCGGTTGTGCGGTGTGACCGATATATGCCCTTCACAAGGACACAAACACCTCTGCACAGCAGCGAATTCGGGAGCCTGCCCGGGTGTTCGACCCGCAGGTCAGGGGATGACGACGACGGGCCGCTGGGCCCGCTTGGCGAGCCGCCCGGCGACGGAGCCGAAGAGGCGTCCGACGATGCCGTGGGTCGAGCCCACGACGATCGCGTCCGCCTCGTACTCCCGCCCCACCTCTTCGAGTTCGTGGCAGATGTCGCCGCCGCGCTCGACGAGGATCCAGGGCACTTCGGCGAGGTATTCGGCGCACGCCAGCTCGAGACCGAGCACTTCGGTGCGGTGATCCGGCACATCGACGAAGACCGGCGGCTCGCAGCCCGCCCACACCGTGGTGGGCAGCCGGTTGGCGACATGCACGATGACCAGGCCCGAACCCGAGCGATGGGCCATGCCGATCGCGTACGCGAGGGCACGCTCACTGGACGTGGAGCCGTCGAAACCGACGACGACGCCGTGCTTGAAGGCGGGGTCGCAGGAATGACGTGGCTGTTCCGCCGCCAGGGGCTCGGCCGCCGTGGGATCGGCGACGGGCCGCTTGCGGTCCGCGGGTTCGAAAGATTCGTGACCGGCCATGGGTGTCTCGGCTTTTTGATCCTCTTGGGAGGGGACGACAGGGTGCGGCGGAGCTGTGTCCGGGAATCATCTTCCCAACCCCATACCCCCAAGGGTACGGCGGCACTCCTCCTGAGCCCATATCCCGCACAGGCTCCGGCGGAGTTCCCCGGAGCATGCACGAGGGGGCGCCCGTAACGCAATGGTTGCTGCCCCGTACAGGCGGTTTGCACAGGATTCACTTACGTACGGGGTGCCCTACAGTGACCGACGCATCGAACACGCGTTGAACCCGGCGAGCCGCCGCCCCAGGGAGCACGCCATGTCCGGACACCGTACGACCTCCGAGGCACACTCCAGCCCGGACACCGCGACCGACGTGGTCCGCTGGGCGGTCTTCAGCTGTGTCCTCGTGCCCGTGGTCCTCCTCTGGTACGGCACCTCGCTCGCCGGCGCCACCGGTACGGCCCTGGGCCTGGCGGCCGTCACCGCCGCCTGCCGGGTGCTGCTGCGCCGGTCCGAGCAGGGCGCGGCCCGGCTGTCGGCCGAAGAACAGCCCCCGCACCGCGGGCACCGCCACCGGGCCCAGGCGGGGGCGCACAGGGGCGGTCGGCACGCCGGGGGAAGTACACCGGTCGACTGACCGGTTTCCGCGCACGCGCCCGATGCTTTTCAGCCAACTTCCGGTCACCGCGCATCTCTTGCCCTGACCACCCCCCAACCCCGGTTCCACCTGCACGGAAAGGGTCCTGGAGGCCCTGCGCACCCTACGGGGATTGGCCACTACGACGAGGCGCACTTCCCTGCACGGCCCACGAGTGCAACGCTTCGTGATCGAATGCTTCACGCCAAGTTGCCATGTCGACAATGTGCCGGTTGCCGAACTGGTCACCCCGGCACCACGGGACACAGTAGATTCGATCTTGACGTCTTACGGCGGGGGACTCGTGCAGGACCGAGGGGAAACGTGCTGGAGCGACAAGCCCGACAAGATAGGGGCGCCGCGACCACCGAGGGGGGCTTAGCAGTATGAGCCACGACTCCACTGCCGCGCCGGAAGCCGCGGCCCGGAAGCTTTCCGGGCGACGCCGCAAGGAGATCGTCGCGGTGCTGCTGTTCAGCGGCGGCCCCATCTTCGAGAGTTCCATACCGCTGTCGGTGTTCGGAATCGACCGGCAGGACGCCGGAGTTCCGCGCTACCGCCTCCTGGTGTGCGGCGGCGAGGAAGGTCCGCTGCGCACCACCGGGGGGCTGGAACTCACCACACCGCATGGCCTGGAAGCGATCTCCCGGGCGGGCACCGTCGTCGTGCCGGCCTGGCGGTCGATCACCTCGCCACCGCCGGAGGAGGCACTCGACGCACTGCGCCGGGCGCACGAAGAGGGCGCCCGCATAGTCGGCCTGTGCACCGGCGCGTTCGTGCTGGCGGCGGCGGGCCTGCTGGACGGCCGCCCCGCGACCACCCACTGGATGTACGCGCCGACGCTGGCCAAGCGCTATCCGTCGGTGCACGTGGATCCGCGGGAACTCTTCGTCGACGACGGAGACGTACTGACGTCCGCCGGTACGGCGGCCGGAATCGATCTCTGTCTCCACATCGTGCGGACGGACCACGGCAACGAGGCGGCCGGCGCGCTCGCCCGGCGCCTGGTGGTCCCGCCGCGCCGCAGCGGCGGTCAGGAGCGCTACCTCGATCGATCTTTACCAGAGGAGATCGGCGCCGACCCGCTCGCGGAGGTCGTCGCCTGGGCGCTGGAGCACCTCCACGAACAGTTCGACGTGGAGACGCTGGCGGCACGCGCGTACATGAGCCGTCGTACGTTCGACCGCCGGTTCCGCTCGCTCACCGGGAGCGCTCCTCTGCAGTGGCTGATCACTCAGCGGGTGCTCCAGGCGCAGCGCCTGCTGGAGACGTCGGACTACTCGGTGGACGAGGTCGCGGGCCGCTGCGGCTTCCGCTCGCCGGTGGCCCTGCGCGGCCATTTCCGCCGCCAGTTGGGCTCGTCGCCCGCCGCCTACCGGGCCGCGTACCGCGCCCGCAGGCCCCAGGGCGACAAGCAGGTGGACGGCGACGGCGCCCCGGGCCAGCCCGGCGGTCCGGCATCGCTGGGTCCGGCGGGGCTGCCGCCCGCGCTGCACCCGGAGGGTCCGGTGCCGATGCAGTCACGTCGCGCGGCGGCGAACGCGCTGTCGTCGGCCACGGCGTCCGCGGCGCCCTCCCCCGCGGAGAACGGCCGTGAGGCGTACGCCACAAGCCGGACGGCGGCGAGTCTGCCCGGCCAGCGCAGCGCGACATAGCAACGGGAAGGCTCCCGGAGGTCTCCGACAGGAGATCTCCGGGGGTTTTCGCGCGCCCGCGCGCGTTCCCGCACCACAAGGTCACCGCACGGTCGGCTCAGCTGAGCGGCGCGCACCTTAAGGTTAGACACATGAACGATCGCATGGTGTGGATCGACTGCGAGATGACCGGCCTCTCGCTGTCAGACGACGCTCTCATCGAGGTGGCCGCCCTCGTCACCGACTCCGAGCTGAACGTGCTCGGGGAAGGGGTGGACATCGTCATCCGCCCGCCGGACCAGGCGCTGGAGACGATGCCGGACGTAGTACGCCAGATGCACACCGCATCCGGCCTGCTCGACGAGCTGGCCGGCGGTACGACGCTCGCCGACGCCGAGGAGCTGGTCCTGGCGTACATCCGGGAGCACGTCAAGGAGCCGGGCAAGGCCCCGCTGTGCGGCAACTCGGTCGGCACCGACCGCGGTTTCCTCCTCCGTGACATGCCGTCCCTGGAGCAGTACCTCCACTACCGCATCGTGGACGTCTCCTCGGTGAAGGAGCTGGCCCGCCGCTGGTACCCGCGGGCCTACTTCAACAGCCCCGAGAAGAAGGGCAACCACCGCGCCCTCGCCGACATCGTCGAGTCCATCGCCGAGCTGCGCTACTACCGCGAGGCGATCTTCGTCCCGCAGCCCGGCCCCGACTCCGACACGGCCCGCACGATCGCCGCGAAGCACGTCCAACCTGCACGTTAAAGGCGTGCGCGAGCACCCCTTCGGACCCTGTACACTTTTTCTCGGCCGGTCGGTAACTCACTGAGTGAGCGACCGGGCATGGTGGGTGTAGCTCAGCTGGTAGAGCACCTGGTTGTGGTCCAGGAAGTCGCGGGTTCAAGTCCCGTCACTCACCCTGAGTAATCAGCCGGTGACTCCGGAAACGGGGTCACCGGCTGATTCGTTTGTCGGCGGAGCGGACACAGCCCGGCCGGATCAGGCGGCAGCGCGCCACGCGTCCGTGAACTCCCGTACGCCCGCGAACCGTTCACCGAGTTCGGCCCGAGTCGCCCTTTCCACGACGGTGAGTTGACCCGCCGTGCCGCGCCAGGCCCGTCGGTCGCCGCCCTCCAGGAGGACATGGGCGGTGCGGCCGAGGGCGTAGACCGTCGTGCGGATGTCGATGAGGGCGCCGCGGTGCCACTCCTCGGGGGCCATGAAGCGGGCCGAGCCCGGGAGGCGGTCGTCCTGGAGGACGAAGGGGCCGGGGCGGTACTCGTCGAGGTCGATGAGGTGGAGCGTGTCGGAAGAGAAGTCGTAGAGGAACGCGCCGTCGTAGAGGTCGACGGCCACCATGCCCGCCGCCTCCACGGCGAGGTGCGCGTCCAGGACGCGGTCGATCGCGCGCAGGACGGAGGCGAGGGGGAGGGTGCGGAAGCGGGCGCGGGCGGGGCCGTAGAGGGACTCGCCGGGGCGCCAGGGCATGACGGTCGCCGTGCGGCCGTTCGGCATGGGGATCCGGTGCAGTTGGGGGACGATCGCCGGGTGGCGTACCGCCTGGTGGAAGGTCCAGGCTCGGTCAAGTGAGGCCTGGGCGGGGGCGGTTGTCGGCTCCTTCACGAACCGGCGCTCGCCGTCCGGGAGTTGGACGCCGTACGAGACGCATCCGGAGTCCTGCCCCCGGAAGGAGCGGAACACCTCGCCCAGCGTGCGGAGGTACGACTCCATCGTCCTACTCCCGGATCGCCGCGATCGCCGTGTCGAGCAGCTCGTCCAGGGGCTGCGTGCCCTTGGACGCCGTCCACTGTTCGACGGCGACATCCAGGCAGGCCAGTGCGGTGGCGACGACGGCGCGCGCCTGGTACTCGCGGGTGGCCGCCGGGCCGGTGAGCCGGTCGACGACGGCGGGGGCGAGGAGGGCGTTCCACTCCGCGTGCTTGTGCTGCTGGGCCGCGCGCAGGGACGGGGTCGTGGCCAGCAGTGTGGTGCGGGCCAGGGCGATTCCGCCGTCGCTCTCCAGCGCGCGCAGCGGTTCGTCGAACGCCCGCCGCAGGGCCTCCCACACCGGCTCGTCGGCCGGCCGCGCCCGCAGGGCCGCGGCCAGCTCGTGGCCCACCTGCTCCATGGACCCTACGACCATGTCCTCCTTGGTGGCGAAGTAGCGAAAGACGCTGCGCCCCGACATGCCCACAGCGGCGGCGACCTGCTCCACCGTGGTCTCTTCGAAGCCCCGCTCCATGAACAGGGTCATCGCGGCATCGGCGATCTCGGCGCGCACGGCCCGCCGGGTGGCTTCACGCAGCCCCGATCGTCGGCTCTTCGCGGTCTCCGTCCCAGTTTCCGTCACGCTACGCAGCATAGCAAGACATAACTGTCATGGACTGCTCTTGTTGTCAGTCACTGACGAATATGTCTATGGCTGACACGTCGGGGTCGAACGACCCGCGTTCAGTTCGAGGAGAGACGTCGTGGACATCCACAGCTATGAGGAGGGCGTTCCGTCGTGGGTCACCCTGACCACGCCGGACGCCGAAGGCGGCAGCCGTTTCTACGGCTCGCTGTTCGGGTGGGCCTACCAGGAAGGGCCGGGTGGCCCGGGTGGGCCGCACCCGTCCTGGACGGCTCTGCTGCACGAAAGGCCGGTGGCCGCGATCGCCCCCGCGGAGGGAGCCGAGCGTGCCACGTGGTCGATGCACGTGAACGTCGCCGACGCCGACAAGACGGCTGAGACGGTCATCGCCGCGGGAGGCCGGGTACTGACACCGCCGTACGACCTCGGCGCCACCGGACGGGCGGCCGTGTTCGCGGACCACAGCGGCACCACGTTCGCCGTGTGGCAGGCGGGCGGTCACCCTGGCGCCGGCGCGGTCGACGAGCCCGGGGCCTTCCACCGGGGGGAGTTGATCACCGACGACGTCGAGGCTTCGAGGGACTTCTACCATTCCGTCTTCGGCTGGACGCTCACCCCTCCGGAAGGCCCACTGTCCCGCCGCACCTGGCAGCTCAACGGACGCGCCGTCGCCGAACTACTGCCCAGGCCCCCGGCGATGCCCGTCGAGATCCCTCCCTACTGGGACATCTACTTCACCGTCGGTGACGCCGAGGCCGCCATCACCGCCGTCACGGCCCTCGGCGGCACCGTGCTGATGGGCGCCACCCCGCTCGCGCACGGCACCATCGCCGTCTTCGCCGACCCCGCCGGCGCGGTCTTCACCGTCAACGCGCCCGCCACGTCCACGAATTGAGGAGCAGCGCCATGTCCGTCAACGGAAGAACAGGCATCGTCACCGGTGCCGGCTCCGGGCTCGGTGAGGCGGCCGCCAAGCGTCTGGCCGCCGACGGCGCACGGATCGTCGTGGCCGACCGGAACGCGGACGCCGCCGACCGGGTGGCCAAGGAGATCCGGGCCGCCGGCCACCAGGCCACACCGTTCGTCGTCGACGTCTCGGTGTTCGAGGAGGCAGAGCGGCTGGTCGAGTTCGCGGTCTCCACCTACGGACGGCTCGACTTCGCGTTCAACAACGCGGGCATCACCCCACGGCTCGTCGACGCCCACGAGATCGAGCCGCAGGACTGGCTGGACGTCATCCGCGTCAATCTCACCGGCGTCTTCTTCTGCATGAAGGCGGAACTGGCCCACTTCGTCGAGCACGGAGGCGGCGCGATCGTCAACATGGCGTCCACCGCCGGGGTCATGGCCCACGCCGGACGTGCCGCGTACTCGGCCTCCAAGCACGGCATCGTCGGTCTGACCCGGTCGGCCGCCGTCGAGTACGCCCAGCGGGGGATCCGGATCAACGCGGTCGCCCCCGGCCCCATCGACACGCCCTCCGCCCAGGGACTGGCCCCCGAGGTGCTCGCCCGGATCGCGGCCAAGACGGCGATGAACCGGCCCGGCACCATGGAGGAGGTCACGGGCGTGGTCACCTTCCTGCTCTCCGACGACGCGGCCTTCGTCACGGGATCGGTGTACGAGGTCAACGGCGGCCAGACCCAGTTGTGAGTTGCCGACCCTGAGTTCCCAACTCCGAGTTCCCGACCCTGGGTTCCCAACTCCCCTTTGGGAACCCAGAGTTACGCCACCGGGGGCCTTGTGACTGATCAGATGCCCTGTCCGCCGGAGATCTCGACGCGCTGCGCGGTGACCCAGCGGTTCGCGTCCGAGAGCAGTGCGGCGAGGGCCGCGCCGATGTCGTCGGGCTCGCCCACGCGGCCCAGTGCGACCTGCGCGGTGAGGTACGCCCGGACCTGCTCGTTGTGCATCATGCCGCCGCCGAAGTCGGTCGCGGTCGCTCCGGGGGCGATGGTGTTGACGCGGATACCGCGTGCTCCGAGTTCCTTGGCCTGGTACCGGGTGAGGACCTCGACCGCGCCCTTGACCGCGCCGTAGGCGGCATGGCCCGGGACGATGATGCGGGTCAGGCCGCTCGACACGTTCACCACGGCGCCGCCGTCGGCGAGTTGCGGCAGCAGGGTCTGGGTGAGGAAGAAGACGCCCTTGAGGTGGACGTTCACCAGGTCGTCGAAGTCCTGCTCGGTGGTCGCCGCGAACGGGGCCTCCAGGTCGTGGCCCGCGTTGTTGACCAGGAAGTCGAAGGTCGTCCTGGACCAGCGGCCCTTGAGTTCGGCGCCCAGCCGCTCGGCGAAGTCGGCGAAGGAGCCCACCACGCCGGTGTCGAGGCGCAGGGCGACCGCGGTCCGGCCCCGCTCGGTGACGGCCGCCACGACGTCCTCCGCCTGGGCCTGGTTGTTCCGGTAGGTCACGACGACGTCGACACCGGCCTCGGCCAGGTGCAGGGCGTGCGCCCGCCCCAGCCCGCGGTTGGCCCCGGTGACGAGGGCGATCTTCTGGTCGGCGCTCATGGTGGCTCCTCCATGGGTACGGAAGGTGGGTCCGGACGGTGGGTCCGGGTGGGTGTTCCACCAGTTGGCGCGCCGGCCGCGACGGCATCCAGTGCCCGCTTGTCCACTGTCCGGCGATCCCAGGCTGTGCGGGGGTGCCCCCAGCCTGGGATCGCCGGACAGTGGCTACGGGTCGCCGGCCACGGCACAGTGTTCGTATGGATCAGACCGGACTGGCGACGTTCCTTCGCCGGCGCAGAGAGGCGTTGCAACCGGCCGACGTGGGCTTTCCCCAGGGGCAACGGCGTCGTACGCCGGGACTGCGGCGCGAAGAGGTGGCCGTGCTGTGCCAGATGTCGACCGACTACTACAGCCGCCTCGAACGCGGGCGCGGACCCCAGCCGTCGGAACAGATGCTGGCCGCGATCGCCCGCGGGCTGCGGTTCACCCTGGACGAGCGCGACCATCTGTTCGTGCTGGCCGGGCACAACGCACCGGCCCGCGCGACCCGTGACGACCACGTCAACGCGGGCATGATGCGCATCCTCGACCGGCTCCAGGACACACCGGCCCAGGTCGTCACCGGCATCGGCGAGACGCTCGTCCAGACGCCCCTCGCGGTGGCCCTGCTCGGTGACCAGACCCGCTTCACCGGGCCGGCACGCAGCATCGTCCACCGCTGGTTCACCGACCCGGACGAGCGCGGAGGCTACGCGCCGGAGGAACACGCGACGCACAGCCGTATCTACGTCGCGCAACTGCGCACCGTCGCGTCACGCGAGGGAAACGGCTCGCGCGCCGCCGTCCTCGCCCGCCAACTCCGCGCCGAGAGCACCGAGTTCGCGGAGCTGTGGGACGCCCATGAAGTCGGCGTCACCTACACCAACCGCAAACGGATCATCCACCCCGAGGTCGGACCGATCTCCCTGTACTGCCAGACCCTCGTCGACCCCGACCAGTCCCAGTGCCTGCTGGTGTTCACGGCGACACCCGGCACGGAGGACTACGACAGACTCCAACTGCTGTCGGTCATAGGGAGCCAGCGGCTGGCGACCTGAGCGGCCCCGGCGGCGGGCGCGGAGCCTGCCGCTCACGGCTTCGGGATCGACGGGGCGGGCGCGTCGGTGGTGGGGGCGTCGGTGCGGGGCGGAGCCGTCGGCACGCCGCGCAGCGGGACCTCCTTGATGAACACCGCCGCGAGGAAGCCGGCCGCGCAGATCACGGACGCCGTCAGGAAGATGTGCCGGGTGCCCACGGCCACCGAGTGGGCGTACGTCGAGCCCGGCCGTAGCGCCCTGGTGAACAGGGACCCGAAGACCGCGACGCCCAGGGAGCCGCCGAGCGTGCGGAAGAGGTTCGTGGACGCCGACGCGGCGCCCATGTCGCGGAGTTCGACGCTGTTCTGGGCGATGGTCGTCCCCATCTGCATGGTCAGGCCGAGGCCGAGGCCGAGCAGGGCCATGTAGCAGGAGGTGAGGGTGCGGGAGGTGGTGGTGTCCATGGTGGACAGAAGCAGCATGGCCGTCGCGAGCAACGCCGTGCCGAGGACCGGGAAGATCTTGTACCTGCCGGTACGGGACATGACCTTTCCCGCGACGTTCGAGGCGAGCACCACCGGGACCATCATCGGGAGCAGAAGCAGGCCCGAACTGGTCGCCGAGGCGCCCTGGACCGTCTGCTGGAACAGCGGCAGGTAGAGCGCCGAGCCGAACATCACCACGCCGACCGCGAGCAACAGGGCGGTCGCGAGGGGGAAGTTGCGGTGGCCGGTGAAGATCCGCGGCGGGAGGAGCGGCTCGGCGGTGCGGCGTTCCACCGCGACGAAGGCGACCGAGGTGAGGAGCGCGGTCGCGGCGAGCGCGAGGACCTGCCAGGACGTCCAGGGGTACGTCGTACCGGCCCAGGTCGCCATCATGACCACCGAGCTGATCGCGGCGGTCAGCAGGGCCACGCCCGGCCAGTCGATACGGGCCTGGACGCGTTGCGCGGGCAACCGCAGCGTCGACTGGACCCAGACCAGGGCGATCAGGCCGAGCGGCAGATTGATGTAGAACGTCCAGCGCCAGCCGAGGTGGCCGGTGACGAAGCCGCCGAGCAGCGGGCCGCCTATCGTGCCGATCGCCATGACGGTGGCGGTCATGCCCTGGTACCGGCCGCGTTCGCGCGGTGCCACCAGGGTGCCGATCAGGGCGAACGCCCCGGCGGCGAGCCCGCCCGCGCCGATGCCCTGGAGGGCGCGGAACTCGATGAGCTGGGCCATCGAGTGAGCGGCGCCGGCCAGCAGCGAGCCGGTCAGGAACACCACGACCGAGGCGAGGAAGACACGCTTGCGGCCGTACAGGTCACCGAACTTGCCCCACAGCGGGGTCGAGACGGCGGTGGCGAGGGTGTACGCGGTGACGACCCAGGAGATGTGCTCCAGGCCGCCGAGGTCCCGGACGATCGTCGGCATCGCGGTCCCGACGATGTTGTTGTCGAGCATCGCCAGCAGCATCGCGAGCATGACGCCGAGGAGGGTCCAGCGGACGTTCACGGGTGTTCGGGGTGTGGTCATGCCGCCAGAAAAGCACACCGACTCACTAAGTGCAACGAGTCAACTTTTATATTCAGACAACTGAGGAGGGTAGGCTGGGAGGCATGACCGAGACCGAGACGTCCACCACCGCGCCGACCGTGGGCCGCCGCGAGCGCAAGAAGGCCGCCACCCGGCAGGCCCTGGCCGACGCGGCACTGGAGCTCTTCCTGGAACACGGCTACGACCAGGTGAGCATCCGGGACATCGCCGAGGCGGCGGACGTCTCCACGACGACCCTCTTCAAGCACTTCCCCAGCAAGGAGGCGCTGGTCTTCGACCTGGACGCGGACCAGGAAGCCGCCCTGGTCGGGGCGGTGCGGGACCGGGCCCCGGGGACGTCGATCCCCCAGGCGCTGCGGGAACATCTGCTGCGCGCCCGGTTCTTCTCGGCCGAGTACGGCGAACAGATCGCCGTGTTCCACCAACTCATCCGCAGCACACCGGCGTTGACCGAGTACCACCGCCGCATGTGGATGCGCCACCAACACGCGGTCGCCCGTGCCGTCGCCGCCTCCACCGGCGCCCCCGCCGACGACCCCACCTGCGCGGCCCTGGCCCACTTCGCCCTGGAGGCCCGCACCCTCGCGGAGACCTCACCCGATCCGAGGGCCACGGTGAACGCGGCGTTCGACCTGCTGGAGCGGGGGTGGGGCGCGGTACAGCCCCGATAGGGGCGGCAGCAGCCCTCTTACGACGACGCCCGCGTCACCAACTCCGTTGCCAGTACCGCCTGTCGGCGCTCAAGCCCCCGGGACGTGGCCGGCCTGCGCTCCGCGATCTCGGCCAGGAGGAGGTCGATCATCGCGCGGCCCATCTCCTCGATGGGCTGGCGGACGCTGGTCAGCGGCGGGTCCATGTGACGGGCGATGGCGGAGTCGTCGTAGCCGACGAGGGCCACGTCGTCCGGGATGCGGCGGCCCTCCTCGCGGAGGACCTGGCGGGCGCCCGCCGCCATCACGTCCGAGCCGGCGAAGACCGCGTCGACGTCGGGGCGGCGGGCGAGCAGCTCCTTCATCGCCCGGCGGCCGCCCTCCTCGGTGAAGTCCCCTGGCTGGATGAGGTGTTCGTCCAGTTCCTGCCCGGCGTCGAGGAGTGCCTCGCGGTAGCCGTCGACGCGGCGCTGGGCGCCGTAGACGTCGAGGCGGCCGGTGATGTGCGCGATGCGCGTGCGGCCCCGGGACAGCAGGTGTTCCACCGCCGAGCGGGCGCCGCCGTAGTTGTCCGAGTCGACCGAGGCCAGGGTCTCGCCCGCCGAGCGGGGGCCGCTGATCACCGCCGGGATCTCCAACTGCGCCAGCAGATCGGGGAGCGGGTCGTCCGCGTGGACCGAGACCAGCAGGACGCCGTCCACCCGGTGCGCGGCCAAGTACTGGGCCAGGCGCTGCCGTTCGCGGTCGCTGCCCGCGAAGATCAGCAGCAACTGCATCTCGGTTTCGGACAGTTCGGAGCCGACGCCCTTGAGCATGTCCGAGAAGTACGGTTCCGCGAAGAAGCGGGTCTCCGGCTCGGGGACGACGAGGGCGATGGCGTCGGTGCGGTTCGCGGCGAGGGCGCGGGCCGCCGTGTTCGGGACGTAACCGAGCTCGGCGACCGCCGCCTCGACGGTCGCGCGGGTCGCGTCGCTGACCCTCGGCGAACCGTTGATCACCCGGGAGACCGTGCCGCGGCCCACACCTGCACGGGCGGCGACCTCCTCCAGGGTCGGCCGCCGCCCGCCCCGGTTCCGTCCACCGCTGACCGTCATGGTCGCCGCCTTCCGTTCGCAGCTTTCAGGCCAGGAATGTAACAGTCAGGCCCGGCTGCCCCCTTCCATCCTCCCCCGCCGACCGGGGCTTTCGCTCGCCGAGCCGGGCCTCACCCGGGTGCGCCGGCGGGCGGCAGCGCGTTGCCCCGGATCACCTCGGCGTACCAGTGGGCGCTCGCCTTGGGGATGCGGCGCTGGGTGGAGTAGTCGACGTAGACGGCACCGAAACGCTTCGAATAGCCGTAGGACCATTCGAAGTTGTCCAGTAGCGACCACAGGAAGTAGCCGCGTACGTCGGCTCCGTCGGCGACGGCCCGGCGGACGGCGTCCAGGTGGGAGTGCAGGTAGTCGATCCGCTGCGGGTCGTTCACCCGGCCCTCGGGAGAGACGTAGTCGTCGAACGCGGCGCCGTTCTCGGTGACCATCAGCGGCAGTCCCGGGTGCGACGCGGCGAGACCGGTCAGCAGGGTGTGCAGGCCGCTGGGGTCGATGGCCCAGTTCATCGCGGTGAGCCGGTCGTTGGCGAGGTGGAAGTCGACATCGTCGGAGCCGGTCCACGGAGAGTGGTCGCTCGCGCCGTGTCCGTCGTTCTTGGTGGCGCCGGAGCCGTCGCTCGCCGAGACGACGGTCGGCGCGTAGTAGTTGACGCCGAGCACGTCGATGGGCCGGGAGATCTCGGCGAGGTCGCCGTCCCGCACCAGCTCCGTCCAGTCGACGAGGTGCGCGGTGTCGGCGAGCAGGTCCTCGGGATAGGCGCCGTCCAGGATCGGGCCGGTGAAGATCCTGTTGCCGACCGCGTCGATACGGCGGGCGGCCTCCGCGTCCTGGGCACTTTCGGTGAGCGGACGGACCTGGTGCAGGTTGAGGGTGATGGAGGTCTGCGCGGACGCCGGCAGGACCGAGCGCAGCATCCCGATCGCCTGGCCGTGGCCGAGGTTGAGGTGGTGGGCGGCGCGCAGGGTGGCCGCCGGGTCGGTGCGGCCCGGCGCGTGCACCCCGGAGCCGTAGCCCAGGAAGGCACTGCACCAGGGCTCGTTGAGGGTGGTCCACAGCCCGACGCGGTCACCGAGGGCACGGCCCATGATCTCGGCGTAGTCCGCGAAACGGTGTGCGGTGTCGCGCTGCGGCCAGCCACCCGCGTCCTCCAACTCCTGTGGCAGGTCCCAGTGGTAGAGGGTGGCGACGGGGGTGATGCCCGCCGCCAGGAGTTCGTCGGCGAGCTTGCGGTAGAAGTCGAGACCCCGCTCGACGGCGGGTCCGCGGCCGGTGGGCTGAACCCGGGACCAGGAGATGGAGAACCGGTACGCCTTCAGGCCGAGGTCCTTCATCAGCGCCACGTCGTCGCGGTAGCGGTGGTAGTGGTCGGCGGCGATGTCACCGGTGTCGCCGTTGCGCACCTTCCCGGGCGTGTGACTGAAGGTGTCCCAGATGGAGGGGGTCCTGCCGTCCTCCGCGGCGGCGCCCTCCACCTGGTAGGCGGCGGTGGCGGCACCCCAGACGAAGCCCGGAGGGAAGGAGGTGACGGGGGCCGGCGCGGCCTTGGTCTCATGTCGGACGGCAGTCATGTGAGCGCTCCCGGAGTGGGGTGGGTGAAGGCCGGACGGCGATCCGGCGGAGAGGGGAAGCGGACGGGGCACGACGACGGGCACCCCGCCGGGTACGGCCCGCGTGCGGGGCGGGCCGTACTGGACGGTGAACAGGGCTTGCGCGAGCGGAGTCGGTGGCCGGCGTCAGCCCTTGACGGCGCCCGCCATGATGCCTCCGATGATCTGCTTGCCGAAGATCACGAACACCAGCAGCAGCGGCAGGGTGCTGATCAGGGCTCCGGCCATGACGATGCTCTGGTCGGGGGTGTAGGAGGCGCTGAGCTGGCCGAGCGCCACCTGGATGGTGGGGTTGTCCTGGTTCAGGGCGAGGAAGGGCCAGAAGAAGTCGTTCCACGCCTGTACGAAGGTGAGCATCCCGAGCACCATCATCGCGGGCCTGGCCGCGGGCAGGACCACGTTCCAGACGATGCGGATGTTGGTCGCCCCGTCCACCTTGGCCGCCTCGATGAGCTCGTAGGGCAGGGCCTCCAGCAGGTACTGGCGCATGAAGAAGACACCGAAGGCGCCGACGAGGGTCGGGAAGATCACCGACTCCAGTTTTCCGCCCCAGCCGATGTCGGCCATCATCATGAACAGCGGTACGACGCTGAGTTGGGGCGGGATCGTCAGGGTGGCGATGACCGCCGTCATCAGGACGCCACGGCCGCGGAAGCGCATCTTGGCGAAGGCGTAGCCGGCGAGGGTGCAGAAGAACAGCGTGGCCGCGGTGATGGATCCGGCCACCACGACGGTGTTGACGATGGCCTTCCCCAGGTGGGCCTGGTCCCAGGCCGCCTGGAGGTTGCTCCACAGCCGGCCGCCCGGCACGAGCGGTGGTGGGCTGTCGAGGACCCGCTGCTGGTCGTGCGAGGCGGCCACCAGCGTCCAGTACAGCGGGAAGATCGAAAGCAGGCCGACGACGGTCAGGGTGGCGTAGGTGAAGGGGCCGCCCTTGAGCTGCTGGCCGGCGCCGATCTTGAAGCGTCGGCGGCCTGTGCCCGGGGTGACGGGAAGCGGCGCCGGGTCGAGGTCCGGCGTGGTCGGGGTGGGACTGGTCGTGGTCATCGATATCGCTCCCGTCAGGCCGCGCTGTTGCGCACGAGCCGGCCGACGATCCAGTTGATCAAGGCGATGAGCAGCAGCAGGACGAGCATGGCCCAGGCCACGGCGGCGGCCGGGCCCAGATGCCCGAGCTTCCAGCCGTAGTTGAAGAGATAGATGCTGAGCGTCTCGTACTGGTGCTCGCTGCCTCCGGTGGAGCCGAGCGTGCCGCCCTGGAGCAGCAGCGGCTCACCGAACAGCTGCATGGAACCGATGGTCGAGATGACGATGGTGAACAGGATCGTCGGTCGCAGCGAGGGAATGGTCACCTTGCGGAACTGCTGCCAGCGCGTCGCTCCGTCGATCGAGGCCGCTTCGTAGAGGTCGGCGGGCACGGACTGCATGGCCGCCAGATAGATCAGGGTGTTGTAGCCGGTCCAGCGCCAGATCACGATGATCGAGATGGCGATCTTGGACGTCCACTCCCCGTTGCCCCAGTCGGTGTTGCCGACACCGACGAAGTGGAGCACCCAGTTGAGCAGACCGCCGTCGGCCCGGAAGACCAGGGCGAAGACGAGGGCGGCGGTGGCCACCGAGGTGGCGTACGGGGTGAGGATCACCGTCCGCCAGACCGTGCTGGCACGCAGCTTGTAGTTGAGCAGGTGGGCCAGGCCCAGGGCCATCAGGAGCTGCGGGACGGTCGAAATGACGCCGATGACAAAGGTGTTGGTGACGGCCGTCCAGAACTCGGAGTCCTGGAGGATCGTGGCGAAGTTGTGCCAGCCGACCCACTCGGACTGGTTCAGGCTCGTCATCTCCACCCGGTGCAGGGCTATCCAGCCCGTGTACAGCATCGGATAGAGGCCGAAGGCGCCGAAGATGAGGAAGAAGGGGGCGATGTACGCGTACGGAGACGCCTTGTCGTCGAAGCGCCACAGCCGGCTGCGCCAGGCGCCGCGTCCGTTCGACGCGACGGTGGTGCCGCCGGGTGGCGGGACGGGGGCACCCCGTGTGGGGGTTGTCGTTGCCACGGAGGGAGTCCTTCCCTGGATCTCGGCCGGGGTACGGGCGGGGGCGCGGGCATCCGGCCTGGGACACGTCGTCGTACCCGGTCGGTGGTCCCGGCGGACACGGTGCGGCGGTGTCCGGTGAGTGTGCGCCGAACACCGCGGAGAAGACCGGCACCTGACGACCGGGGCCGGTGCGGTCGGCCCCGCGCCTACGGCAGGAGCCACCGCACGGCCCCAGGCACGTAGCGCGGTGCGGGCGGCCGCCGGGCCGCCCGCACCGCGGCTTGGGTCAGCCGATCACCTTGTCGATCGAGTCCGTCGCGGCCTTCCACGCCTTGGCGGGCGAGGTGCCCCGCGTCTCCATGTTGTTGATCTGCGTGGAGATCGTGTCCTTGATCGTGCCGTCCTTCGGGCCGAGCACGGCCTCCGGGATGGCCTTCGCCTCGTCGGCGTAGATCTGGCCGATCGGGGCGTCGTTGAAGTACGGCAGCGTCGCGCTCTTCACGTCGGCGAGCTCGTAGGCGCCCTTGTTCGACGGGAAGACACCGATCGCCTTGAAGACGGCGGCCTGCTGCTCGGGAGAGGTCAGCCACTTGACCAGGTCGCCGGCTTCCTTGACGTGCTTGCCGCTCTTGGGCACGGCCAGGAAGGAGCCGCCCCAGTTGCCCGCGCTGGTGCCGGGCGCCCGGGCGATGTCCCACTTGCCCTTGTAGGCGTCACCGGAGTTGATGGAGATCTGGCCGGCCATCCAGGCGGGGCACGCCACAGTGGCCACGGTGCCCTTGCGCAGCGCCGCCGTCCAGGCGTCGGTGAACTGGGGCAGGCCCTGCGTCAGCTTCTTGGACGCGGCTTCCGCGGCCAGGTTCCAGCCCTGCTGCACGGCCGGGCTGTCCTTGTAGACCGCCTTGCCGGAAGCGTCGTAGTACTGCTCCGCGGAGGAACTGACCACCGCGTTGTACATGGCACTCGCGGAGTCCATGAAGTAAGTGCCCTTGGGGGCCTTCTTCTTGAACTGCTCACCGAGCTTGAGGTAGTCCTCCCAGCCGCCCGCGACGGCCTTGGCGACGGCGTCCCGGTCGGTCGGCAGACCCGCCGCCTTGAAGAGGTCCGAGCGGTAGCACAGGGACATCGGGCCGATGTCGGTGCCGGCGCCTATGACCGAACCGTCCGACGCGGTGGCCTGCTTCTCCTTCCAGGAGACCCAGTCGCTCACGTCGATCGTCTTGCTGAGGTCGGTGAACTTGGCCGCCTGGGTGTCGACGACCTCCTTGATACGGCCGACCTCGATGCCCGTGACGTCCCCGAGGCCGCTGCCCGTGTTCAGCTGCTGAAGAAGCTTCGGGTAGTAGTCCTGCTCGTTGGCGGTGGTGTTTTCCTTCACCGTGATGTTCGGGTGCAGCTTGTGGTACTGGGCGAACAGGCCGGCTTCCTTGTAACCGAACTGACCGAAGTCGGCCACCGTGAGAGTGATGTTCCCGTTCGAGTCCTTGGCTTCCGAGGAGCTGTCGTCGCTGCTGCAGCCGGTCAGCAGCAGGGCGGAGGCCGTCAGGACCGTCGTGGTCACGGCCGCCACTCTGCGGCCGCGGCCGCCGGCGGTACGGGTGATGCGCATTCCACTACTCCTTGTTCCAGTGGGGAACGGGATCTCAGGAATCGGACCGCCGAGGCTCGACGATCCGGACCTGCCCTCTCTTTTCGAGCAGCGGCCAGCACACAGCACTGGGCGTGCGGTGAAAAGGTGCTGGTCAACGGTGTTTCAGGCGAGGCAGAGGGACGGGCCGTTGGTGGTTCGGTCCACACGGGAGAAGGTCCCCGAGGTTCCGTGGGACCGCTCCCACGCGGCATGCCGGAAGACTCCTTCGTGCCGGGCCGGGTGTCAAGACTTGAAAACGGCGTTGTTGCGCAAGCGTGTTCCGCACGTCACGTGAATGTGTCGCTCCATCAGGCGCCACCGGCCGGTCCCGCACAGCATTCACGCAGGTCGTTCAAGGGTCCGCCGTGCGGACCGGGAGCCGACCGGGTCCGTCCGGGCCGTTGCCCGAATTTCTGGGCCAGAATGAGGCCAGCCCCCACTGATCGCCGGAAGGTGAACAATGAGCCCTGCCGAGCAGCCGCTCCCGCGCGCGGACGTCCGGCGCCCGACCCTCAACGCCGTGGCCGCCCTCGCCGGTGTCGGCCGCGGCACGGTCTCCCGGGTCATCAACGGCTCCCCCAAGGTGAGCGCCCCCACCCGCGCGGCCGTGGAACAGGCGATCGCCGAACTCGGCTACATCCCCAACCCGGCCGCCCGCTCCCTGGCCAGCCGCCGTACCGACTCGGTCGCCGTGGTCGTTCCCGAGGGCCAGGCCCGGCTCTTCTCCGAGCCCTACTTCTCGGAGATCATCCGCGGCGTGTCCGCCGAACTGGCAACCGCCGGGATGCAGTTGCTGCTGGTCCTGGTGCCGGACGAGAAGGAGTACGCGCGGCTCGCCACCTACCTGTCCGCGCATCGGGTGGACGGTGTGCTGATGCTCTCGGTCCACAGCGGCGACACGCTGCCCGACCGGCTGCACGAGCTCGCCGTACCGACCGTGCTCGCCGGCCGGCGCGGCCCCGGGGAACGGCTCGGGCATGTCCGCGCGGACAACAGCGGAGGCGCCCGGAGCGCGGTCGAGCACCTGCTGGCCAGGGGGCGCCGGATCATCGGCACCATCACGGGCCCACTGGACATGGACGCCGCCCAGGCCCGACTCGACGGCTACCGCGAGGCGTTGGAGCGCGTGGGCATGGCCGTCGACGAGGACCTGATCGCGTACGGCGACTTCCGGGAGGAGGGCGGACGCGCGGCCATGCGGGAACTGCTGCACCGACGGCCCGACCTCGACGCGGTCTTCGCCGCGTCCGACGTGATGGCGTCGGGTGCCGTGCTGGAACTGCGCGCGGCGGGCCGACGCGTGCCGCACGACGTCGCCGTCATCGGCTTCGACGACTCGACCGTGGCCCGGCACATCGATCCTCCGCTGACCAGCGTCCGTCAGCCCCTGGAGGAGATGGGCCGGACCATGGCGACCCTCCTGCTGCACGAGATCGCCCACCGCGGCGGCGATCACCGCGAAGTGGTCCTGCCGACCCGGCTGGTGGTACGGGAGTCCGCCTGAGCGGTGTACCGGGAGGGCCTGGGCCGGCGTATCGGGAGGGCGGACCCCCTTTGTGCATGGGAGCGCTCCCATGCATAATGGGCGCCACCCGACCCCATGGGAGCGATTCCATGCCCGACCTGACGACCGTGACGTTTCCTCCTGCCTTCCTCTGGGGGGCCGCGACCTCCGCTTACCAGATCGAGGGGGCGGTGCGGGAGGACGGTCGCACGCCCTCGATCTGGGACACCTTCAGTCATACGCCGGGCCGTACAGCCGGTGGCGAGCACGGCGACATCGCTGTCGACCACTACCACCGCTACCGCGACGACGTGGCGTTGATGGCGGACCTGGGCCTGAGGGCGTACCGCTTCTCGGTCTCCTGGCCGCGCGTGCAGCCGACCGGCCGGGGCCCCGCGGTCCAGGTCGGCCTGGACTTCTACCGCCGCCTGGTCGACGAACTGCTGGCCGTGGGCATCAAGCCGGCGCTCACCCTCTACCACTGGGACCTGCCCCAGGAGTTGGAGGACGCGGGCGGCTGGCCGGAGCGCGACACCGCGTACCGCTTCGCCGAGTACGCGCAGATCGTGGGCGAGGCGCTGGGCGACCGCGTGGAGCAGTGGATCACGCTCAACGAGCCCTGGTGCAGCGCGTTCCTGGGCTACGGCTCGGGGGTGCACGCGCCGGGCCGCACGGACGCGGCGGCATCGCTGAAGGCCGCCCATCACCTCAACCTGGCGCACGGTCTGGCCACTTCGGCGCTGCGCGCCGCGATGCCGGCCCGCAACTCGATCGCGGTGAGCCTCAACTCGTCGGTGGTCAGGCCCGCTTCGCAGTCTCCTGCGGACCTGGCGGCGGCCCGGAAGATCGACGACCTGGCCAACGGGGTGTTCCACGGTCCGATGCTGCACGGGTCGTATCCGCAGTCGCTGCTCGACGGGACGAGGTCGGTCACGGACTGGTCGTACGTCCACGACGGCGACCTGACACTCATTCACCAGCCGCTGGACGCTCTGGGGTTGAACTACTACACGCCGACCCTCGTGGAGGCGGCGGCCTCGGCTTCGGTGGGCCCGCGCGCCGACGGCCACGGCCTGAGCGCGTACTCCCCCTGGCCCGGCGCGGACGACGTCGCGTTCCTCCAGACCCCGGGCGAGCGCACGGAGATGGGCTGGACGATCGACCCGACGGGCCTCTACGACCTGATCATGCGCTACGTCCGAGAAGCACCGGACCTGCCGCTGTACGTCACGGAGAACGGCGCGGCCTACGACGACAAGCCCGACCCCGAGGGCAACGTCCACGACCCCGAGCGGATCGCCTACCTCCACGGCCACTTGTCGGCGGTACGGCGGGCGATCGCGGACGGGGCGGACGTACGCGGCTACTACCTGTGGTCCCTGATGGACAACTTCGAGTGGGCGTACGGGTACGAGAAGCGGTTTGGGGCCGTGTACGTGGACTACGCGACACTGGCGCGCACGCCGAAGTCGAGCGCGCGGTGGTACGGCGAGGCGGCGCGGACCGGCGTACTGCCGACGGTGGGGGGCGTCTGACCGACGGGGGACTCCGGGGGACGGGGCGCGGCACGCCTAGGGGACGTGCCGCGCCCCGCGGGTTGTCCCGTTGAGGCCCGTTCACCTCATTCACAGCCACCCCTCAGACCCCCTCCAGCAACCCCTCAGCCCCAAGACGTCTGATCTCCATGTACGGGGTGATTCGATCCCGGCGAAGACGGGAGGACGTCATGTTTTTCATCGTGTTGGTGCTGCTGGCCCTGATCGTCGGCGGGGCGGTCGCGTTCGGTAAGAGGCAGGCGGCGGGCGGGAGTTCGCGGTTCGGGACCGGTTACGTCCCCGGAGCCGGAGCCGCACCCGGACTCGCTTCGCAGAGCTACGACGCCGATGCCGACGCCGGTGCCGAAGCCACCCGCTGGGTGGAGCGGCTCGGGGGGAGTCTGTCCACGCTGGACGCGGGTGGCAACACGGCCGCGCGGCAGGCGCTCGCCGATGCCGCCGAGCGGCACCGGGCGGCCGAGGGACAGCTCGCCACCGCCTACTCCCCCATGCAGTACGGACTGGTGACGCAGACCGCCATCGAGGGGCTGCATCACATCCGGACCGCCCGCAGCGCGCTGGGCCTGGACCCGGGGCCGGCGCTGCCGGAGCAGGGTGCCGGTGGGCAGGTCACGGTCGGTGGGCAGACGTACACCGCCTCCGCACGGCCCGGCACGCGCACGCCGTACTACTACCCCGGCGGCGTCGTCAACGGCCGTTCCATGCCCGGGGGTTGGTACAGCACCCCGTGGTGGAAGACCGCCCTCGTCGCGGGTGCCGCCGGTGTCGGTGGGATGTTGCTCGCGGACGCGTTGTTCGACGGGTTCCATCACCATGGGCCGCACGGTGGGATGTTCGGCGGGGGGCCTGGTGGGTTCGGGGGCTTCGGCGGCCCCGGGCCGTTCTGAGTCAGTCCCGTCGGCGCGGCTCCCGGACCACCGCCACCCCGCCCGGCGGGACAATCACCGGACCGTCCAACGCCCGCCCACCGGTGAGGAGTTCGACCGCCCCGGCCGCGACCGGCACCTCGGCGCCCCGCCCCGCGTGGTCGATGAGGAACAGGTAGTCCGCCTCCGACCCGCGTCGCACCACCGCCTCCACTCCCTCCGGCGTCACCCGCACCGGCTCCACTCCCGCCTCCGCGCGGATGCGGTCCAGGAGGGCCCCGAGGGTTGCCGGGTCGGGGCGCGTGGCCACGTACCAGGCCGTGCCGGTGCCGTGCGTGTTTCGTGTTATGGCCGGTACGCCCGTAAGCGGGCCCTCGGCGAACGACGTGATCGGCTCGGCGCCCGCCAGCGCGACCCGCTCCGACCACAGGGAAGCCGTACCCCCGCCGCTCAGGCCGAGCGACTCGCCCGGCAGCAACGGGAACAGTTCGTCCGTCCGTATGCCCAGTGCCTCGCGGAACGCGCCGGGGTAACCGCCCAGCCGTACATGGCAGTTCTCGTCCACCGCGCCGCTGTGGAAGCCGACGACCAGCGTGCCGCCGGACGCGGCGAAGGCGGTCAGGTTGGCCGCGCCCGTCTCGTCCACCAGGTAGAGGCTCGGCGCCAACACCAGGCGGTACGGGGACAGGTCCGCGTCGGGGCGTACGAAGTCGACCGCCACTCCGGTGCGCCACAACGGCTCGTACCAGGAGCGGACTTGGTCCAGGTAGCGGAGCTCCTCGCTCGGCTGGGAGGGGAGTTCCAGGGCCCAGCGGGCGCTCCAGTCCCAGACGACGGCCACCGAGGCGGTGCCGGTGCTTCCCTCTACCTCCGCCAACGACCTTAGATCCGCGCCCAGTTGGACCACGTCCCGCCAGATGGCGCTGTCCGTGCCCGCGTGCGGGAGCATCGCCGAGTGCCACTGTTCGGCGCCCGCCTTCGCCGCCCGCCACTGGAAGTAGGCGATGCCGTCGGCGCCGTGGGCCACGTGGGCGAGCGCGTTGCGGCGCAACTCCCCTGCGGACTTGGCCCTGTTGACCGGCTGCCAGTTCACGGCGCCCGTCGAGTGCTCCATCAGCAGCCACGGGCGGCCGCCCGCGAGGGAGCGGACCAGGTCGCCGCTCATCGCGATGTCGATCTCCGACTCGGGGTCCGTGGAGCGGAGGTAGTGGTCGTTCGACACCACGTCCAACTCCGGTGCCCAGCGCCAGTAGTCCAGCGCGTCGAAGTTGAACATCACCATGAAGTTCGTGGTGGCGGGGGTTGCCGGGGCCGCCTCGCGCAGCACCTCCCGCTCCGCCTTGTACAGGGACAGCAGCTCGTCGCTGCAGAAGCGGCGCCAGTCCAGTTGGTGGGTCGGGTTGGGGACCGCGCCGGTCGCGCGGGGCGGCAGGACCTCGTTCCAGTCGTAGTACCACTGGCTCCAGAAGGTCGTACCCCAGGCGGTGTTGAGGGCCGGCAGGCTGTCTCCGTACCTCGCGCGCAGCCAGCGCCGGAACGCCTCCGCGCTCTCGTCGCAGTAGCAGGCCGGGTTGTGGCAGCCGTACTCGTTGTGGATGTGCCACATCGCGAGTGCCGGGTGGTCGGCGTAACGGCGTGCCAGCTCGCCCGCCATCCGCAGCGCCGCCTCACGGTACGCGGGGCTCGACGGGCAGAAGGTCTGGCGGCTGCCGTACGACAGTCTCCGGCCGTCCCGGTCGACCGGCAGGGCCTCCGGGTGCGCGCGGAAGAACCAGGCCGGGGGTGCCGCCGTCGGGGTCGCCAAGTCGGCCGCTATGACGTTGTGTTGGAGCAGGTCCAGGACGCGGTCCAGGAGGGTGAAGTCGTAGACGCCCTCGGCCGGTTCCAGCAGGGCCCAGGAGAAGATGCCGATGCTGACCATCGTCACCCCGGCCTCGCGCATCAGGCGCATGTCCTCGGCCCAGACCTCCTCGGGCCACTGCTCGGGGTTGTAGTCGCCGCCGTATGCGATGGTCATCGCTCAACTCCCGTCAGGAGGCGGCGGGTTGTCGTCACGCCCCACTGGTCAAGGGAGAGCAGGCGGTCGCTGGAGGCCATCAGGCCGCCGGTGGCCTCCACATGGGCGGCCCAGCGTTCCCTGGTCTCCACCGCGGGGCGGGCCATCAGGCAGTCGGGGTCGTTGACCCAGAGGCGGCCGTGCTGCCACTGGCGGGCCGCGCCCGTGAACTCGGCTGGATCCTGGCCGGGTTGGGAGTAGTCGTCGGCCTCGGGGCGGCGGTGCGGTGCCGTGTCGGGGCTGACCCGCATCGCGTCGAACAGGCCGATGGAGGGGAGGATCGGCGCGCCGCAGCCCAGCAGATAGGCGTCCTCGCCGATCGCCGCACGGATCAGCGCGATGCCGGTCCGGTAGGCCTCGACGGCGTCGACTTCCCTGTGGCGTACGCCGTCCAGGGCGCCCGCGTACAGGAAGTCGGTCTTGAAGTAGTCGTAGCCCTCGGCGCGGAGAGTGGCGAAGACGGTGGTCAGGTAGGCCGCCGCGCCCGGGTGGGTGATGTCCAGGACGCACAGGTCGTGGCCCCAGTTGCGGCCCGCGTGCGCGAAGCCGCCCGCCGCGTCGCGCACCAGCCAGTCCGGGTGCTCGGCGGCGAGGTCGCTCGCGGGGTCGACCAGGAAGGGCGCCGTCCAGATGCCCGCCCTGCGGCCCCGGGCCCGGATCGCGTCGGCCATCGCGGCCCGGGAGCGGAAGCGGCCGGACAGCGTGAGCCAGTCGCCCAGCGCCTTCTGGTAGCCGTCGTCGATCTGGACGACGTCGATGGGGAGGTCGAGGGTGTCCATCGCGCGCAGGTTCTCGTGGATGTCGTCCTCGGTGACGGCGGTGAAGTACTCGTACCAGGAGCACCAGACCGTCGGCGCCGGGCGGGGGTCCGGGACGCCGAGGGCGTCGGCCCAGTCGCCCAGCACCGCTTGGACGCTGGTGCCCGTCCACTCCTTCACCGGGCCGTCGGCGGCGACCTCGGCCACCCCGTCCCGTACGGCCAGCCGGATCGAGGGGACCGATCCGGTGGGGTCGACCGCCGCCCACAGGCGGGCCGGTGAGCCGTCGCCGGGGTCGAGGGCGAGCAGGCCCTCGCCCTGGAAGACGCCGGCCGGGACGGTGGCGCCGGGGCGGTAGCACACCGTCGCCCAGTTGGCGTCGGTCGGCCGGTGCGGCCGGGCGCCGAGGGCGTAGGCGCCGCTCGGACTCCAGGACTGCCAGCCCTCCTCGTGGACCCGGGCGGTGCGCGGGTCCACGGGGACGGAGACGAGCGGGGTGAAGGGGTGGTCGTACACGGTGGTTCTCTTTCGACAGAAGGGCGCGACGGGCGGGCCGTCAGCCCTTGTTGGCGCCCAGCGTGAGACCGCTGACGAACTGGCGCTGGAGCGCGAAGTACACGATCAGGGTCGGGATCGCGGTGAGCAGGGCGCCGGCGGCGACCAGGTTGGGGTCGGTGAAGTACTGGCCGGAGAGGTTGTTCAGGGCCGAGGTGATCGGCATGTTCTCGCCGGTCGAGATCAGCACGATCGCCCAGAAGAAATCGTTGTAGATCCAGATCGAGAGCAGGGTGGCCAGGGCCGCCATCGCGGGCTTGCACAGGGGCAGCACGATCTGCCAGTACTGGCGCCAGACGGACGCGCCGTCCACCAGGGCCGCCTCGGTCAGCTCGTGCGGCAGCATCCGCATGTAGTTGCTGAGCACGAAGGCGCAGAAGCCGGACTGGAACGCCACATGGATGAGGACCAGGCCGAGCGCGGAGTCGTAGAGCTTGCCGCTCATCGTGATGCCGGGCAGGTCGATCAGCAGGTACATGCGGTACAGCGGGGTGATGATGACCTGCTGCGGCAGCAGGTTGCCGGCCGTGAACACCAGCAGCAGGAAGATGTTCAGCCGGAAGTCGAAGCGGCTGACGTAGAACGCGACCATCGACGACAACAGCAGCGTGAGCACCACGGCCGGGACCGCGATGATCAGCGTGTTGACGAAGTAGTGGATCATGTCGGACTGCTGGAACGCGTTCTTGAAGTTGTCGAAGTTCAGCGTGTCCGGCCAGGAGACGTAGCCCTTGTTGCTGGTCTCCGAGTACGGGCGCAGGGCCGCGTAGACCGCCCACAGCAGCGGGGCGAGCCAGGCCAGCGAGGTGACGACGAGGAACGTGTGCAGCAGGACCCGGGCCGGGCGCAGCGGGGTGCGCTGCTTCACGCCGAGCGCGGCGGTGGGGGTGGTCATGCGCGCCGCTCCTTCCGGAAGGTCGCGATCAGGTACGGAATGATGACCGCGAGGGAGATGACCAGCAGGACGACGGCGATCGCCGATCCGTAACCGATCCGGCTGGACTCGCCGATGATGTTGTTGGTGATCAGGATCGACAGCAACTCGGTGCCCTGGGCGCCCTTGTTGAAGACCCACACCAGGTCGAAGGCGCGCAGCGACTCGATGATGGTGACGACCAGGACGACCGTGTTGGTGGGGCGCAGCGTCGGGAAGATGACGTTCTTGAACGTCTGCCACTCGTTGGCGCCGTCCAGTGCGGAGGCCTCCCGCAGGGACGGGTCGACGCCCTTGAGGCCGGCCAGGTACAGGATCATCATGTAGCCGGCGTGCCGCCAGGACGCGGCGATCAGGACGGCCCACAGGTTGAGCTTGGGGTCGCCGATCCAGTCGATGTAGTGGCCCGGCTTGTTGGCGCCGATGAGGCTGTTGATCAGGCCGGTGTCGGGGTTGTAGATCAGCTGCCAGACGAATCCGGTGACCGCCAGCGACATGACGACCGGCAGGAAGAACGCGGTCTGGTAGACGCGGCTGAAGCGGATGTTCTTGTCCAGCTGGACGGCCAGGAACAGGCCGAAGGGCGTCGGCAGGAGGATGAGCACGACGAACCAGATGACGTTGTGCTGCAGGGCGGGCCAGAACTGCGGGTTGTCGGTGAACAGCTGGCGGAAGTTGTCCAGCCCCACCCACTTGATCGTGTCGAAGCCGATGCCGTCCCAGCTGGTGAAGGCCAGGGCGATCGAGGCGAGGGCGGTGACCCATACGAGGGCCACGTGCAGAACCGTCGGTACGCCCGCCATGAAGGCGAGCGTGATGCGGTCACGGCGGGTCAGCAGGCGCTTGTGGCCCTTCGGGACCCGCTTCTTCTCAGGCGCGGGGCCCGGAGACGGAACGGCGTCCGCCTCCGGGCTCGTCGTGGTCGTCTCGGAGATCATGAGGAGGCGAAGATCGTCTTCTTCTGGCGCTCGATCGACGTCAGCAGACTGTCGACGCCCTTGGGGTTCTGGAGGAACTTCTGCAGTCCGGGCTGCATCACCGTCGAGGTGAAGTCCGGACGGGAGTCGCGGTCCATGAACTGGGTGAGGCTCTTGGCGGCGCCGATCATGTCGAACGCCTTCTTCTGCAGCGGCGAGTACGCGGCGGTGGAGGCCTTGTTGGAGGCGGCCACCACGCTCGGGTCGGTCTTGAGGTAGAGCTCCTCGGCCGCTGGGCTGCCCAGGTACTCCATGAGCTTCACGACACCGTCGTGGTTCTTCGGGGCCTTGCTGACCATGAAGCCGTCGGTGGGCGCCTCGACGGTGTCCTGGCCGTACGCGGAGTTGATCTCCGGGAAGGCGAAGAAGTCGAGGTCGTCGAGGTCGGCCTTGTTGGTGAACTGCTGTGCCACGAAGGAGCCGAGGAGGTACATGCCGGACTTCTTCGACACGATGCCCTGGGCGGCGTCCTGCCAGGTGCGGCCCATGAAGCCGTCCTGGTGGTACGGGAGCAGCTCGGCCCAGTGGTCGAAGACGGCCTTGACCTTGGCGTCGGTCCACGACTCGGTGCCCGCCATCAGCGCCTTGTGGAAGTCGTAGCCGTTGAGGCGGAAGTTGATCTGGTCGAAGGTGCCCATCGCCGGCCAGGCGTCCTTGTCGCCGAAGGCGATCGGGACCAGCCCGTCCTTCTTCATCTGCTTGCAGAGGGCGACCAGCTGGTCCCAGGTGGTGGGGACGGAGTAGCCCTTCGCCGCGAAGAGGCTCTTGCGGTAGAAGATCGCCCACGGGTACGTGGTCAGCGGCACGAAGTAGTACTTGCCGTCCTCGCCCTTGCTGAGCTTCTTCATCGCGTCGGGGAAGTTGTCCCCGATCTTCGCCCAGACGTCGTCGATCGGCGTGGCGAGCTTCTTGGCCGCGAAGAACTGCATGCGGTAGCCGGCGAACCAGTTGAACACGTCGTCCGGCGTGCCCTGGAGGTAGGAGTTGATCTGCTCCTGGAAGGTGTTGTGGTCCTTCGTGTTGACCTTGACGGTGATGCCGGAGGTCTTCTTGAAGTCCGCGTAGACGCTCGCGAAGGCCTTCTTCGGCACCGCGTCGGACGCGTTGGAGCCGAGTGAGACGGTCTTCGGGTCGGACGAGCTACCGCTGCTGCCGCAGGCGCTCAGCAGGGGTATGCCGGCTCCGAGGACGGCGGCGCCGCCTATCCCGCGCAGGACTGAGCGGCGGCTGGCGGCGGGGAGAGAGAAGTCGGTCATGAACGGCTCCTGAGGGACGGGGTTCGGCCGGAATGCGCCACGCCCCAGGTCGTCGTAACCGACCAGAAACCAACGCGACCAAACACGGTGGCGTAATAACAGTCCTATGTCTGGTCATGCGTCAACACCCGATGCCTTCATTTGTCGAAACGTAATCGACACGATGGAGCAAAAGAAGCGGACGCACAGCCGAGTGGCTGCGCGTCCGTCCTGAGCCGCCTGGGGTAACTGGGCCTGTGGGTGACTTGTGGGGCTCGCGGGGCCCGTGGGGCGCCTACTGGAAGGCGGAGAAGGCCTTGGAGAAGGCGGACGGGGCCTGCGTGATCGAACTGCAGGTCGCGTCGGCGGTGGGCTTGGCTCCTCCCGCGCACTGCTTGTCACGGGTCGCGGACCACATCGCGAGACCACCCAGACCCTTCGCCTTGGCAAACGCGACCAGTTGGTTCGAGTCCTCGACCGTGAAGACCTCCGATGACACGTCGTTCACACCGATCATCGGCGTTACAGCAACCGCTTTCCATGCTGCGCCTTCAGAAAGCCCGAGAACGCTCTTGACTTGGGCCTGAGTCGCTGTAGCCGCTTGCTGTGAGTACGTTCCCATATCTCCGCTGTACGCCGGTCCGTAATCCATCGCCATGATGTTGACCGTGTTGATCTTCACGCCGTTGGACTTGGCATTGGACAACAGGTTCACCCCGTCCTGGGTGAGGCCCTCGGGCATCACCGGGAGGGTGTAGGAGACGTCCAGGTTCGGGTGCTCCTGCTGGAGCTTGGCTATCGCCTGGGCGCGGATGGTGTTCGCCGCCGTGTTGGGCAGCGCGCCGCCCTCGACGTCGAAGTCGACCTTGGTCAGGCCGTACGCGTCCACGACCTTGCCGTAGGCCGTCGCCAGCGCGCTCGCCGAGCCGCAGGTCGTCGCCAGCTCGGAGCCGGAGGCACCGCCGAAGGAGACCCGGACGTCGCCGCCCTTGGCGCGCAGGGCGCCGATCTGGGAGGCCACGCCGTCGCTCGCGAGATCCGTCACACCGCCCCACTTCGGGGTGCAGCCGCCGCCGTCGGTGATGAAGGCGAGTGTGTAGTTCTTCACACCGGTCGCGGCGACGTTCGCGAGCAGGTCGTAGGCCGGGTAGAGGGAGGTGTCGACGTACGGGGCGAAGACCGCGCCGGCCGTCGTCCCGGTGCCGCTGCTCTGGGACGGGGAGGCGGTGGGGGTGGGGGTGGACGTGGGGGTCGGCGAGGCGGTGGGCTTCGACGAGGCCGTGGGGGTCGGCGTGGGGGTCTGCGTCGGGCGGCCACTCGGCTCCGGCGTCGCGGTGCCGTCCGCCGAGCACTGGGCGTCGTCGATGAGGCAGCCGGTCGGCTGGCCGGTGCCGCTGACCACGAAGCCCACGGTGACCGACTCACCGGCCGCGAGACCGTCCGTGTCCCACTTCGGCGGCTTCACGGTGACGTGCCGGCCGCTCACGCTCGACTCGGCGTTCCACAGCGAGCTGAGCGTCGAGCCGGAGGGCAGGTCGAACTCCAGTGTCCAGTCCTTCTCCCTGGCACCGGTGGTGTTCGTCACGACGTACTGCGCGGTGTACCCCGTCGACCACTCGCTGGTCCGCGTGTAGGCCGCGCCGACGCTCGCCGCCTGGGCGATGCCGGTCAGCATGATCGCGCCGCCACCGACCACCGCCGCGGCGACCGCTCCGCCGATCACCTTGTTCCTGTTGCTGATCCTGCGCCGGTGCGTGCTCATGGCGTGCCTGCTTTCACTGTCCGCGGGGGGTGGGTGCGGCAGCACGCTAGCGAGCCGGAATCGGGCAAAGCGCCTGATCCGGGCGGGGGTTGGCGATCTTAGGGTGCGCTTAAGGAAGGGATCGGGAACGGTTAAAGGTCGAGACCAATGCTGAGACCGATCGGGACCGCCGACGCCGTCGTACGGCCCCGCGATGGCCCCTGCGCTCGGGCTCCCGCCCGTCCAACTGGATCCAGATCCGCACCTCCGTGCCGCCGAGCACCGAGGAGCCGATCCGTACGTCCCCGCCCGTCGACTCCGCGAGCCGGCGCACGATGTCCAGGCCGAGCCCGGTCGACCCGGCGCTGCCGGAGCCGCGCCCGCGGGCCATCGCCGACTCGGGGTCCCGGATGCCGGAGCCGGCGTCCGAGACGAGCATGATCACCGCGTCCTCGCCGTTGTGCACGTCGACCGCGAAGGCCGTGCCCTCGGGGGTGTGCCGGAACACATTGCCGAGCAGGGCGTCCAGCGCGGCGACCAGGTCGGCGCGGGCCACGGGTATCCGCACCGGCCGCTCCACCCCGGCCACCCGCACCTTGCGGCCCTCGTCCTCGGCGAGCGCGGACCAGAACCGCATCCGCTCGCGCACCACCTCGGCCGCGTCGCACCCGGCACCGGGCCCGGCCGCCACCGTCTGCGGCTTGGCCTCGCGCGCGGTCCGGATGATCGTGTCGACCTCCCGCTCCAACTGCGCGACGGCGGTCCGCGTCTGCTCGGCGGCAGGCCCGTCACCGAGCGAGGCCGCGTTCAGCCGCAGCACGGTCAGCGGCGTCCGCAGCCGGTGCGACAGGTCGGCCGCCAACTCCCTTTCGTTCGCCAGCAGTTGTACGACCTGGTCGGCCATGGAGTTGAACGCGACCGCCGCCAGCCGCAGTTCGGTCGGCCCCTCCTCGGGCACCCGCGCCCCCAGCTTCCCCTCCCCCAGTTCGTGCGCGCCCTCCACGAGGCGCTGCGCGGGCTGCACCATCCGTACGCCCAGCCGGTCGGCGACCGCGACGGACCCGACGATCAGCGCGAGGCCGACACCGGCTAGCACCGCCCAGGCCGTACCGACGCCGTTGGTGACCTCGGACTCCGGGACGTACACCTCGACGACGGATATCTCGCCGGAGCTGAGCGCGACCGGCTGGAGCAGGGTCGAGCCGCCGGGCACCTCGGTGGTGGAGGCGCGGCCCACCTTCCGTACGGTCGCGATGTCCTTGTCGGCGGCGCGCTGCCGACCGATGTCGACGGCGGCCTTGCCGTCCCCGGCCGGTATGTGCACGGCCATCCCGGCGTCCGCGCCGGAGTTCGAGCCCGCGGAGGCGACGACCTTCTCCAACTGGTCCCGGTCGGTGGTGATGGAGAGCGCGGGGGCGACGGCGGCGGCCTCCCGCTCGGCGTTCGAGAAGGCGCGGTCGCGGGCCATCTCCTTGATGACCAGGCCGAGCGGCACCGCGAAGGCGACGACGACCATCGCCGCGATCGCCAGACAGACCCTGACCAGTGCCCACCTCATCGCAGGGACTCCGCTCCCGGTGGCTCCAGCTTCACGCCGACCCCGCGCAGGGTGTGCAGATAGCGCGGCCGGGCCGCCGTCTCCCCCAACTTCCGGCGCAGCCACGACAGATGGACGTCGATGGTCTGGTCGTCGCCGTACGACTGCTGCCACACCTCGGCGAGGAGTTCCTTGCGCGGTACGACGACGCCGGGGCGGCCGGCCAGGAAGGCGAGGAGGTCGAACTCGCGGCGGGTGAGGTCGAGTCGGACGCCGTCCAGCTCGGCCTGGCGGCGCAGCGGGTCGACGGTGAGGCCGCCGACGCGGATGACCGTGGACGGGGGTGCCTCGCCGGTGGCGGCACGGGAGCGTCGTAGGACCGCGGACATGCGGGCGGAGAGGTGGTCGACCGAGAAGGGCTTGGTGAGGTAGTCGTCCGCCCCCGCGTTCAACAGCCGGACGATCTCCGTCTCGTCGTCCCGCGCGGTGGCGATGATCACCGGGACGTCGGTGATCCCGCGCAGCATCTTCAGCGCCTCGGACCCGTCCAGGTCGGGCAGTCCGAGGTCGAGGATGACCACGTCGAAACGGAAATGGGCGACCTCGCGCAGCGCCTCAAGTGCCGTACCGACACTGCGCACCGTGTGCGCGGCATCGGTCAGATGCCGGATGAGGGCCGAGCGTACGAACTGGTCGTCCTCGACCACGAGCACACTTGCCATGCGCCGCACCGTACGCCATGTGGACGACCCGTATCCGGGCCTGTGGACAACTCCCCTTCTGTGGACAACCGGTGGGAGCGCTGTCGCCGCCGGAGCGAGATCGGCGGGACACCTGTGGGGCGCGTGGGGCAGTATGGCCGCGATGCCCAGAGGACTCGTCAACGGATTCGCGCACGTGCTGGCCTGGTCGCTCGCCACCGGCGCGGCCGTCACGCTGTCCTGGTGGGGCGTCCACACGGTCATGACGGGCACGGCCTACGATCCGCCGCGCGCCCTGCCCATCACGGCGGCCGGCGCGAGTGCGCAGGCCGCTCAGCCACCGGCCTCTCCGACGCCCCGCACCGAGTCCTCGCCGAGCCCGTCGAGCACTCCGACGCCGACCCCCACCGCCGGCCCCACCGCCACGAGGACGACGACGGCGAGCCCGTCCCCCTCGACGTCCGTCTCCGGCCAGGTGAAGAGCTACGCCACCGACGGCGGGCGGGTGGTGCTCGACCTCGCCCCGGCCTATGTGACGCTCGTGTCGGCGACGCCCGGGACGGGCTGGGCGATGCAGGTGTGGAAGACGGACTCGTGGCTCCGGGTGGAGTTCACCAAGGGCACGGACAAGGTGTCGGTGATCTGCACCTGGCACGACGGACCGCCGCGCGTGGATGTGGGCAACTACTAGAGGAACCGCTGACGGAACTGCTAGCGGAACACCGACGGGGGCGGCGCCGGTGAGGCGACCGCCGCGGCGTCCGTCACGGGTAGTGCGCCGCCCGTGAAGTCGGTGAGTTCCCGGCCGTGTTGGAGCCGGCCCGGGTGCGGGTCGGAGGCCGCGCGCCGGGTGAGTTCGGCGAGCGGCAGCGGGTGGTCGGAGGCGACGAGCACCGCGTTGCCGAACCGCTTGCCGCGCAGCACCGTCGGGTCGGCGATCAGCGCGCGTTCCGTGAACCTGGCGGCCACGGTGGCGATCTGGCCGCGCAGGTGGGCGAGCGGGGGTCCGTCGGCGAGGTTGGCGGCGTAGAACCCACCGGGCCTCAGTACCCGGCGTACTTCGTCGAGGAACTCGACGGAGGTCAGATGGGCGGGCGTCCGGGCGCCGCTGAAGACATCCGCGACCACGAGGTCCGCCCAGCCCTCGGGCAGCTTCGCGAGGCCCGCGCGGGCGTCCATGGAGCGCACCCGGATCCGCGCGTTGGGGTCCAACGGCAGCTCACGGCGGACCAGTTGGACGAGCGCCGAGTCGAACTCGACGACCTGCTGGGTGGATCGGGGGCGGGTGGCGGCGACGTACCGGGCGAGCGTGAGGGCGCCACCGCCGAGGTGCACCGCCTGGATCGGCTTGCCGGCCGGTGCGACGAGGTCGATGACGTGCCCGAGGCGGCGCTGGTACTCGAAGGACAGATACGCCGGGTCGTCGAGATCGACGTACGACTGCGGTGCCCCGTCGATCAGCAGGGTCCAGGCACGCGCGCGGTCCCGGTCGGGTATCAGCTCGGCGAGCCCGCCGTCGACGGCCTCGACGACGGCCTCGGCGGTGCCGGCACCGCGCCGGGGGGTCCTGGACTTTCCCATAGGGTCATTATCGGGGGCCCTCGGCGGGACGGCGCGCCCGGGCGGGGCGTCCCGGGCGGGCGGCGGGAGCGTGTCCATCGGGCGGCCGGAGCAGCGCCCGACGTCGACAGAGCCGCCGGCTGTCCGAGGCTGGGCCTGTCAGGCGTCCGCACAGCGCACGTCGGGCGTCTGCTGTCCACGCCGGCACGGCGTCGGCCGGAACTCTCGGCCGGAAGTCGGCGCGGGACGTCCGTCCGACATCCATCGCGGTCGTCCTCCGCGCCGCATGACGAGCCGTCTGTGCGAGGGCGCGTCCCTACGGCTCCTGCGAGTCCGGGGCGCCTGAAGACCGTCCGTGCACCCCCGCGGAACTCACCGGCAGCCGTCCGCCGCCTCGATCAGCCGGGCCGCCTCTCCCAGCGCGGCCCGCAGGACCTCCGGGTCGGTCGCCAGGTCGGCCTCGCCGGGGGGCAGCAGCCAGTCGGAGCCCTCGACCGGGGGTTCGGGGTCGGGGGCGAGGGTCAGGCCCCTGCCGTTGGTCTCCGTGCAGGTGCTGCCCGGCAGGTCCCAGGCGGCCGCGGTGCCCGGCGGTACCAGGAAGCCGAGGGTGTCGCCGCCGTCGTCGTGCAGGACGGGGCCGACCCCGTCGCAGGCGCCGCGCCGCAGGATGTCGACGGCCTCCAGGCCCTGCCGCGTCGGCACCGTCACCAGGTCGCAGGCGGGGTCCGCGACCGGTGGCGCACCGCACTCGGCGCTCGGCATTCGAGGATCGACGCTCTGACTGGTCTCCATCCCGGTCTCCACCACGGAACCCCTCCTTGGACGAGCGGGTCGGGAGTCGGGTGGCTCCCGGACGCATGGAGTTCAACGCGTCGAAGCGTCAACGGCTACGGCACAAGTCAGCCGCAAAGGATGGCAGTTCATGGCAGATCCCGGATGAGATATCCGGTTTGTAGCCAAACCCTGTGTGGCGGGTCGTTCACAGCAGGTACGTTCTTGCCCGCTGGAAACAGGGCGTCACTCACACAAGTCACCCTGAATCCGGCATGGTTCGACGGTTCGCACGAGAGGACCCGGCCATGGCGTCGTCAATGGTGACCCCGTCCCCGTTCCCCCGACCACCGAGACCCAATCTCGCCTTCCGGCGGCTGCGCGGACAGCGCTCACCGGCGGAGTTCGCCGCGGCCGTACGCCGGTCCGCGCGTGAGATCGGCGAGCGGGTGAGCTGCGACGCGCGCTACGTGGGCCGCGTCGAGGCGGGTGAGATCCGTTGTCCCAACTACGCGTACGAACGGGTGTTCCTGCACATGTTCCCCGGCCGCACGCTCGCCGACCTCGGCTTCGCGCCCCGCTCGTCCGTACGCGGACGTGGAGCGCGCACCGCCGAGGACACGCTCCCCGTGCACCCCGCGAGCCCGGCATGCACCCCGCATGAACCGGGCGGAGTGGGTGAGACGGGGAGGGTGTACGAGCCGTATGACCCGCAGGACCCGTACGACACGCACGAGAACGACGAGAACCACGAGGAGAGCGACGTGCTGCGTCGCGCATTCATGAGGGGCGGCACCGTCACGGTGGCCGCCGGCACTCTGGGCCCGCTGGGGCTCGCCTTCGATGCCGTGGCGGCGGAGTGTTCCGTCCGCCGTCCCGGTACGAGCGAGGCGGGCGCCCTGGAAGAGGCCGTCCGCAGAATCCGGCTGCTCGACGACCGGCACGGCGCCGACGGCCTCTACCGGCGCGCGGCGGCCCCGTTGCGCGCCGCCTACGCCCTGCTCGACGCGGGCACCACCCGGCAGTCCGTCGCCGAGCGGCTGCACTCCGGCGCCGGTGAACTCGCCATCTCGGTGGGCTGGCTGGCCCACGACTCCGGTCGCTTCGACGACGCGCGCTCGCACTACGCGGAGGCGCTCGCCACGGCCCGGGTGACCGGGGACCCGGGCCTGGAGGCACACGCCTTCTGCAATACGGCGTTCCTGGCGCGGGACACGGGCCGCCCGCGCGAGGCGGTGCGCGCCGCCCAGGCCGCGCAGCGCGTCGCCCGCCCCCTGGGCTCCGCCCGGCTGATGTCGCTGCTCGCGCTGCGCGAGGCGGGCGGCTGGGCGGGGCTCGCCGACCGCACCGGCTGCGAACAGGCGCTGGCCCGGGCGCAGGCCCTCTACGAGCGGGGCCACTCGGACGCCGATCCCGAGTGGATGAGCTTCTACGGAGAGGCCGAACTGGAGGGTCTTGAGGCGCAGTGCTGGTCGACGCTGGGCGACTGGCCGCGCGCGGCCCGCCACGCTCGACGTGCGGCACAACTCCAGGACCCGCACTTCACCCGGAACATCGCCCTCTACACGGCCGAACTCGCGGACGACCTGGCCCGCGGCGGCCGTCCCGACGAGGCGGCGACGGCCGGGATGCGGGTCCTGGACCTCCTGGACCTGGTCCAGTCGTCCCGCATCCAGACGATGCTGGCGAGCACGGCCCGGGTCCTGCTGCCGCACCGGCGGGCTTCTGGGGTGTCGACGTTCCTGGAGCGGCACTCCGGGGTGCCTCGTACGGCGGCCTAGCTCGCCAGTAGAGCTGCTAGGCGACGAGGTGCCCCAGGTCGTTCCAGCTCTCGATCGCCGGTTCGCCGTAGGCCCAGCCGAGCACCGACAGCGAGGTCGGGTTGAGGCGGATACGGGCCGCGAAGTCGATCGGCAGGCCCAGCCAGCGGGCGCCGATGGAGCGCAGGATGTGGCCGTGCGCGAAGACCAGCACGTCCCGGTCCGCGCCGCGCGCCCAGGCGACGACCTCGTCCGCGCGGGCGGTCACCTCGGCGAGGGTCTCCCCTTCGGGGACGCCGTCGCGCCAGATCAGCCAGTCGGGCCGTACGGAGCGGATCTCCTCCGGGGTCAGGCCCTCGTAGGCGCCGTAGTCCCACTCCATGAGGGTGTCCCAGTGGGTCGCGCGCTCGCCGAAGCCGGCGAGTTCGCAGGTCTCACGCGCGCGTGCCAGCGGGCTGGTGCGCACCTCCACCCCGGGGAGGCCGTCGAAGGGGGTCCGGTGCAGTCGTTCGCCGAGCACCTTGGCGCCGCGTCGGCCCTCTTCGAGGAGCGGGACGTCGGTCCTGCCGGTGTGCTTCCCGGACAGCGACCATTCCGTCTGTCCGTGCCGGGCCAGCAGGATGCGCGGTGCCATGAAGGACCTTTCCGGGAGACTTCCCTGGAGAACTGAGATGCGGACCACTCCATCATCGCGCACCCTTCGGAAGGGCAACCCGGCGGGCGATCTCTGCGTCTTTGAGGTCCGGGGCGCCCGAAACGGGCGCGCTCATACGCCGTAAAGTGTCCAGACCGACCAACCGGGCAGCCGGATCACCAGGGCACCGCACCAGAACAGAAGGGGGAGGGCGATCGGATGCCGCAGACCGAGACACCAGGCATCGAGGCGGATCGCCGAACCCGGCTGCGCTGGTGGACCGAGCTGCCGCTGATCCTCATGGTGTACGCCTCGTACTCGGCGGGACGGCTGCTGGCCAGGGGCGACACGGCGAGCGCCGTCGACCACGGTCTGTCGATCCTGCGCGTCGAGAAGTACCTGCACATCAACGCCGAGCACCCGCTCAACCGCCTGTTCACACGCGAGTCCTGGATCGGCGTACCGGCCGACTTCTGGTACGCGTCGCTGCACTACCTGATCACGCCGGCGATCCTGATCTGGCTGTTCCGCTCCCGCGCCCAGGTCTACCGCGCGGCCCGCACCTGGCTGATGACGTCCACCTTCATCGGCCTGATCGGCTTCACCCTGCTCCCGACCTGCCCGCCCCGACTGCTCTCCCCGGACTACGGCTTCGTGGACACCATGGCCAAGTACAGCTCGTACGGCTGGTGGGGCGGCGACGCCAGCGCGCCGCGCGGCCTGGGCGGCATGACGAACCAGTACGCGGCGATGCCGAGCCTGCACTGCGGGTGGGCGCTGTGGTGCGGTGTGATGCTGTGGCGGCACGGCGGGACGCGGCTCACGAAGGTGATCGGGGTCGTCTATCCGCTGCTGACCGCGATCGTCGTCATGGGCACGGCGAACCACTATCTCCTCGACGCGGTCGCGGGCGTGGTCGTGATGGGGCTCGGATTCCTGCTGGCACCGCGGGTGATGAAGGTCGCGGACCGGATCCGGGCGCAGTTCGAGGGGCGCGGTTCACTCGTCGCAGCCCGCTCTCGTGGCGCAGGGACCTCAATTGTCAGTGGCGGATGCCAGACTTCGGCGGGTGAGCGAATTCCACGGCAGCGCGAGTCGCAGCTCGGTACCGGAGCCGAGCCGGGTGCCTCCCCCACGGACGCGGGGGACGGCGCTCCGGCACCGGCTCGCTGAGCTGCGCGGTCCGGACGTCCCGGCCAAGGCGCTGGACGCGCGAGCCCTCGCGGCGCTGGCCGCGAACCCGGGCTGCAAGCGGCGGGCGATCCTGGACGGCGCGGGGGTGAACAAGGCGGTGCTGGCCGACGCGCTCGGCTCGCCGTCCGCCTTCGGGCAGTCCCAGTTCGCCTTTATGCGGGGCAACGCCTTCGAGGCCCGGGTCAAGGCGGACGGCGGCGCGGAGCTGCTGCGGCTGGTGCACGAGAAGCTGGACCCGGGCGCCGAGCCGCCGACCCGCGCGCGGGTGCCCGAGCTGGCGGCGATCGGCCCCGAGGGGCGGGCGGCGCGTACGGCGCTCGCGCTGCGCGAGGCCACCGAGGCCGCCGCCTGGACCTTGCTGGACCACCCCATGCTCGCCCTGGACGTGGCGGGCTCCCCGGCCTTCCTGGAGCCGGACGCGGTCGTCGTGCACCCGGACGGCAGTTGGACGGTCGTGGAGATCAAGTCCTTCCCGATGCTGGACGGTTCGGCGGACCCGGCCAAGGTCGGCGCGGCGGCCCGCCAGTCGGCGGTGTACGTACTGGCCCTGGAGGAGGTCGCCGCCCGCCTGGAGCCGGCTCCCCGCGTCCGCCATCGCGTCCTCCTGGTGTGCCCGAAGGACTTCTCCAACCTGCCGACCGCGTCCGCCGTCGACGTCCGCAAGCAACGCGCGGTCACCGGCCGCCAGTTGGCCCGGCTCACGCGCATCGAGGACATCGCCGACGCGCTCCCCGAGGGCACCTGTTTCGCCCCGGACCGCCCGGTCGCCGAGCTGACGGCCTCGGTCGAGTCGGTCCCGGCGACCTACGCACCGGAGTGCCTGGCCGCCTGCGAGCTGGCCTTCCACTGCCGCGACCACTCCCGCGCGTCCGGCGCGGTCACCGCCCTCGGCCGCTCCCTGCGCGCCGAGCTGGGCGACCTGACGACGGTCGACGAGGTCCTGGCGGCGGCCCACGGCGAGGCGGGCGACCCGGACGACCCGGCGGTGGCCGCGCTGCGCAGGGCGGCGGAGCTGCGGGCCGAGGCGCTGGCGTTCGTGCCGGCGCCCGACCCGGAGGGTGCCGCATGTCACTGATCTCAACTCTCGCCCGGCTGGAGGCCGTTCGCACCGGCCGCGCCCAGCCCGCCGCCACCGTCCGGCACCGGCACCTCTCCGAGCGCCCCCTCGTCCTCGTGCCGCTCACCACCGCCGGTGAGGCCGGGGCGCCCCTCGGCGCGCTCGTCGGCACGGACCGGGACGCCCCGCGGCTGCTCGTCGTACCGCAGCCGCGCGACCGCGACCTCAGGTTCACGTTCCTGGCCGAACTCGCGGACGTGGTCCTGCCGTACATCGACACGTTCGCCGACGACGTGGAGGCCGCCGAGCGCAGCGAGACCGACCCGGAGACCGGCAAACGCGTCAAGGTCGAGGTCGAACTGTGCGCGGACGCCCCGCAGTTGATCGTGCCGAGCCGCCCGGGCATCGAGCTGGTCCGACTGCTCGGCCGGTCGATGCGGTTTCGCCGTACGGCCGAGCAGGACCCGGAGACCCCGCACCCCGCGCCGCCCCGCGTACCACTCCTCGGCCGCTGGCTGACGCACTACGGGGAGCGGGCCCGGGTGCCCGGCTCCGCCCTGCTGCTGGCGCTCACCGAGGTGCTCGGCCGGCACTGGGCCACCGGGCAGTCCAGCCTGGAGGACCAGCACCTGGGCGCGCTGCTCGCCTGGATCGACCCGCCGGGCGGGGTATCCGGCGCCGAGGCCGCGCTCGACGCGGAGCTACGGCGGGACGCGCAGGGCCAGTTGATCTGCCCGCCCGCGGGCCCGGCCACCGACCCGGCGTTCGACAACAAGCTGCTCGCCCCCGCCATCGAGCGCTACGACCGTGCCCGCACCGCCCTCGCCGCCGCCGAGGACGGCCTGGAGGCCGACGACCGGCTCGGTGAACTCACCGCCGCCGAGCGGGAGATCAGGGCCCTCGTGGAGAGCCGCACCCGCCCCACCTGGGACGCGGTGTGGCACGGACTCGACCTGCTGCGGGCGCTGCCGGAGGGCGCGCACGCCGTCGACCGGTGGACCCGCGACCGCTGGTCGTTCACCGGCCACCGGGACCGGATCGTGGCCGGTGAGCCCCCGCAGCCGCGCCGCGACGACGCGGTCACCGCCGCCAACAAGCTCGCCACGCGCGAGCGGGAACAGGCCCGTCTGGATGCCCAGGAGGCCCTGGACGACCCGCTGGTGATGGCCGGACGGCGGCTCGCCGGGGAGGCGTTCGCGGGCGAGGTCACGGATGTCGTCATGGCGTACAGCGAGGGCAAGAGCCCCCGCCCGCGCCCGCTGGTGACCGTGCGGACGGACGACCGGCCGCATCTCGGGGAGCGGGTGAAGGTGTTCCGGTCGCTCGGCGGGAAGCCGCAGTCTGCGGAGTTCGTGGGGCACGAGGAAGACGGCGCACTCGTCATCCTCCGGGTCGTCGACAAGATGGGCCGCGGGAAGGAGCCGGAGACCGGCTCGGTGCCCGAGAAGGGCGACCGGATCTGCTTCACGCTCTTCGAGCACGAGCAGCGGGGCGGCGCGAAGCTGCCCGACCAGGAGCAGACACCGTGGACGCACGGCGGGCCGCCGGGCGAGGAGCCCGTGCGCGAGTCCGCCGACCCGGTGACCGAGGAGGACGTGCTGTGACCGCGGACACCGTGTTCGACCCGGGTGCCGAGGCCGGCCGCGCCACCGACGCGATCCTCCGCGACACCCTGCACAGCACGGCACGCGGGGTCGTCGTCGACTCCCCGCCCGGCGCCGGCAAGTCCACCCTCGTGGTCCGCGCCGCGCTCGAACTGGCCGACGCGGGGCGCCCGTTGATGGTGGTCGCGCAGACCAACGCGCAGGTCGACGACCTCGTCGTCCGGCTCGCCGAGAAGAACGGCGAGCTGCCCGTGGGCCGGCTGCACAGCAGCGACGCGGACCCGTACGACAAGGCGCTGGACGACCTGCCGAACGTACGGAAGTCGGCGAAGGCCGGTGAGCTGGCCGGGCTCCCGGTCGTCATCTCCACGGCGGCGAAGTGGGCGCATGTCACGGTGGACGAGCCGTGGCGGCACGCGATCGTCGACGAGGCGTACCAGATGCGCTCGGACTCACTGCTGGCCGTGGCCGGGCTGTTCGAGCGGGCGCTGTTCGTGGGCGACCCGGGGCAGTTGGACCCGTTCGCGATCGTCGGCGCGGAGCAGTGGGCGGGCCTGTCGTACGACCCCTCGGCCTCCGCCGTGACGACCCTGCTCGCACACAACCCGGAACTCCCGCAGCACCGCCTGCCGGTGTCCTGGCGGCTCCCGGCATCGGCGGCCCCGCTGGTCTCGAACGCCTTCTACCCGTACACCCGCTTCCGCAGCGGCACCGACCACGGCGACCGGCGGCTGGGCTTCGGTGTCCCGTCGGACGGTTCGGGCCCGGACCGGGTGATCGACGAGGCCGCCGAGTCGGGCTGGGGCCTGCTGGAACTCCCCGCCCGCCACACCCCGCGCACGGACCCGGAGGCGGTGCGGGCGGTGGCGACGGTCGTACGACGCCTGCTCGACCGGGGCGGCGCGGCCACCTCCGAGCGCTCCCCCGACCCCACCCCCCTGACCGCCGATCGCATCGCGGTCGGCACCGCGCACCGCGACCAGGCGGCGGCGGTCCGCGCGGCGCTCGCCGAGCTGGGTGTCACGGACGTCACCGTGGACACGGCGAACCGGCTCCAGGGCCGGGAGTTCGACGTCACAGTGGTCCTCCACCCCCTCTCCGGCCGCCCCGACGCCACCGCCTTCCACCTGGAGACGGGCCGCCTCTGCGTCCTCGCCTCCCGCCACCGCCACGCCTGCATCGTGATCTGCCGGGCGGGCGTCACCGACCTCCTGGACGACCACCCGTCGACGGAGCCGGTGCAGCTGGGGGTGACGGTGAAGTTTCCTGACGGGTGGGAGGCGAACCATGCTGTGCTGGCGCACCTGGCGGAGCACCGGGTGGTGTGGAGACCATGAACCGGCGCTCCGGCACCCGGCCGACGAGCACTGGGCCGCCTCCCCGCCGGACGGAGTCCGGCACGCCGCCGGAGGCGGCCAATGGAAACAGCCTGATGGGTGGGAGGCGAACCACGCTGTGCTGGCGCACCTGGCGGAGCACCGGGTGGTGTGGAGACCATGAGAGGTCCGGGGCGCCGGTGATGAATAGCGCGACCGGTGGCTGGGCAGCCCCTTTCACGGTGGTGGATCCCGTGCCCCGGGGGTATGCCTGGGGCCTCTTGCGTGGGCGGGGGACAATGGACGGTGGTCCGGCTCCCGAGGCGGGTCATCCATGACGTACGTACGAGGAGGAGAAGACATGGCGGAGCACACGCCGCGTCGCAACAAATCGCGGCTACGCCCCGCGCCCCTGCTCTTCGAGCCCGCGCAGGCGGCCGAGGACCCGGAGCACTTCTTCGACCTGGAGTCGATGGACGACCCGCGCGCGCTGCTGGCCCGTGCGACGGAGCTGACGCACGCGTTCCGTGCCGCGACCGACCGTGCGGTGGAGTTCCAGGCGATCGCGGCGGCGCAGCTCGCCGATCCGCGCCGGTTCGACCGGCTGACGCCGGCGGACATCGCCGAGCGGGCCGAGTGGACCGAGGACTACGCGAAGAAGATGGTCGAGTTCGGCCGGGATCTGCTGCGCGGCACCGAGGGCCGGGACAGCGGGGCCGTCGACCCCGTGTGACCCCGTGTGGCCCAGGGGGCGAAAGCACCTTTGGCATATGCCGGTCGGGCAAGATACTCCCACCCGACCCCTCCTGTCCCGATTTCGGGCAACCCTCGGGGATCGGGCGCTCACGGTCGGTAGACCTGTACGACATGAGCAGCCCACAGGATGAGCCCTTCGCCGACCGCTTCGACATCTCGGGCGTCACCTCGGACGGTGCCGCCTGGCTCGCCTCGGCCGAAACGTATCCGCGCAGCACCCTCGCCCACTGGCGGGAACGGCCGGACGCCCCGGTCGTGCTGCCCTGCGGCACCGCCTTCGACGTGGTGAACGCACCGGCGATCTTCGGCCGCCGTATGGTCGACCGCTTATGGGACGAGGGCCCCGGCTCCGGGCCCGTCGCGACCTACCGGGGACGGATGCTCCTTTTCGCCACCCCCGGCACGGCCCAGCGGCTGCCCTCACTGCTGGGCTGGGAAGAGTGGGGCGCGCGAACCGGCGAGCGCGGTCGTACGGGGTCGATCCCGCCCCTGCTGTGTCACGGCAAGGGCGACGCGGTGACCGTCCCGGCCCTGGCCGGCGCGGGCGCACCGAGCCCGTCCGGCTCCCGCTGGCTGGTCGCCCCGGACACCCGCCGGCCCTGGCTCCCCGGCGCCGAAATCCTGCTCTGGGCGGCCGTACGCGCGGCCCGGACCGCCGTGCGGATATCGATTTTTCCTCCTCCGGATCAGGATGCTAAGGTCTACGACGTCAGCAGGCGCCGCTAGCTCAGTTGGTTAGAGCAGCTGACTCTTAATCAGCGGGTCCGGGGTTCGAGTCCCTGGCGGCGCACCTGTGAAGGGCCCCTCGTGAGAGCGAGGGGCCCTTTGACGTGTGCCTCAGCCCGGCTCCCCCGGCGTGATGCTCACCGTCCAGGCCCCCGAAGCCGTCCGTCCCTCCACATCCACCCGTACGTTGTCGCCGGGCACCGTGAAGTGCTCGCCGAGGGAGACCGGGGCGTCGGCGAGCGGGGGGTAGACCGAGGTCTCCCAGCAGGCCTCTGTGTGCGGGTGGGCGTCGACGACCTGCATCGGGCCGCCCCCGGAGGCCGCGCCGCTGCGCACCCGGTACACGAGGACGCCCTGCTTGCAGGCCGTGCTGTCGTTGCCGAGGGAGCCGCGCGCCTCGAAGGCCAGCGCGCTGTCGGTCCCGGTGCGCACCACAGCCAGCTTGACCCCGAGGCCGAGCCCGAACGCCGGCGATCCCGCCGAGCCCGCCACCCCGGGCCCGGCGTCCAGGGGTTCCAGGGTCAGCCGGGTCGGCCCGGTGCCCCGTACGCACTTCACCTGGCGCGGATCCAGCCAGCCGAGCTTCCACTTGTGCCAGGCGAACAGGTCGGGCGCGAGGCCGAATTGACTGCCCATCAGATCCCAGTCGCCGACATAGGTGTCCCAGTCGCCCTTGCCGTCGACCGGCCGGTGGTAGAGGTCGGGCAGGTCGAAGACATGGCCCGTCTCGTGGGCGAGGACGAGCCGGTCCGGCGGGTGCTTCTCGAACACCGTGACGACCCGTCGGACGTCCGTGCCGTCGGCCCGCAGCGGGGTGTCCAGGTTGACGACCTTCGTCGCGTCCGAGTCCACACCGGGCGCGTCCGGATCGGCCACGAAGTAGACGATGTCGTAGCGCGAGAAGTCGACCTGCGGGTCGGAGGCGGCGAGCGCGTCGCGGAGATAGGCGGCCCGGTTCACCGGGTTCCAGTCGCGCTGTATGGCGTACGAGGTCGACGAGTGCGGCATGCGGATCCAGTTCCGCAGCGGATGCGGGCGCAGGGTGAACCTGCCATAGGAGGCACGTTCGTAGAAGCGGGTGGTGGCCGGGAAGTGGTCGGCGGCGAGCTCGGCGGGGGTGGTGCGCGGGGTCGCGTCGGGGAAGGAGAGGAAGATCATCACCGCGTCGAGCGAGCGGGCGGGGCGCGGGTAGGCGGCGTTCCAGGTGTCCAGGCCCTCCGAGTGGTGGGCGTCGGTGCGCTTGAGGGCGCAGGGGGTGGCCGAGAAGGGCTCGGCGACCGACTGGCTGGACATGATCGAGGTCGCGGCGAGCGCGGACATCGTGGTGAACACGGCCGCGGTGCCGCGCAGTCCGGGTCGCGACCGCCACTGGGCGAGCCCCTTGAGCGCCGTACGGGAGAGCCCCTTGAGGGGGAGCTGACACGGCACGTTGGACCTCCGGGAGCGGTTCGCGGGACACCGACACCCAGCCTGTGATGGTTTGTTGGGGTACGCCCTGTTTATCTGCACCAGATGAGTGAGGGGGCGGTCCGGGACGGCCGGGACACGCCCGGGCCGACATCCGGAAACACTCACGGAACGTCACATGTGATCGGCCATTTGAAGAACCCGTCCAGGTGCGGGCGGAATCGATCTGCCAGAACGGGCCGTTGTTCCGGGACACTGGACAGTGGCTGGAAGGGCCGGGGGCCAACCTCTATGATCGGCACACTTTCCTGCACGGACACGGCACGGCGGCCCCCCACCCGGTCGGCCATCCCGACGAGACCCATCCGAAGATCGAGTGCACTGCGGGAGCGAGCGGTGAGCGGAACGTCCGAAGGACCGGTGCCCGCGGCAGACCTCATCCGGCCGGCCGTCACAGAGAGTAGCGACGAGGCATCGCCTCGTACCGAGTGCCCCGAGGGCGGCCGGCTCGGCTCCGCCTTCTCCGTGTCCCCCCTCGCGATGGCCGTCGTGGACCGGGACGGCCAGGTCGTCAGCGCGAACGACACCTTCGGCGCGCTGCTCGGCAAGGGCGGTGCCGCGCTCGCCGGGCTGGTCGCGGCCGATCTGGTGGACCTGAGGTCGGACGCGCGCACCTGGCACGCCTATTGCGAGGTGCTGCGCGGCCGGCAGGCGAAGCTGAGCTGCACCCGCCGGGTCAAGCACCCCGACGGGCACTCCCTGTGGGTGCAGGTGGCCGTGGCGCCGCTGGCGGCCGCGGAGCACGGGGTGCTGCTGTCACTCACCGACATCAGCGCCCGCCGTGAACTCCAGGCGCGGCTACGGCACTTGGAGATGCACGACCCGGTGACCCGGCTGCCCAACCGCACCCTGTTCTTCGAGCGGCTCTCGGCCGCGCTGGAGGCGGAGTCGTACGAGCAGGGCGGCACCGGGCGGATCGGCCTGTGCTATCTGGACCTGGACGGCTTCAAGGCGGTCAACGACACGCTCGGCCACCGGGTCGGAGACCGGCTGCTGGCCGCCGTGGCGGATCGGCTGACGCGGTGCGCGGACGAGGCGGGTTACTCACGGGCGACCTCTCCGCTGGTGGCGCGGCTGGGCGGTGACGAGTTCGCGCTGCTGGTCGAGGACTCGACCGGCACGGATCAACTGGCCGATCTCGCCGAGTCGGTGCTGAAGGCCCTGCAGGCGCCCTTCGACCTGTCCGGGCAGCGGCTGTCGCTGTCGGCGTCGATCGGTGTGGTCGAGCGGCAGGCCGCCGGTACGACGGCCACCGGTCTGATGCAGGCCGCCGACACCACGCTGTACTGGGCGAAGGCCGACGGCAAGTCCCGCTGGACACTGTTCGATCCGGAGCGCAACGCACACCGCATGACCCGCCAGGCACTGGCCTCCACCCTCCGCCCGGCCATCGAGCGCGGTGAATTCACCCTGGAGTACCAGCCGTTGGTGGGGATGGAGAACGGACGGCTGCGCGGGGTCGAGGCGTTGGTTCGCTGGAACCACCCGCAGTTCGGCATGCTGACGCCGAATCGGTTCATCGGACTGGCCGAGGAGGACGGCTCGATCGTGCAGCTCGGCCGCTGGGTGCTGGTCACCGCCTGTCGCCAGGCCCGCCGTTGGCAGCTCGACCACCCGGACGAGCCGCCGATCTTCGTGAGCGTCAACGTGGCCGTACGTCAGGTGTGGGACTCGGACCTGGTCGCGGATGTGGCCCAGACGCTGGCCGAGACCGGACTCGCCCCGCATCTGCTCCAGTTGGAGCTGACGGAATCCGCGGTGATGGGATCGGCGGGCCGGCCGTTGCAGACCCTCCAGGCGCTCAGCGACATGGGTGTGCACATCGCCATCGACGACTTCGGCACCGGCTACTCGAACCTGGCCTACCTCAGCCGGCTGCCAGTCTCCGTCCTGAAGCTGGACGGCTCCTTCGTCCGGGGCTTCCAGTACGAGGGAGAAGGCGTCCCGCCGAACCCGGCCGACGAGGTCATCGTCGAGGCGATGATCCAACTCGCCCACCGGCTGGGCCTGTCGGTGACCGCCGAGTGCGTGGAGACCTCGTCACAGGCCTCCCGGCTGCGCCGGATCGGCTGCGACACCGGACAGGGGTGGCTGTACTCCCGTCCGGTGGCGCCGGATCGTATCTCCGAACTGCTCGGCCCGAAGGCATGCCCTCAGGCCTGATCGGCCGTCAACTTGTAGGCATCGGCGATCAGTTCGTACGAGCGCACCCGCAGGTCCGGGTTGTGGGCGTGGGAGGTGAGCATCAACTCGTCGGCGCCCGTGCGTTTCTGGAGGTCGTCGAGGCCGGCGCGGACCTCGTCGGGGGTGCCGTGGATGACGTTGGCGTTCCAGGAGGTGATGAACTCCCGCTCCATGGGGCTGAATTCGTACGCCTCGGCCTCTTCGGGGGTGGGCACGAGTCCGGGGCGGCCGGTGCGCAGCCGGACCATGTTGAGGGCGGCGGCCAGCACCTGGCGGCGGGCCTCCTTCTCGTCCTCGGTGGCGAGGGCGGAGACACCGATCAGGGCGTACGGCGCGTCGAGCACCGCGCTCGGCCGGAAGGACTCGCGGTAGAGGTCGAGCGCCGGGACGGTGTTCTGCGCGGAGAAGTGGTGGGCGAAGGCGAAGGGCAGGCCGAGCATGCCGGCCAGGCGGGCGCTGAAGCCGGAGGAGCCAAGGAGCCAGACCGGGGGGCGGTGCGGGGACTGGACCCCGCCGGGCGAGGTCGACTGGATCGGGCCGGGGACCGCGTGGATACGGGCGTAGGGGTGGCCGTCGGGGAAGTCGTCGTCCAGGAAGCGGGTCAGTTCGGCGAGCTGCTCGGGGAAATCGTCGGCGCCCTCGCCCAGGCGGTCGGTGCGGCGCAGGGCGGCGGCGGTGGCGCCGTCGGTGCCGGGGGCGCGGCCGAGGCCGAGGTCGACACGGTTCGGGGCCAGCGCCTCCAGGGTGCCGAACTGCTCCGCGATGACGAGGGGCGCGTGGTTCGGGAGCATGACCCCGCCGGAGCCCAGCCGGATGCGGTCCGTGTGGGCGGCGAGGTGGGCCAGGATCACGGCGGGCGAGGAGGAGGCGACGCCCGGCATCGAGTGGTGCTCGGCGACCCAGTAGCGGTGGAAGCCGCGCGACTCGGCGAGCCGGGCGATCCGCACGCTGGTCCGCAGCGCGTCCGTGGCGGTGCGGCCGGCGCCGACGGTCACCAGGTCCAGTACGGAGAGGGGGACGGGGGCGGTGCCCTGCGCCGTACCCCGGATCTCGTCGGTCGCGCTCCGGACCTCGTCGTCTGCCGCCACGGTGGGTGCCTCCTGTTGTGAACTGTGCGGATTCCTGCCGGGGCTAACAGGAGGCTGTCTCCGCTTTATTCCCCGGGGAGCGCCTCAGCCCACCTGCACGATCGGCTCCCTCGTGAACAGCGCCCCCAGTTCCGGCGCGTTGACCCTGCGGTCCGCCAGACGCAGGGCCTCCCAGACCGTGACCTGGTTGGCGGTGAGGACCGGCTTGCCCAGTTCCTTCTCCAGGTCTGTGAGGTGGCCGGCCGTGTGCAGGGCCGTGTCGGGGAGGAGGATCGCCTCGGCGTCCGGGGTGTCGGCGGCGCGGGCCAGGGCGAGGACCTCGTCGCGGCCCCAGGTGCCGACCTCGGCGGCGGTGATGATGCCGGAGGCGCGGACCTCGGTCGGTTCCAGTCCGCCGGCGCGGAGGAAGTCGGCGAAGAGTGCCGCCACGTCGTCCGGGTACGTCGCGCCTACGGCCACCCGTCGCACCCCCAGCTCCTTCGCCGCGTAGACGAAGGCGAAGGACGTCGAGGAGGCCGGGAGGCCCGCCGCCCGGGCCAGGCCGCGCACCTGGTCGTGGGCGCCCTCCCAGCCGTAGACGAAGCTGCCGCTGGTGCACGCCCAGACGACCGCCTCGGCGCCCGACATGCGCAGTTGCTCGACGCCTGCCGTGAGCCGGTCGGGGGAGCCCATCTCGCGCAGGGCGTCGACGCGGTGCGCGTCCTCTCCGATGTCCGTGTGGACGAGGTCGAGGCGGACGTCGCTGCCGAGGAGCTGCTCGATGCGCGGGTAGTCGTCCTCGGCGGAGTGGCCCGGGTAGAGGAATCCGAGTGCGGTCATGACCAGCCTTCCTGGTGTTCTTCCGGCAGTACCGGCCCCCGGTGGCGCGCCGACTCGTCCAGCAGCGCCTGATAGGGGCCCACCGCACGCGTACCCAGCCTGCGCAGCGCTGCCCACATCGTGACCTGGTTGGCCGACACGACCGGTATACGCAGTTCCGCCTCCAGTTGGGGGATCACGTCGTACGTCGGGAGGTTGGTGCAGCTGATGAAGAGCGCGTCGGCGGCGCCCCGGACGGCCTGGTGGGCCATGTCGACGACGTCCCGGTACGGCACCTTCCAGATGTGCCGGGTCAGGCCCATGAAGGCACGCCCGGTGACCTGGACGCCGGCCTCGGCGAGGTACTCCTCCAGGGACTGGGTGACGGAGACCGTGTACGGCGTGACCAGGGCGATCCGGCGGGCGCCCAGTTCGGTGAGGGCATCCAGCAGGGCGCCCGAGGTGGTCAGGGACGGCACCTCGCCGGCCCGGGTCATCGCCTCGCACATCGCGCGCTCCCCGGCGAGCCCGCCGACGAAGCTCCCGGAGGTGCAGGCGTACGCGACGACCTCGGGGGCGATCGCGTTCAGTGTGCGGACCGCGTCGTGCAGGGTCTCGTGCTCGCTGACCAGCCGGGCCAGGTCGAGGCTCACCTCGACGGGCACGAACGGCGTCCGCGTGAGGTGCAGCGAGATGTCGTCGGGGACCCAGCGCCACAACTCGCGGTCCAGCGCGAAGTCGAAGGGGGCGACGACACCGACACCGCGCTGCGGGCGGGGTCCGCCCAGAAAGGAAACGTGCATGGCAACACCGGCCTCACCAAGAGAAACGGGGTGACAACGGTCCGTGCGGGCGTCCGTGTTGACGAAGGTAGATTCGAGTGCGAGCGTGGTCAATCCGCGCATGTCAGACAGTCGCCGATCCTGTTGTTTCCGTGTTGCTGCCCGTGTTGCCTCCCGCGAGAGCCGGCTCCGCATGACCGCACCGCCCAGCGCCCCGCCCACCCTTCTCGTCCTGGACGCCGACCCGCTTCCCCGCCTCGGAAAGCTCACCGGGCGGGTGCGGATCAGGCACGCGGACGAGTCGACGCTCGCGGCCCAACTCCCGTCCGCCGACGTCCTGTTGGTGTGGGACTTCACCTCGCACGCGGTGCGCGCAGCCTGGCCGGGCGAGGGTCCGCGACCGCGCTGGGTGCACACCGCGAGCGCGGGCGTGGACCATCTGATGTGCCCCGAACTCGCCGACTCCGAGACGGTGGTGACGAACGCGCGCGGTGTCTTCGACCAGCCGATCGCCGAGTACGTCGCCGCGCTCGTCCTCGCGATGGCGAAGGATCTGCCGAGGACGCTGGACCTCCAGCGGGAGCGGACCTGGCTCCACCGCGAGGCACAGCGGGTGGCCGGAACCCGCGCCTGCGTGGTCGGCTCCGGGCCGATCGGGCGGGCGATCGTCCGTACCCTCAAGGCACTTGGCGTGACGTGCGCGCTCGTCGGCCGCACCCCGCGCACCGGTATCCACGGCCCCGGCGAACTCGACCGGCTGATGGCGCGCGCCGACTGGGTGGTCGCGGCGGCACCGCTCACCGACGAGACGCACGGCATGTTCGACGCCCGCCGCTTCGGCTGTATGCAGCCCTCGGCGCGGTTCATCAACGTGGGCCGGGGTCAGCTCGTCGTCGAGGACGCGCTCGCGGAGGCACTCACCAAGCACTGGATCGCGGGCGCCGCGCTCGATGTCTTCGAGGCCGAACCCCTCACCCCGGACAGCCCGTTGTGGCAGGTCCCGGGGCTGATCGTCTCCCCGCACATGAGCGGCGACACGATCGGCTGGCGGGACGAACTCGGTACGCAGTTCGTGGCGGCGTACGAGAGATGGGAGGCGGGCAAGCCGCTGCCGAACGTGGTCGACAAGAAGCGTGGGTACGTACCAGGGCACTGAACTCCCAAGCCTGGAGGGCCGGATGACGACCGAACTCACCGAGCTGACCGCCGTGGAACTCCTGGACGGCTACCGCAGGCGGGAGTTCAGTCCCGTGGAGGCGACCCGCGCGACCCTGGATCGGGCGGAGGAGATACAGCCCGCCGTGAACGCGTTCGTACGGCTCGACGCGGAGGGCGCGTTGGCGCGGGCGGCAAAGGCGGCGGAGCGCTGGCGGCGCGGGGAGCCGGCCGGGCTGCTGGACGGGGTGCCGGTCACGGTCAAGGACATCCTGCTCCAGCGCGGCGCCCCGACCCTTCGTGGCTCCAGGACCATTGCGGAGCAGGGCAGTTGGGACGAGGACGCGCCCTCGGTGGCGCGGCTGCGCGAGCACGGCGCGGTGTTCCTCGGCAAGACCACGACCCCGGAGTTCGGCTGGAAGGGCGTGACGGACTCCCCGCTGACCGGCATCACCCGCAACCCGCACGACCCGTCCCGCACGGCCGGCGGTTCGAGCGGCGGCAGCGCGGCGGCCGTAGCGCTGGGCGCGGGTCCGTTGTCGCTGGGCACCGACGGCGGCGGCAGTGTCCGTATCCCCGCGTCCTTCTGCGGGATCTTCGGACTGAAGCCGACGTACGGCAGGGTGCCGCTGTATCCGGCGAGCGCGTTCGGCACGCTGTCGCACGTCGGCCCGATGACCAGGGACGCGGCGGACGCGGCGCTGATGCTGGACGTGATCGGTGTACCGGACGCCCGCGACTGGTCCGCGCTGGACCGGCACTCAGGCTCCTTCACCGCCCAACTCGCGGATGGGGTACGGGGTTTGCGCATCGCGTACTCCCCCTCCCTCGGCGGTCAGGTCGCGGTCCGTCCGGCGGTCGCGGCGGCGGTACGGCGGGGCGTGGAGCGGCTGGCCTCACTCGGCGCCTACGTCGAGGAGACCGACCCCGACTTCACGGACCCGGTGGACGCCTTCCACGCCCTGTGGTTCAGCGGGGCGGCCCGCGTGACCCAGAAACTCGCGCCACAGCAGCGGGAGTTGCTCGACCCGGGACTCCGGGAGATCCGCGCGACGGGGTCGGCCCTGACGGCGCTGGACTATCTGGCGGCGGTGGACGTCCGGATGGAACTCGGCCGCCGTATGGGCCTGTTCCACGAGCGCTACGACCTGCTCGTCACGCCCACCCTCCCGATCACCGCGTTCGAGGCGGGAGTCGAGGTCCCGAAGGGTTCCGGGTACCGCCGCTGGACGGGCTGGACGCCGTTCACGTACCCCTTCAACCTGACCCAACAGCCCGCCGCCACCGTCCCCGTGGGGAACGACGGGGACGGGCTGCCGATCGGCTTGCAGATCGTGGGGGCCCGGCACCGGGACGATCTGGTGCTGCGGGCCGCTCATACGTTGTTCACGCCCGCCGGAAGCTGAGCGTCTCCCCCGCCGCCCCCGCCCGCCACAGGTCGTTGCAGGCCTCCGCCATCTCCTCCAGGCCCTCGGTCACCTGGCCCCAGACGATGCCGGGCACCCAGCCCACATCGCCGTTGAGCAGCAGGTTGTTGCGTTCGTAGAACAGGGCCAGGTCCACGACCGTGGCGCCGGCGCGGACCTCGCGGTCGTAGCCGTAGGCCTTGGTGCCCAGTTCCGTACCGGCGAAGGCGAAATAGCACAGGTCGCCCGGAATAGGGGTGACCGTGGGGTTTTCCAGCGGGGGTTCCGTTTCCGCGAATGGCGGGAAAAGGGCGTAGATCTCGTTGCGGGCGTATTTGGCGTGGTAGACGTCACCGGCGAGCGGCAGGGCGTCCCAGATCGCCGCGCAGGTCACCGGCGCGCGCTCTACCAGCAGTTTCGCGGTGCAGTGGACGTTCCTCTTGACGAGCGAGACCTCGATGAAGTGATCCGTCATGTGATCCAGGGTGCATAACCCTGGCGCGCTCGGGTAGCTGCGCGCCCATGGCTCCACCAATTGGGAACGACAGACACACATCCGGTCACACGCCGGGTCCCACCCGCCGGGCGCTGCTCGCCGGGGCGGCGGCGGCCGGTGCGCTGGGCGCGGCGGGCTGCAGCCGTGTGGCCACCGCGTCGACCACGAGCGGCGGTGACCTGCTCGAACGGCTGAAGGCGCAGGGCGTCGTACGGCTGGGGATAGCGGGCGAGATCCCGTTCGGATACATCGACAAGGACGGCCAGCTGACCGGTGAGGCACCGGAGTTGGCGAAGGCGATCTTCAAGCGGCTGGGCGTCGACAAGGTGCAGCCCGTGCCCACCGAGTTCGGCTCGCTCATACCGGGGCTGAACTCCCAGCAGTTCGACGTCGTGGCCGCCGGGATGTACGTGAACCCGGACCGCTGTGCGCAGGTCATCTTCGCCGACCCGGACTACCAGATGCTCGACTCCTTCGTCGTCCGCAAGGGCAACCCGAAAGGGCTCCACAACTACAAGGACGTCGTCGCCAAGAAGGCGAAGTTCGCCACCGGGACCGGGTACGCCGAGATCCAGTACGCCGTCGACGCCGGGTACAAGCAGAGCGACATCCTGATCGTCCCGGACCAGGTCGCGGGGCTGAACGCGGTGGAGGCCGGGCGCGTCGACGTCTTCGCCGGTACGGCGGTCACCACGCGCGCGGTCGTGAAGACGTCGAGCAAGGCGGAGGCCACCACGCCCTTCGCGCCCCTCGTCGACGGGAAACCGCACATCGACGGAGGCGCGTTCGCGTTCCGGCCGACCGAGACCAAGTTGCGCGACGCCTTCAACGTCGAACTGCACAAGCTCAAGAAGAGCGGCGAACTGCTCCGCATCCTGCGGCCCTTCGGGTTCACCAAGGACGAGATGACGACCCTGACCGCGAAGGAGCTCTGTGGCGGCGGATGACCTCCGGACTCTGGGAACTCGTCCTCAAGGGGATCTGGACCACCGTCCAACTCCTCGTCTTCAGCGCGCTGTTGGCGACCGCCGTGTCGTTCGTCGTCGGTATCGCCCGCACCCACCGGCTGTGGATCGTGCGCTTCCTCGCCGGTTTCTACACCGAGGTGTTCCGCGGCACCTCCGCCCTCGTCATGATCTTCTGGGTGTACTTCGTGCTACCGGTCGCCTTCGGCTGGCAGCTGGTCCCGTTGTGGGCGGGCACGCTCGCGCTCGGGCTGACGTACGGGGCGTACGGCACGGAGATCGTGCGCGGGGCGCTGAACGCGGTCGACCCGGCGCAGCAGGAGGGCGGGGTGGCGCTGAGCTTCACGCCCTGGCAGCGGATGCGGCTGATCCTGCTGCCGCAGGCGGTGCCGGAGATGATCCCCACCTTCTGCAACCTGCTGATCGAACTGCTCAAGGGCACCGCGCTGGTCTCGATCATGGGCATGGGCGATCTGACCTTCAGCGCCAACCTGGTGCGGCTCGCGCTGCAGCAGAGCGCGGAGATCTACACGTACGTCCTGCTGATCTACTTCGTGATCGCCTTCACGCTCACCCGGCTGATGCGCGGACTGGAGAAGAAGCTGAAGGCCGGGATCGGCAAGGACACCGGAGGCGGGTTCGCAGCGCGTGAGCTGAGGCGCCCCGAGACCACGGGTATCGGAGGCGGGGTCGCATGAAGTGGGACTGGAACGCCGTGAGCGACTTCATGCCGTACTTCTGGGACGGCCTCGGGGTCACCGTGCAGGCGCTGCTCCTCGGGTCGCTGATCTCGTTCGGGCTGGGGCTGGTGTGGGCGCTGCTGATGCGGACGCCGACGCGCTGGGTGCGCTGGCCGGTCGGGGTCGTCACCGAGTTCGTCCGGGACACCCCGCTGCTGGTGCAGCTGTTCTTCCTGTTCTACGTGCTGCCGGAGTGGGGGCTGACCTTCTCCGCGCTGACCACCGGCGTCTTCGCGATCGGGCTGCACTACTCGACGTACACGATGCAGGTCTACCGCGCCGGTATCGAGGCGGTGCCCGTCGGCCAGTGGGAGGCGGCGACCGCGCTGAACCTGCCCGTCCGCCGGACCTGGACGGCGGTGATCCTGCCGCAGGCTGTCCGCCGGGTGATCCCGGCCCTCGGCAACTACGTGATCGCGATGCTCAAGGACACTCCGATCCTGATGGCGATCACCGTGCTGGAGATGCTGGGGCAGGCGCGGCTCTTCTCTCAGCAGCACTTCCAGTTCACGGAGCCGATCACCGTGATCGGCGTGGCCTTCATCCTCATCTCCTATCCCGCCTCCCTGCTGATCCGAGCCCTGGAGCGACGCCTTGTCCGCTGACACGCCCCTGATGAAAGATCCCGACGCCAACGCCAACCCGCCGGTGGACGGCAGCGAGCTGATCCGCCTGGACCACGTCACCAAGCGGTTCGGGTCCAACACCGTGCTCGACAGCCTCGACTTCTCCGTGGAGTCCGGCAAGCACGTCACCCTGATCGGCCCCTCCGGGTCCGGCAAGACCACGATCCTGCGGCTGCTGATGACCCTGACTAAGCCGGACGAGGGGACGATCACCGTCGGCGGGGAGCGGCTCTTCCCCGCGCCCGAGAAGCAGGTCCGCGAGATCCGCAAGAAGATCGGGATGGTGTTCCAGCAGTTCAACCTGTTCCCGAACATGACCGTGCTGCGCAACATCACCGAGGCACCGGTCACCGTCCTCGGCATGCCCAAGGACGAGGCGGAGGCCCGCGCCCTGGAACTGCTCGAACTGGTCGGCCTCTCCGACAAGGCCGGCGCCCGCCCGACCCAGCTCTCCGGCGGCCAGCAGCAGCGCGTCGCGATCGCGCGGGCGCTGGCGATGCGGCCGCAGGTGCTGCTCCTTGACGAGGTGACCTCGGCGCTGGACCCCGAGCTGGTCGCGGGCGTGCTCGACGTGCTGCGGGACATCGCCCGCACCACCGACATCACCATGCTCTGTGTGACCCACGAGATGAATTTCGCCCGGGACATCTCGGACCAGGTCCTGATGTTCGACTCGGGAAAGGTCATCGAATCGGGGCCGCCGGAGCGGATCTTCGGCGATCCGGAACATCAGCGGACCCGGGAATTCCTCGGCGCGATTCTTTGACATTTATTCAACTACGGCAAGTGAACTCTCGAACACCCAAGGTCTACGCCACGTGGCATTCCGTCGGCATATGCCAAACGGCTTGCGCCCCAGTTGGGAGGGCATCAGGAGAGCCATAATCTCGCCAACAGCCGCTCCACATCGGCCGTTTGACGGCTATCGTGGAGAGGATTCGCTGTCCGGTATCACGGCCCACAAAGCGAGCGCAGGGAGAAACACCGTGGCGCTGATGCACGAGCCGACCGCTCCCCACCATTCGGCCCAGGACGCGCTGCGCGTCCTGGAGACAGTGTCAGCCCACTCCGCCGGCGTCACCGACACCGAACTCGCCCGCCTCACCGGCGTCGGCACCGCGCGTCTGACCGCACTGCTGCGGATGCTGCGCCGCGAGGGCTACGTCGAGCAGCTCACCGACGGCGCCTACGTCACCGGCGAGGCCCTGAACCGGCTCGGCTCCGCGGCCGGCCGGGACCAGGCGGTGCGCGAGCAGATCCAGCGGACCCTCGACCGGCTGCGCGACTCCCTGGGCGCGGCGGTCTACGTCAGCCGGTACGTCGACGGCGAGGTCACGATCACCCAGTACGCGGCGGGCCCCACCACCCCCGCGGTCAACGAGTGGGTCGACTTCCGCGTCTCCGCGCACGCCACCGCGCTCGGCAAGAGCCTGCTGGGCCAGCTCGACCACAACGGCCGGCGCGACCACCTCTCACGCCACAAGATGGCCCGCCTCACCTCGCGCACCATCACCAGCGACAAGCTGCTGCTCTCCCGCCTGGAGACCCAGCCGCCGACGATCCCCCACCTCGACCTCCAGGAGTACGCGGTCGGCACGGTCTGCGCGGCCGTCCCGATCACCGCCGGTTCCTCGGTGGGCTGCCTGGCCCTCTCCCTCCCGATCGAACACGCCCACCGCCTGCGCCACGCGGCGGACACCCTGAACCGCGGAGCGGGACCTCTCCTTCTCTCCCTGGCCATCTAGCGGCTGGTTCGAAGCACCCCTCCGGACCAGGTAGTATTTTCTCGTCGCCCTCCGCGAGACACAGATCCAGCGGAAGGCGTGAGTCATGCGCCGCTAGCTCAGTTGGTTAGAGCAGCTGACTCTTAATCAGCGGGTCCGGGGTTCGAGTCCCTGGCGGCGCACATGTGCGATCTGGGCGTTCTCCCTTCGGGGAGGGCGCCCTTGGTCGTTTTCAGGGCCGGATACCGCACCTTCCAGCACCCTGCGTCAGCGCTAGCCGACCGAACCCTCGAAGCCCGCGCTGTCGCAGTAGGACACCGCACGCCCCTCGGCCCCGGCGTCGCCGCCGATCGCGTTGACGGTGTCGTCGAGGATCTTGGTGCCACCGTGGTTGAGGCCTTCCCGGTCGAGCCTCTTCGAGGCGTCGATGGCCGCCCGGCCCTTCGACGCGACGATGTCGTACCCCGTGTCCTCTCCGTCACCGGCGGCAGCCGTACTGGCCACCGAGGCACGCTTGGCCTTCTCCCAGGCCCCCAGCTTGGCGCAGTAAAGCCCCTGCCACTCCTTGGCCTGCGCCGGATCGCCCGACGAACAACCGCTCATCAGGACGGCGACGACGACAACTGCCGCTGCCTGCACTGCTGTTCGCGCACTCCCCCTGCTGTGCCGCATGTACATGCCCTCCCCGAAGCTGTCGGCACAGAGTATCGATCACCGGCTCGTGGAAACGAAGGGCCCTTCGGCGTCCTCGGGAGTCAGCCGTCGGTAGGCCGCCTCCCCCGGCGGCCGCCACCACACCGGGTCGGCGCACGCGAGCCCCTCCCGCCGCAGCCCCGCCCGGTGGATCTTGTTGGTGGCCGTGACCGGCATCCGGTCCACCACCCGTACGAACCGGGGTGCCATCTTCGTCCCCAGGTCCGGCTGGGCCAACAGGAACTCCGCGAAGGCGAGGGGGTCGAAGGTGCCGGCGATGGTGGCCATGACCTGGTCGCCGGTGACCGGGTCCGGGACCGCGTAGACCGCCACGGCGTCGGCGCCCTCGTAGCGGGCGACGATGTTCTCGATCATCGCGGCGGCCAGGTTCTCGCTGTCGACGCGGAGGCGGTCGTCGGTGCGGCCGGCGAAGTAGAGGTAGCCGTCGGTGTCGCGGTAGAAGAGGTCACCGGTCCAGTACCAGCCCGCCCGGCGCCGTTCCGCGTCCGCCTCCGGATTGCGCCAGTAGCCCTCGAAGGGATTGGCGCCCCGGTTCACCAACTCCCCTATCGCCTCTTCCCCGTTGAGCAGTCGGCCGGCCGAGTCGAAGGCGGCCGGCGGGCACTCCGTGTGCGTCTCGGGATCGAGTACGGCGAGACCGGGCGCCGCCCGCCCGACCGCCCCGGCCGGCGTCCCCGGCGACCACTGCACCGCCGCCCCGCCTTCCGAGGACCCGTACCCCTCCACCAGCCGCACCCCGAACCGCCGCTCGAACGCCGCCGCGTCCACCGCCCCCGCCTCCGTGCCGAAGCCCATCCGCAGCGGGTTGTCCCGGTCGTCGGCGCGCTCCTCGGTGGCCAGGATGTACTGCACGGCCCGGCCGACGTAGGTGAAGTACGTGGCCCGGTACGCCCGTACGTCGTGCAGGAAGCGCGATGCCGAGAACCGCCGCCGCAGCGCCACCCCGGCCCCGGCCGCCAGCGCAGGCGCCCAGTCGGCGATCACCGCGTTGCCGTGGAACATCGGCATGCAGATGTAGTGCACGTCGTCCGGGAGGACTTTGAAGCTGTCGACCAGTGAGCGGCCTGCGGCGGCCAGGCGGCCCTGGGTGCAGATCGCGGCCTTCGGGGCGCCGGTGGAGCCGGAGGTGAAGTAGAGCAGGATGCGGTCTTCGGGGGTGGCGCGGGAGAAGGCGTCCGGTCGCGTGCCCGCGTACGGGGCGATCAGGTCGGCGTAGGGCTGAGTGTCCGTCACCAGGAGGTGTATGCCAGGGAGTTGGAGGCCGTCGAGGAGGGGGAGATGGGTTTGCTCGGTGACCAGTAACCGGCACTCGGTGTGCAGGATGTCGCGGGCCAGTTCGGGGCCGCGGCGGGTGGGGTTGATGCCGGCGACGGCCGCACCCGCGAGGGCCGCCGCGCTCAACCACAGGGGATATTCAGGGGTGTTGTCGAGCAGCACACCGACATGGGGTGCGGCGCCGGGCGGCAGCAGGTCCGTCAGCAGCGCCGCCCTGGCCGCGGCACCGGCCGCCACCTCGTGGTGACTCAGCACCCGTTGCCCGAACCACAGGCCCGGCCGGTGGTCACCCCACCGCGCCTGTACGAGTTCCGCGACCGTGCGCCTGGTGGACTCCATGGGGGCGCACGGTAGTTGACGTACCGTCAGATGTGGAGCCTTACGGCAGATCGCCTCCTACCCTGAACATCTCGTGAGCCACGAGCATGAACCCGAGGCAGAAGACGACAATCACGCCGAAGAACGCCAGCGCACAGCCCGCCCCCGCCGCGAGCTTTCCGCGGGCCGGAGCGTGGGCGGTGGCCCGCTCAGGGTGGTCCGCCGCGTAGTACACGGTGACGATGTCACCCTCCAGGATCGTCCCCGGTCCGTTCCGCTCCTCGAACCGGACGGTCCCGCCCTGATACGTCGTGAACTCGTAGACGTGGTGCAGTGTCGTCGACACCATGGTGTCCCCGCCGCCGCTGGTCGTCGTGTACGTCCGCAGACAGCGCGCCTGGGCCGTGAGCCCGCTGCTCCAGGCGCTGTTGACCTGTCGCGAACGGCGGATCACGGCGGCCGCGCCGAGCGACACGATGGCGATGATGAGCAGAGGTGCGATGTAGAACAGCGCTTCCATGGTGTCCCCCGAGGTCAGGCACGTACCGCTTGGTGTGGGGAACCTACCCCCGGGGGACGCCGGACTGTCTCAAGCGAAGCTCAGAACGTGACGTCCGAGCAGGCGTAGAACGCGTTGGCCGTGTCCGCGATCGTCCACACCGCGACGATCACATGGTGGCCGGAGAGACCGGACGGAAGGGTGCCGCTGTGCGAGAGGGTGGCCGGCGGGCGCTGGCCGTTGTAGGGGACGGTGAGGAACGGCGTGGTGTTGAGGTCCGAGCGGGCCAGGTTGTGGTTCTGGTTCCAACCCTGCTTGGTGACGTAGTACTTGAAGTCCGTGGTGGCGTGCATGGCGGTGAACTGCCAGCGGAAGGTGTACGACTGACCACCCGTCACCTTTGTCGTCGGCCAGGCGCCGCCCGACGGTGTCTTCGGCGCGCTGAGCTGGCTGAAGCGGCTGACGCCGCCGTTGCAGATCTGGCCGTCGGCGGGCCCGGCGGCCGGGAAGCCCTTGGGGCCCTCGACGCTCTGCGGCTCGTACTGGATGTCACCGCAGTTCGTCACCGTGCCGTTGGCGCAGAGCTTCTGCCTGCTGATGGGGAGGTCGGTGTAGCCGTGGCTGCTGGCGGCCCCGGACGAGAGCACGATGGCCCCGGCCGTGGTGAGCCCGAGCACGGCGGCGTACCACTTGGTCTTTTTGCGCATGCTGCCGCTCCTGGAGAACGTGTGGGGAAGTTCCGTGAGCCGTGCAGGTCTAGACCAAGTCCCAGATTATTGCCACTACTTGACTGTGTCCATACCAGTCACGGGCTCGCTTCCCCCCGCCCCGAGCAGAACGCCACCGTCAAGTCCTTGACCAGCGCCTTGCGTTCGTAGTCGTCCAGCTCCACCAGACCGCGCACGGTCAGCCGGGTGACGGTGTCCTCCACCGAGTCGACGACCGAGGTGAGCATCGTCGCCCGCTGCTGCGCGTCCAGCGCGGCGATACGGCGCCGGGTCATCGCCGCGGCGACCTCCGGGGCGTACTCGACGCGCAGCGGCCGGACCGAGAACACCTCGATGCCGACCGGCGCCGAGTCCGCCGCGACCAGCCGGGTCAGCGCGTCGGCGGCCAGGTCGGCCGCGCCCTTCGCGCCGCCGCCCGGCGGCTCCACCGGCACCCGGGCCAGCGCCGCCTCCACGCACTCGCGCAGATACGTCTCGTGGTCCTCGACCCCGAGCGTGGCCCGCGCGGTGTCCCGCACCCGCCACACCACGAGCACCACGACCCGCAGCGCGACCCCGTTCGCGTCGGCGGCCGCCATCGGCTCGCCGCGCCAGTGCCGCAGCCGTACGTCGACGCGGCGGCGCAGCAACAGCGGGTTGACCCACATCAGGCCGGTGCGCCGGACCGTCCCCCGGTAGCGGCCGAACAGACCGAGCACCCAGGCCCGTCCGGTACGGCCCCGGGCCAGCCCGCCGAAGCCGAACAGACCGAGCGCGCCCGCCCCGGCGTAGGCCGCCCACTGCGCGGGACCGAGTCCGGCGCCGGCGTAGAACGGCAGCCGTAGCGCATGGGCCGCGAGCGGAGGCAGGACGCCCGCCCACCACGAGGTGGCTAGGCAGCCGGCGAGTCCGCAGGCACCGGCGAGCACACCCGCCGTGCCGGGCAGCACCCGGGCGGGCCGCTCCACCAGCTCGGGGTCGACCTCCGGCGCCGGGCGCGGCTTGGCCGGTACCGGGCGGCGGAAGCGGGGCTGCTCGCCGGTGCCCTGGCGGCGGGCCACGACGGCGGGCCTGAGCGGCACCGGCGCCGGGTCGGGGTCGTCGCGGAACAGCAGGTGGACCGGGATCTCGGTGGTCGCCTCGTTCTGGATGAGCCGCGCGGGACGGGTCTGCCCCTCGGGCGGCCCAACGGGCGGTCCTGCGGGTTCCTCGTTCTCGGGCGTCTGTGAAGTGGTCGTCGTACTCATGGTTGCCTCCAGCCTCCGCGCCAGATGCGTCACAACGGGTGGGGTCGAGCGTGCTGGGCTTCGTTACGAGAAGAGCCGGCGCCAGGTCTCCGGGCCTGGGTAGCCGTCCGCCGCGCCGCCCCGCCAGCCCTGGGCGCGCTGGAAGGCCTCGACGTTGCGCCGGTCCGGCTCACCCCAGCGGGGTCCCGGACCGGTCGTGTAGTACGTGCCGAATCCCTTCTTCACGAGCTGTTTTCCGAGCTGGGTGACGTACTTGTTGTTCGCTCCCGGGCGGAACATGCCCCGGCCGGGGTAGCCGGGGACGCCGTGCGAGGCGGGGGCGGGCGGGCCCGCCGCTCCCACGGGCGTGCCGCCGATGCTCCGGCCCCTGCCGGTGACGAGGAGTTCCCAGGTCTGCGGGCCGGGCAGGCCGTCCGCGTCCGCGCCGGTCCAGCCCTGCGCCCGCTGGAACGCCTGGGTGGCCCGCCGGTCCGCGTCCGACCAGCGCGGCCCCGGACCCGAGGTGTAGTAGGTGCCCGCGCCCCGGGCGACGAGCATCGTGCCGAGCTGGGTGACGTATTTGTTGTTGGCGCCGGGGCCGAAATACGTCGCTCCCGGATACCCCGACTTCGGCGTGCCCGTCCCGGCCGGGGTCACCGGGGGCACCGCGGGCTTGTCCCCCGCGCTCTCCGCCAGGCCCTTGGAGCGGTAGGGGACGTAGTTGGCGGAGTGGCTCCAGTACGCGTACGGCGTGGACTGGCGGCGGGCGTGCGAGGGGGTCTCCTCCAGGGCGATGTAGTAGGTGTGCGTGTAGTCGGTCCAGCCGCCGAAAATGACGACGTGCGAACCCTTCTCGGGGTTCTCCGGATTGTGGAACAGCAGAATGTCGCCGGGCTGCAGTTCCTCCTTGGAAATACGCACCCCGTACTGGTCGAGGCTGCCGGTCCATTCGTTCCCCGGCAGCCCCCAGGCCATCGAGACGAACCCCGAGCAGTCCTGCCGGTAACCGTCGGACCAGTATTCGTCCATGCTGTACGGAACCTGCGCCGCGATCCAGGTCTTGGCCCGGTTGATGATCTCGGCGCGGGTGGTGGTGGGCACTCTGACGGCACCGGCCGGCTTCGCCGGTTTCCCGCTCGGGCCGTGCAGCGGGGCCTTGGAGCCCTGCGGGGTGGCGGGTTCGTCACCCGTGTCACCTGCGGGAACGCCGGGGTGGGCCGGGGCGTGGGGAGCGGCGAGGGCGGGTACGGCGTGCCCGGCGGCGAGGGCGGCGGTCGCGGCGGTCGCCACGACGAGGACCCGCTGGGCCGTGGCGCGACCGGTCGGTGAATACCGCTCGGCGTGCCGCCGGTGAACACATCCGGGGCAATCGCAATCGCTCGCGGGCTCGAATTCCTCGAATACCGGAGTCTCCATGCGATGCCCCTCACACTCCAGGTGGAAATTTCCGCACTCGTGCACGTCCGTCAGTTTCTCAACTGTCTTCCGGACTCGCATGTTGACGGTCCGAATGATGTACGACGGCCCCTGGGCGGCCGGGGAGGGTGGTCCGGAGCACCCCCGGCCGTCCGGTAGAGTTGTGCAGGTCAGCGCGCGCCGCTAGCTCAGTTGGTTAGAGCAGCTGACTCTTAATCAGCGGGTCCGGGGTTCGAGTCCCTGGCGGCGCACGATGACGATGGCGAGGCATGTTCGCGGAAAGCGCGAACCGGCCTCGCCATCGTCGTTTTTGCACGGCTTCGCCGCGCGCCGCGGGGGCTCCGCCACCCACACCCCCGCGCCCCGACACTCCGGTACCCCTGGCCGAGAGGTGGCGCCCCTTGCCAGGCAGGCCGGAGCCCAAGTCCCCTCGCTCCGCCGGAGGCCCTCGCACTGCGGAGGGCCTTTCGCATGGGCGGAACACCTGGGGAACATCCGTCCGGGCGGAACACAGCTCTCCCCCCGTTTGGCCGGATACCCTCTGGCCATGGCAGCCCGTGACCTGCAGGAGCGGATCAAGAAGCTCATCCTCGACCGTCGGCTGCCCTCCGGGGCCCCGCTGCCGACCGAGCCCGAGCTGATGGTGTTCCTCGGCGCGAGCCGGAACTCGGTGCGGGAGGCGCTCAAGGCCTTGCAGGCGGTGGGGATCGTCGAGATCCGGCACGGGTTCGGGACGTATGTCGGCCCGATGTCGCTCGCGCCGATGGTCGAGGGCCTCGCGTTCCGTACCGTCGTCGGGCACTACCGGGGCGAGGACAGCCTGCTGCAGTTGCTCGAACTGCGGGAGGCGGTGGAGTCGGGGCTCGTCGCCCGGCTGGCGGGGCGGCTGCCCGAGCGGGACCTCGTCGAACTGGACGCGCTGGTGGCCCGGATGGAGCGGGAGGCCGCCGAGGGGGTCGGGCTCGCGGCCACCGACCGCGCCTTTCACGCCACCCTCTACCGGGGGCTGGACAACGCGCTGCTGAGCGAGGTCCTGGAGGCGTTCTGGGACGCCTTCCACCGCGTCCACACCGATCTCGCGGCCGGCCCGCAGGACCCCGAGGTCACCTGCCGCCAGCACCGGGCGATCCTCGACGCGGTCCGGTCCGGAGATGCGAAACGCGCCGAGAACGCCATAAGAGAACACTTCGACAACGTGCGCACAAGACTGTCCACAACGGCTCCACATGATCCCCACACGCGCCCCAATGAACGCGTATGACCGGTAAACACCGCGTTTCGTCTCTTGCGATCAAGCTGAACACCGTAGAACCCTGGTTTTGAAGATGCTGTCGATACACGGCAGTTGAGGGGGTACGGAACCGGTTGCGCGGTTTCGCGGGGAGGAGGGGCCCCGCCCAGGAACGGATGTCGAGGGGGGCATTCCGCAACCGGACGGTCGCAGTGCCATGTCTCCGTGAGTGGACTGTGTGGTGACTGTGGCCACCACTGACACGCCCGTCGAGAGTCGAGGGGGACCCTGACGGGCGGCCGCGACGAACAGACACGCGCTCCTGTGCGTGTGGGGGGATGACTCATGACGTCGACGCCGACGGGCGCCCGGCAGAACCTCGACCCGTCACAAACCACCGAACTCAGAGTCCCAGGACACCCGACCGGCAGCTTCCGCCGGATCAAGAAGACACTTCCGAGATACGACTACGAGCACTACAGCCGTCTGGCGGGACCCCTCACCCAGCCCGCCCCGGACAAGCCGTACAAGGTCCAGTACCGCTCGCTGCTCTCCCAGGAGACCCACCGGATCCGCGCCGCGCTCATGCTGGGCGCGGCGCCGCTGCTCTCCCTGGTGCTGCTCGGCTGGCTGATGCGGCCCGCGCACTGGACCCAACGCGACTATCCCGCCTACGACTTCCTGCCCGCGCTGGACATCGTGATGCTGGTCGCGATCGGTCTGATCGAGTTCTTCCGCTGCATGAACGTGCTGTCGAACGCGCACGCCACGCTGGTCGCCCGCGACCCGGTCCCGGTGGTGCCCGAGACCGGCACGAGAGTCGCGTTCATCACGACGTTCGTGCCCGGCAAGGAACCCCTGGAGATGGTCACCAAGACCCTGGAGGCGGCCATGCGGCTGCGCCACCGGGGTCTGCTGCATGTGTGGCTGCTCGACGAGGGCGACGATCCCGAGGTCAAGGCCGTGTGCGGGCGGCTCGGGGTACATCACTTCACCCGCAAGGGAGTTGAGCGCTGGAACCAGCCCAAGGGGCCGCACCGCGCGAAGACCAAGCACGGCAATTACAACGCCTGGCTGGAGGCCCACGGGTCCGAGTACGACTACTTCGCCTCCGTCGACACCGACCACGTGCCGCTGCCCAACTACCTGGAGCGGATGCTCGGCTTCTTCCGCGACCCGGACGTCGGCTTCGTCATCGGCCCGCAGGTGTACGGCAATTACGACACCCCGGTCACCAAGGCCGCCGAGTCGCAGCAGTTCCTCTTCCACGCCCTGATCCAGCGGGCCGGCAACCGCTACGGCTCACCGATGTTCGTCGGCACGTCAAACGCCGTACGGATCAAGGCACTTCAGCAGATCGGCGGCCTGTACGACTCGATCACCGAGGACATGGCCACCGGCTTCGAGATGCACCGGGCCAAGAACCCCGCCACCGGGAAGAGGTGGAAGTCGGTCTACACACCGGACGTGCTCGCGGTCGGCGAAGGGCCCAGCGCCTGGACGGACTTCTTCACCCAGCAGCTCCGGTGGTCCCGCGGGACGTACGAGACGATCCTCAAGCAGTACTGGAAGGGCTTCTTCTCGATGCCTCCGGGGAAGCTCTTCAACTACACCATGATGATCATCTTCTACCCGATGTCCGCCCTCAACTGGATCCTGGCCGCGCTGAGTTGCGCCCTGTTCCTGGGCCTGGGCGCATCGGGCGTGAACATCGACCCGACGGTGTGGCTGATGCTCTACGGCAACGCCTCCGCGCTCCAGATCGGCCTCTACGTCTGGAACCGGCGGCACAACGTCTCCCCGCACGAGCCCGAGGGGTCGGGCGGGGTCGCCGGCATGGTGATGTCGGCGCTCTCGGCGCCGATCTACGCCCGCTCGCTGTTCGACGCCCTACTGCGCCGCAGGAGCAGGTTCGTGGTCACGCCCAAGGGCGACTCGGCCAGCCCCGACACGTTGTTCGGGACGTTCCGGGTGCACTGGTTCTTCATCCTGGTCTTCGGCGGCTCGCTGGTGGCCGGGTTCGAGAACGGGCACTCCCACCCGGCGATGATCACCTGGGCCACGTTCGCCCTGCTGATCACCGCCTCGCCGATCCTCGCCTGGCGGTACATGCTGCGCCAGGAGAAGAAGGCACCTTCCGTCCTGCCGGCCGAGCCCCAGGACGCCGTCCCGTATGCCCCGCATGTCCCGCAGCAGCGGCCCAGTTGGGTGCCCGCCGCCACGGCCACGGCGTCGGACAGCGGCGGCGACGAGCAGACCATGCAGATCGCGCTCGGTGGGCTCGGTGGAGTGGGGGGTCGTAAGGAATGAAGGAAGCCGGCCGGCGCCGTGCCCGTCGACTCGCGATCAGCACGGTGGTCGTACTCGCCCTGGCCGGGATGAACGGACCCTGGCTGTACAGATTCGGCACCGAGAGATACCACCAGTACGTCATCAACAAGCCCGAGTACAAAGCCGACAACGGGCACTGGGACATCATCCAGTTCCCCAAGGAGTACCGGCAGGACACCATTCACGCGGCGCTGCTGCGCACCGGCAAGGTGCTGCTCATCGCCGGCTCGGGCAACGACCAGGACAACTTCGATGCCAAGAAGTTCGACACCCGGATCTGGGACCCGGTCAAGGGCACCATCAAGAAGGTGCCCACCCCGGCCGACCTGTTCTGCACGGGCCACACCCAGCTCGCCAACGGCAATCTGCTGATCGCGGGCGGCACCAAGAAGTACGAGAAGCTCAAGGGCGACGTCAAGAAGGCGGGCGGCGTCATGATCCTCTACAACGAGAACCCCGACAAACCGATGACCCTGCCCCAGGGCACGAGGTTCACCGGCAAGACGAACGGCAAGTCGTTCGTGTCCACGGACTCGGTCCTCATCCCGCGCGCGACCAAGGTGTTCGACAAGAAGACCGGCAAGTTCCTGCGGAACAACCCCGGTTACGCCCGGGTCGTCGTGGAGGCGCCCAAGGAGGGCGTCACATACGAGACCGGCGCCCAGGACAACTACCGCGTCCAGGGGCTGACCGGCGCCGACGAGCGCAACACGTACGGCATCGGCAACAAGTTCGGCCTCGACAAACGGGACTTCGAGGGGATCAAGAACGCCTACGAGTTCGATCCGGTCGCCGAGAAGTACATCAAGGTCGATCCGATGAACGAGGCCCGCTGGTATCCGACGCTCACCACGCTGAGCGACGGGAAGGTCCTCAGCGTCTCCGGGCTCGACGACATCGGGCAGTTGGTGCCGGGCAAGAACGAGATCTTCGATCCGGCCACCAAGAAGTGGACGTACACGAAGACGAAGCGGCAGTTCCCGACGTATCCGGCGCTGTTCCTGACGGAGAACGGCAAGCTCTTCTACTCGGGGTCGAACGCCGGATACGGACCGGACAACGTGGGCCGGGATCCCGGCATTTGGGATGTCGACACCAACCAGTTCACCAAGGTGCCCGGGCTCAGCGACCCGAAGATGCTGGAGACCTCGGCGACCGTGCTGCTGCCTCCGGCGCAGGACGAGAAGTACATGGTGATCGGGGGCGGCGGGGTCGGGGAGTCGAAGTTGTCCACGAACAAGACGCGGCTGGTCGATCTGAAGGACGCCGACCCCCGCTTCGTGGACGGGCCTTCGCTGGAGAAGGGGACCCGGTATCCGCAGACGTCGGTCCTGCCCGACGACACGGTGCTGGTGTCGGGCGGGTCCGAGGACTATCGGGGGCGCGGCGACTCCGACATTCTCCAGGCGCGGCTCTACCACCCCGACACGAACACCTTCGAGGAGGTCGCCGATCCGCTGGTGGGGCGGAACTACCACTCCGGGTCGATCCTGCTGCCGGACGGGCGGGTGATGTTCTTCGGGTCCAATCCGTTGTACGCGGACAAGGCGAACACGAAGCCGGGGGTGTTCGAGCAGCGCATCGAGATCTACACCCCGCCCTATCTGTACCGCGATTCACGGCCCGATCTGTCCGGGGGACCGAAGAGCATCGCGCTCGGGGCCTCGGGGACGTTCACCTCGCAGCACGCGTCGTCCATCAAGAAGGTGCGGTTGATCCGGCCCAGCGCGTCCACGCATGTCACCGATGTGGATCAGCGGTCGATCGCGCTGGACTTCAAGACCTCGGGCAACAAGGTCACGGTGACGGTGCCGAAGGACCGGAACCTGGTGCAGGCGGGGTGGTACATGCTGTTCGTGGACGACGACCAGGGGACACCGAGCAAGGCGGTGTGGGTCGAAGTCCCCTGATCACTGGCTGGACTTGGCCAGGGCGAGTGCGTAACTCGCCCACCACTGGCCCGCCTTGGGGCCGCCCTTGCACGTGCCGTCCGACTCCCCCGGGCGCTTGACCCACAGGTAGGCGTCCACCAGGGGGTCGGCGGTCTTCGTCGTCGGGGTCTCGCCCAGGGACCTGCCCGGGGGGTTGCACCAGTTCTCGTCGGCGTCGCCGGCCGTATACGGGCCTTTGCCGTTGCGGCTGGTGTCGATGACGAAGTGCTTGTCGTCGACCTTCGCGGAGAGCTGTTTGCCGTACTCGATGGAGTCCTGGGTGGAGTAGAAGTTGGAGACGTTCACCGCGAAGCCGTCGGCCTTGGCGATGCCCGCTCGCTGGAGGGGCTGGTAGATCTCGTCGGGGTGGCCCCAGCCTGCGTTACCGGCATCCAGGTAGACCTTCGTGTTCTTCAGGGACTTGAGCTTGCCGATGGCGTAGTTCAGGAGGTCGTAGCGCTCGTCCTGGTACTCGGCCGGGGTGCAGCCGTCCACCAGGTGGAGCAGGGCGTCCGGTTCGAGGATCACCGTGGCGGAGCGGTCGTCGATGCCCTGGGCGACGGCGTCGACCCAGGCGCGGTAGGAGTCGCCGTCGCCCGCGCCGCCCTGGGAGTACTGGCCGCAGTCGCGGTGCGGGATGTCGTAGAGGACCAGGAGCGCGGTGCGGCCTGCCTTGTCGGCGGCCTCGGTGAAGCCCTGGGCCTCGGCCTTCGGGTTCTCCGGGCCGATCCACTCGCCGGTCGGCTGCTCGGCGATCTTCCTGATCTGTGCCGCGTCGGCGGTCTTGCCGGCCTTGGCGTAGGCGGCGACCTGCCGGGCCGCGTTGGTGTCCGGGTTGACCCAGATCGGGTCGGCCCCCGTGGGCTGCTGGCTGATCCTCGCGCCCGCGTCCGGTTCCTTGTCCCCGCCCCCCGAGGAGGAACACCCCGCGAGCAGCAGCGCGGCCCCCAGGACCAGCGCCGACGTCCGTGTGCCGATGGGAACCGGGGCCCCCTGGCTGCCGTACATCCAACTCCCCCTTGGCTGTACCGATCCAAGGCTCAATCGTGACATAGGTGGCGTGCCGCCCACGAGAACGCCCGGGGTGTTGTCGGCGGGCTGTTACACCTCCGCCGCTCCGGGTAGGCGCTCGGTCCCAAGGGCAGGGGAAGGTGGCCGTCATGCACCACACGGGCCGAGAGGGCCGACTCGCCGCGGCGCTGGTGGAGGCCGCCGACACCCTCACCGAGACCTTCGACACCGCGGACTATCTACGACGGCTGTCCGACCACTGCGTGGAGCTGCTGGCGGCGCGGGCGGCCGGGGTCATGCTGATCGACGGCGGCGAGGCGGTGTCGCTGGCCGGGAGCAGCCGCCGGGAGGAGATGGCGCTCGATCTGCTGGCGGCCCAGCAGGGCGGCGGCCCCTGTCTGGAGAGTTACGGCTCCGGTCGCGCCGTCCCGCCGGTGTCGATCGACGTGGCCCACGCGGCCGCCCGCTGGCCCGAGTTCACCGAGCGGGCGCTGCGGCACGGCATCGTGTCGACCTTCGCGGTGCCGGTGCGCCGACGCGAGACCCTGCTCGGCGCGCTCAACGTGTTCGTGCCGGCCCTGCCCAACGGCGGTCCGGACGGGGGCGGTTCGGAGCTGATGGTGGCGCAGGCGCTGGCCGACGCGGTCGGACTGGGGCTGCAGAACCACCGGGCGTATGCCCAACACCGTTCGCTGGCGGGGCAGTTGCAGGAGGCGTTGTCGAGCCGGGTGCGGATCGAGCAGGCGAAGGGGATGCTCGCCGAGCGCTGGGGAACCGGTACCGACGAGGCGTTCGTGGTGCTGCGTGGATATGCGCGGCGCAACCGGCTGCCGCTGGACCGGGTGGCGCGGGCGGTGATCGAACGGAGCCTGGACGACACCGAGTTGACGGGCCCGTAGAACCGTGAACCACCTGTGCATATGACAGGGAGCCACCACACCGGGACATGGCGTCATTCGCCCTCTAGGCCCGGGCGCTCATTCGTTCTACAGTCGTCTCGAACGATCCCGGCCCCGGGTCGTTCCACACCCTCCAGCACGGTGTTTTCCAAGCCTCCCGCGCCGTCCGCCGGGTTACTCCCGCAGCCCGTGCGCGCGCGGTCGAGGACCAGCCCGGTCGGCGACCTCGGGGGGAGCGGGTCGTCGGCCGGGCAAGGTGGTGTCGGAGTCAGAGGCCGGTTCCGGTGAGGTAGGCGGAGACGATCACGTTCGCCGTGTAGCTGCGGTCGGCGCGGTCGAAGGTGCCGCCGCAGGTGATCAGGCGCAGTTCGGCGCGGCCCGACTTCCGGGTGCCGTAGGCCTGTTGGGCGTCGAAGTGGTCGCGGCTCAGGACGCGTACGTCGTCGACGGTGAACTCGGCGACCTTGCCGTCGTCACGGATGACGCGGATGACGCGGCCCGGGCTCAGCGTGCTGAGCTTGTAGAAGACGGCGGGCCGGGTCTCGGTGTCGACATGCCCGACCAGCAGCGCGGTCCCGGCGGCCCCGGGCCGCACCCCGCCGCCGTACCAGCCGACCACGCCCGGCTGGTCGAAGGGCGGTGGGTCGATCGCGCCCTGCGCGTCCAGCGGGCGGGCCACCACCGGTGCCTGCACGGCCAGTTGGGGAATGTCGATGCGCTGGGGCAGCGCGTCCCCCAATGGCCGTGCGGCAGGCGGCAGTTCGGCCTCGGGGGGCCGTCCGACCGCCGCCACGTCACCGGTCGTCGGCCCGGATATGCCCTGCCGTATGTCGGTCAGGTCCTGCCCCCACAGCCACAGGCCGAGCAGCAGCACGGCCCAGGCCACACCGGTCAGCAGACGACCCGTACCGGAGGAACGCTCGTGCTCGGAGGGCCTGTCGTGATCGAACATGGGTCGTCAGTCCGTCCTGCGGCTCCGGCGGGCGCCGCGCAGCACGATGACGGTCGCCGCGGCGACACCGGCCAGCAGCAGCCCGACCACCGCCTGCCCTGTACCGGGGCCGGCCGCACGGACGTCCACGGCGTCCGCGGCGGAGGACAGGTGTGCCGTACCGCCGCCGCCCGCGTGCACGGGAGCGACCGGGGAGGCGGGGGTGACGGGGGCCGAGGGGGGCGCCGACGGCGACTGGGACGCGTCTCCTACGACCGTGATCGCGCCCTTCACCGTGACGCTCCCGCAGGTGATCTTCACGTCGTAGCTGCCCGGCTCCAGCGAGCCGCGCACCCGGGTCTCACCGGCGAGGGTGCCGGCCGTGCCGACCAGTTTGGCGTCGGCGACGAACGCGGCCGACGCAGCCGAGCCCGTCGTACCCGCACAGCCGCTGATCTTGAGGGCGACCTCGGCGCCGGGGGCCGGGGAGGCGGGGGTCACCGTGACAGCGCCTCCGTCCGCCGCGTACGCCGCGTACGCCGTCGGGGTGAGCGCCGCGAGGACCGCCACGCCTGCACAGAGAGTGATTTTCAGTGAACCCATCGTGAACCTCCAGATATCTGGAGACTCCTCCTCGGCACCCGCCCGCGCATCCCTGGCGGCGCCCGATTGGGCCGAACGGGGGAGGTGGTACCGGGAGTGCATAGCATGGCCACCACACATGCCCGCGTACCGCAGCAGGAGTGCCCGCCCATGACAGAGCGCAAGCCCATCGAATCGTGGCTCACCGACATGGACGGGGTGCTGATGCACGAGGGCATCCCCGTGCCCGGCGCGGACGCGTTCATCAAGAAGCTGCGGGAGACCGGACGTCCGTTCCTGGTCCTCACCAACAACTCGATCTACACCGCGCGCGACCTGCACGCCCGGCTGAACCGCATCGGTCTCGAAGTGCCGGTGGAGAACATCTGGACCTCGGCCCTGGCCACCGCCGCCTTCCTGGACAACCAGCACCCCGGCGGCACCGCCTATGTGATCGGCGAGGCCGGACTGACGACGGCGCTGCACGACGCCGGATACGTGCTGACCGACGTGGACCCCGACTTCGTGATCCTGGGCGAGACCCGCACCTACTCGTTCGAGGCCCTGACGAAGGCGATCCGGCTGATCAACAACGGGGCCCGGTTCATCGCCACCAACCCCGACAACACCGGCCCCTCCCCCGAGGGCGCCCTGCCCGCGACCGGCTCGGTCGCCGCGCTGATCACCAAGGCCACCGGCAAGGAGCCGTACTTCGTCGGCAAGCCGAACCCCCTGATGATGCGCAGCGCGCTGAACACCATCGGCGCGCACTCGGAAACCAGCGCCATGATCGGCGACCGCATGGACACGGATGTCCTGGCCGGTCTTGAGGCCGGGATGGAGACCTTCCTCGTGCTGACCGGGCTGACGACCAAGGACGACCTCGACCGCTACCCCTACCGCCCCACGAAGGTCGTGGACTCCATCGCGGACATCGTCGACCTGGTCTGACACCTGCGGTCCAGGGTGGTCAACTGCCCCAACTCGTCGAGGACTTGGGCCGCCCCGGCCGACCGCAGCGCGTCGGCGTCGTGCGCGCCGGGGGCCTGGTCGTTCGGACAGTCCACGCGGAGATCGTCGCAGAAGCGGCGAGCCCGCGTTATCGGCGCCTCCGGGTCAGCAGCAGGGCGCCGGCGGTGACGAGGAGTGCGGAGATGGCGGCGAGGACGAGATGTCCGGTGCCGATTCCGGTGCGGGCGAGTTCGTCGGCGAAGGAGAGGTCTTCGGCGGGGGTGGTGGAGGGGGCGGGGGTGGCCGCGGAGGCGGTGGGAGTGGTGGCGGCATCGGACGGCGCGGCCGGATCGGCTTCCACATCGAACCGGTAGTCGTTCGACTGGCCGACCCAGTCGCCGTCGTCGGCATGGCGTTGTACGACGGCCGCGTTGGCGGTGATCTCGTTCGCCACGGCGTCGGAGGCGAGCGCGAGGCGCACCTTCACCGTGAGGGTCTTGCCCGGGTCGACGGTGAAGCCCGGGAAGCCGTCGTCGAAGGCGCCGACGAGTTCGGCCTCGTCGGTCCTGGCGAAGTGCACGGGGTGCGGGCGCGGGTGGGTGCCGTCGTAGAAGTCGAGTCTGGGCTCGGCCGGTTTCAGCGCGTGCCGCTCGTCGACGAGGACGACGACCGGGTGGATCTCGGTGCAGCGGCGGGTGGTGGTGTTGGTGAGGTCGATATACCAGGTGCCGTAGCCACCACCGGCGCCGTAGCTGTCGGGGCCGTCGTGGATGCGGGTGGTGAGGGGGAAGGCGCGGGCGCCGGGGGCGGCACAGGCGGGGGTGCGGTCCGCCGCGTGCGCCGGGGTCGTGAGCGTGGGGAGGAGGAGCAGGGGGGCGGCTGCGGCGAGGCAGAGGGACAGGGGCTGGGGGCGGAGTCTCAGGGGCAGTCGCATAAACACATGAGCGTGCAGGGCAGGGGCTGTGGATCGGGGGTGCCGTGCCGGGCGCGGGCCTCGAATGCCTCGAACGGGGGCGAGGGGACGCCTGTTCGGCGGAGGGGCTCCTGGTTCCACGGGTCGCGTACGGCCGCCTACCCGTCCGCCCGTCCGAACAGCGGCCCCAGCAGCAACTGCGCAGCCCCCTCCGCAACCACCCGCCCCCCGCCCGAGGCAACCCGTACCGGCACGGCGGCCTCGCGCGCCCCCTCGCGGTGGGCGTGTTCGATGAGGACGGCGTCGACGCCGTGCACGAAGGGTTCCGGGTCGGCGGTGACAGTGCGGCCGCCGAGCAGGACGAGGTCGATGTCGAGGAGGCCCACGAGGTTCGCGGCGCCCGTGCCGAGCACCCGTGCCGCCTCGGCCAGGTCGCCTCGCGCCACGGCGGCCAGGCACAGAGCCTCGATGCAACCCCGGTTCCCGCAGTCGCATTGCGGTCCGTCGAGCTGGATCACCTGGTGCCCGAACTCACCGGCCCCGGTCCGCGCGCCCCGGTGCACGCCCCCGCCGATCACCAGCCCTGCCCCGAGCCCCGTCCCGAGATGCAGATAGGCGAACGACCCGCCCTCCCCACCCACGGCCAGCCCCAGCGCGGCCGCATTGGTGTCCTTGTCGACCACGACCGGCATCCCGAGCCGCCCCACGAGCGCGTCCCGCAACGGAAACCCGTCCCATTCGGGGAAGCCGGTGACACGGTGCAGCACGCCGTGCGCGTGATCGAGGGGACCGGGGAGGGCCACGCCCACGCCGAGGAGGTGGCCGGGGGCGGGGAGAGTGGCGGACCCGGGACGCGCGCCCGCCGCACCGGCGACCTCCGGCACGATGCCCTCCACCTCACGAGCCACCGCCTCCACGACCACCCCACCCCCCGCCCCCAGATCCAGCGACGCGCCCCGCTCCCCCACCACCGCCCCGGTGAGATCCACGAGCACCACCCGCAGCTCGTCCCGGTCCAGGTGCACGCCGACCGCGTGGCCGGCCTCCGGTACCAGGCGCAGTACCGTGCGCGGCTTGCCGCCGGTGGAGGCGCGCTGGCCCGCTTCCGTGGCGAGGCCGGACTCGCGCAGCCGGGCCGTGATCTTGCTGACGGCCTGGGGGGTGAGGCCGGTGCGCTCGGCGAGTTCGAGCCGGCTGATCCCGTCCGCGCCGGCCCTGCGCAGCAGGTCGAGGACCAGCGCGGCGTTGTGACTGCGGACGGCGAGCAGATTCGCCCCGACTGTGCCCGTCACGCCCACTCCGACTCTCCCGCCCCGCTCCCTGTTCACACCCCCATTGTCCCCGCCACTTGCACTTTGGCAACAGCGTTGCCAAAGTGGACGGCATGACTGGACGCACGACTCGCACACCCCTCCGCGTCGGCCTCGTCGGCTACGGCCTCGCGGGCTCCGTCTTCCACGCCCCGCTGATCGCCGCCACCGAGGGCCTCGCGCTCGACACGGTCGTCACCTCGAACCCGGAGCGGCAGGAACAGGCCCGCGCGGAGTTCCCGGACGTCCGCCTCGCCGCGAGCCCGGACGAGCTGTTCGACCGCGCCGATGACCTGGACCTGATCGTCGTCGCGTCCCCGAACAAGACGCACGTCACCCTCGCCACCACCGCCCTGAAGGCCGGACTGCCGGTCGTCGTGGACAAGCCGATCGCCGGCACCGCGGCCGAGGCCCGCGCGCTCGCCGCGCTCGCCGAGGAGCACTCCCTCCTCCTCTCCGTCTTCCAGAACCGCCGCTGGGACAACGACTTCCTGACCCTGCGGGGGCTCCTCGCCGAGGGCGAGCTGGGCGACGTATGGCGCTTCGAGTCCCGGTTCGAGCGCTGGCGCCCGCAGCCCAAGGGCGGCTGGCGCGAGTCCGGCGACCCGGCGGAGATCGGCGGTCTGCTCTACGACCTCGGCAGCCATGTCGTGGACCAGGCGCTGGCCCTCTTCGGCCCGGCCGCCTCGGTGTACGCCGAGTCGGACATCCGCCGCGCGGGCGCGCAGACGGACGACGACACGTTCATCGCGATCACCCACACCAACGGCGTCCGCTCGCACCTGTACGTCTCCGCGACCACCGCCCAACTCGGCCCCCGCTTCCGGGTGTTGGGCTCCAAGGCGGGCTATGTGAAGTACGGCCTCGACCCCCAGGAGGCGGATCTGCGGGACGGCAGGCGCCCCGGGCCCGGCTGGGGTGAGGAACCCGAGTCCCTCTACGGCCGGGTCGGCGCCGGCGAGTCCCCCCTCACCGGCGGTGGCCGCCCCGAGCCGACCCTCCCCGGCGACTACCCCGCCTACTACGCGGCCGTCGCCGCCGCCCTCCGTGACGGCGCCCCCAACCCGGTGACCGCCCTGGAGGCGGCCGCCGCCCTCGACGTACTGGAAGCCGCGCGCCGCTCGGCTCGCGACGGAGTGACGGTGACCCTGTGACCCAGCACAAGCCCGCGATCACCCAGCGGATCGCCCCGGAGCTGACCCCGACCGTCGAGGAACTCGAAGCGCAGGAACGCCGCCTGGTGTTCCGGCAGTTCACCTACGACGACGCCTGGGCCCTGGGTTCGCTCCTCGTGGAACTCGCCCGCGAGAGCCAGGCCCCGGTCGCCATCGACATCCGCCGCGCCGGTCAGCAGCTCTTCCACGCGGCACTGCCGGGCTCGTCCCCCGACAACGACGCGTGGATCGACCGCAAGCGCAGGGTCGTCGAGCGCTTCGGCGCGGCCTCCTACCTGGTCGGCACCCGCTTCCGAGCCAAGGGCAGCACCTTCGAGGAGTCCTCCCGCCTTGACCCCGACGAGTACGCGGCACACGGCGGCTCGTTCCCGATCACGGTCGAGGGCGTCGGCGTGATCGGCACGGTGACGGTCAGCGGACTGCCGCAGCTGCAGGACCACCGGTTCGTCGTGGCGGCGCTGGAGCAGTTCCTGGACGACGACCAGAAGAAGTGACCGGCGCCCGGAACTGACCTGCGGCTCCCTCCGTCTGCGCCGACTGGCCGCGCCGCTCAGCCAGTCGGACTCACGCGTCCTTCAACTCCTGCCGCTGACGCCCCAACCCGGAGATCTCCAGCTCCACCACATCCCCGGCCCGCAGGAACGGCTTCGGCTCGGGCTGCCCCAGCGCGACCCCCGCCGGCGTCCCCGTATTGATGACATCCCCGGGGTACAGGGTCATGAACTGGCTGACGTAGCGCACCACTTCGGCGACCGGGAAGATCTGCTCGGCGGTGGTGCCGTCCTGCTTCAGCTCGCCGTTGACCCAGAGCTTCAGCGAGAGGGCCTGCGGGTCCGGCACCTCGTCGGACGTCACCAGCCACGGCCCCAGCGGGTTGAACGTCTCGCAGTTCTTCCCCTTGTCCCAGGTCCCGCCCCGCTCGATCTGGAACTCCCGCTCGGACACGTCGTGCGCCACCGCGTACCCGGCGACATGCGCGAGCGCCTCCTCGTGCGAGGACAGATAGCGGGCCGTACGTCCGATGACTACCGCCAGTTCGACCTCCCAGTCGGTCTTTACCGACCGGCGGGGGACGAGCACGGTGTCGTACGGCCCGACGACCGTGTCCGCCGCCTTGAAGAAGACGACCGGCTCGGCGGGCGGCTCGGCGCCGGTCTCGCGGGCGTGGTCGTGGTAGTTCAGCCCGATGCACACGACCTTGCCGATCCCGGCCAGCGGCGGCCCGACCCGCAGCCCGTCGGCGTCCAGCGCGGGCAGTTCCCCGGCGTCGGCGGCGGCCCGGATCCGGCCGAGCGCGGCGGTGTCGGCCAGCAGCGGTCCGTCGATGTCGGGGACGAGGCCGGACAGGTCCCGCAGGGTCCCCTCGGCGTCGAGCAGCGCGGGCCGCTCCGCCCCCGCCGTACCGACTCGCAGCAGCTTCATGTTCCACCATCTCCATCGATCGTGCGGGCCGTCGACCGACGGGTGCAGCCATCGGAGGACTGGTCGATCCTCCAAGCTCACGGTCCAGTCCGCAATACCCGGTTCACGGACTGGACCGTCATCGTGCCGCTCAGCTGTACAGCAGGGCCCGCTCGACCGCGCTCCAGGCCGTGCTGGTCACCACGTAGAGGGCGACGGCGAGCGGCACCACCGACACGGTGACGAGGGTGAGGAAGGACGCGAAAGGCAGCACCCGGGCGACCGCGCCACCGTCGACGACCGTCCGCCGGGCACGGACGCAGGTGAAGGTCGCGACCGCGGCGACGACGAGGAACAGCCCGACGTAGACGAGCCCGGCCGGCCCGAACACCCCGTCCCCGGCGAGCGCGTCGGCCCACCGTCCGCCGAGGGGCGCGGCGAGCAGTCGGTGGGAGAGCAGGCCGTCACCGCCACCGGAGAACAGGCGGTAGAGCAGGAAGAACGCCGGGAGTTGGAGCAGGCTGGGCAGCAGTCCGGACAGCGGTGACACCTTCGCGTCGGCGTGCAACTCCAGTACGGCCGCCCGCAGTTTTTCGGGCTGCCTCGCGTACCGCTTCTGCAACTCGACGACCTGCGGCCGGAGTTGCGCCCGCTCCCGCTGTCCGCGCGCCGCGGCCCGTGACAGGGGATGGACGAGGAGTCGTACCAGAGCGGTGAACAGGACGATCGCCGCGGCGACCGCGGACGGGCCGAACAACGGGTGGAGCAGGTCGGCGAGTTGGCCGACGACGTGGGTGAGAACGGACATGGGTGAGCCCTCCGTGGGTCTCGTCGTGCCGGAATGGGGCATGGCGATGTGACGACCCGCGCGGGAACGCGTTACGCGGTGGTCGTCCGGAGGGTGCGTCCGGGGGCTCGGGGGCGTGGCCGGCCCGAGGCGTCGGGGTCGCGCTGCGGCAGGAAGGCCGTGCGGCGGGCGCGGTCGCGGATGGCCGTACGGACCCGGGTGGGCGGTACGGCGGGCGCGCAGCGCGAGGTGAGGAGGGCGGAGAGGGCGAGGGCGGTGCCGGTCGCGGCGAGCGCGACGGTGGCCGGGAGGCTGCCGGTGTCCGCCAGCACGAGCGGGAGAAGCAGCAGGAGAAGCAGCGCGGCGGCGCGACCACGGATCATCGGCTGCCCACTCCCCCTCGATCAACTGCCGTTCTCGTACCCCCCGTTATACCTGATCGGCTATGCCGGGTCGGTCTCGATCGGCTGGAGCAGTCGCCTCGGCTTGAGGAAGACCCGGCTGACATGATCCGCGGGGTCCTGGTTGAGTCCGGGGCCCGGCTCCATGAGGACGTCCCCGGCGGGGACGACGAGCCCGCAGGCGGGGCACTCGCCGTACGGGCCGAGTTCGGTGCCGCAGTCCGCGTGCCGGAAGTAGCGGAGCTGGGGTTCGTCGAACTGCTCGCGGCCCCAGCGGCCGAGTGAGCGCAGCGTCGGCCACAGGGCGATCGCGCGGTCCGTCGGCACGTACTCGTCGCGCGGCGGGGACTCCTGGTACCGGCGCTTTTCGAGGATTCCCTCGGCGGTGAGCGCCTGGAGGCGGGCGGCGAGGACCGCGCGCGGGATGCCCAGGTGCACGAGGAAGTCGTTGTAGCGCCGTACGCCGTAGAGGGCGTCGCGGATGACGAGCAGTGTCCAGCGCTCGCCGACCACCTCCAGTGCCCGGGCGATCGAGCACTCCTGTGTCACGTAGTCCTTGCCCAGTGCCATGCCCTCCACCTTAGCCAGTTTTCGACATCTAAGTTCAATGAATGAACCTACAGTGCTACGGTACTCCACATGACTAGGTTCAATGAGCGAACCCTCACTGAGGCTTCCGCGACACCCCGGACCGCCGAGCCGGAGGCGCCGCGCCCCCGCGCCACCCTCGCCCTGACCAGCGCCGCCACCGCCGTGGCGCTGATGACGTACACCGCGCCGATGGTCACCCTCCCGGACATCGCCGCCGCCCTGCACACCCCGCTCTCCGCCCAGGCCTGGCTGCTGAACGGAACCCCGCTGGGCCTGGCCGCGCTGCTCCTGGTCGCCGGCAGCCTCGCCGACGACTACGGCCGCCGCCGGATCTTCCTCGCCGGCACCTTCGCGCTCGGCATCACCACCGCGCTCTCCGCGCTCACCTCCTCGACCTTGCTGTTCACCCTGACCCGGATCGCGCAGGGTGCCTCCAGCGCGGCGCTCCTGGCCAGCGGCCTGGGCCTGATCGTGCACGCCTTCCCGACCCCGCGCGGACGCCTGCACGCGACCGGGGTGTGGGGCGCGTTCGTCAGCGGCGGCATAGCGCTCGGCCCGCTGGTGACGGGCGCGATGCCCGACTGGCGGGTGGCCTACGGCGTGCTGGGCGCCGCCACGCTCGTCGTGGCCGCCCTCGGCGTCCGTACGCTGACCGAGTCCCGCGCGCCACGGGGCGGACGCCCCGACCTGGCCGGAGCGGTCACCTTCGGGCTCGCCCTGGTCGCCCTCGTGGCCGCCCTGACCCTGGGCCGCGACGGCTGGCTGCGCGCACCGGTGGGCCTGCTGTTGCTGGCGGCCGTGCTGCTCGTCGGCGTCTTCGCGCTGGTGGAGCGCCGGGGTGCGACCCCGATGATCGACCTGGGTCTGCTGCGCCACCGCCCCTTCCTGGCCTCCTCGGCGGGCGGCCTGTTCACGGGCTTCGCGGTGATCGGCCTGTTCAGCTTCCTGCCGGCACTGTTGCAGCAGACGCTGGGCCTGTCGGCGATGGACACGGCGTGGCTGTTCCTCCTCTGGTCCGGGCTGTCCTTCGCGGTCGCCCTCCAGGCCCGCCGCCTCGCGGGCCGCGTCTCCTCCCGGCACCAACTCGCCCTGGGTTTCCTGCTGCACGCGGCCGGCGTCCTGACGATGCTCGGCGCGCTGGACTCCGGCTCCTGGGTACGGCTGCTGCCGGGCCTGGTGATCGCCGGTGTGGGCAGCGGCCTGCTGAACGCCGCGCTGCCCCTGCTGTCGGTGGAGTCCGTACCGGCGGCCCGGGCCGCGATGGGCTCAGGCGCACAGCAGACCTTCCGCTACATCGGCTCCTGCGCCGGAGTCGCGCTGACCATCGCGATCGCCACCTCGACGAGCGGCGGCCTCGCGCACGGCGCGGACATCGCGATGGCGGTGTCGGCGGGGCTCGCGGTGCTGGCGGCGGGGAGTGTGGTGGTGCTGCGGGAGCGGGCGTGAACCACCTGTCTCACCGGGGTCGCGTGGAGGTGAGCGTGCCCCACACCACCATGCGGTACTTGGAGGTGAACTCCGGGGTGCAGGTGGTGAGGGTGACGTAGTAGCCGGGGCTGCTGTAGCCGTAGGCGGGCTTGACGATCGAGCGCGGGATGGGCCGGATGACGCCGGAGTCGGCGGCGGAGGTCTGCGGCAGGATCTTGTCGACGGTGTACGTGTAGGTGGCCGCGCTCGTCTCGACCAGGACGGTGTCCTTGAGCCGCAGTCGCGGGAGATACCTGAACGGTTCGCCGTGGGTGTTGCGATGCCCGGCGAGCGCGAAGTTCCCTGCCTGGCCCGGCTGTTGGGTGCCGGGGTAGTGGCCGACGTACCCCTTGTTGAGCACGTTCTTCTTGCTGACGCCCTCCGCGATCGGGACGCGGAGGTGGAGGCGGGGGATGGTGAGGATGGCGTAGGCCTGGGAGGGGCGGGGGCCGGTGCCGTCGGCCCCGGTGGTGGTCCGGCGCGGTGAACTGCCGTCGGTCGTATGCGTGTTGGCGGACGGGCTACCGCTGGCGCCCGGTGTCGATGTCGCTGTCACTGTCGGCGCCGATGTCGCCCATTGCCGTTCCAGGGCCTGCACTTGATGCTCGGCGCCGCGGCGGGCCTCGCGGTTGGTCCACCACAACTGGTGGACGACGAGGAGCAGCAGGACGACCCCGGCGGTGACGAGGAACTCGCCGCCGGTCCACAGGGCGCGTCGGCGCAGCGCACGGCGTCGACGGCTGCGGTGCTGCACGACGGGGACCCGCATGGGCGGCACCATAAGGGCCGGTTCGCGAACTCACCAGAGCCGTGACGCCCGTTGACGGTGAAGGCGCCCGTTCGATCCTTCGTACACGGGTTTTAGAAAGGGGCCGAGAAAGGGGCGTCACAACCCTCGACAACCTCACACGGCACACCCGATGCTTCCTGGTGGCACGAGCTGGGGGGCCGACGCCGGTGGGACGACCGGCGGTTGAGCGAATCGACTCGGGAATCGATCGGGAATCGAATCGGGAGAAGAGATGATCCGACGCAGAACCCTGCTGGCCGCGGCGGGCGGTGGCCTCCTCGGCAGCGCCCTGGCGACCGGCACCGCACGCGCCGACGCGACGATCGCGGTCAACCCGGCGACGAAGTACGGCACTTGGGAGGGCTGGGGCACCTCGCTGGCCTGGTGGGCGAATGTCTTCGGCGCCCGCGACGACTTCGCCGACATCTTCTTCACCACCAAGTCGACGACGTACAACGGCACTTCACTGCCCGGCCTGGGCCTGAACATCGCCCGCTACAACCTCGGCGCGTGCAGTTGGAACACGGTGGGCGGCGAGTCGATGGTCGCCTCCGCCAACATCCCCGCGTTCAAGCAGATCGAGGGCTACTGGCAGGACTGGAACAACGAGGACCCCACGTCCTCCGCCTGGGACTGGACGGCGGACGCGACCCAGCGGGCGATGCTGGTGAAGGCGACGGCACGCGGGGCGACGAGTGAGTTGTTCGCGAACTCGCCGATGTGGTGGATGTGTCTGAACCACAACCCCTCGGGCGCGTCCGGCGGCGGCAACAACCTCCAGTCCTGGAACTACCGCCAGCACGCCTCCCACTTGGCGGCCGTCGCCCTCTACGCAAAGAACAACTGGGGAGTGAACTTCGCGACGGTCGAGGCCTTCAACGAGCCGTCGTCGGCCTGGTGGACGGCGACCGGCACACAGGAGGGCTGCCACATGGACTCGACGGTCCAGGCAGCCGTACTCCCGTACGTCCGCAGCGAGTTGGACTCCCGAGGCCTGACGAGCACAAAGATCTCGGCGTCCGACGAGACGAGCTACGACCTGGCGCGGACGACATGGAATTCCTTCTCGTCCACGACGAAGGGGTACGTCAACCGGGTCAACGTCCACGGCTACCAGGGCTCGGGCGGCCGTAGGGACCTGCTCTACACGGACGTGGTGACCACGGCCGGCAAGGCCCTGTGGAACTCCGAGACGGGCGACAGCGACTCCACGGGCCTGACCCTGGCGAGCAACCTGCTCTACGACTTCCGCTGGCTGCACCCCACGGCGTGGACGTACTGGCAGGTCATGGACCCGTCCTCCGGCTGGGCGATGATCGCGTACGACCAGAACACGCTCACGCCCGGCGCCGTCCAGACGAAGTACTACGTGATGGCCCAGTTCAGCCGCCACATCCGCCCCGGCATGACGATCCTGGACACGGGCGTGAGTTACGCGGCGGCGGGTTACGACGCGAGCGCGAAGCGCCTGGTGATCGTCGCGGCCAACACCGGCTCCTCCTCTACGACGTTGACCTTCGACCTCTCCAAGTTCACGACGGTGGCGGGCGGTTCGAGCGGCCTGGTCCCGCGCTGGAACACGGTGACGGCCGGCGGAGGTGACCTCTACACCGCCCACTCGGACACGTATCTGAGCGGAAAGACGGTGGCGGTGCCGTTCGCGGCGGGGGCGGTGCAGACCTTGCAGATCGACGGGGTGGTGATCTGACCGCCCGACTCGGCGGTGGCGGCGGGCGGTTCGGCCTCCTCGCCCTGGCGCTCGGCGGTTTCGGAATCGGTCTGACCGAGTTCGTGATCGCCGGGCTGCTGCCCCAGGTGGCCAGGAGCCTCGCCGTGTCGACGGCCGCGGCGGGCTGGCTGATCTCCGGCTACGCGCTGACGGTGGCGGTGGGCGCGATCGCGGTGACGGCGGCGACGGCGCGGCTGCGATGGAAGCCGCTCCTGGTCGGCCTGGTGGCACTGTTCGTAGCGGGCAACCTGCTGTCCGCCATCGCGCCCGACTACCCGACGATGCTCCTGGGCCGAGTGGTGGCCGCCCTCTGCCACGGCACGTTCTTCGGCATCGGCTCCTTGGTCGCCCGCCGCTTGGTCCCCCCGGAACGGTCCTCCCGCGCGGTCGCGACGATGTTCGCCGGCCTGACGGTGGCGAACGTCCTCGGCGTCCCCTTCGGCGCACTGGTCGGCGAACGGTGGGGCTGGCGCGCGACGTTCTGGGCGATCACGGCGACGGGCACGGTGGCCCTGATCGCGATCGCCACCCTGGTACCGAACGTCACCGGCTCACGACCGCCCCCGCGCACCCAACTCCACGCCTTCCGCTCCCCCCAGGTCTGGCTGACCCTGACGGCCACGGCCCTCGGCTACGGCGGCATGTTCGGCGCGTTCAGCTACATCGCGTACACCTTCACCCGCGTCACGGGCTTCTCCACGACGGACGTGGCCTGGCTCCTGGTGGTCTACGGAACGGGCCTGGTCGTGGGCAACATCGCGGGCGGGAGGGGTGCGGACCACAATCGCGAGGCGACCCTGATCGCATCGCTGGCGGGCCTGGCACTCACGCTGACCGCCTTCGGCCTGCTGGCGAGCAGCCGCCCGGCCTCCGTGATCCTCGTCTTCCTCCTGGGCGTGTTCGGTTTCGCCACGGTGCCCGGGATGATCACGCGGGTGACGGATGCGGCAGGGGGCGTACCGCTGGCCGCGAGTGCGAACGTGTCCGCGTCGAACGTGGGGAACGCGGTGGGGGCGTGGCTGGGGGGCTTGGCGATCAGCGCGGGCTGGGGCTACAGGGCTCCGCTGTACGTGGGCGCGGCGATCGTACTGACGGGCTTGGCGATGATGACGTACGCGACGACGACGGCGGCCCGGGCGTCGTCGCCGCGACTCCCCGAAGACCAGATGACGCCAAGATGACGAGAACACGAAGTCCCTCGGTGCCGCGCCCCACCCTCACCGTCGGACCTGCGGATATCTCTCCCCTTGCCTCCATCTGTGTCGGCATCGGCAGTACCGTGTCGTTCATGCGCCCCGACACGCCTGCCGAGAACGTCGACCACCCCGCCGAAGCGGCCCGCCTCGAACGGACCGCCGCCCGTTACCCCGAGGACGCCGAGGCCCTGCTCCTCCAGGCCGCGGCCCACCTGGAACTGGCCGGCGACCGCCCCGCCGCGACCGCGCTCTACGACCGCCTGCTGTCGTCGGCGGCCACCTTGGAGACCCCGCACCTGGTACGGGCCCTCAAGGCCTCGAACCTCTGGGAGTACGGCCACGAGGCCGAGGCCAGGGCCATCATCGACGGCGTCCGCACGGCCGCCCCGCGCGATCCCGCCCCCTGGGTGATCGTCGCGGAGTCGTTGGAATCCCACGACGAGCTGGAGGCGGCGCAGGAGACGTTCACGGAGGGCGTGACCCTGTTGTTGACGGACGTACCCGAACCGCCGTACTCCACCCACCCGTTGCTGTTCGGCCGACACCGCGTCCGCCGCATGCTGGGCGTCTCCCACGACGAGTGGGACACCCTGGCGGACACGCTGCATTCGTCGCACGCGTCACCGGTGTCCCTCGACGAGCTGCACGACCCCAAGCGGGTGTGGTCCCTGGGGTCCGACAACCCCGCGGAGCTTGAGGCCGAGATCTCGCGGCTGCGGGCGGAGCTGGGGGCGTACCGGGAGGCGTTGTCGCGGCCGTTCCCGGTGGCTGTACTGCACTGGCCCGAGGGGGAGTTGGCGGAGCTGGTGGGGGCGTATGAGTCCCTGGCGGTGGAGTACCCCTCGCATGAGGAACACCTCGCGACGATAGAGGCTTCGCTGCGCGAGCTGGCGGCTTCTGGGACGCCGAACCTTGGGATCGTCACGGGGACTGTGCCTTCTTATGAGGCGTTCGCTGCGTCTGAGGGGGCTTCTCCGGGGGACGTCGAGTTGCTGCCGCAGTATGCGACGACGCTGGCGGCGCGGGGGCGGGCTGTGGTTTGGCCGCCTCAGCGGGGGGGTTCTTGTTGGTGTGGGTCGGGCAGGGCGTATGGGGAGTGCCACGGGGACTGAGGGTCGAGCGCGACGGGGGTCTGGTCCGGCGGCGACGGTGAGCAGAGTGATCTGCCCGGTCTGCGTTCGGGATGGCCTACTGGCCGAGGTGTAGACGTATAACGCGAGCTCTGTCAGTGCCTCTTGATAGAACAGATGCCTCGGCCATCTACACATTCAACGGGGGAACAGAGCCGTGCCACCGTCCCAAAGCAACGTGTCTGCTCCATCCACCGGGCTCTACGAACAGCTCATCACGCTGCGCTTTGAACAGCACCTGAAGGAGCTCGCCCGCCTCGGATGGCACCCCGTGAGCGACGAGGTGGGTCCGGAATCGGTGCCACACGTCCTGGCTCGGCACGTTTCGGGGACCGTACGACATGTGCTGCAAAGCCTTCCAGCCGAGGAGCGCGTACACGCGGCGAACCACATCCTGGAGTCCATCAGCACTCTGGAAGGCGCTCGGGAGTGGGTGGATCTCGTCGCGGAAGGCCCTCGTCAGCTCCTCGCACTCACGCGGCAAGAGGCGCCGGGCGTCTTTGCCGTGCGCCCAGGTGTCCCCCTGTCCGACACAGCTCTCATCACCAACTCGCCGGAGGACCCGAGCCTCGGCTTCGAGCTGCGTGCTGAGCTCGCCACCGCTGACCATGTGGACCTGCTCTGCGCCTTCGTGAAATGGCATGGCCTGCGCATCATCGAGCAGTCCTTGAAAGCAGCGCGCGACCGAGACGTGCCGATACGTGTGATCACGACGACCTACATCGGCGCGACTGAACGGCGCGCCTTGGACCGTTTGGTGCGGGAGTTCAACGCAGAGGTCAAGGTCAACTATGAGACGCGATCGACAAGGCTGCACGCCAAGGCGTGGTTGTTCCGCCGCAACAGCGGCTACGACACCGGATACGTAGGCAGTTCCAACCTCTCGAAGGCTGCGCTTCTCGATGGCTTGGAATGGAATGTTCGGCTGTCTTCGATCGCCACACCCGACGTCATGCGGAAGTTCGAGGCCACCTTCGAGGCGTATTGGAACGACCCGTCCTTCGAGACCTACGATCCCGACGCTGATGGAGAACGACTCCAGGAAGCCCTGGCCATCGCGGGAGGGACCACTTCCACCGCCACCGCAGACCGCAGGATCACGCTGTCCGGGCTTGAGGTACGTCCGTATCCGCATCAACGCGACATGCTGGAGCGATTGGAAGTCGAGCGGGAGGTGCATGACGTACACCGGAATCTGCTGGTCGCAGCGACTGGCACCGGTAAGACCGTGATGGCTGCACTCGACTACAAGCAGTTGCGGAAGAAGCTAGGCCGGGACTTGCGGCTGCTGTTCGTCGCTCACCGCAAGGAGATCCTGCAACAGTCTCTGCGGACCTACCAAGACGTCTTGATGGACGCGAACTTCGGGGAGTCGCTGCACAGCGGTGAGATCCCGGAGCGTTGGACGCATGTGTTCGCCAGCGTCCAGTCGCTGAATGCGCGAGCGCTTGACCGTCTCGCTCGTGATCACTTCGACGTGATCGTGATCGACGAGTTCCACCACGGGACCTCACCGACGTACCGAAAGATCCTTGACCACTTCCAGCCGCTTGAGTTGCTCGGGCTCACCGCGACTCCCGAACGCATGGATGGCAAGAACATCCAGGACGAGTTCTTCGACGGTCGCATCGCCGCCGAGATGCGGCTGTGGGAAGCACTTGAGAACGAACTCCTCAGTCCCTTCCACTACTTCGGTATCACCGACACCACCGACCTGAGCACAGTGGAGTGGAAGCGCGGGGCGTATGACGCGAGCGCCTTGAGCAACGTACTGACAGGAAACGTGGCACGAGCACGGCTGGTGGTGAAAGCCGTCGGGGATAAGGTCACCGACCCTGGGACCATGCGGGCGCTGGGTTTCTGTGTCTCGGTTGCGCACGCGCACTTCATGGCAGAGTCCTTCCGCACCGCCGGCATCAATGCGGTTGCCCTATCCGGGGAGTCCTCCGCCCAAGAACGCGGACAGGCCCTGGCAGACCTCAAGTCGGGCGCCTTGCAAGTGATCTTCTCGGTCGACCTCTTCAACGAGGGGCTCGACATCCCTGACGTGGATACGCTGCTCCTCCTGCGCCCCACCTCCAGCGCCACCGTCTTCCTTCAGCAACTCGGCCGGGGCCTTCGCCGCACGGAGGACAAAGCCGTGCTCACCGTGCTGGATTTCATTGGGCAGCACCGCAAGGAGTTCCGCTTCGAGAACCAGTTTCGGGCGCTCACGAACCTCACCCGTAAGCGACTCCTGGACAACATCGAGCGTGACTTCCCGCAGCTACCGTCCGGCTGCCAGATCATCCTTGAAGAGAAGGCCAAGAAGACGATCATCGCCAACATCAAGGACCAGATTGGCGTCAACGTCACAGCGCTGGCCCGCGAGGTGGCCGACTATGCCGAGCCGAGGCTCAGCCGGTACCTGCACGAGAGCGGCCGCGAACTAAAGGAGTTGTACCGCGGCAATGGCAACTCCTGGACCGGGTTGCTGCGCCGCTCCGGTCTGCTGCAAGGGGAACCGCCGGAAGGGGAAGCCGCCCTCCTCAAGCGCGTATCCGCCTTCCTCCACGTAGACGACCCTCTGCGGGTAGCCGCATACACGCGGATGCTGACGGACGACGCTCCGTCGTACGACGAACTCGACGAGCAGGGCCAGGCTTATGCCCGCATGCTCTTCTTCCAGCTATGGCCGCTAGGCGGTGTCACCCGCAAGGGCTTCGCAGACTACGACGCCGGATTCACAACTCTGCGTGAGCAGCGGGCGGTTCGCAGTGAGCTGCGCCAGGTTCTGGAGTACAACCTTGCGCACACAGAGCACGTCCCGATCCCGCTTCTGGGCGTGGGCGGACAGGGCGGCATTCCGCTGACTGTGCATGCCTCGTACAGCCGCGAAGAGATCCTTCCCGCCCTTGGCCAGTCCTACATCGGTGGCTTTATGCCAGGCGACTTCCGCGAGGGCGTGAAGTGGTGCGAGTCAATCAAGACCGACGCGCTCCTCATCACCCTGGAGAAGGACGAGAAGGACTTCTCTCCGCAAACTCGCTACCACGACTACGCGTTGAGCGAGACCCTCTTCCACTGGGAGTCCCAGAACCAGACGTCGGAAACGTCTCCCACAGGTCTGCGCTACCAGCATCACGTAGCCGAGGGCAGCCACGTCCTGCTCTTCGTCCGCCGATACAAAAGCACTGACATCGGGGGCGCCCAACCGTGGATGCTGCTCGGCCCTGCCGAGTTCGAGGACCACACGGGGAGCAAGCCGATGGCGATCAAGTGGAAGTTGAAGCACGCGCTCCCGGCGGACGTCTGGACGTACTCCGCGATTGCTGCTGGTTGACGTCACTCGGCTTCAGAGGGTCAGAGATGGCATCGATCACCGCTACCTCTGTCGCTACCGCCCCAAGCCGGCTTGCCCGATGACTAGGGCAGTACCCGTCGCGCACGTTCAGACCAGTGGCGAACTCGCACCAGATCGCCTTCCGGTCAGCAAGGAGTCGAACACCCCATCGGTCGGCAGTGGCTGAAACGAGAGCCATGCCTCTCCCCGCTTCCGCATGGTCGGTTGCGTCCAAGAGGGTCGGTAGGGCGCGCGTGTCGGGGTCGTAGACCTCGACACGCAGCTGGGTGCCGTTCATGGAGACGGCGAGGGTGGTCGGCGTACCTGCCCCCACGTGAGTGATCACGTTGGCGACGAGCTCACTCACGCAGAGCTGGACATCGCCGGTCAGTTCTTGCAGGCACCAGATCCTGAGATGGATCCGTAACACCCGCCGCAGCGCTGCCACTTCTTCGGGCACCGCCAGAAACGGCAGTTCCCACGCCCTTCTTGGCGTGCACGTCATGCAGTCCATGCCTCAACCCCTCCACCTGCATGGCAGGTTGCGATGCGTAACTACCTTCACACCGAGGGTTGCACTGGAACTCTCAAAATGGAACTCTCATCTCCTACAAGAAGGAGCGTGCATCGACGTCGCGCGCCCCCAGCGCGCGCTGTCTTGCCGTCGAGCTCGCGCAACCAGCACGATCTGACAGATCGACATGAAGGGCTGAAGGCATGCCAGTTGGACCCACTACCCGAAGGCGCCAACTAGGCGCCGACCTGCGCCGACTCCGCGAATCCAAGGGCTTGACCCTGGAGGAGGCAGGCGCCCGGGTCGGCATCTCGAAAGCCACATTGAGTCGCTATGAGACGAAGGAGGGCACGGTCAAGTGGCCGGCTATTGACGCCCTTTGCCGCGAATACGGAGCCTCCGAGGCAGAACGTCTCGCTCTCGTTGAGCTGGCCAAGGGCGCCAAGATCCAAGGCTGGTGGCGATCGCTTGCCGACCCCATCCCCGAATCCATGAACCTCATGCTCACGCTTGAGGACGAGGTCGTACGCGAAGACCACTACGCCTGCATGTACGTCCCCGGACTGCTCCAAACTCGCGCCTACGCCGAGGCTGTTCACCGAGCATCGGAGGTGGGATGCCCGGAGCGCGAGGTACAACACATGGTCGACATCCGGATGAAGCGCCAGGAGCTCCTCGACCGAGACGAACCACCGCGCATCTGGTGCGTGATCGACGAGGCAGCACTCCGTCGTCAGGTCGGCGGACGCGAGGTCATGCGAGAGCAGCTCGGGCACCTACTCGCCCTCGCCGAGCGCCCCCACGTCACCATCCAAGTACTCCCCTTCTCAAAGGGCGCACACGCAGCGGCCGTTGGGAGCTTCGCCATCCTCCGAGGCCCGACTCCGGACCTGGACGTGGTCTACGTAGACCTGCTCAGCGGCGGCCTCTTCATGGAGAAGCGACCGGAACTGGAGCGTTATAGGTTGGCGTTCGAGTACCTCAGCGCACAGGCACTCGATCTTGAGTCCTCCACGGACATCGTCCACCGCATAAGCAAGGAGTCCTGATGTCGGCGCTCTCGACGCACCAGTGGTTCAAGTCGTCCTACAGCGGCGGTAGCGGAACCGAGTGCGTGGAGTGCGCTCACATTGACGGCGCCATCCTGTTGCGTGACTCGAAGCATGACGGCGGGGAGTTGCTGAGGGTTGGATTGCTGGCTTGGAGGGTCTTCATAGGCACTGTGGGCCGGCGGGCGGTATCGGAGCGCTGGTGAGCGCACACCACACGGAGACACTCGTTTACCGCCGGGACGGCGGCTCGGCACCTTTAAACAGCGCGATCAGGGCGGTAACGCCCGTTCCTGTATCGGGAGTTGGGGCGGGTTCCTCGGCTCGGAGCATGGCTGCTTCACCCTCTTGCCTCAACCGCTCCTGACCAGGCTCACTCACACCCACCGTTCTATGCGACTACGTGACTAGAGCCGTGATGACCTTGTCGCTCAAGTGCAACGGTGCATAGTTTGCTCGCTACACAACGTGGCGAAGACGACGAGTTCCAGAACGGCGACTTCCGGCCGTGTGCGCCATGCCGGGACCAGACTTGCCGGCCGTACAGAGCTTCGACTTGGCACGACCGACACCAGACAGTAAGTCAGTCGTACTGACCCCAGAACGCATCCCGAAGGAGGCCGCACGTGCCCGAGTCTGGCCCTGAACCCGTGTACCTGGAGGGCGACCAGTGGAAGGCGTACGCTCGCGACTTCAAACGCTCCGCCTTCCGACTCGAAGTGCATCAGACGTACACGATGCCCGCCGAGTCTGAGACCTTCCACTCCTTCCTCGCCGGAAAGCCGATGCCGGAAGGCTTCAACGGGGCTTGGCACAAGACGCTCCGGGATCACGCGACGGCGGGACGGACAATGACCCGCGCCAAGATCGTTCGTCGGCCGCTCACGCCATGCAGCCGCTACTCGTTCGCGTGGGGCATCCCTGGAAACGTCGACGCCGGGGAGGACTACCGAATCATTGATGTGACCGAGAAGGGGAATCCCGGACTGCCTGAGCAGGACTTCTGGATGTTCGACGAGACGACCGTCGTCCACCTCAACTACCGTCCCGACGGAACGCAGGTCAATCGGGAGCTGATCCAGGAGCCGGACGTCGAGAAGTATCTCGCTTGGCGGGATCTCGCCCTGGAAATCGCTGTGCCGTTCAGTGCCTATCAGACCTGAGCCGCCAGGCTTCTTGAACGCGCCAACCTCGGCATGGCGAAGGATTCACCGGATGGCACGCGCATCGCCCGCGTGCCATCCATGTCCCATGTGGGCGCCAACTGCGGCGCATTCGGCGACTTATCGCGTGACTGGCCGCGACCACTGGACCCAGGCTTTCAACTCCGCGTCAGCCGTGGACCATTGCCTCTCCTGGTCACGCACCGCGCCACTCATCTGAATCACCGCCCGTACTACCGACACGCCTCGAAAGCGTTGCCGGAGAGGGTCAGTCCACGAGATCAACTACCCCGCTACAGGAATATCTCCATGCCGTCATAGACGACGACCCGGCGATCGGCCTAGCGTTCATCCCCGAGGCAGGGAGCGACCCTGCCCGACGCACAGGGGGCACAATGGCGCGTGAGGAACTGACCCGGCTGACTGGCAATGGGAACGGGAACGGCGAGTGCGGGGGCGACGACTGCCCCAACGTCTACCGAACCGCCTCGGGGTCGTTCGTGGTCCAAGGAGGCGTGTCGAACGTATTCGACCCGCCGGACGGGGAGGCACTCGTGGAGATCCCGGAGGCTGTCTTGAAGGAGGCTGTCCGTGCTCTTGGTTGGTGAGGACTGGCGGAGGACGTTCGACTCCATGGAGCAGGAGGCATGGCGTCTGGAGACTCTGCCTGCCTACGGGGTGCCGCAGGAGGTCGAGGCGATCCGTCGGTTCCTGGCCGGTGAGCCGGTTACTCGCGAAGCGACACAGCCATGGTTCGACCGGGTCAAGGCGTACGTGGCTGGTGGCCGCAGCATCGGGCGGGTGCACATCGTCACACAGCCTCTCTCCGACTACCTCCGCTTCGAGTTCGAGCACTACCGCCACAACGTCGAGGCCGGCGAGGACGTTCGCATCCTCGACGTGACCAACCGCCCCAACCCGCTTGACGGGGTGCAGGACTTCTGGATGTTCGACCGCCGTCAGGTCGTGCTCATGCACTACGAGCCGGACGGAACCCAGATCAGCCGGGAAGTGTACGAAGGCGAACCCGAGCCCTTCCGGGAGTATCAGCGCATCGCCCTGGTGGAATCGGTGCCCTTCGAGGAGTACGTGAAGGGCCTTGACGCTTGACCCTGAGCAGCTAGGGCAGTCAAAAGCCGACCTGGCCGAGACTCTGAGAACGCTGCGCAAGCGAGCCGGACTCTCCCAGGTCCGGCTCGCCGCGCGTTGCAATATGTCCCAATCCAAGATCAGCAAGATCGAGACCGCTGAGATCATACCGAGTTTGGTCGACGTCGAACTCGTTATGAGGGCACTTGGAGCCCCGGAGCAACTGACGGCCGAAGTTACAGCCCTGGCTCGCATGGCAAACACCGAGTGGCAGCCAATTCGCTCATCATGGCGACGCGGTCTGGAGAAGCGGCAGGTCGAACTGGCCGGCCTGGAAGCCGACGCCGATGAACTTCGGTACTTTCTCCCCGCGATGATCACAGGCCTGCTGGCCACTCCCGAGTACATTCGCGCCAGCCTCGAATACTCCCCGGGAGACATCTCGAAGACGGTGGCGCGAAAGCTGGAGCGTCAGGTCGTGCTCTACGACAGCACAAAACGCTTCACTTTTCTGTTGACGGAGCAGGCTGTTAGGTGGGCCGTGGTTCCTCCACCTGCCATGGCTGTGCAGATCGACCGCTTGGCCTCCCTGTCTCATCTACCCAATATCCGCATAGGAATCATACCCATTGGCACGATCATAAGCCGCGGCCCAATGAACACTTTCACGGTCTACGACGACAGGATGGTCACTGTCGAAACGTTCACCGGGCGAACCATTTTCCGTGACTCCCGCGATATCGCCGAACATGTGGAAGTTTTCAAACAATGCGAACAGAAGGCTCGGTTCGATGACGCGGCCAGAAATCTTCTTCAGGAATGGTCCAGCCTCTATCGCTGATCTTTAGTAGGCAACGAGAATATTGCTCGATTACCCCCTCCAACCGGCGGATCATAGAAGAGTCAGAAACCGGGGAGGAATGATGCCTGATACGCGAAAACTGCAGGGTTATGAGCTTACGGAACTTCCAGCGGAACCGAAAGCAGTATCAGGGTGTGGCGCATGTCTCGGTATTTGCGTGAGCCGAGAGAATGCTCGCTCTAGAAGCGACTACAGCGCTGTGTCCGATGCGAACGTGAAGCTGCGTCAGCACCAAGCTACGGCGCATACCCCATGAGTGCTGGGCCGGATCCCCAACTCTTCGCCGATGCCCCGCTCATGACCATGCGCGTCTCACGGGACTCCGGAAAAACGTGGGGCCCCGAACGGGTCGTCTTCACCACGGGTGACCTTTCCCCCCTGATCACAGCCGAGTGGCCCCCGTGCCAGTGCTGGCGTTGCGCCGGCCCCGGCAAGGGCTTCGTCCGCTGAGGCTTCTGCCCTCCCCATTCCCCAACTCTCCCTGCGCTCCAGGAGAGGTCCGCCCGAAATCCCACCAACCATGAGGTGAGCCATGCTCCACACAACCCCGCCCGCACCAGAACGACCGCCAGGACCGACCCCCGCCCCGCGGTCACGCGAACGCGAAAGGGGCGTCTCGATGACCACCACAGCCGTCACCGGAACCCGCACCGGCCAATCCCTCGTCACCGAGGCCGAGTTCGCCATGCTCGCCGCCTTCTGCGCCGACGAGTACCGCCTGGAACGCTCCGTCGCCGCCCGGGTCGTCGACCAGGCGCTCGCGCTCGTCCACGTGATGGGCTCGACCGGTGAGGGCGCCACCATGGCTCCCTCTCAGGAGGTCGACCCCGGCTGGCACACCCTCGTGCTGCACACCGACTGGTACGCCAACTGGTGTGCGGAGCAGTTCGGTTACTTCGTGCACCACCAGCCGAACAGCAAGACCCGCACACGCGGCCTGATGACAGATGTCGTCGGGAAGATCCGGGCGGCGGGGTTCGTGGTTGACGAGCGGCTGTGGGGTACGGCCGCCGAGTGCAACGCGCCGGCCTGCTGCGGCGACGGCCCCTGCTGCTGACCTGGATGTAACCAGCCGCTTCTCACCGGGTCTGGCGAGCCTCTCCCTCAAGGGCGGCTCGCCCGCCCTTCACCGCCAGAACGGATCAACCTCTCGTGTCCCTGACCGAGTTGACCGGGACGAGCCGTGTCACCGTCTTCCCCCTCGAAGCCCTCACCCTCGCCTACACCACGCAGTCCAGCGACCAGCGCGGCCTGGGCGACATCGGCCTCGTCGCCGTCGTCGACGTACTCAGCGAAGGCGACGAACTATGGCGTCTGGCCCATGACTTCAGCGGTCGCACCAACAGCACGGACCAGGCCCGCTGGATCCTCACCCAGGCAAACCGGGCCCGCGTGGTCGCCGCGTACACGGATCTGCCGCGCGCGACTTGGACGGCGTACATCCGACGCCGTATCGACCTCGACTCTCTCTTCGCCAACCACGACATCCTGCTCACCGGCCGGATCGAGCTGCCTGGCTTCTGAGCAACTGGACTGCTCCACATCACCATTGACACCTTTGGTGGTCAAGTTCCCCCCGTACAGCAGACAACAGACAGGAGAGACACGGTGACCAGTTCCATCCCGTGGCAGCAGCGGCTTTCCAGCGGTACCGAAGACATCCAGGACGAGGTGATCCGCTGGTACCAGCAGACGCCGTACGGAAAGGGCTATGTGCCCAACATGATCTGGGGCACGCTCCAGACCGAGGCCTACGCGACCGTCATCCTCCGCCGGGTTGTCGACTTTCTCGGTGTCCCGGACGACGTGCAGGCGGGGGTGGCGAAGCGGATGGAGCGCCAACAAGTTCTGTACGACGGTGAGCACCGCTACGACGTCATCCTCGGCGAGCAGGGCCTCTACACGAACGTCGGCGGACCGGAGGTGATGTGCGAGCAGATGGAGCGTCTCCTTCGGGACATCGACCTGCCCTCCCTCACCCTCGGTGTCCTCGCAACCACCGCCGAAGTGAGCGTGGTCCCCATGCCTGGCTTCAACATGCGCGGCAGCGACAGCGTCCACTACGAACTCGTCTCCTCCGGCGTGGACTTCACCGACTCCGCCGAACTCGCCCTCCACGAAAGGGCCTTCACCGCCCTGAGCAACGCGGCGAGTTATGGAGAGGACGCCAAGGGTCTGATCACCAAGGCGCTGAAGTTCTGGAGCGACGAAGCCAAGTGAAGAGATCTACGTGAACCACCCATCGCCCCATGCCCGCCATGTACGCGGATCTGCCGCGCGCGACCTGAAGGAGTACGTGCAGGGCCTGGGCACTTGACCCTGAGCAGCTGGGGCAGCCGGCGATCCACCTCGTCGTCCACTGGGGCCTGCCGCCACAACACCCCTCTCCCCAAGGCCTACTGGTCCGTTACGCACTTATTGCACATGGGATCTTCACTATTTCCGAACTGAGTTCATATGATGCGAAGATCAACAGGCCTGGCTGGAGGGCGACTTCGGCGGGCCTCTCAGGTTCCCGTGGGGGATTCATGCGTATACGCGTTGCGGCCGGCGCCGTCTCCGGTGCCGTCGTTCTGTCCGCGCTCGCTCTTCCGGTTGCCGCCCAGGCGGCGGAGCGGCCGGCGACGGCGAAGCTACGTTCCTTCGCCTCGACGGTCGTTCAGCCCAGAGACTCGTTGGGCAACACCAAGTTCTCGCACGCGGTCATCAACGGGGGCAAGGACATCGTCCTCGGCACCAGCGGCACGAAGTCCGTCACCGTCACGTACACCGCCACGGACCAGAACGGCGTCGCCCTCACCGAGGCCTTCCTGTGGCAGGGGACGGACAGTTCGACCACCGACGGGATCACCGGTGGACTGGGGACGGACGACGACCCCAACTGCACGGAGACGGCTACGCAGGGGACGTATACCTGCAAGGCCGTCTTCAACATCCATCCCGCCACCGACATGAAGAACAACGGCGTGGCCGGGACCTGGAAGCTCTTCCTGGGCGCCTGGGACCTGTACGCGAACGCCAGTTACAACGACGACGTCGCCACCGCCTCGATCAAGAAGCTCTCCACCCTGACCGCCAATGCCACGCCCGAGCCGGTGAAGAAGGGCAAGACCATCACGGTCACGGGCAAGATCGCCCGCGCGGACTGGTCGACGGGCAAGTACTCGGGCTACGCGTCCCAGCCCGCGAAGCTCCAGTTCCGCAAGAAGGGCAGCAGCACCTACACCACCCTCAAGACGGTCAAGGCCAACAGCACCGGCGTCCTGAAGACCACCACCAAGGCCACGGTCGACGGGTACTTCCGCTACGTCTTCGCAGGCACCGCCACCACCGCCGCGTCGACGGCACCCGGCGACTTCGTCGACGTCAGGTAGGCAGCCCGAGTCCAGCAGCACCGCAGCACCGCACGTCAGCACTCCGGTGCCGGGCAGCCATGCGTCACGGCGCCCGGCACCGCACCATTACCGCGCCATTTCCTCATGCCCACACCGCCGGGTAAGAGGTGTACGTGAACCGCCCGTAGGCTCTCCCGACGCTCCCGATCTTGTGTGTACCGTCCTCCCTTGTGTCGGCCGGTGATCGTTCAACTGCCGTTCTACGCGCGAAGATTCACCGCAGTCGGCACAACAGTCAGCACCCGCACCCCCTGTTCCCTCCACCCCCCACACCTGGATTCCCCCCACTCACGGAGGCTCACCGGATGCTCAGCCTTGGCAAGTTCACGTCACGCCGTAAGCTCACCACCGCTCTCACCGTCCTCGGCCTGCTCTCCACCGGCGCGGTCGTTCAGGCGGCCACCGTCACCCCCGCCGCCGCGGCCACCACACACCGTGTCCTGTTCGACGACGGGCATGCCGAGGAGGCCGGTAACGCGGACTGGATCATCTCGACCAGCAAGCCGGATCCGCTCGCCCAGGACTCCTCGCCGTCCTCCGACAAGGACTGGACCGGGGCGCTCTCGTCATGGGGCGTCGCGCTGCAGAAGACCGGCGACTACAGCCTCAAGACCGCTACCAGCGCGCTGACTTACGGCGGTTCGTCGGCCACCGACCTGTCGAACTTCGACACGCTCGTGCTGCCGGAGCCGAACATCAAGTTCACGACGGCCGAGAAGACCGCCATCATGAACTTCGTGAAGGCCGGTGGTGGTCTGTTCATGATCTCGGACCACACCGGGTCCGACCGGAACAACGACGGGTACGACGCGGTCCAGATCCTCAACGACCTGATGACCAACAACAGCGTTGACTCCACCGACCCGTTCGGCTTCTCCATCGACTCGCTGAACATCACCTCCGGCTACCCGGCCGCCATCAGCGACAGCACCAACCCGGTGCTGCACGGCTCCTTCGGCACCGTCACCAAGAGCCTGATCGCCAACGGTACGACCGCCACGATCAAGCCCGCCGACAACTCCGCCGCCAAGGGGCTGCTGTACCGCAGCGGTTACTCCGGCAACACCGGCGCCTTCTTCGCCACCAGCACCTTCGGAAGCGGCAAGGTCGCGTTCTGGGGCGACAGTTCGCCGATCGACGACGGCACCGGGCAGTCCGGCAACACGCTCTACGACGGCTGGAACGACACCGGCGCCACCAACGCCGCCCTCGCCCTCAACGCCACGGAGTGGCTCTCCTCGTAGCGAGCATCCCCATAGGCGCGGGGCCGGGGGGATCAATATTCCCCCGGCCCCGCGCCTCTCGCGCTCCACACCCCGCACATGCTTTTTTCTACGGCTGCGGGGAGAGCGCCAACTCCGGGAGCGTCCGGCGTCGTTGGCGGCTTACCAGCGTCCACCCACCCGCCGCGACCGCCGTCACCGCGAGCGTCACCAGCAGCGCCGTCGTATGTGATCCCGCGCTGTCGGCCGCTCTCGCCACCGGGTTGGGCAGGCCCAGGCGGTCCGCCAGCCAGCCGATGGACGCGATGGCGGTGATCAGGGCTCCGGTCACCCGTAGGGCGGGGCCTACGCGCAGTCGCGCGAGGACCAGCAGCGAGGGCAACGCCAGGCAGACCAGCAGGAGTTGGACCAGTTCGATGCCCAGGTTGAAGGCGAGGAGGCTGGTGGCCAACTGGCCTGTGGACAGGTGCATTTCGGCTAGTACGAAGGAGAACGCCATGCCGTGGCCGAGGCCGAAGACGCCCGCCACGATCGCTTCCCGGCCGGGGAAGAGGGGGCGGATCGCGTGCACCGCGCCCACGAGGATGCTCGCCGCTATGAACGCCTCGACCGGTCGGCCGGGGATCTGGACGCGGGTGAGTGCGGTCGCGGCCAGCGCTACCGAGTGGCCGACGGTGAAGGCCAGTGTGATGCGGCCGATGCTCCCGAGCGCCGCGCGCGGGCCCGCCAAGCCCCGCCAGCGTCCTCCGGCGGCCAACAAGGGGGCCGGCAGCAGCAGGATGAGCAGGAACAGCAGGTGGTCCGTGCCGGTGAGGATGTGGTTGCCGCCGAGTTGGAGCATGGCCACGAAGCCTCGCCAGGCGCTGCCCGCGCCCAGGTCGACGGTCAGCGGCGGGACCTTCATGTGCCGGACGTCGAGCCGGATCGTGCCCACCTGGGTGGCGCCGTCGCCGGTGACCCGGCCGGCCGCCCAGTCCTGACGGACCGACACCAGGGTTACGTGGGTGACCACTTGGTGCACGATCACGTCGTAGTCGAGGGTGAAGTGGCGTACGTCCGCGCCGGGGGGTGGGGTGAGTACGGCCTTCGCGACCAGCTCGCGGTACGGGCCCGTGGAGGTCTGTTCGGTGCGGCTGAGGCTCAGGGCGCCGATGCTCACCTGCCATGCCTGGCCCTTGAGGGTGGTCGGGTGGATGTGCCGGGCCAGGTAGGTGCGTATCGCCGCAGCCTTGGTGGGGAGGGCCGACGACGCGAGGGTGTTGAGGTCGATGCCGCTGGCCGTGGTGAAGTCACCGACCGGCAGGGCCAGTCGGGCGGTGACCGAGTCCTTGTACACGTCGAGACGGACCACTGAGTGCGGCATCGGGTGCGCGGCGGCCGGCGACGCTCCGAGCAGGAGCGCCGCCGGTACCGCGATCGCGATCCCGGCCACCAGGCGAAGCGCTGTGGTCAGCCAAGTTCGCGGTCCGGTCATGAGAAGGTGAACTCGCTGCCGTAGTCGCTGGTGTGGTCGCGGTACACGGTGTGGTAGTGGATCTGGTCCCGGTACACGACACCGTTCTGGCAGACGAACTCGACCCAGACGCCCGGGCCGTCGATGCGCACGTAGTCGCCCTGGGTGTCGAGGGCGGTGCCGCCGGAGTAGGCGATGTAGGTCTCGTTCAGCTCACGCTCGTACGTCTTCATGAGCTTCTTCGCGGTGGCGTCGTCCACGTTGGCGATCCAGGGGTGGATGGCCTTCAGGACGAGTGCCTTCTGCTTCGGGGAGAGCGAGCTGGCCTTGATGCCCTCCTTCGTCTCCGGGAACTGGCCGTCCTGGCCCGGGCCGAGGAGTACGTCGCTGAAGGACTCCGACAGCTTGGCGGTGGCCAGTTGCTCCGTGCTCAGGCTGCCGGTCAGGGCGAGCAGGCCGTTGCGCATGGTGGCGAGCGGCGAGTACGTGGTGCCGTCGTCGTCGGTCCAGGTGCTGGGCTCTACCCCGACGAAGAACGGGCTGGAGCCTGCCACCTTGCCCTTCTTGTAGGTGAGGTTGAGGGCCAAGTGGTGGCCGCCGAAGTGCAGTTGCCAAGTGCCGGTGGCGGAGGGGGTGCCGAGGAAGGCGAGGAAGTAGACGCCGCTGCCGTAGCCGCCGAGGCCGCCGCCTCCGGCGCCGCCGGAGGGCGGGGTGCCGGTCGGGACGTCGGTCGGGGCGTCGGTGGCCGTCGAGGTGGGGGTCGCCGTGGCGGAGGGGTCCGCGGAGGCCGTGCTCGACGCGGTGTCCGACGGGGCCGGACCTGCGGAGCTGGTGCTCTGGGCCGCGTTGAGCACGTCGTCGGCCTTGATGATCTGCGTGATCTGGTCGTAGCCGGTGTTCTTGCCGGTGCCCGTGGCCAGCTTCAACACCTTCATGGCGGCGGCCAGTTGGGTGTCCGTCAGGGAGCCGAGCTGGATGCCGGGGCGGCAGGACGAGCCGCAGGGGAGGTTCGACCACGCGGTGGCGTTCGCCTGCGAGAAGTCGAGCAGGGTCGAGGCCTGCTGGTCGGCGTCCAGCGTGTTCAGGAACTCGTTGGCCGCGCTGACCACTGCGCCGACGCCGGTGGCCTTCTTGTCGACCGGGCGCTTCACGCCTGCGGCCGATTTACCGGTCTGGGTGTCCGTGGACGCATTTGCCACGGCGAAACCGCCGCCGACCAGCACAATTGCTGTGACGGCTCCGGCTATTCCACGCCAGGTCCGCTTTGCGCGGACCAGACGGGTTCTTTCTCTGCTCACGAACGACTCCTTCGGTTCCGGAAATTCCAGAAATCTCAGAACGAGGTCCCAGCCTGCCCGGGCAGCGCCGGGCGGTGCCCGGGCAGCACCCATCGCCGCTCGTCAGCGGTCACAGGCAGGGGTGAGAAGCGCTGCGGGCAGCCGACTGCCCGTCCACGCGATTGCTCACAAGATTATCGACGTTCTTACGGAAATCTCAATGGATCGTCACGTGAACACAATAAGTTTCAGGTTTCATAGCAACGCGGCGCGAATTCAAGGAATTCGCTTATCTATTTGACAGGCTGCGCTTATCGCGTGAATAGGGTCCGCTGCTAGGGCGGGTGGGAGCGCACGTTAGCCTCAGGGGCGATATCCAGTCAGCTTCAGGAGGCACGTCATGGTCAAGGTACCCAGCGCGGTGATCGCGGCGAGTGGACTCGTCGGTGGGTACGGCGTGGCCCGCTGGACCAGGAAGCGGCAGCTCGGCGGGGTCGTACTGGCCGTCGCGGGTGCGGCCGCCGCGCAGCAGTGGCGCGAGCGGGCCGGCGGAAAAGCGGCCTGCGCCCTCACCGTCGCCTACGTCGCCGCCTTCGCCGGATCCCATCCCCTGGCCAAAAAGGTGGGCGCCTGGCCCGCCGTCTTCGGAGTCGCCGGCGCGGTCGCGGCAGCGTCCTGGGCAGTGGCCGACCGGCGGGGCTGAGCCTGCTGCGGGCCGGAGCATCTGCCGCACCCAGCACCGCCCCTGCCGGAATCCCACCCCACGGGCAAGAAAGCACGCGTCCCATCAGCCGGCATCAGGGCCCCCTGGACCACCGCGACCGCATCCCGAGCAGTGGCCGACCGGCAGGGACTGAGCCCGCGCAGAGCCACAGCACCTGCCGCACCCAGCACCGCCCCCGCCGGAATCCCACCCCACCGGCAAGAAAGCACGCGTCCCATCAGCCGACAACAGGGCCCCAGGACCACCGCGACCGCATCCCGAGCAGTGACCGAGCTACCGGACTGAGCCTGCACAGAGCCGAAACGGCTGCCGCGCCCAGCACGGCCCTCCCTCCGTCGGGCAAGAAGGCACGCGCCCAGCCAGCCGACAACCGCGTCCCCAGCGCGATCGCGGCAGCCTCCCGGGCAGTGGCCAGCCGGCGGAGCTGAGCTGAGCCTGCACAGGGCCACAGCACCTGCCACACCCGGCATTAGACAGGTCCGACCCGCCTCACGATCGCCGGGCGTGGGCGTGGGCGTGAGCCCGGGCGCACAGCAGGCCGTCCGTCTCGTCCTCCTCATGTGGCCTGGAGCAGCGTCCCACCGTCGCCGCGATCAGCGCGCCCGCCGCGATCACCAGCGTCGCGGAGGCCCACTGCAACGGCTGTTCCGACTCGAACGACATGTACATCAGGGCCGTCGGCGGTGCCGCCACCAGCAGCAACGGCCAGGCCAGGTCGTCCCTGCGGCCGAAGTAGGTCGCCAGGAGGAGCAGGATCACGGCCAGCGCCAGACCGCCGGGCCCGACTCCGGGTACGTCCGCCGATGGGGCGCAGACCTCGTACGCCCCCGTCGCGAGCGCCGCGCCGAGTGTGCGGGTCAGCCAGCGTTCCGGCCAGGGGCGCGTCCGCAGGGGGCTCAGCAGCTTCTCGGTCATGCGTACGAGGGTTCCTCGGCGGGGCAGGGGCGCGACAGAGTACGAGTACTCAGATCGGGCGGCCCTCACGCCGGGCGCGCGGCTGCCCTCGTCGCGCTCCCCGCGCTCCCCGTGCCCACCGCCGTCAGCGGCTTCGCCACGTCCTCCAGCGAGCGTCGCTCCGCGCGTACCGCCAGAACCGCCGCCACCAGCCCGGCCGCGCACATCAGCCCCGCCCCGATCTGGAACGCGAGCACCGTGTCGGCGACCTTGCCCGTGCCGGTGAGGTCCGCGAACAGGAGGGGGCCGCTGATGCCGCCCGCGGCCGTGCCGAGGGCGTAGAAGAAGGCGATCGACATCGCGCGGGTCTCCATCGGGAAGATCTCCGACACCGTCAGATACGCGCTGGACGCGCCCGCCGAGGCGAAGAACAGGACCGCGCACCAGCAGGCCGTCAGCGTCGCCGCGCTCAGCGAACCCCGGTCGAACAGCCACGCCGTGCCGAACAGCAGCAGACCGGAGAGGAGGTAGGTGGAGGAGATCATCACCCGTCGGCCCACCGTGTCGAAGAGTCCCCCCAGCAGCAGCGGGCCCATGAAGTTGCCGACCGCGATGACCGCGAAGTAGTAACCGGTGTTGCCCGTAGGGACGTTGAAGAACGTCGTCAGGATCGCGCCGAAGCCGAAGGTGATCGCGTTGTAGAGGAACGCCTGGCCGATGAAGAGGGAGAAGCCGAGCGTCGCGCGCTTGGGGTAGTCCCGGAAGATCGTGCGGGCGATCTCGGCGAAGGAGACGCTCTTGCGCTGGTGGATGGTGATCTCGCCCTCGGCGGGCGGCAGTTGGTGACCCTGTTCGGCCTCGATACGGCGCTCGATCGAGGTCACCACCTCGTCCGCCTCCCGGTCCCGGCCGTGGATCAGCAGCCAGCGTGGGCTCTCCGGCACATGGCGTCGTACGAGGAGGATCACCAGGGCGAGTACGGCGCCCAGCGCGAAGGTCAGCCGCCAACCCACGTCCGCCGCGAAGATGTTGGTGTTCAGCGCGACGATGGAGAGGAGTGAGCCGCCTACCGCGCCCACCCAGAAGCTGCCGTTGATGACCAGGTCGACGCGGCCCCGGCAGTACGCCGGGATCAGTTCGTCGATCGCGGAGTTGATGGCCGCGTACTCGCCGCCGATGCCGAAGCCGGTGAGGAAGCGGAAGGCGAAGAACCACCAGGTCGAGAAGGAGACGGCGGTGAGTGCCGTCGCCGCCAGGTACACCGCGAGCGTGATCATGAAGAGCTTCTTGCGGCCGTAGCGGTCGGTGAGGTGGCCCCAGAAGAGGGCGCCCACGCAGGCGCCCGCCACATACAGCGCCGCCGCGATGCCGGTGACCTGGCCGGAGCTGATCGGCAGGCCGCTACCGGGCTCGGAGAGGCGGCTCGCGATGTTGCCGACGACCGTGACCTCCAGGCCGTCGAGGATCCACACGGTGCCGAGGCCCACGACGATCGTCCAGTGCCAGCGGGACCACGGCAGGCGGTCCAGGCGGGCCGGGATGGACGAGGTGATCGTCGGGCCGCTCCCGGCCGGGGCGTCACCGCTCCCGCTACCGCTACGGCTGTCGCTGTCCGTGCTGCTGGACATAGGGCCTCCTCGTCGGGCGAACCCCCACCGGGTGCCCCGGAGAATCCCCGCCTACACCCCCACCAGCCGCGACACCGTGTAGATCAACAGCCCTGCCAAGGACCCCACCACCGTGCCGTTGATCCGGATGAACTGCAGGTCACGGCCGATGTTCGCCTCGATCTTGCGGGTCGTGTGCTCGGCGTCCCAGCCGGCCACGGTGTCCGTGATCAGGGAGGTGATCTCCTTGCGGTAGGTCGTGACGACGTACACCGCCGCGCCCTCGACCCAGCCGTCGACCTTCTCCTGGAGCTTGGGTTCCACCGCCATCCGCGCGCCCAGGGACAGCAGCGACGCCCGCACCCGCAGCCGTAGCTCACTGCGCTCGTCCTCGGCGGCCGACACGATCATCGACCGTACGGACGTCCAGGCGCTGGCGATCAGGTCCTGGACCTCGCCGCGGCCGAGGACCTCGCCCTTGAGCCGCTCCACGCGCGCGCGGGTGTCCGTGTCGGACTGGAGGTCGGCGGCGAAGTCGCCCAGGAAGCGGTCCAGGGCGCCCCGCGCCGGGTGGGAGGGCATGTCGCGCATCTCGGTGACGAAGCGGAGCAGCTCCTTGTAGACGCGCTCGCCGATGCGCTTGTCGACGAATCTCGGGGTCCAGCCGGGCGCGCCGCCCTCGACCGCGTCCATGACCTGCTCGTCGTGCAGGACCAGCCAGTCGTGCGCGCGGGTGACGATCAGGTCGACGACCCGCTTGTGGCCGCCGTCGGCGACGATCTTCTCCAACGTCTTGCCGATGCCGGGGGCGATCTCCTGGGCGTCGGCGCGGCGGGTGATCGCCTCGCCGACCACCGCCTGGACGTCGGAGTCCCGCAGCACGGTGAGGGCGCCACGCAGGGCCGCCGACAGCTCCGCCGTCACCCGGTCCGCGTGGTCCGGCACGGCCAGCCAGGCGCCGAGGCGGCTGCCGATGCCGACCGCGCGCAGGCGCTGCCGTACGACCTCCTCGGAGAGGAAGTTCTCACCGACGAACTCGCCCAGCGAGACGCCCAGTTGGTCCTTCTTGTTGGGGATGATCGCGGTGTGCGGGATGGGCAGGCCGAGGGGGTGACGGAAGAGGGCCGTGACCGCGAACCAGTCGGCCATCGCACCGACCATGCCGGCCTCGGCCGCCGCGGCGACATAGCCGGCCCAGGGTCCCGCGCCCGCGTTCGACGCCCACTTCGCCAGGACGTACACGACGGCCACGAAGAGCAGCAGGGCCAACGCGGTCAGCTTCATCCGGCGTACGCCGCGCTGCTTCTCCTCGTCGGCCGCGCTGAACGTGGTCATCGTGCGGCGGGACGTCTCGCTCCCGGTTCTGCTCGCTTCCGTAGGTTCCACCCGCTCCATCCGCTCCACCCGTTCGCCGGTACCGTGCATATTGTCCCTTCCTGACCGACTCCTGGAACGGGACAGGAGTTCCCGCCGTCACCCGAAAGGGCAAAATGGCAGGGCCCCCGCCTTCCGCCGAGTCGCCCGAGGAGATACGCACCGCATGACCAAGCCTCGTGGTTATGCCCTGCTGTCCGCGATCATCACCCTGATCGTGGTCCTTTCCGTCTCGATCTACGTCGGGGTCTCGGCCGGTGACGGCAGCGGCGCGAACTCCCCCGCCGGAGGCCGCGCCCCGCACAACTCCGCCGCGCCCGCCTCGGCCGGTACCTGGGTCGGCGCCTGGTCCGCGGCCCCGGTGGCGGGCGAGCCCGGCACGGAGCAGACGGGCACGGCGGGCCGCTCGGTGCGCAACATCGTCCACACGAGCGCCGCCGGCACGGGCGCCCGGATCACCCTGTCCAACCTCTACGGCCAGGCCCCGCTCACCCTCACGCACGCCTCGATCGCCCTCGCCACCGGCCCGAACAGTTCCGCCGCGGCCACGGGCACCATGCGCGGGCTGACCTTCGGCGGGGCGACCTCGGTCACCATCCCGCCGGGCGGACAGATACTCAGCGACGCCGTCCGCCTCTCCATACCCCAGGGCGCCGACGTGCTGGTCAGCACCTACGCGCCCACCGAGTCCGGACCGGTCACCTACCACCCGTACGCCCGCCAGATCTCCTATCTCGCCGCCGGCGACCGCACCGAGGACATGACCGGCCGGCCGTACACCCAACGGACCGCCATCTGGCGCTACTTGACCGCGCTGGACGTGCTGAGCCACGAGGCGGACGGCACGGTCGTCGCGTTCGGCGACTCGATCACCGACGGGTCCACCTCGACCGAGAGCGCCAACCGCCGCTGGCCGGACGCGTTTTCGCGGCGGCTGCGTGCGGCCGTGACGGCCGGGCAGGACGTGCCCCGCTACAGCGTCGTCAACGAGGGCATCAGCGGCAACCAGATACTCACCAGCCTCGCCGGCCGGCCCGCCGAGAACCAGAGCGGCCTCGACCGCTTCGCCCGTGACGTGCTCGGCCGCCCGCACGTCAAGGTCGTCGTCATCGACCTCGGCGTCAACGACGTCATGCACGGCGCCGACGCCGACCGGGTCCTGGCCGGCCTGCGCACCCTGGTCCGCCAGGCGCACGCCCACGGCATCAAGGTGATCGGCGCGACCCTGATGCCCTTCGGCGGCCACCCCCGCTACTCGGCCACCCGCGAGGCCGCACGCCAACAGGTCAACGCGGCGATCAGGAGCGGCAAGGTCTACGACGCCGTCGTCGACTTCGACAAGGCGCTCCGCGACCCCTACGCCCCGCGCAGGCTCGCCCCCGAGTACGACTGCGGCGACCACCTCCACCCCAACGACCGGGGGTATCGCAAGATGGCCCGCACCATCGACCTGGGCGACCTCAAGGGCGCGGTCCCGGCCCAGTTGTGAGCCGTTCCTCGCTCATAGAGGCGCCGCCCGTCCCAGTCCCGATGCCGCTCACGCCGCTCCTCAAGGCGCTGCGCAACCCGTACACCCCGCGCAGGCTCGCCCCCGAGTACGACCGCGCCGACCACCTCCACCCCAACGACCGGGGGTATCGCAAGATGGCCCGCACCATCGACCTGGGCGACCTCAAGGGCGCGGTCCCCGCGCAGTTGTGAGCCGGTCCCGCTTGGAAGGGTGCCGTCAGTCCCAGTCCCGGTGCCTGCGCTCCCGGCGGTCCCGGTGCCGCTCGCGCCGCTCCTCGTGGCGCTCCCGGCGCTCCTCGTGCCGGCGCCGGATCGCATCGCGGTACTCGTCCATCGCCTCGCGGTGCTCGTCCAAGGCGTCGCGGTGGGAGCCGTAGAGCTCCCTGGCCGGGGAGCCGCCCTCCAGTTTCTGGCGGCGCCGCTCCTCCTTGAGGCGCTGGCGTTCCGCCCGGGGGAGTTTGCGTTCCACGCCGACTCCGCCCCAGAAGGCGAAGCCCGTGATGATCACGCGCGGGGCGCCGGGGTCACCTGGGACGCCCTCCTGGCTGTGGTCGAACGCGCCCATGACGCCGATGCCGCGGACGACGACCTCGACGCCCGGCGGCACGGTCACCTCCACACCGCCCATGATCGCAATGCAGTTGATCTCGACCTCGCGGTCCGCGAAGTTCGCCTCGCGCAGGTCGATCTCGCCGCCGCCCAAGAAGCTGAAGCAGGTGAACCGCTTCGGGACCGTCCAGCGCCCCTTGCGCTGGAACCCGGACAGGATGGCCACGCCACCGGTCGAGGATCCCTCGCCCCCGACGATCCGCGCGGCCCAACTCCCGCTCTCCACCGGCTCCTTGACCATGTTCACCGGCGGCGGGGCGACTCCGGCGGCCGGCAGGTCCCGGGTGATGGGCGTCAGTTCGCCGTACGTCCGCGCCTTGTACGTCGCCTCCAGCCGCTCCTCGAACTCCTCCATGTCGAGGCGGCCCTCCGCGAGGGCGTCCCGCAGGACCTCGGCGACCCGCTCACGGTCGGCGTCGGATGCGCGGAGCTCCGGGACTGCGTCGTCGGTCATACGGAGCAGCCTACGAGGTCCCTCAACGGACGGCTACGAGACCGCTTTCTCCGCCTGCTCGGCTTGCTCGGCTTGTTCGGCGTACATCTTCGCGATGACCGCCTCGATGTCCGGCTCCCGCACCGACAGGTCCACCATCGGGTACTCCGCCGCGATCCGCGCGACCAGCGGAGCCGCCGAAGCCGAGGCCGGGAAGGCCAGCCACTGCCGTGGGCCCTCCACCTTCACCACCCGCGCGTCCGGCACCTCGATCGGGGGCAACTCCCGCTCCAGGTCCACCACCAGGGTCCGCTCACTCTCCCCCGCCTCGTGCAGTCCGGTGAGCGGACCGTCGTACATCAGGCGTCCGTGGTCGATGACCATCACGCGGGAGCACAACTGCTCGATGTCCTGGAGGTCGTGGGTGGTGAGGAGGACCGTGGTGGCCCGCTCGGCGTTCAACTCCCGCAGGAAGGAGCGCACTTTGGCCTTGGAGATGACGTCCAGGCCGATGGTCGGCTCGTCGAGGTAGAGCACCTCGGGGTCGTGCAGCAGGGCCGCCGCGATGTCGCCGCGCATCCGCTGGCCGAGCGAGAGCTGGCGGACGGGGACGTCCAACAGGGCGCCCAGTTCGAGGAGTTCGACACAGCGGTCGAGATTCTCGGCGTAACGGGCCGCCGGGATGCGGTACATGCGGTGCATCAGCTTGTACGAGTCGATCAGCGGAAGGTCCCACCACAGGGTCGTCCGCTGCCCGAACACCACGCCGATGCGGTGCGCGAGGCGGGTGCGCTCGCGGGACGGGTCGATGCCGGCCACCCGCAACCGGCCCCCGGACGGGGTGAGGATGCCGGTCAGCATCTTGATGGTGGTCGACTTCCCGGCGCCGTTCGGACCGATGTAGCCGACCATCTCCCCGCGGGCCACGCCGAAGGAGATCGAGTCGACGGCCCGCACCTGCCGTCGCTCCCGTTTCATGAACCCGGTCCTCTTGCGCACGTCGAAGACCTTCTCGACGCGGTCGAGTTGAATGAAGTTCTCGTCCACAACCCTCAACTCCCAGTGCTTCGATACGACTTGAGCCCCGCCCGCCAGGCCAGCCCGGCCAGCGCACAGCAGGCGAACGCCACCAGCGGCGACGCGAACGCCGACCACTCCGGCAGGTCCAGCGGGTACGGCCGCCCCAACACATAGGACGCGGGCACCCAGTTGACGAAGGCGAGCGGCAGCATGAAGGTCACGCCCCGCACGAAGTCCTTGCCGAACACGGCCGGTGGATACGACAGCAGGGTGTTGCCGCCGTAGGTGAACGCGTTCTGCACCTCGGCCGCGTCCTGCGCCAGGATCTGGAAGGCCGCGCCCGCCACGAACAACGCCCCGAAGATCACCGCACCGCACACCAGCATCACCGGCACCAACAGCAGCTTCCCGGCGGTCCATTGGACGTCGACGTGGAGCAGCGCGTACCCGAGCACGATGCCGCCCTGGGTGATCCGGCCGAGCCGGCGCAGTGCGAAGCGGTCCGCGCCGATCTGGGCCAGCACCGGCGCCGGGCGCACCAGCAGCGTGTCGAAGGAACCGTCGCGGATCCGGGCGCCGAGCACGTCCATCGAGCCGAGCACCAGGTCGGAGATCCCGAACGCGGTCGCCGACAGGCCGTACAGGAAGGCGACTTCGGGCAGCGACCAGCCGCCGAGCGAGTGGACCTGCGAGAACATCAGCAGGATGGTGGCGAAGTCCATGCCGGTGATCAGGAGATTGCCGACCACCGTGATGACGAAGGAGGTGCGGTAGGCCATGCTCGACCGCATCCACATCCCGGCGATCATCCCGTAGGCACGCAACCCCTCACGCCAGCGGGGCAGTTCACCGTCGCGCCGGGGCGACGCCCCCTCACTCCTTCGGGTCGTCTCAGCCACCCTGGACCACCACCCTCCGCGTTGCCGCCGACTGAAGCATCCGCCCCACCGCGAGCAGCGCCACCGCCCAGGTCGCCTGGAAGACGTACGCGTGCAGCGGATCGGTCTTCCCCATCAGCACATCCGCCGGGAGCTGGATCAGCGCCGCCCACGGCAGGGCCCGTACGACATCGCCGAGCGCGCCCGGGAAGGCGTTCAGCGGGAGCACCATGCCCGAGCAGAAGATCCCCAGGATCATCATGGCCTGGTTGACGCCCGTGCCGTCCAGCAGCCAGAACACGCTCAGGGCCGCCAGATAGCGGATGCCGAAGCTGACGAGCATCGCCAGGAGCACCGCCACCAGGAGCGCCGCCCAGGAGCCGACATCCGTGGGCAGTGCCATCGGGAAGAACAGGGCACCGAACGTGAACGGGATCACTCCGCGCCCCAGCAGTTGGAACAGGGACCGGCCGAAGTCGCTTGCCAGCCACCACAGTTGGAGGTCGGCCGGGCGGTACAGGTCGACGGCGATGTCGCCCGTGCGGATGCGCTCCATCAGGTCCTTCTCGAACCCGCCGCCCTGGATCGCCAGCGTCGCGTACAGGCACTGCCCCAGCCAGACGTACGTCACCGCCTGCGCCTGGTCGTAGCCCCCGAGATGCGGCCGCTCGTCCCACAGCGCCAGATACGTGTAGACGAGGACCACCCCGAACACGGTATTGGTGAACACACCGGCGAGCGTCGCCGCCCGATACGTCGCGTACCGTCTGAAACCCCCCGCCGCGACGGCCGCGTACAACCGCCCAGCACCCACCAGAAACCACCCTCCACCGCGCCCGGACACCGAAGCGCAGGAGCCTAATCGGCAGGTGGTGACGCACGCCACGCATTTTCCGGGCAAGTGCGTGCCGATCGGCGGGAACGGAACGCATGGTGCGAGAGTCTTCGTCTGGGGGCGCAGAAGCGCACAAGGCCGTACAGGAACGTACGAGGCCGTACGCGACCGTACGACGCGAAACAGGAGTCCGTGCACCACATGAGCGACCAGCCGCAGCCGCAGCAGCCCGACCAGGGCTGGGCACCGAGAGAGCCGGAAGCGGCCGCCGCACCCGAGGCGCCCGGCGGCAAGAAGCCCAAGCGGCCCAAGCGCACCGGATGGCGCCGGATCATCCCTACTTGGCGCATGACGCTCGCCGGGGTCGTCACCCTGGTCGCGCTGCTGATCGGCGCGTTCTACCTCGGCTACTCGATGGTCAAGATCCCGCCCGCCAACGCGCTCGCGACCAAGCAGTCCAACGTCTACCTGTACGCGGACGGCACCCAACTCGCCCGCGACGGCGACGTCAACCGCGAGAACGTCGGCCTCGACCAGGTGTCCGCGGACGCCCAGCACGCCGTACTGGCCGCCGAGGACCGGGACTTCTTCTCCGAGTCCGCCGTCGACCCGAAGGCGATGATCCGCGCCGCGTGGAACACCGCCACCGGCAAGGGCACCCAGTCCGGCTCCACGATCACCCAGCAGTACGTCAAGAACTACTACCTGGGCCAGGAACAGACCGTCACCCGCAAGGTGAAGGAGTTCTTCATCTCGATCAAGCTGGACCGCACGGAGTCCAAGTCCGAGATCCTGTCGGGCTACCTCAACACCAGCTACTTCGGCCGCAACGCCTACGGCATCCAGGCCGCCGCCCAGGCCTACTACGGCAAGGACGCGACCGACCTCGACGCCGGCCGCGGCGCCTACCTCGCCGCGCTGCTGAACGCGCCGAGCGAGTACGACGTCGTGGCGCACCCGGAGAACAAGGCCGCGGCGGTGGCCCGTTGGAACTACGTCCTCGACGGCATGGTCAAGAAGCACTGGCTCACCCAGGCCGAGCGCACCGGCATGAAGTTCCCGATGCCGAAGGAGGCCACGGCCTCGACGAGCATGTCCGGGCAGCGCGGTTACATCGTCAGCGCGATCAAGGACTACCTCGCCACCAACAAGATCATCGACGCCGACACCCTCGAAGCCGGCGGCTACCGCATCACCACCACCCTGCAGAAGAGCAAGCAGGACGCCTTCGTGAAGGCGGTGAACGACCAGGTGATGTCCAAGCTCGACAAGAAGAACCGCAAGGTCGACAACTACGTGCGCGCGGGCGGCGCTTCGGTCGACCCCAAGACCGGCCAGATCGTCGCGATGTACGGCGGCATCGACTACGTGAAGCAGTACACGAACGGCGCCACCCGCGGCGACTTCCAGGTCGGCTCCACCTTCAAGCCGTTCGTCCTCGCCTCCGCGATCCAGAACGGCTCGCAGACCCAGGACGGCCAGACCATCACCCCCAACACCTACTACGACGGCACCGACAAGCGCCCCGTGGAAGGCTGGAGCGGCGGCTCGTACGCCCCCGAGAACGAGGATGGCGTCTCCTACGGCGACATCACCGTCCGTACGGCCACCGACAAGTCCGTCAACTCGGTGTACGCGCAGATGGCCGTGGACGTCGGCCCCGCGAAGATCAAGCAGACCGCGATCGACCTCGGCATCCCCGCCGACACCCCCGACCTGACCGCCACCCCGTCCATCGCGCTCGGCCCGTCCACCGCGAGCGTCCTCGACATGGCGGAGGCGTACGCCACCCTCGCCAACCACGGCGAGCGGCACACGTACACCCTGATCTCCAAGGTCACCAAGGACGGCACCGACGACATCAAGCTGCCGGCCCAGAAGACCACGCGCGCGGTGAGCCGCGAGGCCGCCGACACCACCACCAACGTCCTGGAGAGCGTCGTCGACAACGGCACGGCGACCGCCGCGCAGGGCGCCGACCGCCCGGCGGCCGGCAAGACCGGCACGGCGGAGAAGGACACGGCGGCCTGGTTCGCGGGCTACACCCCCGACCTCGCCACCGTCGTCTCCGTCATGGGCCAGAACCCGACCACCGCCGCCCACGAACCGCTCTACGGCGCGATGGGCCTCGAACGTGTCAACGGCGGCGGCGCACCCGCCGAGATCTGGGCCCAGTTCACCAAGGCCGCCCTCAAGGGCACCGCGGCGAACGACTTCGACCTCCAGCTCCAGGACGGCGCCGAGACGGTCGCACCCCCGAGCCTCACCCCCTCCCAGCCGTCGGCCACGAACGGCCAGGACAACGGCGGTACGACCACCACCGGCGGCCAGGGCGACCAGGGCCAGACCCAGGGCGGCACGACGGACGGCGGCACCACCAACGGCGGTACGACCACCACCGACGGCGGCACCACGACGACCGGCGGCACCACGGGCACCACGACCACGGGCGGCACGACGACCGACGGCGGCACGACCACCACGGGCGGCACGACGGGGACGACGACGGACGGCACGACGACGAACGGCGGCACGACGGGGACCACGACGGACGGCACCACCGGCGGCACGACGACCGGGGGGACGACGGCCGGACCGCAGAGCACGGCACGAAAGAAGGAGTGACCGGCGGAGAAGGCTGAAGGGGCCGGTGACCATGGTCACCGGCCCCTTCAGGGTTGGTACTACAGATACAGGCCGGTCGAGTCCTCGGACCCCTCGAACCGGTCCGCGGCCACCGCGTGCAGATCACGCTCACGCATGAGGACGTAGGCGATCCCCCGCACCTCGACCTCGGCACGGTCCTCGGGGTCGTAGAGAACCCGGTCGCCGGGCTCCACGGTCCGCACGTTCTGCCCCACCGCCACGACATCCGCCCAGGCCAGCCGGCGCCCCACGGCAGCCGTCGCCGGAATCAGGATCCCGCCACCCGAACGCCGCTCGCCCTCGCTCTTGTCCTGCCGCACGAGCACACGGTCGTGCAGCATCCGGATGGGCAGCTTGTCGTGCTGGGTGCTCTGCTCGTCTCTCTTGGCGCTCACGCCACGAACCTACCTGCCTTGGACCTGTCCGTACGCGGTCGGGCTCATGACTTCAGTGCTTACGGCGCCGGGAGCCCAGGAAGATCAGCCCCACGACCCCGACGGCGACGAGAGCGACCGGCACGATCCGCTCCACCCTCGGCGCGCCCTCCTCGTCCACGAACTGACCCTTGACGTCACTCACGACCCGGTTGACACCGACGTACGCCCTGCCGAGGGTGTGGTCGATGTTGGACGCGACCTTGGCCTTCGCGTCGCCCACGATGGTCTTCGGGTGCACCCGCACCCCGATCTCGTCGAGCGTGTCGGCCAGGACATCGCGGCGACGCTTGATGTCCGCCTCGATCTGCGCCGGGGTTCTGGTGTCCGGCGTGTTCGACGTGTCCGCCACCGTACGGCCTCCGAAGTCTGCTGGTACTTGTGCCGGACAGTCTGTCAGCTCTTGGGCGGAGTGCACTGTCAGGACCCCCGGTTACGCTAGCGCGATGAGTGAACGACTCCAGCCCGGGGACGTTGCCCCCGCCTTCACGCTCCCCGACGCCGACGGCAACAAGGTGTCCCTCGCCGACCACAAGGGCCGCAAGGTCATCGTCTACTTCTACCCCGCGGCCCTGACCCCCGGCTGCACCAAGCAGGCCTGCGACTTCACGGACAACCTGGAGGTGCTGGCGGGCGCCGGCTACGACGTCATCGGTATCTCCCCCGACCAGCCGGAGAAGCTCGCCAAGTTCCGCGAGAAGGAGAACCTCAAGGTCACCCTCCTCGCGGACCCCGACAAGCAGGTCCTCGACGCGTACGCGGCCTTCGGCGAGAAGAAGAACTACGGCAAGACCTACATGGGCGTGATCCGCTCCACGATCATCGTGGACGAGTCCGGCAAGGTCGAACACGCGCTGTACAACGTGCGGGCGACGGGCCATGTGGCGAAGATCATCAAGGACCTGGGCATCTAGGGCCTGTCCGGCGGATCAGGTCGCAGGGAAGCGACGGCGCCTGATCAGCGCCGGAGAGCGGGGCCTGGTGCGTGCGGCTGCAAGGCGGAGGAGGGCGTCAACGCGATGGGGGTCCCCCCGCGCGAGGTTGTTCGAGCGTGGGGGAGTTGGCAACCGACGACAACGCCGCAGACGCGCGTGCCAGGCCCCGCGTCTGCGGCATGATCCGCCGGGCAGGCCCTAGCAGCCCCCGCAGCTGAACGAGATCCACACATCGGGAGGCAGGTCGGCCCGCCCCGGCACCGGCCTGCGCTCCTCGCCCCACTCCCCCGGAGCAAGCTCCTCCCCCACCCGCCGCCAGAACCGAACGGCCCCCGGATTGGCGTCCTGAAAAGCGACCTCCCAGTCCCCCGGACACCGCCGCACGACCTCCCGGACGGCCCGCAGCCCGACCCCGGCCCGCCGCGCCCCGCGCACGACGAAGAAGCTGTTGAGCACGCGAGTGGGCCCGCTGAGCCCCCGCACGAACGCGAACCCGACGGGCCGCTCCCCGCTCGTGAAGAGATACGGGGCCCAGTCACCCGGGTCCCCGAAGGCGGCGTCCAGCCGCTCGCTGCGGAACGTGCCGTCGGGGTTGGGTAGTTCAGACTGCCCACCCGTCCCGAACTCGGACAGGTCATGCCGGAACATCAGCCAGAGGCGTTCGATGGTGGGGCGGTCGGCGGGGGTGGCTGGTCGTACGTGCACTGCCATGAATGAGGTCATGAAAAAGCCTCCCGGGCTGGCAAGGGGCCGACTCCGAGAGGCTCGCTGTGTGATCAGCAGCATATCGACTTGGCGTGACCGGCTGATAGGCGATTCGTTTTTCCGTGCGAGGCCACGAACGGGTGGTCGAGATCGGAGGGGAACATGGCTGCCAGGTACACCCGTCAGTTACTGGAAGAGGCGGCTCACCGCACGAAGCACATCGATGACGCGGTTCGATGGTGCGGAGGTGATCCCACTCCTGGCAGCAGGCGTTACCTACGCCAGAAGATGGCGAAGGCGGATATCGACATCTCCCATTTCATGACGAACCAGGTTCGCCACACCGAAGAACGGCTACGGGCGGCCGTGGCGATGTCGACCAGCACCAAGGACGTCGTACGTCACCTCGGTATCAGCCAGGTCGGCGGTAATCAGACCCACATCAGTCGCCGTATCGCCGCTCTCGGAATCGACACGAGCCATTTCGTGGCCGTAAGACGAGGGCGCCCCAAAGGTTCGCTCGGGGACACTCTCTCGCTTCGGTCCGCAGCGGACGGCAGAGTGCCGGGAGACCGACTGCGCCGAGCGCTGCTGAGCACCGGCATCAAGGAACGCTGCACGATGTGCGGTACAGGACCGGAGCGGAACGGTCTGCCGCTCCGGCTTGAGGTGGACCACATCAGCGGCGACTGGTGGGACAACCGCCAGGAGAACCTCCGGTTGCTGTGCCCCAACTGCCATGCGGTGACCGACACTTACCGGGGTCGCAGGCGAAGGGCCCTGGGATGAGTTCCCCGACGTACACGAACGACCTGCTCGCCCGTACCGCAGTCGTCTCCACGAGCCTGGTCGACCTTATGCGCAGACTGGACGCTCCCATGGGCAGCGCTCCACGCAACTACCTGCGCGGCAGACTCGCGCACTACGGGATCGACACCTCGCATTTCGTCGACGAGCCGATACCCGAACGAGAGCGGCGAAGTTACTCGAAAGAGCTTCTACAGGAGGCCGCGGCCTGTTCGTTCAGCATCCGCGAGATGGTGCAGTACATGGGCCTCGAACCGCGCGACAGCCCGTACGGCCATATCCGCAGGAAACTGGACCGGTTCGGGATCGACACCTCCCACTTCACCAGCGGCCGTGGATACGGCCCGGGAATCCTGCCCCGCGACCGACTCGCGCCTGCCATAGCATCCTCCCAGAGTATTGCGGGTGTCCTGAAGGCGCTCGGCATAGTCGACAACGGAGCGGCTCGGGAGCGCCTCAAGCGAAGCTTGGCGGCCCACGACCTGTCGACCAGTCATTTCGTCGGCCAGGGGCACCGCCGTGGCGTTCCCGGCAAGGACCGCAAGTCCGCGTCCCAGATCCTCGTGAGACTGGAGGCGGGGTCCTCCCGCACCAAGACGGTGCGACTGCGCCGGGCACTCGACGACCTCGGCGTCCCGCACCTCTGTGAGGTCTGCGGTGTCGGGGACGTATGGCAGGGCAGGCGGCTCGTCCTGGAGATCGACCACATCAACGGGGACCGGCTGGACAACCGGAGAGAGAACCTGCGGTACCTGTGCCCCTCCTGCCACAGTCAGACGAAGACCTTCTCGAATCGATCTCCGCGTACGCCCTCGTAGCGGCGCACAGTAGAGTTGGTGGCGCTGCGGGCCCGTACCCCAGCAGGCTAGAGGGCGCCGGTTTAGGTCCGGTGTGTCGTGGGTTCGAGTCCCACCGGGCCCACCACGAAGGGCGCGCCACCGGCGACGGAGCGCGCCCTCCGTCGTCTCACCCCAACAACTCCCGAACCACCGGCACCAACCCCCGAAACGCCTTCCCCCGATGGCTGATCGCGTTCTTCTCCTCCGCCGTGAGTTCCGCGCAGGTCCGCGTCTCGCCCTCCGGCTGCAGAATCGGGTCGTAGCCGAAGCCGTTCGTGCCCACCGGAGCGTGCCGCAGCACCCCCCGCAGTTGCCCCTCGACCACCCGCTCCGTGCCGTCCGGGAGGGCGAGGGCTGCGGCGCAGGCGAAGTGGGCTCCCCTGTGCTCGTCCGCGATGTCCGACAACTGGGCCAGCAGCAGGTCGAGGTTGGCCTTGTCGTCGCCGTGGGTGCCCGCCCAGCGGGCGGAGAAGATGCCGGGGGCTCCGTTGAGGACGTCGACGCAGAGGCCCGAGTCGTCGGCGACGGCCGGGAGGCCGGTTGCCTGGGCGAGGGCGTGGGCCTTCAGCAGGGCGTTCTCGGCGAAGGTGATGCCTGTTTCCTTGACGTCGGGGATGTCGGGGTAGGACTCCGCGCCGACGAGGTCGTGGGGCAGGCCGGCGTCGGCGAGGATCGACCGCAGTTCGGTGATTTTCCCGGCGTTGCGGGTGGCGAGGATCAGGCGTGTCATGGCGTCCAGTATTCCAACGTCCGCCCCGCGCCTATGACGTGCAGACCTTCGTCAGTTCGCCGGCCGCGTCCGTGACGGGGCTGATATCGGGGGTGTTGTCGCCGTTCTTGACGGCCGTACGGACGTTGTCGACGGCTTGGCGGAGGTCGTCGACGGCCTTGTTCACGTCGGTGTTGTCGGTCTTGTCGCCGATCTTGTCGAGGTCCTTCTCGATGGAGTTGAGGGACTGGTCGGTCTGGGTGGGGTCGTCGGCCGCGTTCTCCACGGCCTGTTGGAGGCCGGTGACGCTGTCGGCGATGGTGTCGGCGGTCTGGACGCAGTCGATGGCCTTGTCCACGGCGTCGCAGCCGGTGGCGAGTCCGGCCGTGAGGCCGATCACCGCCATGGTGGCGGCTGCGGCGATACGGCGACGACGACTGCGTCGGCTTGCGCTGGCCATGGTTCGGTTCCTCCCCGTGGGGGGTGGGCTTCCGCGGCCACTCCCCGTTTCCGTTCCGTATGCGTAAGGACGCGGGTGCGGGCTGCCGGGTTGCCCCCGCAGCCCGCTCCTCTTGGTACGCCCTTTACTCGACCGGCCGAGTCTCCTACTTCTCCAGTGCCGCCTCAAGTGCCTTTAGCTGTACGGCGGTCAGCTCGCCGCAGCCGGCGACGGCGAGGTCGAGGAGTGCGCCCAGCTCGTCGCGGGCGAAGGGTTCGGCCTCGGCGGTGCCCTGGACCTCGACGAAGCGGCCGTCGCCGGTGCAGACGACGTTCATGTCGGTCTCGGCGCGGACGTCTTCCTCGTAGCAGAGGTCGAGGAGGGGGACTCCGCCGACGATGCCGACCGAGACCGCCGAGACCGTGCCGGTGAGGGGCTGGCGGCCGGCCTTGATCAGTTTCTTGCCCTGGGCCCAGGCCACGGCGTCCGCCAGCGCGACGTACGCGCCGGTGATGGCCGCGGTGCGGGTGCCGCCGTCGGCCTGGAGGACGTCGCAGTCGAGGACGATGGTGTTCTCGCCGAGGGCCTTGTAGTCGATGACGGCGCGCAGCGAGCGGCCGATGAGGCGGCTGATCTCGTGGGTGCGGCCGCCGATCTTGCCGCGTACGGATTCGCGGTCGCCGCGGGTGTTGGTGGCGCGGGGCAGCATGGAGTACTCCGCGGTGACCCAGCCCTCGCCGCTGCCCTTGCGCCAGCGGGGGACGCCTTCGGTGACGGAGGCGGTGCAGAAGACTTTGGTGTCGCCGAAGGAGACGAGGACGGAGCCCTCGGCGTGCTTGCTCCAGCCGCGTTCGATGGTGACGGGGCGGAGCTGTTCGGGGGTTCGGCCGTCGATGCGAGACATGGCGAAGAGCCTAGTCGTAGACGGCGAAGGGGCTCCTCCCGCGGTGGGAGGAGCCCCTCAGGAGCGAGCCTCGGAAGTGAACCTCAGAGGTGAACTGCGGTGTTCACATCATGTCTTCGATGTCTGCCGCGATCGGGTCGGCGTCCGTGCCGATGACGACCTGGATGGCGGTGCCCATCTTGACGACGCCGTGGGCGCCGGCGGCCTTCAGGGCGGCCTCGTCGACCTTGGAGGGGTCGTGGACCTCGGTGCGCAGGCGGGTGATGCAGCCCTCGACCTCTTCGATGTTGTCGATGCCGCCCAGCCCGGCAACGATCTTCTCAGCCTTGGTGGCCATGTCGTTTCTCCCTGAAGTCCCTGATATGAACCGCTTTGTCGCAGTAACCCACAGTTGGCCCAGCTTCGCGAGCGGTCATGTCCCACGTGTCGAATGATGTTGAGTGATCGCGTCACCAACTGGTCTACACCACATTACCGAGGGGCGTCCATGAGTGCCGACAGTGCCGCCGCCGGTCCCGGGCGCATCTCCTGGAACAAGGTGTTCCAGGGACTGCAGAAGATGGGCCGCAGTCTTCAACTCCCCATCGCCGTACTGCCGGCCGCCGGCATCCTCAACCGGCTCGGCCAGCCGGACGTGTTCGGGGACGACGGGCTGGGGTGGACCAATGTCTCCAAGGTGATGGCGGGTGCGGGCGGCGCGCTGCTCGACGGGCAGCTCGGGCTGCCCCTGCTGTTCTGTGTGGGCGTCGCGATCGGGATGGCGAAGAAGTCGGACGGGTCGACGGCACTGGCCGCGCTCACCGGCTTCCTCGTCTACTACAACGTGTTGCGCCAGTTCCCCAAGGACTGCACGGGCGGCACGACCGTGGTGCCCGGGATCGGGTGCCAGGCCGCCGATCACTCGGTCTCGGCGTTCACGTACCAGAATCCCGGGGTGTTCGGCGGGATCGTGCTGGGGCTGCTGGCCGCGTTCTTCTGGGCGCGGTTCCACCGGACGAAGCTGGTGGACTGGCTCGGGTTCTTCAACGGGCGGCGGCTGGTGCCGATCATCATGGCGTTCGTGGCGATCGCGGTCGCGGCGGTGTGTCTGTGGATCTGGCCGCCGATCGGCAGCGGCCTTGAGCACTTCAGCAACTGGCTGAGCGACCGGGGTGCGTGGGGCGCCGGGGTGTTCGGTCTGGCCAACCGGGCGCTACTGGTCGTAGGGCTGCATCAGTTCCTGAACGTGCCCATCTGGTTCCAGTTCGGCAGCTACACCAAGCCGGACGGGACGGTGGTGCACGGTGACATCAACATGTTCCTGGCGGGCGACCCGAACGCGGGGCAGTTCACCTCGGGCTTCTTCCCGATCATGATGTTCGCGCTGCCGGCGGCGGCGCTCGCGATCGCACACTGCGCGAAGCCGAGCCGTCGCAAGGAGGTCGGCGGTCTGATGCTCTCGGTGGCGCTGACCTCTTTCGTCACGGGTATCACCGAGCCCATCGAGTACTCGTTCCTGTTCATCGCGCCCCTCCTGTACGCGGTCCACGCGGTGCTCACGGGGGTGTCGATGGCGGTGACCTGGGGGCTCGGGGTACATGACGGGTTCAGTTTCTCGGCGGGTCTGATCGACTACGCGATCAACTGGAACCTGGCGACGAAACCGTGGGCGATCATTCCGATCGGGCTGTGTTTCGCGGCGGTGTACTACGTCGTCTTCCGCTTCGCGATCACCAAGTTCGATCTGAAGACTCCGGGGCGGGAGCCGGAGGAGGAGCACGAGGACGTCACAAAAGCCTGACAGCACTGGGGAGTTGGGCCCTCGGACCACTGGTCCGGGGGCCCTTTGGCGTGCCGGTCGCCGTATGCGCGGCCATGTACGGCGCGTAGCGCTGCGGTCGCAGGATTCGCGGGTTCCTTTATGCGGACTTCATCTGCTACAACAGGTCTACACCACTGAGTGGTGTAGACCACCACCCGATGGAGGAAGTCTATGAGCACCGCCACCGCGCCAACGGCGGCCCCCACGAAGAAGTGGGGATCCGGCCTGTTCCAGGGCCTGCAGAAGATCGGTCGCAGCCTACAGCTGCCGATCGCTGTGCTTCCGGCGGCGGGCATCCTGCTCCGGTTCGGGCAGACCGACATCCACGACAAGCTGAACCTGCCGGACAAGGTGACGGCGGTCTTCGCCACCGCCGGTGGCGCGATCTTCGACAATCTGCCGCTGCTGTTCTGCATAGGTGTCGCGATCGGCTTCGCCAAGAAGGCCGACGGCTCCACCGCCCTCGCGGCGCTTGTCGGCTTCCTCGTCTACAGCAATGTGCTCAAGGCGTTCCCGGTCACCGACGCGAAGATCATGAAGGGCGCGGACGTGGCCGCGACCTACAACAACCCCGGTGTCCTCGGCGGCATCATCATGGGTCTGCTCTCCGCGGTGCTGTGGCAGAAGTTCCACCGGACCAAGCTCGTCGACTGGCTCGGCTTCTTCAACGGCCGCCGGCTGGTGCCGATCATCATGGCCTTCGTCGGCACGCTCATGGGTGTCTTCTTCGGCCTGGTCTGGAAGCCGATCGGTGAGGGCATCTCGAACTTCGGCGAGTGGATCACCGGTCTCGGTGCCTTCGGTGCCGCTCTGTTCGGTCTGATCAACCGTGGGCTGCTCCCGGTCGGCATGCACCAGTTCGTCAACTCCGTGGCCTGGTTCCAGATCGGCGACTTCAAGGACGCCAGCGGCGCCGTCGTGCACGGCGACCTGACCCGCTTCTTCGCCCATGACCCGACCGCCGGTCAGTTCATGTCGGGCTTCTTCCCCATCATGATGTTCGGCCTCCCGGCCGCCGCGCTCGCCATGGCGCACACCGCCCGTCCCGAGCGCCGCAAGGCCGTGACCGGCATGATGATCTCGCTCGCGCTGACCTCCTTCGTGACCGGTGTGACCGAGCCGATCGAGTTCTCGTTCATGTTCATCGCGCCGCTGCTGTACGCGATCCACGCGGTGCTGACCGCCCTGTCGATGGCGATCACCTGGTCGCTCGGCGTCCACGCGGGCTTCACGTTCTCGGCCGGCTTCATCGACTACGCGCTCAACTGGAACCTGGCCACCAAGCCGTGGCTGATCATCCCGATCGGTCTGGTCTTCGGCGCGGTCTACTACTTCGTCTTCCGCTTCGCGATCATCAAGTGGAACCTCCCCACTCCGGGCCGCGAGCCCGACGAGGAGGTCGAGGACCTCACCAAGGCGTGATCCTCGTACGGCGATGACGAAGGCCCCGGCACCGAAGAGGTGCCGGGGCCTTCGCGTGCGTGTGTACGGCCAGATCTCGTACGACGGCTAGATCTCGTACGCCGCCCTCGGCGCCGCCAGTTCCACCGGCCCCGCGAAGACCTCGCGCGCGTCGGCCAGGTTGGCCTGGGGGTCGGTCCACGGGGGGATGTGGGTCAGGACCAGTCGCCTGACGCCCGCCCTGGTCGCCGTCTCGCCCGCCTCGCGGCCGTTGAGGTGGAGGTCGGGGATGTTCTCCTTGCCGTGGGTGAACGCGGCCTCGCAGAGGAACAGGTCGGTGTCCCGGGCGAGTTCGTCGAGGGACTCGCTGACGCCCGTGTCACCGGAGTAGGTGAGGGACCGGCCGCCGTGCTCGACGCGGATGCCGTACGCCTCGACGGGGTGGCGGACCCGCTCGGTGTGCACGGTGAAGGGGCCGATGTCGAACGTGGACGGCTTCACCGTGTGGAAGTCGAAGACCTCGCTCATGGAGGAGGCGGTGGGGGTGTCGGCGTAGGCCGTGGTGAGGCGGTGTTCGGTGCCCTCGGGGCCGTAGACCGGGATGGGGTCGCAGCGACCGCCGTCGTGGCGGTAGTAGCGCGCGACGAAGTACGCGCACATGTCGATGCAGTGGTCGGCGTGCAGATGGCTGAGGAAGATCGCGTCGAGGTCGTAGAGACCGCAGTGGCGCTGCAGCTCGCCCAGGGCGCCGTTGCCCATGTCGAGGAGCAGCCGGAAGCCGTCGGCCTCTACGAGGTAGCTCGAACAGGCCGATTCCGCGGACGGGAACGACCCCGAGCAGCCGACGACGGTGAGCTTCATAAAGCAGAAACCTCCGCTGGCGGATTACTTCTGGAGTTGAGGGACGGGGGTCGTGCGGTCCGTCGAGCGTAAGGCGCAAAAGGGCCGGTCGCTCCTCCGCCAAGGGCTGTTGTGGGGGAACTCACCTGTGGTGTCACCGGTTCGGCTGGAACCGGGGCGCGTGGGGTCTGCGAGAGGGCGCGCGGCTGGGTTTGCGCGCCGGTACCGTCGTCCGCATGGACAGGTTCTGGTGGCTCGCGCTCGCGGTGGTGATGTTGCTGGCGCTGATCGCCACGCTCGTCGACGGGTGGGGGCGAGGGCGCCGGCCGGCCCGGAAGGTGCGGGGGGACCGGCCGCGGGCCGCCGAGATCTGGTGGGCGAACGTGCCCTTCGAGGACCGGCCGGGGGTGGCGAAGGACCGGCCGTGTCTGGTGCTCACGGTGCGGGGGCGGACGGCGACGGTCGCGAAGATCACCAGCAAGTACCACGACGAGCGGGGCGGGGTGATCGCGCTGCCCCCGGGCTCGGTGGGGGACGCCCGGGGCCGGGCGAGCTATCTGGAGACGGCCGAGCTGCGCTCGGTGCCGGTCGCCGCGTTCCGGCGGCGGGTGGGTGTCGCGGACCCGGTCCTGTGGGACCAGGTCCGGCACCTCACCCGTTGAGTCACGCCCAGAGCTGACCCTGCAGGGTCTTGATCGCTTCCTCTGTCGTCGCCGCCGTGTACACGCCGGTCGACAGGTACTTCCAGCCGCCGTCGGCCACGACGAACGCGATGTCCGCGGTCTCCCCCGCCGCTACGGCCTTCTTGCCCACGCCGATCGCCGCGTGCAGGGCCGCGCCGGTGGAGACGCCGGCGAAAATGCCCTCCTGCTGGAGGAGTTCGCGGGTGCGGGTGACCGCGTCGGCCGAGCCGACCGAGAAGCGGGTGGTGAGGACGGAGGCGTCGTACAGCTCGGGGACGAAGCCCTCGTCGAGGTTGCGGAGGCCGTAGACCAGGTCGTCGTAGCGCGGTTCGGCGGCGACGATCCTGACGTCCGGCTTCTGCTCGCGGAGGTAGCGGCCGACGCCCATCAGGGTGCCGGTGGTGCCGAGGCCCGCGACGAAGTGGGTGATGGAGGGGAGGTCGGCGAGGATCTCCGGGCCGGTGGTGGCGTAGTGGGCGCCCGCGTTGTCCGGGTTGCCGTACTGGTAGAGCATCACCCAGTCGGGGTGCTCGGCGGAGAGTTCCTTGGCCACGCGTACGGCCGTGTTGGAGCCGCCCGCCGCAGGACTGGGGATGATCTCCGCGCCCCACATGCCGAGCAGTTCACGGCGTTCCTGCGAGGTGTTCTCGGGCATCACGCAGACCATGCGGTAGCCCTTGAGCTTCGCCGCCATCGCGAGGGAGATGCCGGTGTTGCCCGAGGTCGGCTCCAGGATGGTGCAGCCGGGGGTGAGCCGGCCGGCCTTCTCCGCCTGTTCGATCATGTGCAGGGCGGGGCGGTCCTTGACCGAGCCGGTCGGGTTGCGGTCCTCCAGCTTGGCCCAGATGCGGACGTCGGTGGACGGCGAGAGCCGCGGCAGGCGCACCAGAGGGGTGTTGCCCACCGCGGCCAGCGGGGAGTCGTAACGCATCGACGATCAGGCCATACCGCCGGCGACGGCCGGCAGGATCGTGACGTTGTCGCCGTCGGTCAGCTTGGTGTTGATGCCGTCGAGGAAGCGGACGTCCTCGTCGTTCAGGTACACGTTGACGAAGCGGCGCAGCTCGCCGCCGTCCACGATGCGGGCCTGGATGCCCGCGTGCCGGGTTTCGAGGTCGGCGAAGAGCGCGGCGAGGTTCTCACCGGCACCCTCGACGGCCTTCTCGCCGCCGGTATAGGTGCGGAGGATGGTGGGGATGCGGACCTCGATGGCCATGGCAGGGGGCTCCTGTCGGAAAGCGGGAGGGGTCGTCTGGTGTCGGTGGGCACACGTCTGCTTGCCGCGGCGCACGGGCCGTACGGCGACAGCGCGCTGTCAACAGATGGCGCTGTTCAGCCTGCACAGGTCGACGTGCAGCCGCGCCACGAGCAGCGTGCCCGGCGCCTTGTCGCTCACGTCGAGAAGAACCATGGGCTCATCGTATCGATTCCCTGTCCGGTCCTCGGTATGTGATCTCACACTTCGGACCGATTTCATCCGCAGTACGAGATCAGGCCGGGATCGGGGCGGGATGAGGTCGGGATCAGTACGCCTCCACCACCTTGACCTCCTCCTCCGTGACCTCGCCCTCGACGATCCGGTAGGAGCGGAACTGGAAGGGGCCGGCCTCGTCCGTGTCGGCGGTGGAGACCAGGACGTAGTGGGCGCCGGGCTCGTTGGCGTAGGAGAGGTCGGTGCGGGAGGGGTAGGCCTCGGTCGCGGTGTGGGAGTGGTAGATGATCACCGGCTCCTCGTCGCGGTCGTCCATCTCGCGGTAGAGCTTCAGCAGGTCCTGCGAGTCGAACTCGTAGAACGTGGGCGAGCGGGCCGCGTTCAGCATCGGGATGAAGCGCTCGGGGCGGCCCTCCCCCACCGGGCCCGCGACGACCCCGCACGCCTCGTCGGGGTGGTCCGCGCGCGCGTGGGCGACGATCTGGTCGAAGAGGGCCTGAGTGATGGTCAGCGTCGGCATGGTCGTCAGGATAAGCAGAAGGGCCGCCGCGTACCGAGTGGTGGTACGGGGCGGCCCATATGCCGGGATCGGTCGGCCCGGTCGGCCCGGTCGGCCCGGTCGGCCCGGTCGGCCCGGTCGGCCCGGTCGGCCCGGTGGGTCCGGTCGATCCGGTGGGTCTGGCGGGTCCGGTGGGCCCGGCGGGTCCGGCGGGTCCGGTCGATCCGGTGGGTCTGGCGGGTCCGGTGGGCCCGGCGGGTCCGGTCGGCCCGGTCGGCCCGGCGGGCCCGGTGGGTCCGGTCGATCCGGCGGGTCCGGTGGGCCCGGCGGGTCCGGTGGGCCCGGTCGGCCCGGCGGGTCCGGTCGATCCGGCAGGTCCGGTCGACCCGGCCGGTCCGGTGGGCCCGGCAGGTCCGGCAGGTCCGGTCGGACCGGTCGGACCGGCAGGTCCGGCAGGTCCGGCCGGCCCGGTCGATCCGGTGGGTCCGGTCGATCCGGCCGGTCCAGCCGATCCAGCCGATCCAGCCGGTCCAGCCGGTCAGCGGACTTTCGCGTATGCCGGTTCGCGGCGCTCGGTGACCTGCGGGTTGCGGGACTTGAGGACCAGCCAGCCGATCCACAGGGCGAAGGCCCAGCCGGCCATGACGTAGAGGCAGACGCGGGAGTCGGCGTCGTAGGCGATGAGGCCGGTGACGAAGAGCAGGAAGGCGATGGCCACGTAGGAGCACTTCGCGCCGCCGGGGGCCGGGAAGGACGAGGCCGGGAGGCGGCCCGCGTCGACCGCGCGGCGGTAGAGGACGTGGCTGATCAGGATCATCAGCCAGGTCCAGATGCCGGCGGCGGTGGCCACTGAGGTGACGTAGCCGAAGGCCTTCTCCGGGACGACGTAGTTGAGGACCACGCCGATGCCCATGAAGGCGACGGAGATGGTGATGCCGAGGGCCGGGGTCTTCGAGGCGGAGAGGCGGCTGAAGGCCTTCGGGGCCTCGCCGTTGTCGGCCAGGGTGCGCAGCATGCGGCCGGTGGAGTACATGCCGGAGTTGCAGGAGGAGAGGGCCGCGGTGAGCACCACGAAGTTGACGATGCCGGCGCCCGCCGGGATGCCGATCTTGGCGAAGGCCTCGACGAACGGGCTGACGCCCGGGGCGAATTCGGTCCACTTGACGACGCAGAGGATGACGGAGAGAGCGCCGACGTAGAAGAGGGCGATGCGCCAGGGCAGGGTGTTGATCGCCTTGGGGAGGGTCTTCTCGGGGTCCTCGGACTCGCCCGCGGTGACGCCGACCAGCTCGACGGCGAGGTAGGCGAACATGACGCCCTGGAGGGTCATCAGGGAGGAGCCGATGCCCTTGGGGAAGAAGCCGTCGAACTGCCAGAGGTTGGCGACGGAGGCGGTGTCACCGGCCGAGCTGAAACCGAAGGTGAGCACGCCGAGGCCGATCACGATCATGCCGATGAGGGCGGTGACCTTGACCATCGAGAACCAGAACTCGATCTCGCCGAACAGCTTCACCGAGATCAGGTTGGCCACGAAGAGCACGACGAGGAAGACCAGGGCCGTGGTCCACTGCGGGACCGACGGGAACCAGTAGTTGACGTAGATGGCGGCGGCCGTGAGTTCGGCCATGCCGGTGACCACCCACATCAGCCAGTACGTCCAGGCGGTGAAGTAGCCGAAGAACGGGCCGAGGAATTCCCGGGAGTACTCCGCGAAGGAGCCGGAGACCGGGCGGTACAGGAGCAGTTCGCCCAGTGCCCGCATGATGAAGAAGATGATCACGCCGGCGAGGGCGTACATGAGGATGAGGCTGGGGCCGGCCTTGGCGATGTTCGCCCCGGCTCCCAGGAAGAGGCCGACGCCGACGGCGCCGCCGATCGCGATCATCTGGACCTGGCGGCTGCCGAGCCCGCGCTCGTACCCCTCTTCGGGGGTCTTGTCCGTCTCTTCGACCTGAGCGGAGGTCATGTGTGATGTGCCTTTCGCCGAATCCCCCCGTGTGCGGTCGTGAAGATCTATCACGGTCACTTCGGTGATCGACGTGGGCGTTTGTGGCACACACCACAGGAAGAAGCGGACAAAGAGCGGCCGGGATCGGCATAACCGGCCGTCGCGGTGACGTGATCGTTATCCGGATTTGAGCGTCCGCTGAGCAAACACGGAACGCCTGCCCGTCACTGCGTCAGCGTGGCGACGAGGGTCTCCTGGAGGCCGCCCAGCCAGAGGTACGCCATCACCATCGGCTTGCGCGGGTCCTCGTCCGGGAGCCGGTAGAGGTCGTCGGTGTCGTCCTCGTCGGTGATGTCGAGGCGTGAACCGATCGCCAGGCGCAGGTCGTTGAGGGAGCCGAGCCACTGCCGGGACTCCTCGGCGGTCAGCTTGAGGACCGCGCCGCCGTCGCCGCTGGGGGTCAGCGAGTCCAGGGTGCGGACCACCGCGAGGGCGTTCTCGCGCTTGCCGGCCCTGAGGTCGTTCTCGGTGAAGCGGCGGAACTCCGCGGAGTGCGCCAGCTTCTCCTCGGCGTCCTGCGGGGAGTCCGGGGCCTGCTCCGGGTCGGTGTAGGCGTCCGGGAACAGGCGCCTGAGCACCGGGTCGGCGGGCGGTTCGCTCGGGCCCTCGGCGAAGAGTTCGGCGAGCGGGTCGCCGGGGGCGTCCTCGCCCGGGCCCGGGCCGATCAGCTCCAGGAGCTGGACGGCCAGCGACCGGATGATGGAGATCTCGACGTCGTCGAGGGCGACGGCGGCACCGCCGCCGCGGAGCGGTTCGAAGTGTCCTGGCATCGGGATGTGTCGCTACTTCCGGTCCTGCTGGAGGGTGGCCCACAGACCGTAGCCGTGCATGGCCTGCACGTCGCGTTCCATCTCCTCGCGGCTTCCGCTGGAGACGACCGCGCGGCCCTTGTGGTGGACGTCCTTCATGAGCTTGGTGGCCTTGTCCTTGGAGTAGCCGAAGTACGTCTGGAAGACGTACGTCACATAGCTCATCAGGTTGACCGGGTCGTTGTGCACGATCGTGACCCAGGGGACGTCGGGCTCGGGTACGGCGAAGACCTCCTCCGCCGACTCGGTGCGTTCGATCTCCAGGGGTGCGGGTGACGTCACATCGCCCATGCTGCCACCAGAAGGGGGTCCCCGCACAAACGGACCCCACAAATCGTCAGAGTGACGAGATGGGAGTACCATCCCTTGCCATGAACACAGCGGACCTTGGGCTGCCGGTGGACGTTCCCTCGACGGCGCTCTTCACCGACCACTACGAGCTGACGATGCTGCAGGCCGCCCTCAAAGCGGGGACGGCCGACCGGCGTTCGGTCTTCGAGTGCTTCACCCGACGACTGCCCGAGGGCCGCCGCTACGGCGTCGTCGCGGGCACCGGACGCGTCCTGGACGCGGTGGAGAACTTCCGGTTCGACGCGGACGTCCTCGGCTTCCTGCGCGAGCGGAACGTCGTCAACGAGGAGACCCTGGAGTGGCTCGCCTCCTACCGCTTCAGCGGTGACGTCTGGGGCTACCCGGAGGGCGAGGTGTACTTCCCGGGCTCGCCGATCATGCGGGTCGAGGGCTCCTTCGCCGAGTGCGTGCTGCTGGAGACCGTGATCCTCTCCATCCTCAACCACGACTCCGCGATCGCGGCCGCCGCCTCCCGTATGGCGTCGGCCGCCGGTGACCGCCCGCTGATCGAGATGGGCGCCCGCCGCACCCACGAGCTGGCCGCCGTCGCCGCCTCGCGCGCCGCCTACGTCGGCGGTTTCGCCACCACCTCCGACCTCGCGGCCGGCTTCCGCTACGGCATCCCCACCGTCGGCACCTCCGCGCACGCCTTCACCCTGCTCCACGACACCGAACGCGACGCGTTCCAGGCCCAGGTGGACTCGCTGGGCCGCAACACCACCCTGCTCGTCGACACCTACGACGTCACCGAGGCGGTCCGTACGGCGGTCGAGGTCGCCGGGCCCGAACTGGGCGCCGTCCGCATCGACTCCGGCGATCTGCTGCTGGTGGCGTACCGGGTACGGCAGCAGTTGGACGAGCTGGGCGCCCGTGACACGAAGATCATCGTGACCTCCGACCTGGACGAGTACGCCATCGCCTCGCTGGCGGCGGCGCCCGTGGACGCGTACGGCGTCGGCACCCAGCTGGTGACCGGCTCCGGGCACCCGACCTGCTCGATGGTCTACAAGCTGGTCGCCCGCGCCGAGTCCGCAGACCCGAAGGCGCCGCTGGTGCCGGTCGCGAAGAAGTCCCTGGGCGGCAAGACCTCGATCGGCGGGCGCAAGTGGGCCGCGCGGCGGCTGGACGGCGACGGGATCGCGGAGGCCGAGGTGGTCGGCACCGGGCCGGTCCCCGCCGAACTGGCCGACCGGCAGCTCCTGGTGGAGCTGGTCAAGGGCGGCGAGGTCGTCGCCCGCGAACCGCTGGACGTCGTACGGGACCGGCACGCGGTGGCGCGGGCCAACCTGCCGTTGTCGGCGACCCAGCTCTCGCGCGGGGAGGCCGTCATCCCCACGGAGTACGTCCAGGGGCGTCCGGGTAGCTAAGTCAGGCCCGAAAAACCGGGGTGCGCCCTCCCGTAGTGCCGCCGGAGTCTCTAGGCTCGAATCTCACTCACCGTCGAAGGACACCCACCATGCGCCGCGCCTTGATCGTCGTTGACGTGCAGAACGACTTCTGCGAGGGAGGCAGTCTCGCGGTGGCCGGGGGTGCCGACGTGGCCGCCGCCGTCACCGAGCTGATCGGGCAGGCGCCCGCCGGCTACCGGCATGTCGTGGCCACCCGCGACCACCACATCGCGCCCGGCGGCCACTTCGCCGACAACCCCGACTTCGTCCACTCCTGGCCAGCGCACTGTGTCGCGGGCACGGAGGGCGTCGGCTTCCACCCGAACTTCGCGCCCGCGGTCGCCTCCGGCGCGATCGACGCCGTCTTCGACAAGGGGGCGTACGCGGCGGCGTACAGCGGGTTCGAGGGGCAGGACGAGAACGGCGTGCCGCTGGGCGACTGGCTGCGGGCCCGGGAGATCGACGAGGTGGACATCGTCGGCATCGCCACCGACCACTGCGTGAAGGCCACCGCCCTGGACGCCGTGCGGAAGGGCTTCCGCACTCAGGTGCTCCTGGACCTCACCGCCGGGGTGGCGAAGGAGACCACCGACCGCGCGCTGGAGGAACTGCGCGCGGCCGGTGTGGAGTTGACCGGGAAGCCGGTCGTCTAACAGCCGCGTTTGAGGGTGAAGCTGAAGTCGCCGGAGAGCCTGCCGGACAGGCGGACCGCCGACACCAGGTTCCCCTCCGCGAGCAGCCTTCCGGCCGCGGCCCGCGAGAGGCCGCATCCTTCGGCGATCAGCCGCAGCGGGCGCACGGGTATCGGCGCCGCGAACCGGACCGAGACGTCGATCACCTCGCGGTCGAGGTGATCCGGTCCGCCGGTGTCCAGGCGCCAGGCGCCCTCCCAGTCGAGGGCGACGCGGTTGCGGCGCCGCATGAGCGGGTCCTGGAGCAACTCGGCTGCCAGGAGCGGGTCGTTGGCGTGCAGCCGGTCGAGCAGCTCGGGTCGTACGGAGCGCACGTTCGTCCGCTCCAGGACCGTGAGGCCGGTCGTCTCCCCGCAGGTGGTGCAGAGCGCGAGGAGCCAGACGTCGAGGAGCTTGTGGTGGGCGTTGACACGGAACTTGCCGTCCGCCCGGAAGCGGTCGGACGAGCACGCGTGGCAGCGGCGGATGACGAGGGGGAGGCAGGTGGGCATGACCACCCAGCGATTGAGCACAGGAGTACACCGGTTCCAGTGAGAAGTCCGCAGCAGGAAGCGGCGCGGCGCACAGGCGCGACGCGCGACAGATCAGCTCTCGGGGGGTCTCACACGGTGTACAACGGCACGCCCTTCCCTGGACGAAGAGATTCGCAAGGACGATAGAGGCATACGGCGGCGCCGCTCCACCGGTTTTCGGAGCGGCGCCGCCCGCCGGTCAGACCGGGGCCTTCTCCGGGTCGTCCGTGGGCTCCGTGGGTTCCGTCGCCGGGTGTTGGCGGCTGAGGGTCTCGCCCTCGATGTCGACGTTCGGGAGGAGTCGGTCCAGCCAGGCCGGCAGCCAGGAGATGCGGTCGCCGAGGATGGCGAGGACGGCCGGGACGAAGGCCATGCGGACGACGAACGCGTCGAAGAGGACGGCGATCGCGAGGCCGAAGCCGATCATCTTGATCATGGAGTCGCCGGCCGTGATGAAGCCCGCGAAGACCGAGATCATGATGAGGGCGGCGGCGGTCACGACCCGGGCGCTGTAGCGGAACCCGGTCGCGATCGACGCGTGGGCCGCGCTGCCGTGGACGTAGGCCTCGCGGATGCGGGAGACGAGGAAGACCTCGTAGTCCATGGCCAGACCGAACACGATGCCCACCAGGAAGATCGGCATCAGGCTCATGATCGGGCCGGTGGTCTCCACGCCGAGCAGGCTCGCGCCCCAGCCCCACTGGAAGACCGCCACCACACAGCCGAGCGCGGCGAGCACCGAGAGCAGGAAGCCGACGGCCGCCTTGATCGGGATGACGATCGAGCGGAAGACCAGCAGGAGGAGCAGGACCGCCAGGCCGACGACCACGATCAGGTACGGGACCAGGGCGCCGCTGACCTTCTGGGCGACGTCGATGTTGAGGGCGGTGGTGCCGGTGACCTCGAAGGTCGCGCCGGGGGCCGCCGCCTCGACCGTGGAGCGGTCGTCGCGGATGGTGTGGACGAGGTCGACGGTCTTCTGACTGGTCGGCGCCTCGGCCGGTACGGCGGTGAACAGGGCGGTGTTTCCGGCCTGGTTGAAGCGGATGGGCGAGACGGAGACCACGCCAGGCACCGCCGCGATCCGCCGCTCGACGGTGGCCGCCGCGGCCTTGGGGGCGGTGGCGTCCGAAAGGTCCACGACGACGGTCAGCGGGCCGTTGAAGCCCGGGCCGAACGCGGTGGCGAGGTCGTCGTAGGCACGGCGTTCCGTGGTCGCGGTGGACTTGGCCTCGTCGCCGGACTGGCCGAGCTGCAGGCCGATCACGGGGAGGGCGAGGACCACCAGGCCGGCGACCGTACCGAGCAGAACCGGCCAGGGGTGGCGCAGGACGACCCCGGCCCAGCGGCTGCCCATGTTGCCGGCCACGCCCTGGATGCGGCGTCCGGTCGTCTTGTAGCGGCGGGAGAGGACGGCCCGGGGCCAGAAGCCGAGCAGGGCGGGGACGAGGGTCAGCGCGATGAGGACGGCGATGACGACCGCGCCGGCCGCGCACAGGCCCATCTTGGTCAGCAGCGGGATGCCCACGACGGAGAGACCGGCCAGGGCGATGACGACGGTGAGACCGGCGAAGACCACCGCCGAGCCCGCGGTGCCGACGGCGAGGCCGGCCGCCTCCTCGGTGGTGTGGCCGTTGGCGCGTTCCTCGCGGTAGCGGAAGACGACGAACACCGCGTAGTCGATACCGCAGGCCAGGCCGAGCATCGTGGCGAGGGTGCCGGTCGTGTCGGAGAGGCCGAGGGGGCCCGCCAGGGTGGTGATCGCGGTCATGGAGATGCCGACGCCGAGGATCGCGGTGAGCAGCGGGAGTCCGGCGGCGGCCAGTGAACCGAAGGTGATCAGGAGGACCACGGCGGCGATGGCGACACCGAGGACCTCGCCCACTCCGCCCGCCGAGGGGTTGGCGGCCAGCGCGGTGCCGCCGATCTCGACGGTCAGACCGGAGTCGCGGGCCTGCGCGGCGGCGTTCCTGAGGTTGTCCTTGGCCGCGTCGGTGAGGTCGTTGGCCTGCACCGTGTACGTGATGGTCGAGTAAGCGGTGCTCGCGTCCTTGCTGACCGCGTCCGCCTGGAAGGGGTTGACCGCGCTCGCGACCTGGGGCCCGCCGGAGACCTCGTCGACGAGCCGGACCACGGCCGCCCGGTCCTTGCCGGTGGTGATCTTCTGTCCGTCGGGGGCGACGAGGACCACGCGGGCCACGGCGCCGTCCGCCTGCGCTCCGGGGAAGCGCTGCTGGATCAGGTCGAAGGCCCGCTGGGACTCGACACCGGGGGTGGAGAAGGTGGTGGCGGGCGCTTCGGCGGCCTTGGCGGAGGCGAAGCCGAGGGCCGCCAGGATCACCACCCAGAGGATGGTCACGTACCAGCGCTTACGGAAGGCCAAGCGGCCCAGACGGTAGAGGACGGTAGCCACGGAACGGCCTCCGCTGCGGTCTAGGGTGCCCCGAGCCATCCCAGCATGGGGGCGATCGCCGCGAGCCGCCTGTCGAGCGGGTGGCGCCCCTCACGCCGGGGCCGCGGGCCTCCGCAGCAGCGCCCGGATCGGGTGCCACAGCTCCTGGGGCAGCTCCGGGCCGGCGCTCACGACAGCGTTGTCAGGGGCCGTACGCCATATCAGGCCGTCGGGGTGGTGCAGTACGGCGGTGATCTCGTCCGGGGTCGGCGGGGAGCCGTTGCCCCGCAGGTAGACGGCCCGCATACCGAGGTTGCGGAGCCTGGTCAGGGCCCGGGCGCGGTTGCGGGCGTGGACGAGCACGCGGACGCAGCCGTCCCCCTGGGCGGTGGGTCTTGGCAGGTTCAACGCCACCACCACGCTGCCTGTGGGCAGCTTGCAGAAACCTCCTGCGGACAATGCGGTCACACCCCCGTGCGAGTCGGTGTCGATGTCGGTGTCAATAAGGCAAGCACAGGACGCACCTAAACACGTATCGGCGGCGACCCGCCAGGGGGTCACCGCCGATACGCCTCTGACCTGCTGTTTTACCGACTACTTGACCGAGGGGCCGACCTGGACGCTCACCGTCGAGCCGTTCAGCGGCTCCTTGACGATCTTGATCCGGGTGTTGGTGTCAGTGATCTTGACACCGGCTGTCGGGTTCGACATGTCGTAGTAGGTCGACGTCCCGTCGTCGAAGACGGGGACGCCGGGCTGCGACTTGACCTTGGTGGCCACGTCCGCGTTGTGCAGCGTCATCGAGTCCGTCCGGTACAGGCTGAACGGCGAGTCGTAGGCCTGGACGCGGTTGCGCATCAGCGTGCCATCGGACCACTTGAGCTGCTTCGGGTGCGAGTCGATCGGCAGGATCAGGCCCTCACCGGCGTGCGCGCTGGTGTTGTCGTCCGTCTGCGAGGTGTCCCACTTCCAGATCAACAGGCCGTTCTGGTAGGCGTAGTGCTCCACCCAGTCCGGACGGGTCGTCGAGAAGCCGAAGTTGTACGGGCCGACCTTCAACACCTTGTCGTACGACACGTATTGACGGTTCTCGGCGATGTAGTACTGCGCGTAGTCGTCCGTGAAGGACGCGCCGATGCGCGAGAAGCCCTTCGCGGTCCAAGCGGCGTCCGCGGACTCGGCGTTGTCCGAGAAGAGGGTCGCGCCGTCGGCGGTCACCGTGATCTCGTCGGCCGCGAAGCCCTTCTGCGCCACCCCGCTGTCCGTCTGGTAGCGGAAGCGGACGTCGATCTTCTGGCCCGCGTAGGCGTCCAGCGGGTACGTCAGCTTCTGGTACGCGGCCGCCGTTCCGGTGAGCGCGGGGTTGCCGCTGCCGTCACGCGGGATGGCGGAGCCGTCGGCCAGCTTGCCGTCGATCGGGGTCCAGCTCGTGCCGCCGTCGGTCGACACCTCGGTGTAGAGGAAGTCGTAGTCCTGCTCGGCGTCGTACCAGCCGTCCAGGGTGAGCGCGGCGGACGACTTGCCCGTCAAGTCCACCGACCGGGAAAGGGTGTTGCTCAGGTCGTTGCCGCTGCCGCTCCACCACTGGGTGGCACCCTGCGCCGGGGCGACCACGTCCGTGGTGACCGCCTTCTCGGGCAACTGCACCACCAGCGCCTGCGGGTTCTTGGTGTTGTACTCCGCGACGCCCAGCGTGTGCTTCGACTTGGTGCCGGCCTTGGCCACGTCGTAGTCCAGCCAGCCCAGTTGGAGCTTGTCCCAGGCGTTCATGTCGCCGGGCAGGTCGCCGATGGCGTCCTTGCCGGTGCCGAGCCAGGAGCCGGAGGACATCAGCGTCCAGAACCCGGTGGAGTTCTCGCCGCCCGCGGTGTCGTACTCGTCGGGCAGGCCGAGGTCGTGGCCGTACTCGTGGGCGTAGACGCCGAGTCCGCCGTTCTCCGGCTGGATGGTGTAGTCGCCGACCCAGACGCCGGTGTCGCCGACCTGGGTGCCGCCGAGCTTGTTGGTGTCCGGGCCGGTGGAGCCGGCGTCGGTGCCGAAGGCGTACCAGCGGTGGGCCCAGATCGCGTCCTCGCCCTGCGCACCGCCGCCGGCGGACTCGTCCTCACCGGCGTGCACGATCTGGAAGTGGTCGATGTAGCCGTCGGGCTCGTTGAAGTCGCCGTCGCCGTCGTAGTCGTAGCGGTCCCACTGGTCGAATTGGGCCAGCTCAGTCTTGATCTCGGCGGCCGTATCGCCGGCCGCCTCGCGCTGGGCGACCCAGGCGTTGACGCCGTCCTGGACCGCGTACCAGGCGCCGGTGGAGGCCTTGTTGGAGCCGTAACGGGCCTCGTTGTAGGGGACCTTGACCCAGTCGGTGACCTCGCCGTCGACCGAGTAGCGGCCCGAGGACTGCCTCTCGTAGTACTTCTTGAGCGACTCGGTGTTCTTGCCGGTGCCGAAGTACAGGTCCTGGAAGTGCGCCTGGTTGTAATCCGCCTGCCAGGCCGTGGAGTTGTCCTTCGCGCGGTCGGGCGCGGCTATCTGGTTGTGCAGCGGGCCGGCGGTGCCGCCGTAGCGGGTGTCCACCTGGTCGCCGAACTCGACCAGGATGGTGAAGATCTTGTCGGTCTTCTCCCGGCCCAGCTCTACGTACTTGCTCTTGCCGCCCTTGCTCTTGAGCTGGACGACCTTGGAGCCGTCGCGGTCCTTCACCGAGGCCTTGCCGGCGATGACCTGGTTCAGGGCCTCCTGGCGCTGAGCGTCCTGCGTCTTGCTCAGCGGGCCGTCGAGGTCGTGCTCCTTCTGCGCGACCGGCGCGGGGTCGTGCCGGTCCACACGGGCGGAGTCGGCCGTGGTGCCTGCTTCGGCCACGGCGAACGTCGAGAACGTGGCGGTGGCCGCCGCGAGGGCCACGCCCACCGCGGCCGCTCTGAACGTCCAGGGTCTACTGGTCACTTGAGGTCCTCCCCTGCGCACCCGACCGCGCGGAAGGGGGGTCCTGGAAGTCATGGAAGGTCCGCGCGCGGTGTACGCGTGATAGTCAAGTGCCGTTATTTGACTAGAGGTTTACGAGAAAAGACAGATCTTGACTTGAGCAGGACAAGTGCACTATGCGAAGCGGGAGTCCGCTTTACGGACACCCGGGGCCGACTCGTACATCGCTCAACAGGCGCGTACATCCGTCCACTTGGTGGACGGTATGACTCCGTGCGCCCCCCATGCTCCGGAGCCGTGTGTTAGGTCACGCTTACTGCGCGTTCCACTCGGGCATGCAGGCGAATAGAGTCGATTGGCGGAACGCCAGGAACCGGCGGAAAGCCAGGCCGACATCCTTGTCGCACCCCCGTTTCATAGCTCCCCTCCACCCCCTAACGAGGACTCGATTGCCATGCCTCGTCCGACTGCCGCACAGCTCGCCTACGGCTCGTTCACCGTGATCTTCTCGACGCTCGCCATGCTGCTGCTGTCACAGACGAGTTCGGGTCTGGGCATCGCGGTCATCGCCTTCGCGGCGCTCGCCCTCGGGCTGCTCGTCTCGCTGACGGTGCCCCAGCCGAAGGCCCGCACAGCCGCCGCCCAGCCCGCGGCCCCGGCCGCCGTTCCGGTCGCTCCGCGGCATGTGCGGGTGTCGGTGCGGCGCGAGACCGTGTCCGCCGCCGCCGTGTCCGCCGCGGAGCCGGTACGGGAGCGGAGCACTCCCTAGACCAAGCACAAGCGCAAGCACAAGTCCCGGCTCAGCAACGCGAATCGGCGGGTCCGTTGACCACGGACCCGCCGATCGCTGTGTACCCGCCGCCTCAACGCGTGCTGACCACCACCGTCTTGGCGGCCTTGTCGTGCAGGCCCTGCTTGTACGGCTTGTCGAAGAAGCTCCAACCGCCGCTGATCGCCGTCCAGATGCAGGCGCAGCAGAACGCGAACGGGATCCACAGCACCGCCGCGCGGATCAGGTTGGTCTGCACGGAGGGCGTCGAGCCGTTGTCGAGGTTGGCCACCCGCAGGCCCAGCCACTTCTTGCCCAGCGTCTGGCCCGACTTGGCGAGCATCACGGTGTCGTAGCCGATGTAGAGCACGGCCGCCGTCAGCGACTGTCCGAGCGACTTGGCATAGGACATGTTGTCGGAGTTCACGTCGTACTCATGGACGCCGAAGGCCCAGGTGAGCAGCCAGACGACGATTCCGACCAGGATCATGTCGATGATCCGGGCGAGCGTGCGCCGGCCGCTCTCGGCGAGCGGGGGCATGCCGGCGAGGGGGTCGGTGGGGTAGGAGCCGCCGCCGTACGGATCACCGCCGTACGGCTGGTTTCCCTGGTCGTACGGTGAGCCCGATCCCTGGCCAGGAGGGGGCTGCTTCCTGAACGGGTCGTCTTCCGGCGGCTGCTGGCCGGAGCCCGGAGGCGGTTCGGTGCTCATGGCCCGAGTCGACCGCGAACGCCCCGGCTCCGCATCCGGCGAGCGGCCGTCCGAGGTACGGAATCAGGTACCCCGGACGACGTATCCCCCTATGCCGCTACGAACGTATGTGCTGCCTTGTCGTGCCAGCACTGGTGCCACGGCCGGTCGAACAGACACCAGGCGACGCCGACGATCCCGATGCCGAGCAGGCCCGGGACGCTGTACACCAGCCAGCGCCGCAGCGCGCCGCCGAAGGTGGGCGGCTCGTGGCTCTCGATCCCGCGGACCTCCAGACCGCAGAGCTTCTTGCCCAGGGTGCGGCCCCACTTGGCGGTGGGCAACGCCTCGTAGAGGACTCCGACGACCAGGAACACGGCGAGGACGATGCCCAGGTAGAGGGCCGTGGTGCCGTCGAGCAGCCAGACCGTTTCGGTATGTCCGGAGAGCTTGGCCGCGTCGATCTTCTCGTTGATGTGGTCGGCCGCCCTGGTGCCGAGCGGGACGGCGGCCGCGGCGGTGACCGCGCCGAGCACAAGCGTGTCGACGAGCCGGGCGAGCAACCGCTTCCCCAGCCCCGCGGGCCGGGCCGCCGCCTGCCGCCGCGCCGCCGCCTGGAACACGTCCTCCACGGGCGGCTTCCAGGGCGCTACGGCCCCGTCCTCGTCCCCCGCCAGCCGATGCACCTGCTGCGCCCACGAGGGCTGCCCACCACCGGCACCGGCGGCCATGGGCGTCCCCTGCGGCTGCACCGGGCCGCCCTGCTGGGGCACACCGGGGGCGGCCTGCTGCGGCCCGGAGAGGGCCGTGGGAGCGACGGAGGCGGACCCCGCCTGGGATGCGGCAGCGCGGGCGGCCGCCGCCTTTCCAGCGCCGAAGCCGGGGCCGGAGGGGTCGCTGGAGGAGACGTTCCCACCGACCCCCTGCGAACCGGGGCCTCCGGCGGCGGAGCCGGTTCCTACGGGGCCTTGCACACCGGGGCCTCCGGCGGACGAGGGGGCTCCTGCGGGACCTTGCACACCGGGGCCTCCGGCGGACGAGCGGGACCCTGCGGGACCCTGCACACCGAGGCCTCCAGCGGACGAGCCGGCCCCTGCGGGCCCCTGCGCACCGAAGCCACCGGCACCGGGGCCGGACCGCGCCGAACCCTCCGAGCCGTAGCCACCGGCACCCGGACCTGACCCCGCCGGTCCCTCCGAGCCGTAGCCACCGGCACCCGGACCTGACCCCGCCGGTCCCTCAGAGCCGTAGCCGCCAGCACCCGCGCCTGATCCCGCCGAGCCCTGCGGGCGGAAGCCGCCGGCGCCCGGACCTGATCCCGCCGGTCCCGCCGCACCAAAACCACCGGCACCCGGGCCGGACCCCTCACGACCCTCCTCACCGAACCCACCGGCATCCGGGCCGGACCCTGCCGACCCCCGCGCACCGAAGTCGCCCGCGCCGCCCGCGTTCCCCGCGCCCCCGCCCTGCGCCCCCGGCGCCCCACCCTGTTGGGGTGTGCGCGGGGTCGGGCGGCGGAAAGTTGTTGTGCCCTCGTCGGGGGTGTCCGTGCCCGGGGTGGGGCGGCGGAAGACGAAGGTGCCGGGGTTGGGGGGTTCCTCCTGCGGGGCAGGGACCCGGGGGTCCGGGGCGCCCCAGGAGACGCGGCGGTCCTGGTCGCCGCCGAAGCCGCTCTGGTGGGAGCGGTCCGCGCCCCACGCCGCCGCCGGCTCGGGGCGGCCGGCCGGGCCCGGCGCGGGGTCCTCGTCGAAGAAGTGCGGGCCGGTCTCCTCGACGGGCGCGGTCAGCGGCAGCCCGTCCGACGGTGCCGGGCGGCTGGTGCCGGGCACCCAGGCCGTGCCGTTCCAGTACCGGACGTATCCAGGAATGGACGGGTCCGGGTAGTACCCCTCGCGGGGCCTGTCGTCACCGGGTGCCGGGGTTGGGGCGCTCATGTCCGTCGTCCCGTATCTGCTCGGAGGTCAAAGGGGGTGTCCACATCTATCAGACCCGAGCAACCGCCACTGCCCGTCCCGTCCGACCCACCCCTTTCCGGGCAACCTCGTGCACGGAGTCCACACGCCCGGAAAAAAAGTTTCCCGAACTCGCGTAATGCTTCGCGCCGCACGCCCTCTCCACTCGTACGGGCCCACCGCGGGCCCCGTCGACGAGAGGAGACCCACGTCATGCACACAGTGGTGGAGCGGGAGTTGGAACTGCAGCTCATCCTGTCGCCGGAGCGGAGCATTCCGGTCCCGGCCCGGCTCAGCTACCGCACCGACGATCCGTACGCCGTCCACATCACCTTCCACATCAACTCCGACCACCCGGTGAACTGGACGTTCGCCCGCGAACTGCTCGTCGAGGGGGTGTTCAGGCCCTGCGGCCACGGTGACGTGCGGGTCTGGCCGACGAAGGTGGCGGGGCGCAGCGTCGTCCTGATGGCGCTGAGTTCACCCGACGGGGACGCCCTCCTCCAGGCCCCGGCGGCCCAGGTGTCCGCATGGCTGGAGCGCACCCTCCGGGTGGTCCCCCCGGGCTCTGAGGCGGAGCAGCTCGGCATCGACGACGGCCTCGCCGAGCTGCTCGCACCGACCCCGGCCGACGACCTGTGGCTGCGCGACCCGTGGCCCTCGGACGAGTCGAGGGACGGGGAGTGAGCCGTACGAAGAACAACAACAAGAGTGAACGTCAGAACAGCTTGCCCGGATTGAGGATCCCCAGCGGGTCGAACGCCGCCTTGACCGCCCGCTGCATCTCCACGCCCACCGGGCCGATCTCGCGGGCCAGCCACTCCTTCTTCAGGACGCCGACGCCGTGTTCGCCGGTGATGGTGCCGCCGAGTTCCAGACCGAGGGCCATGATCTCGTCGAAGGACTCGCGGGCGCGCAGGGACTCGTCGGGGTCCTGCGCGTCGAAGCAGACGGTGGGGTGGGTGTTGCCGTCGCCCGCGTGGGCGCAGACGCCGATCGTCAGCCGGTACTTCTCCGCGATCCGTTCCACCCCTTCGAGCATCTCGCCGAGCCGCGACCGGGGCACGCACACGTCGTCGATCATCGTCGTGCCCTTGACCGCCTCCAGCGCCGTGAGCGACAACCGCCGCGCCTGGAGCAGCAGTTCGGACTCCGCCGCGTCCTCGGCGGGCACCACTCCGGTCGCTCCCGCGGCCTCGCAGAGCGCTCCTACGGCGGCCAGGTCGGCGCCCGGGTCCGCCGTGTCGAAGGCCGCGAGCAGCAGCGCCTCCGTGGTCTCCGGCAGTCCCATGTGCGCCAGGTCGTTGACGGCCTTGACGGTCGTACGGTCCATCAGTTCGAGGAGGGACGGGACGTGCCCGCCCGCCATGATCCGGCACACGGCGTCGCACGCCGCCGCCGCGGACCCGAACTCGGCGGCCAGCACGAGCTGCCCGGGTGGCTGCGGCTTCAGCGCCAGGATCGCCTTCACCACGATCCCCAGCGAGCCCTCGGAGCCGACGAACAGCCGGGTCAGGTCGTATCCGGCGACGCCCTTGGCCGTCCGCCGGCCCGTGCTCATCAGTCGGCCGTCCGCGAGGACGACGTCCAGGCCGAGGACGTACTCGGCGGTCACCCCGTACTTGACGCAGCACAGCCCGCCTGAGGCGGTGCCGATGTTGCCGCCGATCGTGCACATCTCCCAGCTGGAGGGGTCGGGCGGGTAGTACAGACCGTGTTCGTTGACGGCGCGGGAGAGCGTCGCGTTGACGACGCCCGGCTCGACGACGGCGATGCGGTCGACCGGGCTGATCTCCAGGATGCGGTCCATCTTGGTGAGGGACAGCACGATGCAGCCCTCGGAGGCGTTGGCCGCGCCCGACAGGCCGGTGCGGGCGCCCTGCGGGACGACCGGGACGCGCAGCTCGGTGGCGACCCGCAGCACGTGCTGGACCTGTTCGACCGTGCGCGGCAGCACGACGACGGCGGGCGTGCCGGACGGGCAGAAGCTCGCCATGTCGTTGGCGTACGAGACCGTGATGTCCGGGTCGGTGAGCACGGCCTCGGCGGGGAGGCCGGTCAGCAGCCGGTCGAGAAGGGTTCCGGTGTCGTGGTCGCGAGGCGCTTCGATACGGCTCATGATCACAGCGTCGCACTCGCGGCCATCGGTGTGAACCCGTCCACGCGAGGCTTTGGGTGCCTGGGTGTGGTCGTCGTACTGACGCAGAGTGAGCGCCATGGAGAACGAACAGCGCGGCCCGGGCACGTCCCTGGTGGCGGAGGTGCGCAGGCGCCGCTCCCCCGTTCTGCGGCGGGTGCTGATCGCCTCGGTCGCCGGGTGTGCCGTCGTCGGCGGGCTGCTGTGGCTGCTGCCCGAGGAGCCGCGCCCGGCGCCGCCGCCCGCGCCGGGGCCCAACGCGCAGGCGCTGACCGCGGTCACCGCCGGGGTGCCGGCCGCGCTGCCCGACCTGGCCGCGCTGATCGGCGACCGGGAGGCCCGGGTGCGGGTCCGTCCGAGGGACGCGCGGTCGTGGGCGGTGCTCGGGTCGGCGTATGTGGAGCAGGGGCGGCGGACCGGGGAGGCGCTGTACTACCCGAAGGCCGAGCAGGCGCTGCGGACCTCGCTGAAGGTGCGGTCGAGGGGGAACGACGCGAGCGCCGTGGCCCTGGACGGGCTGACGGCCCTCGCGAACGAGCGGCGGGACTTCCGGGCGGCGCGGACCTGGGGCGAGGCCGCGGTGAAGCTGGCGCCGAAGCGGTGGACGACGTATCCGCTGCTGATCGAGGCCTACACCGGCCTCGGCGACTACAAGGCGACCCGGCGGACCCTCGACAAGCTGCTGGAGCTGCACACCGGGCCCGCCGTGATGGCGCGGGCCGCCGCCGTCTACCGCGACCGGGGCTGGCGCGAGGACGCCGCCGCCCAGCTCGCCGACGCGGCCGCGAAGGCGACCGCGCCGGCCGAGCAGGCGGCTTGGTGGCAGCGGGCCGGGGAGCTGGCCTGGGAGCGCGGGGACCGGGAGGTCGCGCTGCGGCACTTCGAGGCGGCCGTACGGATCGATCCCGACCAGCGGGAGGCGCTCGCCGGTGAGGGCCGGGCGCTGGCGGCACTGGGCCGCACCTCGGAGGCTCTGAACGCCTACCAGGTCGCCCTCGCCAAGCAGCCGACCCCCCAATACGCCCTGGAACTGGGCGAGTTGTACGAGTCGCTCGGTCTCGCACAGGCGGCCCGGGTGCAGTACGACACCCTGCGCACCCTGGTGGCGCAGGACACGGCGGGCGGGGTCGACGACGAGCTGGTGCTCGGCGTGTTCGAGGCGGACCACGGGGACGCGCTGGATGCCGTACGGCGGCTGCGGGGCGAGTGGACGCGGCAGCCGGGGATCGCGGTGGCCGACGCGCTGGGGTGGGCGCTGCACCGGGCCGGGCAGGACGCGGAGGCGCTGAAGTTCGCGTCGGTGGCGACGGACAAGGTGCACGGGGGCGGGGTGCGGGACGCGCTGTACGCGTTCCATCGGGGCATGATCGAGCGGGACTCGGCGAAGCCGGCGTCCGCGCGCCGGCATCTCCAGGAGGCGCTGCAGATCAACCCGTACTTCTCACCGCTGCGCGTGCCCCTGGCCCAGGCCGCGTTGGCGGGGCTGGGCGAACCGCCGGACGAGCCCCTGCCCTCGGACACTCCGGACAAGGACCCTCAGGACAAGGTGAGTTGAACCCCTGGCTCAGACCGCTGCCGTGCCGATCAGGGCGTTGCGGGTCACGAGGGCCGCGAGTTCGTCCTCCGTGAGGGACTCCGTGCCCTCGGGCCTGCGGGGCAGGACCAGGTAGCGGGTCTCGGCGCTGGAGTCCCACACGGTGATGTCCGTGGACGTCGGCAGGTGCAGCCCGAACTCGGCCAGCACCGACCGGGGTTCGCGGACCACGCGGGAGCGGTAGGCCTCCGACTTGTACCAGCCCGGGGACGGGCCGAGGAGGGCGAGCGGGTAGCAGGAGCAGAGGGTGCAGACGACGACGTTGTGGGTCGCGTCCGTGTTCTCGACGACCCGCAGCCGCTGGTACGAGCCGTCCATGTAACCGAGTTCCTGGACGGCCGCCGTGCCGTCCGCCAACAGCCGTGCCCGGTACGCCTCGTCGGTCCAGGCGCGGGCCACCACCCGCGCCCCGTTCACCGGTGACGCGCCCGCGAGGAAGGCGTCCAGCACCTCGTCGACCGCCCCGCCCGGGACGATGCCCTTCTCCTCCAGCAGGGTCTCAAGTCGCCTCACCCGCCGGGAGATCGAGGCGTCCGCGTGGTCACCGCTCATCGTCAGGCTCCTCCTCGCACGCCGCCAAGTAGCTTTCCCACAGGTCCAGTACGACGTGATGGTCGCCCTCGCCCCACAGGTCCCGGGCCGCGAACCGCACCGCGTACACCTGCTCCACCGGCGCGTCCCCGCGCCCCTGCGCACTGACGTCCGCCAACTCCGCGCGCCCTTCCGGCTCGACGACGACACCGGACTTGCCGCGCGCGTACCGGGGCAGGCGGGTGTGGTGCGGCGGGTCGTGCGGGAAGGTCCGGACGCGGGTGCCGGGCGGGAAGCGGTCAGTCATCCGGCTCCCCCAACTCCCCCGGTGCGATGACACCCTTGCGTTCCAGCAGGGCGGCGATCGCGGTGAACCAGCGTTCGTAGTACGACATCCGGAGGTAGGCGGCGGGCGGGATCGCCTCGATCGCGTCCCGGAACTCGTTGGTGTTGAAGATCCCTCGCGCGCGCAGGGCGTTGAACAGCCCGACGACCCGGGCCTCCCAGTCGGCGTGGAAGGGCTCGGGGTCGTCGGTGGTGTCGATGGCGCCGAAACCCTGGGTGCCACCCACGTCGTTGATCCTGGCCATGGGACCAGTGTCCTCCCAAGTCCCGCGCGGGACCCGTGAGTTACAGGTTGCCGCGCTTCTCCTGCTCCCGCTCGATCGCCTCGAACAGGGCCTTGAAGTTGCCCTTGCCGAAGCCCATCGAGCCGTGTCGCTCGATGAGTTCGAAGAACACCGTAGGCCGGTCCTGGACCGGCTTGGTGAAGATCTGCAGAAGATAGCCGTCCTCGTCGCGGTCGGCGAGGATCTTCAGTTCGCGCAGGGTGTCGAGGGGGACGCGGGTGTCGCCGACCCACTCGCCGAGGGTGTCGTAGTAGGAGTCGGGGGTGTCCAGGAAGCGCACCCCGGCCGCGCGCATCGTCCGTACCGTGCGCACGATGTCGTTGGTGTTGAGCGCGATGTGCTGGACGCCCGCGCCGCCGTAGAACTCCAGGTACTCGTCGATCTGGGACTTCTTCTTGGCGACGGCCGGCTCGTTGATCGGGAACTTGACCTTCAGGGTGCCGTCGGCCACGACCTTCGACATCAGCGCGCTGTACTCGGTCGCGATGTCGTCGCCCACGAACTCCTTCATGTTCGTGAAGCCCATGACCTTGTTGTAGAAGCCGACCCACTCGTTCATGTGGCCGAGTTCTACGTTGCCGACGCAGTGGTCGATCGCCTGGAAGGTGCGCTCGGCCGGGACCTCGACCAGCGGGTCGGCGGGGGTGAAGCCGGGGAGGTAGGGGCCGTCGTAGCCCGTGCGCTCGACGAGTGTGTGGCGGGTCTCGCCGTAGGTGGCGATCGCGGCGAGGACGACCGTGCCGTGCTCGTCCTTCAGTTCGTACGGCTCGGCGAGCGAGCGGGCGCCGTGCTCTACGGCGTAGGCGTACGCGGCGCGCGCGTCCGGCACCTCGATGGCGAGGTCGACGACACCGTCGCCGTGCTCGGCCACATGCCGGGTGAGGAACTCGCCCCAGGCGGTGACGGGCTTGACGACGGAGGTGAACACGAAGCGGGCGGAGCCGCTGGTGAGGACGTACGAGGCGGTCTCGCGGCTGCCGTTCTCCGGTCCGGAGTAGGCGACCAGCGTCATGCCGAAGGCCGTGGAGTAGTAGTGCGCGGCCTGCTTGGCGTTGCCCACGGCGAAGACGACCGCGTCCATTCCCTTGACCGGGAAGGGGTCGGCCTGCCGGGCGGTGTCGGGAGTGTGGTGAGTGGTCTGGGTCATAGTCGAAGGCTCTCCCTGCTCCGCAAGGTGCGCAATAGTTCGCGTATTCGCTGGGCATCTTGTTCAGTGATACGACCGTTTCGGCGGGCTTTCTGTACAGGATGACCATCCTCGGAGGCGGACACCATGGGGATCGATCAGCTCGACGGCCGGATCATCGTGCTGCTGGCCGAGGAGCCGCGGATCGGGGTGCTGGAGATGTCCCGGCGGCTGGGGGTCGCGCGCGGGACCGTGCAGGCGCGGCTGGACCGGCTTCAGTCGAATGGAGTCATCCGCGGGTTCGGTCCGCAGGTCGATCCGGCGGCGCTCGGCTATCCGGTCACGGCGTTCGCGACGCTGGAGATCCGCCAGGGCCAAGGGCCGGACGTCCGGGCGCACTTGAGAGCCGTCCCGGAGGTCCTGGAACTGCACACCACCACCGGCAGCGGGGACATGCTGTGCCGGCTGGTGGCCCGCTCGAACGCCGATCTCCAGCGGGTCATCGACCGGGTTGTCGGTTTTGATGGCATTGTCCGGGCCGCCACCGCGATCGTGATGGAGAACCCCGTTCCGCTGCGGATCATCCCGTTGGTGGAGCAGGCGGCCGAGGACCAGGAGAGGACGACCTGGCCGACGTAGGGGTGAGGGCATGTGAGCTTCTGGGAGTACTTGGGCAACCGGCACCAGCAACTGCTCACCGACGCCTACCAGCACGCCAGCGCGGTCTTCCAGTGCATGGTCGTGGCCACGCTGATCGGGGTGGTGATCGGGGTCGTGACCTATCGGAGCGAGTGGGCGGGCAACCTGGCCACCACGACCACGTCGACCATTCTGACCATTCCGTCGCTCGCCATGATCGGTCTGCTCATTCCGATCGTGGGGCTGGGTGTTCCGCCCACCGTGATCGCTCTGACGCTGTACGGGCTGCTGCCGATCGTCCGTAACTCGATCGTGGGCCTGCGCGGTGTCGATCCGTCCCTGGTGGACGCGGCGAAGGGCATCGGGATGTCCCGGCCGATGCGGCTGGTGCGGGTCGAACTGCCGCTGGCCTGGCCGCCGATCCTCACCGGCATCCGGGTCTCCACGCAGATGCTGATGGGCATCGCGGCCATCGCGGCGTACGCCTCCGGGCCCGGCCTCGGTAACGAGATCTTCCGCGGCATCGGCTCGCTGGGCAGCAAGAACGCCCTCAATCAGGTGCTCGCGGGCACGCTCGGGATCATCGTCCTGGCGCTGCTGTTCGACGCCGCGTACGTCCTTCTCGGACGGCTGACCATTCCCAGGGGGATCCGTGCCTGAGCCAGCGACGACCACCTCGGGCGCCTCCATCGAGCTGGAGAACCTGACCAAGAGATATCCCGGCTCTCCGCAGCCGGCGGTCGACAACGTCAACATGGAGATCAAGGCGGGCGAACTCGTCGTCTTCGTCGGTCCCTCCGGCTGCGGCAAGTCCACCACGCTCAAGATGATCAACCGGCTGATCGAACCGACCGGCGGCCGGATCCGCATCAACGGCGAGGACGTCACCGACATCGACCCGGTGAAGCTCCGCCGCAAGGTCGGCTACGCGATCCAGTCGAGCGGTCTCTTCCCGCACATGACCGTCGCCCAGAACATCGCGCTGGTGCCGAGGATGATCGGCTGGTCGAAGTCCCGGATCAGGGACCGGGTGGAGGAGATGCTCGACCTCGTCGGGCTCGACGCCGGCGAGTTCCAGGGCCGCTATCCGCGCCAGCTCTCCGGCGGCCAGCAGCAACGCGTGGGCGTGGCACGGGCGTTGGCGGCCGACCCACCGGTCCTGCTGATGGACGAACCGTTCGGCGCGGTCGACCCGATCACCCGCGACCACCTCCAGGACGAGTTGATCAGGCTCCAGCACGAGCTGCACAAGACGATCGTGTTCGTCACCCACGACTTCGACGAGGCGATCAAACTGGGCGACCGGATCGCCGTGCTGCGCGAACGCTCGCACATCGCGCAGTTCGACACCCCGGAGGCGATCCTCACCAACCCGGCGGACGACTTCGTGTCCGGGTTCGTGGGCGCCGGGGCCGCCCTCAAGCGGCTGAACCTGACCCGCGTACGGGACGTGGAGATCACCGACTATCCGACGGTGACCGTGGACGACCCGCTCCAGAACATCTTCGACCGGCTCCGCGACAGCGGCACCAACGAGATCCTGCTGCTCGACAAGCGCGGCCGGCCCTACAAGTGGCTGCGGCGCGGCGACATGATGCGCGCCAAGGGTTCGCTGGCCCGCGCCGGCACGCTGGTCAGCGACACCGTGACCCGGGACGCGACACTCCGGGACGCGCTGGAGGCGGTGCTGACGGACAACGCGGGGCGGGTCGCGGTCACCGGGCGGCGCGGCGAGTACACCGGTGTCGTCGACATGGAGACGCTGATGAACTCCGTGCACGAACTCCTCGAAGCGGACCGGCTGGAGGCGATGGAGGCGCAGCACGAGCTGGAGGAGGCGCGGGTCCTCCAGACGCACGCCGAGCAGGAGGGCGCCGGAGGGGAGGTGAAGGCGTGAGCATCACCCCCGAGCTGGACGAACTGGACGAGGACGAGACGGAGGCCCCGACGCCGCCGACTCCCCCGAAACGCCGGATCACCTGGCAGAAGCTGACGATCCTGCCCGCGTTCCTGGTGGCGGTGCTGCTGGCGACCTGGCTGTGGTTCAACCAGGCGGACCTGGACGCCATCTCCGAGAACGCGCTCTCCAACGGCCAGGTGAGCAAGGCCCTTTGGCAGCACGTCCAACTGACCGTGATCTCCACGTTCTTCGTGCTGATCATCGCGATCCCGCTGGGCATCCTGCTGACCCGCAGGGCGTTCCGTAAGGCCGCCCCGGTGGCGATGACGTTCGCCAACATGGGCCAGGCGACCCCGGCGATCGGCCTGTTGGCCCTCCTGGTGATCTGGCTGGGCACCGGCGAGAAGGCCGCGCTGATCGGCATCATCATCTACGCCGTGCTGCCCGTACTGTCCAACACCATCGCCGGCCTGAAGGCCAACGACCCCACGCTCCTGGAGGCGGCCCAGGGCATCGGCATGTCCCAACTCGGCGTCCTGGCAAGGGTGGAGCTGCCCCTCGCGGTCCCACTGATCCTGGCGGGCGTCCGTACGGCCCTCGTCCTCAACGTCGGTACGGCGACGCTGGCGACCTTCGGCGGGGGCGGCGGCCTGGGCGTCCTGATCACCACCGGCATCACCACTCAACGCATGCCGGTGCTGGTCCTGGGCTCGATCCTCACGGTCAGCCTCGCCCTGCTGGTGGACTGGCTGGCCTCGCTGGCCGAACTGCTGCTGCGGCCAAGGGGATTGGAGGCGGGCGCGTGAAACGCACCTGTCTGGTGACGGTCGGCGCGCTCGTCGTGGTCTCCGGCTGCGGACTGACCAGCGGCTCCCCCATGGTCGACGACGTCGGCCCCGGCACGGTCGGCAAGGGCGAGCCCCTCAAGGGCGCCCATCTCACCGTCACCTCCAAGGAGTTCACCGAGCAGCTCATCCTCGGCGCGATGATGGGCATCGCCTTCGAGGCGGCCGGCGCGGACGTCCTGGACCGGACCGGCATCCAGGGTTCGATCGGCGCCCGGGAGGCGGTCAAGTCCGGTGACGCGGACGGGATGTACGAGTACACCGGCACCGCGTGGATCACCTACCTCGGCAACAGCAAGCCGATCACCGACCCGATGAAGCAGTGGCAGGCGGTCCGGGACGCGGACCTCAAGAACGGCCTGACCTGGCTGCCCCCGTCCACCCTCAACAACACCTACGCCCTCGCCATGAACCAGGCCAACTTCAAGAAGTACGGCACGAAGACGCTGTCGGAGGTGGCCGCGCTGGCGAAGAAGAACCCCGGTGCGGTGACCCTGTGCGTGGAGAGCGAGTTCGCCAACCGCGCGGACGGCCTGCCCGGCATGGAGAAGGCGTACGGCATGAACATCCCGGCGAAGAACATCACCCAGATGGACACCGGGATCATCTACACCCAGGTGGCGAAGGGCAGTTGCACCTACGGCGAGGTCTTCACCACCGACGGCCGCATCAAGTCGATGAACCTCGCGGTGATGTCCGACGACAAGAAGTTCTTCCCCAACTACAACGCGGCCCCCGAGATCAACACCAAGGCCCTGAAGAAGTGGCCGGCGATCGCGGAGGTCCTCGCCCCGGTCACGAAGAAGCTGAACAACACGGTGGCGCGGACGCTGAACGCGAAGGTGGATGTCGACGGGGAGGATCCGCATCAGGTGGCGTTGGACTGGATGAAGGCGGAAGGGTTGGTCAAGTAGGGCTCGCGAAGGGCGAGTTACAAAGGACAAGTTGCAAAGAAGACGTTGCAAGCAGTCCTTTGCAACGCTACCTTTGTACGCATGCCGGAACAGCACAACTTGCGGAAGCTGGACGCCCGTTCGCTGCGCGGACTCGCCCACCCCCTGCGGATGGAACTGCTCAACGCGCTGCGGCGGCACGGCCCCGCCACCGCGTCGATGCTCGCCGAGCGGCTGGGCGAGTCCAGCGGCGCCACCAGTTACCACCTGCGGCAGCTCGCCACACACGGCTTCGTCGAGGACGCCCCGGAGCGCGGCAAGGGGCGGGAGCGCTGGTGGAAGGTGGTGGACCAGGGCATCTCCATGGAGGACGACCTGCACCAGAGCTCCGATCCGACGGTGCGCGGAGCGGCCGAGGTACTCCTCCAGGGACTCGCCTCCCAGCACGGCCGGGAGCTGTCGGAATGGCTGGCCACCCGCGACCAGTGGTTCGGCGCATGGTCGGACCACGCGATGGACCTGAGCGACTGGGAACTACGCCTGACCCCGGCGCTCTCCCGCGAACTCATCGGAAAGATCCACGAGTTGCTCAGCAGCTACAAGGACAGCGAAGCCGCCGAGGACAACCCGGAAGCGGAGCAGGTCCGCCTCCACACGCACGTCTTCCCCATCGCCACGGACCGAAGGAAACCCCAGTGATCGACCCCGAGACCCATCTCGCCCTGCACCACACCCGAGCTGCCGACCTTCGCGCCCAGGCCGACGCCCACCGCCTCGCCCTCGCCGCCAAGCCTCCGCGGGAACTCCGTACCCGCCTCGGCTGGACCCTCGTAGAACTCGGTCTGCGTCTCGCCGCGTCCGCCCCGAAGCCCGCCGCCGCCTAACAGCCCGGCACCGACCCCTTACCCGTCTCCAGCGCCCCCAGCGCACTGACCGCACCCTTCAGCGAAGTCACCGCAACGAGCCGTAGCCCCTTGGGCAGTTCGGACTTGGCGTCCGTGCACTCGGCCTTCGGTACCAGGAACACCGTCGCGCCGTCGCGTCGCGCGGCCTGGGTCTTGAGGGCCACTCCGCCGACCGCGCCGACCGTGCCGTCGGTGCTGATCGTGCCCGTACCGGCGATCGTGCGGCCGCCCGTGAGGTCGCCGCCGTTGCCGTCGCCCTTGAGCTTGTCGATGATGCCCAGGGTGAAGAGCAGACCGGCGCTGGGGCCGCCGACGTCGGCGAGTTTGAGGGTGACCTTGACGTTCTTGTCGCTGAGGTTCAGGTAGTCGAGGGCGGCCGTGGTCGCGTCGTCCTGCGACTCCTTCATCTGTTCCGTGTTGTGCTGCTCGATCTCCTTGACGCTGTTGCCGCTCGGGTAGACCGAGTCACGCGGCATGACAGCCCGATCGGTACGGAACCAACTGTCGATCACATCGCTCAACGAGACATGCTGATCGGGTCCGGTCGCCTCGATCGTCGTCATGCGCAACTGACCGCTCGTCGTCCGCACCGGCGCCCCGGAGATCGTGATGACCGGGGTGCCCTGGTTCTCGCCGAGCACGTTCGCGGTCAGCCCGGGCTGCGCCAGCGAGAAAGGCAGCGGCGCGAAGCCCGCCGTGGCGAGCAGTGCCACGACGGGCAGGGCGCAGACGGCGACGGCCTGGGGGCGCGTGAGGCGAGAGAGGAGCACGGGATCAATCTAACGCGACGGTCACTTCCGGCCACGCGCCGGTCACCTCACGAACACGTCTCCCCGTCCGCGGAAGCCCCGCGGAAGCCCCGCGGAAGCCTCAGCGCAGCGCCTCCGCGACCTCCCTCGCCGCGTCCACGACCCGCGGCCCCACCCGCTCGGGCACGGCGTCGGCCAGCATCACGACCCCGACGCTGCCCTCGACGCCGGTGACACCGAGCAGCGGTGCGGCGGCGCCACTGGCCCCCGCCTCCAACTCCCCGTGCGTCAGCGTGTATCCGGGCTCGTCCGCCCCCTGGTGCCGGGCGGCGAGGATCGCCCGGCCCGCGGCTCCCTTGTCCAGGGGATGACGGAAGCCGGCCCGGTAGGCCACGTGGTAGTCGGTCCAGGTCGGCTCGACCACCGCGACGGCGAGGGCGTCCGCCCCGTCGACCAGGGTGAGATGAGCGGTCGCCCCGATGTCCTCGGCCAGCGACCGCAGCGCGGGCAGTGCCGCCTCCCGTACCAGCGGATGCACCTGCCGGCCGAGCCGCAGCACCCCCAGTCCGACCCGGGCGCGGCCGCCCAGATCACGGCGTACGAGTGCGTGCTGTTCGAGTGTTGCCAGCAACCGGTACACGACGGTCCGGTTGACGCCCAGTTTGTTGGATAGCTCGGTGACGGTCAGCCCGTGGTCCGTATCGGCCAGCAGTTTGAGGACGCGCAGTCCCCGGTCGAGCGTCTGAGAGGTCTCCGCGGTCACGACGCCCACTCCTTAGGTGGTGAGGTCGGCAGCCTCCTCGCGGCGGATGCGTCACCGAGTCCCGTCAGTGACGCGCTTCAGAGGCCGCCGATAGGCAGGACGGCCCGGTGAGTCCGGGCCCAGTCGCTTCACGGCTGCGCTCCGCGGCGGCGCTGCCACGGGGCGTGTGCGTAGCGGGACAGTAGCGAAGGCGGTTCGCTGAGCGGAAGTCTCCGTCCAGAATCCGGTCACCGACTGGTACGGACCGACTCGCTTCCTGTCGTTATGTCCTGACCTGCCCCTCGGCCTTACGCAATTTCCGCACAGATGTGCGGGCCGACCGGGCGGGGTCAGCGCATACGCGTGGCCCACTCCTGGACCTTGGCGATGCGCTGCCGCAGCTGCCCGGCCGTGGCCTCGGCGCTCGGCGGGCCGCCGCAGGTGCGGCGCAGCTCGGTGTGGATGACCCCGTGCGGTTTGCCGGTCTGGTGGACGTACGCGGAGACCATGGTGTTGAGCTGCTTGCGCAGCTCCATCATCTCCTTGTGCGAGACGACCGGCCGACGCTCCGCCGGCAGCTCCAGTAGGTCGGCCTCCTCGTCCGGCTTCTTGCGGCTGTGCGCGATCTGCCGGGCCTGCCGCTTCTGGAGCAGCATCTGCACCTGGTCGGGTTCGAGGAGCCCGGGGATACCGAGGTAGTCCTGCTCCTCCTCGCTCCCCGGGTGCGCCTGCATGCCGAACTCGGCACCGTCGTAGAGCACCCGGTCGAAGACGGCCTCGGACTCCAGCGCCTCGAAGGCGAACTGCTCCTGCTCGCCGGTGTCCTCGTCCTGCTCCTTGTTCGCCTCGTCCATCTCCTTCTCGGACTCGGCGTAGGGGTCCTCCTCGCCCTCCTTCTTCGGCTTGTCGAGGGCGTGGTCGCGTTCGACCTCCATCTCGTTGGCGAAGGTGAGGAGGTCGGGCACGGTCGGGAGGAAGACGGAGGCGGTCTCGCCGCGCCGCCGGGAGCGCACGAAGCGTCCGACGGCCTGGGCGAAGAAGAGAGGGGTGGAGATGGTGGTGGCGTACACCCCGACCGCGAGCCGCGGCACGTCGACGCCCTCGGACACCATGCGGACGGCGACCATCCACCGGTCGTTGCTCGCCGCGAAGTCGTCGATCCGCTTCGAGGCCCCGGTGTCGTCGGACAGGACGACGGTCGCCTTGCTGCCGGTGATCTCGCGGATCAGCTTGGCGTAGGCGCGTGCGGAGTCCTGGTCGGAGGCGATGACGAGCGCGCCGGCGTCCGGGATGCCCTTGCGGACCTCGGTCAGCCGCTGGTCGGCGGCGCGCAGCACGCTCGGCATCCACTCGCCGCGCGGGTCCAGGGCCGTACGCCAGGCCTGGCTGATCGCGTCCTTGGTCATGGGCTCGCCGAGCCGGGCGGCGATCTCGTCGCCGGCCTTGGTCCGCCAGCGCATGTTGCCGCTGTAGGAGAGGAAGATGACGGGCCGGACGACGTGGTCGGCGAGCGCGTTGCCGTAGCCGTAGGTGTAGTCGGCGGACGACCGCCGGATCCCGTCGTTCCCTTCTTCATACGTCACGAAGGGGATGGGATTGGTGTCCGACCGGAACGGCGTACCGGTCAGCGCGAGCCGTCGCGTGGCCGGCTCGAAGGCTTCGAGACAGGCCTCGCCCCACGATTTCGAGTCACCGGCGTGGTGGATCTCGTCGAGGATCACGAGGGTCTTGCGCTGTTCGACGCGGTTGCGGTGCAGCATGGGCCGCACGCCCACACCCGCGTACGTGACGGCGACACCGTCGTAGTCCTTGCCGAGCGGCCCGGCGCTGTACTCCGGGTCGAGCTTGATCCCTATCCGCGCGGCCGCCTCCGCCCACTGCTTCTTGAGGTGCTCGGTCGGCGCGACGACGGTCACCTGCTGCACGACATGGTGGTGCAGCAGCCAGGAGGCGAGGGTGAGCGCGAAGGTCGTCTTGCCGGCGCCCGGCGTCGCGACCGCGAGGAAGTCCCGCGGCTGCTCCTGGACATACCTCTCCATCGCCCCCTGCTGCCAGGCCCGCAGCTTGCTCGCGGTGCCCCAGGGGGCGCGGCCGGGGAAGGCGGGAGAGAGGTGGTGGGAGGACGTCGCAGAAGGGACGGACGGGGCGGCTGAGGCGGAGGAGGCGGTAGTAGTCACGGTCTCCGGGTTCGGGGGTAGGGCGGCTCGGCTACGGCTGGCTACGGCAACGGGGCTACGTATGACAACCGGGCCACCCTACCGGCGGGGTGGTGTGGGGGCGGGCGGACTGCGCCGGGGGTGAGGGGGATGGGACTGAGGTCACAGTCAGCGCGCGAAGCGCGGCAGCTGGGCGGCGATCCTGGGCACGTCCAGGGCACCTTGGCAGACGTCCAGCACGGATTTCTCGGCCTCGTCCGAGGGACTCCATGAGCACGGCGGCCTTCCGCCACCCGTCCGGACAGGCGTCCTGCCCTACGACACTCAACTGGGGGTGAACGAGCGCCGAGTCGAGGAGGCCGTGGTCGCGCACCTCCTCCGTCCGGAGCCGCCTGCCGAGGTCGAGCTGCTCGGGGAGCGGGAGGTAGTGCGTCAGGCGAGCCTCCGGTTCAGCTCGGCGCCGGCCTTCAGCACGTGCTGGGCCGCCTCGTCGAACAGCCTGGCGTGCTCGCCGATGGCAGCCATCACAGCGTCGTGGGCAAAGGCCTGCATGCTGCGTCCCTCCGCGACCGCGCGCTCGCGCAGCGCGTCGAGTTCCCCGTCCGTGAACCGCAGATTCAGCCTGGCCATATGCCGACGGTACCGGGCGGTGTTACTTCGTTCCGGCCCGCACCCGCGTGGACACCCACGCCCCCACCAACGCCACCCCCGCCATCGGCAGGAACACCGCGGCGAACGCGCCCGGATGCGCACCGGAGACCCCACTCGCCCCGCTCCCCGCATGGGCCACCGCCCCACCCCCCAACGCCCCGAAGGCCGCGCCCCCGACCGAGAGGAGCACGACGTTGGACAGCCCGTCGGAGATCTGCAGCGCGGCGGAGTTGGCGCCGGCCTCCGCCGGAGCGGAGAGCTGGAGCAGCAGCACGCTGGTGGAGGAGATCACCAGCCCCATCCCGAAACAGCCGAACGCCCATGCGACGGCCAGGGTCCACACCGGCACCGTATGGATGAGGACACTGGGCGCCGCGACGATGGCGGCGGCCACCAGCACCATCCCGAACGTCATCAGCCGTTCCCGGTACGGCTCGGCCCGCGCCCGCGCCTGCACCCACGACCCGAGCGCCCAGGTCCCGCCGCCCGCCGCGAGCGAGAACCCGGCCAGGGTCGGCGACAGCCCCCGCTGGGTGACCAGCATCAACGGCACGAAGGACTCGGCCGCGATGAACGACCCCGCGGCCACCCCGCGCAGCAGCACGACCGAGGGCAGTCCGCGCGCCGCCCGGTACGTACCGCGCGGCAACAGCCCGAGCACGGCGGGCACGAGCAGCGCGACTCCGAGGAGCGCCGGGACGACGGACAACCACCGCAGATCCTGGGCGGCGTACTGGAAGAGCCCGGCGCCGAGGGAGATACCGAGGGCGAGCCGGATACGGCGCCGGTCGAAGGAAGCGGGCGACGCACCGTTGTTCACCACCGGCCCGGCCGCCCGCCGCCGTATCTGCGGAAGCGCGAGCGCGAGCGGGAACACCACGAGCACCGGGATCCCGACGAACACCCAACGCCAGCCGAGCTGTTCGGTCACCGCCCCGGCGGCGAGCGGCCCCACGACGGACGGCACGACCCAACTCGCCGCGAACGCGGCCATGATGGCGGGCCGCAACCGCTCCGGATAGGCCCGTCCCACGACCACATACAGAGCGACGATGACCAGCCCGCCCCCGAGCCCCTGCACGGCCCGCCCCAGGATGAACACCCACATGACCCCGGCGGTCCCCGACACCAGCAGCCCGGCCGCGAAGGCACCGATCCCGGTGGTCAACGGCCCCAGCGGCCCCCGCCGGTCCGACCACTGCCCGGCGAACACCATCCCGAACAGGCTGGTGGTGAAGTACCCGGAGAACGCGAACGCGTACAGCGACACCCCGCCCAGCTCCCGAGCCGCGATGGGCATGGCCGTCCCAACCGCCGTCGCCTCGAAGGCGATCAGCAGCACGACGGACACGATCCCGACGCTGAGCGCCCGATACGACCGCCCGAGCACCCCCTCGCGACATTCGCCCGTCAGGTCGGTGGCGGTATCCGTGACAGCGGCGTCACGCGGTTCGAGGACGGTCATGGGGGCCAGCGTAAGACCCATCCGCCAGGTTGACCCCTGTCGAAAGAAGGGCCCACCACTGAGACCTTGGTCGTACGACCGAGCTTGCCCAACCTATCGACATTCGATAGATTCCCATCGCAACTCGATGGAAGGACAAGCCGTGGGAACACTGACAGTGCGTGCGCTGCGCGCCGTGCTCGTGGTGGTGCTGGCCGGCACGGTGTTCGTGCAGGCAGGGATGGTGTGGACGCTGGTCAGCGGGAACGACCCGGAGGACGGCTCGCTGCCGCTGACCCCGCTGCGCGTGATCACGATCCTGGGCATGGTGACGGCCCAGGTCGCCCTGGTCTGCGTATGGCGGCTGGTGACGATGGTGCGGCACGGAACCGTCTTCTCCCGCGGCGCCTTCCGGTACGTGGACATGATGATCCGCGCGATCGTGGCGGCGGCCCTGCTGTGGTTCGCGGTCACGGGCATCAACGCACCGGGCCAGCGGGACGACCCGGGCGTCACCGTCATCATGGCCGGCGTCGGCGTGGCCATCCTCGGGGTCGCGCTCATCGTGCTCGTGCTGCGGATGCTGCTCGCCCAAGCGGCGCGGATGCAGGCCGAGTTGGACGAGGTGATCTGATGCCGATCGCCGTCGACATCGACGTGATGCTGGCCAAGCGCAAGATGTCCGTGGGCGAACTGGCGGACCGCGTCGGTATCACCCCCGCCAACCTGGCGGTCCTCAAGAACGGCCGCGCCAAGGCGGTCCGCTTCGCGACACTCGCCGCCCTCTGCGAGGTCCTCAAGTGCCAGCCGGGGGACCTGCTGCGCTGGGAGGCGGAGGACACGGCGGGCGAATGACGGAGTGCCCTCCCTCATCCTCATTCATGAACGCGGTATGGCAGTCCTGTTGCACCAGCCCCGGCACTCTTGTCCGAGCCTGCCTCCCGCCCCTACGGTCAACTCACCAAACACGGCCGTGTGCCCGAGTGGTTCAGGGACTCGCCTGCAAAGCGAGTTACGCGGGTTCGATTCCCGCCACGGCCTCAAGTGCCTGACCAGGAAAAACGGAAGGGCGACACTCCAGGAGGAGTGTCGCCCTTTTGGTCGTCCGTCTCAGTTGCCGTCTCAGTTTGCCCGCTCAGCAACCTTCAGTTCCTGGGGCGACGCCAAAGGGCAATCACACCGGCTATGAACGCAACCACAAGCCACCGCGCCCTCCGCGATGCAGTTCGGCCACCAGAGGCTTGAGTCCGAACTGGCAGTTGCCTACCGGCTGCCGTCTGAGTCCGTCGTGAGGGCCTAGAAGACTCAAGCGCCACAAGAAGTCCAAGAATCGCGCCCACTCCGAGGACTATCAAGTCCGTCGAGTGATCGACCCAGAAACGTGTCTGCTCGTCTGTGCAGGTGACGCCCACAAAAGAGTCCTGCTCCAAGTGATCCCACACGACCACATTGGGCGCAGTCCGCTCGGCGGTGTCAGGATACGCCTCTTGGGGTTCATCTTCACCCTGGCACTGAACAGCCAAATTTTCACCGGAAGTTACGGCACGATATCGAGCAACGGGCAGGTCTTTGGGAACTGCCACCGGCCCGGGACCCTGCGGCTTCGCACCCGGCAGATGGAAAGAGTATTTCCCCCACCCGACTCGCCGAATATGCGGTGTCGTGTAGGTTATTTCAGCGTAGTCATCCTTCAGTTTTTCTCCAGCGCTGACACGCAGCACCGCAGCATCACCTTTCGCGGGGCCTTGATCAACGCTTTGCTCTCGGGTGAACCCAGTCAAGTGCACGTTGGCAGCGTCGTCAGGTATCAGAGTTGCGATAACACAGGACCCCTCACCCGAGAATTGCCGAGTTATGTTAAAGCTGGCGTTGAATTGATATCCGCGACCAGCGACGACCACGACGATCGAGTAGTCCGATATACCGACGCTCGCGCCTTCCGTGCACCAGGTGCTGAGTCCAACAAAATCAGGGTTTCGAGGCGGATCAGATGGGCGGTCTTGAAAGACAACCCAGGCTCCGAACACAACCATCCCGGTGGCCAAAAGCAGGGCGCCACGACGGACCCAGGCGACATTACGGCGCGCTCCAGCAGCGCCACGTCGCATCACACGAATCAAGCCCTCCAAGCCCCTCACGGTGTCAGTCCATCACATACGCGCTACGCGCATGTGCCGCTTGGTTGGATCGATTGCGCAGCTTTCGCTCGCTGACATACATCTCGGCCTCACCGCGCCACCGAGCTATGGGAGCAGAGGCCGAGGCGAGGTCTGGACGGCCGCCCCGGCCTCGTATAACTTTCGCTCAGGCAGATTCCGAGGGACCTTCCTCCGCCTTCCAGATCAGATCGTCAACTTGCTTCGCGACACCCGACCGCACGGCATCGACGATGTGCTGGTACCTCGCGGCCATGGCCGTGGTGGACCACCCCATGAGCCCCATGACGGCACGCTCGGGGACACCGAGGATCAGCAGGACCGTGGCGGCCGTGTGGCGCGCGTCGTGCAGCCGACCGTCGCGCACCTTCGCCTTAACCAATAGATCCTTCCACTCAGTCCAGTCGCGACGGTGGGACGGGCTACGGCCGTGTTCATCCGGGAAGACCAGGCCGTTCTCTTCCCAACGCTTCCCGGCCGCTTCCCGCTCGGCTTCCTGCGCCTTGAGGTGCGCACGGAGTAGGTCAACGAGCTGTTCGGGGAGGCCGACCGCGCGGCGGCCGGCGCGCGACTTGGTGACGGTCAACTCCGGGTTCGTCCGTCGCTTCTGCGGGCAGTACCCGGCGGCCTTGCGTCCACACGGCTCGGTGCACCCGTGGGCGTACTGCGGCCGGTGGCGGCTACGGCGGACCATGAGGAACCCACCGTCAAGGTCCACGTCCACCCACTGCAACCCCAGCACCTCCCCTTGACGCAGACCGAGCGCGAGGGCAACGGCCCACCGTGCCGAGTTGCGGTACTGGTCGGCGGCCTTCAACAGCCGCTGTACCTCTTGGACGGTGTAGGGCTCTACCTCGTGATCCCCCGTCTTCGGCGCCTTGGCCAACAGCACCGGGTTCTTGCCGAGATGCCCCCGCCGTACAGCCTCGTTGAGCGCGGCGCGGAAGGTGCGGTGCACCTGGTGAGCGGTCGCGGGCTTACTGCCGTTGGCCTGCATCTTGGCGTAGAACACCTCGATGTGCTCCGGCTTCACCCTGTCGAGACGGTGGGCCCCCAAACCGGGAATAAGGTGCTTCCGAACGGCCACGCGGTACCCGACCATCGTGTTGTCGTTGACGGCGAGGGGCGCGACGTTCTCAACCCAGTGCGTCAGCCACGCCTTGACCGTCCACGCTTTGCCGGGCTTCCGCACGGTCTTGGCTTCACGCTGCTTCTCCAACTCGCTTACAGCGGACGTCACTTCGGCGCGCGTCTTACGCTCGACATGACGGCGGTCCGGCGTGCCGTCATCGCGGACACCGACGGTGACACGGCCGTGCCATTTGCCGTCCTTACCGAAGTAGATCGAGCTTCGGCCGTTGGGTTGCCGAGTGCGCTTCTTCTTGTCCTCTGCCACAGGCAGACTCCTGTTTCTCGTGTGTCGGGATAGAGACCAGGGCGGCGGGCTGTCCTGTCCGGGAGTGCCGCCGCCCCGGGCGTCGTCAAGCGGCTTGGTGGGCGGTACGGAGTCGGGTCACGTACGCGGCCGGCGCGTCGGCGGGGACACGCCGAAGTCCACCGACCATGACGGACTCCAGTTGTCCGGTGCGGATGAGCTGGAAGCAGGTGGTGCGGCCGATTCGGAGGCGGCGGGCGGCCTCTTCGACCTTGAGGAGTACGAGGGTGTCGTCGATTGCGTTGGCAGGGGCCGTGTCCATGCGGAGATCTCCCAGGGGCGAGGAGCGGGCTTGGGGGCCTTGCGGGGTGGCGGATGGCGCGTCTGTCCGAGGTGAGGATTTCTGCGTCATTGCGTCATCCGCGTCATTCAGGCTTCTGACCTGCGGCTTTGAGTGACGCAGGGGGCAAGGCCTGCGTCATGGGTGCGTCATCGGTGACGCGGCCCATGACGCAGGTGACGCAGGATGACGCAGGCACGGCCGTCTGCGTCATGCTTGTCTGCCCAGGCCAAGGGCCGTTTTCCGACTCGCATGACGCAGATGACGCAGCGTCTCCCCCTCTTAGGACAAAGAGAGAGGAGGGTGTCTTCTGTAGTGCGCCGCCTCGCTCAGAACGTGAAGAAGGAGCCGCTGCGCGGCGCGACCTTGGCGCGGCGCGCTGCGCCGAACAGCAAGAAGAGCACCCCGGGCGAGGCGCGTGGTGCTCTTCTTGCTTGTCCGCGTGAGCGTGTGGAGCGCGGGTCAGTACATCCGCTGTTGCTCGTGCGGGGGCGCCGGGGCGGGGCGGGTCATTTCCAGGTACCGGCCCTCGCTGGTGCGGCCCGTGTCGATGAGGACACCTCGGGCCGCGAGGGTGGGCTGTAGGCGCTTGAGACGGTCGGAGAGCACCTTGCCCGTGGTCGGCCACCCCTTGGGCAGCGGGCGGCAGTCGTCGCCGCTGTAGCGCTGGCTGAGACAGTTGAGCCACTCCGTGGACGTCATCCGCTCCGCCGTGCCCGGCTCGATTGTCTCGGCGTGCTTGAGGACGGTCTGTGCCAACAGGTCGCCCTCGATCACGTCGTCGTTCAGGTCGTCCAGCCGAGCCCGGTACGCAGCCAGCGCTCCGAGCCCGGTCGCCGCATCGAGCTGCGCGCACAGGTGCGCGAAGTCCGCCATCCGCAGGTCGGTGGGCGTCTCCGCGTCCACAGCGCGGACCTTGACCGTGAGGTCGAGCAAGGACCCGAGCACGACGGGCAGAACTTCCTTGTACTCCGCCCACAGTTCGGCCTCAGTTCGCCTCACTCGGGGCCGTTCCAGGCGCAGCGGCAGAAGCCGTTCCGCAAGGTCGGGACGGATGACGCCCACGTCGATGCCGGTCAGCAGCAACGGCCGGCGGTAGCCGACGCGGAACACGTCCCCGTCCGTGAACAGGGCACGCTTGACGCTTTCGGCGCCTGTAACGATGCAGCACATGGCGTCGGACAGGTCCGGCGTCATGTGGGAGAGGTTGTCCAGAGCGGTGACCCATCCCGCTGCCACGGCGGCGATCAGGTTCTCCTCATCCTTCGGAGCGCGACGCAGATCGCCGCTCATGCCCTCGATGATCCGTACCAGCATCCGCCCGCCGGTCGACTTCCCCGCGCCCTGGGGGCCGGTGAGGAACGGGGCGGGCACTGGGACGGACGGACCGAGGCAGCCGATCAGCCACGCGATGGCCAGGCACTCGGTTTCCGCGCCGGCGAAGTTGCACAGCCGCATCAGCAGGTCGATGCCCTTGCCGTTGGTGTCCTTGACGGGCAGGGGGAGTTCCCCGGTGAGCTGGGTGCGACGCCAGCACACTTCCTGCGGGTCCGGGGTGAGGATGTCCCAGCCGGTCGGGTGGATACGCACGGACTGCCCGTCGTCGCGTCCCAGGTCCAGCCAGGTTGCCCCGTCGAATCCGGGGGCGACGCGGATGTGCACGGGCTGCACGTCCTCCGTCAGCGCGAGTGCTTCGATGAGGTCCAACGCCTCTTTCAGCGCGCTGCCGTTGAACGCGCCGCGTCCGTCGCGGTAGAGGCCGACCATGAGTTCCTGGCGGTGACTGCCGGTGGTGCCCTGGGAGCGGATCGGGCGGGCGATGGGCTGGCCGTTCTTCTGCGCGTACACGGTCCCGTCCGGGGTGCGGAAGTACCGGAAGTGGGCCTGCGCGTAGTCGGTGATGATCGCGCGGGCGGGGGTCTTCTCGTCGTCGGACATGGTCACAGTCCCAACGTGGTGAGGGCGTTGGTCCACGCGTCCGTGCAGTGCCGGGGCGTTTCACCCTTGGCCTGCGCGGCGGTGAACAGCCGGGCGACGTGCGTGTCCGTGAGGCAGCCACACCGCCCGTGCGTGGACAGCACCGCCAGGAACGTCCGGTAGACGGTCGCGTGCACCGCCTCCCGGGCGCCGGTGATGCTCTGCTCCGCCATCGCGATCCCACGGTCCAGGAACACGGGCGAGCGATGGCGGCACACCCCGCTTTGGCCTCCCAAGGGTGCTGAGACGGCCTGTGGCGCCCTACGGGCCGCCGGACGGTCCGTTAGCGCCAGGGAGCGCACAGAGTCCGGGAGAGGGGCCATGGCACCGCTTCCCCATCCGAGCCAACGGGCGTATGCCATAAGGGACTTGATGTCCACGCCGAGCCGCACCGCGTTGGCGGACGGCATGACGCCCCGGTAGATCCAGTGCTCACCTCGGGTCGTCGGCACAGTCCGGGTGGCGGGCAGTGCCGTGCGGGCCCATGCGATTGCCGTCGCGTTGTCCAGGTCGACGACGGTCAGCCCGGCGCCGCCGGGGTGGTAGGCGACCGCCGCCGCCCGACGCCACGCGGTCGCCCACTGCGGCGAGGTGAGGGTGTGCGGGTTGGTGGTCGCGGCGGCCCACGCGTGGCACGGCGCCGCGCACCGGCAGGGGCCCGCCGCCTTCATGTTGGGCCGTCCACCGCACGCATTCTCCTTGCACGTACGGCAGTTGCCGAACGGGACCTTGCCCGCCCGCAGGGGCAGGACCGGAACACCGGCCGCCGCGAGGTGCAGCGCGCTACGCAGGTGGTTCCCGTCCGAGTGATTCCCGTCGGCGTGCCGCCGGGCCTTGCAGTCAGGTGTCATGCTGTAGGTCTCCTGTTCTGCTACGTCGGGATCGGAGACCGTGGGTGGCGGGCTGTCCTGTCCGGGAGTGCCGCCGCCCACGGGCAGAGCTAGAAGGGCGGTTCGTTGCTGTAGCCGTCGGGCCCCCACGGGTCGCGGCTGTTGGCGCGGCGACGCAGCCACCGGGGCCGGCGCGGCAGGGGCATCAGCGGCCAGCGACGGGACTCGTTCCAGCAGTCGCAGAACTCGATGTCGCTGCCGGCGTACTCGCCGTTGTGGTCACCGTAGGGGTGCTCGATGCCCCCGAATCCCTCGCAGTTGGAGCAGTCGGTGCGGGGCGTGTCGGTCAGGACCAGGGACCTGCGGGGCCAGTGGGCGACCTGAATGCGCAGTCGGATCATGGGTGTTGTCCTCCCTTGTCAGCCGTAGAACTTGTTCCGCTTGATGACGGCCCTGCGGATGTTGACCGTGGTCCCGCCCCGGTGCCCGCCCGCGCTGAAGACCTGCACGGCGATCCAGCCGCCGAAGATGACGGCGGCGAGGATGACGAGTTGGGTGATCAAGGCGGTCAGGGCGGTGATGAAGGCGGTGAGCATGAGCAGTCCGCCGCACACCGCGAGGAACCCCACTCCCCCGAGCGCGATATTCACCGCCGTCCGCGAGACGGCCGGCTTGACGGCGACCGGTTCGGGCTTGGCGGGCTCCATGGCGTACCCGGTGACGATCCGTCCATCGGGGAGGACGATGCTCGCCACGGACGGGATGGTGCCCGGCTGCATGGGCATGAGCGGCGCGGTGTGGGCGGGGACGATCGGGGTGGGGGTGTGGACTTCGACGGCCGCCGTCTCGTGTCCGGCCGGGCGGCCGTACGCGGTGGGTTCGTTCACGGTGCGTCTCTCCCTTCGAGTCAGCGGCTGATGCCGGGCACGGCGTCGGTGAAGGCGGTGACGAGTTGGTTGACCGTGTCGGCCGCGCCGGTGTGGGCGAGGTAGAAGCCGAAGAGCGCGACGACGACCAGCGCGCCGGCGCCGACCGCGCGGAAGCGCAGCAGCATCACGACGACGACGGCGAGCAGCAGAACAAGGGGGATGGTGAGGGTCACGGAACCTCCTGGGTCAGCGGTGGGTGCAGGTGGGGTAGGCGGAGCCGTGGAAGCAGCTCTTGTAGTCGTGCCGGGTAACGCGGAAGGCGTGGCGCTGGCCGTCGGTGGTGGTGACGGTGAGTTGGTAGCGCCAGCCGCCGGACTTGTAGTAGGTGGCACTGCGGTCGGTGACGGTCCCGGCCGGACCGGGCGCGTACTGCGGGCTGCACGCGGTCAGGGCCAGGACGGCGCTGATGACCGCGACGGCAGCGGCGAGAGCCTTACGCATGGCGGTTGCTCCTCCGAGGTGGTCAGCGGGTGCCGGTGCGGTAGGTGCGCGCGGCGCGGTTGTAGATCCAGCGGCCGACGCGTATGCGCTTGCCGGTGGCCTGGCAGCGTCGGCAGTCACGGCCGCGCTTGGCCTTGCCCTTGCGGTCGGTCTTGAGTTCGTGGCCCATGCCGGCGCACTTGCGGCAGTCCCCGAACGGGCTCAGCCAGCACGTGACCACGTAACCGAGGGTGACGTTCAGCAGGAATGCGGTAGCGGGCGCTGCAAGGCTCATCAGAGGCCTCTCAGAGGGATTGAAGGGGGTTTCCGCAGGTGGGCCGCTACGTGCTAGCGGCCTGATCAGGGGCGGTTTGGGTCGCTAGCAGGGTTGCTACCGGTAGCGACGCATGCCGCTACCGGTAGCAGGCTGTGAAACCTATCCGGCGTCCCGCTTTTCGTTGCGCTGCGTAATCGCGGTGGCGATGTCGTCGCGCTTGATGCCGCGCTTGTTGACCTGTTCGCCGTCGATGCGCCGGCTGATCTGCATGGTGCCGATGCCGAACGGCTTGAGTGCGGCGGTGAGCGCTTCGGCCTTGGGCTTGGCGTCCAGTTCGGCCCACGGGCCGTAGACGTCGGGGCGCAGGTCGGCGAGGCGGTCGACGATGGTCTCGGACCACACCTTGGCCTCGCCCTTGCCGAGCACGGCCGCGACGTCGTCAAGGATCGTCGCGGACGTCTCCGGGGCCGGGGCCTCGCCGGCCGCGTCGCCGGACAGGGTGCCCTCCGCCTCGCGCAGCGCGGCGGCACGGCTCAGGATGCGTTCGGCGTCGCGGCCGTCGGCGAGGTAGGTGCGCACGATCCCGGAGTCGTCGGACATGCCCTTGAGCAGGCCCACGCCCTTGTGGGACTTGAGCAGCTTGGACGCGTCCAGGCCCTCGCTGTACGAGCCGGCGCCGAGGATGACGTCGGAGACCTGGTAGGCGCCGACCCGCAGGGCGAAGCGGGCCTGGTGCTGGTCACGCAACTCCGAGGGGCAGGCCTTGTCGTCCGGCTTCTGCGTCGACGTCATCACCGAGACTCCGACGGCGGGGGCGACCCGGGCGAGGTAGACCATCAGGGAGAGGATCTCCTTGCCGTGCTCGGGGTGGGTCAGGTACTCCTGCACCTCGTCCACCACGAACAGGGTCAGCGGCATGTTCAGCTTCTTGTCCCGGCTGATCTCCGGGGTGAGCTTGCCCTCCGGGCAGACGTGCAGCGGCAGTTCGGACAGCCGGTGGTAGCGGTCTTCGACGTCCGCCTTGAGTTCCCGCAGCGAGGTCAGCAGGTGCTGAACCGGGTCGAACCCGTTCTTCGGCACGATCCCGAACCCGATGCGGTGCGCGACCAGCGCGAACTTCCGCCAGTCCGGGGACGCCTTGCCGTCGAACACGTACAGGCGCACGTACGGGTCCAGCGCGGCGGCCAGCGCGATCGTGCGGGCAGAGAACGTCTTGCCCTGACGCGGGACGGCGCCGACCAGCAGCGACAGCCACAACATCGTGGCCATGACCGGGTTGCCGCGCTCGTCGACTCCCCACGGGAACGGCTTCCAGAAGTCGACCCGGGTTGCCCCCAGCAGCGGGGACTTGCCCGACGGGACGGCGAGCGGGTCACGGTCGGCGATCCAGTACGACACCCGACGTCCGCTCGTCTCGTCCTTGTCCAGGAAGAGTTGAGTGGGGGCGATGTCCATGCCGGAGGCGAGCCGGGCGTGAGCCTTCACCGCGTCCTCGAACGTCTTGCCGTAGGGCAGATCCACGACCACGCGCCAGCCGTCGCCGTCCCGGCCGATCGGGCGGGGGAACGCGATCGTCTGGTCTTTGGTGGTCAGCCCGGACGCCTCGTGCGCGCGGATGACGATGTCACTGGATAGCCGTCGCTTGCGGAACGTCACCTTGGCCATGTCGATCAGCGGCCGGTCCGCCGGCGCTCCGACCGCCCCGAGCGTGGTGGTCAGCGTGGTCATGGCCAGCAACAGCAGCCACGAAGGCGCCATGACGAACACGGTCAGGGCGGCGGTGAGGCCGACGACTCCGGCGAGGAAGGCGACGATGCCCCGCAGCCGGACGCGGTCGTTGCGCTGCCGCGACAGCTTCAGGTACTCCGCCGCGTCCTCGTTCGCCACCGAGGCCAGGCGCAGCGTCTTGCCCTCCGCGTCGAACACCCACCGGCCGATCGCGGTCGACCAGCGCCACGCGCCGCGCGGCGAGTACCACAGCACCTTCGGGGTGTAGATGCAGGGCAGACGAACGGCGTGATAGCCGATCACAGCCGAGTAGTGGCGGACGGCCCACTTGCGTACGGCCGTTCGCTGGTCAGGGAGCTTCACCCAGTCCGGCAGCACCGGCAGACGGGCCTTGTCCCTGGCCTCCATCCATTCCGCGACCGAGGGCGGGTAGACCTCGCTCGGCGGGTCGACCGGCGCCCCGTCGGTCAGCCCTTCGGCCTCGTAGTCGTCGGTGTCGGGGAGTTCGGCCTCCCACTCCCCCGGCTTCACCGCGCCCTCGCTCGGGGTGGTCGGGTCGGGGTCGGTCTTCTTCTTCAGCGGGAACGGCAGCACGGCGGCCGTCGCCTGTTCGGTGTCCTCCGGGTCCCCGGCGGGCGTGGACGTGGTGGTCTCGGTCACGATGTACGTACTCCTTCGGGAGTTGGGGCCCGGCCGGTTGCTGTGGAAGGTGGGCGGCCGGGCCCGGCAGGGGTGGAACAGGTCAGGTCATGCACCATCCGGAGTCGCATCCGGAGTCCCATTCGTCGAACGGCAAGGTGTCCACGCCGTCCGGAATCGCCTTGCGCAAGGGCCGGTTGAACCGGGTCAACCACACGTGGTCTTTGCCGAGTTCGTCACGGCGGCGGTTGAGGAGTTCTTCGAGCTGGCACGCGCGCTCGAACAGGTCGGGTTCGTCCCGACGCATGTCGTGCCAGGTTTCCGGCCGGTGGAAGGGGCAGAACCAGCACGAGGACTTCGGCGGCACGGGCAGGCCCGCGCTACGGATGATCCGGGCACAGTCGATCCGGCGGATACCGCGTTCCAGCAGCGGGTACTCGATGACCTCGTGCGGCTCGCAGCGCCGCTTGTTCGCCCGGTGGATCTCGTCCAGGCTGATGCCGATCCCGACCGTGGCCGGCGCATCCTTGCTCGCGCCACGGCGCTTGAGTTCGTCCCCGACGACCTTGATCTTGAACTGGGCCGTGCACGAGCGGGTGCCAGGGGCCCCGTTCGACATCCGTACCGGGATCTTCAAGGAGCGCGAGCCCTCGCGGGTGAGGTCCTGATACAAGGTGCGGACCTCGCCTGAGCGCTTCATCACCCGATCCAGAACCACCAGTTCGAGACCGTGCGCTTCGGCGTAGGGGATCGCGTACTCGCGCAGATAGGCCAGCGTGCCGGGGTGCTCGGAGTCGTCCCCGACGTTGGCCATCAGGAACGTGCCGTAGTCCAGCTCCCCCGTCGCCGCAAGGACCAACGCGGCCGTCGACTGCACCCCGCCGCCAAAACTGAACGTCTTGACCGGGGTCGCGCTCACCGCAGTCATCAGGCAACCCGCTTCCACGCGGCCCGCAACCGGACCTCAGAGGCGGAATGACCCGCCTGGCGAAAGCGGGTGGCCATCTCGCGGTAGGAGAGGGCCGGGTCCTCGCTGTGGGTGATCCCGTCCACCAGTGCCTCAAGCGCCGCGTCAGTGAGGGCCGGTCCCGACTCCAGAGAGAGCGCGGGGACCGGTTCAGTGGGACCCCACACGGGCAGTTCCCAGACCGGTGTGACGCCGGGCGTGACGCGGCTCGTCACGCTGGTCAGCGCCCTGCCGGTGTCCTCGCCCTGCCGGGCCTCTTCCAGCGTCGACCACGCTCGCGAGAGGGTTTTGGCGGTCTTGGCCTGTACGCGTGCGACGCGGGCACCGGCCCCCGTCACGGCCGTCAGCCGGGTCTCCTCAGTCGCCGCGTCTGCCCGCAGCCGGGCACGCGCCACGGCCGCCTCATCGCGCGCTTCCTGCTGAATGCCCCGGATCGCGTCCAACGCGACCGGGGTCAGCGCGGTGCGCTCCCACAGCCCGTGAACCAGCCACAGCGCCTTGGCCGCGACTGGCAGCCACGCCACGGCCAGCCACGCGCCGGCGGACTGTTCGGCGGTGAGGGCGTGAGCGACCAGGACACCGGCCGCGATCAGTCCGAAGAACCAGCCGACGCCGGTGACGACGCGGCTGTGGTCGCCCTGCGCCGCGAGGCGACGTTCATAGGCGAGGGTGGCCAGCCAACCCCCGTCGATCCCCAGACCGACGACCAGGGCGACCGGCCACGGCACGGCCGCACCCAGCCACATCATGACCACGGCCAAGGTGAGCACCATGGACACGGCCGTCATCGCGACGGCGGGCAGTACGGTCTTGGCCTTCATGCCGCACCCCCCTCGAACCGGGGGTTGACCATGCCGGTGAGGTCGGCGATCTCATCGCCGCTCAGCACGGTGTTCGCGTCCATGGAGTGAGCCACGGTGCGGATCTCGCGCCACAGGTGGCCGACCTTGCGCCGCGCCATCCCGCGCACCATGCCCCACGACTTCCCGCCCTCGGGGACGCGGGTGCGACCGAGGCGGTAGCCGAACTGGCGCAGGACGTCGATGGCCAGCTCACGGTCATGCTCAGCCGCGCAGGCAAAGGCCCGCTCCGGCGTCCACAGGCCGTAAGTCATCAGGTAGTTCACGTGGGCGAGTTCGCCGGCCGCACACTGCGCCGCGAAGTGCCACGGCGAGGTGTCCTGCGTCTGATGCGCGGTATTGCCGGTGACCGCCCACATGCCGGGCTCCGGCTCCCACGCGATCACCTCGGACGTGATGACGTGCATGCCGTAGGACATGGACAGCACCGCGTGGCCGGCTTCATGAAAGGCCATGCCCAACCGGGCCTGTTCGTAGGTCAGCGGCATGGCGAGTACCGGGCGGGGCTTGCCGGTGTGGTCGGCCAGCGTCTCGGGGGCGGGGGCGGTGGTCCTCATGCCGCTTCCCCCACCCCGGACTGCCGGCCGCGAGCGGAGCGCAGGAACGGCACCGTACGGGTCAACGCGTCGGCGTACAGGGCGTCCCAACCGGCGATCTCGTCACCGGCGTCGCCCATCACCACCAGCTCGGCGAGGACGTCACGGGCCGCGTCCTCACGGGCGGCACGCTCACCGTCCGTCTCGAACTCCAGCGGGCCCCGGAACAGGTCGACGTCGATACCGAGCGCCAGTTCCGCGAACTCCAGGTCGCCGTACGCCTCTTGGCCGGCGACGAAAGTGCGCATACGCATGGTGGATCTCTCCATTCAGGTACGTCGGGATAGGGAGATCCGGCGCGGCGGGCTGTCCTGTCCGGGAGTGCCGCCGCGACCGGGGAAAGGGCCAACGCCGCATGTCACGGCGGGCCAAGTGACCCCGGGCGGAAGTCGATTCCGCGCCCTCGCGGCTGGATACCGGGGCCGACGGACCTCACCCGGCCGTCACGGGGACGGGGTCAAACCCCGTCGTTCTCAAAGCACTCTGTTGAGTTCTCAAGGAACTGGCGTTTCCTTCGTACTCACCCCTGCGGGCTTTCCTCCGGACGCTGCGTTGCAGTACCTGTTTTACAGGTACTGCACGGGGTGCCGTCAAGTACACCGACGGAACCTCTTGGTTTTGCGCCGGGACTTCTTGGCGCACCATCAGAATCACCCCAGGTCAGGGGACTTGGTTACCCCTTGCATGGACGTCCCGAGGACGTCTAGGTACCTTCAAGACGTCCCAAGACGTCCCACCAGGAGTGCAGATGTCCAACGAGCGCTTGCGGTCGGCCCTGTTGGCGCAGGGCATGACGGTGCAGGATCTGGCCGACGCCATCAACGTCAACGCGAAGACCGTCGAACGCTGGATCACGCAGGGGAAGGTCCCGTACCGGCGACACCAGTACGCGACAGCGTCAGTCCTGGCGGTCGACGTGACGACTCTGTGGGACGACTCCCGCGCCGTCGAAAGCGCTGCGGACATGAGCAAGGCGGAGATCGTCACCATCTATCCGCACCGCCACATGGTGCCCGCAGGGCTCTGGCGCGAGATGTACGGACGGGCAAGGCTGAGGCTGGACATCCTGGTCTACGCGGGACTCTGGCTGTCGGAAGATCCCCAGTTCATCGACCTTCTCAAGGCGAAGGCTGAAGAGACCGCTCAAATCCGGATCTTGCTTGGCGATCCTGACTGCCCAGCAGTTCAGCAGCGCGGGATAGACGAAGGTCATCGGATCATGGGCGGCAAGATCCGAAATGCCTTGATGAACTACCGCCCGCTCTTGACCAGCCATCCGGATATCCACTTCCGGTTGCACAACGCGACTCTGTACAACTCGCTCTTCCGGTCGGATGACGAGATGTTGGTGAACACCCACGTCTACGGCATCGGCGCCTACATGGCTCCCGTACTGCACCTGCGGCGAGTGCCCGGCGGCGGGCTCTTCGACACCTATGCGAATAGCATCGAACAGACCTGGGGAGGCGCGCGCCAGGTGACGGAACACGACTTCACGGGAGCTTGAGCATGGGACGCATCGACTACTTGCACGACCCCGACGCACCGCCGGCCAACTCGGTAGTGCCATCCGTCGTGGCGTTCGTGGAGAACGACGCGGCCCAAGTGCTGATGATCCAGCGGTCCGACAACGGACGTTGGGCACTACCAGGTGGCGGGCACGACGTCGGCGAATCCATCAGCGACACCGTGGTGCGCGAGGTCTGGGAAGAGACCGGGATCAAGGCCGAAGTCGTCGACCTGTCCGGGATCTACACAGATCCGGGTCATGTGATGCAGTACGACGATGGAGAGATCCGCCAGCAGTTCAGCATCTGCTTCCGCGCGCGGCCGGTCGGCGGCGAGGTACGTACGAGCAATGAGACAACTCAGGTCCGATGGGTGGACCCATCGGACCTGTCGAAGTTGGACATCCACCCCACGATGCGCCTCCGGATCGAGCACGCCATGGACCGGACCCGCCCGGTTCCCTACATCGGCTGACGCTTCGCAGCGGCGACCCGTTCGAGCACACGCGACGTACTCGCCAGAATCTCAGGTTCGGCGCGACGGATGAACGTGCCGATCAGGCTGTCCGGCCCGTAGCGACCGGCGATCTCGTTGACGCGGTCCACGGGATTGGTGGGCGTGCCGTCCGGCGTGGTGTTCATGTCGCAGTAGCAGAGCGCCTCGTTCAGGTGCGCGCTCTCACGAGGGAACTCCCCCTCCAACTCCGCGCGCAGGCCGCGCGCTTCGGCCTCCATCCAGGCGCAGGAGTGATGCGCCACCAGATGCACGACCCGTTCGTCGGCGTTGACCACGTCTCGCAGGTAGCGGGCGCCATCGAGCGGGTGGAAACCGGTCGTAGCGAGGTCGGGTGCATAACCGATGTCGTGCAGAACGGCCGTAGCTTCCAGCAACTCAGCATCTTCCCCGAGAATGAGTGCGATGCTGCGCGCACGCTCGGCGACTCCGAGGCAATGCTTCCAGCGACGCGGCAGCGGCTCAGCCAGCAGGGACTCAGCCAGGGAATACGCCCACTTCGTCAGCTCCGACAAGCTACGAACGCTCCTCTCGATTCGGCACAGCGCGGACGGTCCGCACCTTGCCCTGCCCTCCACTTGCCAGCACGCCAGCGGCCTCCAACTTGTCGAGCGCCTTTGTCACGGTGGGGCGCGAGACGCCGAACCTGGTGGCGAGAGCAGACGCACTAGGGAACGGTGCCCCGATCTCCAGGCGATCATCCGTGATGATGGCCGCGAGCCGCTCCTCAAGCGGCCGCCGATCGACCGCGTCCCCCGGCCTGATCACGCGCCAACGGCCACCGGGTACCGGTTCTGCCTCACCGCTCCGTCGGAGTGCCTGGAACGCCCGCAGCACGACACCACGTGAGACGGCGTACCTCTCCATGAGTTCTGAGACCGGAGGTAGTTCTACCATCTCCTGGTCATCGTTGATCCGAGTCTTCAAAGCGTCCGCGATCTGCCGGAAGGTATCGCGCGGGCTCGCCTTCTGCGACACTCGCCCTCCCTCTTCGTCTCTCATCGTCAGGGCCAAGCGTGCCATGTCGAGCGTCCGACCGGAGCATCCAAGCATCTGAGGCGGATTGCTGCCGACCGGCTCTTGAGCGACAGAACGCCTCCTATGAAACGTTCACCGCTTAGGCAAGAGTTCTGCCCCAAGTTTCGTAACCGGACCCATACGATCGTAAATCGTGGGATCCACGAATCCCGCCAAAAGTGCAGCCGCAACCATAAATGGTGCCGCAACGGCGTAATTCCCCATACTCTCGGACCAACTGAACGGCCTTACAAAAACAAGCACCACAGCCACAGCGAGGACGAAGAGTGCGAGCATCCTACGGAGGACCTTAAAGAGGCGGCGGCTGAACAATTCCCTGGCTGATACATCGCTGGCCAACTGCCCCCACTCTCCGTCCGCAGCATTGAGGACGGCCAGGGCGAATGCCCCCCTCATTTCCTCCAAGCCTTCCTGTCCCCCTACCGCCAGCACAGGCTTCCAGCGACGCACAGATGCAGCAATTCCATCGGCTATTCGCCGAACTTCAATATTTACCGTATGGTCTTTCAGGCGTGCAGTCTTGTACCAATGACCTTCAACGAAGCGAGCCGTCGATTCCAACTGGTCAACAAGCTGCTTTCGCTCGGGCGATGAGAGATATTCGTATGCGTTGATTAAAGACTCCCCCTCCCCCGGGTCGCGCCGAATTCTCCCCGCCACATCTTCTAGACGCCAGGCTACGTCTAGAAACGAGTCCACTAACACAGCAGATGCAGACGCACTCGGCGCCGCCGTGCCAGCAGTAAGCAGCATCACCTTGCCTCCTTCTATAAGGAACCAGAGGAAGGAGACCCTGAACCAAATCTTCGTCATCGCGGCCAGCATGGCGCCCCCTTCCATGCCACCTGTCGAGCGACCGTCATAAGGATGCCAGGTTTGAATCGCAGGGTCGGCAGTAAGTTTTAGCACCTCATGAATCCACCAATCACGCGTCAGAGCCAAGAGGGCCGAAAAACCAACTATTACGAGGGCGGATTTTAATGCACCGTAGCGCTCATTACGACGCTGTAGCAGCTTCCCGAAAGGTGAGATGACAAAAATAAACACTACGGCAGCAAGAGCAGTCGCGTCCGATCCATCGGAAGGGGAAAGATGCGCTAGCGGCAGCGAGACAGCCCACACCAAAAGCACCCACCACAGAATGAAAGCAACCAAGAAATTCGAAATCCATCGCATCCAACGGTGCTGGGCCCGAAATTCACGGAGGGTGGTCATCCTGCCCTCGCCAATATGGGCTTCGCGGGCCGTAGCAGAGATGGTGGCCTCAATCCGAGACCGCACAGTTTCGTCCAGACTGCTCAACGCATGAAGCTTCTCGACCCGCTCCTGCGCGTAGCGCTCGACCCGGCGTTCCCCCTCCTCAGGCAGGCTCCTCAACTGCTGCATTGCTGACCTTATTCGCGCCTGCAGTGCCCTGATCCGCTCAAGCGTTCCCCGCTGAGGCTGACCCAGTTCCCCATCCGCGCTGACCATCTCTACGTCCCCCGCCTCGTTGTTCTCCCAGTCGCCTACAGATTGTGCGATCGATGGGTCTGCTCTGCATGGCTTCCGGTGGAATTGCTCGGCGTAGAGCAGAACGACCATGTGACGGCCGGGGCCCGTCGACCCAGCCGCGCCCGTCTCAGTTTCCGTCTCGTTCATCGCCGTACGCGGCCGTCCAGAGCCGTTCGCCCCGCCCCTTTGCGCACAACTTCCGTGCGGGTCTGAACGCCAGTGAACGCGTCCGGACCAAGCTCTGACCAGCCCGGACAAACCTGCAAAGCGAGTTACGCGGGTTCGATTCCCGCCACGGCCTCCAACTGCCTGACCAGGCAGAACGAAAGGGCGGCGCTACCCGCTGGCCGTGAGGCGGGTTCGCCACAGGTCCCGTAGCAGGGCGATCTCCGCCATGTGGTGGATGAATTCGAGGTTGGCGCCGGCCAGCACGGCGATGTACGGGTCGTCGGGGTCGGAGCCGTAGGGGTACTGGGAGAAGCCGACCGTGTCGAGTTGGGTGTCGGTGACTGTGGCGATCGCCGTGCGCCAGCGGTCGATCACCGGCCAGAAGCGGTCGAGGGTCAGGGTCGCCGAGGGGGTGAAGTCGACCATCTGCTTCGGGTCCTGGCGCCGCTCGCCGAACGTCCACTCCCACGCGCCCGCGAACTCGAAGTGCAGGTGGCCCAGGCGCCACGCGATGGTCGTGATCGGGGTCGTGTCGGGTTCCGGTTCGCCGGTGTGGGCGAGGATCTGCTCGACCCGTTCGACGCTCACGCTCCAGTCCTCGGCGATCTTGGCCACGGTCATGCCGTCGGCGGACTGGCGGGCGACCTCGGCGTACTCGCTCGCCGGGATGTCCGGTGCTCCCAGGTCCAGCACCCACTCGCCCGGTCCGAACGCCCTCGGTGTCACCGCCTCGCTCCGGCGCCGCAGCGACCAGCAGTCGGGGGCCGGCTCCCAGAGGTACTCCTCGTCACCGAGTCCCGTCAGTCGGACCTGGGCCATCTCCCGGGCCTTGTCGAACTGTTCGAGGAGTATGTGCAGTCGGTCGGTCCTTGTGCGCTCGGTCGCCATGCCGGTTCCCCTCGCCGTCGCGGCTCGTGCATCGTCGCGGTCAGGCGGACCGTAGCGGCTCGCCTCATAGCGGCGCGAACGAATTCCCCGGCTTCCTCGGCGCGGCGTTCGTGACAGGACACACGCTCAGAACACCCCGCTCAGAGCACGCCGCCCGCCTCGTCCTGGAACGCCTCCGTCCAGTAGTGCCAGTCGGCGGTCCGGGCTCCCGTCCCTGTCGGGTCCACCGCCGACAGGGTCTGGAGCATCGTCGTGGCCAACTGGTCGTACGCCTCTGCCGTCAGCTCGCCCGCCAGGTCCGCGTCGAGGGACCTCTCCCGGTGCAGCAACCAGAGAGTGAAGGCGAGGGTCGAGACGTCCGTGTTCAGCGGGGACAGCGTGGCCTCGGGCCCGCTCCAGGTCAGGATCTCGCCCGTCGTGCCGTCCACCACCAGGCTGTTGTCCTCTATCAGGTAGCCGAGGCGGATCAAGTGGTCGGCGCGGGGCGGGAGTTGCTCGGCGGGCTCGTCCTCGTAGAACTCGGTGAGGGTGGGGAGCGGGACGTCCGTGTCCAGTTGGAAGAGGAAGGCGTCCTCGGGCAGGCCCGTCTCGCGCAGGAAGCGGCGGGTCGGTTCGTGGGTGAGGGTCGCGGGGAAGTCGACGTCCTCGAAGCGGGCGACCGTGCCCTGGCCGAACTCCTGGTCCAGCAGGCGGGCCGGGATGTCGAGGGTCAGTCCCGAAGTGGTGCCGGGGCCGGCGACGAGGGCCAGCGGACGGATGAGTGCCGCCGCCTTCCAGAACGGGGGCACCTCGCCGTCCGTCTCCGACTCGAACACCGCGAGCAGTTGGCGTGAGGCCTCCGCCGCCGTCCTGGTCCCGTGACGGCCCTCGTAGGAGGCGAACTGACCGCGCAGGCCCGTCAGTTCGTCCGTCGTCGCGGTGAAGCGGGTGAGCGTCTCGACCGACGGGGCCAGCGGGCCGGCCTCCATCAGGTCCGGGCGGTCGTGGAGGAAGTACGTCGTCGCGATCTCGCCCGTCTCGCCGTCCAGCAGGATCGACTCCGCCTCCCCGCCGCCGGGTCCCCTGAGCGCGCCTATCACCAGCTGGTTCCGGAGGTCCTCCGACAGCGGGCCGGGGTCGCCCAACGAGTCCGCCACCGTCCGCAAGCCCTGCCTGAGCAGCTCCTCGAACGTCAACAGGCCGCTGTCGCCCGGCAGTCCGGGGCCAGTGAGCCAGCGGCGCGTCGAGGCGTGCGTGACGTACGGATCGAGGTCGTCCTCGCTCAAGGTGATCGTGAGCGCCGTGTACCCGGCGTCGGTCGTCGTGCTCATTGCTCCCCCGTGCATGAATCTTCCCCGTCGTCCGCCCGTGCGACATCGGTGTTCGGCCGCCTCAGCCCCACTGCCCAAAACACTACGCGGCACCACTGACAACGACTCTGACCAGCGAAAACGCCTCGCGCGGCACGGAACCACGCAGAACATCCGAAACGCCCTCACCTCACCAGACGCTCAGACCACCCGCGAACGTTCCCGCCCCTCGACGATCGCGTCCACCGTCTCCCTCACGGTCAGCGCGGAGTTGTCCAGCCACAGGCCGATGCGTGGGGTGTGGCTCCGCAGCACGCCGTCCAACTCCTCGACCGTCCATGCTCCGTATCTCCGCGCCCAGCACCACGTCCTGGACGATCGCCGTGAAGCCCGCCGCCGCGTACCCGTCCGCCGTCGCCGCCGACAGTCGGTGACGCAAGCGGAGTTGGGACTCCCCCGCGCCGCCCGCACCGGGAACGTACTCCTCGCGCCCCGACACGATCATCCGCCGGAACACATCTCCCCGGACATGCGCCGCCCTTGGCAGCCTCTCGGCGAGCGCCTGCGCCACAGTCGACTTCCCCGCGGCCATCACCCCGGTGATGAGGACAACCCCCTCAAGCACCCCGAAGCACCCGCCCGCCTACTGCCCGTACTGCCCGTTCGTCACCACCGCGGCCTGCGGCCGGATCGGCAGCCGGTTCACGGGGCGGCCCGTCGCCGCGCGTACCGCGGAGGCGATGGCCGCCGGGGAGGTGACCACCGGTACCGCGCTGACCGGCTTCGCTCCGAAGGGGGCGACCACGTCGCGCTCCTCGACGAGTTTCACGATGCGGATGTCGGGGGTGTCCAGGGCGGTGGGCAGGGCGTAACCGGTGAGGTCGGGGTGGCGGATCAACCCGCGCGCGGTGCGCAGGTTTTCCGTCAATGCGATGCCTACGCCCTGGGTTACGCCGCCCTCGATGCGGGCGACGAGTTGGGTCGGGTTGAGGATCCGGCCGACGTCCTGGGCCAGGGCCAGTTCGACGACCCGTACCGAGCCGAGTTCGATGTCGACGTCGACCACCGCGCGAATCGCGCAGAACGCGAGCCCTACGAAGGCATCGCCTTGGCCCGCCTCGTCGAGAGGTTCCGTCGGGTGGGGGCGGCATTGGGCGGTGGCCCAAAGTTCCTTGCCGTCCATGGCCTCCGTGACGGTCGTCGAGAGGACTCCGTCGTAGGAGGTGATTTTTCCGTCTGTGATCTGGAGGAGTTCGGTCGACATGCCGAACTTGTGCGCCAGGGGCTGGAGGAGCTGGGTGCGGACCATTTTCGCGGCCCGTTCGACCGCGCCGCCCGAGACCCAGGTGTGGCGGCCCCGGCAGCCGGGGCCGGCGGGGGGCTGGTCGGTGTCCACGGGGGCGACGTGCACCTCGTCGATGCCGAGGGTCTCCTGGACGATCTGCCGGGCGAGGGTGGTGAAGCCCTGGCCGGTCTCGACGGCCGCGCACAGGACGGTCGCGATGCCGTCGTGGACCTTCACGGTGGCCGTGGAGACCTCGTCGGCGCCCTCCGCGCCGAGCATGTGCACCATGCCGACGCCGTAGCCGACGCCCCGGCGCACCGCGCCCGGTTCGCCCGCGCCCTCGGGGCCGCCGGGCAGCAGCCACTCGTCCTCGGGGGTGTCCTTGGGGAGGGCGGGCAGCGGGAAGTCCCGTACGGCCTGGAGGAGTTCGGCGACCGGTGCCGGGCAGGTGACCGTCTGGCCGGTCGGCAGGACGTCGCCGGTGGCCAGGGCGTTGCGCAGGCGCAGCTCGGCCGGGTCGACGGCGAGCTTCTTGGCGAGCTTGTCCATCTGCGCCTCGTAGGCGGCGCAGACCTGCATGGCGCCCTCGCCGCGCACATGCCCGGAGGGCGGGTTGTTGGTGCGGACGGCCCAGCCCTCGATGAAGGCGTTCGGCACGACGTAGGGGCCGCAGGCGAAGGAGACGGCGGCGGCCAGGGCCTCCGAGGAGGTGTCGGCGTAGGCGCCCGCGTCGAGCAGCACCTGGGCCTCGACCTTCACCAGGCGGCCGTCCTCGTCGGCGTGGTGGCGGTAGCGCAGGAGCGTGGGGTGGCGGTGGGTGTGGCCGAGGAAGGACTCCTCGCGCGTGGCGGTGAGTTTGACCGGGCAGCCGGTCTTCAACGCCAGCAGTCCGAGCGGGAGTTGGAAGCCCTGGTCCTCGCGGTCGGCGGTGGCCCCGGGGACGCCGGTGACGACGACCTTCACGCGGTCGGGTTCCAGGCCGTAGCAGGCGGCGGCCGTGTCGCGGTCGGAGTGCGGGTCCGTGGAGGCGAGGTACAGCTCGACGCCGCCGTCGGGGCGGGGCACGGCGAGACCGGCCTCGGCGCCGATGGGGGCGGGGTCCTGGCGGCCGATGCGGTACAGGCCCTCGACGACGATGTCGCCGGCCGCGTCCGGGTCGCCGTGGCGCAGCGGGATGTGCCGGATCAGGTTGCCGTCGGGGTGCAGCGGTTCGGCCTCGAAGGCCTGCTCGGGGTCGGTCACCGGGTCGAGTACCTCGTACTCGACCATGATGGCCGCGGCGGCCATCCGCGCGGTGTCGGGGTGGTCGGCGGCGACGGCGGCGATGGGCTCCCCGTGGTGGCGCACCACCTCGGAGGCGAACACCGGGCGGTCGGCCGTGCCCCGGCCGTACCGGTCGCTGCCGGGCACGTCCTCGTGGGTGATGACGGCCCGTACGCCGGGCATGTCGCGCGCGTGGGACGTGTCGACGGACACGATGCGGGCGTGCGGATGGGGTGAGCGCAGGACGGCCGCCCACAGGAGGCCCTCGGCCCACAGGTCGGCGGCGTACGGGAAGGTGCCCTCGGTCTTGGCGCGGGCGTCGGCGGCCGGGAGGGAGGCGCCCAGGCCGTGTCCCGGATGCTCCGGGGCGGGCGCGGCCTCCGTGGTCGCGGCGACGGTTTCGTTGCTCACGCCTGGCCTCCGTCCTGGCCGTACACCTGGTCCTGCGTGCGCGGTGACTCGAACGCCGACTGGTGGACACCACCGGCTCCGGGGCCCGCCTGATGGGGAATACGCGGCTCGTCGCCGTCCGACTCAGGTTCGGCGGCAGCGGCGTGCGCCTCCCGTTCGGCGACGACTTCCTGTACGGCGTCCAGGACGCCCCGGTAGCCGGAGCAGCGGCACAGGTTCCCGCACAGGGCCTGGCGCGCCTCCAGTTCGGTGGGTGCCGGGTTGCCCTCCAGGAGGTCGTGCACGGTCATCGCCATGCCGGGCACGCAGAAACCGCACTGCACGGCCCCGCACTTGGCGAGGGCCCGCTGCACGTCGGAGGGCTGGCCCTCGACGGCCAGTCCCTCGACCGTACGGACCTCGCTGCCGGCGGCGGTGACGGCGGGCACCAGGCAGGAGGCGACGAGCCGTCCGTCGACCTGGACGTTGCAGGCCCCGCACTCGCCCTGCGAGCAGCCGTCCTTGGCGCCCGCGAGCCCGAGCCGCTCGCGCAGCACGTACAGCAGCGACTCGCCGATCCAGGCGTCGGTGACGGGGCGGTCGGCGCCGTTGACGCGCAACACGTAGGAGGCGAGCGGGTGTTCCTCGCCGGGGATCTTCGGGGTCGGTTCGGCGGCCTCGTCCGGCGCGTCGGTGTCGACGGCCGTCACGGGCGCCTCAGCGGCCTCCGGAGCGGCTTCGACACCCTCGTCCACTTCGGCCGCCGCGGAGGGCTCAGCGGGCCCCTCAGCGGCCTCCGCGGGCCCTTCGGTGTCGTCGCCCGCCCCATCGCTCCCGTGCGCCGACTGCACGTCGGCTGCGGCGAGTTCGGCGGCGGGGTCGTCGTGACGGTCTGCGTGCGCGTCGCGGTAGGGGTCGCCCGCGGTGTCGCCGTACGCGTACGGGTCGCCCTGGGGTTCCGTGTACGGCTGCCGGGTCGTCTCGGGGGGCGGTCGGGTGGCCGCCTGCGCCGAGACCTCGCCGGTCGCGCGCGTGTCCGGCGGGAGTTCCACGCCCCGGCCGTCGGTGTGCTCGGCCACGTCCGCGCCGGACGCGGCCTGCTGTGCCCAGTTCTGGCCCGCGCCGTCCGTCGCCCAGGGCGCGGGGGCCCCGCCGGGCAGGGTGGCCGGCGGGGTGCCGCCCCACTGCTCGACCAGGGCCGACGTGGTGAACTCGCCCGATTCGTCCGGGAGATCACCGCCGGCCACGGGGATCGACCACTCCCCGGTCACATCGCGGCCGGGAGCGGCGCCCGCGTCCTGGGCGCCGGTGTCCTGGAAGGTCCACTGGCCGGTGGACCCGGGGTGGTACGAGAACCGGTCGTCCCCGGCGGTGCCCTGCTGCCCCACGGCGTTCGGGTCGGGCCACTGGACGCCCTCGGCGGGCCGCGCCCAGGAGCCGGTGCCCGACGGGTCGCCGTCGGCGTCCGGGGCGGGGGTGGCCTCTATGGGCGGCGGCACATAACCGTGGCCCGGGGCGGCCAGGAGGGCGTCGATGCCCCCTTCGGGGAGTTTCACGAAGGCCGTGGCACCGTCGTCGTAGTCCCCTTGGGGCAGCGGGTCCCAGCGTCCGCCTCCCTGGGGGGTGCCCTCTCCGTGCTGGTCGTCGGTCACGACAGCGCCCTCCCGAGTGCTCGTCGGGCCAGTGCGGCGACGGTGCGCCGCAGGTGCAGTACGGCGGGCGGCAGTTGCTCCACGGTCCCGTCCTCGGCCGGGACCGGGTCGGGGATGCAGGCCGCGGCGACGTACTCCCCGAAGGCGCTGAGCGCCTCGGGGACGATCGTGCGGCTGTTGTCCCAGTCGATCAGCCGGGCCACCCACTGCTCGGCGTCCAGTGGTCTCAGCGGCATCGGCGCTATGGCGCCGACGGCGCACCTGACCCCGCGCCGGGCGGGGTCGAGGACGACCGCGACGGACGCCACCGAGCGCCCCGGGCCGGTCCGGCCGGTCGCCTTCAGGAAGACCTGCGGGGCGTGCAGCAGGGGCACGCGCACGAAGCCGATGAGTTCGCCGCCGCGCAGCATCTCCACGCCGGCCAGGAGGTGCGACACCGGGATCTCCCGGCGGGCGCCGTCCTGGCCCGCGATGATCAGCGTCGCCTCCAGGGCGGCCAGTACGGGCAGCGCGTCACCGGTGGGCGCGGCCGAGGCGATGTTGCCGCCCAGGGTGCCCGCGTTGCGGATCTGCGGCGGGCCCGCCGCACGCGCGGAGGCCGCGAGCGCCGGGATGAGGGCGGCGAAGTCGGGGCGGCCCATACGGGCGTGCGTGAGGCCCGCGCCGAGCAGCGCGTGCCCGTCCTGGTACTGCCAGCCGCGGATCTCGCTGATCCGGCCGAGACCGACCAGCGCGCTGGGCCTGAGCTGCCCCGAGTTGACGGCCGCCATGAGGTCGGTGCCGCCGGCCACGGGAACGGCCGTGGGCAGGGCCGTGAGCGCCGCCACGGCCTCGTCCAGCGTTGTGGGCAGCGTGACGGACTGCCCCGCCTGCGGTGCGTGCGTGGTCAAACCGGCTGCCCCTTCCCGCTGCCCCACCTGGTCCCACCTGTTGCTGCCGTACGGTACGTGCTGACAGGGCGGACGTGGCAACTCTGGCACATCTTCGCAAGACCCGAACGCGGGGGTCCGCTAGGAGGCATTCGCCCGCCTCATCAGGGAGATGGTCCGTTTTCGTACGGCATCACCGGTACGCGCGAATTGCCACTCATCGGTGACTCTTGGGGTCTTTTTCCATTACGTGTTCTACGCGTCCTCCACGGTGCTTCACGCGTTCGGGGGCGGGCCGTCCTTGGGTCGGCCGAGCACTCCGGGGCGTCGCTGCCACGGCAGTGGTCCGGTGGGCGGGCGGTAGGCGACGCCCAGGGCGTCGAGTCGCCGGTAGTGGGCGGTCATCCGGCGCTCGAAGTCGGCGAAGTCCCGTTCCGCCGGGGCCGGAAGCGCGCTCCAGGCGACCTCGGCGAAGGCCGCGAGCCTGGGGAAGGTCTGGTAGTCCACGCGCGCGTGGTCCTCCATCACCTCGGTCCACACGTTGGCCTGAGTGCCCAGCACATGACGGGCCTCGGCCTCGGTGAGCCGCGAGGGAACCGGCTCGAAGCGGTAGACGTCCTCCAGGGTGCGCACATGGGCGATCGGTACCGGCTCGTCCTCTCCGGGGGCCTGCCGCCAGTCCAAGTACACGTGCTGTTCAGGGCACATGACGACGTCGTGGCCCGCGCGGGCGGCGGTGATCCCGCCCTCGTAGCCGCGCCAGGACGACACCACGGCCCCCTCCGCGAGACCGCCCTCCAGGATCTCGTCCCAGCCGACGAGCCTTCTCCCGCGCGCGGAGAGCCACTTGTCGAAGTGTCCGATGAACCACGACTGCAACGCGTCCTCGTCCGCGAGCCCGAGTTCCGCGATACGCGCCTGCGCGGCCGGAGACTGCTTCCACTGGTCCTTGGGGCATTCGTCGCCGCCGACGTGAATGAACTCCGAGGGGAACAGCTCCAGGAGTTCCTCGAAGACCCCCTCGTAGAAGCGCAGGGTGTTGTCAGTGGGGGCCAGTACGTTTGGGTTGATCCCCCAGGTGTCCCAGACGGAGAGGGAGTTGGTGTCGATGGTGTCCGTGTTGCCGAGTTCCGGATACGCGGCGATGGCGGCCTGCGAGTGTCCCGGTACGTCGATTTCGGGGACCACGGTGATATGCCGCTCGGCGGCGTAGGCGACGATCTCGCGGATGTCGTCCCGCGTGTAGAAGCCGCCGTGCGGCTTGTCGTCCCACAGGGGTGAGGCACGGTGGCCGAATTTCGTGCGGGACCGCCAGGAGCCGATCTCGGTCAGCTTCGGGTACCGCTGGATCTCGACGCGCCAGCCCTGGTCGTCCGTCAGGTGGAAGTGGAAGACGTTGAGTTTGTGCGCCGCCATGAGGTCCAGGTAGCGCAGGACGCCATCCTTGGGCATGAAGTGCCGAGCGACGTCGAGCATGAGGCCGCGCCAGGGGAAACGGGGCGCGTCGTCGATGGTCTGGTGCGGCACGACGTGGGTCATGTCAGGACGGACGGGGGCGCGCCGGAAGGCGGCGGGGCCCAGGAGTTGACGTAGCGTCTGCGCGCCCCAGAACACGCCGGCCGGGCTGCCGCCCGTGATCACGACACCCCATGTGGTGACCACTTCCAGGCGGTACGCCTCCGGGGCCAGGGTGCCGTCGAGGCGCAGCGCGACCGTGTTGCGGGCGCCCTCCTCACCCGGCGGCAGCGGCAGCCCGAGGGCCCCGCCGAGCGTGGAGCGGAGCCACCGCTGCGTGCCCTCGGTGCCGGGTTCGCCCCACAGGGCCGTATCCGCCTCGAAGAGGAAACCGCAGCGGGTGGGGCCCTCGACGGCGACGGGCGCCGGAATCAGTTCCGTCTCTGAAGTCACGTCAGTCCTTTACCGCTCCGCCCAGCCCCGAGACCAGACGTCGCTGTACGAGTACGAAGAACACCAGCACCGGAATCGTCATCACCGTGGAGGCCGCCATGACCCCGCCCCAGTCCGGGTCGTCGGGCTTGTAGAAGACCAGAAGGGCCATCGGCAGGGTGGACTGGGAAGTGTCGCTGATGATGAAGGACTTGGCGAAGAGGAAGTCGTTCCAGGCCGAGATGAAGGAAAAGACGCTCGTGGCGACCAGCCCCGGGAAGACGAGCGGGAAAAGGATCTGCCACAGGAATCGCGTCCGGCTCGCCCCGTCGATGTACGCGGCCTCCTCCAGCGCGTCCGGTACGGCTTTCACGAACCCCCGCAGCATCCAGATCGCGAACGGCAGCGAGAACGCGATCTGAGGCAGGATCAGCGACCCCAGGGTGTTCAGCAGACCGAGGCCCCGCATGGTGAAGAACAGGGGGATCGTCAGCGCCTCCACGGGCACCATCTGGGCCACCAGGAACATGATCAGGAGGGTGGTCCGGAAGCGGAACCGGAATCGGGTCACGGCCGTCGCGGCGAGAAAGGCGACCAGTGCCGAGACGATGACCACCGTGCCCGCCACGACAAGGCTGTTGACGAAGTAACGGCCGAATTCCTGCTGCCCGAACACCCGCCGGAACGAGTCCAGGGAAGGCGCGAGCGTCCACGGCCGCGGCTGGCTCGACTCGATCTCACCGGCCGGTTTGAAGGCGCTGAGCACCATCCAATAGAGGGGGAAGGCGACCACGACCGCGATCAGCAGCGCCGAGGCCTCGGCCGCGAGCCGCCAGGGCCGTCGTACAAAACCGCGGAGCAGACTCACAGCTCCTCCCCCTGCCTGCGCAGCAGGCGCAGATAGACCAGCGTGACGGCGAGCAGCATCAGGAGCATCACGACGCCGATCGCCGAGCCGAGGCTGTATTTCGAGGACGCGAACGCCTGTTGGTAGGCGTACACGTTCAGGACGAGGTTCTGGCCCGCGATACCGCCGCCGCCCGTCATGACGTAGATCTGGGTGAAGACCTTGAAGTCCCAGATGACGGACTGGATGGTGACGACGGTCAGGATCGGCCGGAGCATCGGCGTGAGGACGGACCGCCAGATGCGCCACTGAGAGGCGCCGTCCAGGGCAGCGGCCTCCAGGACCTCGGAGGGTACGGCGCGGATGCCGGCGTAGACCGTCACCATCACGAACGGGAAGGAGCACCACACCACTTCGAGCAGGACGAGGAGGAACGCGCTGATGCGCCCGTACGTCCAGGAGTGGTCCCCGAGGCCCAGGACCCGGTTCACCGGGCCGAAGTCCGGGTCGAACAGGAGCAGCCAGACCGTCGACCCGGTCACCGCCGGTGTCGCCCACGCCCCCAACGCGGCCAGCATCAGGACGAGTCGGGGCACGGCACGCACCCGGGTGAGCAGCACGGCGAGCGCGCAGCCGACGGCGAGGGTCGAGACGACACAGGCCCCCGCGAACAGCACGGTCGACAGGAGCACCTGCCAGAACTGGCTGTCGGAGAACAGGGCCGTGTAGTTGCCGAAGCCCTCGAAGGTGGTCGGCGCGCCGCCGCTGACCTGGGCCTGGGTGTACTGGAAGAAGGAGATCAGGCCGAGTTGGTAGATCGGGTAGACGAGCAGACCGCCGAGGACGACGAGGGCGGGGGCGAGATAGAGCCAGGGGGTCCAGGCCGTTCGGGTACGCACCAGCTCAACCCGCGGAGCTGAACGCGTCGTTCATCTTCCCCGCGGCGTCCTTCGAGGCCGCCGCCACGCTCTTCTTGCCGCTGATGACCTCCTGGAGCATCGTCGGCAGCACCAGCGAGGAGTCGATCTCCGACCAACCGGGCGACGCGGGAACGAACTTGGTGCCCGCGGCGAGCGTCTGGACGAACGGCTTCTCGAAGGGCACCTTCGCGGCGGCGGCGTCGCGGACGTCCGTGAACGTCGGCAGGAAACCCATCGCGTCGAACATCGAGGCCTGGGTGGTCTTCGAGGTGAGCTGTTCCATCAGGTCCACCGCGAGCGTGCGGTGCGAAGTGCTCTTCAGGACACCGATGTTGTTGCCGCCGGCGAACGCGGGGGCGACCGAGCCGGACGCGACACCGGGCAGCGGTACGACCGCGTACTTGCCCTTGACCTTGCCGGCCTCGACCGCGCTGTGGCTGAAGTCGCCGCCGATCGCCATGCCCGCCTTGCCGGCCGCGAACGCGGTGATCGTGTCGTTGCCGCCCATGACCGCGCACTTGGCGGCGGGACAGTTGTCGCCGGTGAACAGCGAGGTGTAGGCCTTGATGCCCTTCTGGGCGGCGGCGCTGTCGATCGCGGAGGTGTACGAACCGCCCTTGGCGGTGGCGAGTTCACCGCCGTTGGCCCAGACGAAGGGCATCGCGCCGTAGGTGTAGGCGCCGCCGACGACAAGGCCGTAGAGATCGGACCTCGCCTTGTGGATCTTGCGGGCGGTGGCCGCCAACTCGGCCATGGTCTTGGGGGGTTGGAGGCCGAGGCTCTTGAAGACGTCGGTGCGGTAGTAGAGGGCGCGGACGCCGACGTAGAACGGCGAGCCGTACACCTTGCCGTCGACGGTGACCGACTGCTTCGCGGTGGGGTCGGTGTCCTTGGCCTCGCTCCAGGCGCCGAACTCCTTGGTGACGTCGAGGAGTCCGCCGTCGTGGACGTAGCCGGCCGTGTCCGTGTTGCCGTACTCCATCACGTCGGGCGCGGACTTCGGGTCGTTGAAGGCGGCCTTGACGCGCTGGGCGCGGGTGTCGATCGGGATGTACTCGACGTCCACCTTGGTGCCCTTGTGGGCCTTCTCGAAGGCGGTGACCACGGAGTCGACGACCTTCGCCTTCGGGTCGTTGCCGACCTCCTGGAAGAGCCACACGCGCAGGGTGCCGCTCTGGTCGTCCTTGTCCGACGAGGAGTTGTCGGAGGTCTGGGGGGCGCAGCCGGCGACGACAGCGGCGGCCGCCAGGAGTACGGCGAATCTGGGGGCGAGCTTCATGGAGCGTTCCTCCGAGAGTCCGGGCGTGCGTTGCAACATGCGCAATTGGCGTTTCGCTCTGCACAACACCACGGAGATTAAGGAGTAGATGAACGCGCCCACAAGAGGTCTCAACCACTTCGTGACACGCGAAAGGCCCTCGGGGCGCGCCGAAGCGCGCCCCGAGGGCCTCAGACCGTCAGACGGACCGACCGGCTACTTGTCGCCGCCCTTGCCCTTGTCGCCGTCCCCGCCGGCGCCCATGGACTCGTAGATCTCCTTGCACATGGGACACACCGGGTACTTCTTCGGGTCGCGGCCCGGCACCCAGACCTTCCCGCACAACGCCACCACAGGAGTGCCGTCCAGGGCGCTCGCCATGATCTTGTCCTTCTGGACGTAATGGGCGAAGCGCTCATGGTCCCCGTCGCCGTGCGACACCTGGGGCGTCGGCTCTACGAGGGTCCCCGTACCAGTCCCGCGCTCGGGCTCAAGAGTGCTCATACGGCCAAGGGTACTGAAGCCCACCGCCATCAGTTCAGCGAAGGGTCGTCCGGATAGGTCGCCACCATCGCCAGCTCGCTGCGCTGGCGGCGCAGCACCTCGCGCCAGAGTCTCTCCGGGGACGGCGAGGAGACGTCACCGGGCTCCGACTCGACGACGTACCAGGCACCCTCGCCCAGTTCGGCCTCCAGTTGCCCGGGGCCCCAGCCCGCGTAGCCGGCGAAGATCCGCAGCGAGCCGAGCGCCGAGGCCAGCAGCTCCGGCGGGGCCTCCAGGTCGACGAGTCCGATCGCGCCGTGCACGCGCCGCCAGCCGAGCGGTGCCCGCTCGCCGGCCGCGCCGCCCGGGATGACGGCGACACCGAGGGCCGAGTCCAACTGGACCGGGCCGCCCTGGAAGACGACTCCCGGTTCGCCGGCGAGATCCGCCCAGCCCTCCAGGATGTCGCCGACGTCCACGGGAGTCGGTCTGTTGAGGACGACACCGAGGGAGCCCTCCTCGTCGTGGTCGAGAAGGAGCACCACCGCGCGGTCGAAGTTCGGGTCCGCCAGGGCGGGTGTTGCCACGAGCAACCGCCCTGTGAGCGAGGACACCTCGGTCATGCCAGACATGATCCCGCATCTTCCCGTGGAAGGGGGAGGCAATGCGGGTTCGGGAGTGAATGCAGCTCAGGGCGGAAGGAGGCGTCCCCGGCGCACGGACCCGTCCCGTGACCCCATGTGCCCGATTGGGAACGGTTCGTGTTGTGACACAGCTATGACGTAGCTGGGTGGTCCTTGGGCTTTCTGAAGGGGGGTGGGCGGCCATTACGCTTACGTCTTCGGCCCCTGCCCAACTCCACGGAACGCGAGATTCATGACCGTCAACGGCTCAGACGACGTACTGCTTGTCCACGGCGGAACCCCGCTGGAGGGCGAGATCCGTGTCCGCGGTGCGAAGAACCTCGTACCCAAGGCCATGGTCGCCGCCCTGCTGGGCAGTGAGCCAAGTCGACTGCGCAACGTACCGGACATCCGTGACGTTCGGGTCGTACGCGGACTGCTGCAACTGCACGGGGTGACGGTCCGTCCGGGTGAGGAGCCGGGCGAGCTGGTGATGGACCCGTCGCACGTCGAGAGCGCCAACGTCGCCGACATCGATGCCCACGCGGGCTCGTCGCGCATCCCGATCCTGTTCTGCGGTCCGCTGCTGCACCGGCTCGGGCACGCGTTCATCCCGGGGCTCGGCGGCTGTGACATCGGCGGCCGGCCGATCGACTTCCACTTCGAGGTGCTGCGGCAGTTCGGCGCGAAGATCGAGAAGCGGGCGGACGGGCAGTACCTGGAGGCTCCGCAGCGGTTGCGCGGCACGAAGATCAAGCTGCCGTACCCGTCCGTGGGCGCGACCGAGCAGGTGCTGCTGACCGCGGTGTTGGCGGAGGGCGTCACCGAACTCGCCAACGCGGCCGTGGAACCGGAGATCGAGGACCTCATCTGCGTGCTGCAGAAGATGGGCGCGATCATCGCCATGGACACCGACCGGACGATCCGCATCACCGGTGTGGACTCGCTCGGCGGCTACACCCACGCGGCCCTCCCGGACCGCCTGGAGGCCGCCTCCTGGGCGTCGGCGGCGCTGGCGACCGAGGGCAACATCTACGTCCGGGGCGCGCAGCAGCGCTCGATGATGACGTTCCTCAACACCTACCGGAAGGTGGGCGGTGCCTTCGCGATCGACGACGAGGGCATCCGCTTCTGGCACCCCGGCGGCCAGTTGAAGTCCATCGCGCTCGAAACGGACGTCCACCCGGGCTTCCAGACGGACTGGCAGCAGCCGCTGGTAGTGGCCCTGACACAGGCCACCGGCCTCTCGATCATCCACGAGACGGTCTACGAGTCCCGCCTGGGCTTCACCTCCGCGCTCAACCAGATGGGCGCCCACATCCAGCTCTACCGCGAGTGCCTCGGCGGCTCCAACTGCCGCTTCGGCCAGCGCAACTTCCTCCACTCGGCGGTCGTCTCGGGCCCGACCCGCCTCCAGGGCGCCGACCTGGTCATCCCCGACCTCCGAGGCGGCTTCTCCTACCTCATCGCAGCACTGGCGGCCCAGGGCACGTCCCGCGTCCACGGCATCGACCTCATCAACCGCGGCTACGAGAACTTCATGGAGAAGCTCGTGGAGCTGGGCGCGAAGGTGGAACTCCCGGGCAAAGCACTCGGCTGACCCGGACTTCGTCACCCCAGCCCGGGCGGCCCGCTCCCGTCCGGGCACGGCATCCGCTGCCCGTCGGCCGCGGCGCGGCCCAAGGGCAATGCCGTCTCTGCTGGGGGTCCGGGGGTTATCCCCCGGGTAGACACAGCATGGAGAAGCTCGTGGAGCTGGGCGCGAAGGTCGAGTTGCCGGGCAAGGCGCTTGGATAAGCCCCCCGGATTACGACGATGGGGCGGCCACCCTCACCGGGTGGTCGCCCCATTCGCGTTACTGAGCCTCGTACGCAATCCCGTCGCGTACGCGAAGGCTTACTTGCCCTTGGCGGCTTCCTTGAGCTTCGAGCCCGCGGACACCTTGACGCTGTAGCCGGCCGGGATGTTGATCGGGTCGCCGGTCTGCGGGTTGCGCGCGGTGCGAGCGGCACGGTGGGTGCGCTCGAAGGTCAGGAAGCCGGGGATGGTGACCTTCTCGTCGCCCTTGGCGACGATCTCGCCGACGGTCTCGGCGAACGCGGCCAGAACGGCGTCGGCGTCCTTGCGGGTCACCTCGGCACGGTCGGCCAGCGCGGCCACCAGCTCACTGCGGTTCATGTTGTTACTCCCGTGTTCTTCTTGCCGTTTGAGGCGTGCCACGCGGCGGAGCCGCATATCGGGCACGGTGAAGCCGATGCTGCCAGGGTCCTGGGTGAGTCCCCGGACCCGGGTCCGTCGTCCAGACCCTCGCGCCCGAAGACGCATCCTGCCCCTACCTGCGGCGGGAAAGCCAATCCGGCACCCGTAGGAGTCGCGAGAACACCCTTGGGAGTCACACGAAGAGCGCCACACCCTCGGTGTGGTGACGCTCCGTCGGCTCCCGGCAGCGAGGACCGGGCCTGGACAGGCCCGAAGCCTGGCCGCCACGATAAACGGCCGCCGAAGGCCCCGGGTTCCGCGACGCGCCGGTGTGCGGTCGGCCGTGGCGATCCTCACAGCCGCCGCACACACTCCGTTCGAGGGGCTACGACGCGCCGGGCGCCGTCGCCCCCGCCGCCTTCGCCGCGTCGCGGACCGCGCCCGCGACCGCACCGGCGACCTTGTCGTTGAAGACGCTCGGGATGATGTAGTTCGGGTTCAGCTCGTCCTCGGTCACCACGTTCGCGAGTGCGGTCGCGGCGGCCAGCATCATCTCGGTGTTGACGGTGCGGGACTGCGCGTCCAGCAGACCGCGGAAGACACCCGGGAAGACCAGCACGTTGTTGATCTGGTTCGGGAAGTCCGAGCGTCCGGTGGCGACAACAGCCGCCGTTTGACGGGCGATCGCGGGGTCGACCTCGGGGTCGGGGTTCGCGAGCGCGAACACGATCGCGCCCTCGGCCATCGCGGCCACGTCGTCGCCGTCGAGGACGTTCGGGGCGGAGACGCCGATGAAGACGTCGGCGCCGCGCACGGCCTCCTTCAACGTGCCCGTCAGGCCCTCGGGGTTGGTGTTGTCGGCGATCCAGCGCAGCGGCGAGTCGGGCTTGGCGTCCACCAGGTCCTCGCGGTCGGCGTGCACGACACCGTGGATGTCGGCGACGACCGCGTTCTTGACGCCCGCGGCGAGCAGCAGCTTGAGGATGGCCGTACCGGCCGCGCCCGCGCCGGACATGACGACCCGGATGTCACCGATGTCCTTGCCGGCCACCCGCAGCGCGTTCGTCAGCGCGGCCAGCACCACGATCGCGGTGCCGTGCTGGTCGTCGTGGAAGACGGGGATGTCGAGGGCCTCGCGCAGCCGGGCCTCGATCTCGAAGCAGCGGGGCGCGGAGATGTCCTCCAGGTTGATGCCCGCGAAGCCGGGGGCGATCGCCTTCACGATCTCCACGATCGCGTCGGTGTCCTGGGTGTCCAGGCACAGCGGCCAGGCGTCGATGCCGGCGAACCGCTTGAAGAGGGCCGCCTTGCCCTCCATGACCGGCAGCGCGGCCTTGGGGCCGATGTTGCCGAGGCCGAGCACGGCCGAGCCGTCGGTGACGACCGCGACCGAGTTGCGCTTGATGGTGAGGCGGCGCGCGTCCTCGGGGTTCTCCGCGATCGCCATGCACACCCGGGCGACACCCGGGGTGTAGATCATGGAGAGGTCGTCACGGTTGCGGATCGGGTGCTTGGACTGCATCTCGATCTTGCCGCCGAGGTGCATGAGGAACGTACGGTCGGAGACCTTGCCGAGGGTGACGCCCTCGATGTCCCGCAACTGCTGGACGATCTCGTCGGCGTGGGCCGTGGAACTCGCGGCGATGGTGACGTCGATCCGGAGCTTCTCGTGGCCGGAGGCGGTCACGTCGAGGCCGGTCACCGAGCCTCCGTGGGACTCCACGGCCGTGGTGATCTGGGAGACCGCCGTTCCGCCGGCGGGCACCTCCAGACGGACCGTGATCGAGTAGGAGACGCTGGGCGCCGTAGCCATGGCCGACTTCCTCTGCTTTCACCGTTGAGCTGAGTACGCGCTCCGATGGTCGCACCTACTGTCGGGTAGACGTTAGCCGCCCCCGATTGCGAACGTTTTGTTCGCGAAAAAAAGAGGGCCCCGTCACTTTTCCCGTGACGGGGACCTCTTCCTCGATCAGTGACACCGACCCGCCATGCTCGCCTCGCGGCAAGTGGTCGCTCGTAGCGACGAAGGTTGGGCCCGGGGGCTTGGATCGGGCCGGTGTCACATCCAGGCTAACAAACGGATCCCGTAAGACCATTCCCATCCCGCGGGTTCACAGCATCAGTCCCGCAGGAGGTCCGGCACCCCGTTCGCATCCGGCTCGTCGCGCTCGGCGGAGACGACCGTGAGCTGCTGGGTCGCGCGGGTGAGGGCGACGTAGAGCACCCGCAGTCCGGCGGGCGACTCGTCGGCGATCTCGGCCGGGGAGACGACGACGGTCGCGTCGTACTCCAGGCCCTTGGCCTCCAGGCTGCCGAGGGCGACCACCCGGTCGCCGAGGCCGGTGAGCCAACGGCGGGCCTCCTCGCGGCGGTTCATGGCGACGACCACGCCGACGGTGCCGTCGACCCGGTCGAGCAGCCGGGCGGCCTCCGCGCGGACCGACTCCGACAGCGAGTTCCGTACGACCGCGAAGTGAGGTTTCACTCCGGTCGAGCGGACCGCAGACGGGGACTCGGAGCCGGGCATCGCCAGGGCCAGGACCTTCGCCGCCAACTCCGCGATCTCGGCCGGGTTGCGGTAGTTGACGGTGAGGGTGAAGCGGCGGCGGGGGCGGGAGCCGAGGGCCTCGTCGCGGGCCTCGGCGGCCTCGTCGGGGTCGGACCAGGAGGACTGGGCCGGATCTCCCACGACCGTCCAGGTGGCGTGCCGGCCGCGGCGGCCGACCATGCGCCACTGCATGGGGGTGAGGTCCTGGGCCTCGTCGACGATGACGTGCGCGTACTCGGTGCGCTCCTGGGCCAGCCGCTCGGCGCGTTCGCGCTGGGTCTCCTCGCGTACGGGCATCAGCTCGTCGAGTCCGGTGAGGTGGTCCAGCGGGTCCAGGTCGCGCCGCTTGCGGGGGCGGGCCGGGGTGCCGAGGATCGCCTGGAGTTCGTCGAGGATCGCCACGTCGTGGACCGAGAGGCCGTCCCGCTTCAGGGCGCGGGCGACCCGGCGGACCTCGCCGGGGTTGAGGATGCGCCGGGCCCAGCGGCCGAGCTTGCGCTCGTCGGACATCGCCTCCAGGACGGCGCGCGGGGTGAGTTCGGGCCACCAGGCGTCGAGGAACGCGATGAAGTCGTCCTCGCTCGCGATGTCCTCGTCGAAGGACGAGCGCAGTTCGGCGGCGAGTTCGGGGTCGGTGTGCCGGCCTCCCGCGCCGGAGCGCTCCCACAAGGTGTCCAGGAGGAGCTTGCGGGCGCGCGGGCGCAGCAGGTTGACGGGGGCGGTGCCGCTGAGGGCGCTCTGCCGGACGCGCTCCAGGTCGGCGGCCTCCAGTTCGAGCCGGCGGCCGAAGGCGACGACCCGCAGCCGGGTCGGCGAATCGTTCAGCTCCAGGGCTCCGCGCGCGGCCTTCCGCAACACCCTGAGCATGCGGTACGAGCCCTTGGCGCGGGCCACGGCCGGGGAGTCGTACAGGGTGGCCTCTGCGCCGTCCACGAGCGCTCCGATGGCCCGGATCGCGACCTGGCCCTCCTCGCCGAGGGACGGCAGGACGCCCTCGGTGTACGCCACCAGCAGCGGGGTGGGCGAGACGATGAGGATGCCGCCCGCGTACCGGCGCCGGTCCTGGTAGAGGAGGTAGGCGGCGCGGTGCAGGGCGACGGCCGTCTTGCCGGTGCCCGGGCCGCCCTCGACGTAGGTCACCGAGGCGGCGGGGGCCCGGATCACCAGGTCCTGCTCGGCCTGGATGGACGCCACGATGTCGCGCATGGTGTGGCTGCGGGCCTGGCCGAGCGCGGCCATCAGGGCGCCGTCGCCGATGACGGCCAGTCGGTCGCCGTCGAGGTGGGCGGTCAGCTCGGGGCGCATCAGGTCGTCCTCGACACCGAGGACCCGGCGGCCCTTGGAGCGGATGACCCGGCGTCGTACGACCCGGCCGGGGTCGACCGGCGTCGAGCGGTAGAAGGGGGCCGCTGCGGGCGCCCTCCAGTCGATGACCAGCGGCGCGTACTCGGAGTCGAGGACTCCGATGCGGCCGATGTGCAGGGTCTCGGCGATGTCGGCGGTGCGGTCCTCCCGCACGGCGCCTTCGGCCGGTTCCACGGCGGTGTAGGCGCCGTCGGGTCCCTTCTTGCCGTCCTTGCCGAGCAGGAGGTCGATCCTGCCGAAGAGGAAGTCCTCGAACTCGTTGTTGAGCCGGTTGAGGTGGACACCGGCGCGGAACACCTGCGCGTCCCGTTCGGCGAGCGCGCCGGGGGTGCCGACCTGGCCGCGCTTGGCCGCGTCGTTCATGAGGAACTCGGCCTCGTGGATCTTCTCCTCAAGCCGCCGGTACACCCGGTCCAGGTGTGCCTGTTCGACGCTGATCTCCCGGTCCCGTAGCGAATCCTGGGCGGATTTGTCGGTCACCGTGTCGAGCGCGGTTTCCTGTTGAGCCTGTGCGGCCACCGGGCCCCCTTCTGACGTGCTGGGCAGCCGTCAACCGTACGCGAAAGAAAGCCTCTGTAGCGAGGGGCCTGCCCGGTGGATCATGACAAAGACGTGGGGTCCGGTACGCGACCTGCCGCGTACCGGACCCCACTGAACACGGTTGGCCCACTGAACAAGGTGGACCAGGTGCTACGCGTCCACTTCCACGAGCCGCTTGCCGTCGAAGGTCATGACCTCGAAGTGGTCGATCTCGTTCGGCGAGAGGGCCGCTCCGCCCTGGGCGTAGAGCGGGGCCTTGGCCTCGGCCTTCGTGGCGTTCGCGATGCCGTAACCCCAGGCCGGGACCGACCAGGAGCTCATCGTCTCGCGCTCGCCGTTCTTGCCGACCGCGATCAGGGAGCACTTCAGGGGGCCCTTGACGTTCTTGAGCTCCACGACCCCGAGGGTGCCCCAGTCCTTCTTGGACATCGCCACGGTCGCGGTGACCTTGGTGCTCTTGTCCGTCGCCGAGACCTTGTCGGACAAAGTGTCGAAGGTGGTCTTGGCGGTGGCCACCGCCTGTGTGCCACCCGAACTGTCGCCGCCGTTGGCCGCGATGACGGCCAGCGGTCCCGCGATGATCAGCGCGGCGGCGGCGGCGATCATGTAGAAGCTGCGCCGGCGCTTCTGGGCCCGGCGGTCGCCGACGTCGTCGACCAGCCGCTCCACCAGTCGTGGACTGGGCTTCGCGGACAGGGACTCACCGATCGCGGGAGTGCCGGAACCCGGCAGGTCCGCGAGCGCCGCCAGCATCGGTTCCATCCCGGCCAGCTCGTCGAGCTGCTGGGCGCACCATTCACAGGTGGCGAGATGGGCCTCGAAAGCGGTTGCTTCGGCGTCGTCGAGAATCCCGAGGGCGTAGGCGCCGACGGTCTCGTGTTCGTTCGAGCCCTGAGATCCCTGCATGGAACCAGGACTACCCGTTCCGTATCCCCCGTAAATGCTCATGCCGTCACCCCCCGCTCCTCCAGAGCAAGCTTCATCGATCGAAGGGCGTAGAACACCCTTGAGCGCACCGTGCCACTGGGGATGCCAAGCGTCTCGGCCGCCTCATTGACGGTACGCCCCTTGAAGTACGTCTCGACGAGCACCTCCCGGTGGGCCGGGGTCAGGTCGTCCAGCGCGTCCGACAGTGTCATCAGCCACAACGCCTTGTCGATCTCGTCCTCCGCGGGGATGACCTCCAGCGGCGACGGGTCCACCTCCTGCGGCCGGGCCTGCCGGCTGCGGTGACCGTCGATGACGATGCGCCGTGCGACCGTCACCAGCCAGGGTCGTACCGATCCGGTCGCCCGGTTGAGCTGGCCGGCGTTCTTCCAGGCCCGGATGAGCGTCTCCTGCACCACGTCCTCGGCACGTTGCCGGTCGCCGGCGACGAGCCGCAGCACATAGGCGAGCAAGGGTCCGGCGTGCTCTCGGTACAGGGCACGCATCAGCTCCTCATCAGGTTCCGAGGACTGGGACATGCGATGTCGGGCCCTCGGTGCGTGTTCATTGGCCACGACGGAATCCTTGCGCACGCCCACCTCCGGTGTCCGGGGGTTCCCCCAGTCGGTCGCTCATGGAGAGGTACGCGGGCGGGTGGTGGAGTGTTCAACGTGGGGCGACAGTTTTCTTCTTAGTGACGTGACGAGGGGGACATGAGTGCACATTCCCACCGTACGATCTTTACATTTCCACCACACCAGCAAGATCACGCGGGCTGCCCGGGCGGCGGCGGAGTGAAACGCACTGTTGTCGAAATCACTTCGACAATTGACGACCCCTCACTCCACAGAAGCCGCATATGGGATTCTCAGGCTCGGGCAAGGGCCGCGCGCCGCCGATGCCGGGCCACTCTTTCGCGGTTCCCGCAGACCTCACTGGAGCACCAACGCCTCCTGCGCCCCCGTGAGGTGTCCAGATAAACGATCGGGCAGTTGTCGCCCGCGCACTCACGCAGCGAGGCCCGCGCGACCGGATCGGTGAGCAGTTCCACGGCGTCCCGCGCGATCACCGCGAGCAGCGCCTCGCACCCCGGCGGACCGTCCAACCGCCGTACCAGCGCGCCGTCTTCGGCCCGTACGGCACGAGGGGCCGGGGGCGCCGGACGGGCCAGCTCATTGACGCGGGCGAGCGCGAGGTCGTAGGCCCGGAGATCGTTCGACGACTTGCTCCGGACCAACTGGCTCACCTGGCCCCGCAGTTCACGGAAGCCGACCAGCCAGGCGGAATCGACGTGCGTGAGCGGGGTGACCGCCGGGACCAGCCCGGAGCGGACGATCCACGCGCACAAGGGCTCCGGAGCGTCGAGCCGTTCCTCTGGATGCGTGGTCGCGAGGAGATCCAGGCAGATCCGCCCGGCGTCGAAGCGCAGCTCGTACGGGGCCATGGTCGTACCCAGTGCCATGTGCCTGTCACCGCCTAGGGGTTACCCCGGTCGTCAGGGGTCGGTGCGTTGCCGAGTGGAGGGGGCGTGGGAACCGTTCCCTCTACAGTGCCTGCCCGCTCACGCGGCCGGAACCCCTCGTGCGGGTGCGCGGACCTCACCGCTGCCCCTCTCCGTTCGTGAGAGCAACGTTCCCTTGCAGTCACTCACAGCCACAGCGTGGAAACGCGCCCTCCCTACCTTCGGGATGCATCACCGCTCGTTTGCCCATAACGGCACCCCCGAGCCCCGGACCACCGTGGAGGCGTCATGACAGCCCCGGCCCCTAGCAAGTGGATCGAGCACTGGGATCCGGAGGACGAGACCTTCTGGCGGGAGACCGGCGAGAAGGTCGCCAAGCGCAACCTCCTCTTCTCCGTCCTCTCCGAACACATCGGCTTCTCGATCTGGACCCTGTGGTCCGTGCTGGTGCTCTTCATGGGCCCGGAGTACGGGCTGACCCCGGCCGACAAGTTCCTGCTGACGTCGATGGTCACCCTCGTCGGCGCGGTCGTCCGGGTGCCGTACACCTTCGCGGTCGCGATCTTCGGCGGACGCAACTGGACGATCATCTCCGCGAGCCTGCTCCTCATCCCCACCGTCGCCGCCTTCGCCGTGATGAAGCCGGGGACCTCCTTCGACACCTTCCTGTGGATCGGGCTCCTCGCCGGTATCGGCGGCGGTAACTTCGCCTCGTCCATGACCAACATCAACGCCTTCTTCCCGTTGCGAAAGAAGGGCTGGGCCCTCGGGCTGAACGCGGGCGGCGGCAACATCGGCGTCGCCGCGATCCAGCTCGTGGCCCTCGCGGTCATCGGCGCGAGCGGCGGTCCGCGCGTGCTGCTCGGGATCTACATCCCGCTGATCGTCGTCGCGGCCATCCTCGCGGCGCTGTTCATGGACAACATCGCGAACGTCAAGAACGACACCGGTGCCGCCAAGGACGCCGCGAAGGACGCCCACACCTGGATCATGTCGGTCCTCTACGTCGGCACGTTCGGCTCGTTCATCGGCTACAGCTTCGCCTTCGGGCAGGTGCTCACCAACCAGTTCGGACGTACGCCGCTGCAGGCCACGTATCTCACCTTCATCGGCCCGCTGCTCGGCTCGCTGATCCGCCCCGTGGGCGGCTGGCTCGCCGACAAGTACGGCGGCGCGAAGATCACCCTCTTCAACTACGTCGCCATGGCCGCCGCGACCGCCGTGCTGGTCCTCGCCAGCATGCACAAGTCGCTGCCGCTGTTCGTCGTCGCGTTCGTCGTCCTGTTCGCGCTCACCGGGATCGGCAACGGCTCCACGTTCAAGATGATCCCCGGCATCTTCCACACCAAGGCCCTCGCCAAGGGGCTGGAGGGCGACGAGGCGGTCAAGCACGGACGCCGGCTCTCCGGTGCCTCCATGGGCCTCATCGGCGCGGTCGGCGCCCTCGGCGGTGTCGGCATCAACATGGCCTTCCGGCAGTCGTTCCTCTCCTACGGCTCCGGCACCGGCGCGTTCGTCGCCTTCCTCGCCTACTACGCCCTCTGCTTCGCGGTCACCTGGGCCGTATACCTTCGCCGCCCGACCGCCCAGGCTCAGGCCAAAGCCTCCGCATCCGAGGCGAAGCCGCAGCTCAGCTACGCCGAGGTGTGACGTAACACCGTCGACATAAAGTCGAACCGAGCCTGTCACGCACCATTGACAGGCTCGTTCGGCATGTAGGGACCACATGTAGGGGCCGCACCACTGCATGTACGACGACGTTCGGGACGAGAGCCATGTACGAGCAACAGCAGACACCGGACAGCGGGCAGCACGGGCCGCTCTCCGGCTTCACCGTGGGTGTCACCGCCGCGCGCCGCGCCGACGAACTGGGGGCACTGCTCCAGCGGCGCGGCGCGGCGGTCGTGCACGCGCCCGCGCTGCGCATCGTGCCCCTCGCCGACGACAGTGAACTGCTCGCCGCCACCAAGCAGCTGATCGACCAGGCGCCCGACGTCGTGGTGGCCACCACCGCGATCGGCTTCCGGGGCTGGGTCGAGGCCGCCGACGGGTGGGGGCTCGGGGAGGCGCTCCTCGACCGGCTGCGCGGGGTGGAACTGCTCGCGCGCGGACCCAAGGTGAAGGGGGCGGTACGGGCCGCCGGTCTCACCGAGGAGTGGTCGCCGTCGTCCGAGTCCATGGCCGAAGTGCTCGACCGGCTCCTGGAGGAGGGCGTCGAGGGCCGCCGGGTCGCCATCCAACTGCACGGCGACCCACTGCCCGGGTTCGTGGAGTCGCTGCGCGCGGGAGGAGCCGAGGTCGTCGGGGTCCCCGTCTACCGGTGGATGCCGCCGGAGGACATCGCCCCGCTGGACCGGCTCCTGGACGCCGCCGTCTCGCGCGGCCTGGACGCGCTGACCTTCACCAGCGCGCCGGCCGCCGCCTCGCTGCTCTCCCGCGCCGAGACCCGCGGCCTGCTCTCCGAACTCCTCGCCGCCCTGGAGCACGACATCCTCCCGGCCTGCGTCGGCCCGGTCACCGCGCTCCCGCTCCAGAACCACGGCATCAGCACGGTCCAGCCCGAGCGCTTCCGCCTCGGCCCGCTGGTCCAGCTCCTCTGCCAGGAACTCCCCGCCCGCGCCCGCACCCTGCCCATCGCCGGCCACCGGGTGGAGATCCGCGGCCACGCGGTCCTCGTCGACGGCGCCCTACGCCCCGTCCCGCCGGCCGGCATGTCCCTCCTCCGCGCCCTCTCCCGCCGCCCCGGCTGGGTCGTCGCCCGCGCGGAACTCCTGCGCGCACTCCCCGGCGCCGGCCGCGACGAGCACGCCGTGGAAACGGCGATGGCCCGCCTGCGTACGGCACTTGGGGCGCCGAAGCTGATCCAGACGGTGGTGAAACGGGGGTACCGGCTGGCGCTGGACCCGGCGGCGGACGCGAAGTACTCCGACGAGTGAACCGATGTCGCCGAGGCGCCCCATCGCCGTGCGGGCCCTGCCGGAACTCCTCCGGCAGGGCCCGACGCACACCGGTGACTACGCCTCCTCCTCCCCCGTCGCCGCAGGCAACCGCTCCCTGATCTCGTCCATCACCGACGAGTCCGTCAGCGTCGTCACATCGCCGAGGGTGCGGTGTTCGGCCACGTCCCGCAGCAAGCGGCGCATGATCTTGCCGGAGCGGGTCTTGGGGAGTTCCGCTACGACCATGATCTGCCGGGGTCGGGCGATCGGGCCGATCTCCTTGGCGACGTGGGTGCGCAACTCCGTGGAGATCTCGTCCGGTTGGGGCTGTCCGGCGTCGCCGCGCAGGATGACGAAGGCGACGACGCCCTGGCCGGTCGTCGGGTCGGTGGCGCCGACGACGGCCGCCTCGGCGACCAGGGGGTGGGAGACGAGGGCCGACTCGACCTCCGTGGTGGAGATGCGGTGGCCGGAGACGTTCATGACGTCGTCGACCCGGCCGAGCAGCCAGATGTCGCCGTCCTCGTCCTTCTTGGCGCCGTCCCCGGCGAAGTACACACCGGGGAAGCGGGACCAGTACGTGTCGACGTACCGCTGCTCGTCGCCCCAGATGGTGCGCAGCATCGCGGGCCAGGGCTCGGTGAGCACGAGGTAGCCGCCGGAGCCGTTGGGCACCGGCTTGCCCGTGTCGTCGACGACGTCCCCGGCGATGCCGGGCAGCGGGCGCAGCGCCGAGCCGGGCTTGCAGGTGCTCACGCCCGGCAGCGGGCTGATGAGCTGGGCGCCCGTCTCCGTCTGCCACCAGGTGTCGACGACCGGGCAGTGGTCGCCGCCGATGTGCTTGCGGTACCAGATCCACGCCTCGGGGTTGATCGGTTCGCCGACCGAGCCGAGGAGGCGGAGCGAGGAGAGGTCGAAGTCGGCCGGGATCTCGCCGCCCCACTTCATGAAGGTGCGGATCGCGGTCGGGGCGCAGTAGAGGATCGTCACGCCGTACTTCTCGACGATCTCCCACCAGCGGCCCTGGTGCGGGGTGTCCGGGGTGCCCTCGTACAGGACGGACGTCACGCCGTTGGCGAGGGGGCCGTAGACGATGTACGAGTGGCCGGTGACCCAGCCGATGTCCGCGGCCGTCCAGTAGACGTCGGTCTCCGGTTTGACGTCGAAGACCGCCCAGTGGGTCCAGGCCACCTGAGTGAGGTAGCCGCCGGTGGTGTGCAGGATGCCCTTCGGGCGGGCCGTGGTGCCGGAGGTGTACATGATGTACAGCGGGTGTTCGCTGTCGAAGGGCTCGGGTGTGTGCTCGGCGGATTGGCCGTCGACCAGGTCGTGCCACCACACGTCCCGGCCGTCGGTCCAGTCGACGTCCTGGCCGGTGCGGCGGACCACGAGCACGGTGCGGACGTCGGGGCACTCGCGTACCGCCTCGTCCACGGCGGGTTTCAGCGCGGCGGCGGAACCCTTGCGGTAGCCGCCGTCCGCGGTGATCACCACATGCGCGTCGCAGTCGAGGATCCGGCCGCGCAGCGCCTCGGCGGAGAAGCCGCCGAAGACCACGGTGTGCGGGGCGCCGATGCGGGCGCAGGCCAGCATCGCCACCACGGTCTCCGGGATCATCGGCATGTAGATCGCCACCCGGTCGCCTGCCCGCACGCCGAGGGACAGCAGGGCGTTGGCCGCCCGGCAGACCTCGGCCGTGAGGTCGGCGTAGGTGATCGTGCGGGTGTCGCCGGGCTCGCCCTCCCAGTGGAAGGCGACCCGGTCACCGTGACCGGCTGCCACATGCCGGTCCAGACAGTTGTACGCCGCGTTGAGGCGGCCTCCCGTGTACCAGCGGGCGAACGGGGCGCGGCTCCAGTCCAGCGTCTCGTCCCAGGGCTGTGCCCAGTCCAGCCGGCCGGCCGCCTCGGCCCAGAAGGCGAGGCGGTCGGCGTCGGCCCGTTCGTACTCCGCCGCGGTGGCGTTCGCCGTGGCGGCCAGCTCGGGTGGCGGCGGGAACCGCCGCTCCTCCCGCAGCAGGTTGGAGAGTGTCTCGCCTCCGGTGTCGGTCATGCGTGGGCCCCGGCGACCGGGCCGCGGTCGTGGGCGCGATGCGGCAGCAGGCGTTCACCGACGTTCGGGAAGACCGGCACGACGGTGCGGTGGTAGGTGGAGTTGGTGACGCCGGCGAACGACGCGTACCAGGCGCACACGGCCGTGACCAGGCCGAGCCAGCCGCCGACCTTGGTGGTGTCCGGTGACTGTGCGAAGTCACCGACGCACAGGACGATGAACGTCGCCGACAGGGTGACGAACACCGAGAGGATCGCTCCGGTGGTGCGGAGCGCGGCGACGGTCATGTAGACCGTGAAGATCGACCAGACCAGCAGGAACAGTCCGGTCGCCTGGTGCGCGGTGGCCGGCGGCAGGTCGCCCGCGACGAACTTCGCGTAGGCGGCGTACGACAGCCAGAAGGCGCCGTAGGAGGCGAACGCGGTGGCGCCGAAGGTGTTGCCCTTGCGGAACTCCCACATGCCTGCGAGGAGTTGGGCCAGCCCGCCGTAGAAGAGGGCGAGCGGCAGGACCACGGCGACCAGCGTCTTGTCGGTGATGAGGTTGGCGTTGAAGGTGCTGAGGACGAAGGTCGTCGCGGCGAAGGCGGCGAGGCCGAGCGGGCCGGGGTCCGCGATGGTGTCGGGGGTGGTGGTTGGAGTGCTCATCTGCGCCTCCTCCTGTGATGTGGATCACATGGATGCAGATCCATTGTAGGCACCACCTACACCCGGCGACGCCCTGCGCACGGACGGCATCGGTGAACGGTCCCGCCCGCGCGACGAACGGCCGCCCGGCATCGCCGAGCGGCCGGAATCAGCCATTCCGTGGGGCCTCAGGCCCTGCTTCGCCGCCGCTGCCTCGCCCCGTCCGGCCACAGCCGCGGCTTCCGCTTCGCCGCGATGTCCTCGATCCAGCCGAAGGCGAGGATCGCCAGGGCGACGAGGGGCCAGATGAGGATGAACATCAGGAACGTGTCCGCCTTGTCGAGGAACGACGTCGCCGCGTCGCTCTCCAGGAAGGGGAGGTTGTACAACTGGTCGATGATCGGGACCGCGGCCATGATGAGGAGGTTGTGCCAGAGGTAGATCGTGACCGCGCGGTTGTTGGAGAGCGTGACCAGCTTGTCCCAGCGCGCCAGTCTGCCCGGCAACTCCTGCCAGGACGGGGCGTACTGGAGCAGGATCACCACGATCCCGAAGGACCAGGTCGCCTGGGCGAGCGGAATGTCGTTCAAGTCCCAGCCGTCCGGGCCCAGATGACCCGACGCCCACCACAGGCCGAAGCCCATGATCAGGGTCGCGCCCGAGACCGCGAGATAGCGCGGGACCTTCTTCAGCACACCCTCGTGGTGGGCGAAGCCCAGGACCCAACAGCCGCCGTACACCGCGAAGTCCGAGACCGCGTTGCCCGTCTCGCCGGGGATCGTCACCAACCCCGTACCGACAACTGCCGTCAGGGCCAAGGGAGCCAGCAGGGTCGCCCACGGGACCCTGCGGAACGCCCACAGCAGGAGCGGTGACGCGATCACGAACCACAGGTACGCCCGCAGGTACCAGAGCGGGCCCGCCGCCTGGTCCGCCCAGGTGCTCTCCAACAGGCCCGACTCCGACCCCAGATGCTCGGGGTACGGCGGTGCGCCGAACGGCACGACGTAGTCGAACAGCTTCGCCGCGCCCCACCAAGTGCCGCCCATATCGGGGTCCTTGAGGGGATGCCAGCCGCTCGCGAACATCATCACCAGTACCACCGCGCCGAACGCCCACAGCGGCGGCAGGAGTCGGCGCAGCCGGCCCCTGATCACACCCAGCGCGGGACGGTTCAGCGAGCGGGCCATCAGGGAACCCGCGAGCGCGAACATCACGCCCATCGACGGGAACAGCACGGACAGCCAGGCCCAGCCGAAGAGGTGGTAGACGACGACCCGGACGAGGGCGATCGAGCGGAGGAGGTCGAGATAGCGGTCCCGGCCCGAGCCCGAAGCCTTCGGGGCGGGTGCGGGTACAGGGGCGGTGGCCGGGGCTACCGCCCCCGTCGGGTATTCGTGCGTCGTCATGCCACGGGCCTCCGATCACTGCCGCTGCGGCTGCGCTGGGTCGGTACCGGGCCGCCGGGTGCCTCCACGACTCCGGTGCGCCGCAGTTTCTGCCAGCGCAGGCGGCCGCCGGTGAGGGCGGTGATCCAGGACTGGAGCAGAACGACGTACATGAGCTGGCGGTAGAGGATCTGCTGCAGGGGCAGCGAGACGAGGTGGGTCATGCGTTCGCGGTCCAGGCGGAAGGCGTAGGCCGCGCAGAACGCCTGGATGGCGAGGACGCCCAGCCAGGCGAGGAAAGTCTTCTCGGTGGGGCCGAACACCAGGCCGTAGAGGAGGAAGACGTCGATCAGCGGGGCGAGGATCGGGGCCACCACCATGAACAGGGCCACCAGCGGGAGGCCGATCCGGCCGAAGCGGCCGGAGGGGCCGCTGTCCAGCAGGGCGCCCCGGTGTTTCCAGATCGCCTGCATGGTGCCGTAGGACCAGCGGTAGCGCTGGGACCAGAGCTGCTGGACCGTCTCCGGTGCCTCGGTCCAGGCGCGGGCCTTCTCGGCGTAGACGACGCGCCAGCCGTCGCGGTGCATCGCCATCGTGATGTCGGTGTCCTCGGCGAGGGTGTCGTCGCTCATCCCGCCGACCCGCTCCAGCGCGCTTCTCCTGAAGGCCCCCACGGCGCCCGGGATCGTCGGCATGCAGCGCAGGACGTCGTACATCCGGCGGTCGAGGTTGAAGCCCATCACGTACTCGATGTGCTGCCAGGCGCCGATCAGTGAATCCCGGTTGCCCACCTTGGCGTTGCCCGCGACGGCGCCGACGCGCGGGTCGCCGAAGGGCTGGACCAGTTCGCGGACGGTGGCCGGTTCGAAGACCGTGTCGCCGTCCATCATGACGATGAGGTCGTAACTGGCGTTCGCCAGGCCCCTGTTGAGGGCGGCCGGTTTGCCCGCGTTGAGCTGGCGGACGACCCGGACGCCGGGCAGCGCCATCGCCTCGACGATTCTCGCCGTACCGTCCGCCGAGCCGTCGTCGACGACGATCACCTCGACGGGATGCTCGCTGGCCATCAGTGAACGGACCGTGTTCTCAATGCACTTGGCCTCGTTGTACGCCGGCACGAGGACCGTGACCGGTTCGGTGACCGGTGGTCCCCAGGCGAAGTCCTTGCGGCGCACCCGGCGGGCGTGGATCGCGGAGAGCAGGAGCATCAGCAGGAAGCGGGCGATGACGAGGGAACCGGTGATCGCCAGGCCGACCACCAGCACGTCGGTGATGCTGTCCGAGGCCTGGACCAGGAAGATCCACGCCTTGCCCTTCCACAGGTCGACGCCGGTCACCGGGGTGAGCGCGCTGCGCGCGCCGAGCGCCTGGGTGAGGTTGTCGAAGGTGTAGCCCTTGGCCTGCATCTGAGGCAGGAACCTGTCGAGCGCCTGCACGGTCTGGTGGCGGTCGCCGCCGGAGTCGTGCATCAGGACGATCGCGCCCTTGCCGCCGTGCGGGGTGGCGTTGCTGATGATCTTCGCGACGCCGGGCTTCTGCCAGTCCTCGCTGTCCGTGTTGTTGACGACGGTGATGTAGCCGCGGGTGCCGATGTACCGGGTCACCGGCCACGACAGGTTGTCCATCGCGTCGGCGGAGGACGAGTACGGCGGCCGGAACAGCGACGTCCGGATGCCGGCCGCGCCGCTGATCGCCAACTGGTTCTGCGACAGCTCCCAGTCGATGCGCTTCTTGGACTGGAAGGAGAGGTCGGGATGGCTGAAGGTGTGCAGGCCGACCTCGTTGCCCTCCGCCACGATGCGTCTGACCAGGTCCGGGTAGCGCGAGGTCATGGTGCCGGTGACGAAGAAGACGGCGTGCGCGTGGTGCTTCTTGAGCACGTCCAGGACCTTGGGCGTCCAGGTCGGGTCGGGGCCGTCGTCGAAGGTCAGGACGATGCGGTGGTCCGGCACGTCCAGGCTGGTGGCCCGGCCGCTACGGGTGTCGATGACCGGGCCGCCGTCGAGGATCTTCTCCGGCACCTTGTCCGTCGCGGCCTCGGGCCGGATGCGGTGGTCGGCGAGGATCTCGCTGTGCACATAGCCGCGCAGCATCAGCATCGCCAGCATGGCGACGAGGAGCAGCATCGGCAGCAGGAACCGCATGGAGAGCCGGCGCCGCCGGGCCCCTGCGGGGGCGCCGGGCGGGGCGCCGTGACGGCCGCCCTGGGCCGAGTGCGTGGCCTTGGGGCGGCGGGTGTGCGATGCCATCAGAGGATGTGCTCCGGGGTCGTGGACGGTGCCGGCGCCGGCTCGGAGGACCCGGCCGGACCCTGCGCCACCGGCGACGGACTGCTCGGCGCACCGGTGCCCGCGGTCACGCTCGGACTCGGCGTCGGGGCGGCCGGCGCGCTCGTGCTACTCGACGGCGTCGGGCCGGACGACGCGCTCGCGGCCTTGGGACGGCGGATATGCGATGCCATCAGACGATGTGCTCCGGGGTCGTGGACGGTGCCGGCACCGGTTCGGAGGACCCGGCCGGACCCTGCGCCACCGGCGACGGACTGCTCGGCGCGCCGGCCACCGTGCCGGTGCCCGCGGTCACGCTCGGACTCGGCGACGGGGCGGCCGGCGCGCTCGTGCTGCTCGACGGCGTCGGGCCGGACGACGCGCTCGCGGCCTTGGGACGGCGGATATGCGATGCCATCAGACGATGTGCTCCGGGGTCGTGGACGGTGCCGG
>NZ_JBFAZO010000012.1:327802-405944 GCF_040681835.1 Streptomyces sp. NPDC051576
GAAGACCCGGCCGGACCCTGCGCCACCGGCGACGGACTGCTCGGCGCGCCGGCCACCGTGCCGGTGCCCGCGGTCACGCTCGGACTCGGCGACGGGGCTGCCGGTGCGCTCGTGCTGCTCGTCGGCGTCGGGTCGGACGACGGCGTGACCTGCGGCTGCGAAGGCTGGACGACCGGATTGCTCGCGCTGCCCCCGGTCGGCGCCGCGGCGCTCTTGCTCGCGGACGGCTTGGCGGACGCGGACGCGCTCGCCTTGCCGGGGCCCTTGGACGCTCCGGGCGCGCTCGCGCTCGCGCCGGGAGACGGCGTCGTACCGTCGCTCGCCGTCGGGATGTTCCCCGGCGCCACGCTGTCAGCCGCGCCGGACGGCTGCCCCGACCGGGCCGGCAGCGGCGAGGTGTCGACCTTGCCCGCGGGCGGGTCGTGCCGCTGGCCCGGCACCAGGAGCCAGGGCGCGTCGGAACTGCCGGACAGCAGGGTGATCACGATGACGACGGCGTAGACCGCGCAGGCGATACCGATGGCCATGCCGATCCGGCGGTACCTACGGCTCCGGCGGCCGGACTCGTCGACGAAGACGGGCCCGTCGGAGCCGTCGCCCTTCTTCCCTGGATCGTCCAACTCCTCGGCGGAACCGTCGAGTTGGACGGTCACCTCGTCGGGGTCGGTCCCCGCGGACGCGCCCCAGGGGTCGGCCAGGGCGCCGGACGGACCGGTGAGCGATGCATCAGGCAGCGGTGCACCGGTGAGCGGTCCCGCCGGTTCCGTACGTATTTCCTTGGCCGCGACGGGCCAGGACGACCCGGGCGGCTCGGACCGTATGCGGCCGGCATGGCCGCCGTGGCGACCGCCCTCCAAGATCTCCGATCCGCCGGTCGCGCCGTTCACTCCGGTCTCCGGGAACGCCTGGGCCTCTCCGCCTACGACCGGTACGTCTCTGGTCGCGGATGCGGCTTGGGGCCATTCCGGTTGGGCGTCTTCTCGCCACTTTTCCATGCGCACGCACATCCCCCCACAGGACTGTTCCGGGCGCGCGGACGACTCTGAGCACACGCCGTCGAACCGGGCCCCCACCCGGTCCACGCGCCCCCTTACCACACTGCGCTCAGGCCCTGAAGGTAGCGCAGCGGGTACTCACATGTGGTGGGATGCGCCATTTTTACTCCTTTAGCATGTCCACGTCGATGGCTGGAATCCATCCATCGACAGGCCTACGGAGCCATCCCTCGGCGGTGGCGATCTCCACCGCAGCCCGTCGAAGCGCATCGAATCCGGTGTGCACCAGCCCCTTTCGCCACACGAGCGACACGGGGGACAACGGCACCGGATCCACCAGGGGCCGCAACACCGTCCGAGGCATGGCCGGAAAATCCACCACGGCGAGGATCGGGTTCCGCGTCTTCGCCATGACCCGCTCGAACTCCTCTTCGCCTACGGCCATGGGTGCGGGCGCCGCGACCTCGATGCCACGCCCCGCGAACAGCCGGCGCGCGAGATCCGTCCACTCCGGGGTACGCGGATTCCCGGCGCCCGCGTACACCGTCTCGCCCGCCAGCGCGTCCACCGGCACCTCCGCGAGCGACGCCAGCCGGTGGTCCTCGGGCAGCACGACCGCCATCGGCTCGTACCGCACGAGGTGGTGGTCGAGCCCGGCCCGCAGCGCCGGATCAAGACCGGCGAACCGCCCGAACGACACGTCGAGCCGGCCCGCAAGCAACTCCCCCGCGGCCCAGGTCAGTCCACTCTCGTAGCGGGCCATCAGCTCCTGTTCCGGGGCGAGTTCGCGCGCCCGGCGCAGCACCCGGCGCCCGGTGCCCAGGCCCGGCGAGTTGAGGTCCACGAGCAGGGGCCGGGCCTGCCGGAACGCGGCGAGCAGCTCGTCCTGCGCGGCCAGCACCCGCCGGGCGTACGGCAACAGCCGCTCGCCGTCCGGGGTCAGCGTCACCTGCCGGGTGGTCCGCACGAACAACTCGGCGCCCAACTCCCGCTCCAGGCGCCGCACATCACGGCTGAGCGCCTGCTGGGCGACGTACAGACGGGCGGCGGCGCGGGTGAAGTGCAGTTCCTCGGCGACGAGGACGAAGGCGCGCAGGAGACGGGGGTCGAGATGCGGGAGGTGTGGTTGGTGTGGTTGGAGAGGGGCGGGCATCCGGTGAACCTACAACGCGGGTGCGTGAATCGGCGCTGAGCAGGTGTTGGACCCCTTGATCGTCCCGGGGCGACGGTGGGGGCATGCCCCGACACACCGGCTATCGCCGCCTCTTCGCCCTCCCCGGCACCCGCGCCTTCACCGCCGGGAACCTTCTCGCCCGGCTCCCCGCGGGCATGTTCAGCGTGAGCGCGGTCGTGATGATCGCCGGTTCGCGGGGTTCGTACGCCCTCGCCGGCGCGGTCACCGCGACCGGCCTCGCGGCGACCGCACTCGCCGGCCCGTGGCTGGCACGCCTGACCGACCGTCACGGCCAGGCCCGAACAGCCGTACCGGCAACGGTGGTTGCGGTCCTGGGCTCGGTCGCCCTGCTCCTCTGCGTGCGCTACGGCGCCCCCGACTGGACCCTGTTCGCCGCGTACGCGGCCACCGCGACGACCCCCAACACCGGCGGCATGTCCCGGGCCCGCTGGGCCCATCTGCTCGACGGCGACGCCGAGGCGCTGCACACCGCGAACTCCTTCGAGCAGGCGGCCGACGAGCTGTGCTTCATGCTGGGCCCGGCGCTGGCGGGCTTCCTGTGCGGCACGTTCTTCCCGGAGGCGGGGACGCTGGCCGGGGCGGTGCTGCTGCTGACCGGGATCCTGGTCTTCACCGCCCAGCGGTCGACGGAACCGCCGCCGAGCCCGGCGCCGCAGAGCGGGCCGCCCCTGCGCGTGCCCGGCATCCCGCCCCTCCTCGCCGGATTCGTGGCCACCGGCGCGGTCTTCGGCTCACTGGAGGTCGTCACGCTCGCGTACGCGAACGCGGCGGGCCACCGCGCGGCGGGCGGTGCGGTGCTGGCGCTCCAGGCTGCCGGTTCGTGCGGGGCGGGTCTGCTCTACGGCAGGCTGAAACCGGCGACCGCACCCGAACACCGCCTGCGGGGCTGCCTGTTGGCGATGACGGCCCTGATGACTCTGCCACTGCTGGCGGCCGTCACACTCGGTTCCCTGCCCGCGCTGGCGGCGGCCTTGCTGCTGGCGGGCATGGCAACGGCCCCGACGATGGTCACCGCGATGACCCTGCTCCAACACCGCACGCCCGAGGGCCGGTTGAACGAGGGCATGAGCCTGGCGGTGACGGGCCTGCTGCTGGGGATCGCGTGCGGCTCGGCGGCGGGCGGCTGGACCACTGACCACACATCACCGACGACGGGCTTCGCGGTACCGCTCGCGGCGGCGTGTGCGGCGGGTTCGCTCTCCATGCTCGGCAATTTCGCCCGGTGCGGCCCTATTTGAAGGCCGCCAGGTTGCGGGCGACCCACTCGCCGAAGGGGCGGGCCGGGCGTCCGAGGACCTTCTCCACGTCCGGGCTGACCTGCTGCTCCACCGGAAGCGGGGCACCGAGGACGTCAAGGGTGCCGGCGGCGACGTCTTCCGGCATGAACCGCGCCATGACGGCGTGCGCGTCCTCGCGGGGCAGCTCCACGAAGGTCACGTCCTCGCCCAGCACCTCGGAGAGCATCTCGGTCTGCCGCCGGGGTCCGACGGCCTCGGGGCCGGTCAGTACGTACGTCTGCCCGGCGTGACCGTCCTCGCGCAGCGCCGCCGCCGCGACCTCGGCGATGTCCGCCGGGTCGACGACGGGCAGCGCCACGTCGCCGAAGGGCGAGAAGACCGTACGGTTCGTGCGCACCGACTCGGCCCACGCGTGGGCGTTGGAGGCGAAACCGCTCGGGCGCAGGATCGTGTGGTCGAGGCCCGAGCCGCGGACGGCGGCCTCGAACTCGCGCAGCCGGTGGTGCGAGACGGTGTCCGTGCGCGTGCCGGCGAGCTGGGAGGAGACGAGGACGACGCGCTTGACGCCGGCGGCCCTGGCGATGTCCAGGAGGTTCGTCGCCGCCTCGCCGGGGCCGTTGAGCTCACCGGCCAGCAGGATGAAGAAGGCGTCGGCCCCTTCGAGGACCGGCTTGAGGCCGGCGAAGTTCCCGAGGCCGGCCCGGGCCACGCGGACACCGTCCGGAAGACCCGCGGGCTCCGCGTTGCGCGACACGGCCACTACCTCCTCCCCCGCCTCGACGAGCGCGGTGACCAGCGGACGGCCGATGTTGCCGGTCGCTCCGGTGACAACAATCATGAACAGCTCCTGATTCAAAGGGGGTTGGGCGAGATCACCGCTGCTGAGCGGCTGGCCGAACCGGCCGGACGACGCTCCCCGCCGTCACGTCCCGGACGCTAGCATCGGGAACATAGTAGGTACCTATAGGAAAGTGACTTCCCGAAAGGTGACTGCCGTGCAGGAGAACCCCGCGGACCCGCCCCACGCCACCGCTTCCGTGGCGCCGCGCATCCGCGCGGACCAGGCGTGCCCGATCGCCCCGGTCGTGGACATCGTCTTCAGCCGCTGGACGACACCGATCCTGTGGACGCTGAACGAGTACGGCGTCCAGCGCTTCGTCGAGCTGCAACGCAGCATCGGCAACATCACGCCCAAGGTGCTGACGCAACGGCTGCGCCAGTTGGAGCGGGACGGTCTGGTCGTGCGCACCTACCACCCGGAGGTGCCGCCCCGGGTGGAGTACGAGATCAGCGAACTGGGCAGGAGCCTGGCCCCGTTGTTCGCCTCGCTCGCCGTGTGGGCGCGCGAACATCTGCCCGCCGTGGAAGAGGCGCGGAAGACGTTCGACACGGTCGAGACCACGGTCACCGCCCGCTGACGTACGCCAGTCGAACCGCTTGCCCCAATCTCCGCCAAACCCATTGACGCCCTCACAGCCCCTGCATACCTTCCTCCGTCGAAGCGCTTCGACGGAGCTCGTCGAATCGGTTCGACATCCCATCCGACTCCCCTGGAGGCACTGGATGTTGACGGCACGAAGGCGAGCGGCGGCCGCCGCGCTGATCCTGAGCGGATCCCTGCTCCTGTCCGCCTGCGGTGGCTCGGACGGCGGCGGCTCCTCCGACGGCAAGACGCTCAAGCTCTGGCACTACGAGGGCGCCGACAGCGCGATGGGTGTGGCCTGGAACGAGGCGATCAAGGAGTTCGAGGCCCAACACCCGGGCGTGAAGGTGAAGTTCGAGGAGAAGGGCTTCGAGCAGATCCAGAAGACGGCCCCGATGGTCCTCAACTCCTCGGACGCGCCGGACATCATGGAGTACAACAAGGGCAACGCGACAGCGGGCCTGCTCTCCAAACAAGGCCTGCTCACCGACCTCACCGCCGAGGCGACCAAGCGCGGCTGGGACAAGAAGATCCCCGGGAGCGTCGGCACGACGGACATGTACGACGCCAACGGCGTGATGGGCTCCGGCAAGTGGTACGGCGTCACCGACTACGGCGAGTACACGATGGTCTACTACAACAAGGACCTCTTCAAGAAGTACAAGATCGCCGAGCCGAAGACGTTCGACGAACTCACCGCCGCCATGGACCAGTTCGCGGCGAAGGGCGTCACCCCGCTGGCGAACGCGGGCGCCGAGTACCCGGCCCAGCAGTACCTCTACCAGCTCGCGTTGTCGAAGGCCGACCGCACCTGGGTCGACAAGTACGAGCTGTACAAGGGCAAGACGGACTTCCACGACCCGGCCTGGACCTACGCGGCGACCACCTTCGCCGACTGGGTGAAGAAGGGCTACATCGCGAAGACCTCCAGCTCCACCAAGGCCGAGGACGCCGGTGTCTCCTGGATCCAGGGCAAGGCGCCGATCCTGTTCTCCGGCAGTTGGTGGTACGGCCGCTTCCAGACCGAGGCCAAGTTCGACTGGGACACGACTCTTTGGCCGGGCTCGAACCTCACCCTCGGCTCCGGCGGCAACATCTGGGTCGTCCCCAAGGGCGCCAAGAACAAGGAACTCGCCTACGACTTCATCGACATCACCCTGTCGAAGAAGATCCAGAACCTGATGGGCAACAAGGGCGGCATCCCGGTCGCGGCCGACACCTCCGCGATCACCGACCCCAAGTCCAAGGAACTCATCGCCAACTTCAACACCGTCTCCGGCCGTGACGGCCTGGCCTTCTACCCGGACTGGCCGGTCCCCGGCTTCTACGACGTCCTCGTCTCCGAGACCCAGAAGCTGATCACGAACAGCGAGAAACCGGACGCCTATCTCAGCAACCTGCAGAAGGCGTACGACAAGGGTGTCCCGTCGACATGACGGTCACCGTCGAGAAGGGCGCGCGGGCCGCCGGCAAGCACCAGCCACCCGGCCCGCGCCACCCTCGCCCCCGCGACTCCTACGCCCTCTTCCTGCTGCCCGGCGCCCTCGCCGCGCTGGCCGTGATCGTCGTCCCGTTCCTGATGAACACGGCCGTGAGCTTCACCGACTGGCAGGGCATCGGCGACCCCAAGTGGTCCGGGCTCGCCAACTACCGTGACCTGCTGGACGATGCGGAGTTCTGGGCGTCCTTCCGGCACAGCCTGTTCATGGTCGTGGCGATGGCGGCGATACCGACGATCGTCGGACTCGTCCTGGCCGCCGCCCTGTTCGACTACATCGGCAAGCACTTCGGCAGCCGTATCGCCGCGATCCTCCGCGCCTGCTTCTACCTTCCTCAGGTCCTGCCCATCGCGGTCGCCGGCATCGTCTGGAGCTGGATCCTCGCCCCGGACAACGGCTCCCTCAACGCCCTGCTGAAAGCGGTCGGGCTGGGCTCCTGGCAGCAGGACTGGCTCGGCGACCCCGACATCGCGCTGTACAGCGTCATGGGCGTCATGGTCTGGGTCCAACTCGGCTTCCCACTCGTGGTGTTCATGGCCGGACTGCAACGCGTCGACCCACAGCTCTACGAGGCCGCCGAGCTGGACGGCGCCGGCTGGTGGCGCCGCTTCTGGCACATCACGCTGCCGCAGATCCGCCCCGAGATCTATGTCGTCCTCACCTGGTGCACGATCGCCGCGCTCAAGGTGTTCGGCGCGGTGTACGTACTGACGAAGGGCGGCCCGGGCGGCGCGACCGACGTGCCCTCCTACTTCTCCTTCTCCACCTTCTTCGAGAAGACCCAGGTCGGCTACGGCGCCGCGATCTCCACGGTGCTGACCGTGATCATCCTGGTGCTGTCCCTCGCCCTCCTGAAGCTACAGACCAACTCCGAGGAGGGTGAGGGCACATGACGACCGCCCTGCGCCGCTACCCGGTACTGATCGCCCTGTGCCTCGCCGCGCTCTTCATGGTGATCCCGTTCCTGATCGTCCTGGTCAACGCCGTGAAGTCACCGGCCGAGTACTCCGAACACGGCCCGCTCAGCCTCCCCAAAGGCCTCTATCTGGACGGCCTCAAGGACTTCTGGCAGCGCGTCGACTACGGCCAGAAACTCTTCAACTCGGTGCTGATCAGCGGCTCGGTGGCCGTCCTCGCCGCCGTCCTCTCGGTCCTCAACGCGTACGCGATCGGCATCGGCCGTATCCGGGGCCGCACATGGGTCCTGGCCTTCTTCGTCCTCGCCAACATGCTGCCGCAGGAGGCGCTGGTCTACCCGATCTACTACCTGAGCAAGCAGGCCGGCCTCTACGACACCCGGCTCAGCGTCATCATCGTGTTCACGGTGATCCAGGCGGCGTTCGGCACGTACCTCCTCTCGTCCGTGCTCGGCCAGTTCCCCCGCGAGATCATCGAGGCGGCCCGGATCGACGGCGCGAACAAGTGGCAGGTGCTGTGGCGGATCGTGGTCCCGGTCAGCCGCCCCACGATCGGCGTCCTGCTGGTCTTCTTCTTCATCTGGACCTGGAACGAGTTCCTGCTCCCCCTGGTCATGCTGATCTCCAACGACAACCAGACCGTGTCGGTGGCCCTCGGCGTCCTCCAGGGCCAGCGCCTGATGGACGCCACGATGACCAACGCGGCTGCCCTGCTGGGTGTGTTGCCCGCCATCGTCTTCTTCCTCGTCTTCCAGCGGACCCTCACGCGCGGCATCGCCGTGGGTGCCGTCAAGTAGTAAGGGGACCCCCCACGTGAAGTTCACCGACGGCTACTGGCTGCTGCGCGAGGGCGTCACCGCCGCCCACCCGGTCGAAGTCCTCGATGTCACCGCCCCCGACGGCGCCTTGGAGATCCACGCGCCGACCGTGCCCATCCGCCACCGCGGCGACCTGCTGAAGGGACCGGTCGTGACGATCAGCGCCCACGCCCCGATGCCCGACGTCATCGGCGTCACCTTCACCCACTTCGAGGGCGAACAGCCACGAGGCCCCCAATTCGACGTGAGGACGCAGGAGTTCGAAAGGCTGACGTCCTACGACGACGAACACGCGACCCTCACCTCCGGCGCCCTGTCGGTCCAGGTCGCCCGCACCGGCCCCTGGCACGTCGACTTCCTCGCCCACGGCCGGGTCCTCACCGGCAGCGGCCCCAAGGGCATGGGCATCATGCGGGACGCGACCGGCGCCCACTATCTGCGCGAGCAACTCGGCCTCCAAGTGGGCACCTCCGTCTACGGACTCGGCGAACGCTTCGGCCCGCTCGTCAAGAACGGCCAGGTCGTCGACATGTGGAACGCCGACGGCGGCACCGCCACCGAACAGGCCTACAAGAACGTCCCGTTCTATCTGACCGACTCGGGCTACGGCGTCTTCGTCGACCACCCCGGCCGGGTCTCCTTCGAGGTCGGCTCGGAGGCGGTCTCGCGCGTCCAATTCAGCGTGGAGAGCCAGCAGTTGACGTACTACGTCATCTACGGCCCGACCCCGAAGGACATCCTCCGCAAGTACTCCGCCCTCACCGGCCGTCCGGCGCTCCCGCCCGCCTGGTCGTTCGGGCTGTGGCTGTCGACGTCCTTCACCACCTCCTACGACGAGGAGACGGTGACGTCGTTCATCGAGGGCATGCGCGAGCGTGAACTCCCGCTCTCCGTCTTCCACTTCGACTGTTTCTGGATGCGCGAGTTCAACTGGTGCGACTTCCAGTGGGACCCGCGGGTCTTCCCCGACCCGGAGGGCATGCTCGCCCGGCTGAAGGACCGGGGCCTGCACATCTGCGTCTGGATCAACCCGTACATCGCCCAGCGCTCACCGCTCTTCGCCGAGGGCAAAACACTCGGGCACCTGCTGCGCCGGCCGGACGGCAGCGTCTGGCAGTGGGACCTGTGGCAACCCGGCATGGCCCTGGTCGACTTCACCAGCCCGGCCGCCCGCGACTGGTACGCCGCGAAGCTGGAGGCGCTGCTCGCACAGGGCGTCGACTGCTTCAAGACCGACTTCGGCGAACGGGTCCCCGTCGACGTCGCCTACGCGGACGGCGCCGACCCGGAGCGGATGCACAACTACTACACCTACCTCTACAACCGCACGGTCTTCGACGTCCTGCGCAAACACCGGGGCGAGGGCGAAGCGGTCGTCTTCGCCCGCTCGGCGACAACTGGCAGCCAGAAGTACCCCGTTCACTGGGGCGGCGACTGCGAGGCGACCTACGAGTCGATGGCCGAGTCGCTGCGCGGCGGGCTCTCCCTCGGCCTGTCCGGCTTCGGCTACTGGAGCCACGACATCGGCGGCTTCGAGGGCACCCCGACCCCCGCCCTCTTCAAACGCTGGCTCGCCTTCGGCCTGTTGTCGTCCCACAGCCGCCTCCACGGCAGCTCGTCCTACCGGGTCCCGTGGCTCTTCGACGAGGAATCCGTGGACGTACTACGGCAGTTCACCCGCCTGAAGCTGAGCCTCATGCCGTACCTCTACGAGACCGCGCGCACCGCCTCCGCCGAGGGTGTGCCGATGATGCGGGCGATGGTGCTGGAGTTCCCGGACGACCCCGGGTGCGCGCATCTGGAACGGCAGTACATGCTCGGCGGCGATCTGCTGGTCGCGCCGGTGTTCAGCGACGACGGGGACGTCTCGTACTACGTCCCCGAGGGCACCTGGACCCACTACCTCACCGGCCGCACGGTCACCGGCCCGCGCTGGGTGCGCGAGAGGCACGCCTTCGACAGCGTCCCCCTGCTGGTGCGCCCCGGCGCGGTGATCCCCGTCGGCGCGGTGGCCGACCGGCCCGACTACGACTTCGCCGACGGGGTCACCCTGCGGGCGTACGGCCTGGAGCGGGGCGCGCAGGTGACGGTGCCGATCGGCGACGTGACCTTCACCGTCGTACGGGAAGGGGACACGCTCCGGGCGTCCTGCAGTGACGCCTCGCTCTCCTGGGCGCTGGCCGCCGGGGAGCGGACGAAGTCGGGCAGCGGGTTCCTGACCCTGGAGCTGGGCTGATGGTGAAGATCACCGATGTGGCCCGGCACGCCGGGGTCTCCCCCAGTACCGTGTCGTACGCGCTGAGCGGCAAGCGCCCGATCTCCGAGGAGACCCGGCAGCGCGTCGAGGCGTCCATCCGCGAGTTGGGCTACCGGCCGCACGCCGGTGCCCGCGCCCTGGCCAGCAGCCGGTCCAACGTACTGGCGCTGGTGATCCCCTTACGGACCGGCATCCATGTCCCCGTGGTCATGCGGTTCGCGGTCTCCGTGGTCACCACCGCCCGCCGCCACGACCACGACGTGCTGCTGCTCACCCAGGAGGAGGGCGAGGAGGGCCTGCGACGGGTCGCGGACACAGCACTCGTGGACGCGATGATCGTGATGGACGTCCAACTGAACGATCCCCGGCTGCCGTTGCTCCGTTCCCTGGACCGGCCGTCCGTGATGATCGGCTTCCCGGCCGACGCGGACGGACTGACCTGCATCGACCTCGACTTCAAGGCGGCCGGCGAGCTGTGCGTGGAACGGCTCGCGGGGCTCGGGCACCGCGTCGTCGCCCTCGTCGGGTCACCGCCCGAGGTGTACGTCCGCAAAACCGCCTTCGCCCAGCGGGTCGTCCAGGGCTTCACGGCCGCCGCCGACCGCAACGGACTCGCCTCCTCCGTCCACCCGTGCGAGGCGGAACCCGGCGCGGCAACGGCGGTGGCGGAACAACTCCTCCGCGAACAGCCCGCGTTGACCGGGGTCGTCGTCCACAACGAGCCACTCCTGGAACCCCTCGTCGACGCCTTCGAGCAACTCGGCCTGCGCGTCCCCGGCGATCTGTCGATCACCGCGATCTGCCCCGACGAACTCGCCGAGTCCGTACGGGTCCCGGTCACCTCGGTCGCGCTGCCCGCCGACGAACTCGGGTCCAGGGCCGTCGAGTTGCTGATGAAACAACTCGACGGCAAGACCGTGCCCGCCGCGACGCTGCTCGCCCCCCGGCTGACGGAACGCGCGAGCACCGCACCACGCAACGCGCCCTGACCTCACCACCGTTGACGCAAGGCCCTAACCGAAGGAGCCGTGACATGAAAGGCAAGAGAAGAAGACACAGAACCACGCTCGTCGTGGCGTTCGCCCTGATCGCCGCCCTCGGAGCGACGATCCCGGCCACGGCCGAGACCCCGTACCCCTTCCGCGACCCAAGTCTCCCCGTGAGTCAGCGCGTCGACGACCTCCTGGGCCGACTGACCCTCGACGAGAAGATCTCCCTCCTCCACCAGTACGAGCCCGCGATCCCGCGCCTCGGCATCCAGTCCTTCCGTACCGGCACCGAGGCCCTGCACGGCGTCGCCTGGCTCGGCAAGACCACTGTCTTCCCACAGGCCATCGGACTCGCCTCGACCTGGGACCCGACCCTGATGCAGCAGGTCGGCTCGGCGGTCGGCGACGAGGCCCGCGGCTTCCAGCAACAACGCCCGGACGGCTGGGGGTTGAACCTCTGGGCACCGGTGGTGAACCTCCTCCGCGACCCACGCTGGGGCCGCAACGAGGAGGGCTACAGCGAGGACCCCGAACTGACCGGCGCCCTGTCCACCGCCTACGGCTTGGGCCTCACCGGCGGCGACCCGAACCACCTCAAGACGGCCCCCACACTGAAGCACTACCTCGCCTACAACAACGAGGTCGACCGCGCGACCACCTCCTCCGACCTGCGCCCACGGGTCGAGAAGGAGTACGACGAGGCCGCCTTCAAGCCGGCGATCGCGGCGGACGCGGCCACGGGCGTGATGACCTCCTACAACCTGGTCAACGGCCGCCCCGCCACGGTGAATCCGGACCTGGACGACGTCGTAGCGAAGTGGACCGACCAGCGCCTGCTGAACGTCACCGACGCCTTCGCCCCCGGCAACCTCGTCACGCCCCAGCAGTACTACCCGACGATCACCGAGGGCGACGCGGCGGCACTCAAGGCGGGAGTCGACAGCTTCACGGACAACAGCGCGGACCCGGCCCCGACAACGACGGCGATCAACTCGGCCTTGCAGCAAGGCCTATTGAAGGTGTCGGACATCGACAAGGCGGTGACGGACATCCTCTCCGTCCGCGTCCGGCTCGGTGAATTCGACCCGGGCGGCGGGAAGTTCGGCTCGATCGACGCGTCGGTGATCAACAGCCCGGCGCACCAGAAGCTTGCGCGTAAGGCGGCGGCCGAAGGCGCCGTACTCCTGAAGAACAACGGCGCGCTGCCGCTGGGGAGTTCGGCGAAGAACGTCGCCGTGGTCGGCCCTCTCGCCGACACCCTCTACACCGACTGGTACTCGGGCACCCTCCCCTACGCCGTGACCCCCGCGAAGGGCATCGCCTCCAAACTCGGCACCGGTGTGGCCACCAGCGAGGGAGTGGACCGCATCGCGCTGCGCGACACGGCCACCGGCAAGTACGTCACGGCCGGCACCGGCGACGCGGGCGCGCCCCTCACGGAGACCACGAACACGGACACCACCGCCCAGTTCGACACCTTCGACTGGGGCTCGGGCATCGTCACCCTGCGCTCGGCCGCCAACGGCAGATACGTCGGCTACAACTGGTCGAACTTCGTCAACGACCAGACGCAGCCCAACGGTTGGTACGTCCAGCAGCAGTTCAAGCTGGAACAGCAGGACGACGGCACGTACTTGCTGAAGTACGCGGGCTACGAGACGTCCGAGTCCTGGTGGTCGAGCCCGGTCTACCTCGGCCCGACCGACGCGAACGGCACCCTCGGCCTGGTCACCAAGGACCAGGCCGCGCACTACACGAAGGACGTGGTCCGCAGCGGTGTCGCCGACGCGGTGGCGGCGGTGAAGGGCAAGGACACGGCGGTCGTCGTCATCGGCTCCATGCCGTCGATCAACGGCCGCGAGGCCCACGACCGCACCGACATGGCCCTGGCCCCCTCGCAGGAGGCCCTGGTCAAGGCGGTCCACCAGGCCAACCCGAAGACGGTGGTCGTGGTCGAGAACAGCTACCCCACCACACTGGGGGCTGTGCAAAAGGAGGTCCCGGCCGTCCTGTGGACCTCCCACGCCGGCCAGGAGACGGGCAACGCCCTCGCCGACGTCCTCTACGGCGGCGTCAACCCCTCCGGCCGCCTCACCCAGACCTGGTACCGCTCGGACGCCGACCTCCCGCCGATCCTCGACTACGACATCATCAAGTCCGACCGCACCTACCAGTACTTCCAGGGCACACCGCTCTATCCCTTCGGCTACGGCCTCTCGTACACGACCTTCCGCTACGGCACCCTGAAGCCGGTCGCGGGCGGCTACGAGGTCGCGGTCACGAACACGGGGAAACGGGCGGGCGACGAGGTCGTCCAGCTCTACACCCACCAGCGCACATCCCGCGACAAGGAGCCGCTGAAGCAGCTCAAGGCCTTTCAACGGGTCTCGCTCAAGCCCGGGGAGACAAAGACGGTCCACCTGAAGATCCAGCGGAAGGACCTCGCCCACTGGGACGTCACCCGCTCGAAGTGGACGGTGGAGAGCGGTACGTACGACGTGATGGCCGGAGCGTCCTCCACGGACATCCGCGCCCGTACGACCTGGCAGGTCCACGGGGAGACCATCCCACCCCGCGACCTGTCGCGAACGACCCGCGCGGAGAACTTCGACGACTACTCCGGCATCCATCTCGTCGACGAGTCCAAGGCGAGCGGTACGGCGGTGGGCGCGGCGGCGGACGGCGCGTGGCTGAAGTTCGCGGACAGCCAACTGGGCACGAAGGCGACGAAGTTCACGGCCCGGGTGGCGGGGACGGCCGCCGGCACGATCGAGGTCCGGCTGGGCTCCCCGACGGGCAGACTCGTGGGTACGGCACACACGGACGGGACGGCATCGTCGTACGACTACGAGACGGCGACCGCCGACCTGTCGGGCGCGGCGAAAGGCCGTAGCGACGTGTATCTGGTGCTGAGCGACGGCTTGCGACTGTCGACGTTCAGCATTCACTGAACCGCATGACAAAGGCCCCGCCACTCGAAAGTGGCGGGGCCTTGACAAACATGGGATGAGTGGAGATGGCGGGAATCGAACCCGCGTCCACCGGTGCAGAATCAGGGCTTCTCCGTGTGCAGTTCGCTGTGATTTTCTCGGCCCCGGCGATCACGCGAACAAGTCGCCGACGGGCCCAGTCACTGTTTGATTTCCCATCGAACCCCGTGACCGGGCTCGATGGTTTAGTTCCCTAGATTATGCCAGGATCCGGGTCGGGAACACCCCCGGGCTGACACCCTTTTAGGGTCCTTCAGTCGCTGTTATTAGGCAGCGAGGGCGAAGGACTGGGAATCGCTCTTGGAATTGGCGATTATTGGTTGCGACATATGGTTAACGAGATCATTGCCGCTTCCTCGACACGCTTCACCTGCTTCAACAGCCGCTGTCGAAACCGATCATCCCCATGTTTATTTTTCAAGCCTCTCCGTACTTCTCCAAGAGAAGAGGCACACACCTGCTGTGAGGTGCGGTGTCCATCGTACGTGAACAACGCACGTCGATGCCACCGTATTCCTCGCGGCTACTGGCCCCGCTGGCGCCGCTTCGCCGCAGCGATCGCGCGGTCCGACTCCCGCCGGTCCTGCTTCTCGCGCAGGGTCTGGCGCTTGTCGTACTCCTTCTTGCCTCGGGCGAGGGCGATCTCGGCCTTGGCCCGGCCGTCCTTGAAGTACAGGGCGAGGGGCACGATCGTGTGACCCGTCTCCTCCGCCTTGGACCCCAGCTTGTCGATCTCCTCGCGGTGCAGCAGCAGCTTGCGCTTGCGGCGGACCGTGTGGTTCGTCCAGGTGCCCTGGCTGTACTCGGGGATGTGGGCGTTGTGCAGCCACGCCTCACCCCCGTCGATCTGGACGAAGCCGTCCGTCAGCGAGGCGCGCCCCTGGCGCAGCGACTTGACCTCGGTGCCGGTCAGGACGAGCCCGGCCTCGTAGGTGTCGACGATCGCGTAGTCGTGCCGGGCCTTCTTGTTCTGCGCGACGATCTTGCGCTTGCCGTCCTTGGCCTTCGCGGCCCCGCCGCCCTGCTTGGGCTGGGACTCCTTGGGTACGTACATTCCCTTGCTCATAGTGCTGCCCATTTTCGCACTACGAGGGGGTCCGAGGGAAAGGCGATTACCGAGAGCGGAACGGACGGCTAGGACGCGTCCCCGAGACCGCTCAGTACCGTCTCGGCCCGTTCCACGGCGGCCTGCCCCTGTGCGGTGACATCGAGGTCGGGGGTGATGCCCCGGCCGTCGACGGTGTGGCCGGAGGGGGTGCGGTAGTGGCCGACGGTGAGTTCGGCGACGGCGCCGTCGGGCAGTTGGCTCGGCATCTGGACGGAGCCCTTGCCGAAGGTCCTGGAGCCCACGACGACCGCGCGGCCGCGGTCCTGGAGGGCACCGGTGAGCATCTCGGCCGCGCTCATCGTGCCGCCGTCGACGAGCGCGACCAGGGGTCTGGTGGTGTCGCCGCCCGCGTCGGCGTGCAGGGCGTGCTGCCGGCCGTCGACGTCGTAGGTGGCGACGAGGCCGCCGTCGAGGAAGGCGGAGGCGGTGGTCACGGCCTCGGTGACCAGGCCGCCGGAGTTGCCGCGCAGGTCGAGGATGAAGGCGGAGTCGGCGGGAGCCTGTCGTACGGCGGTGCGGACGATGTCGCCGACGCCCTTGGTGAACGCGGCGATCCTGATGACGGTGACCCCGTCGGCCGGTCTGGTGACCGTCACGGAGTCGGTGGAGAGGCGGGCGCGGCGTACGGTCTCGCTCCACGCGTGCGTGCCGCGCTCCAGGCCGAGGGTGACGGCGGTGCCGGCGGCGGCGTCCTGGGCATCGCCGCGCAGTAAGGAGACGACCTCAGTGACCGGCTGTCCGTCCACGCTCTCGCCGTCGACGCTGCGCAGCCGGTCGCCCTTACGGACCCCGGCGGTGGCCGCGGGCGACCCGGACTGCACCTTGGTCACCTCGATCCGGCCGTCGCGTTCCCGGCGGGCCCAGAGCCCGACGCCGGTGTACTGGCCGTCGAGGGCCTCCTCGAACTCCTCGTACTCCCCTTGGGAGTACACGGCACCCCATCGGTCCCCGCTGCGGCTGACGGCCCGCTCCGCGGCCTCCATGGGCGACTTGCCGTCGGCCTTGGCCTCGGCGGCGGCCTTCGCGACGTCCTCGTGCGCGACAGGCGCCGAACGGGCCGCGCCGGCCGCCGCTTTCCGCTCGGCCCGGTCGGGTTCGTCGAACGACCCGGTCGCCGCACCGGCCACCAGCACACTCGCGAACACCAATGTCAGGGCGGCCCCGCGGCGGATGCGGCGGGGCTGACAGAACAGGTCACGACCTGACATGGCGGTGAGTCTAGGACAACGCGAAGGGCCGCACGGGCGGTTGCCCGTACGGCCCTCTTGGCATGCGTCACACCTTGAGGTACTTGCGCAGCGCGAAAAACGCTGCCAGCGCCGGCATCAGGAGGCTCGTCGCGAGGATGAGGGGGAGCTTGGTGAGGACGGCGTCCCAGCCGATGAAGTTGATCAGGTTCAGCTTGTGGGCCAGGTCCAGGCCGTGGTCGATGATGAAGTACCGGGCGATGACCAGGAATCCGCAGGCGACGGTGCCGCCGATCAGTCCGGCGACCGCGGCCTCCATGATGAACGGCGCCTGGATGTAGAAGCCGGACGCGCCGACCAGGCGCATGATGCCGGTCTCACGGCGACGGCTGAACGCCGAGACGCGCACGGTGTTGACGATCAGCATCAGGGCGACCACCAGCATCAGCGCCATGACCGCGCGGGCGGCCCAGTTCATGCCGTTCAGCAGCCCGAAGAGGTTGTCCAGGATGCCCTTCTGGTCCTGCACCGACTGGACGCCGTCACGGCCGTCGAAGGCGGTCGCGATGACCTGGTACTTCTCCGGGTCCTTGAGCTTGATGCGGTACGACTCCTGCATCTGGTCCGGCGTGAGGGAACTGGCCAGCGGGGAGTCGCCGAACTGCTCCTTGTAGTGCTTGTACGCCTCGTCCTGCGACTCGTACGTGACCTTCTGGACGACCGACATCTTGTCGAGGTCGGACTTGATCTGTGTCTTCTGGTCGTCGGTGACCGCGCCCTTGGCGCAGTTGGGGTCGGACTCGGCGTCGCTCTTGTTGCAGAGGAAGATCGAGACGTTGACCTTGTCGTACCAGTAGCCCTTCATCGTGGTGACCTGGTCGCTCATCAGGAGCGAGCCGCCGAAGAGGGCCAGGGACAGGGCTACGGAGACGACGACCGCGAAGGTCATCGTCAGGTTGCGGCGGAGACCGACACCGATCTCGGAGAGTACGAACTGGGCGCGCATGGCGGCTTCTTCAGGCCTTTCCGTGGACGGACATCAGACGGCGGTCGATCGGCTGTCAGTGCTGGTAGCCGTAGACGCCACGCGCCTGGTCACGGACGAGGCGGCCGCCCTCCAGCTCGATGACGCGCTTGCGCATCTGGTCCACGATGTTCTGGTCGTGCGTCGCCATCACCACGGTGGTGCCCGTCCGGTTGATCCGGTCGAGCAGCTTCATGATGCCGACGGAGGTCTGCGGGTCGAGGTTGCCGGTGGGCTCGTCCGCGATGAGGAGCTTGGGCCGGTTCACGAAGGCTCTCGCGATGGCCACGCGCTGCTGCTCACCACCGGAGAGTTCACCGGGCCTGCGGTCCTCCTTGCCGCCGAGCCCGACGAGGTCGAGCACCTGGGGCACCGACTTGCGGATCTCGCCCTTGGACTTGCCGATGACCTCCTGCGCGAAGGCCACGTTCTCGGCGACCGTCTTGTTGGGCAGCAGGCGGAAGTCCTGGAAGACGGTCCCCAACTGGCGGCGCATCTGCGGCACCTTCCAGTTGGAGATGCGGGCGAGGTCCTTGCCCAGCACGTGCACCTGGCCCTGACTGCACCGCTCCTCGCGGAGGACCAGCCTCAGGAAGGTGGACTTTCCGGAGCCGGAGGACCCCACGAGGAACACGAACTCGCCCTTCTCCACTTCCAGGGAGACGTCCCTGAGAGCGGGGCGGGTCTGCTTGGGGTAGACCTTGGAGACACTGTCGAATCGGATCACGGGTGCACCACGGGTAGCCGGGGGTAGGTGAGCGTGACCATACGCGACCCGGGTGTGCCCGCGCAGTCGGCGTCCGGGGTTGTGCGAGGCTTGCACGTTTTGTCGCGGATTTGAAGGGCTGGAACGCACAGGGTCGGGGCAGGATAAGGCGAGCCGCGCCGAATCCCGCGGAACCTGGCACAGTGGAGGGGGAACGGGGAACGTTCTCGTCTACCGAGGCGTTGAGTCAGTGGAAGCCGGTGCTAGGAGGGCGAGCGCATGACGTACGACCGGTTGGTGTGCGCGAACTGCGCGGCGCCCGTGAACGAGGGCCGCTGCCCCGTCTGCCGCGCGAACCGCGAGCGGCTGCAGCAGGAGAACCCCTGGGGCAATCTCAACCCCATGGCGCTGATCGCCCTGCTCGCGGTGCTGATCGCGGCGCTGGCGCTGGTGGCGCACCAGACCGCGTAGGCGGCCGACAGGAGCACACACGAAGGGCCCGGAGCGAGCGCTCCGGGCCCTTCGTCGTACGACGTGCGTACGTTCCGTACGGGGGCGGCTACCGTCAGGCAGCCGCTCCGCCGCGGCCGCCCGCGAGGCGCGGGAGCACGCGGAAGCCGATGCCGCCGGCGATCATCGTCGCGGCACCGATCAGCAGGAACGCGGTCTGACCGGCACCGGTCTCGGCGAGCTGGTCGCCGCTGCCCTGGGCGCCCTGGGCGGCCGTGTCGGAGCCGGTGTCGGTGAGGGCGGAGGTGCCCGCCTCCTGGGCGGAGGAGCCGCCGTCGGGGTTGGTGTTGTTACCGCCCGTGGAGCCGGAGCCGCTGGTACTGGTGTCCGTGGGGCTGGCCATGGTCGGCCCGTCCGTGGGCTCGGTGGGGTTGCCGGTGGGCTCGGTCGGGTCGCCCGGGGTGGGCGGCACCGACGTCGGCGGCACCGAGGTCGGAACACCTGTCGGGATGCCGGTGGGCACAGTCGCCGTCGGCGTCGGCGTCGGCGTCGGCGTCGGCGTCGGCGTCGGAGACGGCGACCCGTCCTGGGCACAGATGAACCCGAGCACGCAGCTGTCCGCCTCGGCGGCGGATGCGGCACCGGCCGCGGCGATCGAGGCGCCGGCGGCGATCACGGCACCGGCCGCTATCCGCGCGACACGGATCCGCGTCTTGTTGGTCATTAGGTTGCTACCCCCATGTAGCTCGTCGTCAGTGGTGCATCGGTGTCCGGGGCCGTGATCGACGGGGTCGGCAGCTGGCGAAAGCTCAACTCCCCCGGTTCACATGCGCCCCAGAGACACGCATGCCACGCTTCACCCTTCCCATTTTTCAAAGCAACGTCAAGGGCGTTGCGAGCGCAATGTCCAAGTACGGGTTCTTTACTGCGGGTTGGAACCTGTGAGTGTGATGTAAAACCCAGACATCACGGTGTACGCGGGGAACACAAAAGGCAACTGCCGCCCGGTGGACGGCAGTTGCCTTGTCGACAGAGACACGCGCAGGCTTACTTCTCCTGCTGCTTGCGCCAGCGAATTCCGGCCTCCAGGAAGCCGTCGATCTCTCCGTTGAACACGGCCTCGGGGTTGCCCACTTCGTACTCGGTGCGCAGGTCCTTGACCATCTGGTACGGGTGCAGGACGTACGAACGCATCTGGTTGCCCCAGGAGTTGCCGCCGTCGCCCTTGAGGGCGTCCATCGCGGCCTGCTCCTCCTGGCGGCGGCGCTCAAGCAGCTTGGCCTGGAGCACGTTCATCGCGCTGGCCTTGTTCTGGATCTGCGAGCGCTCGTTCTGGCAGGAGACGACGATGCCGGTGGGGAGGTGGGTGAGGCGGACCGCGGAGTCGGTGGTGTTGACGCCCTGGCCGCCGGGACCCGAGGAGCGGTACACGTCGACGCGCAGCTCGGACTCGTCGATCTCGATGTGGTCGGTCTGCTCGACGACCGGCAGGATCTCGACACCGGCGAAGGAGGTCTGGCGGCGGCCCTGGTTGTCGAAGGGCGAGATCCGCACCAGCCGGTGGGTGCCCTGCTCGACGGAGAGCGTGCCGTAGGCGTACGGCACGTGCACGGCGAAGGTGGTCGACTTGATGCCGGCCTCTTCGGCGTACGACGTCTCGTACAGCTCCGTCTTGTAGCCGTGGCGCTCGGCCCAGCGCAGGTACATGCGCTGGAGCTTCTCGGCGAAGTCGGAGGCGTCGACGCCGCCGGCCTCGGCGCGGATGGTGACGACGGCCTCGCGGGAGTCGTACTCGCCGGAGAGGAGGGTGCGGACCTCCATCTCGTCCAGCGCCTTCCTGACGGCCGTGAGTTCGTTCTCGGCCTCGGCGCGGGTGTCCGGGTCGTCCTCCTCCTCGGCCATCTCGAAGAGGACCGAGAGGTCGTCGATCCGGCCGCGCAGGGCCTCGGTCTTGCGGATCTCGGCCTGGAGGTGGCTCAGCTTGCTGGTGACCTTCTGCGCCGCTTCCGGGTCGTCCCACAGGGAGGGCGCTGCCGCCTGCTCCTCAAGGACGACGACATCTGCCCTCAGCTTGTCCAGGTCCAGGACGGCCTCGATCGACTCCATGGTCGAGGAGAGGGACTTCAGCTCTTCGGATACATCGACGACTGCCACGCCCCCAGCGTAACGGCTCCGCCAAGCGGGGTGTGCGCGTGGTGGAGGAGCGAGGTCAGGGCGAGGCCGGTGCCGAGTTGTTCGTGTCCGGGGAGTTCGCGCCGGAGTCGTCGCCCGAGGTGGCCGCCCAGGTGCCGACGCCCACCGCCGCGATCAGCAGCACCGCCGCCGCCCCCAGCGTCAGCCGCCTGCGCCGGGTCGTCGCGCGGTGCCGGGCCGAGCCGGGGCGCGGTGCGCCGGCCGGGCGGGGTGCCCGTGCCGTCCCGCGCGGGCCGCCGGCCAGCTCGTCCGGTGCGGGGACCCGCATCGAGGTGTGGGTGTCCCGGTTGGAGTCGGCGGGCTTGGCGCCCGGCACCAGGGGTACGGCTCCGCGCCGTACCCGCTCCCCGCGCGCGGGGGTGGTCACCGGGTCCTCCTCCAGTTCCGCCTGCTCTTCCTCGGTGTCGGGCTCGTCCACGTCCAGCGGGGGCATCCCGGCCAGTATGGGGAGCTGTTCGCGCAGGCGGGCGCCGAGTTCGGAGGCCCGCAGCCGGGAGGCCGGGGCCTTCGCCAGGCACTGCACCATGAGCTGCCAGAGCTCGTCGGGGATCCCGGGCAGCGGTACGACGGTCTCGGTCACATGGCGGCGCAGCACCGCGCCGGGGTGGCCGCCGCCGAAGGGGGTGAAGCCGGCGAGGAGTTCGTACAGGACGGTCGCGAGGGCGTAGATGTCGACGGCCGCGCGCGGGGGCAGGCCCTCGACGATCTCGGGGGCGAGGTAGTCGGGGGTGCCGATGATCTTCGTGGCGCGGGTGCGGCGCGGGGAGTCGATGAGTTTGGCGACCCCGAAGTCCGTCAGCAGCGCGGGGTGCGCGCCGCCGGGGCCGAGCGGTCCCTGCATGTCGAGGAGCACGTTCTCCGGCTTGACGTCCCGGTGCACCACCCCGGCCGCGTGGGCGGCGGCCAGTCCGTCCGCGATGTCGGCGACGATCGCCACCGCCGCCTCGGGGGCGAGCCGGCGTTCCCGGTCCAGGCGGGTGCGCAGGTCGGTGCCGCGGACGAGGTCCATGACGAGGGCGAGGTCGTTGCCGTCGACGACCATGTCCCGTACGGACACGATGTTCGGGTGCTCCAGGCCGAGCAGGGCGGTGCGCTCCTGGACGAAGCGTCCGACCAGCTCCTGGTCGGACGCGAGGTCCTCGCGCAGCAGCTTGACGGCGACGGGCCCCTCGGGACCCTCACCCAGCCACACCGTGCCGGCGCTGCCCCGCCCCAGGATCTGGTTGGCGGTGTACCGGCTGCCGATCTTCCGTGCCAAGACTGCTCCTACCAGACGCGCGTGTTGTCGTTAAAACTACGCGTCGGATGGGCCAACCTTCACCGCGGCGACGGAAATCACCCACTGGGTGTCGACAAATCACCAAGCTCGCCGCTCAGTTGCCGCTACTCAGCTTCCCCATCCACCCGCTCACGGTGTCGTACATGTGGGTCAACTGCTGCCAGTAACCCCTGGTCGTGTGGAGCCAGTCCTGCAACGGGGTCAACTCCCAGACCAGCCAGCCCGCGACGAAGAGCAGGACGATCGTGAACAGGCAGCCCTTCAGGCAGCCGAGTCCGGGGATCTTCATCGGGTTGGCGCTGCGCTGCCGCGACTGGCGGGGCTCACGCGCCGGCTCCTGCGGCCGCTGCTGGGGCTGCCGCGGCGGGGCGTACTGCTGCGGCTGGTGCTGCTGCGGGTGGCCGTAGCCCTGCTGCTGCTGTTGCGGGCGCTGCGAGGGCCGCTGCTGCGGGCGCTGCGGGGCGGCCTGGCGGGGCTGCTGCTGTTGCTGCTGCGGGCGCGAGACCTGGCGCTGGGGGCGGCGGCGCAGCGGGTCCTCGCCCGGGTCGACGTAGGGCTGGTACTGCGTCTGTTCGTTGCGGTCGCGGGCCGCGCGGAGCTGGTTCTGCCAGGGGTGCGGCTGCTCGGGGCCGCCGCCGGACTGGTTCTGTTGTCCCTGTTGTCCCTGCTGGCCGTACTGGTTCTGCGGCATGACCGTGGTCGGGTCGGCCGCGCCGCGGTGGGGCATCACGGTGGTCGGGTCGGCGGCACCCGCGGGGCCGCCGGTGTGCGGAAGCACGCTGGTCGCCGCGTTCGGGTCGTACGCGCCCGCGCCGTGCGACAGGACCTGCGTCGGGTCCGCCGCGCCGGGCACGCCCGGTACGGCGGCGGGCGCGGGGTCGGGGGCGAGGAGCATCCCGACGCTCTCGGCGGCGGCGATCTGCGCGGAGTTCGCGTGCACGCCGACGCCCTCGGCGACGACGCGCAGGCCCCGGGCGAGGTTCTCGGCGCTGGGCCGTTCCTCCGGGTTCTTGCGCAGGCAGCGCTCGATGACCGTCCACAGGGGGTCGGGGACCGTCGAGGGGCGGCGCGGTTCGGCGCTCAGGTGCTGGTGGAGGACTTCGAGGGCGGAGCCGCCGGAGAACGGCGGGTGGCCGGTGACCAGCTCGTACATCAGGATGCCGGCGCCGTAGATGTCCACGGCGGAGGTCTGCGGGCGGCCCTCGGCGGACTCGGGGGCGATGTACGCGGGCGTGCCGACGAACTCCTGGGTGCGGGTCAGCCCCGGGGAGTCGGCGAGGCGGGCGATGCCGAAGTCGGTGAGCAGCGGGTGCATCTGGCCGCCGCCCTGCTTGAGCAGGACGTTCGCCGGCTTCAGGTCGCGGTGCACGACGCCGTCGGCGTGGCTGGCGGCCAGCGCGTCGGCGACCTGGGCGGTGAGCAGGGCGGCGCCGACCGGGCTGAAGGGGCCGTTCTCGCGCAGGTAGTGGTGCAGGTCGGGGCCCTCGACGAGGTCCATGACGAGCGCCAGCAGATCGCCCTCGACGACCAGGTCGCGGACCCGGACGATGTTCGGGTGGGTCAGGCGCAGCAGCACCGACCGCTCGCGCAGGAACCGCATCACGATGTCGGGATCGTTCGCGAGCTCTTCCTTCAGGACCTTGATCGCGACGGTCTCGCCGGGCTGGCCCTGGACGGCCGCCTCGGCACCAGCGGTCTCGCGCTGGCGGGCCCGCCACACGGTGCCCGTGGCGCCGCGTCCGATCGGCTCCTCAAGCAAGTATTTGCTGCCTACCGGCCGCACGACTGCGCTCCCTGCTGCTTGCCTGTGTTCCGGTCCACTGTAGTGCCGCCCCTCTTGGGGCTATCTACGTAAGCATCGGCGTACATGTTCGGCATGCTCGCCTTACATGTTCGAAGGAAAGACGCTTACCCCGGTCTTGTGGTTGCCGAAGCCGGACATGACCGGTCTCACTCGATCACCGGTGCGGCACTGGTCAGGCACTTTTGGGGACAGAGCTGACCAATCAAGATCACTTGCTGCCGGGCCCCGGGCGCGTTGTCAGTGGCAGGTGCGAGGATGCGTGCAGTACTGGCCGATGTGCTCGTGTGGGGGCGGGGAGAAATCCGTGCCCGGGCAGAAGGGACCGCTGACGGCGATGCAGATCCGGCTGACCGTCGTAGACCCGCTGGGGCCGCCCGCGCAGCCGCGGGGCCGCTCCGCGAGCTGCGATGTGCTGGTCACCGCGCCCGCCGGCACAGCCCTGGCCGCGGTGGCCTCGGCGCTGGCCTCGGCGGTCTCCGCCGACGCGGCCGCCGCACAGCCCGAGCGGAGCCGAGAGCCCGGCGGCCCGATCGTGCTGTACGCGGGCGTGGAGCGCCTGGACACCCAGCGCTGCACACTCGGCGAGCCCCCGCTGACGGACGGCGCGGTGCTGTCCCTGGGCGCCCCCGCCGAGCCCGAGGCCCATCCCGAGCTGGACGACGCCCCGACCCAGCTCCATGTGATCGCCGGTCCGGACGCGGGCGGGGTGCACCTCCTCCATGGCGGCCAGATCCACATCGGCCGCTCCGCCGACGCCGACGTCCCGCTGGACGACCCGGACGTCTCCCGGCTGCACTGCGCGGTGACGGTCGACCCCGGCGGCCGCGTCTCGGTCGCCGACCTCGGCTCGACGAACGGCACGACACTGGCGGGCACGCGCGTGGGCACCCGCCCCGTGCGCTTCGCCCCGGGCGCGCTGCTGCGCATCGGCGAGTCGGCCCTGCGGCTGACCCCGTCCGGCGGCCCGGGAGCGCGCGCCGAGACGGCCCCCGACGGCGAGGGGCACGTGCGCGTGTCCCCCGGCACCCCCGCGGCCTCACGCGGCGAACCGCTCGTGGTGCCCGGCCAGGGCAGCGCCCCGAGCATCGAGCACCGTGTCGTCCAGGACGGCGGGGACACCCACGCGGGCCGCTTCGGGGTCTTCGGCGAAACCCCCGGGGACCTGAGCCCCGAAGAGCGGTTCGCCGCTCCTACGACGACCACCCGCCTCCCCACCGGCGACGACTCCGGCGACCACGGCGGACGCAAGGGCACACCGCTCCGGGGCACCGATGTGCCGCCGGGTGTGCGCAGGCGCGGCGGGATCGGCAAGTGGGCGCGCCGTCTGACGGGCGGCCGCGACGAGCCGACGGCCGAGGACACCGATGCCCCTTACGAGGCCTACGACGAGGAGGGCACCGACGAGAGCGCGTCGCCGCCGCCCGTCGTCCTCCAGCAACCGGACACCTGGCCCGACCCGGCGGCCCTGCTGCTGACGGCCCTGGGCCCGGGGCCCCGCCTGTGGGAGCGCGCCCCCGGTCACCCGGAGGCGCTCACCGTGCGGCTCGGCACCGCGGACCGGGCGACCCCGGACGGCTCGGCGCTGCTGCCCGCGGTGCCGGTGACCTCCGGACTCCGCGAGGTCGGCGCACTGGGCCTGGCCGGTCCGCGCGCGCGGCTCTCGGGGCTGGCCCGCGCGGTGGTGGCCCAGCTCGCCGCCCTGCACTCGCCGGACGCCCTGGAGATCGTGCTGATCAGCACGGACCGCGCGCGGTCGGTGGCCGAGCGCACCGCCGAGTGGTCCTGGCTCGGCTGGCTGCCGCATCTGCGCCCCGGGCACGGCCAGGACTGCCGTCTCCTCCTGGCCTACGACCGCGAACAGGCCACGGCCCGCACCGACGAGCTCCTCCGCCGTCTGGAGGACCACGCCATGGACACGCGCGGCGCGGGCCGGCCGAACGTCGTCCCCGGCACCGCCTTCGCCTCCGGCCGTCGCACACCGGGCATCGGCGCACAACGCGGTTCCATGGAAGGGCAGTCGGGGACCCCCTCGCCCGTCCCCGCACAACACGGCTCGGCGGACGGCCGGTCGGGGACCGACTCCGCACCGCACGCGGGCGAGGACCGACACCGGCACGGCGTGTCAGGTGCGGCCACCAGGTACAGCACCAGCGACGACGCCCACCACCACCGGTCCGGCACCCCCGACCCGTCGGGTGCCGCCCGGCAGCGCCCGTCCGACACCGAGCCCGCCGATGCGGTCCGCGGCTCCGCCCACCGCCCTTCGTGGGCCCGCGCCGACGACGGTGACGGTCCGGCGGACGGTTTCGTGGGGCCGTACACCGTGCTCGTGGTGGACGGTGATCCCGGTGGGGCCGATGTGCGCGAGGCGGTGGCGCGGCTGGCGCAGGACGGGCCCCGGGCCGGTATCCATGTCGTGTGCCTCGCCGAGACGGAGCCGGCCTCGCCCGCCTCGCCGGTGACGGAGACGTACGAGGCGGCGTGCACGGCGGCGCCGACGTTCCGGGAGTGCGGCGCGGTCGCCCTGCTCAGCGGTGATGTCGCCACGGCGCTGCGGCTGCTGCGGGTCGCCCGCGACTCCGGGGGCCCAGGTCCCGTAGGCCATGGCACCGTCGCCGCGGTGGACGCCGTCTCGCTCGCGTGGGCCGAGCGGTTCGCGCGGGCCCTGGCACCACTCCGGGCGGACGGTCCCGGCGGCGAGCGGCACACACGCGTGTCGGCACCACTGCCCCAATCCGCGCGCCTACTCGACGAGTTGGGCCTTGCCCGGGCCACCCCGGCGTCCCTGCTGGCGCGCTGGGCGGACGCGGGCGACGACAAGGAGGCGCTCGGCGGGCGGGCCTGGGCGGTGCTCGGAGCCGGACCGCGCGGGCCGGTCCACGCGGACCTCGCCACCGAGGGACCCCATCTGCTGATCGAAGGGCCGCCGGGCAGCGGCCGTACGGAGCTGCTGCGGGCGGTGGTCGCCTCGCTCGCCGCCGCCGAGCGCCCCGACCGGCTCGGCATCGTGCTGATCGACGGCCGGGACAGTGTCGGCGCGAGCGGCGGCCATGGCGAGGGCCTGCGGGTCTGCACGGACGTTCCGCATGTCACCACCCATCTCACCGCCAACGACCCTGTGCGCATGCGGGAGTTCGCGCAGTCCCTGAGCGCGGAGCTGAAGCGGCGGGCCGAGTTGCTGGGCCGGGTCGGCTTCGCCGAGTGGCACTCGCGGCACGAGGTGTCGGGCCGGATCATCGCCCAGCGCGGCGCGTCCGGCGCCGGGGATCTGGAGAGCCCGCCCAGTTCGACGATCCGGCTGCGCCCCTCGGCGGCGGCTCGTCAACAGACCGAGGCGGCACCGCCGTTGCCCCGGCTGGTCGTGGTGGTCGACGACCTGGACGCACTGGTGAAACCCCCGCTCGGCTCCCCGGGCCGCCCTGCCGCGGGTTCGGTGATACGCGCGCTGGAGGCGGTGGCCCGCGAGGGCGAGCGGCTCGGCGTGCACCTGGTGGCGGCGGCCGCCGTCGAGGCCCGTACCGCCGAAGCGGAACCCGCCCGGCACGCCACGCTCCGCGTCACCCTCGACCCGGTGACCCAGGGTCCGGACGAACCGGCCCCGGGGCGCGGCCACTTGACCGTCCCGGACGGCCGGACCACCCCCTTCCAGGGCGGTCGCGTCACGGGCCGTATCCCGCGTACGGCGACGCTGCGCCCCACGGTCGTCCCGCTGGAGTGGCAGCGCATGGGCGACCCCCCGGCCCGCCGCCCGGTCCGCGAACTGGGCAACGGACCGACGGACCTGGCCCTCCTCGCCAGCGCCCTGGAGAGGGCCACGCGTTCGGTGTCGGCGGCGGAGGTCCCGTCGCTTCTGTGAATCGGCTCCCCGTGCAACCCCACGTCACGACCCAATCACGATCGCGGTCTTGACAGCGGACGCCATCTTGCCGCCTTCAAGTACCGGGCGTAGACCAGTGCGCACGGAAGCGTTCGAGCGTTCGACGAGGAACGAAGAACGGGGCAGTGATGCGCAGCACGAGCAGCACACACCGGACACGCACCACCGTACGCACAGCGGCGGTTGTCGCCGCGGGAGCGCTGACGCTCTCGCTCACCGCCTGCGGAGGCAGCGACAACAAGAGCGACGACAGCACATCCAGCAGTCCCTCCCAGACCGCCGGCACGGTCACCCTCCCCAAGCTGAACGGCGCGAGCCTCGAAGTGGCCGCCGTGTGGACGGGTGCCGAGCAGAAGAACTTCAAGGCGGTCCTGGCGGAGTTCGAGAAGCGGACGGGCGCCAAGGTCACCTTCGTGCCCGCCCAGGACCCGATCATCAACTTCCTCGGCTCGAAGGTCGCGGGCGGCCAGCCCCCGGACATCGCGATGCTGCCGCAGCCCGGCGCCATCAAGCAGGCCGTCGACAAGAAGTGGGCCAAGCCCCTCGGCGCCGACGCGATCAAGGAACTGCAGAAGAACTACTCGCAGGGCTGGCAGGACATCGGCAAGGTCGGCGGCAAGCAGTACGGCGTGTACTACAAGGCCGCCAACAAGTCGCTGATCTGGTACAACGCCAAGGTCTTCGAGAACGCGGGCGCCAAGGAGCCCAAGACCTGGCAGGAGTTGCTGTCCACCGCGCAGACGGTCTACGACTCCGGGGTCACCCCGTTCTCGGTCGCGGGCGCGGACGGCTGGCCGCTCACCGACTGGTTCGAGAACGTGTATCTGTCGCAGGCGGGCCCGGAGAAGTACGACCAGCTCGCCCAGCACAAGATCAAGTGGACGGATCCCTCCGTGAAGGAGGCCCTCACCACGCTCGCCCAGATCTGGGGCAAGAAGGCGTATGTCGCGGGCGGTCAGAACGGCGCGCTGCAGACGGAGTTCCCCGCGTCCGTGACGCAGACGTTCACGGGCGGGGACCAGCCGAAGGCCGCCATGGTCTACGAGGGCGACTTCGTGCAGGTCAACATCGGTGAGACCAAGGCGAAGGTGGGCACCGACGCGAAGGTGTTCCCGTTCCCGGCGGTGGGCTCCAGCGCGCCCGTGGTCTCCGGCGGCGACGCGGCCGTCATCCTGAAGGACTCCAAGGCGTCCCAGGCGCTGGCCACGTTCCTGGCCTCGCCGGACGCGGCGACGATCCAGGCGAAGCTCGGCGGTTATCTGTCCCCGAACAAGAACGTGCCGGACTCGGCGTATCCGAACGCGGTGCAGCAGAAGATCGCCAAGTCCCTGATCGCCTCGGGCGACGACTTCCGCTTCGACATGTCGGACCAGGCCCCGCAGGCGTTCGGCGGCACCCCCGGCAAGGGTGAGTGGAAGGACCTCCAGGACTTCCTGAAGAACCCGACGGACATCGCGGGCACGCAGGCGCAGTTGGAGAAGGACGCGGCGGCGGCGTACGCGAGCGGGAGCTGAGCCCGGCATGGCATCGGCAGCGGCGGAGGCCCCCGGGGCCTCCGGCCCCCATCGCCCGCGCCCGCGCAAGAGCGTGACCGGCACCCGCAGGACCGTGGCAGTGCTGTTCCTGCTGCCCGCCCTGGTGCTGCTCGGCGCGCTCGTGGTCTACCCGATCGGGTACTCGCTGGTCCGCAGCTTCGGCAACCAGGCCGGCGACGGCTTCGCCGGATTCGACAACTACAAGGCCCTGTTCACCGACGACGGCATCCGCACCGCCCTGAAGAACAACGTCATCTGGGTGGTGTTCGCGCCGACGGTCGCCACCGCCCTCGGTCTGATCTTCGCGGTGCTGACAGAACGGGTGCGCTGGGGAACGGCGTTCAAGCTGGTCGTCTTCATGCCGATGGCGATCTCCATGCTGGCCGCCGGCATCATCTTCCGCCTCGTCTACGACCAGGACCCGCACAAGGGGGTCGCCAACGCGGTCTGGGTCGGCATCCACGACACTTTCGCCTCGTCGTCGGCGTTCCCCAACGCCCACCCGGGCCGCGAGTCGCCGCTCAAGGCCGACCACGGCGGCTTCATCACCAGTACGACGGTGCACACCGGCCAGACCGTCACGCTCCCGCTGGTCGGGGTCGCCCCCGACCAGATGCCCGACAGCGCGAAGAAGGCCGCGGCGGCGAAGGCGGAACCCGGAAAGATCACCGGCACCACCTGGCAGGACTTCACCCGCGGCAAGGGCGTCGGAAAGCTCGGCGCGGTCGACCCGTCCGAACTGGGCTACGGCGGGATGCGGATCGAGGCGGTAAAGGGCGGCAAGGTGGTCGCCTCGACCAAGGCCTCCGGCGACGGCACCTTCACGCTGCCCGCCAAGGCCGACGGGGCCCAACTCCGGCTTCCCGCAGGCAACTTCAAGCAGCCGTACAACGGTGTGGAGTGGCTGGGCCCGTCGCTGGTCACGCCCGCCATCATCGGCTCGTACGTGTGGATGTGGGCCGGGTTCGCGATGGTCCTGATCGCGGCCGGGCTCGCGGGGGTACCGCGTGAACTGCTGGAGGCGGCACGGGTCGACGGCGCCAACGAGTGGCAGGTGTTCCGCAGAGTCACGGTGCCGCTGCTGGCGCCGGTGCTCGCGGTCGTCGTCGTCACGCTGATGATCAATGTGCTGAAGATCTTCGACCTGGTCTTCATCATCGCCCCCGGCTCCTCGCAGGACGACGCCAACGTGCTGGCCCTGGAGCTGTACCGGAAGGGCTTCTCGGAGGACCAGCCCGGTATCGCCAGCGCGATCTCGGTGTTCCTGCTGCTGCTGGTGATTCCGGTGATGCTCTTCAATGTGCGGCGGCTGCGGCGGGAGGTACGGCGATGACGACCCATGCCGGAAGTCTCGGTCAGACAGGGCCGGTTGAGGTCGTCAAGGCGCGGGAGTCGCTCGGCGGGCGGCTCGCGGGGGCGGTGAGCGGCGGGCTGGTCCGGGTGTTCCTGATCGTCGTCGGCCTGTTCTGGCTGGTGCCGACGATCGGACTGCTGCTGTCCTCGCTGCGCTCGCCGGAGGACATGAACGCGAGCGGCTGGTGGAAGGTCTTCAGCCAGCCCTCTCAACTCACCTTCCACAGCTACAAGACGCTTCTGGAGAACAGCGACATCACCAACTCGCTGTGGAACACCGTCCTGATCACGGTCCCGGCGACGGTCCTGGTCGTGGTGATCGGCGCGCTCGCGGGCTACGCGTTCGCGTGGATGGAGTTCCCGGGCCGCGACTGGTGGTTCCTGGGCGTGGTCAGCCTGTTGGTCGTGCCGGTGCAGGTCGCGCTGATCCCGATCGCCGAACTCTTCGGAAAGATCGGCCTGTTCGGGACCATCTTCGGGGTGATCCTGTTCCATGTCGGCTACGGGCTGCCGTTCGCGGTGTTCCTGCTGCGGAACTTCTTCGCGGAGATCCCCCGCGAACTCCTGGAGGCGGCCCGCCTGGACGGAGCCGGTGAACTGCGCCTGTTCGCCCGCGTCGTGATGCCGCTCGGCGGGCCCGCGATCGCGAGCCTGGGCATCTTCCAGTTCCTGTGGGTGTGGAACGACATGCTGGTCGCGCTGGTGTTCACCAAGTCGAGCACCCAGCCGATCACGGTCGCACTGCAGACCCAGGTACGCCAGTTCGGCAACAACATCGACGTGCTGGCACCCGGTGCGTTCATCTCCATGGTGATCCCGCTGGCCGTGTTCTTCGCGTTCCAGCGGCAGTTCGTGTCCGGAGTGATGGCGGGCGCGGTCAAATAGTCATAAACCGCACGCAGTTCGAGGGGTGGGCCCGTCATCGGCCCGCCCCTCTCTGTTCACCGTGCGTCCCCCGTATGCCGTACGCGCCGTAACCAAGTCACTCCATCGGCCGTTCCCGGGCAGAACGCCCGCGCCGACCGACCCATGGATGTCCCTTGCCCAGGTTCAGTGTCATTGTCCCCGCGTACATGGTCCAGGCGTATCTGCACGAATGCCTGGAATCGGTGCTCTCCCAGTCGTATCCCGATCTGGAGCTGATCGCGGTCGACGACTGCTCGCCGGACGCCTGCGGCGCGATCATCGACGAGTTCGCGGCCCGCGACGCCCGCGTACGGGCCGTCCACCTCCCCGAGAACCAGGGCCTCGGGCGCGCCCGCAACGCCGGGCTGGAACAGGCGACCGGCGACTACCTGATCTTCCTCGACAGCGACGACACGCTCACGCCCGACGCGCTGCGCTCGATCGCCGACCGCGTCAAGGAGACCGGCGAACCGGACGTCCTGGTCTTCGACTACGCCCGCACCTACTGGTCGGGGGAGGTCCAACGCAACAAGGTGGCCGCCCAGTTGACCGAACAGGGCCCGGCCCCCTTCCGGCTGGAGGACCGCCCCGGGCTGCTCCGGGTCATCATGGTGGCCTGGAACAAGGCGTACCGGCGGGAGTTCGTCGAGCGCGAGGGCTTCGCCTTCCCGCCCGGCTACTACGAGGACACCCCGTGGACCTACCCGGTGCTGATGGCGGCGGAGACGATCGCGACCCTCGACCGGGTCTGCGTCCACTACCGCCAGCGACGCCAGGGCAACATCCTCGGCACCACCAGCCGTCGGCACTTCGACGTGTTCGACCAGTACGACCGGGTCTTCGCGTTCGTCGACGCGCGTCCCGAACTCGCCCAGTGGCGGCCGGTGTTGTTCCGCCGCATGGTCGACCATCTGGCGACGGTGTTCACCAAGCCGGACCGGCTGCCGCGCGGCACCCGCGCCGAGTTCCTGCGCAAGGCCCGCGCCCACTACCGGCGTTACCGCATTCCCGGCACCGCGGTCCCGCTGCGCACCCGGCTGCGGCACACGTTCGTGCACTTCGGCGTGCACCGCACGTTCCGGGCCGTGCAGCGGGCGATGAGCTGGCGGCGCAGGGCGGTCAAGCTCACCACCAAGCTGCTGCGCACGCTCAGGGCGGCCGTCCTCCAACTGCACTACCGGGTCCAACTCCGGCTCCCACTACGGGATCGCGCGGTGTTCGCCGCCTACTGGGGGCGCGGCCACAGCTGCAACCCGGGCGCGCTGGAGACCGCGTTCCGCACCCACGCCCCGCACATCCGCACCGCGTGGATCGCCCGCCCCGAGCACCACCACACGATCCCGGCCGCCACCCGCCGGCTGCGCCCGAACACCGCCGCCTACTGGACGGCGCTGGCCCGCTCCAAGTACCTCGTCAACAACGTCAACTTCGACCGCAGGCTGGTCAAGCGCCCCGGTCAGACCCTGATCCAGACCCAACACGGCACCCCGCTCAAGCACATGGGCCTCGACCTCCAGGAACGCCCGGCAGCCGCACGGGACATGGACTTCGGCGAACTCCTCAAGGGCGTCGACAAGTGGGACCACGTCCTGTCCCCCAACCGCCACACCACCCTGACCTGGGAGCGCGTCTACCCCGGCAGCTACACCACGCTCGCCTACGGCTATCCCCGCAACGACGTGTTCCAGCAGGCGACTTCGGCCGATGTCGCCCGGCTGCGCGAGTCCCTCGGCATTCCGCCCGACACGATCGCCCTCCTCTACGCCCCGACCCACCGCGACTACCGCCGCACCCAGCGCGCCCACCTCGACCTCGACCGCGTGCTGCGCCGACTCGGCCCGCGCTTCGTCGTACTGGCCCGCGCCCACTACTGGCACGGGGGCCCGCTGGGTCCGGTCGAGAAAATCCTCGCCTCCGGCCGGATCATCGACGTCACCGACCACCCGAGCGTCGAATCGCTCTGCCTGGCCTCGGACGCCCTGGTCACCGACTACTCGTCCCTGATGTTCGACTACGCCAACCTCGACCGGCCGATCGTCATCCACGCCGACGACTGGGAGGCCTATGAGGCGGCTCGCGGCACCTACTTCGACCTGCGGGCCTTCCCGCCGGGCGCGGTCGCGCGCAGCGAGGACGAACTGATCGACATCTTCGCCACCGACCACTGGCGCGGCTCCCGCTCGGCACAGCTCCGCGCCGCGTTCCGCGAGCGCTTCTGCCCCTACGACGACGGTCGCGCCGCCGAACGGGTCGTACGCCATGTGGTGTTGGGCGAAACGGACCTCCCGCCGGTCGTCCCGCTCGCCGACCGGCACCCAGTCCCCTCGGCCGCCGCGAGCCTCACCCGCTCCCCGCTCGCCACCGTGCCGCAGCCCACGACATCCCTGCCGATCACCGACCGCCTCTGAACGCCGTTCCCACACCGGGGAGTTCGCATGCCCTCAAGCCCCTCCCGGCCGACACCGACCCGGCCGTCCACCTGGCGTCCGCACGGGCGGCCCGGCCGTCGCGCGCACTGAACCGGATCTGAACCGGAGTTGATCCGGACCACTGGAGAAAGAGCAGAATGCCCCGCTTCAGCATCATCGTCCCGTCCCACGGAGTGGCCGGCCGGCTGTCCCAGGCCCTGGACTCGGTCCTCGCGCAGTCCTACGGCGACTTCGAGCTGATCCCGGTCTGTGACGCCCCCGGCTCCCCGGCCGCCGACGTCGCCGCCGGTCACGCCGGGCGGGACTCCCGGGTGGCCCCGGTGCACTCACCACCGTCCGCCGGTCTGAGCGGCGCCCGCAACACCGGCCTGCGGGCGGCGACCGGCAGCTACGTCCTGTTCCTGGACGGCGACGACACGCTCGCCCCAGGTGCACTGGCCGCGCTGGACGCCCGGCTGGCGGAGACGGGCGACACCGAAGTCGACGTCGACGTCCTGTACTTCGAGCACGAGCGGACCCCGTGGTGGGAGGGCGAGCCCACCAACCCGGCCGCTCCGCTGCTGGCGAAGACCCCGGCCGGTGCCTTCTCCCCCGCACAGGCACCGCAGTTGACGGGCATTCAGCTCCCGGCGTGGAGCGCGGCCTACCGCCGCGCCTTCCTCAACGAACACCAACTCGATTTCCCCGAGGGCCCGTTCACGGACCTCGGCTGGGGCGGCCTGGTCACCGTCGCCGCCGAGCGGGTCGCGGTGCTGCGCTCGGTGGTCGTACGGCATCTGCTGCGCAGGCAGGGCAGCCGGCTCAACCTGCCGGGCGCGCACCACCACCAACTCCTCGACCAGGTCGACCTGGTGCTCGGCGCGGCCCACGACCTGGCTCCAGAGCGCCTGCACGCGCTCTTCGAGCAGCTCTTCGCGGTCGTACTGAAGACGGCTTCCCGGCCCGAGCGCCTCCCCTCCGGTCACCGCGCCTTCTTCCGCCGGGCCGGTCGGCTGTACCGCGCGCACCGGCCCGCCGGTTTCCGCACGCCGGGCGGGAGTCTGGGAGTGCAGCACCGGCTGCTGGCGTCGGGGGCGTACTCCGCGTTCCGGGCCCTGCGCGGCGCCAACCGGTCGGCCTCGGAGGCCGCCGAGCGGGTCCCCCGTCCCCGGATGCTTCGCACCCGGCTGCGCTACGCCCGCGACCTGCGCCGTCCGCTCGACCCCAACCTGGCTGTCTACTGCGCCTATTGGGGCCGGGGTTACGCGTGCAGCCCGGCCGCGATCCACGCCAAGGCGGCCGAACTCGCCCCGCACATCCGCTCGGTGTTCCTGGTCGAGCCGGACGCGGTGGACGCCGTACCGAAGGGCGTCGAGCACGCCGTCATCGGCAGCCGGAAGTACTGGGAGGTGCTCGCTCGCGCCAAGTACCTGGTGAACAACGCCAACTTCGCGGAGGGCGTCGTCAAACGGCCCGGGAGCGTGCACGTCCAGACCCAGCACGGGACCCCGCTGAAGAAGATGGGCGTCGACCAGTCCACGTACCCGGTGGTGGCCGCCGCGACCGGCAGCTTCGCCAAGTTGCTGGGCCGGGTGGACCGTTGGGACTACAACATCTCCTCGAACCGGCACTCCACCCAGATGTGGGAGCGCGCCTTCCCGGGCCAGTACGAGGCGTTGGAGTACGGCTATCCGCGCAACGACGTCTACTACACGGCGACCGCCGACGAAGTGTCCCGCATCCGACGGGAGTTGGGTGTTCCGGAGGGCAAGACGGCCGTCCTGTACGCGCCCACCCACCGCGACTACCAAACCGGTTTCGACACCGGCCTCGACCTGGAGGCCTTCTGCGCGGCGGCCGGCGATGACGTGGTGGTGCTGCTGCGCGCCCACTACTTCTACGACCAGGGACGGGCGAGGAGCAGCGGCCGGATCATCGACGTGACCGGGCACCGCTCCTCCGAGGACGTGTGCCTGGCAGCCGACGCGCTGGTCACGGACTACTCCTCGATCATGTTCGACTACGCCAACCTCGACCGGCCGATCGTCGTGTACGCCGACGACTGGGACGTCTACCGGGAGACGCGGGGCGTCTACTTCGACCTCATGGAGTCTCCGCCCGGCCCGGTCGCCCGCACGCCCGAGGAACTGGCCCAGGTGTTCCGCGACGGCTCGTACGCGGGAGCCGCTTCCACCGCGCTGCGGGCCGAATTCCGGTCCCGCTTCTGCGAGTTCGACGACGGACTGGCCGCCGAGCGGGTCGTACGCCGGGTGTTCCTCGGTGAGCCGCCGGAGGCGATCCCGCCCGTGGTCCCGCTCGCGGAGCGCGTCCCGGCCCCCGCCGCCACCCTCGTAAGGAGCTGAACCCGAAGTGCCCCGCTTCAGCGTCATCGTCCCCGTTTTCAAGGTGCAGGGCTTTCTGCGCGAGTGCCTCGACTCGGTCCTGGAGCAGTCCTACCGGGACATCGAGGTGATCGCCGTTGACGACCGCTCGCCGGACGGCTGCGGCGCGATCCTCGACGAGTACGCGGCCCGCGACCCGCGCGTGAGCGTGCTGCACCTGCCGGAGAACGTGGGCCTCGGCCGCGCCCGCAACGCCGGACTGCCCCTGGCCACCGGCGACTTCCTGTTCTTCCTCGACAGCGACGACACCCTCACCCCGGGCGCCCTGCGCGCGATGGCCGACCGGATCGACGCGACCGGTGACCCGGACGTCCTGGTCTTCGACTACGCGCGCACCTACTGGTGGGGCGGCACCCGGCGCAACGTCCTGGCGCACGTCCTCACCGAGGTCGACGACACCTTCACGGTCGCCGAACACCCGGAGATCCTGGACCTGTTGATGGTCGTGTGGAACAAGGTGTACCGCCGCGAGTTCGTGCAGAAGCACGCCTTCGAGTTCCCCCCGGGCTACTACGAGGACACACCCTGGACGTTCCCGGTGCTGCTCAGCGCCGAGCGGATCGCCACCCTGGACCGGATCTGCCTCAACTACCGGCAGCGGCGGCAGGGCAACATCCTCTCCACCACCAGTCGCAAGCACTTCGACATCCACGACCAGTACGAGCGGGTCTTCGCGTTCGTCGACTCCCGCCCCGAGCTGGCGAGTTGGCGGCCCTACCTGCACCGCAAGATGGGCGAGCACTGTCTCGACATCCTCGGCAAGCCGGACCGGCTGCCCCCCTCCGACAAGGCCGAGTTCTTCCGCCGTACGGCCGAACTGTTCGCCAAGCACAAGCCCGCGGGCGTGCCCGTGGACGCCGAAGTCCGTGCCCTGGAGGGCAGTTACACGCTGTACCGCGTCAAGCGGCAGTCGGGCCGGGCCGGTCGGCTGCTCGAAGGACGGGCGCTGCAAGCACGCAAGTCGGCGGCGGGGCGGGTCAAGGGCGGCTGGGCCGCGCTGCACGCCCGCCGGTCGCTGGATCCCAACCTCGTTGTCTACTCGGCCTTTTCGCATCTCGGGGTCCTCGGCGACCCGGCCGCCGTCTACCACAAGGCGAAGGAGATCGCCCCGCACCTGAGGGGCGTGTGGGTGGTCCGCGACGCCGAACAGGCCGCGCTGCTGCCACCGGACGTCGAACACGTCCTCCTCGACACCCCGCGGTACCACCAACTCACCGCGCGCGCCAAGTACTTCGTCAACAACGTCAATTGGCCCGGCACCCTCACCAAGCGCCCCGGCAGCGTCCACATCCACACCCACCAGGGCACCCCGCTCAAGTACATGGCGTCCGACCTGCTGGACAAGCCCGGCGCCCGGTACGGCGTCGACGTCCCGCAGATGCTGCGCCGCGCCGACCGCTGGGACCACAGCCTGGTCGCCAACCGGCACTCGGAACTGGTGTGGGAGCGGGCGTATCCCTGTCACTTCACCTCGGCGCGGACGGGCAGCCCGCGCAACGACGTCCTGGTCGGAGCAACACCGGGAGCGGGGGCGGAAGTTCGGGAGCGACTGGGCATCCCCGCCGGGCACACGGTCGTGCTGTACGCGCCGACCCGCCGCGAGTACATCCGGGGCGGACACGTCGACCGTCTCGACCTGGCCCGGTTCGCCGAGGACCTCGGCCCGGAGCACACCCTCGTCGTACGCCTGCACCCGTCCCTCGCGACCGGTCCCGCGCGCGGCCTCGGCCTCGCGGACCTGCACCGGCGCGGTGTCCTGGTCGACGCGACCGACGAACCGTCCGTGGAGGACGTCATGCTGGCCTCGGACGCGCTGGTCACCGACTACTCGGCCCTGATGTTCGACTACGCCAACCTCGACCGGCCGATCGTTCTGCACGCCGACGACCGAGAGGCGTACGAGGCCAGCAGGGGCACCTACTTCGACGTCACCGCCGCGCCACCGGGTCATGTGTCGGGTTCCTACCGGGAGTTGGCATGGCTGTTCGCGTCGGGCGCCTGGCGGGACGAGGACGCGGCGCGGCTGCGGGCCGGATTCCGGTCGCGCTACTGCGAGTTCGACGACGGGAGGGCCGCCGAGAGGGTCGTACGCACATTGTTGCTCGGCGAGGACAACTGGCGGCCGGAACCCGGATCCGCCGCGCGGGTCCCCTCCCCCGCCGCCGGTCACGACCAGTTGGCGTCCTCATGAGGCCCCGTACGTGGGTGCTGGTGCTGGCCGCCGTGTTCGCGGTGCTCCAACTCGCCAACGTCACCGGGCGGGACACCCCCGACACCAAGAACTACCTGTCGTACGCGCTGAGTCTGCGCGGTGAGAGCAAGCGCGAGGCGGCGACCGTCACCATCGACTACTACTGCGCGAGCAAGGGGGAGACCGCGCGGCGCAACCAGTCCGTGAACGTGCGGAACTTCCACGGCAAGGACCCGGCGGCGCGGGTCGCGAAGAAGTGCCGGGCCGCCCAGTGGCGGGTGGTGGAGGCGCAGCAACGGGCCGGGAACAAGGGCGGGTTCATCACGCCGTTCATGTCCGAGCGGTTCATGCGGATCTTCGAAGTGCGGCCCGGATACCCGGTGTTCCTGGTGCCGTTCGTCACGCTGCTCGGCCCGGTCTGGGGGCTGTGGTCGGCGAGTGTCGTCCTCACCGTCGCGGGCGGCATCCTCGCGTTCCTGATCTTGCGCACCCTGTCCGTGTCGGTCCCGCTCGCGCTGACCGGGCAGGCCCTCTACTACGTCCTGCCGTGCGGGACGACCGCGATGCGCCCCATGACCGAGGGCCTGATGATGGCGCTGACCCTGGCGGCGGTGTGGGGCTGCGCGCTGGTGTCACAGGGACGCCGTACACGCGCCGGACTCGCCCTGATCGGCGGCTCCTTGCTCCTGCTCTTCACGGTCAAGCACTCGCAGGCCCTGTTCCTCGGGCTGTGCCTGGCCGGTGCGGGCGCCCTGGTCGCCGTAAGACGGCGTCGGCGGGCGTGGTGGGCGGTCGCCGCGCTCGGCGGGGCGGCCGCCGTAGGAACGCTGTTGCTGGCGAGTCTTCTGCACTACCCGTCGCAGACCGACAGCCTCCAGGACCTGCTCACCGATCACTACGCCTACCCCGACCGCACCCGGCTGTGGCCCGAATTCCTGCACCTGGAGGCGGACTTCTGGCTGGAGTGGACGCGGCAGCAGTTGTGGCAGCCGGTGCTCGTGGCGGCGTTGGGCGCCGGTGCGTGGGGTGCGCTGCGGCGGCCGGTGTTCGGGGTGTTCCTGATCGGGGCCGCGTTCACCGGCATCCTCACGCAGGCCGCCCACCCCGACATCAGTGTGTGGGGCGGGCGGTTGATCGTGCTGGTGTGGCTGCTGCCGGCGGTCGGGGTGCCGTTGCTCCTGGAGACCGTCGTCCGCGCGAAGGCGGTCGTGCCGGTGCCGGTCCAGGCGCAAGGGCAGGAGCTCGACGGGCAGGCTCACTCGATGCGGTGAGGTGACTACTCGATGACGAGGTCGACCTCTATGTTGCCGCGGGTCGCGTTCGAGTAGGGGCAGACCTGGTGGGCGGTCTCGACCAGCTTGCGGCCGGTCGCCTCGTCCAGGGTGTCGGGCAGCTCGACGCGCAGGGTCACCTTGAGGCCGAAGCCCTCGCCCTGCTTGCCGATGCCGACCTCGGCGGTCACGGCGGCGTCGGTCACGTCGACCTTCGCCTGCCGGCCGACGAGGCCGAGGGCGCTGCCGAAACAGGCGGCGTAACCGGCGGCGAAGAGCTGCTCGGGGTTGGTGCCCTGGCCGTTGCCGCCCATCTCCACCGGAATGCCGAGCTGAAGGTCGATCTTGCCGTCGTTGCTGACCGCGCGGCCGTCACGGCCGTGGGTGGCGGTGGCTACGGCGGTGTAGATCGCGTCCATGGAAACCATCCCTCTCGGAACTTACGGAACTTACGGAACTTCGGAAGTCTTGACGGAGGTGCCCGGCCCGGGGGTCCGGGCCGCCTCACGGCGATAATTAGAGCACACAATTCAATTGCCCACAACTAAATGGCTCGCTGGCGCTATCCTGGAACCATGACCACCACTCCCACCACCGACTGGCTCCGCCTCGACCAGCAGATCTGCTTCTCCCTGAACGCCGCGTCCCGCGCGTTCGGCGGTGTCTACCGCGTGATCCTCAAGGACCTCGGGCTCACGTACCCGCAGTACCTGGTGATGCTGGTGCTGTGGGAGCACGGCGAGCTGCCCGTCAAGAAGCTCGGCGAACACCTGCGACTGGACTCCGGCACCCTGTCCCCGCTGCTCAAGCGGCTGGAGACGGCCGGTCTGGTACGGCGTGAGCGCAGCGCCCGCGACGAGCGCTCGGTGGAGGTACGGCTCACCGACGAGGGCGTCGCCCTGCGCGAGCGCGCCCTTGAGGTACCGCGCCGCATCGTGGGCGCGACCGGCTTCGACGTCGAGGAGATCCGCGCCCTGCGCGAACGCCTCGACGAACTCACCGGCGCGCTGGACGCGGCGACGCTGGAGCAGCCGTAGACGACACCGGGTCCACCGACCCCGGTGGCATCCGGCGGATGTAGAGGGCGAGCTTCACGCGTCCGCTCACATACTCCCGCCCACGCGCGAACTCCCCGTCCACGACGTCGAGTTTGACCCGGTCGGTGGGGTCACCGGGCACCCACCTGGACGGCAGCAGATTCGACTGCGCGACGATCCACACCCGGTCCACCCCGGCGAGCCGCGCCCGCAACTCCCTCGGCGCCACCTCCCGCCCGCTCAACGTCCCGGACCCGGCCCCCGGCTCCGCCAGCGCCAGGTCCCGCGCACCGACGAACGGTCCCGGATACGCGGACGTCGTCACCCGCCAGAACGACGGCAGGAACAGCACGGGGTCACCGGGCCGCAGCTCACGACCGGCAATCGCGGAGATGGCGGCGAGGTTCTCGGGGCGGCGGGCCGCGTCACGGTCGTTCCGGTAGGCGGGGAGACCGTGAAGGAAGGGGACGGTTACGGCGAGGATGCCGGCGAGGGTGATGAGGGGGGTGCGGTGGAGGGGGGTGCGGTGGAGGGGGTGGCGAGTGAGGTGGGAGGGGGTGCGGTGGGCTTCCGGTGATGCGGGGGCGGTGGATCCGGGTGTGCGGTCAACTCCGGTCAGTGGAAGGCGTCTTGGAGATTCGACTCCAGCTCCGGCTCCGACTCCGACTCCAGCTCCGGCTCCGACTCCGACTCCAGTTCCGGCTCCGGCTCCGGCTCCGACGCGGTGACCGCTGGAGGCCCGCGCGCCGACCAACTGGGGGCGACTCTCAGCACCGGCCGCCTCGGCCGCTCGGGCCCGCGCACGGTCGGCTTCCGGTCGTGGGAGAGCGCCGGGTCGCAGTCGGCCCGCCAGCTCCAGCAGGCGGTCCGCCCCCGCCGCCACCAGCAGCGGCGCCCCCGCGAGCGCGTAGAGCACATACCGCTCGTGGAACAGCGGCCGGAACTGCGACACCGTCAGCAGGATCACCGGCGGCACCACCAGCAACGGCAGCGCGACCGACGCGAGCCGCCGTGTGCCGAGTCCCACCAGGATCAGCAGGACCGAGGTCCACAGGACGACCCCGGTCGGGGTGACGGCGAGGAACTCCCGGGCCAGCCGCTCCGTCGTGTCCCGGTCCGGCACCCTCAGCCAGGCCACCTGGCCGGACTGCCGCTGGGACACCCAGGCCAGGGGCAGCAGGACGGCCACCGCCACCCCCGCCGCACGGGTCCAGCCGGCCCACACCGCCCTGGGCACCCGCGCCGCCGCCAGTGTCAGCGCGTGCGCGCAGAGCACCAGGACCGCGAACTCGTGCAGCAGAAAGGTCACGGCGAGGACAGCGCCGTACGGCCACCACGACCGTCCGTCGAGGGCCCGCACCAGGAGCAGCGTCGCGCCCGCCACGCCGGCCGCGACGAGGGCGTAGGAACGGCCCTCCTGGGCGTAGTGGCCGATCAGCGGGGTGATCGCGTAGAGCAGGCCGGCCCAGAGGCCGACGCGGGGGCGGGCCAGGCGTGTGCCGAGGGCCGCGACCAGGCCCGCCGTCGCGGCGGCTCCGCAGACGGACGGCAGGCGGAGGGCCACCTCGCCGGGGTGGACGGCGAGGACGGCGTGCATGAGGAGGTAGTACAGGCCGTGCACCGCGTCCACACCGTGCAGCAGCCGCCAGATCTGCGGCACCGTGCGCCGCCCGACCAGGAAGGTGACGGCCTCGTCGCCCCACATGCCGCCGCGATCGAGGCCCCACAGCCCCAGCGCGAGCATGACGGCCACCGGCACGACCACGGCCACGACCTCCGCGCGCGTCCACCGCGCACGCCCGTACTCACCCTCACCTTGGCTGTCCACCTGGCTGATTTTGTACTGTTGGCAAGCTCTTACCGTCGATTGACGGTGTATCAGCATTCCTGCGGCATTCACCCGGCTTACGATCCGCGATGATGAACGCCGTCCGCGGACACCGCCGCCTCGCCCTCACCCTCGCCTGGCTCGCCACCCGCGCGGGCATGCTGCTCCTCCTCGCCCTCGGCGGCCTCCCGCTGCTCGGCGGGGGCGAGGTCGCGCGGGAGGTGTGGGAGCTGTACCACCACTGGTACGGCGTCCTGTCGCACGGCGCGTTCCCGGCGCACGACCCGATGTGGCAGTACCCGCCGGGCGCCGGCCCCGTCCTGCTGGCCCCCGCGCTGCTGCCGGGCCTGACGTACTTCCAGGCGTTCGTCGCCCTCACCCTCGCCACCGACGCCCTGATCACCCTGACCCTGGTCCGCGCGGGCGCCCGTCCCGGGCACGGCCTGCGCGGCGCCGCGTACTGGATCTGCGGCCTCCCCCTCCTCCTGCACATCCCGTTCGTCCGCTACGACGTGCAGGTCACGGCGTTCGCCGTCATCTCCCTGTTGACGTTGTCGCGCTCCACGCGTGCGTGCGGCACGTTCGCGGCGCTGGGCGCGTTGGTGAAGGTGTGGCCGGGACTGGTGCTGCTGGGGATGCCGAGGGGGCGGGCGACGCGGTCGGTGTGGTCGTGGGCGGTGGGGACGGGGGCCTTGTCGCTCATGATGCTCGTGGCCTTGTTCAACAATCCTTTCGCCTTCTTGCGCCAACAGGGCGGCCGGGGCGTACAGATCGAGTCACTCGGTGGCACGGCCCTCGGCCTGGCGACCCACGCCGGCTGGCCGGGCCGGGTGCGCTACCGGTACGGCGCGATGGAGTTCACGGGACCGTATGTCTCCGCCGTCGCCGACGCCTCCCTCGCGCTCACGGCGGTCGCCTTCGCGCTGCTGCTCCTGTGGCGGCTCCGGGCCCGCCGCTGGACCGCCGCGACGCCGTACGACGCCGCGCTGAGCGCCGTCCTGCTGTTCACCGTGACCAGCCGGGTGATCAGCCCCCAGTACATGATCTGGCTGCTCGGCCTGGCCGCCGTCTGCCTGACCTCACGGCACACCACTCAACGCCCGGTGGCCTGGCTGATCGCGGCGGCCACCGCGGTCAGCGCCGTCGAGTTCCCCGTCCTGTACGACGACGTCATCCACAGCACCTGGACGGGCTGCGCCCTGATGGCCGTACGCAACGGTCTGCTGGCCGCCACGGCCGTCCTCTCCTTCGTCCGCCTGTGGCGGTCGTCGAGGCCGCTCCCCGCGACGACGCACACGCGCGTGCGGCCCTCCTCCCCGTACGGGGAGTCCGAGCAGCTGTCCGCGGCACACTCCGGCGCCTGATTGACTGAGGACGCAAGCGCGTGACATCGAGCGAGGGAGGGGACGGCCGCACATGACCTGGCTGATCACCGGCGGCGCCGGATACATCGGGGCGCACGTCGTGAGGGCGATGACCGAGGCGGGCGAACAGGCGGTCGTCTACGACGACCTGTCCACCGGTATCGCCGAACGCGTGCCCGACGGTGTGCCCCTGGTGGTGGGCTCGACCCTGGACGCGGAACGGGTGGCCCGCACCCTCGCCGACCAGGACGTCACCGGAGTCGTCCATCTGGCGGCGAAGAAGCAGGTCGGCGAGTCGGTGGACCTGCCGTTGCACTACTACCGGGAGAACGTCGAGGGCCTGCGCGTCCTCCTGGAGGCGGTCACCACGGCCGGCGTCCCGTCCTTCGTGTTCTCGTCCTCGGCCGCCGTCTACGGCATGCCGGACGTGGAGCTGGTGACCGAGGAGACGCCGTGCCTGCCCATGTCGCCCTACGGCGAGACCAAGCTCGCCGGTGAGTGGCTGGTCCGCGCGACAGGCCGGGCGACCGGCCTCTCCACAGCCTCCCTGCGCTACTTCAACGTGGCCGGAGCCGCCGCCCCCGAACTCGCCGACGTCGGCGTCTTCAACATCGTCCCCATGGTCTTCGAGAAGCTCACCGAGAACGCGCCCCCGCGCATCTTCGGCGACGACTACGTCACCCCGGACGGCACCTGCGTCCGCGACTACATCCACGTCGTGGACCTGGCCGAGGCCCACGTCGCCGCGGCCCGCGCCCTCCAGGCCTCCCCTGGCCGCGCCCTCACCCTCAACATCGGCCGCGGGGAAGGCGTTTCGGTCCGCGAGATGATCGACCACATCAACGCGATCACCGGCTACGACCGCCCCCCGACCGTCCACCCGCGCCGCCCCGGAGACCCGGCCCGCGTCGTCGCCTCCGCCGACCGCATCGCCACCGAACTGGGCTGGAAGGCCAAGCTCGACGTCCAGGACATGATCTCGTCGGCGTGGGAGGGCTGGGTGCGGTTGCACCCTGGGGCCGCACGGTCCTGAAGGGCCGGGATCTGATGGGCAGTTGCTCAAGAGTGGAACGCGCCGTAGGCGCCGTCCTCGGCTCCGCCGTCGGCGACGCTCTCGGCGCGCCCTTCGAGTTCGGGCCCGAAGGCGCCTTCTCAGCCCGGTTTCCGGCGCCGGGTCACGGCGGCGAGATGTGCGGGGGCGGCGGCTGGGACCCGGGCGAGGCCACCGACGACACGCAGATGGCGGTACTGGTCGCGGAGTCGCTGATGGAATGCGGGGGCCTCCAACTCCCCGACGTGTTCAGGCGGTTCAGGCAGTGGGCGGCCTCCGAACCGAAGGACATCGGCCTGCAGACCGAGGCCGTGCTGACCAGCGGCGACCCCTGGGACCTGGCCGCCGCCCTGCACTTCCGGACAAGCCAACGGGGCGCCGGGAACGGCTCGTTGATGCGCGCCGCTCCCTCCGCCGTGTACTTCGCGCGCGAGGGACGCGACGCCACGATGGACGCCGCCCGCCGCATCGCCGCGCTCACTCACGGAGACCGCGCCGCATGGGAAGGCACCGCCGTCTTCCACGAGTTGACCCGCATCGCCCTGGCCGGCGACGACCCCCTCGACGCCGTCGAGGAGACACTCCGATCCGTCCACCCCGACCACCGCGAGCGCTACGCCGTCGCCCTCTCCCCCGACTGGCACCCCGACCTCGCGACGGAGTTCAACGGCGCCGTCTGGCCCTGCCTCGCCTCCGCCCTCTGGGCCCTACGAACCACGTCCTCCTACGAGAACGCCCTGCGCGCCGCCATCGACCTCGGCGGCGACACGGACACCGTCGCCGCCGTGACGGGCGGCCTCGCGGGGGCGGTGTACGGCAGCGCGGCGATCCCTGAACGCTGGACCGAGGCCCTGCATGTACCCCTGCCGGGGTTCGGTGGGCGGGTGCTGGGGGCCGCTGAACTCGGGGAACTGGCGCGGGGGTTGGAGAAGGCGCGGGGCTAGGGCCTGTGCGGCGGACGGGTCGCGGGGATGAGGCGGCGACTGATCAGCGCTGGTGGGCGGGGCGCGTTGCGTACGGCGGCGAGGCGAGGGCGGGGGTGCTGCGGGTTGCTGAACTCGGCGCACTGGCACGGCGGTTGGGCCGGCGGCGGGGCTAGATCCTGTCCAGCGGATCAGGTCGCGGGAAAGCGGCGGCGCCCGATCAGCGCTAGTGAGCGGGGCTCAGCGCGTGCGACTGCGAGGCGGGGGCGAGGTGGAGCGTCTGCGGCCGACGGCAGCTCCGCAGATGCGTGCGCCGGGCCCCGCGCGACTGCGGCATGATCACCGGACGGGCCCCAGCCCTACAGCGCCTTGAGCCCCTCCGTGGTCGCCCGGGCGAGCGCCCCCAGGTATCCCTTCGGCAGCTTCGGGCTGCGGATCACCACGGCACGCCAGTACAGGGGGCCGGAGATCAGGTCCAGGGCCAGGTCCTCGTCCATGCCGGGGCGGATCTCACCACGCCGTTCCGCCGCCGCCAGGATCTTGCTGGCCACCCCCTCCTGGCCCTCGCGCAACGCCTTCTGCATGGCGTCGGCGATCTCCGGGTTGCGGGCCGCCTCCGCCTGAAGGTCCGGGATGATCTGCGAGGCCACGGGGTGGCGCAGGGCCCGTGACGTCACCTCGTACAGCATCCGAAGGTCACCCTCCAGCGAACCGGTGTCCGGCGTCGGCAGCCCCATCACCGCGATCGCCGACACGACGTCCAGCACCAGGTGCAGCTTCGAACGCCACCGGCGGTACACCGCCGTCTTGCCCACCCCGGCGCGACGCGCGATCCCCTCGATCGACATCCGGGCATACCCGACCGCCGCCAGCTCCTCGAAGACCGCTCCCCGAATGGCTTCGGTCACATCCTCGCGGAGTACGGCCGCCCCTGCGGGGGTGCGGCGGCGCTGACGTGTCTGGGGCTCGTCGGCGTTTGTCGTCATAGTCCAAGCATAGGGGCGTTGCGACGAAACGGTTGCGTTCCGACGCGGGGTGCGCGTGGCGCAGGGGGCACGCGGGGCGGGGGCCGCGTTGCGACGAAACGGTCGCGCCGCAGCGCGGACGGGGGCGGCTCGTCGCGACGCAACCGGCTCGTCGCCGCGACGGACCGGCGCCGTCCTCGCGACGGACCGGTGCCGTCCTCGCGACGCTCCCGCAGCGTCCGCACGACGCAACGGGTCCGTCCGCACGACGCGACCGTCCCGTCACGTCACGTCCCATCCCGTCCGCACACCACCCCCACCCAGAGCGTAACGACGCAACAGCCCCGTCCCGACCCAAACCTAACGGCCCCATCACATCCGTCACGACGAAACGGTTGCGTTCCGACGCCGAATCGGCCTACGCTCACGTTGCGACGATACGGTCCCGTCCCGACGTAAGAGAACGTAAAGAGAAGCGTAAGGAAACGCCGGGCAACGGGACACGGCAGCCGGACGCACGCACCCCCTCCCCCCGAGCGAAAGCAGCGGATGTGAGCCAGGTCCTCCACACACCGCCCCATTCGCCGGCCCCGGCCGACGAAGACGACCTCGCGGCGCTCGCCGCACGCCACGGCCTCACGGTCAGTGGCGCCCGCCCCTCCCTGGCCGAGTATGTCCGCCAGTTGTGGGAGCGACGCCACTTCATCACCGCGTTCGCCACCGCCAAGCTGACCGCGCAGTACAGCCAGGCGAAGCTGGGCCAGATCTGGCAGGTGATGACACCGCTGTTGAACGCGGCGGTGTACTACTTCATCTTCGGCATCCTGCTGGGCACCAAGCGCGGCGTGCCGGACTACATCCCGTTCCTGGTGACGGGCGTGTTCATCTGGACGTTCACGCAGAGCTCGATCATGGCGGGCACCCGGGCGATCTCCGGCAACCTCGGCCTCGTACGGGCCCTGCACTTCCCGCGGGCCGCGCTGCCGATCTCGTTCGCGTTGCAGCAGCTCCAGCAGCTGTTGTTCTCGATGGCCGCCCTGGTCGTGATCCTGCTCTGCTTCGGTGTACCGATCAGCTTCTCCTGGGTGCTGGCGATCCCGGTACTGGTGCTGCAGTTCACGTTCAACGCGGGCGTCTCGATGATCATGGCCCGGATGGGGGCGAAGACGCCGGACATCGCGCAGCTGATGCCGTTCATCCTGCGCACCTGGATGTACGTCTCCGGTGTCATGTGGAGCATCGACAAGCTGACCAGCAAGGACCACCTGCCGCACTTCGTGACGCTCGCCCTGGAGACCAACCCGGCGGCCGTCTACATCGACCTCATGCGGTACGCGCTGATCGACAGCTTCCACTCCAGCCAGCTCCCCCCGCACGTGTGGCCTGCCGCGACCGGCTGGGCACTGATCGCCGGCGTCGGCGGCTTCATCTACTTCTGGAAGGCTGAGGAGACGTACGGCCGTGGCTGAGCAGACCATCGAGTACAGCACCGAGCGGACCCCCGTGGCCGCGGACAGTACGATCCCCACCGTCGTCTGCGACGGCGTCGACATCATCTACCGGGTCAACGGAACCGGCGCCGGACGCGGCACCGCGACCGCCGCCCTCAACCGCATGATGCGCCGCAAGCAGAGCGAGAAGGCCTCGGGCGTGCGCACCGTGCACGCGGTCAAGAAGGTGTCCTTCGTCGCCTACAAGGGCGAGGCGGTCGGCCTGATCGGCACCAACGGTTCCGGCAAGTCCACGCTGCTCAAGGCGGTCGCGGGCCTGCTCCCGGTGGAGAACGGCCGCATCTACACCCACGGCCAGCCCTCCCTCCTCGGCGTCAACGCGGCCCTGATGGGCGATCTGACCGGCGAGCGCAACGTCTATCTCGGCGGCCTCGCCATGGGCATGTCCCGGGAGCAGATCAAGGAGCGCTACCAGGACATCGTCGACTTCTCCGGGATCAACGAGAAGGGCGACTTCATCACCCTCCCCATGCGGACGTACTCCTCCGGCATGGGCGCCCGGCTGCGTTTCTCCATCGCCGCCGCCAAGGACCACGACGTACTCCTGATCGACGAGGCGCTGGCGACGGGCGACCGGTCGTTCCAGCGGCGCTCCGAGGAGCGGATCCGCGAGCTGCGGAAGCACGCGGGCACGGTCTTCCTCGTCAGCCACAACAACAAGTCGATCCGCGACACCTGCGACCGCGTGCTGTGGCTGGAGCGCGGCGAGCTGCGGATGGACGGGCCGACGGAAGAGGTCCTGGAGGCGTACGAGGCCTTCACGGGCGGTGCCGACAAGCCCAAGGCCAACTAGCACCAGCGTCACCAGTCGGCGAACGAGGGCGCCCCGAGCCATCACGGCCCGGGGCGCCCTCGTTGTCGTAGGAACTACGAAGTCGGACTACGAAGTCGTAGGGGCTACGAATGCGTAGGGACTACGAATGCGTGCGCAGCAGTGTCCTCATCGTGCGCATCGCCACCGACAGGTTGGCCAGGTCGAACATCTCCGAGCCCTGGATCTCGTCCAGGGTCGTGCGTGCCCGGCCCAGGATCGCCGCGTTCTTCTCCTCCCAGGCCGTGAAGCGCTGTGCGGGGGTCGAGGTGCCGTTGCCCGCCGCGAGGATGTCGGCGGTCAGGGCCGCGTGGGCCGCGTACAGGTCCTCGCGGATGGAGGCGCGGGCCATGGACTGCCAGCGGTCGGCGCGGGGCAACTCGATGATGCGGTCCATGAGTTGGGTGATGTGGAGGCGGTCGGCGAGGTCGTAGTAGACCTCGGCGACGTCCATCGGGTCCTTGCCCGTGCGGTCGGCCACCGAGACGATGTCGAGCGCCGGGAAGGCGGAGGAGAACCCGGCCACGCGGGTGGCGAGTTCGGCGGGGACGCCGGCGCCGGACAGCTCGTCGTAGATCTGCTGGTACCACTCCAGGTCAGCGCCGCGCAGCAGCTTGGGGAGCTGGGACCAGACCTGTTCGACGCGGTCACCGAAGAACTCGACGGTCTCGGCGAGTTGGAGCGGCTGCGGCCGGTTGTTGAGCAGCCAGCGGGTGCCGCGCTCGCACAGGCGGCGCGAGTGCAGGCGGATGCGGGTCTGGACGGGCGCCTCGACGGTGTTGTCGAGTGCCTCGACGCCGTCCCACACCTCGGCGGCGTGGAAGATCGCGCGGGCCGCGGTCTGCGCCCGGACGATCTCCTCCAGGGAGGCCCCGGTCTCCTCGCGGAGGCGGTGCAGGAAGCTCGTACCGCCGGTGTTGACCGTGTCGTTGACGAGGACCGTGGTGACGATCTCGCGGTGCAGCGCGTGGGTGTCGATCTGCTCGGCGAACTTCTCGCGCAGCGCGGTCGGGAAGTAGGCGTGCAGCAGGGTGCGCAGATACGGGTCGTCGGGCAGCGAGGTGTGCAGCAGCTCGTCGGAGACCGTGATCTTCGTGTACGCCAGCAGGACGGCCGTCTCGGGACCGGTCAACCCCTGTCCCTGGGCGAGGCGTTCGCGGATCTGGCGGTCGGTGGGCAGGAACTCCAGCGCCCGGTCGAGGTGGCCCTCGCGGACCAGGGTGCGCATGAAGCGCTGCTGAGCGTGGAGCATGTCCTTGGACTGGGCGAGCGCGTTGGCGATCGCGGTGTTCTGCGCGTAGTTGTTGCGCAGGACGAGGGCGCCGACCTCGTCGGTCATCTCGGCGAGGATCTTGTTGCGCTGCTTGACGGTCATGTCGCCGTCTGTGACCAGGCCGTTGAGCAGGATCTTGATGTTCACCTCGTGGTCGGAGGTGTCCACGCCCGCGCTGTTGTCGATCGCGTCCGTGTTGATCTTGCCGCCCCGCTGGGCGAACTCGATCCGGCCGAGCTGGGTCAGGCCCAGGTTGCCGCCCTCGCCGACGACCTTGACGCGCAGGTCGGCGCCGTCGACACGGATCGCGTCGTTGGCCTTGTCGCCGACGTCCGCGTGGGACTCGGTGCTCGCCTTGACGTAGGTGCCGATGCCGCCGTTCCACAGCAGGTCGACCCGTGACTTGAGGATCGCCTTCATCAGGTCGGCGGGCGTCATCTTGGAGACCTTGTCCTCGATGCCGAGGGCCTCGCGGATGTGTCCGTTGACGGGGATCGCCTTGGCCGTGCGGGGGAAGACGCCGCCGCCGGCCGACAGCAGCTCCGTGTTGTAGTCGGCCCAACTGGAGCGCGGGAGCTCGAACATGCGGCGCCGCTCGGCGTACGAGACGGCCGCGTCCGGGTTCGGGTCGAGGAAGATGTGCCGGTGGTCGAAGGCGGCGACCAGGCGGATGTGCTCGCTGAGCAGCATGCCGTTGCCGAACACGTCTCCGGACATGTCGCCGACGCCGACGACCGTGAAGTCCTCGCTCTGGGTATCGACGCCCAGCTCCCGGAAGTGCCGCTTGACGGATTCCCAGGCACCGCGCGCGGTGATGCCCATCTTCTTGTGGTCGTAGCCGGCGCTGCCGCCGGAGGCGAAGGCGTCGCCGAGCCAGAAGTTGTAGCTCTCGGCGACCCCGTTGGCGATGTCCGAGAAGGTCGCGGTGCCCTTGTCGGCGGCGACGACGAGGTAGGTGTCGTCCTCGTCGTGCCGGACGACGTCCGCCGGGGGCACGACCTCGCCGGCCACCAGGTTGTCGGTGATGTCGAGCAGGGCCGAGATGAACATCTTGTAGCTGGCGATGCCCTCGGCGAGCCACGCGTCCCGGTCGACGCTCGGGTCCGGCAGCTGCTTGGCGACGAAGCCGCCCTTGGCGCCGACCGGCACGATGACGGTGTTCTTCACCATCTGCGCCTTGACCAGGCCGAGGATCTCGGTACGGAAGTCCTCCCGCCGGTCCGACCAGCGCAGACCGCCGCGCGCGACCTTGCCGAACCGCAGGTGCACGCCCTCCACGCGCGGCGAGTACACCCAGATCTCGTACGCCGGCCGCGGCGCCGGCAGGTCCGGGATGGCCTGTGGGTCGAACTTCATCGACACGTACGCGTGCGGCTTGCCGCCGACCGCTTCCTGGAAGAAGTTCGTGCGCAGCGTCGCCTTGATGACGGTCAGGAAGGACCGCAGGATCCGGTCCTCGTCGAGGCTCGCCACCTGGTCGAGGGCCGCGTCGAGCTCCTCCAGGAGGGCGTCGACGATCTCGTGCCCGGCGCGCTGCCGGTCCGGCGACATCCGCGCCTCGAACAGGGAGACGAGCAGCCGGGTGGTGTGGACGTTGTTGCGGAGGGTGTCCTCCATGTAGTCCTGGCTGAAGGTGGAACCGGCCTGCCTCAGGTACTTGGCGTACGCCCGCAGCACCATCGCCTGCCGCCAGTCGATCCCGGCGCTCAGCACCAGCGCGTTGAACCCGTCGTTCTCGGCCTGCCCGGTCCAGGTGGCGGCGAACGCCTCCTGGAACCGCTCGCGGCCGTCGTCGCCGAGGTAGTCCCCGTTGCCGCTCTGCGACTTGGGCATGCGCAGCCCGAAGTCGTAGATCCACGCGGTCGTACGGTCCGAGCAGCGCAGTTCGTACGGCCGCTCGTCCACGACCTCGACGCCGAGGCGGCTGAGGACCGGCAGCACGGCGGAGAGGGAGACCGAGGCGCCCTTGCGGTAGATCTTGAAGCGGCGCTCTTCGGGGGCGGCGCCCACCGGTTCGTAGAGGCTGAGCGCGAAGCCCTGTTCCTCGGTGAGCTGTTCCAGGTGGACCAGGTCGGCGACGGCGGCGCGCGGGTTGTGGTCCGCCTTGTAGCCCTCGGGGAAGGCGTTGCCGTAGCGGCGTACGAGTTCGGCCGCGCGCTCCTCGCCGCACTCGGCGTTCAGTGCCTCGCCGAAGCCGTCGGCCCAGGAGCGGGCGGCCTCGACCAGGCGGGCCTCGATGCGGTCCTTGTCGTTGTCGGACAGCTCGGGCAGTTCGGTGCCCGGCTCGACGCGGACCACGAAGTGCAGCCGGGAGAGGATCGACTCGGTGTTCCAGGCGGTGAAGTCGACGCTGGTGCCGTCGAGTTCCTCCTTCAGGATGTCGATGATCCTGAGGCGCACGCCGGTGGTGTAGCGGTCGCGCGGGAGGTAGACGAGGGCCGAGTAGTAGCGGCCGTACTCGTCCTGGCGGAGGTAGAGCCGCAGCCGCCGGCGTTCCTGGAGGTAGAGCACGGAGGTGACGATCGAGCGGAGTTCGTCGACCGGGGTCTGGAACAGCTCGTCGCGCGGGTACGTCTCCAGGATCTGGAGCAGGTCACGTCCGTCGTGGCTGTTGGGCGAGAAGCCGGCGCCCTCCAGCACCTCGTCGACCGTGCGCCGGATGACCGGGACCCGGCGGACGGACTCGGTGTAGGCGGCGGAGGAGAACAGTCCGAGGAAGCGGCGCTCGCCGACGACCTCGCCCTTCTCGTCGAACTTCTTCACGCCCACGTAGTCGAGGTACGACGGGCGGTGCACCGTGGACCGGCTGTTGGCCTTCGTCAGGACGAGGAGCTTGTGCTCGCGGGCCTTGGCGCGGGCGTCGGCCGGGAGCCGCTCGAAGGACGGGCTCACCGGGTGGCTGTCCTCGCCGGTGTGCTGCGGGTCGGAGCGCAGGATGCCGAGGCCGGTGCCGGGGACGGCGGCGAGGGAGTCGTCCTCGCGGAGCTGGTACTCGCGGTAGCCGAGGAAGGTGAAGTGGTCGGCGGCCAGCCAGCGCAGCAGCTCGCGGGCCTCGCCGACCTCGCTGGAGGGCAGGTCGGAGGCGGTCGGCTCGGCGGGCAGTTCGTCGGCCATCCGCAGGGCCGCGTCCCGCATCTTCTCCCAGTCCTCGACGGCCTCGCGGACGTCGGACAGGACGCGCAGCAGGTCGGCGTTGATCTGCTTCAGGTCGGCGCGGTCGGTCTCGCGGTCGATCTGGACGTGGATCCAGGACTCGGTGTGCGCGTCGTGCGGCAGCTCGTCGGCGGGCGGGGTGGTGAGCACCTCGATGAGCTTGCCGGTGAGGTCGCGGCGGACGACGATCTGCGGGTGGATGACGACGTGGATGCCCCGGCCCTGGCGGGTCAGTTCGTTGGTCACCGAGTCGACGAGGAAGGGCATGTCGTCGGTGACGACCTCGACGACGGTGTGGCTGCACGTCCAGCCGTTCTCTTCGACCGTCGGGGTGTGCACCCGTACGTTGGCCGTGCCCTGGGGTCGGGTCTCGGCCAGTCGGTAGTGGGAGAAGGCGGCGCCGAAGATGTCGACCGGGTCGCGGTCGGCGAGGTCCTCCGGGGCGGTGTGCAGGTAGTAGCGCTGGAGGAACGCGAGCACGGTGTCCCGGTCAGGGGTGCTCTCGTCCGTCGTCCCGGTCGGTAGATGCCCCCCGACCGGGCTGTTCTCAGCTACCCGGGCAGCCCGTTCGAGCAGCTCGGCCTTGGCTTCGTCCAGCTTGGTCTGCATTGTCCTCTGGCTCCTGTCGCGCGCCGTTGCGTGACGTAGAAGGAAGTTCGGTGTCTTCCCCTGCGGCTCGACGCCACGGCCCGGGGTGTCCGGTCTGCTCAGACGCTATGCCGCAGGGTGAGATGAGCGGTGGGTTATCGGCCATTTTCGGCACGCCCGAAGGGTGTGACGCTGATCTCTGCGGCGCCGGTACCCGGGGTGTGCGCGGCGTCCTGGGAGCCCTGTGGGCTCCGTCCCGCCCGCGAAAGTCTGTTGGACAGACCCTGGGACCAGCGACCGCCGCCCGGTCACGGATGTAGTCCGTGGTCGCCGGGCGCGGAGCAGGGGCGACGATGCCCCCGCGAAATATCGCGCTGATCACGCCACAAGGCTATCGCTCCTCACCGGGGGCTCGTCATGAGCCGGTTGTGTACAAAACCGAGGGTGGAACTTTGACGTTATGCACAGGGGCGCGGAGAGTGAAATCGTCGTATTCACGGGCAGTCGGGACGGTGCCGGGGTCCGCGCCGCGCGGCCCCTTGGCAAGTGCCCCGGCGCGCGGCACGTTGCCCATGAGCCCATGAGCCCTTGAGCCCATGGCGCCCGGCCAGGACGCATGCCACGGCCACGGAGGAGCGCACCGACATGACAGCGAAGATCCTCATCGTCACCGGCGACGCAGCGGAGTCGCTGGAAGTCCTCTACCCCTACCAGCGCCTGCGCGAGGAGGGCTACGAGGTGCACATCGCGGCTCCCGAGCGCAAGAAGCTCCGGTTCGTCGTCCATGACTTCGAACCCGGCTTCGACACCTACACCGAGAAACCCGGCTACACCTGGCCCGCCGATCTCGCCTTCTCCGAGGTCGATCCCGGCCAGTACGCGGCCCTCGTCATCCCCGGCGGCCGGGCCCCCGAGTACCTCCGCAACGATCCCGAACTCCGCAAGATCCTCAAGTCCTTCTTCGACACGGACAAGCCCGTGGCCCAGATCTGCCACGGCCCCCTGCTCACCGCCGCGATCGACGGCCTGCGCGGCCGGCGCGTCACGGCCTATCCGGCGCTCGAACTCGACATGCAGTCCGCCAGAGCGACCTTCCAGGACACCGAGACGGTGGTCGACGGCACCCTGGTCTCCGCCCGCGCGTGGCCGGATCACTCCCGCTGGATGCGGGAGTTCCTCACGGTGCTGCGGGCGAAGGCGCCGGTGACGTGAGGCCGCGGTGCGGCGTCTCCTGAGTCGCCGCACCCCCGGTCACGCGGCCAGCCGCTCCGCCTCCGCGACGGCTTCGGCCAGCGAGTCCACCACGGGCACGCCGACGACTTCGAGGCTGGCCCGGCTGTGCGAACCGCCGGTGTAGAGCACGGCCCGCGCGCCCACGTGCAGCGCGGCCACCGCGTCGTCGGCGGCATCGCCGATCACCACGGTGCGCGCGGGGTCCACGCCGGTCAGCGCCTCGAGGTGACGCACCATGTGCTCGGCCTTGCTGCCGCCGGAGGGTCCGGTGCGCCCGTCGACCCGTATGAAGTGCGGCTCTATCCCGAACTCACGCACCAGCGGGACGAGTTCGTCATGGACGTACATGCTGAGGATCGACTGACTGCGACCCCCGGTCCGCCACCCCGCGAGCAGCTCGACCGCGCCCTCGGTGAGCCCGCAGACGACGCGGTGCTCGGCGTAGTAGCGGTGGAAGGCCTCGTCCATGACCTCCCACTCGGCGTCGGTGGGCAGCCGTCCCAGCAGCCGCTCGTAGAACTTCGGCACCGGCACGCAGTACAGCGCCCGGTACTCCTCCATCGTGATCGCCTTGAGCCCCAGCTCGGCGAAGGCCGCGTTCGTCGCCCCGATGATCGCGTCATTGTCGTGGAACAGCGTGCCGTTCCAGTCCCAGACGATGTGCGCGTTCGTTTGCATCCCCATGCCAAAAACGTACCCGCCGCCACTGACAATCAAGAGAACCGCAGGTCAACTGGCATCTTCAGCCGTCTGGCCGCCGCCGAACAGGCTCAGTCGCCCAGCCCGACGAGGTTCGGGATCTCCTGCGTCGCGTACCAGAGCAGCTCGTGGTCCTCGGCCCCGTCCACGACGAACTGCGCGTCGTCGTCCCCGCGGTCCGCCGCCGCGAGCGCGTCGGCGGCGGCGCCGACATCGCCCTCCGCGTCACCCATGTCCACGTGGACGGCCGCCGCCTTGGCCAGCGCCACGGTTCCGCTCACCCGCACCTCGCCGAGCGCCGCCGGGTCGAGTCCGCGGTCGGGGTCGCCGTGCGCCGCGCCGTCGGGTACGTCGACGGCGACCACGACGCGCCGCCGCGGCGCGTCGGCGTCGGCCGCCAGCAGCCGCAGCGAGGCCAGCGCGGCCCGGTTCAGCGCCGCGTACTCCAACTCCTCGATGTCGTCGGAGAGATACCACTCGCGCAGCGCGGGCGTGACGGCGTACGCGACGAAGGGTCCGGTCCCCAGCTCACCCGTCTTGTACGCCTCGGCGAGACCGGAGAGGGTCAGGGGGACGTAGACGCGCATGGCTGGTCGCTTTCGTAGTCGGAGAGGGCCTCGCGGAGGACGGTGCCACGCCTCCGGGAGGTCCTCCAGGATACGTGCGCGTGTCCCCCATCGAGTCCCCACCCGCACCGTCGGGGGCGTCCACCCCACACCGCAGATTCACCCGGCGCGCCCCTGCGGCCACCGCCTCCAGCGCTTCCCGATCACTCGGATAAGTGAACGTTCCGGCTCTTCCGACCCGCCCCGCCACGTCCTTGCAGCCCCCACCCACGGCCCCGTACAAGATCCCCAACCACAAAGTTACTTCCCGGTACATCCCGGGCCGATCCAACGGGGACCCCCATGCACAAGGTCATGACCAGGACCGCCCAGCACACCCCGACCCGCCCTCCGACCCGCCGCGACCCTCGGCGGCCCGGTACGGGGGCGCCGCGCGGGCAGGGCGGGGGCATGTCCCGTACCACGGCTGCGGGTGCGGCGACCGCGGCAGAACGGGCCGAGGCCTGTACGCCCCCCACACAGGCGCCGAGCCACGGCACAGCCCCGGCGACTTCAACTCCCGTGACAGGCCGCCCCGCACACCGCGCCGAACCCTCCACCGTGCCCGCCCAGGCCGCCCCCGGCCGCGCCCCCCAGCCGCGCCCCACCGACCTCTTCGCCGACCGGCTCCTCGCCGTGCTGAGCGGTCAGCGGCCCGTCCACTGGATGCTCCGGCACACCGCCGGCCGCGCCTACGACGAACTGATCCGGCTCGCCGAGCACGGCCCCCTGCGCGCCACCCGGGGCACCCGCCCGGTGGTCCGCGACATCGGCTACTACGTCCCCCGCCCGGGCGCCGTGGAGGCCTTCGCCCGGATCGGGGCCGGTGACCAGGTGCGCGCCATGGCGTTCCGGCTGGAGCGAGGCACGGACCTCCGCTGGCGCTGCACGGCGGTGGAGCTGGACGGCTCCCGAGTTCCGCACCAGGACGACGACTGACGGCGCCTCCTGGGCACGCATACCGAAGGGCCGGGCGCCTTCACGGTGCCCGGCCCTTCAAGGTCTCTTCGCGGGGAGCGGCCCCGACAGGCTCAGCCCGTCACAGCTCGCAGCAGCCCACGCGGAGCGACCGTCACTTCTTGCGGCGCCGCCCGCCACGCCCCTGCTTGCGGCGCTCCGCGCGCGTGAGGCCGTCCGCCTCGGAGCGCACGGGCTCGTCGTCGTCGCTGGCGAAGTCGCCCTCGACGACGCCGCCCTCGCCGTCCACGCTCGGCGCGGAGAAGTGCAGCCGGTCCGGCCGCTGCGGTGCGTCGAGCCCCTTGGCACGGATCTCGGGACGGGCGCTCGCCTGCGCGGGCACGGTGTCCTCCTTGTCGAGTGACGGCTTGTCGTCCTCGACGGGGACCTCCTCGACCTGCTGCTCGACCTGGACCTCCAGGTTGAACAGGTAGCCGGCGGACTCCTCCTTGATGCCGTCCATCATGGCGGTGAACATGTCGAAGCCCTCGCGCTGGTACTCGACCAGCGGGTCCTTCTGGGCCATCGCGCGCAGGCCGATGCCCTCCTGGAGGTAGTCCATCTCGTAGAGGTGCTCGCGCCACTTGCGGTCCAGGACCGACAGCACGACCCGGCGCTCCAGCTCACGCATGATCTCGGAGCCGAGCTGCTCCTCGCGCTGCTCGTACTGCTCGTGGATGTCGTCCTTGATGGACTCGGAGATGAACTCGGCGGTCAGACCGGCCCGGTCCCCGGCCGCCTCCTCCAGCTCCTCCACGGTGACCTTCACCGGGTAGAGCTGCTTGAACGCGCCCCACAACCGGTCGAGGTCCCAGTCCTCCGGGAAGCCCTCGGCGGTCTCCGCGGTGATGTACGCGTCGATCGTGTCGTCCATGAAGTGCACGACCTGCTCCTGGAGGTCCTCGCCCTCCAGGACGCGGCGGCGCTCGCCGTAGATGACCTCGCGCTGCCGGTTGAGGACCTCGTCGTACTTGAGGACGTTCTTGCGGGTCTCGAAGTTCTGCTGCTCGACCTGCGACTGGGCGGACGCGATCGCGCGCGTGACCATCTTGTTCTCGATCGGCACGTCGTCCGGGACGTTCGCCATGGACATCACGCGCTCGACCATCTGGGCCTTGAACAGCCGCATCAGGTCGTCGCCGAGAGAGAGGTAGAAGCGGGACTCGCCCGGGTCGCCCTGGCGGCCGGAGCGACCGCGCAACTGATTGTCGATACGGCGCGACTCGTGGCGCTCGGTACCGAGGACGTAGAGGCCGCCGAGGTCCTTGACCTCCTCGAACTCGTCCTTGACCGCCTGCTCGGCCTTCTCCAGGGCGGCGGGCAGGGCCTGCGCCCACTCCTCGATGTGCTCCTCGGGGTCGAGGCCCTGCTGGCGCAGCTCCGCCTCGGCGAGGTCGTCGGGGTTGCCGCCGAGCTTGATGTCCGTACCGCGGCCGGCCATGTTGGTGGCGACCGTCACGGCGCCCTTGCGGCCGGCCTGGGCGATGATCGGCGCCTCACGGTCGTGCTGCTTCGCGTTCAGCACCTCGTGCTGGATGCCTCGCTTGGCGAGCTGCTGCGAGAGGTACTCGGACTTCTCGACCGACGTCGTACCGACGAGGATCGGCTGGCCCTTCTCGTGCTTCTCGGCGATGTCGTCGACGACCGCCTCGAACTTCGCGACCTCGGTGCGGTAGATCAGGTCGGACTGGTCCTTGCGGACCATGGGCCGGTTGGTCGGGATCGGGACGACACCGAGCTTGTAGATCTGGTGGAACTCGGCGGCCTCGGTCATCGCCGTACCGGTCATGCCCGAGAGGTTGCTGTAGAGGCGGAAGAAGTTCTGCAGGGTGATGGTGGCGAGCGTCTGGTTCTCGTCCTTGATGTCCACCCCTTCCTTCGCCTCGATCGCCTGGTGCATGCCCTCGTTGTAGCGGCGGCCGGCGAGGATACGCCCGGTGTGCTCGTCGACGATCATGACCTCGCCGTCGATGACGACGTAGTCCTTGTCCTTCTTGAAGAGCTCCTTGGCCTTGATGGCGTTGTTCAGGTAGCCCACCAACGGGGTGTTCACCGACTCGTAGAGGTTGTCGATGCCCAGCCAGTCCTCGACCTTGGTGACACCGCCCTCGTGGATGGCGACCGTGCGCTTCTTCTCGTCGACGTCGTAGTCGCCCGTCTCCTCCAGACCCTTGAGCGTGTTGCCCGCCTCGCCCTTCTTCAGGCGGGTGACCAGCTTGGCGAAGTCGCCGTACCACTTGGTGGCCTGGTCGGCCGGGCCGGAGATGATCAGCGGCGTACGGGCCTCGTCGATGAGGATGGAGTCGACCTCGTCGACGATCGCGAAGTTGTGGCCGCGCTGCACCAGTTCGTCCTGCGACCACGCCATGTTGTCGCGCAGGTAGTCGAAGCCGAACTCGTTGTTCGTGCCGTAGGTGATGTCGCACGCGTACTGCTCGCGCCGCTGGGCCGGGGTCATGTTGGCGAGGATGCAGCCGACCTCGAGGCCCAGGAACTTGTGGATGCGACCCATCATCTCGGAGTCGCGCTCGGCCAGGTAGTCGTTGACCGTGATGATGTGGACGCCGTCTCCGGAGAGGGCGTTCAGATACGCGGGCAGGGTGCCGACCAGGGTCTTGCCCTCGCCGGTCTTCATCTCGGCGACATAGCCGAGGTGCAGGGCGGCGCCGCCCATCAACTGCACGTCGTAGTGGCGCTGGCCGAGGACGCGCTTGGCGGCCTCGCGTACGGTGGCGAATGCCTCGGGCAGCAGGTCGTCCAGGGTCTCACCATCGGCGTAGCGCTGCTTGTACTCCTCGGTGAGGGCCTTCAGCTCGGCGTCGGAGAGGTCGACGAAGTCCTCTTCGATGGAGTTGACCTGGTCCGCGATGCGGTGCAGCTTGCGCAGGATCTTGCCTTCGCCTGCACGCATGATCTTCGAGAGGACGGACACGGGGGTTGGTCTCCTTGCCGGTCGGGCCTGGGACGGTCGGTTTCCAATGACATGACTGAGCAACGGCCATCGTATGCGAGGACCCCGCCACGCCGGGAGCCTGCCGGGGACGCCGACCGTCCACTACTTCAAAACTGCTTCAAAGGGGACAACGGCCGGGAGTCGCCGATGGTGCCGCGTCCCTCCGAGGAATTGCGCGAAATGTGATCGCCCGCTCACGCAGCGCAAAAGGATGGCGTCCTTGTGTGCCCCCGAGCAGAATCGGCCGATGGAACCCGTCACGCTCACGACCGACCGTCTGCTCCTGCGCAGCGTCGGCCCGCAGGACACCGATGTCGTGTATTCCGCGGCCCAGGACCCCGAGATCCAGCGCTGGACGACGATCCCCTCGCCCTACCTCCTGGAGCACGCGCGGAACTTCACCGAGCAACTGGTGCCCGAGGGCTGGGAGAACGGTTCGATGTTCACCTTCGGCGTCTTTCTCCCCGAAGGGGAACTGGTGGGCATGCTCGCCGTCACGATGCGCTCCCTGGGCGTCGGCGAGGTCGGCTTCTGGGCCACGAAGGAGCACCGGGGCAACGGCTACATCACCGAGGCCACCGTCGCCGTCTCCCGCTGGGCCTTCACCCATGTGTCGATCGACCGGGTGGAATGGCGCGCGGAGGTCGGCAACATGGGCTCCCGCGCGGTGGCCGAACACGCCGGTTTCACCATCGAGGGCACGCTCCGCTCCGCGATCAACAACAAGGGCGTACGACGGGACTGCTGGGTCGCCTCCCTGCTCCCGTCCGACCTGGGCCTGCCGTCGACGGCGCCGTACCTGCCGGCCCCGCGCTAGATCGGCGAATCCGCAGCTCGGCCCGCGTTGTCAGTGGCACCCTCTATCGTGCGGAGACATGACGAGTGCCCCGCGCCCCACGACCGAACTGTCGGCAGACGACGCCCGCCGAATCGCCCTGCGCGCACAGGGTTTCCTCGGCGTTCCCGACCGCCGCGGGGGCGTGCGCGGTGTGCTCCGCCATCTCGGCGCGGTCCAGCTCGACACCATCTCGGTCCTCGCCCGCTCCCACGAACTCATCCCGTACGCCCGCCTCGGCGCCGTCCCCCGCAGGACGGTCGAGGACGCGTACTGGACGCAGACCCACGCCTTCGAGTACTGGTCCCACGCCGCCTGCATCCTCCCTGTGGAGGAGTGGCCGCACTTCGCCTTCCGCCGCCGCGCCTACCGAGCCCGCCCGCACTGGAACCACGACCTCCCGGACGGCACCTACGACCAGGTCGTCAAGCAGCTCCGCGCCGAAGGCCCCCTCACCTCAACGGAGTTGGGCGGGGCCAAGCGCACCAGCGAGTGGTGGGACTGGTCCGGCGCCAAGGTCGCCGTGGAGCGCGCGCTGATGTACGGCGAGGTGGTGTGCGTGGAGCGGCGCGGCTGGAAGCGGGTGTACGACCTCGCCGAGCGCGCGATCCCGGACCCGCTGCTGCACGACGAGTTGGATGACACGGAGTGCCTTCGCCGTCTGGTCGGCCTGGCGGGCCGTTCACTGGGCGTCGGCACGCGCGCGGACATCGCCGACTACCACCGGCTCAAGGGCGAGCAGGTCGACGCGGTGATCGCCGACTCGGGCCTGGTCCCGGTCACGGTCGAGGGCTGGGGCAAGCCGGCCTGGGCGGACCCGGCGGCCCTGGAGACACCTCCGCGCGGCCGCCACCGCACCACACTCCTGTCCCCGTTCGACTCCCTGATCTGGGAGCGGGCGCGCACGGAGCGGATCTTCGGCTTCACCCACCGCCTGGAGGCCTACGTCCCCAAACCGAAGCGGATCCACGGCTACTTCGCGATGCCGGTCCTCGCCGGCGGCCGACTGGTCGGCCGCGTCGACCCGGCCCGTGAGGGCCGCACCCTGGTGGCCAAACAGGTCACCCTGGACGGCGCGAAGGCCGTCCCGTCCGTGGCCCAGGCCCTGGTCGAGGCCGCGAGCTGGGTGGACTGCACGGACGTACGCGTGGAGCGGGTGGACGCCCCCGAGCTGCGCGCACCCCTCGCCAGGGAACTCGTCCGTCTCCTGGCGTGAGGATCAGCGGATCTCCAGGATCTTCTCCCGCATCGCGTAGACCACCGCTTCCATCCTGGAGTGCAGTTGCAGCTTCTCCAGGATGTTGCGGACGTGGTTCTTCACGGTGTTCTCGGAGATGAACAACTGCTTGGCGATATCACGGTTGTTCATGCCGGTGGCGACGAGTTTGAGAACCTCCAGCTCACGGTCGGTGAGCCGGGGCGCGGGCACCAGCCGACGCTCGTCGGTGCGCTGGATCATCGACTTGAACTCGGTGAGCAGTTTCGACGCCATGGAAGGGCTGATCTGCGACTGTCCGTCGGCCACGGCGCGAATGGCGGTGGCCACCTCGTCGGTCGAGATCTCCTTGAGGAGATATCCCGTCGCGCCCGCCTTGATGGCGTCGTAGAGATCGGCCTCCTCATCGCTGATCGTCAGCATGATGATCTTCGCGCTGGGCGCCACCTCCTTGATGGAGGTGCACGCCTCGATACCGCCCCGCTTCGGCATCCGTACGTCCATCAGGACGATGTCCGGCAGCAGATCCGCGGCCTTGTCCACGGCCTCGGCGCCGTCCCCCGCCTCCCCGACGACCTGGATGTCCTCCTCGGCCGCGAGCACGATCTCCAGGCCTCGGCGGAAGAGGGCGTGGTCGTCCACGACAAGGACTCTGATCGGCTCCTTGCGTGTCGAGCCCGCTTCCGGGCCCATGCCGACGACGCCGCCGTCGGCATCCCCGACATGCATCGGTCCGAAGCTGTCCGCCATCGTTCCTCCCCCTGAAGGCTGTGGCCCGTGGTCCTGCGCCATCGCCAACCCAAGGCAGCGGCCCACCGGTTGGGCCCTGTACGGCCATGATTCCATGCCCGGACGGCCGTGCGGTCACGGAGCGGGGCGCGAAGTGGTCGCACACCGGTGCCCCTGGGGGCGCACACGCGCTCCAGGGGCACCTGCTCACCTGTCGGGCGGGCGGGTCAGCCGCCCAACGTGCCGCCTGCCGCGGGCGGTTGCGCCCCCGTGACCATGGGGTCCGTGCTGAGGTGGATGACGCCGTAGTCGTAGGCGTGCCGTCGGTAGACGACGCTCGGCTCCTTGGTCTCGGAGTCGACGAACAGGTAGAAGTCGTGTCCGACCAGTTCCATCTCGTAGAGGGCCTGGTCGAGGGACATCGGAGAGGCGACGTGGGTCTTCTCGCGGACGATGAGCGGGCCTTCGCCCTTTACTTCCAGCGAGCCGATCTTCTTCGTGGGCACACCGTCCGACTGCTCGTCCTGGACGGCGTGGCCGTTGCCGTTGAGCGTCGCCGCGCCCGGGACGTGGTCCGGGACCTCGGCGGCCGTGAGCCGGCGGACACCGCGGCGCGTGTGACGCTTGTCGTGCTCCTTGCGCAGCCGGGCATCCAGCTTCTCCGCCGCGAGATCGAGCGCCGCGTACGGATCGTTGGCCGATGCCTCCGCCCGGATCACCGGACCGCGGGAGCGGAGCGTGATCTCCACTCGGTCGCAACGGTCGGCCTGTCGGGGGTTGGGCTCCTTGGACACCTCGACGTCGAGGCTGATCACCTTGCCGTCGAGCTTCTGGATCTTCTCCAGCTTCAGCTTCTCGGCCACGTGCTTGCGGAACCGCTCGGGCACCTCGGTCTTGCGGCCCTTGACGACGATGTCCACGCAGAACTCCGTTCCCGGATCGCTCCGCTTCGCTGCGGAGCGTCTCCCTTTTGCACCAGGCTCCGGTCACCCCGGAACCTCGGACTCGGTGACTTCCACCTCCTCCTCCCCCATGGGCAAGATCTCCACCCCATGGCCGCGGGTGATTGCAGAAAACCCGCGACACGGCATTCGGATAGGAGAGGTGCGGCCTGCGCCTTTCTCTCACAACCGAACATATCTCGCCCGGACGGATGTCGTCACCCTCTACCGCGGCGTACCTCCGTTCAGGTGAATTGACCCTCTGACTACCTGCAACGACGCAAGTTCGCGGTCAGTTCCGGTTTATTTCGAAGGAATCCGGCGACGCCCCGATCACCGCTGCGCAGATCACGTCACCTGGGCCGTTCACATCCACGATTCCCGGTGCACTGAGTGCCATGTTCCTCCCGTTCTCCATTGATCTCTCTCTGTGTTCCCCTCTGCCTTCCCGGGACACGCGCGGGTACACGGCCGAAGCCGCGCCAACTGTCCCGTCCGTGCCACCACATGTGATCGCCGCACGCACGGCACGCGCCGCCTCCCTCAAGGAGGCCCCGGTCGTCATCAGGTCGTCGACGAGCACCACCGGGCCACCGCCGAGCAACCGGACACCACCCGCGACCACCTCCAGCGCGCCGGCGAGATTGTCCAGCCGCTCCCAGGAGTTGAGCCCCGACTGGTCGGCCACCCACCGACGCTGCCGCAACACCGCCACCACCCGGGCCGGCGTCCCGGTCCGCCGCAACTCCCCCGCCGCCGCCAACGCGATCCGCCGCGCCGGATCATGCCCACGGGCCCGCACGGAGCCACGCGCCGAGGGCACGGGAACGAGCAGCACCGGCACCGCACCGTCACTCCGGGGCCGAACCTGGCCGACGTACTCCTGCCGCCCCGCCGGAGCCCGATCTGCTTGACGCCGCCGCGCCTGTCCGGCCCGCGCTGGTTCCGGCTGGCACCAGTCGCCCGGCAGCTGTCGCCGGGCCTGCGCCGACCGCTCCCGCATCGCAGTGAGCCCCTCGGCTGCCGCCGGATCCGGCTGACACGCGGCACCCTGCGACTGTCGCCCACCCCAGGCGGTCCGGTCTCCCACCACACCGATCCCCTCGGCCGCCGACCGCGCACCCGTCCCGCCGTAAGGCACCGCACCCCCTGACAACCCCACCCCCTCACCATCGGCCCGGGCAGCTCCCGCACCCCGCTCCCAAGGCACTACCGCACCCCCAGCCCCACCATGCCCGTCCTCCCCGATACCCCCGTCACCCTCCTCCCCCAGCTCTCCAAGCTCCCGAAATCCCGGCACCAAGCCCCCGCCCGTCCCAGCCAGTGCCCCACCCACCCCCGTCAAGCCCCCACCCGGCCCCACCACAGCCCCGAACCCGTCCGTCCGGCACTCCCGGAGCCCCGCCCGCACAGCGCCCGCCAGAGCCGCGCCCAGTGGCCCTGCGAGGGCCAGTGCGCCTCGTTCCTTGTGGGCGAGGAGCATCGCGCGCACCTCGTCCGCATAGGGAGCCGCCGCATACGTCGCCGGCAGCCCGGACGGCTCGGGCATCGGCCGCACCCGGCTCGGTACGGCCCCGTCAAGGGCGGCACGGCACTCTGGGCAGAGCACCGTGCGAGGCCTCCCGCAGCCTCCGCACTCGGCCGGCAGCACCAGATCCGTGAGGTCCCGCAACCACCCCCGCATGCCCACCACTGTGCCAACGCCCTCGCCGACCGGCCACCCCTGTGGACAACCGCCTGTGGACAACGCGACGCCACCGTCCGAGCGCGTCCCCCACACGAGTGGACGACCGTCCCGGAACACGCGAACGGCCGCCTCCGTCAGGCCTCGGCCCGGCCGGAGACGGCCGCTTGTGCATCCCTCACCTCAACGCGTCACCTGAGCGCCTCACCCCGGATAGACCGGCGCCGACCCCACCTTGACGACCTTCTGCCACTGCGCCCCGGTGGGCAGCCGGACGATCCCGTCCTCCGAGTAGGCCACCAGCGGCAGCTTGTCGTCCTCGGACGCGGCGATCTCCTTCACTCCGGTCAGGGCAGCGGGCGCCGGGCCCTCCGGTGTGGAGCCGTCGACCTGGACGTACCGCATCTGGAGAACGCCCTCCTGCTCGCGGCCCACCACCACGAGCCTGCTGTCCCCGGCCCACGACATGGCGGTGATCTCCTCCAAGTCCGGGGTGGCGGAACGCAGTTCGAGGACCGACACCACCGGCTGCTCACCGGTCGCCCCGCTCCGCTGGATCCGCCCGATGAACAGGGACCGCTTGCCGTTCTTCTCCACGACGAGCGCGATCCGCACCCCGTCGGCGGCCACCCGCACCGACTCGATACGGCCGTCCAGCCCGAGCGTCTCCACCGAGATCGGCTGGCCGGCGCCCTTCTGCAGCAGGAACAGCCGGGGGTTCTTCGGGTTCCGGTCGGCCACCCACAGGTCGCCCTGCGCGTCCCAGCTCGGAGCCGTCAGCCGGTCGTCCTCGGTCTTGCCCTGGCTGGTGAGTACGGGGTCCCCGAGCGACGCGCCCGACACCAGCGACCCGACGTAGAGCGACTTCCCGTCGAGACCGACCCCGGCCGCGGTCTCCTCGTCCCTCGACACCGCCACGGACCGCAGCTGCTTGTCGCCCGCGCCCAGCGCACCCGGCACCGGATCGGCGTGCGTACCCCTGCCTTCGCTGGAGATCCGCACCAGCCGGTGCTTGTCGTCGAGGAAGTACAGGTACTCGGGGTGCTTTATGGGGCCGTGCGCGGCAAGACCCTTCGCGTCGCTCTCGCGGAGCACGCACAACTGGGCGCCGTTGGCAGCCTGCAGCTCGACCTTGTCCACGGTGGGCGTCATGGTCTGAAGCGTGTAGAGGATCTGTGTGGCCATCTCGTTGCACCGGGCCAGCCCCACCCGCGAGGCGCTCTGGTTCAACGGGACCGTCAGTTTGTTCTGGTCGTCGGGCGTCAGCGAGGTGACGCCCTTCCGCAGCGCCGTCCCGGTGGGGAAGCTCGACCTGACCACGGGCCCGAGCCAGCTCGTGGGCCCGTCGAGGAGCGAACGCACCATCTGCGTCATGGGGTCCACCCGTCGCCGTACGAACACGGGGTCCGCCACCGCGATCGGCTGTGAGGTCGACCCGGCCGACGTGTTCGACGCGAAGTAGTACTTGTTGACCGACATGTAGTTGCGCTGGAAGTCCGAGTTGCCCATGACGACGCCCTGCGGCAGCGCGTCGATGCGCCACTGCCCGCTCTTGGCGTCCTTCGTCAGATGCACCCGCTGGCTGTACCGCCCGTCAGCCGGCGCGTACGCCTGCTGAGCGTCCACCGTGGCGACCTGTTCGCCGGTCAGGGTGTACGTGAAGGTGTCGGTGTCCTCCTGGCCGCCGGGGGCACGGACGGCCTCCGTGCTCGGCCCGCCGGCGAGCACCGTGGTGGACAGGTCCGGCTGCCAGTCCCGCGCCGCCTTGGCGGTCAGGTACATGCGTGCCGTCTTGAAGTTCGGATCGTCGCTGGTCAGCGCCTCCAGGAAGCCCTGCACGATCTCCGCCTGCGACGCGTCCTCCTGGGGCGGCATCGCGAAGACCCGCACCTGGGTGTCCTGTCGCGGCGTCGACTCGACACCACGGAGGTCCCCGCTGTCGGGCATCGAGGCACATCCCGCCAGCACTACGACGCCACACGCGATGTACGCCACCGCGCGTGCCGGCTTCCGCCGGGCGCCCCCCTCGCGGTCAGCGCCCACGAGATGCCTCCCCTTGCCTGGTCGATTCCTCCGGGGCGGTGGCCGAGTCCGCGCCGCTCGCGCTGTCACCACGAGGTGTGTCCTCCGGGGGCCGGTCCTCCTGCCGCCGTGTGCCACCGGTCGGCCGGGGCACCACACGCGCGCCGTTGCCGGGCAGCGCCGTCGGGTCCGCGGTGGGCGTCGCGCCGGTCAGCCTCGGGGCGATCGGGTTCCGCGCGGATATCGGCGGCACCTGGTCACCCATGGACTGCACCGGCACCGTCGCGCTCTTGTCCCCGCCCCCGCTCGGCAACCCGGCGTCATTAAGTCCACGATTACGGCGTGAGTCCTTGGGCTCCAGGGGTATCGGCGAGCCCCGCAGCGGTTCGTCCGCGGTCCTCGGCAGCGTCAGCCGGAACTGCGAACCGCCGCCCGGCTCACCCCACGCCTGCAACCAACCGCCGTGCAGCCGCGCGTCCTCCAGGGCGATGGACAGCCCCAGCCCCGTACCACCGGTGGTACGCGCGCGTGCCGGGTCCGCCCGCCAGAAGCGGCTGAACACCCGGGTCGCCTCACCGGGCTTGAGCCCCACCCCGTAGTCGCGCACCGCGATGGCGACCGCCCCGCCCGCGGTGGCGAGCTTGACTATGACGTCCTTGCCGTCGCCGTGCTCCACGGCGTTGACGACGAGATTGCGCAGCACCCGCTCCACCCGCCGGGCATCGGCCTCGGCGACCACGGGCTGCTGGTCGCCGACGACCCGTATCCGCGTGCCCTTGCGCTCGGCCAGCGGCTCGGCGCCGCTGAGAACCCGCCGTACGACCTCCCTGAGGTCTATCGGCTCGGCCTCCAGGGCCGCCGCGCCCGCGTCGAACCGGCTGATCTCCAGCAGGTCCGCGAGCAGCGTCTCGAACCGGTCCAACTGGTCTGCCAGCAATTCGGCCGACCGCGCGGTCATCGGATCGAAGTCCACGCGCGCGTCATGGATGACATCGGCGGCCATCCGTACGGTCGTCAGCGGCGTCCGCAGCTCGTGCGACACGTCCGACACGAACCGCCGCTGCATCCGCGACAGGTCCTCCAGCTGCTGGATCTTCAACTGGAGGTTCTGCGCCATCTTGTTGAAGGCCTCGCCGAGCCGCGCGATGTCGTCCTCGCCGGTGACCTTCATCCGCTCCTGCAGCCGCCCGGCGGAGAGCCGCTCGGCGATCCCGGCGGCCATCCGCACCGGCGTGACGACCTGCCGCACCACGAGCCAGGCGATGGCCCCGAGGAGTACGACGACGAAGAGCCCGGCCGTGGCGAGGGTTCCCTTGACCAGGCTGAGGGACTTCTCCTCCTGGGTGAGCGGGAAGAGGTAGTACAACTGGTACGGATCGCCGTTCGGGTCGTTGACCTGCTTGCCCACGACCAGCGCCGGCTGGGACTCCTTGCCGTTGCTGTAGATGATGCGGGTGTAGCTCTGGGCCGCCGTCGTACGGTCGTTGACCCGCGCGCGCAGGTCTTCCGGCACGCTCGCGGACGGGTCGACGTACCCGGAACCACGCGGACTGCGTCCACCACCGCTGTCCGCGCCCGCCGGCAGCGTCACCACGTCGAAGGCGCCCTGGCCGCCGCTGGACAGCGACGACACGAGGTCGCTCATCCATGAGATGACGTTCTGCGAGGGGCCGCCGTCGGTCGCGGACCCGTCGTCCGTCGTCCCGCTGTTCGCCTCGTCGGCCTTCTGTTTGGCCACGGCGAACCCGCCCGTGGCCTGGCTCTGGGAGGCCTTCACCTTGGCATCCAGCAGACCGTTGCGCACCTGGCCGATGACGACGAAGCCCAGCAGCAGGACGACGCCCAGCGACATCAGCAGGGTCGTGGCGACGACCTTGAGCTGGATGTTGCGCCGCCACAGCCGCATGACCGGCAGCAGCGGCCGGCGCACCCAGCGCATGAACAGGCGCAGGACCGGGCTGCCCTGGACCCCGCCCTGCAGCAGCCCGCCCTCCAGCAGGCGCCCCCAGCGGGAGCCGGCCGCCTTCCGGCCGACAGGCCGCCCCGCGCGGGCCCCGGACCCCCCGGGCGCCGAAGCGGCACTGTCCCTGGACATGTCAGCTCGGTCCCGCCTTGTAACCGACCCCGCGGACGGTCACCACGATCTCCGGCCGCTCCGGGTCCTTCTCGACCTTGGAACGCAGCCGCTGGACATGCACGTTGACCAGCCGGGTGTCAGCGGCGTGCCGGTATCCCCAGACCTGCTCCAGGAGCACCTCACGCGTGAACACCTGCCACGGCTTGCGGGCCAGCGCGACCAGCAGGTCGAACTCCAGCGGCGTCAGGGCGATCGACTGCCCGTCCCGCTTCACGGAGTGACCGGCCACATCGATGACCAGATCGCCTATGGCGAGCTGCTCGGGCGCCGGCTCCTCGGACCGCCGCAGCCGCGCCCGGATCCGGGCGACCAGCTCCTTCGGCTTGAACGGCTTCACGATGTAGTCGTCAGCGCCCGACTCCAGGCCCACCACGACATCGACGGTGTCGCTCTTCGCCGTGAGCATCACGATCGGCACCCCGGACTCCGCCCTGATCAGGCGGCACACCTCGATACCGTCCCGTCCAGGCAGCATCAGGTCCAGGAGCACCAGGTCGGGCTTGCTCTCACGGAAAGCGGCCAGCGCCTTGTCGCCGTCGGCTACGAAAGACGGCTCAAAACCTTCACCACGCAACACAATGCCGAGCATCTCGGCCAGTGCGGTGTCGTCATCGACGACAAGGACTCGTCCCTTCATAAACGACATCATCCCATTAACTAAATCGTTACCTGTCGTGACCTGTCACACAGCTCTGCGAGCGCCTCCGCCGTCACGGGCGAAACAGCGCCTTCTTCGGTGACGATCGCTGTCACCAGCTCGGGAGGCGTCACGTCGAACGCCGGGTTGTACGCCTGGGTCCCCAGGGGTGCCACCGGAATCCCGCCTCCCGCTCCCGACATCGTCACCTGGGGTGATGTGACCTCCGTCACTTCGAACCCGGGACGCTGCTCCACCTCGATGGACGCACCGTCCGGGGTCTCCGGATCCACCGTCGTCACCGGCGCCACCACGATGAACGGCACATGGTGGTACCGGGCGAGCACGGCGAGCGGATAGCTCCCCACCTTGTTCGCCACCGAACCGTCGGCGGCGATCCGGTCCGCCCCGATGAGTACCGCGTCCACCTCCCCGGCCGCGAACAATGAGCCCGCCGCGTTGTCCGTGAGCAAGGTGTACGCCATACCGTTGCGCGCCGCCTCATACGCCGTCAGGCGAGCACCTTGCAGCAATGGACGCGTTTCGTCCACCCACAGCCGCCTCAACCGCCCCTCCCGATGCGCCGCGAGCGCCACCGCGAACGCCGTACCCTCGCCGCCGGACACCAGCGCCCCGGTGTTGCAGTGCGTCAGAATCCGGTGCCCGCCGCCGGGCAACAGCTCGTCCAGCAGGGCCAGTCCGTGCGCGGCCATCCGTGTGCTGGCCTCGGCGTCCTCCCGGTGAAGCCGCCGCGCGGCGGCCAGCGCGGCCCCGGCCGCCTGCTCGGGGCCACCTCCCTTGGCCACCGCGTCACGGTGCGCGGCCTGGGCCCTGCGCACGCCGACGGACAAGTTCACCGCCGTGGGGCGGGCACCCGCCAGCGCGAGCGCGGCCTCGTCCACGTCGAAGCCCCGCGCGGCGGCGAGCGCGACGCCGTACGCCCCGGCGATGCCGAGCAGCGGCGCCCCGCGCACCGCCAGCGAACGGATCGCGTCCACCAGCGCGGACGCGTCCGTGCACACCAGCTCGACCTCCTCGGTCGGCAGCCTGGTCTGGTCGAGAAGGACGAGCACAGGGCCCTCGGGGGGCTCGTCCCAGCGGATCGCGGGTATCTCGGTCGGCCGGCCGTCCTCGCCGGATTGCGCGTACTGATCAGCCATGCGGTCAGTCTGCCCCGTATCCGGCGGACAATTGAAGGTGCGCAGCGGATACCGCGGCCGGTCACCGCTCGACCACCCCATGGCACGATGGCTGCCAACCTGCCGCCGCGCCCGCGGACGGGCACCGTGAAGGAGCGACGATGAACGACACTCCGGGCTGGGCCTCGCCCGGATCCGCCCCGCCCGACGGGCCCGAGCCCGGCGCGTCCGATCCCGCCGAACCCGCGGACCAGCCGGGCGCAGACCCGTCGGGCCCCGGCCCGACATGGTCCAAGGAGCAGCCGCCACCCGGCCAGTGGTCCGCGCCCACCAGCGCCCCGGGCCCGGGCCAGGCACCGCCGCCCCCGCCGCCAGGCCCGGGCTGGGGCGGCGGCCACCCCGGCGGCCCGCCGGGCCCCGGCGGTCCTGGGGGCTACGGAGGCTATGGCGGACCCGGCGGTTACGGCGCCCCCGGCTGGGGAGCCGGCTGGGGCGGTCCCCCGCCCGCGGCCAAGCCCGGCGTCATCCCGCTCCGCCCGCTCGGAGTGGGCGAGATCCTCGACGGCGCCGTCTCCACCATGCGCACCTACTGGCGCACGGTCCTGGGTGTCTCCCTCACCGTCGCGGTCGTCATGCAGACCATCGTCGTCCTGGTCCAGGGCTTCGCCTTCAACGACCTCGCCAGCACCCAGGCCCTCGACGACCCGAACGCCAGCACCTCCGAAGTGACCCGCGCGATGAGCGAGGCCTTCCTCAGCACCGGCGTCGTCTACCTGGTCGTCCTCATCGGCACCGTCGTCGCCACCGCCCTGCTCACCACGGTCACCAGCCGCGCCGTGCTCGGCAAGCCGGTGACCGCCGGAGAAGCCTGGCGCGACGCCCGGCCCCAGGTCCTCAAGCTGTTCGGCCTGATCTGCCTGCTGATCCTCATGGCTCTCGTCCTGATCGGCGTCCCCACCGTGCCCGGCATCATCGTGGCCGTCACGGGATCCCAGGACGCGGGCATCGCGCTCGCCGTCTTCGGCGGCCTCGCCGGCTGCGTCGTCACCCTCTGGCTGGCGATCCGCTTCTCGCTCGCCTCGCCTGCGCTGATGCTGGAGAAGCAGGGCATCGTGAAGTCGATGAGCCGCTCCGCGAAGCTGGTGCGCGGCTCCTGGTGGCGGATCTTCGGCATCCAGCTGCTCGCCCAGATCATCGCGAGCATCCTGTCGTCCATCCTCGTGATCCCGTTCGCCTTCATCGCGGGGCTGTTGAGCGGCGACGGCCTCGGCGGCCTCGTCGACGGCACCGGCGACGTCGGCTGGACGTTTCTCATCATCAGCGGTCTCGGCTCGGTGATCGGCCGCATGATCGCGTTCCCGATCACGGCGGGCGTCACCGTGCTCCTGTACATCGACCAGCGCATCCGCCGCGAGGCCCTCGACCTCGACCTGGCCCGCGCCGCCGGCGTCCAGGACTACGGCACCGCCGCGCACGGCCCCACCCCGGGGAGTTGATGCGGTGAACCTGGCGGGGGGAGTGCTCACAGCCGTACGGTCGTCGGCCCTCTCGGGGGACGAACCGCCGGTGACGATCCCGCGCGACCCCGCGCGGGAGGCGGCCCGGCGTGAACTGTCCAAGCAGATGTACCACGAGAACGACCCCAGCCTGGTGCAGCGGGCCCTGGACGCCGTCTGGCGCTGGATCGGCAAGTTGTTCGACTCCGCTTCCGGGGCGACGCCCGGCGGCGCAGTCGGCCTGCTCGTCGTCATCCTGGCCGTCCTCGCGGTCGGGGCCGCCCTGTGGTGGCGCCTCGGCACCCCGCGCCGCCAACCCGCCTCCGCCGCCCCCCTGTTCGAGGACGGCCCCCGAAGTGCCGCCGAACACCGCTCGGCCGCCGAGGCGCACGCCGCCCAGGGACACTGGAACCCCGCCGTGCAGGAACGCATGCGTGCCATCGTCCGCGCCCTGGAGGAACGCGCCCTGCTCGACGCCCGCCCCGGCCGCACAGCCGACGAGGCAGTCGCCGAAGCCGGCCGCGCACTTCCGTCCCACACGGACGAACTGCGCGCCGCCGCCGGGCACTTCGACGACGTGACGTACGGCGGACGCGACGCGAGCGAGCAGTCGTACCGCCGCATCGCCGAACTCGACCACGACCTGGAGCGGGCCAGGCCCGTCCTCACGAGCAGCGCCCACAGCACGGCCCACCACACCAGCCAGGGGGCCGCCGAATGACCACGGAGGCGACGCTTCCCGCCACCTCGGCCTCGCCGACCGCCCGCCAGGTGTGGACCCGCGCGCGTGGCATCGTCCTCGCGCTCGTGATCCTCCTCGCGGCCGCCGTGGCGATCGCCGCGATCCGCTCCGACGCCCGGCACGGCGACCTCGACCCGCGCTCCGCCGACCCCTACGGCAGCCGCGCCGTAGCCGAACTCCTCGGCGACCGGGGCGTGTCCACGCGCGTGGTCTCGACCCTGTCCCAGGCCCGCGCGGCGACCGGCCCGGACACCACCCTCCTGGTCGCCGTCCCGGACCTGCTGACCAAGCGTCAACAGTCCAGCCTGCACTCGGCGTTCGCGGACTCCGGCAGCCGTACGGTCCTCGTCGCCCCCGGGTCCGCGTCCCTGGACCGGCTCGCTCCCGAGGTCACCGCGGACTCCGGGGCCGGCTTCGACTCGGCTCTCTCCCCGGACTGCTCGATGCCCGCGGCCCAGCGCGCGGGCGACGCGGAGACCGGCGACTACCGGTACAGGACCACCGCCACCGACGCCGACGAGTGCTACCCCAGCGACGGCAGGCCAACCCTGCTCCGGCTCCCGGACGCGTCCGGGGGCGGCGACACCGTCGTCATCGGCTCGCCCGACATCTTCTTCAACAAGCGTCTCGACAAGCAGGGCAACGCCTCGCTCGCCCTCCAGCTCCTCGGCTCGCGCCCCCATCTGGTCTGGTACCTCCCCTCGCTGTCCGACATCTCGGCCACAGACTCCGGCGGCCAGAGCTTCTTCGACCTGCTCCCCTCGGGCTGGCTCTGGGGCACCCTGCAACTGTTCATCGCGGCAGCCCTGGCCGCCCTGTGGCGGGCACGCCGACTCGGCCCCCTGGTGCCCGAAAAACTCCCCGTGGCGATCCGCGCCTCCGAAACCGTCGAAGGCCGCGCCCGCCTCTACCGCAAAGCCAACGCCCGCGACCGCGCGGCCAACGCCCTGCGCTCCACCACCCGCACTCGCCTCACCCCCCTCGTAGGCGTCCCCGTCTCCCAGGCGCACGCGCCCGAAGCCCTGCTCCCCGCGCTCTCCGCCCACCTCCACGGCGACGGACAGACCCTGCACCCCCTCCTCTTCGGCCCGCCGCCCAGCGACGACGCGGCCCTCATCGCACTTGCCGACCAACTCGACGCCCTCGAAAGAGAGGTACGCCGTTCATGATGGACCCGACCACTGACAACGCCGGGTATACGGGGAATCCGGGCACCGCCCGAGCCTCCCTCGAATCCCTGCGAGCCGAGATCGCCAAAGCCGTGGTCGGCCAGGACCCCGCCGTGACCGGCCTCGTCGTCGCCCTCCTCTGCCGCGGACACGTTCTCCTAGAAGGAGTCCCTGGAGTCGCCAAAACGTTGCTCGTCCGCGCCCTCGCATCCGCACTCGAACTGGACACCAAGCGCATCCAGTTCACCCCGGACCTGATGCCGAGCGACGTCACCGGCTCCCTGGTCTACGACACACGCTCCGCCGAGTTCCGCTTCCAGCCCGGCCCGGTCTTCACCAACCTCCTCCTCGCGGACGAGATCAACCGCACCCCTCCGAAGACCCAGTCATCCCTCCTCGAAGCGATGGAGGAACGCCAGGTCACGGTCGACGGCACCGCTCGCCCGCTCCCCGACCCGTTCCTGGTCGCCGCGACTCAGAACCCCGTCGAGTACGAGGGCACGTATCCCCTCCCCGAGGCCCAACTCGACCGCTTCCTCCTCAAACTGACGATCCCCCTCCCCTCCCGCCAGGACGAGATCGACGTCCTCACCCGCCACTCCGAGGGCTTCAACCCACGCGACCTGCACGCCGCCGGCCTACGCCCCGTAGCGGGCCCGGCCGACCTCGAAGCAGCCCGCGCCGCGGTCGCCAAGACGACGATCTCCCCCGAGATCACCGCCTACGTGGTCGACATCTGCCGCGCCACCCGCGAATCACCGTCACTCACCCTCGGCGTGTCCCCGCGCGGCGCAACCGCCCTCCTGGCGACCTCGCGCGCGTGGGCCTGGCTCACAGGCCGCGACTACGTCATCCCCGACGACGTGAAGGCCCTGGCACTCCCCACCCTCCGCCACCGCGTACAACTGCGCCCCGAGGCCGAGATGGAGGGCGTGACGGCGGACTCCGTCATCAACGCGATCCTCGCCCACGTCCCGGTCCCCCGCTGATGGCCCTCACCGGCCGCGCCGCCCTCCTCGCAGCCCTGGGCTCCCTCCCCGTAGGCATCTGGGAACCGGGCTGGACAGGCATCCTGGCCGTCAACGCACCTCTGGCGGTGGCCTGCGCCTGCGACTTCGCCCTGGCCGCTCCCGTACGCCGCCTGAGCCTGACCCGCTCCGGCGACACATCCGTACGTCTCGGCGAATCCGCCGACGTCACGCTGACGGTCACCAACCCGTCCCGCCGCCTGCTACGAGCCCGCATCCGCGACGCCTGGCCCCCCAGTAGCTGGCTCCCCGGCACGGAGTTCGCCGCATCCCGCCACCGCCTGGCAGTCCCACCCGGCGAACGCCGCCGCCTCACCACCCGCCTACGCCCCACCCGCCGCGGCGACCGCCACACAGACCGAGTGACGATCCGTTCCTACGGCCCCCTCGGCCTCCTCACCCGCCAGGGCACCCACATGGCCCCCTGGGCAGTACGCGTCCTGCCGCCCTTCACCAGCCGCAAGCACCTCCCGTCGAAGCTCGCCCGCCTGCGCGAACTCGACGGCCGCACCAGCGTGCTGACCCGCGGCGAAGGTACAGAATTCGACAGCCTGCGCGAATACGTCCCCGGCGACGACACCCGCTCCATCGACTGGCGCGCCACAGCCCGCCAAACGACGGTCGCGGTACGCACCTGGCGCCCCGAACGCGACCGCCACATCCTCCTGGTCCTCGACACCGGCCGCACCGCGGCAGGCCGTGTCGGCGACGCCCCACGCCTCGACGCCTCCATGGACGCCGCCCTGCTCCTGGCAGCCCTCGCGTCCCGCGCCGGCGACCGCGTGGACCTCCTCGCCTACGACCGCCGGGTCCGCGCCCTCGTACAGGGCCGCACAGCACGTGACGTACTCCCGTCCCTTGTCAACGCGATGGCGACACTCGAACCGGAACTCGTCGAAACAGACGCCCGAGGCCTGGCAGCCACCGCGATCCGTACAGCCCCGCGCCGCTCCCTGATCGTCCTACTGACAAGCCTCGACGCGGCCCCGGTCGAAGAGGGCCTGCTTCCCGTGCTCTCCCAACTCACGCAGCGCCATACGGTCCTGGTGGCATCCGTGGCAGATCCGCACATCGCCCGCATGGCTATGGCACGCGGAAACACGGAGGCGGTCTACGAGGCGGCAGCGGCTGCACGCGCCCAGACCGAGCGCGACCACACCGCGGAAAAACTCCGCCGGCATGGCGTCACCATCGTTGACGCGACACCGGACGATCTCGCTCCGGCTTTGGCGGATGCCTATCTGGCACTCAAGAGTGCGGGACGTCTGTAAGGAAAGGTGCCCTGCTCGCAAAAGCAGGGCACCTTAAACGCAGAAAACCCCCGTACCGAATTAACGGTACGGGGGTTTTCGCAATATTTGTTCGGCGGCGTCCTACTCTCCCACAGGGTCCCCCCTGCAG
>NZ_JBFAZO010000013.1:0-69072 GCF_040681835.1 Streptomyces sp. NPDC051576
ACGGAACGTGCCGTGCGGCTCGGCCGCCGTGCCCTCGGAGCGCGGGAAGAACTCGTACCAGGCGCCGTACAGCGCCCGCTCCCGCTCCACCAGCAACGCACGAGGCTCGGAGACCGTCACCAGTTCGCGCAGCGGATAGCGGGCCAGGACCGTGTCCACCTCCGGCGTCAGCGCGGCGGCGAGCCGGGACATGGCCGGGCGGGTCTCGTCACGGAGAGCGGTGACGGCGGTGCGCAGGACGGCCTTCAGGCCCCGGCCCTTGGGCACACCGGTGATGGCGCGCTCGTAGAGCCGGGCGCCCTCCTCCAGGACCAGGTCCGTGTCCATGCCGGCCGGGATCTTGATCCGCGCGTGGTGGCGCCAGGTGGAGACCGGGTCGCTCCAGGCCTCGACCGTGTAGGTCCACCGGCCGGGTGCGCCGGGCGTGACGGTGGCGCCCCAGCGGTCGGTGCCCGGGGCGAGCTCCCGCATCGGGGTCCATGGACCCGGACGGCCGTCCGGGTCGTAGAGGACGACGTTGGCGGCGACCGCGTCGTGGCCCTCGCGGAACACGGTGGCCGACACCTCGAAGGCCTCACCGGTCACCGCCTTGGCGGGCCGGTGGCCGTGCTGGACGACCGGCCGGACATCGAGGACGGGGATGCGTCCGATGCCGGGGGACGTGCCGTCCTCGGAGGGTGGCTCCGGGACGGGTGGTGCGGTGCCGGCGGGGCGCACGGGGGGTGCGTCGGTGCCGGTTGTCGGGGGTGCTGACGAGTGGTGCGTGGCGGGCATGACCGCTCCTGTCCGCGTCAACGTGGGTATGGGCGGATGGATGTGGGGAGGTGGGTCCTGCGAAGGAGATCGGTGGTGCGTCTGGGGGATGTACCGGGGGAGCCTTCCCACCCTATTCGGGTTAGCAATCCGGCAGGTTGCTAACTACTTACACCCAGGTCTCCACAAAAGATCCGGCCCCGTCCTGGGCGAACGGGGCCGGAGCCGGCACTCTCGCCCTACGGCCGCGGTACTTGCAGAAGTTTGTCCGGCGAACCGGGCCCGGCGCCGGACACCTTGCCGGAAGCGGCCTCCGCGACGAGTGCCTTGGACACCTGTGCCGGTGCGGCACGCGGGTGGCCGCCGAGGTAGACGGCCGCCGCCCCCGCCGCGTGCGGTGACGCCATCGACGTACCGGAGTAGGTGGCCTTCCCGGTGTCGCTCGCGTACGACGCGGAGGTGATCGAGACGCCCGGGGCGAACAGATCGAGTGCCGGGCCGAAGTTCGAGAAGACGGCCCGTGCGTCGCTGCGGTCGGTGGCGCCGACCGTGATGGCCTCCTTCACGTCCGCGGGGGAGTACAGGCCGGCCGACAGCCCGTCGTTGCCCGCAGCGACCGTGTAGGTGACACCGGAGGCGATCGAGCTGCGTACGGCCGCGTCGAGCTGGGCGTTGTGGTAGCCGCCCAGGCTGAGATTGGCCACCGCCGGTTTGCGCGCGTGCCGGGTGACCCAGTCGATGCCCGCGATGACCTGCGAGGTCGTGCCGGCCCCGGTGTTGTCCAGGACCCGGACGGCGACCACCTTGGCCTTCTTGGCGACGCCGTACGTCGTACCGGCGATCGTGCCCGCGACATGGGTGCCGTGGCCGTTGCCGTCCTGGGCGGTGGCGTCGTTGTCGACGAAGTCCCAGCCGTAGCTCGCCCGGCCGCCGAAGTCCTTGTGAGTGACGCGGATGCCGGTGTCGATCACGTACACCGTCGCCCCGCCGCCCCCGGACTCCGGCGAGGTGTAGCTCCTGCTCAGCGGCAGGCTCGGCTGGTCGAGTCGGTCCAGGCCCCAGGACGGCGGGTTGTGCTGGGTGCGGCTTGTGGCGTCCAGGGTCACGCGGGTGTCCTGGGCGACGGAGGCGACCCGCGAGTCCGCCGCGAGGAGTCTCGCCCGTCTCTCGTTCGCCTCGACGGCAAAGCCGTTGAGGGCCGTGCCGTAGGTGTGGCTTATTCTCGCCCCGTACTTCCGGGCCAGGTCCTTTCCGGCGGCCGACGGAGCCGCTGTTCCCCCCTTGAGCGTCACCAGGTAACTGCCGCTGACGGAACCGGGTTCACCGGCGCCGAGTATGGTCCCCTCCGGTGCGGCCTGCGCGGGCAGGGTGATGACCGAGAACACCACGGCTGTGATGGCTGTGATGCCCGTGGTCAGGCCCCCCGCCCGGCGCAGACGCCGCGTGCGCGTCCGTGCCATGTCGAGTTCCCCTCCTTCAACTCTCCACGGGGCAGCCTCTCGTGCGGTGCGAAGCACCACAAGGGCGCATGAGGGTGCCTTTTCAGCCCACGCAACCCTTTTCGGCCCAGGTCGGCACCATCAGCCTGTCCGGCGTTTGCGGACGAGGGCCACACCAACGCCGGTACCTTCGTGGGAGACGACGACGCACAAGGCCGTGCGTCCTCCAGCGAACGCGCAAGGTGGAGCTGTGAAGGCGATCCGTCGATTCACCGTCCGTCCCGTTCTCCCCGAACCCCTCCGACCGCTGAGCGACCTCGCGCGCAATCTGCGCTGGTCCTGGCACGCCGACACCCGTGATCTCTTCCAGTCCGTGGATCCCGAGCGGTGGGCCGCCTCGGATCGCGATCCCGTACGACTCCTCGGGAGCGTCTCGGCCGAGCGGCTCGCGGAGCTGGCCGAGGACAGTCGATTCCTGCGCCGGCTCACCGAGGTGGCCGGCGATCTCGCCGACTATGTGGACGGCGACCGCTGGTACCAGGCCCAGTCCGCCGAACTGCCCGCCGCCGTCGCCTACTTCTCACCCGAGTTCGGCGTCACGGCGGCGCTGCCGCAGTACTCCGGCGGCCTCGGCATCCTCGCCGGCGACCATCTCAAGTCGGCCAGCGACCTCGGCGTACCGCTCATCGGCGTCGGACTCCTCTACCGGCACGGCTACTTCCGGCAGTCGCTGTCCCGGGACGGCTGGCAGCAGGAGACCTATCCGGTCCTCGACCCCAACGAACTCCCCGTGGCCCTGCTGCGGGAGGCCGACGGCTCCCCGGCCCAGGTCTCCCTGGCGCTGCCCGGCGGCCGGTCGCTGCGCGCCCGGATCTGGCTGGCCCAGGTCGGCCGGGTGCCGCTGCTGATGCTCGACTCCGACATAGAGGAGAACGACCTCGGCGAACGCGGTGTGACCGACGTCCTCTACGGCGGCGGCAGCGAACACCGGCTGCTCCAGGAGATGCTGCTCGGCATAGGGGGAGTGCGGGCGGTGCGGACGTACTGCCGGCTGACCGGTCACCCCGAGCCCGAGGTGTTCCACACCAACGAGGGGCACGCCGGTTTCCTCGGCCTGGAGCGGATCGCCGAACTCTGCGACGCGGGGCTGGACTTCGACGCCGGCCTGGAGGCGGTGCGGGCCGGCACGGTCTTCACCACGCACACGCCCGTCCCGGCCGGAATCGACCGTTTCGACCGGGAGTTGGTCGCCACCCACTTCGGGCCGGATGCCGAACTCCCGCGCATGGACGTCGAACACATCCTGCGCCTCGGCATGGAGACCTACCCGGGCGGAGAGCCCAACCTGTTCAACATGGCCGTGATGGGCCTGCGCCTGGGTCAACGCGCCAACGGAGTCTCGCTGCTGCACGGGCAGGTCAGCCGCGAGATGTTCTCGGGCCTGTGGCCGGGATTCGACCCCGAGGAGGTGCCGATCACCTCCGTGACCAACGGCGTGCACGCGCCGACCTGGGTCGCCCCCGAGGTGTTCCGGCTCGGCGCCCGGCAGATCGGCGCCCAGCGCACCGAGGACGCGATGACGGTCGGCGGCTCGGACCGCTGGGACGCGGTCGCGGAGATCCCGGACCAGGACATCTACGAGCTGCGGCGCGATCTGCGGGAGCAGCTCGTCGTGGAGGTACGGGAGCGGCTGCGTGCCTCCTGGCGTCAACGCGGGGCCGGATCGGCCGAGTTGGGGTGGATCGACGGCGTTCTCGATCCCGACGTCCTCACCATCGGGTTCGCCCGCCGGGTGCCGTCGTACAAGCGCCTGACGTTGATGCTGCGCGACCGCGACCGGCTGATGGACCTCCTTCTGCATCCGGAGCGGCCGGTCCAGATCGTGGTGGCGGGCAAGGCGCACCCGGCGGACGACGGCGGCAAGCGGCTGGTGCAGGAGCTGGTGAAGTTCGCGGACGACCCGCGCGTCCGTCACCGCATCGTCTTCCTGCCCGACTACGGCATGGCGATGGCGCAGAAGCTCTACCCCGGCTGCGACATCTGGCTCAACAACCCGCTCCGCCCGCTGGAGGCCTGCGGCACGAGCGGTATGAAGGCGGCACTCAACGGCTGCCTCAACCTCTCGGTGCTGGACGGCTGGTGGGACGAATGGTTCCAGCCCGACTTCGGCTGGGCCATCCCCACGGCGGACGGCACCGGCACGGACCCCGACCACCGTGACGACGTGGAGGCCGCCGCCCTCTACGACCTCCTCGAACAGCGCGTCACCCCGCGCTTCTACGAACGCGGCCAGGACGGCCTGCCCGACCGCTGGATCGAAATGGTCCGCCAGACACTGACGTTGCTGGGACCGAAGGTCCTCGCCGGCCGGATGGTCCGCGAGTACGTGGAGCGCCTCTACGCCCCCGCCGCCCACGCCCACCGCGCCATGACCCCCGAGGCGGCCCGTGAACTGGCCGCCTGGAAGGGGCGGGTGCGCTCCGCCTGGCACGGGGTGAGCGTCGACCACGTGGAGACGTCCGCCGCCACGACCACCGCCGAACTCGGTACGACCCTCAACCTCCGGGTGCGGGTGGGCCTGGGCGGCCTCGCCCCGGACGACGTCGAGGTACAGGCGGTCTCGGGCCGCGTCGACCCGGAGGACCACATCGCCGACGCCACGACGGTCCCGCTGAAACCGGCGGGCGGCCCGGACCAGGAGGGCCACTGGGTGTACGAGGGCCCGCTCGCCCTGGACCGTACCGGCCCCTACGGCTACACGGTCCGCGTCCTGCCCGCGCACCGACTGCTCGCGTCCAGTGCGGAGTTGGGGCTGGTGGCGGTGGCTTCGGAGGAACTGGTCGAGCAGGGAGGGGTGTTGATGCGCTAGACGTCGGAGTAGGGAGCACACATCTGCCGCAGTGTGCTCCCGATCCGGCGGGCGTAGGCGTGTTGCAACCCCCGGGTCGCCGGGCCGCCCAGGCGGGCGTACCACTTCGCGGCGCGGCTGAACGCGGAGACCGTCAGCCAGACCGTGCCGTCGCCCGTGCGGTCGACCACGAAGGCCTCCTCGCCGCACTCGGGGTGGCCGGGGAGGGTGCCGTAGGCCCAGCCGGTCCTGCGGGGTTCCTCCGCCGTCCACACGACACGGCAGGGGGCCTTGATCAGGCCGGCCAGGGTGACCGTGACGTCGACGCCCGGGGCGGCCTTGTCGGCGCTCGCCTCCATGCCGACGCCGAGCTCGCGGTGCAACTCCCAGGTCAGGAGCGCTTCGGAGGCCCGGCGGAAGACCTTCTCGCCCTCGCCGATCCGGGTGCGCACATACAGGGGGTGGAAGTCAGGGGGGCAGAAACCGCGCTCGCGGGTCGCGCCGACGTCGTTGTACGTGAAGTCCTGCAGTGGCATAGCTCCCAAGAGTAAGGCGGTACCCGGATGTGCCTTCGCTCCGGGTACCGCCTTTACGTCTGGCCTGTCAACTCAGCGGCTGTCAGGTGACGTTGACCGCTGTCCAGGCCGCCGCCACCGCGTTGTACTCGGCCGAGCCGGAGCCGTAGAGCGCGGTCGCCGCGCTCAGGGTGCCGGTGCGGGCCGACTTGTAGTTGGTGGTCGACGTGAAGTACGTCGTCAGCGCCTTGTACCAGATCTGCAGCGCCTTGGCGCGGCCGATGCCGGTGACCGTGGAGCCGTTGTACGTCGGGGAGTTGTAGGCCACCCCGTTGATGGTCTTCGCTCCGCTGCCCTCGCTCAGCAGGTAGAAGAAGTGGTTGGCGACGCCCGAGGAGTAGTGCACGTCGAGGTTGCCGACCGAGGAGGACCAGTAGTTGGCGGAGCCGCCGTCCTTGCTGGGCTGGTCCATGTAGCGCAGCGGGGTGCCGTCGCCGTTGATGTTGATCTTCTCGCCGATGAGGTAGTCGCCGACATCGGTGGAGTTGTTGGCGTAGAACTCGACGCCGGTGCCGAAGATGTCGGAGGTCGCCTCGTTCAGGCCGCCGGACTCACCGGAGTAGTTGAGGCCCGCGGTGTTGGCGGTGACGCCGTGGCTCATCTCGTGGCCGGCCACGTCCAGCGAGGTCAGCGGGTGGGTGTTGCCCGAGCCGTCGCCGTAGGTCATGCAGAAGCAGCTGTCGTCCCAGAACGCGTTCACGTACGAACTGCCGTAGTGGACACGGGAGTAGGCGCCGACACCGTTGTTCTTGATGCCGCTGCGGCCGAACGTGGCCTTGTAGAAGTCCCACGTCTCCTGGGCGCCGTAGGCGGCGTCCGCGGCGGCGGTCTGGTCGGTGGTGGAGCTGGAGGCCGCGCCGGTGCCCCAGACGTTGTCGGCGTCGGTGAACAGCGTGCCGGTGCCGGACGTCTTGTGCGCCAGGTTGTACGTCTTGTGGCTGCCGCGCGTGGCGTCGGTCAGGTTGTACGTCGAGCCCGACAGGGTGGTGTCGAGGCTGACGGTGCCCGAGTAGAGCGTCTTGCCGGTGCCGGTGGCGTTCTCGATGCCCTGGTACTCGAAGAGCTTCTTGCCGGTGGCCGCGTCGGTGATGACGTGCAGCTGGTTCGGGGTGCCGTCGTCCTGGAGTCCGCCGACGACGGTCTCGTAGGCGAGGACGGGGGTGCCGGTGCCGGCCCAGATGACCTTGCGGGCACCGTCGGCGGCGGTCTTGTCCGAGCCGGCGGCCTTGGCGGCGGTCAGCGCCTGCTTCTCGGCCTTGGCGACGGTGATCTTCGGCGTGACCGTGGCGACCTTGATGGTCGCCGAGTGCGCCTTGGTGACACCCTCGGTCTTGCCGGCCGGCGAGGTGTGCACGACGAGGTCGCCGCCGAGGACCGGGAGGCCCGCGTAGGTGCGCTCGTAGCGGGTGTGGACCGTGCCGTCGACGTCCTTGACGACGTCCTTGACGACCAGCTTCTCCTTGGTGCCGAGGCCTATCTGCTGGGCCGTCTCGGGCGCGGCGGCCTGCTTCTCCTGGACCAGCGCGGTGCGCGCGGCGTTGGAGAGGAGCTGCGGGGCGGCGGCGAGAGGAGCCGCCTTGCCGGCCGCGGGCTGGGCGGCGGCGCCGGTGGTGACACCGGTGGCGAGCAGGGCCCCGGCGGCGACCGCGGTGGCGATGGCCAGGGTGGTGCGCTTGTGACGCGCGTAGAGGGGGGTCACGCAAGCTCCTTTGTGGGGGAGTCCGGCAGCGTGGGGTTACTGACCGGAGCGGTTGTGAAATTGCTGTGCTGAAGCGGCGTGAGGGAAGAGTGGCATCAGGGGCGCGTACATGTCAGGACCCCGAAGTGATGTTGGCGGAAAATCGACTGTCCGGTGAACGTTGCGGCCATGTAAACGCCCACAACAGGGCGCCGCCCCGGAGTTGAAACCCCGGGACGGCGCCCTGTTCCTGCGGCCTGAAGTTGACGGCTGGATTTTACGGGAACGTAAGTTTCCAGCTGTTGATGTAGCCGGTGTCCTGTGCCGCCACGTCCTGGACCTTCAACTTCCATACCCCGTTGGCGACTTCGGAGGACGCGTTGACCGTGTAGGTCGCCTGCACGTTGTCCGCCGAGTCGGACGAGCTGGAGTTCTTCAGGCGGTACGTCGACCCGTCCGGAGCCACCAGATCGATCACCAGGTCACCGCGCCAGGTGTGCACGATGTCGACCGAGACCGAGAGGTTCGACGGGGCGTTGCCCGTCCGCCCGGACACGGTGACCGACGAGGTGACGGCTGCCCCGTTGTCCGGAATCGACACGTCGGCCGTGTTCTCGAACGACGTACCGCCGCCCCCGCCGCCACCGGAGCGCGCACCGACCGCGACGGCCGCCCAGGCGTCCTGCACCGCCTTGTACTCGGCGCCCGTCGTGCCGTACAGCTCACCCGCCGCCGCGAGTGTCCCGGTGCGGGCCGCCGCGTAGTTGGTGGTGGACGTGAACTTCGTGGTGAGCGCCCGGTACCAGATCTGGAGCGCCTTGTCCCGGCCGATGCCGGTGACCGGAAGCCCGTCCGAGGTGGGCGAGTTGTAGCTGACGCCGTTGATGACCTTGGCGCCGCTGCCCTCGCTCAGCAGGTAGAAGAAGTGGTTGGCGACGCCGGAGGAGTAGTGCACGTCCAGGTTGCCGACACCCGAGTACCAACTGTCCGCCGAGCCACCGTCCTTGCTCGGCTTGTCCATGTAGCGCAGCGGTGTGCCGTCGCCGTTGATGTCGATCTTCTCGCCGATGAGGTAGTCGCCGACATCGGTGGAGTTGTTGGCGTAGAACTCGACGCCGGTGCCGAAGATGTCGGAGGTCGCCTCGTTCAACCCACCCGACTCACCGGAGTAGTTGAGCCCGGCCGTGTTCGAGGTGACGCCGTGGCTCATCTCGTGGCCCGCCACGTCCAGCGCCGTCAGCGGGTCCGCGTTGCCGGAGCCGTCGCCGTAGGTCATGCAGAAGCAGCTGTCGTCCCAGAACGCGTTGACGTACGAATTCCCGTAGTGGACACGGGAGTAGGCGCCGACGCCGTTGTTCTTGATGCCGCTGCGGCCGAAGGTGTTCTTGTAGAAGTCCCAGGTCTCCGCCGCGCCGTAGTGCGCGTCGGCGCCGGCCGTCGCCGCGTTCGACGTGGTGCCGTTGCCCCAGGTGTTGCTCGTCTGCGAGAACAGCGTGCCGGTGCCGGACGTCCCGTGGTTCAGGTTGTACGTCTTGTGGCCGCCGCGGTCGCCGTCGGTCAGGGTGTAGTTGGAGCCCGACTGGGTCGTGGTCAGCGAAACCTGGCCGCTGTACTGGGTGTTGCCGGTACCGGTGGCGTTCTCGATGCCCTGGTACTCGTAGAGCTTCTTGCCGGTGGCCGCGTCGGTGATGACGTGCAGCTGGTTCGGGGTGCCGTCGTCCTGGAGTCCGCCGACGACCGTCTCGTAGGCGAGCACCGGCTTGCCGCTCGCGGCCCAGATCACCTTGCGGGCCGAGTCCGCGGCCGACTTGGTGGAGCCGAGGGCCTTGGCGCGGGAGACGGCCTGCTTCTCCGCGGTCGCCGTGGCGACGCTCGGGGTGAGGTCGGAGACCGCGATGGTGGCGTTCGTCGCCTTGACGACATGGGTGGTCGCACCGGACTTGGCGGTGTCGACGACGAGGTCGCCGCCGAGAACCGGGAGGCCCGCGTAGGTGCGCTCGTAGCGGGTGTGGACCGTGCCGTCCGCGTCCTTGACGACGTCACGGGCGACGAGTGTCTCCTTGGCGCCGAGGCCGATGTCCTTGGCGGTCGCGACCCGCGCCGACTGGGCGTCGCGGATCAGTTCGGCGCGCTGCGAGGGGGAGAGCGAGAGGGCCGCGTGTGCCGGATTCCCCTTGCTGGCAAGGGGGTTGGCGGGAGCGGCGGCGGAGGTCGCGCCGGCCTGGACGGCGGCGGCGAGCAGAGCGGTGACGCCGGCTGCGGCGACTATGTGGGAGGTGCGTCTGCGCGAGGAATTGCTTCTCAACACTGACTCCTTCAGGACGGTCGCGGATCACGCGACCAGGGGAGATCACAGGGATCACAGGCGTGAAACTGTGGGGTTGCTGTGAAGCGCCAGAGGGAAGAGTGGCAGCAGCCCGCGCTTTCTGTCAGGAGCGCGTCAGGAACTTGGCCGGAATTCGTTCGTTGTCCGGATGTTCATGTTCGCTATACGAACTGGTGGGAGGTTGTTGGCGCGACTACCGGCCGCCGTGCCACGAGTGCCACAGCGCCGCGTACGCCCCCTTCGCCGCCACCAGCTCCTCGTGCGGGCCGAGTTCGGTCAGCAGGCCGTTCTCCATCACGGCCACCCGGTCCGCGTCGTGCGCGGTGTGCAGCCGGTGGGCGATGGCGATCACCGTACGGCCCTCCAGTACGGCGGCCAGCGCGCGCTCGGTGTGCCGGGCGGTGGCCGGATCCAGCAGGGCCGTCGCCTCGTCCAGGATCAGCGTGTGCGGGTCGGCCAGCACGACTCGGGCCAGGGCGAGTTGCTGGGCCTGCGAGCCGTCCGTGGCCGAACCGTCCGCGCCCAGCGGAGTGTTCAGCCCCTCCGGCAGCTCCCGCACCCACTCCTCGGCGCCGACCGCCGCCAGGGCCGCCCACAACTCCTCGTCCGTGGCGGCCGGTTCGGCGATCAGGAGGTTCTCGCGGACCGAACCCAGGAAGACATGGTGCTCCTGGGTGACCAGCACGACCTGGCGGCGCAGCGTCTCCGGCGCCAGCCCGTGGACCGGCACCCCGCCCACGGTCACCGTGCCCTCGGTCGGCGCGTCGACGCCCGCCAGCAGCCGGCTCAGCGTGGTCTTCCCGGCGCCGGACGGACCGACCACCGCCAGCCGCTCACCCGGCCGTACGGTCAGATCGACGCCATGCAGCACCTCGCCGCCGCGCTCGTAGGCGTACCGCACCCCGGTCACGTCGATCCGGTCGTCCGCCGGAGTCGGGGCCTCGCAGTCCCCCTCCGCGCGGGGCGCCCGGGCCAGCCCCTCCACCCGGGCGAACGAGGCGCCGCTGCTCTGCAGTTGCTCGACCCGCATCAGGATCTGGTCCAGCGGGTCGATGAACTGCCGCAGATACAGCGCCGCCGCCACCACCGCGCCGACGCCCACCGCCCCGCGCCCGTGCAGCCACCCGCCCACCAGCAGCACACCGGCCACCGGGATGGTGTACGACACCTCGACCGCCGGGAAGAACACGGTCCGCAGAAACAGCGTGTACAGCCTGCTCCGCAGGGCCGCCCGCAAGGTGTCCCGGCTCGCGGTGACCCGCTGCTCCTGGAGCCGGAACGCCTCCACCGTGCGGGCCCCGGACGCGGTCGCCGTGAGGATCTCGGCGACCTCCGAATTGGCCGCGCCCTCCGCGAGATAGCCGTCCCGGGCCCGGCGCAGATACCAGCGCAGCGCGAACCAGATCGGCGTCAGACCGAGCACCCCGAACAGGCCGAGCAGCGGGTCGAGCGCGAACACCGCGCCCATCACGAAGGCCGCCTGCACGAAGTTGACCAGCAGATCGGGCCCGACGTCCCGCAGGGTCGTCCCCACGATGGCCACGTCCGCGGTGCCGCGCGCGGTCAGGTCGCCCGTCCCGGCCCGCTCCACCACCGACGCGGGCAGCGCCAGCGCCCGGTCGACGAAGTCCTCCCGGACCCGGGCCAGCGTGCGCTCCCCGAACCGGTGCCCCACGTACCGCGCCCACCGCGCCAGCAGCAGTTGTGCCAGCGCGCACACCACGATGACCAACGCCAGCCGGTCCACCGTGCCCACCCCGGCCCCGCCCCGCACCTCGTCCACGATCCGCCCGACCAGCCACGGCCCGACCAGCCCGGCCCCCGCCGCCAGCGCGTTCACCACGAGAACGACGACGAACGCCCGCCGATCGACCCGCACCAGCCGCACGGCGGCCCGCCGCACGTCTGCGCTTGCGGCGACGGGTAGTTGCCCCGTGGACCCCTTGACCGACGTCACCGTATGACCTCTTCCACGCAGGTGTTCCCGGCCGCCGGCAGCCTCGCGTCGGCTCGCTCGGCGAGCGGCGGTCGACCGCCGAATCCTGTCAACTCGCCCAGGTTCTCGGGCTTCTTGGGCGGCGTCATCGCACGACCGCGTTCGCGTCCGCGTCCTTGGCCGCCAACCCGTGGTAGCCGGACTCGGCCGCCGGCAGCCTCGTGTCGGCTCGCTCGGCGACCGGCGGTCGACCGCCGAATTCCGTCAACTTCCCGAGCTTCTCGGGCCTTTTGGGCGGCGTCGCCGTGCGACTTCGTTCGCGTCCGTGTCCCGGGTCACCAGCCCGCTGCAGCTGCACCGCGGTCCGTCCGGCGACCGGCGGCCGACCGCCGGCCCCCGTCAACTTCCCCAGCTCCTCAGGTCCCTTGGACTGCCTCACCGTACGACCTCCTCCGCGTCCGTGTCCCGGGCCACCAGCGCGCGGTAGCCGGGCTCGTAGTCCAGCAGGCCCCGGTGGGTGCCGCTGGCCGCGAGTTTGCCGTCGACCAGGTAGTGGACGGTGTCCGCGTGGTCGAGGACCAGGGGGGACGTCGTGGTCACCACCGTCGTACGGCCTGTGCGCTCCTCGCGCAGACGGCGTGCGACCGCCGCCTCCGTGTGGGCGTCCAGGGCCGAGGTCGGCTCCACCGCGAGCAGTACCTCCGGCTCGGCGAGCAACGCCCTTGTCAGCCGCACGCGTTGACGCTGGCCTCCGGAGAGGCTGCGGCCCTGGGCGGCCACCGGAGAGTCCAGGCCCTCCGGCAGCCCCTGCACGATGTCGTCGGCGGCGGACGCGTGCACGGCCCGCGCCAGCGACTCCCCGGACCGCTCCCGGCGGCCGGACACCACCTCCCGCAGCGGTCCGGCGAACAGGTCGGCCTCGTTGTCCGCGACCAGGATCCGCGCCCGCACCTGGTCCAGCGGAATCGCGTCGAGCCGCAGCCCGCCCCAGGTGGCCGCGGACGGCGCGTACCGGCCGAGGCGGTCGACCACGGACAGGGCGTCGGCGGGTCGGGCGCCCACCAGCGCGGTCAGCCGGCCCGGCAGGATCCGTACTCCCGAGTCGGGGTCGTGCAGCGCGGCCGGTTCGGCGGGCGCGGGCGTCGTTCCGGTGTCCGGTACGGGGTCGAGGCGCAGCAGTTCTACGACCCGCCGCGCGGCCACCACACCCCGGCTCAGTTCGTAGACCATCTGGATGAAGAAGGCCACCGGGCCGATCAGGACCGCGACATAGCCGTACACGGCGACCAACTCGCCGATGCTGAGCTGCCCTTGGGCCGCCAGCCGGGCCGCGAGCCAGGTCACCACGGCGAGGAAGAGGGTCGGCAGGCCCACGCCGATGGCCTGCACCCAGCTCGCCACCGCGCCCACCCGGTAGCCCTGCGCCCGCAGCCGCTGCGAGTCACGCCGGAACGCGTCCGCGAACAGCCCTTTGCCACCCAGGCCGTTGAGGACCCGCAGGCCGCCCGCGAGGTCGCCGATCCGCGCGGTCAGCACGCTCTGCCGCTCCCGGTACTCCGTCTCCACACCCTGTAACCGCACCGTCAACGGCCCCGCGAGCAGTGCGATCACCGGCACACCCAGCAGGACCACGGCGGCCAGCGGCGCCGAGATCGACAGCAGCACCCCGGCGACCACCCCGTAGACGACCAGCGCTCCGAAGCCGGGCCCGACTACCGTCAGGGACTGGGCGATCGTCCACACGTCGCCGACGCCGACCGTGATGACCTCACCGGCCCGCGCCCGGCGTGACAGCACCGCGCCCAGCCGGACCGCCTGCCCGACGATCAGCTTCACCGTGCGGAAGTTGGCGTCGATCCGCACCCGGGTCATCGTGCGGTGCCGCATGATGCTCAGCCACGAGTTGACCGCCCCGACCGCGAACAGCACCCCGGTCCACCAGGCCAGCGTGCCCAGACGCCCCGGCACCAGCCCGTCGTCGACCGCCCGGGACATCAGATACGGCGCCGCCGCCATCAGCACCATCCACACGCTCGACAGCAGCGCCCCGGACAGCGCCCGCCGCCACTGCCGCAGCACCAGCCACCACAGGAACCGCCAGCCGCTCCGGCAGTCGGGTGTCCCGGGATCCTCGTACGCGTCGATCATGTGCCTCCTTGCCCAGGCCGCTGAGCGCGGGCAGCCGTGAGCGGTCCGGGTGTGGTTGGAGACCTCGGAGATTACCGAGCGTGAACGCGCTTGCCCATCGAATAAACCACGCGACGGGGCCGGTACGCAGGCTGCGTACCGGCCCCATCAGGTGTGCGTCCGCCGCGAGTTACCCCCGGGCGGTCCTACGGCGGCGCATCCACCACACGAGCGCTCCGCCCGCCACGGCGAGGACGCCGGCGATGCCCGAGACAAGGCCGACCGGCACGTCGTTGCCGGTGTGGGCGAGATCGCCGCCGGGCTCGGCGGTCGCGGACGTGGCGGGTGTCGGGGCCGGGGTGCTCGTGCCGCCGCCACCGCCGCCGCTGTGAGTCGGGGTGGGCGTCGGCTTGCCGGTGTGGGTCGGCGTCGGGGTCGGCGTGGGCGTGGAGGTGCCGGTGTCGTCGGCGGCCGTGTTCGCGCCGAGGAGCAACTGCCCCGTCGTGTCGGTGTTGTCGGTGAGGGTCTTCACGCTGGTCTGCGTCTGCCGGGGCAGATAGCGGTGCTGGGCGGTGAACTGGACCTTGCCGACGTTCTGCTTGGGCTGCTTCGACAGGTCGACTCCGCCCACGATGTAGACCTGCACGGTGCCGTTCGCGTCGGGGACGTCGTAGGTGAACTCGCCGTGCGTGTAGATGTTCCGGTACTTCTGGAACAGGGCCTCGCGGGTCCAGTTCTGGTTGGGTGCGCGCAGCGGCCAGCGTGAGGCGTCGCCGCTGTTGATGATGCCGTGGTAGTCGGTGGGCGACTTGGCGTCCTGCTGGCGGATGTACTCGGCCGCGACCCGGGCGGTGTAGACGCGCCGCAGATCGGCGTACTGGGGTGCGGTGTTGATGGTCTTCTCCACCGCGGGGACGATCATCTGGTCGATGACCCGCTGGGCCGCCTTGGTGGTGGCCTCGTCCGGGGTGCAGATCGGCTCGCCGGGACCTTGGGTGACCGTGGTCTGCGCGGTCGACTTCAGGCGCAGCGGGGTGTCCAGGATGTAGATGCCGCCGTCCTGCTCACGGACCTGCGTGGTCTTCGGCTCGATCCAGTTGCGCAGACCGGGCATGCACGGCTTGCCGTTGACCTTGGGCAGGGCGGCCCAGTAGCGCTTGCCGAGGTCGGTGGCGGGGTCCATGGCCTTGTAGAAGTCGTGCTTCATCTGGAGATCGGCCTCCAGCAGCACCCGGCCGGCGTCAGTCCTGCCGAACTTGGCGTCCATGATGCGGTCCGGCTCGTCCGGGTTGAGGTTGACCCAGAACGTGTCGGGGGTCAGGGCGAGCCAGGTGAAGAACGCGTCCGAGATCAACTGGGACGTGGCCTTGCCGCCCCAGCCGGACTGCTCGGTGGGATCCTCCTGCGCGTCGAACGCGAAGTCGACGCCCTTGCCCTTGACCGGCTTGCCGATGTACTTCAGGTCCAGGGTGGAGAAGTCGACACCGCCCGGACCGCGCGGCAGACCACCCGGGTTCGCGGCGTTCCTGGCGTTGAGGAAGTCCGCCATGCTCTTCGGCGTGGGCCGGGACTCACGGATCAGATCGGTGAGTCCGCCGCGCGTGGAGCCGGACTGCCCCGGTGGCTCCATCAGCCCGCTGGTCGCCCGCTGACCGCCCTTGGGGGCCAACTCCACCCGGTCGGAGCGGTAGTTGTACTCGGTGACCCGGTCACCGGCGAGCTGCCGCATGTTCCCGAGGAACTTCTTCGCGTCCGCCTTCTGCGGCTCGGCGAAGACGTACTTGACCCTGCTGTCCTTCCATGCCGGGTCCTTGGCCCACGCCAGGTCCTTCGGGACCTGTGTACGGTCGGGGCTGCCGTTGGACTTGATCTCCAGGATCTGCTTCGTGCGCGTGTTGTACGCGTCGAGCTTGCGCCGGTACGTCTTTCCGGTGTCCGGGTCCTTGAACTCGACCTCCTTCTGGCAGATCCACTCAGGACCGACCAGTCCGTGATCCTTGATGACCTTCTGCTCGAAGGCCTTGCCGCGGGGGTCGTTCCCGGAGTTCGGGATGAACACCGCGTCCCGGTAGTCGGTGAAGTTCGGGTACTTGTCCTTCTGCTGGAGCCAACGCCACCAGACCCGGTCCGGCTGCGTCGCCGGGGCCTTGGTCAGCTCCGACAGCGCGGCCTGCTTGGCGGCCGACGGCGCCCCGAGGCCGTCCCACTCCTTGGCCGGGTTGACGTACTCGTAGTCGTCCCACTGGGACGTGGCGCGGGACGCGTCGAACTGCGGAAGCCCTGTGGTCGGGCGGGTGTTGCTCGGCAGGCCGTACAGCTCGTCACAGCGCTTGCCCGGGTCCAGCGGTCTCGGCGCGGCGTCCGCCGAGGTGAGGCCGGGCAGTCCGGTGAGGGCCATGACCGAGGCGCACGCGAGCGCGACGACCGACCGCCGCAGTCCGCGCAACCGCCGCTTGCGTATGGGTATGTGCACGAGAAGTCCCCGTGGGGGCCCGTAGGCATGGGGTGTTCGCGCGGCGCCAGGGCCCCCGTGGTCGATGTGGCGCCGACGAACGGGTCACACGCTAGACATGCGCATGTACATGCCGAAGCCGATCCGTGCCACGACGACGGTGTCACCCCGCCTTCTCCACAGGATGGTCACAGCCTGGTGCGAGGCCGCGGCATACGCTCGGCGTCATGAGTCCCGTATCTCCCGGCACACGGGTGGACCCCCGGTACGGCGGGCACGCGCATCTGGTCGTGATCCGTCCCCCCTTCGGGCCCCCGCTCCGGCCCGACGAGCGACCCTCCGCCACGGCCCATGACCCGGCGGCGGCGCGGGCGGCCGTGTCGTCCCTGATCTCCGTCGCGGCGATCCGCCGGGAGGGCCCGCCGTCCCGGCTGGACCATCCCGAAAGCCCGGCCGACCGGGGGGAGTTGGACATCGTCCACGCGTCCGCGTGGGGCGGCACGGTGAAGATCACCGACCCGGCGCTCGTCGAGGACGGGGTGCTGTCCGGCGCACTGGAGGACGAGTTCCGGGCCCGGAAGAAGGCGCACCCCGACGCCCGGATCGTCGCCGTCTGCGAACGCGACTTCGGCGCGGCCTACGTCAAGATCCTCGTCGCGGTACCCGGCGCGCCGGACCTGACGGTGGCCGGCTTCGACGAACTCGACATCACCGGCGACCGTCGCGCCACCCTGTCGGCGGCCGGCATCACCCCCGAACTGCTGGGCGAGGAGGAGTTCGACGACGAGGACCGCTGCGACGACTCCTTCTACGACTACGACGGTCTGCTGCACGCACTGACCGGCGGGGCGCTGTCCGTCTACGCGCACGAGGAACGGCAGGAGTCGGTGTTCGTCGTCGACCGGGGCGAGGAGGGAGAGGCGAACATCGGGGAGGTGTGGTTTCCCTAGCCTCTTGCCGCCCGGGCTGTGGCGGCGACCTCGCCGGTGTCGAGGACGTTGCCCGGCGGCACGGTGAGTGCTTCGCCGCGCGGGACCCGCACCCGCCCCGCTCACGCCAAGCTGTCCCGCCACGCCCGGTGCAGATCCGCGAACCGCCCGGTCCCCGCGATCAGTTCGGCCGGGCTGCCGTCCTCGACGATCCGGCCGTGCTCCATGACCAGCACCCGGTCCGCGATCTCCACGGTGGAGAGCCGGTGCGCGATCACCACCGCCGTACGGCCCCGCAGGACCGTCGACATGGCCCGCTGCACGGCCCGTTCACCCGGCACGTCGAGCGAGCTGGTCGCCTCGTCCAGGATCAGCACCGCCGGGTCGGCGAGCAACGCCCGTGCGAACGCGACGAGTTGGCGCTGGCCGGCCGAGATACGGCCACCGCGCTTGCGGACGTCCGTGTCGTAGCCGTCGGGCAGCGCGCTGATGAAGTCGTGCGCGCCGATCGCCTTCGCGGCCCGCTCGATCTCCTCGCGGGGCGCGTCCGGTCGGCCGATCGCGATGTTCTCGGCGACCGTGCCGGAGAACAGGAAGGCCTCCTGCGTCACCATCACCACCCCGCGCCGCAGTTCGGGCCCGGACAGCTCGCGCAGGTCGACGCCGTCGAGCAACACCCGCCCGTCCGTGGGGTCGTAGAAGCGGGCGAGGAGCTTGGCGAGGGTGGACTTGCCGGCGCCGGTGGAGCCGACCACCGCGACCGTCTGCCCGGCCGGGAGGGCGAGGTCGAAGGCGGGCAGCACCTCGCCGCCGGTGCGGTAGGCGAAGCGGACGCCGTCGAAGACGACCTCACGGCCGGGCTGCGAGGAGGCAAGTTCCGGGAGTTGCACGGGTGTTGAGGGCTCCGGCACCGAGGGGGTCTGGGCGAGCAGGCCCGCGATCTTCTCCAGGGAGGCGGCGGCCGACTGGTAGGAGTTGAGGAACATGCCGAGCCGGTCGATCGGGTCGTAGAGCCGCCGCAGATACAGCACAGCGGCGGCCAGCACCCCCAGCTCCAGTGAGCCGTCCGCGACCCGGCTCGCGCCCCACAGCACGATCGCCGCGACGGCGGTGTTGGCGACCAGCCGGGAGCCGGTGACATAGCGGGCCATCTCCAACAGGGCGTCTCCGTTGGACCGTTCGTGCCGCTCGTTGAGGACCCGGAAGTCGGCGTCGTTGACGTCCTCGCGGCGGAAGGCGCGCACCGGACGGATGCCGTTCATCGTCTCCACGAACTTCACGATCACCCGCGCGATCGCCGTGGAGCGCACCGCGTACACCCGCACCGCGCGCCGCTGGTAGACCCGCACCAGCCCGTACAGCGGCACGAAGGACGCCACCGCGACCGCGCCGAGTCCCAGGTCGAGCCAGAGCAGCATCGCCGAGATGTACACGAACGACAGGACGACCGTGATCAGTTCCTGGAGTCCCTCGCTGAGCAGTTCGCGCAGGGCCTCCACGTCCGTGGTGGAACGGGAGATGAGCCGGCCCGAGGTGTAGCGCTCGTGGAAGTCGATGCTGAGGGCCTGCGCGTGCCGGAAGATCCGGCCCCGCAGATCGAGCAGCACATCCTGGTTGACGCGGGCGGAGGCACCGATGAACGCGTACTGGAGCCCGCCGGAGACGAGGGCGCAGAGCAGATAGCCGACGGCCACGGCGATCAGCGGCCCGTGGTCGTCGGCGCGGAACGCGGGCACCGCCCGGTCGATGGCGTACGCCACGAGCAGCGGCCCCGCCTGCACCGCGGCCTGCTGGAGCAGCAGCAGGACCGTCGTGAACACGACCCGCGCCTTCATCGGCGCGAGCAGCGACCGCAGCAGGGCGGCGGTCGCGCCCGGGGGAGTGGGCAGGACGTCGTGGTCGAAGGGGTCGCCCGCGGCGGGCGGGCGCGGGGGTTCCTGGCCGTCGTCGGTGGCGGGCGCCGAGGTGGTCGGGGCGGTCATCGTGCGTCCTCCTGTTCCGGGATGCCCGAGTGCTCCGGGTTGACCGAGTGCTCCGGGACACCCGACATGAGATGCGCGTACTCCGCGTTCGTCCGCAGCAGGTCCTGGTGGGTGCCGACCGCCGTGATCCGGCCCTCGGACAGCAGGGCCACGCGGTCCGCGAGGAGGACAGTGGAGGGGCGGTGGGCCACGATCAACGCCGTGGTGTCGGCGAGGACCTGACGCAGCGCGGCCTCCACGGCGGCCTCCGTATGCACGTCCAGGGCGGAGAGCGGGTCGTCGAGGACCAGGAACCGGGGGCTGCCGACCACCGCCCGCGCGAGGGCGAGCCGCTGACGCTGGCCGCCGGAGAGGCTGAGGCCCTGCTCGCCGACCTGGGTGTCCGTGCCCTGGGGCAGCGCGTGCGCGAAGTCCGCCTGCGCTACGGCGAGTGCGTGCTCCAACTCCGGCCGCCCCGCGCCTCCTTCGGCTCCCATGAGGACGTTCTCCCCGACGCTCGCCGAGAACAGTGTCGGTTCCTCGAAGGCCACGGCGACCTTCGCGCGCAGCTCCTCGCGGGACATCGCCCTGATGTCCTCGCCGTCCAGGGTGATCCGGCCCGAGGTCACCTCGTGCAGGCGCGGGACCAGCGCGGTGAGGGTGGTCTTGCCGGTGCCGGTGGCGCCGACCAGGGCCATGGACTCGCCGGGTCTGATGTGCAGGTCGATGTGGTCGAGAGTGGGAGGGGAGTCGGCGGGGGCGTCGGGGTAGCGGAACACGACGTCTCGGAAGCGCAGCCCGCCGTCCCGCTCGGCGGGCCCCGGCTCGGTCACGACCCGGGAGTCCTCCGGCGCCTCGTCCATCACCTCGAAGTAGCGCTCGGTGGCCGTCGCCGCCTCCTGGCTCATCGCCAGCAGGAAGCCGATCGACTCCACCGGCCAGCGCAGCGCGAGCGCCGTGGACAGGAACGCGACCAGCGTGCCCGCCGACAGGTCGCCGTCCGCGACCTGCACCGTGCCCAGCACCAGCGTCGCCCCGAGCGCCAGCTCCGGCAGCGTCACGATGACACCCCAGATCGTGGCGAGCAGCCGGGCCTTGCGCAGCTCGGTGCCGCGCAGGGTCCGGGACAGCTCACGGAACGCCCGCGCCTGGCTGCGGTGCCGGCCGAACCCCTTGATGATCCGGATGCCGAGCACGCTCTCCTCGACGACCGTCGTCAGATCGCCGACCTGGTCCTGCGCGAGCCGCGCCACGTGCGCGTACCGCCGCTCGAACACCACGCAGGTGACGACCACCGGCACCGCGGGCCCCAGGATCACCAGCCCCAGCGTCCAGTCCTGGAGCAGCATGATGACCACGCCCACCAGGATCGTCACCGCGTTGACCAGCAGGAACGTCAGCGGAAAGGCGAGGAACATGCGCAGCAGCATCAGGTCGGTGGTGCCCCGGGAGAGGAGCTGGCCCGACGGCCACCGGTCGTGGAAGGACACCGGCAGCCGCTGGAGATGCCGGTACAGATCCGCCCGCATCCCCGCCTCGACATGCGACAGCGGCCGCGCGACCAGCCACCGCCGCAACCCGAAAAGACCGGCCTCCGCGATGCCGAGCAGCAGCAGATACAGCGCCCCGAGCCACACCCCCGCCGTGTCCCGGTCGGCGACCGGCCCGTCCACCATCCACTTCAGGACGAGCGGGAACACCAGCCCCGTACAGGACGCGACGACCGCGACGGCGGCTGCCGCGAACAGCCGCGCCCGCACCGGCCGTACATACGGCCACAGCCGGGCGAGGACGCGGACGGCGGATCGGTTCTCGGCGGTTGCACGTGTCGTCGACATCACGGGCGAGCCTACGGACCGGCACTGACAGTGCCCACCGAGTTTTGGCCGAACAGGGCTCCGACCAGGGTCCTAGGACCGGCCGCGGTGCCGGTCGCGGTGCCGGGCGCCGGTCCGGTCGTAGCGCCGTATCAACCGATCGGTCGATGTCCCTTCGAGCGCGATGGCCGATGTGCCCGGCCCGCCCCCGGCGGGACCCTCGGAGCATGTCAGTCACCCCTGTCATCGAAGTCACCGCACTGCGCAAGTCCTACGGCGGCCGGGCCGTCGTCGACGGTGTCTCCTTCGCCGTCGAAGAGGGCGAGATCTTCGGGATCCTCGGCCCGAACGGCGCCGGCAAGACCACCACCGTCGAGTGCGTCGAGGGACTGCGCGTCCCCGACGCGGGCCGGGTCCGTGTCACCGGCCTCGACCCCGTCGCCGACCACGAGCGGGTCGCCCGCGTGCTGGGTGCCCAGCTCCAGGAGAGCGAACTCCAGGCCAAGCTCACCGTCCGCGAGGCCCTGGAGCTGTACGCGTCCTTCTATCCGCACCCCGCCGACTGGAAGCCGCTGGCCGAACGCCTCGGCCTGACCGCCCAGTTGACCACCCGGTTCGCGAAGCTGTCGGGCGGCCAGAAGCAGCGCCTGTTCATCGCGCTCGCACTGATCGGCGACCCCCGGGTCGTCGTCCTCGACGAGCTGACCACCGGCCTCGACCCGCGCGCCCGCCGTGACACCTGGCAGCTCATCGAGGAAGTCCGGGCGAGCGGGGTCACCGTCCTGCTCGTCACCCACTTCATGGAGGAGGCCCAGCGCCTCTGCGACCGGATCGCCGTGATCGACCAGGGCAGGGTGGCCGCGCTGGACACCCCGGACGGGCTGATCCGCCGCTCGGCGGGCTCCACCGTCATCAGCTTCACGCCCTCCGCGCCGCTGGACGACGGCGACCTGAACGCGCTGCCCGCGCTCACCGCCGTGACCCGCAAGGACGGCCGGATCACGCTCTCCGGCAGCGACGAGACCGTCAACGCGGTCATCACCCTGCTCGCCCGGGGCCACATCACCGCCCACCAACTCCGGGTCTCCGACGCCACGTTGGACGACGCCTTCCTGGACCTGACGGAGGTCACCCGATGAACACCGCAGTCCTGCGCGCCGAGTTGCGCCTCTTCCGCCGCGAACCGGGCGCCCTGTTCTGGATCCTGGCCTTCCCGACCCTGCTCCTGGTGATCCTGGGCTCCATCCCGGGCTTCCGCCACCACCAGGCCGATCTGGGCGGTCTGCGCACGGTCGACGTGTACGTCCCGGTCGCCGTCCTGCTCGGCATGATCGTCGGCGCGCTCCAGTCGATGCCGCAGAACCTCACCGGCTACCGCGAACGCGGCATCCTGCGCCGCATGTCCGCCACCCCGGTCCGCCCGTCCGCCCTGCTCTCCGCGCAGATGGTGGTCTACGGCACGGCGGCCCTGGCGTCCGCCCTGTGCGCGCTGATCGTCGGCCGCCTCGCCTTCGACGTACGCCTGCCGAAGCAGCCCTACGGCTATCTCCTCGCCCTGCTTCTCGCGGTCCTCGCCGCGCTGGCGCTGGGCGCGGTGGTCTCCGCGCTGTCGCGGACCACGAAGATCGCCGGTGCGATCGGCTCGGCCGTGTTCTTCCCGATGATGTTCTGCGCCGGCGTGTGGATCCCGGTGCAGGCGATGCCGGACACCCTGGCCCGGATCGTCGGCTACACCCCGTTCGGCGCCGCCGCCGAGGCCCTGAACCGGGCGGCGGCCGGGAACTGGCCGGGCTGGACCCACCTGGGCGTGCTCGTGGCGTGGACCGTGCTGCTCACGGCGGGTGCCTCCCGCTGGTTCCGCTGGGAGTAGGGGAGAGCCGTGCAGACTGGGGAGATGACCACCGCGGACAGGCAGATCGAGCGGCGCTGGGAGCAACTGCACACCTGGGGGCCGTACGGCCTGCTCGGCATCGGTGTCGTCCTCGCGCTCGCCTCCTCCGGCCCGGTCGACATCGGCACCCGGTGGTACGCCGCCTGGACCCTGGTCGGCGCCGCGCTCGTCCTCCAGTTGTGGTGGCACGGCACTTGTTCCCGGCAGCCCGGCGGGCGTCGGACCCCGTCCCTGGCGGGGACCGGGTACTACGCCGTCCGCTGGGCCATCGCCTTCGCCCTCACCTGGCTCAACCCGTTCTTCGCGTTCTACGCCGCCGCCGGCTACATGGACGCCGACGAGACGATCCCGGGCAGGACATGGCAGCGACTCGCACTGGTCGCGAGTTCGGTGACCGTGGCCGGCGCGCAGGCCGGTGGGATGCCGTTCGGGAGCGCGGTCCAGTGGATGGTCTTCCTCGCGCTCCTGGTCACCATGTCCGCCCTCCAGATGGTGGTCGCCCATCTTCAGGAGCAGGAGATGAGGCGCTCCCACGAGCGCGGCGACACCATCGCCGAACTCGAACGCACCAACACCGCCCTGCAACAGGCCCTCGACGAGAACGCCGCCCTGCACGCCCAACTCCTCGTCCAGGCAAGGGAAGCCGGGGTCGCCGACGAGCGCCGCCGACTGGCCGCCGAGATCCACGACACGATCGCCCAGGGCCTCACCGGCATCATCGCCCAGCTCCAAGTCGTGGCGGGCGCCCCCGACTTGACGACCGCCCGCACCCATCTCGACCGCGCCTCGGCGCTCGCCCGGCACAGCCTCGGCGAGGCCCGCCGCTCCGTGCAGAACCTCGCCCCCGTGGCCCTGGAGCACGACGGACTGCCCGAGGCCCTGAAGAACACGGTCGCGGAGTGGGGTGAACGCACCGGTGTCCGCGCCGAGTGCACCGTCACCGGCACCACCGAGCAGCTTCACGACGAGGTCTCGGCGACCCTGCTGCGGATCGCCCAGGAGGCGCTGTCGAACGCGGCCCGGCACGCCCGCGCCACCCGCGTCGGAGTGACCCTCTCCTTCCTCGGTGACGAGGTCATCCTCGACATCCGCGACGACGGACAGGGCTTCGACCCGCTCGCGCTGCCCGAACGCACCGACGCCGGCGGCTTCGGCCTCGACGGCATGCGCGCCCGCGCCGAACGCATCGCCGGTTCCCTCGCGGTCGAGTCCGAGCCCGGTCACGGCACGGCCCTGTCGGCTCGCGTACCGTTGGTCCGCCATGAGTGAGGACCTGCGTGACGAGCCGCTGATCTCCGTTCTGATCGTCGACGACCATCCCGTCGTACGCGACGGTCTGCGCGGCATGTTCGAGTCCGCGCCCGGATTCCGTGTCCTGGGCGAGGCGTCCGACGGCGTCGAGGCCGTGGAGCGGGCCGCCGCCCTCGACCCCGACGTGATCCTGATGGACCTGCGGATGCCGGGCGGCGGGGGAGTCGACGCCATCCGGGAGCTGACCCGCCGCTCCGCCCGCGCGAAGGTGCTCGTGCTGACGACGTACGACACCGACTCCGACACCCTGCCCGCGATCGAGGCCGGCGCGACGGGCTATCTGCTGAAGGACGCCCCGCGCGACGAACTGTTCACCGCCGTCCGCGCGGCGGCGGCCGGCCGCACGGTCCTCTCGCCCGCCGTCGCCTCCCGCCTGGTCTCGGCGGTCCGCGGCCCCCAGAGTCCCGGCAACGAACCGCTCTCCGCCCGCGAACGCGAAGTACTGGTCCTCGTCGCCAAGGGCACCTCCAACCGCGAGATCGCCCGCGAACTGTTCATCAGCGAGGCCACCGTCAAGACCCATCTCACCCATCTCTACGGCAAGTTGGGCGTCAAGGACCGCGCGGCCGCGGTGGCGGTGGCCTACGACCGGGGCATCCTCGGCTGAGGCGGTCAGCCGACCACCTTGAGCAGCAGCACCGCCCGCGCCGGCACGGTGATCGCCGCCCCCGCCCGGTGCACCACCCCCGGCGCCGCCCCCTGCTCCTCCCGCGAGGTGTCGACGACCACCTCGTACCGCTCCGCCCACGGCGGGCCCGGCAGCACGAAACTCACCGGGCGGTCACCGGCGTGCAGGACCGCGAGGAAGCTGTCGTCGAGGATCGGGGCGCCGCGTTCGTCGCGGCCGGGGATGTCCCGGCCGGAGAGGTACATGCCCAGGGTGGCTGCGGGCGCGTACCAGTCCCGTTCCGTCATCTCCGTGCCGCGCGCGGTGAACCAGGCCAAGTCCCTGATGCCGTCCGCCGAATGGGCCCGCCCGGAGAAGAACGCCCGGCGGCGCAGCACCGGATGGCGGTGACGCAGCTCGATCAGCCGGGCGGTGAGATCGGTCAGCGCCCGCCAGCCGGGGTCGTCCAGCAGCCCCCAGTCCACCCAACTGATCTCGTTGTCCTGGCAGTAGGCGTTGTTGTTGCCCCGCTGCGTCCGCCCCAGCTCGTCGCCCGCGACCAGCATCGGTACCCCCGTGGACAGCAGCAGCGTGGTGAGGAGATTCCTCAACTGCCGCCGCCGCAGCGCCCGTACGCGCTCGTCGCCGGTCTCACCCTCGGCCCCGCAGTTCCAGGAGCGGTTGTCGTCGGTGCCGTCCCGGTTGCCCTCGCCATTGGCCTCGTTGTGCTTGCGTTCGTACGACACCAGGTCGCGGAGCGTGTAACCGTCGTGCGCGGTCACGAAGTTGACGGAGGCGTAGGGGCGCCGGCCGCCCCACGCGTACAGGTCGCTCGACCCCGACAGCCGGTACCCGAGGTCCCGTACGTCCGGCAGCGTGCCCCGCCAGAAGTCCCGCACGGCGTTGCGATAGCGGTCGTTCCACTCCGTCCACAGGGGCGGGAAGGCGCCCACCTGGTAGCCGCCGGAGCCGACGTCCCACGGCTCGGCGATCAGCTTCACCCGGCGCAGCACCGGGTCCTGGGCGATCACGGCGAGGAACGGGGAGAGCATGTCGACGTCGTGCATCGAGCGGGCCAGCGCCGCAGCGAGGTCGAAGCGGAAGCCGTCCACGCCCATCTCCGTGACCCAGTAGCGCAGCGAGTCGGTGATGAGCCGGAGCACATGCGGCTGCACCACGTGCAGGGTGTTGCCGCAGCCCGTGTAGTCCGTGTAGCGGCGGGCGTCGCTCTGGAGACGGTAGTAGCCGCGGTTGTCGATGCCCTTGAGGGACAGCATCGGCCCCAACTCGCCCGCTTCCGCGGTGTGGTTGTAGACCACGTCGAGGATGACCTCGATCCCGGCCGCGTGCAGGGCCCGCACCATCCGCTTGAACTCGCCGACCTGCTGCCCCGCCGTACCGGTCGCCGCGTAGGCCGCGTGCGGGGCGAAGTAGCCGATGGAGTTGTAACCCCAGTAGTTCCTCAGGCCCTTGCGCAGCAGATGGTCCTCGTGCGCGAACTGGTGGACGGGCAGCAGCTCGACGGCCGTCACGCCCAGTTTCACCAGGTGCTCGATCGCGGCCGGGTGCGCCAACCCGGCGTAGGTGCCCCGGAGTTCCTCCGGGATGCCCGGGTGCAGTCTGGTGAAGCCGCCGACGTGCAGCTCGTAGATCACCGAGTCCGCCCACGGCGTCTTTGGGCGGCGGTCGTCCATCCACTCGTCGTCGGTGGCGTCGTCGTGTACGACGACACCCTTCGGGACGTACGGCGCCGAGTCCCGGTCGTCGCGCACGGTGTCCGCGACCTGCTGCTGCGGCCAGTCCCGCACATGCGCGTACACCTCGGGCGGCAGCCCGAACTCGCCGTCCACCGCCCGCGCGTAGGGGTCCAGAAGCAGCTTCGCCGGATTCCAGCGGGCGCCGGTCCACGGGTCCCAACGCCCGTGCACCCGGAAGCCGTAGCGCTGCCCCGGCATGACACCCGGCAGGAAGCCGTGCCAGATCTCGTGCGTCAACTCGGTGAGCTGGACGGCCGTTTCCACACCCTCCACGTCGAACAGACACAGTTCGACCGACTCCGCGCCCCCCGCCCACAGCGCGAAGTTGGTGCCGGGCACCCCGTCCGGGCCGACCCGGAACCGGGCGCCCAGGGGCATCGGCGTGCCCGGCCACACGGCCACGGCCGGCGCCGGGTGCGGAGCCCCGTTCAGCGCGGGGGCGGCACGCGGCGACGGCACGGCCGCGTCCGCCGCGTCATCGACGGGCCGCTCCACCGGCACGCCGCCGTCGACGCGCTCCTCCTGCACGGCCTCCTGCTCGGCTGCGCTCGACACCGTCCGGCCTCCCGCGGCTCATGGAACGACGAGGTGAAGGGCGTGCGGCGTCCCGGTCGCGGTGCCCTGTCCTGTTGTCCTCCCCACTGTTCTGCCCAGAGCGCGCGTCGCACTCACGTTTCCCTGAGGCGGGCCCGCTCGTTGAGCACCCCGTGAGGCATGCACAAGGGCGCGCGCGACGCGCAGGGGTCGCACTGGCCGCCGTACTGACATGGGCAGGACTGCTGGCCGGAGCCACCGGCTGTACTTCCGACGGCTCGGGAGGGAGCGGCATCGACGAACTCTTCGGCAAGGCACCGGCACCCGAGGACGTGATCCGGATCTCCCCCGACGACGCCGCCAAAGGCGTCAAACCCGACCAGCGGCTCCTGGTCCGGGTGCCCAGCGGACGGCTGGAGTCGGTCCAGGTCGTCAAGGACCAGGACGCGCAGGACACGCCGGTCCCCGGCCGGATCTCCGACGACGGACTGCGCTGGGAACCCGAGGACCCCAAGCTCGCGCTGGCCGCCGAGTACACCGTCGACGCCGTCGCCCTCGACGGCCACGGCCGCCGCTCCGCCCGGCACGCCACGTTCACGACCTACGTCCCCGACGAGCGGTTCATCGGCTACGTCACCCCCGAGAACCGCGCCACCGTCGGCACCGGAATGATCGTGTCCCTCGGCTTCAACCGGGAGATCAAGAACCGGGCCGCCGTCGAACGCGCGGTCCACGTCACCGCGAGACCGGCCGTGGAGGTCCGCCCCCACTGGTTCGGCACCACCCGCCTCGACTTCCGCCCCGAGACCTACTGGAAACCCGGCACCCAGGTCACCGTCTCCCTGCGCCTGCGCGACGTCGAGGGCGCACCCGGGGTCTACGGACTCCAGTACAAGACGTTCTCCTTCACCGTCGGCCGCAGCCAGGTCTCCCTGGTCGACGCGGCCAAGCACACCATGGAGGTACGGCGCGACGGCGACCTCCTGGCCACCGTGCCGATCACGGCCGGCGGCCCCAGGACCACCACGTACAACGGGAAGATGGTGGTCCTGGAGATGCTGGAGGTGACCCGCATGAACAGCCGCACGGTCGGCTTCGGCGGCGAGTACGACATCCCCGACGTCCCGCACGCCATGCGGCTCACCGACTCCGGCACCTTCCTGCACGGCAACTACTGGGCGCCCGCCGCCCCCGGACACATCAACGTCAGCCATGGCTGCGTGGGCCTGCGGGACGTCAAGGGCGGGGGCTCGGACACCCCGGCCGGCTGGTTCTTCGACCGCAGCATCATCGGTGACGTGGTCGAGGTCGTGAACAGCAACGACAAACAGGTCGCCCCGGACAATGGCCTCGGCGGGTGGAACATGGGTTGGAAGCAGTGGAAGGCGGGCAGTGCGGTCAAGTGACCGGAGAAGGGGCGGGCGCCTTGTGTCAGGCGGCAGTTGAAGTTGCGACCGAACGGTGACATTCGACTGACACGAACCTCAAAACCTGGCGGTTAATATGCGCGGACGCGCACGTCAGATGCGCAAAGGGGTGCGGGCCGGACCGGGCCCGGCGAGGGGAGAAAGTCTTGAACGTGCGACCGATATCGGGGGCGTCGGGGGACGCGCGCGGCCGTGGTAACAGAGGGCTGCTGGCGCTGATTCTCGGCGTGCTGCTGCTCGCCGTCGCCGCGTGCGGGGGTGGCGGCGGCTCCAACTCGGGGTCCGGGTCGGGCGACGGCAAGGACAAGGGCTCGGAGACGGCCCAGGCCAGTAAGCAGTCGCAGGCGGTCGTCACCATCGCGCCCAAGGACGGCTCGAAGGCCGTCGACACCAGCGGTGCCCTGAAGATCAGTGCCGCGAAGGGCAAGTTGACCCAGGTCACCGTGAAGGACGCGGACGGCACCGCGGTCACCGGCGCGATCACCGGCGGCGGTGCGACCTGGACGCCCGCCACGCATCTCGCCGCCGCCACCAAGTACACCGTGCACGCGGTCGCCAAGGACTCCGACGGCCGGGTCGCCGCGGAGGACTCCACCTTCACCACGCTGACCCCGGCGAACACCTTCATCGGCAACTTCACCCCGGACGACGGCTCCACGGTCGGCGTCGGGATGCCGTTCTCCATCCGCTTCACCAGGGGCATCACGCACCCGGAGGACGTGAAGAAGGCGATCACCATCACGACCGAGCCGGCCGTCGACGTCGAGGGCCACTGGTTCGGCAACGACCGCCTCGACTTCCGCCCCGAGAACTACTGGAAGTCCGGCACCAAGGTCACCGTCAAGCTCGACCTCGACGGCGTCGAAGGCCGTCCGGGCGTCTACGGCAAGCAGGCCAAGACGGTCAAGTTCACCATCGGCCGCAACCAGGTCTCCGTCGTGGACGCCAAGAAGCACACGATGAAGGTCACCCAGGACGGCAAGACCATCAAGACCATCCCGGTCACCACCGGCAAGCCCGGCTACGACACCTGGAACGGCCAGATGGTCATGAGCCAGAAGCTCGAAGTGACCCGGATGAACGGTGAGACGGTCGGCTACGGCGGCGAGTACGACATCAAGGACGTCCCGCACGCCACCCGCCTGACCGACTCCGGAACCTTCATCCACGGCAACTACTGGGGCGGCGACGCCTTCGGCAACTACAACGCCAGCCACGGCTGCATCGGCCTCCAGGACGTCAAGGGCGGTTACAGCAAGACCGTGTCGGCCGCGTGGTTCTTCAACCACTCGATCCTCGGTGACGTCGTGGTCGTCAAGAACTCCAACGACGCGACCGTGGCGCCCGACAACGGCCTCAACGGCTGGAACATGTCGTGGGCGAAGTGGAAGGCGTGACGCTTTCGCGGTGACGTGATCGGGCCCGGTGCTGTGACCCACAGCACCGGGCCCGTTGTCGTTAGCACGCGTTAACCTCCTGGCATGACCGTGAATCTCGAAGTCGCAGAGGGTGTCGGCACCATCCGTCTGGACCGCCCGCCGATGAACGCGTTGGACACCGCCGTCCAGGAGGGCTTGCGCGCGTTGGCCGGGGAGGTGGCGCGGCGCGAGGATGTGCGGGCCGTGGTCGTCTACGGCGGGGAGAAGGTGTTCGCGGCGGGTGCGGACATCAAGGAGATGCAGGGCATGGATCATGCGGCGATGGTCGTGCGGTCGCGTGCGTTGCAGGAGTCGTTCACGGCGGTGGCCCGGATTCCGAAGCCGGTGGTGGCGGCGGTCACGGGCTATGCGCTGGGCGGGGGTTGTGAGTTGGCGTTGTGCGCGGACTTCCGGATCGCGGCGGACGACGCGAAGCTCGGGCAGCCGGAGATTCTTCTGGGGCTGATTCCGGGTGCGGGCGGTACGCAGCGGCTGGCGCGGCTGATCGGTCCGTCCAAGGCGAAGGATCTGATCTTCACGGGTCGGATGGTGAAGGCGGAGGAGGCGTTGGCGCTGGGTCTGGTGGACCGGTTGGTGCCGGCCGGTGCGGTGTACGCGGAGGCGCATGCGTGGGCGGCGCGGCTGGCGAAGGGTCCGGCGATCGCGTTGCGTGCGGCGAAGGAGGCGATCGACACGGGGTTGGAGACGGACATCGAGACCGGGTTGGCGGTCGAACGGACGTGGTTCGCGGGGCTGTTCGCGACCGAGGACCGTGAGCGCGGGATGCGGAGCTTCGTCGAAGAGGGCCCCGGCAAGGCCAAGTTCCTCTGACACGGGTCGTCAAATCCCGCTGGACCACTTGCAATTGACGCGATGTCTCATACAGGTCCCCCGACCGGGCGGTTTATGGGAGCCTTAACTGGACCTTAAGCCTGCCTTGTCGAGGGAGCCTGTCGATTGCCACCAACACAGCCTTCGCCGCAGGTCGGAGGGGTTGCGGCGAGCCCTGAAATGCCTTTGGCATATGTCGACCAGATGTCGCGGAATGGGGGCTTCCGGGGGGCGTATTCCGCCGGAACCGCCCCGGAGGGCCTGCGGGGCGGCCATGATGGACGCATGGCGGGGCTGGAAGGTATCGGACAGCCGCGGGGACAAGGCCGTGCGACCGCGGCGCGCTGGTCGCCTGCGGTCGAGGACGAGCGGGCACTCAAGGCGATCGAACTGTTCGGCAATCCGACGGAGGCCGAAGTTCCGCTCCCGTCCCGCCCCGAGTCCGCCGCCGCCGCCCGCAGACTCACCCAGATCGTCGTCCTGCGGCACTGGGGACTCACCCCGAAAATGACCGAGGACGCCGTTCTGCTCGTCTCGGAACTCGTCGGAAACGCCGTACGGCACACGGGTGCCCGGGTGTTCGGACTGCGGATGCGGCGCCGTCGCGGCTGGATCCGCATCGAGGTCCGTGACCCCTCCCGCGGTCTGCCCTGTCTGATGCCGGTCCAGGAGATGGACGTGAGCGGCCGGGGCCTCTTCCTCGTCGACAAGCTCTCCGACCGCTGGGGCGTCGACCTGCTGCCGCGCGGTAAGACCACCTGGTTCGAGATGCGGGTCGCCGACCGCTGAGCACCCTGTTGGAACTCCTGTTCCGAGCGCGACCCGTGAGGGTCCCTCAATCGGGTTAATGCCCCGCTTTCTTACTCGACGCCCCTTAAATGGGCCGGGTGACCACGACCGACCGCCGTACGGCGTTGCGTGCGGGTGCCGGGCTCGTCGCCGGGGGCGCGCTCGCCGCCGGATGTGCCACGACCGGCTCCGCCGCACCTCCCGCCACCCCCGCCCGCGCCCGCGCCGCCAAGGCGACCCCGCTCACCGCCCCCGCCCCCCGCGCCTTCCCCCGACAACCCGCGCAGATCACCCACGGACCCCGCGACCGCCCCCGGATCGCGCTCACCTTCCACGGCCAGGGCGACCCGAAGATCGCCACCGCCCTCCTCACCGAAGCGGAGAGGCACGGCGCCCATGTCACCGTGCTCGCCGTCGGCACCTGGCTCGACACGCACCCCGAGATGGCCCGCCGCATCCTCGACGGCGGCCACGACCTCGGCAACCACACCCAGCGGCACATCGCCGTCAACACCCTGCCCGAGGCCGACGCGCTGGCCGAGATCACCGGCTGCGCCGACCGTCTCAAGCGGCTCACCGGCTCCATCGGCACCTGGTTCAGGCCCTCGCGCGCCCCGGCCGCGTCCCCGCTCGTCGAGCGGCTGGCCCACCGCGTGGGCTACCCCCATGTGCTGTCGTACGACGTCGACTCCCTCGACTTCACCGAACCCGGCGCCCCGGCCATCACCCGCAAGGTGCTCGCCGAGGTCCGCGACGGGTCCGTCGTGAGCATGCACTTCGGGTACGCCGGCACGGTCGCCGCGCTCCCCGCCGTACTGGAAGAACTCGACCGCCGCGGACTGCGCGCGGTGACGACCACGGAGCTGCTGAGCTGATGCACCCCACCCGACTCGCCCGCGCCGTCCGCGTCCTGGTCACCGGCGCCGCCCTCGCCGTGCTGGCCACCCTGGCCGGCTGCGGCTCGCAGGACCACGCCGACGAAGCCCTCGGCACCAAGGCCGCGCCCCAGCCGCAGCAGAAGAAGAAGCAGGCGGCACAGGCGCTGCCCGGGATGCCGCCGGTGCTCGACGCGTCCGACCTGTACGCGGCCGACCGGCCGAACCAACTCTCCCCGGTCGTACGGGACTTCCCCTCCCGGGTCTACGTCCCCAACACCAACTCCAACACGGTCTCGGTGATCGACCCGAAGACGTACAAGGTCATCGAGACCATCCCGGTCGGCACCCAGCCCCAACACGTCGTCCCCTCCTGGGACTTGAGGACGCTGTGGGTCAACAACGACCGCGGCAACACCCTCACCCCGATCGACCCGAAAACGGGGGAGGCGGGCGACCCGGTCGACGTGCACGACCCCTACAACCTGTACTTCACGCCCAACGGCAAGTACGCGATCGTGATGGCCTCCCTCGACCGCCGGCTCGTCTTCCGCGACGCGCACACCATGAAGACGGTGAAGGCGGTGCCGGTGAGCTGCTACGGCGTCAACCACGCCGACTTCTCCCCGGACGGGCGGTACTTCATCGTCTCCTGCGAGTTCAGCGGCGAACTCCTCAAGGTCGACACCGAGAGGATGAAGGTGATCGGACAGCAGAAGCTGCCGTTCCACGGGGCGATGCCGCAGGACGTCAAGATCTCGCCCGACGGCAAGAAGTTCTACATCGCCGACATGATGGCCGACGGCATGTGGGTCCTGAACGGCGACACCTTCGCCAAGCCGGACTTCCTGCCCACCGGCAAGGGCTGCCACGGCCTGTACATCAGCCGCGACTCGCGCGAGATGTACATCTCCAACCGCGGCGAGGGCAGCATCTCCGTCTTCGACTTCACCCGGAACAAGCTGACCAAGAAGTGGCATCTGCCGAACGGCGGCAGCCCCGACATGGGCGGCGTCTCGGCCGACGGCAAGGTCCTGTGGCTCTCCGGCCGCTACAACTCCGAGGTCTACGCCATCGACACCCGCACCGGCACCCAACTCGCCCGCATCAAGGTCGGCAGCGGCCCGCACGGCCTCGCGGTGTACCCCCAGCCGGGCCGCTACTCCCTGGGCCACACGGGAATCTTCCGCTGAAATCAGGTCAATTGGACACGCCCCGTACGGGTGATGATCCCCAACTCGCCGCCGCGGAACCGGAATCGTGCCCCGCATGATCACGATTCAGCTGCGGCGGCGAGCCGCTGCCGCCGTCCTGTCCCTCGCGGCCGTCCTCGCCACGACCGCCGCCACCGTCCCCGCCCACACGCCGGCCCGCGCCGCCGCACCGGCCTGCCCCGACGTCGCCGACCCGGCGATGGCCGCCGTCGACCAGCGCGTGGACATCACCCGCATCACCCCGGACCCCGTCTGGCGCACGAGCTGCGGCACCCTCTACCGCAGCGACAGCCGCGGCCCGGCCGTCGTCTTCGAGCAGGGCTTCGCCCCCAAGGACGTCATCACCGGCCAGTACGACATCGAGAAGTACGTCCTCGTCAACCAGCCCTCGCCGTACGTCTCGACGACGTACGACCACGACCTCTACAAGACCTGGTACAAGTCGGGCTACAACTACTACATCGACGCCCCGGGCGGTGTGGACGTCAACAAGACCATCGGCGACACCCACAAGTGGGCCGACCAGGTCGAGGTCGCCTTCCCCGGTGGCATCGCGCGGCAGTACGTCATCGGCGTCTGCCCGGTCGACAAGAAGACCAAGACCGAGATCATGAGCGACTGCGAGAGCAACCCGTACTACCGGCCCTGGCACTGAGCAGCAGCGCCTCCGAACCCACCGGACGGTAACCCGCCCCCAGGAACGCCCGCATGCTGCGGGCGTTCCCCGGCGCCACCTGCGCCCACAGGGGTTCGGCTGTGAGATGGCGGGCCGCGGTCACCAGGGTCCGGCCCAGGCCCCGGTGTCGTACGTCCGCGTCGATCTCGACCGAGACCTCCAGCCGGCCGGCCACACCGCGGCCCGTCACCAGCACACCGCCCTCCGTCGTCCACGCGCGCACGTCGTCGCGCCGGTGACGGGCGTACACGATCCGCGGGTGGTCGCCGTCCGTGATCTCCTTCAGCGGGAGCGGCGGTTCGCCCGGCAGCGGGGAGCCCACCAGCAGCGCGTCGACGGTCTCGGACGTACGGCCCGTCCGGTCGAGCAGGGCCGTCAGGAACCTCGGGTTCATCGGCGCCGCGAGCGCGTCGCACGGCACGGCCGCCAGGGTCTCCCGGACCCACTCCGGATCCTCGTCCGTGAAGACCACCGCGTGCGCGGTGAAGGCGAGCACGCCCGCGTCCCGCTCGGACGCCTGGGGCACCACGGTCGTACGGCCGTCGGGTGGGGGGAGGACACCCCGCGCGACCGCGTCGAGAATGTCCCGGAGAGTCTCCACCACCGTGCTCCCTCCCGCTCCTTGAGTCTCCACCCACTGGAAGGCCCACACTCGCAGACATGATCGAAGACGGCACCGGACTTTTCACCATCGGAGAACTGGCCAGGTCCACCGGTCTGACCGTGCGCACCATCCGCTACTGGTCCGACGAGGGCGTGCTCACCCCGGTGACCCGCTCCGAGGGCGGCTACCGGCTCTACGACGCCGAGTCCGCCGCCCGCCTGGAGCTGATCCGCACCCTGCGCGAGCTGAGCCTCGGCCTGGACGACGTACGCAAGGTGCTGGAGGGGGAGAGGACGGTCGCGGAGGTGGCCGCCGCCCATGTGGTGGCGCTGGACGCGCAGATCCGTTCACTGAGGGTGACCCGTGCGGTGTTGTCGACCGTGGCGCGACGCGGCTCGACCACAGAGGAGATGACACTCATGAACAAACTGGCACGGCTGTCGGCAGCCGAACGCAGGCGGATCATGGAGGAGTTCGTGGAGGAGATGTTCCACGGGCTCGAACTCGCGGACCCCGACGTCCGCGAAAGGATGCGGAACACCGCGGTGAACCTGCCGGACGACCCCACACCCGAACAGGTCGACGCCTGGGTGGAGTTGGCCGAGATGGTGCAGGACCCCGAGTTCCGGGCACAGATGCGCAGGGCGGCCGAACTCAATCACGCCGACCGGGGGCCCGACACACCCGCCGGGGCGTCCCGGTGGTTCGCCAAGCGGCTGGTGGAGCAGGTGGGGAAGGCGCGCGAGCACGGGATCGCGCCGGAGGCGCCGGAGGCGGAGAAGGTGCTGCGGGAGCTGTTCGGTGACGCCGACCGCGCCGCGATCCTCGAACGCGTCAACGCGACCCACAATGTCCGTCTCGCCCGGTACCGCGAACTGCTGGGGACACTCAAGGGGACGCCCGTGAAGACCTTCGCGGAGGAGTTCGCCTGGGTGGCCGCCGCACTGCGCGCTCGCACGGCCGGTTAATCTGGCCTCCGTCAACAGGCGGTAATGCGTTACGAAGGGGCGGATCCGGTGGCGGACATCGAGGAAGCACGCAAGCAGTTCGAGCGGATCGATACGGACGGTGACGGCTTCATCACCGCGGCCGAGTTCAAGACCGCCCTGGCCCAGGGAGGCGACTGGAACGTGACCGAGACGGTCGCCGAGGCCATCATCAAGAGCCGGGACCTCAACGGGGACAAGGTCCTCTCGTTCGACGAGTTCTGGGCCCACCTGAACAAGTGAACCGGGAGTGATCCCAGCGGCAGGGGCGCCCGTCCTTCGTGGAGGGGCGCCCCTGCCGTCATGCCCGGCTGCCCCTACTGATCCGCACGCTCCAGCGGCCGTCGTGCCGGTCCAGCACCAGCGGCAGGTCGAAGCACTTGCCGACCTGGTCACCGGTGAGGACCTCGGCCGCCGGACCCTGCGCGAGGGGACGGCCCTCGCGCAGCAGCAGGGCGTGGGTGGTGCCGGCCGGCAGCTCCTCCAGGTGGTGGGTGACCAGGACCGTGGCCAGGTGCGGATGCTCCTCGCGCAACGAGTCCAGCGCGTCGAGCAGCCGCTCCCGGCCCGGCAGATCCAGGCCGGTGGCCGGTTCGTCCAGCAGCAGGAGCCGGGGCTCGGGCATCAGCGCGCGGGCGATCAGGGTCCGGCCGCGCTGCCCCTGGGAGAGCGTGGGCCAGCGCGCCTCGCGCAGTTCCGTGAGCCCCATCGTCTCGATGAGCCGGTCGGCCCGCGCCTCCTGCTCCGGTGTCGGCCGCCAACGGGGCACCGGCACCACGGAGTTGGTCAGCCCGGTCAGCACGACCTCCCGCACCCGCAGCGGCTCGGCGAGCGGATGGCGCGGGTCGACGTGACCCACGTACGACCTCAACTCCCGCACGTCGACCCGGCCCAGCCTGCGGCCGAGCACCTCCACCGTCCCACCGCTCGGATGGACCCGCGCCCCGAGCAGGCTCAACAGGGTCGACTTCCCTGCCCCGTTGGCGCCGAGGAGCGCCCAGTGCTCACCGGCCCGGACGGTCAGGGACACCTCCGCGAGGATGGGCCGCCCGTCCCGTACGACCCGCACGTCCTCGGCGCGCAGCACGTCGCTCATCGGGCCACACGGTTCACCGCGGAGAGGACGGCCCCCACGGAGCCGGCCGAGCCCTCCGCGGCGCCCCACACCGTGGCGCCGTCCACCCGGCACTCGGCGTAGGCGGCCGTCCCGTCCTCGGTCAACTCCAGGACCTCGACCACGCATCCGGTCCGCGCGAGCGCGTCCACCAGGGCGGGTGTGTCCGGGTACGCGCCCGGTTCCAGTGGCCCCTCCACCACGTACGTCTCCCGGAACAGCTCGTACAGCTCCTTCGGTGTCGCCTCCCGTCCGCTCGCGTCCGTCGCCTCCTGGACGACCCGGGAGAAGTCGGGCCGCATACGCGGCGGCAGGTCGAGGCCGTGGTGGGTGCGCAGCAGATACGCCATTCCGCCCTTGCCGGACTGCGAGTTGACGCGGATCACCGCCTCGTAGGAACGGCCCACGTCGGCCGGGTCGATGGGCAGATACGGGACGGACCAGGGAGCCTGCCGCTCAGGGACGCCCAATTCCCTTGCCCTGTCCGTGTGATGGGCCAGGCCCTTGCTGATCGCGTCCTGGTGGGTGCCCGAGAAGGCCGTGTACACCAGGTCGCCGGCGTACGGGTGCCGGGGGTGCACCGGCAGCCGGTTGCAGTGCTCGACGGTCTCCCGGACCGCGTCGATGTCCCCGAAGTCGACCATGGGGTCCACTCCTTGGGCGAACAGGTTGAGCGCGAGGGTCACCAGATCGACGTTCCCGGTGCGCTCGCCGTTGCCGAACAGACAGCCCTCGACGCGCTGGGCACCGGCCAGCACGGCGAGTTCGGCGCAGGCCACACCTGTGCCGCGGTCGTTGTGCGGATGGACGGAGAGGATCACCGACTCCCGCCGGGACAGGTTCCGGTGGGCGTACTCGATCTGGTCGGCGTAGACGTTCGGCGTCGCGATCTCGACCGTGGCCGGGAGGTTGTGCGTGACCGGGCGGTCCGGGCTCGCGTCCCACAACTCCGTGAGTCCGTCGCACAGTTCGAGGACGAAGTCGGGCTCCGTGAGGTTGAAGGTCTCCGGCGAGAACTGGAAACGGACGCCGGGCGCGTCCCCGGCCCGGCGCGCCATGTGCTCGGCCGCCGCGCGCACGGTCTCCCGGACCTCACCCCGGCCCCGGCCGAGCACCACCTCCCGCCACACCGGCGAGGTCGCGATGTACAGGTGCACCACCGCGCGGGGCAGTCCCTCGATCGCGTCGAAGGTGCGGTCGATCAACTCCGGCCTGGCCGGGGTGAAGACGACGGGAGTGACGTCGTCGGGTACGGCCCCGCCGGTCACCAGATGCCGTACGAAGTCGAAGTCCGTACGGCTCGCGGAGGGGTAGCCGACCTCGATCTCCTTGAAGCCGGTCGCCACCAGCAGGTCGAACAGGCGGCGCTTGCGGGGGGTGTCCATCGGCTCGGCGAGGGCCTGGTTGCCGTCGCGCAGATCGACGGGGACCCAGAGGGGGGCGCGCTCGATCCGGGCGGAGGGCCAACTCCGGTCCCCGGCAGGGACGTTCACCCGGTCGTGGAAGGGGCGGTAGCGGTGGTGCGGCATGGGGCTCGGGCGTTGGGGGTTCCAACGGACGGCGGGGGCGGTGGTCATCGTCTGCTGACTGCTCTCGGCTCGGTCGGACGGTGACCGGCAGCACGGCGACCCGCGGCGGGGTGCCGGTCGCGTCAGGCCCCGCCGCGGCAGCCGAGAAGAAGGAGACCGCGAAGCGTCATGCAGGTACGCTATCCACACCTCAGGTCCTCAGACAAGTGAGAATTTCCTGAGCCCCTACCCTCCCGACCCCGGAGTTGGTGAACCGCGCATGCCGCTAGGTCCCGTCCGCCCCAGTCCCCTCGTCGAGCAGGCCGCCGCCCGACTGCGCGCGCAGATCGCCGCCGGTGAGTGGCCGGTCGGCACCAAGCTGCCCGGGGAGACCACTCTCGCCACGGAGCTGGGGGTGGGCCGCTCGACGGTCCGCGAGGCGCTGCGGGCGCTCGCCGGAGCGGGGCTGGTCCGGCCCCGGCAGGGCGCCGGCGTGTTCGTCGTCGCCACCGAACCCGCCGAGGACTGGCCGACCCGGCTGCGGCGGGCCGCGGTGACGGACGTCTACGAGGTGCGGATGGGAGTCGAGGTCCAGGCGGCGCGGCTGGCCGCGCGGCGCCGTACACCCGAGGACGTGACGGCGATGGAGCGCGCGCTGGAGGCCCGCCGGGCCGCGTCCGCCCTGGACGACACCGCCTTCGTCGACGCCGACATCGCCTTCCACGCGGCCGTGGTCGCCGCCGCGCACAACCCCGTACTCGCGGATCTCTTCGACCAGTTCAGGCCGGTGTTGCGGGAGGGGCTGGTGGATCTGCTGGCGCTGACCGGACTGCGCGAGCACGACCCGAACACCGGGGACGGGGCGCACGAGGCACTGGTGCGGGCGGTCGCGGAGGGGGACGCGGAGACGGCGGCGGAGGTGCTGCGGGCGGAGTTGGAGGATCCGTTCGGGGAGTAGGCGCTGAAGGTGTGTCACCCATACGGCAGGGGGTCCGGAATAGCCGGTGGTCGGCCGGGGTTGAGGCCCCCAGAAGAATGCATGTGCATTGATTCCGGATCGGCGAAGGGTCTGTCATGAAGATCGGCATCATCGGCGCGGGCAACATCGGCGGCAACCTCACGCGGCGGCTCACCGCCCTCGGCCACGACGTCTCCGTCGCCAACTCGCGGGGCCCGCAGACACTCACCGCGCTGGCCGAGGAGACGGGCGCGACCCCCGTACCGGTCGAGGAGGCGGCGAAGGGTGCCGAGGTCGTCGTGGTCACCGTCCCGCTCAAGGCGGTCCCGAACCTGCCCAAGGGCTTCCTCGACGGCGCGGCGGACGGCGTCGCGGTCGTCGACACCGGGAACTACTACCCCGGGCGGGACGGCAGGATCGACGCCATCCTGGACGACGGCCTCACCGAGAGCCGCTGGACGGCGCGACAGATCGGCCACACCGTGATCAAGGCCTTCAACGGCACCTTCGCCCAGGACATCCTGGACCGCCACCGCCCCGCCGGCGCCCCCGACCGCATCGCCCTCCCCGTGGCCGGCGACGACGAGGCGGCCAAGCGCAAGGTCAGGGCCCTGATCGACGACCTCGGCTTCGACACGGTCGACGCGGGCACCCTGGACGAGTCCTGGCGCCAGCAGCCGGGGACGCCGGTGTACGGCCTGCGCGAGGACGCGGCCGGCATCACGAAGGGACTTGCGGAGGCTTCGCCGGAGCGGACGGGGGACTTCAAGGGCTGACCAGGCGCAGGCTCACATGATCTCCGGGGGTAGGTGCGGCCCCGCCCGCTGGAGCACTTGATCGCCTTCGCGTGCGTATGCGTGACGTATGTTCGACTTCTTCGTTGATCGGGTGATGTGCCTTACGGATCAACGCGGTTGGGGAACGGGTGAAGAAGTGCCTGGCGGGCGGGGACGGGTGGGCTTGCGGTCGGTCTTCCGACGAGCATCGGCTCACGAGGGGGCTCTGCGCGGCCCATTACGCGCAACACCGGAAGGGCCGAGGTCTGGCTCCCGTCGGCGCTCCTCGCGTGGCGCTGGAAAGTCGTGCGTGTGCGTTCGATGGATGTGTGCGAGGCGCGAGGGCCAGAGGGCTATGTACAGGCCACTACCAGCAGCAGAGAAGCGGGAAGCCTCTCGCACCGCTCGGGAGGAAAAGGCCCAACGGCTCCATCCGTCAGATGGTCGAACGGGGCATCGTCGAGTGCCGCGGATGCGGCGAGCACAAGCCCATATCGGAGTACTCGATACTCAGTGCGGCGGGTCTGCCGCGGCCCTACTGCAAGCCCTGCAACAGCGAGCGTGTGCGCCTCGGCAACTACAGCGTGACGAAAGAGTTCGTGGACCTGCTTCTGGAGTTCCAATGCGGGAGATGTGCCATATGCGGAGCTCCCGACTCGGGGACGAAAGCCATGCACGTCGACCACGACCACATGTGTTGTCCTGGGCGTCGGAGCTGTGGAGACTGCGTGCGGGGGTTGCTCTGTTCCACGTGCAACTGGCGTGGCCTCGCTTGGTATGAGGCTCTTCCGTCAGCTCTTCGCAGCTTCGATGTCCTGAACGACTACTTGGCAAATCCGCCCGCGCGGCAGATGCGTGCGGGATGGGGCGCCGCGCCGGACGGATAGCCGTTACGCGTCCGCGGCCCACTTCTTCAGCGCGGCCTTGTCCGCGAAGTCGGCCACGTCTTTGTCGTGCGGGTCGCTGGTGTACTGGTGGAAAAGCCACTTGGCCTTGATGCGGGGCTTGCCCGCGGTGACGTAGTCGGCTATCCAGAGGCCGTCGCCGGCGTATGACGTGGTATCCACGGTGAGCCAGAAGTTGCGGTTTGTGTACAGCACGACCCGGTTGTTCGGCCGCAACGCCTTCACCTTGCGGATGAAGCTGTCCTTCTCCGCGTTGGTCGCGTGGGTGCCGTCGCCCGTCGTCTCCCAGTCGACGGCCAGCAAGTCCCCTGCTTTTTCAGGGGCCTTGCTCACGAAGTACTCCGCCTGGGCCGTGATGTTCCCGGGCCAGAGGAAGTGGTAGAAACCGACGACCAGACCCGCGTCACGGCCCGTCTTCGTCTGGGCGGCGAGTCTCGGGTTGACGTACGAGTGGCCCTCCGTCGCCTTGATGAAGACGAAGGAGGAGCCGCTCGTGCTGTACGTGGTGGACTGGTACGCGCTTACGTCGATGCCATGCAACATGGGGGACTTGTGCCCCGTCGCCGACATCCGGAACCTCAGCTTCTGGTCGCCACCGAGCTGAGTACCGACGCCGACTTTGCCGACCAGTCCGAGGTGATCACGCTCGCGTGGTCGGCCGCCAACAGGGCCAGTTTGGCGGCGACTTCCGCGTCCGTGGGGGCCGTCGAGGAGATCGCCGGGGCCACCGCGTACGCGTCCGTCATGATCAGGATGTAGTGGTTCGCGGAGTAGAACGACGTGTCGTAACCGTTGTTGACGTACGTCGCCGCGTCCCCGTCGAAGAACACGAACCAGGGTCGGATCGAGGTGTCGGAGGTCCAGCGGCTCGCCCTCGGGTCGCCGTTCGCCGCGCCCAGCACCGCGGGGAAGGCCTGTGCCTGGGAGATGTTCCCGGCCGCGTACAGGTCCCGCAGATGGTCGCCGTACTCCTGGTCCGTCCAGTAGTGGTCGAAGGGGTTCGCCTGCTCGACCGTCCCCGGGATCAGCTCGAAGAGGAACTTGCCCTTGAGGGCGTCACGGGAGGGCCACGCGTTCGCCTGGGCCGCCGCGTCGAGCGTGGAGTAGGAGGAGCCGAGCAGGTCGGACGGCTTGTAGACGCTGCTGCCGAGCTTCTGCGAGACCAGGGTGTCGAACTCGTCCGGGCCGAGGCCGACGTCGTTGTTGAAGCCCACCTTCATCTCCACCTTGATGATGACGGGCGCGTGGTCCGGGTGCAGGGTGTTCCAGGCGGCCATGTTGTCCAGGCAACTGCCGAGGTCCTGGTTGCGGGCCTTGCTGTAGAGGTCGGCGGGAGTGCTCGCGTACTCGCAGTTGTTGTCGTTGCCGAGCGGGTTGCTGTGGCTGACCCGCCACCGCTTGCTCAGGCTGTCGGCGTAGACGTCCAGTTCGAGCAGCGAGGCCCCGGAGTCCAACGCCTGCGCCCAGTACGTGTACTTGTCCTGCTCGTACGCGTTGTGCGTGCCGATCGTCGTCGTCTCGGAGAACTTCGCCGCCGCCGCGTGGGCGTTGCCCGCGGCCCCCGTCAGCAGCAGAGCCGTGGCGCCGAGCAGCGCCGCGAGCCGTCTTATCGCCTTCATGGGTCTCAAGTCCCCTTCGCCGTGGCCTGGTTGGCGGCAGCAGCGTAGGGGGAAGTGGTTACTGCCCGGTAGCCCCTGGAGGAACATCGGCTTCCGCCGGGCGGGGAGAGGGAGTCGCCGGGTCCGGCGACTGCCTGCCTGCGCCGGCGTGTTCGGTGAGGACCTCGGTGAGCTGTCGGGTGGTCTGCTGTGCGACCCGGGGGTCCGTGGCCGCGTGGCTCGTGTACGCGTTCAGGCCGGTGGCCAGAGCCCAGCCCATGCCGCGGGTCCAGGTGGCGTCGTCCAGGCCGAGGGCGGAGCGGAACAGTGGACGGGTCGCCGTCGACAGCAGGGTGTAGGCGATGACCAGATCGCAGGCGGGGTCGCCCATGCCCATGCCGCCGAAGTCGATGACGGCGGAGAGGTGGCCGTCGGTGGTGAGCAGGTTGCCCGTGTGGAAGTCCCCGTGGCACCAGACCGGTTCGCGGTCCCAGGCGGGGGCCCGGAGCGCGTTGTCCCAGACCTCGGTCATGGCGGCGGCGTCGAACACCCCGTCCACGGCCTCGATCGCCGCCCGGGTCGCGTCGTCGCGGTCGGCCAGCGGGGCGCGGGTCAGCTCGGGATGGGCGCCGGGGATCAGCGTTCCGGCGGCCGGGATGTCGTACAACGTCCGTAGGAAGTCGGCCAGTTGGACGGCGGTCCGTTCGGGGTCGGCGAGACCCTCCGCGCTCGCCGTCGTCCCGTCGAGCCAGCGGGTGACGGACCAGTGCCACGCGTAACCGTCTCCCGGTGTGCCGAGTCCCAGCGGTTCCGGGACGGGCAGGGGCAGCAAGGGGGCCAGGCGCCGGAGCCACAGGTGCTGCTTGGCGGCCTCCCCGTCCGCCCAGTCGCTCCGCGGCAGCCGCACCGACATCGTCCCGCCGAGCCGGTAGATGACGTGATCCGAACCGGCGACCTCCAGACGGGTCAGTGGCAACTGTGCCCACTGCGGGAACTGCGTGGCGAGGAGTCGGCCGACGAGCGCGGAGTCGATGGTCATCTTTCCCTTTCCGAGGGGTGGGTACCCGGTCAAGACTGGCAGCAAGAGGCGGCCGTCCAGAAGGAGAAGGCCATGATCCACGCAGCGGACATCCGGGAGTGGCGTGAACGCGACGTCGTGGACCCTCAGGCGCACAGGATCGGTGTCCTGGAGGCCGTCTACGTCGACACCGCCACCGATGAGCCGGCCATGGCCACGGTCCGCGTCGGGCTGCCCACGCGGCACCGGCTGATCTTCGTCCCCCTGGACGAGGCGATCGTCGGCCCGGACTACATCAAGGTCGGCTACGCCAAAGCCCTGGTGAAACAGGCCCCTTCGATCGGCACCGACGACATCCTGCCCGCCGAACAGGAGGAGCCGATCTTCAAGCACTACGGCCTGCCCTACCGCCCGGGTGTCAACGGCGAACGCCGGCTCGCGCGCCGCTGACGGCACCGGGCGCCACCTGGTTTCAACCCGGCTTTCCGGGCCACCCGTTGAACATGTCCACACGCTACGGCGGAAGCCCCGCGGGGACGGTCATCGCCGTCGTCGCGGACATCGCGGCACTGATCCTGATCCTGTGGATCGGCCTCTACCTGTTCGACGCCAACACCGCGAACAGCTCGGTCGACTGGGTTCACCACGCGGCCAACTGGCTTTCGGGCTGGTCGCACAACCTCTTCACCATCCACTCGGCGGACTGGCGCACCGTGGTCAACTACGGCCTGCCCGCCCTCGTCTACCTCTTCATCGGCCACGCGGTGGCCGGCGGGGTCAACCGGACCTAGAGCACCGGTTCGCGCGGGCAGACGGCCGACCGGCGCACACGGTGTTCCGGCCTCCCGTCCCCCGTCGCAATCCCTCGATCAGGTGACACCCCGGTGCGCGGTCGGTCGAACACCTCATGGTGACCGCACTTCCCAGCAGGCCCTGGGCCCGCACCCGTCGTCTCGAACTTTCGTCCGACGGTTCGCCCGGCCTCACCCGTGACGGCTCCGTGATCAGGCGCGTTCTTCAGGCGCCTAGTCGCTCAGTCCGTCGCAGGAGGTCGCCATGAATCCCGTCCCCGTTCCCGCCCTTGTCCTGCTCGCGTTCGAACATCGCGCCCCCTTGAACACGGTCCCCGTCCTGTCCGCGACGTACGAGGTTGACGCCACGGCTGTCGCCCACGCGGATACGTCACGGCGGGCACCGAGGTGGGGGGCATGAGCGGAGCGACCACCCTTCCGGACTCCGTCCGGGCCTGGGCCGAATCCGTCGTCGGTCCCCTCACGTCTCTCGACGACGCGCCCTCCGCCGCCTGCTCGTCGCCCTCGCGCGTGTGGGAGGTGACGGCGGGGCGGCAGGGCGGTGGCGACCGCTTCTGGGTCAAGCTCGCCGCCTCGCCCCTCGCCTTCACCCGCGAGACCTTCGCCCACCGGCACGCCGTGTCCTACCTCGGCCCCGGTCGCGCGCCCCGGCTCACCGCGACGTCCGCCCAGCACCTCGCCCTGATCACGACCACCGTCCCCGGCACCCCGCTGAGCGCCCTCACCGCGACCGGTGCCGCGCTGGAGGCGGTGCACCGCAAGGCCGGTGCCCTCGTCGCCCAACTGCACCAGGCCGGAAAACCGACCCGCGCGGCACGCGAGGAGGCGGGGCGGGCGCTGCGGCACACCGCCGACCGCGCCGAGCGGAGTGTCCGGGCGGCGGGGGAGCAACTACCGCCCGCGGAACGGGAGTTCATGCTGGCCCACACCGCCGGACTGCGTGACGCGGGACGGGTCCCGCTCGGCTACATCCACGGCGGGCTGGACGAACACGCGCTGAGGTGGTCCGGCGTCCGCGCACCCCTGGCGCTCGTCGACTTCCAGCGTGCGCGGTTCGCACCCGTCGTCCTGGACTTCGTACCGCTGGCCTGCGGACCCTGGGTAGGCCAACCGCGCCTGAGGACCGCGTTCTTCACCGGCTACGGGCGTCGCCTCCTCCCGGAGGAGAAGCGGGCCCTGTACTGTCTGACGGCTCTGCGTGCCGTCGGCCGCACCGCCCGGCAGCCGGGGCCGGCACGGCACTTCCCCCACCATGCCGAGGGAGCCCTGTGAGTGTGCCGTCACCCCAGCCCGCGCAGATCCGCTACGCGGGCCGCCAGGCCCAGAACCCGCTGGCCGAGGCCGAGTTCGGCAAACTGTGCGCACGGCTGCCCTCGGTGCTGGCGCAGACCGCCCGGATGGCGTGGGCGATCGACCGGTCCGCGGTCCTGCTGCTCGCCGGCTGCCAACTGGCCGTAGGGGCAAGTGCTGTTGTCCTGCTGCTGTCGACCACGCGGGCGATGCGCTCGGTGCTGGCCGCGGGGCCGGTGGCCGACCGGCTGCACCAGGCGCTGCCCGCGCTGCTGGTGATCACCGTCGCGGCGGCGGTCGGCCGGACCGCGAGCGCGCTCTCCTCGTACGCGGACGGGCGCATCACACCCCGGCTGACCACGGAGGCGGACAGCGCCCTCGTCGAGGCGGTCTGCCGGGTGGAGGCCGCCGCCCGGGCCGAGGACGGCTTCGCGGACCGGCAGGAGGCCGCGGAGATGGGCGTGATCCGCGGCCATGTGATGGTGCAGGACGCCACCCGCTTCACCGCCGCCGTGGTCCGCATGGTGAGCGCGAGCGGGGTGCTGTCCGTGCTGCACCCGCTGATGCTGCCCCTGTTGCTGCTCGCCGTGGTGCCCGCGGCCGTCGGCGCGATCCTGCACGCGAAGGTCCAGTACGAGACGCACTACGCCAACGTCGGCGACCGCAACGTCCGCCAGAACATGCGGGGTTGGGTGACCAGCCCGAAGTTCTCCGACGAGATCCGCGCCAACGGCATGGTCCCCTACCTGGGGTTCTGGCACCGTACGATCTCCGAACGCATCGACCGCCGGGTGCTGGACGTGGCGCCGCGCATGCTGCGGATCGTGCTGGCCAGTTCGGCGATCGGCGGGGTCTTCCTCGTCGCGACCTGGGCCGCGCTCGCCTGGCTGGCCGGCACCGGACGCGTCGAGCCGGCGATCGCCGCCACCGCGGTCGTCGCCGTCCAGACCACGCTCGCCGCCCTGGGCCAGCTCGTCGTCCATGGCGCCGCCCTGTTCCACACCGCCCTCTACCTCGCCGACATGGAGGGCTTCCTCGCCTTCGCCGCCGAACGCGCCCCAAGGCGAGGGGAGTCGGGGCCGGGGCAGCCCGTGGAGGAGATCCGGCTCGACGAGGCCGTCTACTGCTATCCGGGCAAGGAGACCCCGGCGGTGGCCGGCGTCTCGCTGACCGTGCGCCGCGGTGAGATCCTCGCCGTGGTGGGCGAGAACGGCTCCGGGAAGTCCACGCTGACCCGTCTCCTCGCGGGCATCTTCCTCGCCGACAAGGGCACGGTGAGCTGGAACGGCCAGGACCTCGCCGAGCTGGCCCCGGACCGGCTGTGGGAGCTGTCGGGGCTGGTGCCGCAGAACTTCGCACAGTGGCCGCTCAACGTCCGCGACAACGTCACCCTCGGCCAACCCCGCACGTCCGACGACGACTTGGTGTGGACAGCGCTGGAAGCCGTAGGCCTGCGGGAGGCCATGGAGGAACTCCCGTACGGACTCGACACGTTGCTGGCCCGCGAGCTGTGGGGCGGCACCGAGCTCTCCGGCGGTCAGTGGCAACGGCTGGCCTGCGCACGGGCGTTGTACCGGCAGCCGGACCTGCTGATCCTGGACGAGCCGACCAGCCAGATGGACGCCCGCGGTGAACACGCGATCCTCGAACGGATCAAGGCGATCGCCGCCCATCGCATGACGATCGTGGTCACCCACCAACTGGTCAACACGAAGATCGCCGACCGGATCGTCGTCATGGCACACGGCCGAATCGCCGAACAGGGCACGTACGACGAACTCGCCTGCGGCGGCGGCCTGTTCGCCGAGCTGCTGACCTTGTCGACCGACCGCTGACCGTCAAACGACCGACCAGGAGCCCCGGTGGGACACACCAACCCTGAAGAATGGGACGCGTACTACGCCGAAGGCAACACCTTCAGCCCCCTGCGCGACGCCGAACGCGCGCTGCTCGCCGCGCACGCCCCGGCCCCCGCCGGCGGCGGACGCGCCCTGGACGTCGGCTGCGGGCTGGGTGAACTCGCCCGTCACCTCGCCGAGTCGGGGTACGAGGTCGACGCCGTCGACTACGCCCCCGCCGCCCTCACCCGCGCCGAAGCCCGGCACCCGGCCACCGCCGCGGTGACCTACCACCTCTTCGACATCGAACGCGACGACCTCGACACGCTGCCCCGCCCCGCCTACGACCTGATCACCTTCCGCCACACCTGGGCGTTCGTCCACGACCGCACCCGCGTGCTGAACCGGCTGCGCGAGCGGTTGCGGCCGGGCGGCGCCCTCTGTGTCATCACGCCTCTCGCGCGGGACGTACCGGACGGCAAGCGCTCCATCGCCCTCGACGACGAGGAGATCGACGCGCTGTGCGCGGGCTGGGCGTCGGCCGGGCGCCACGACGCGGACGGCCTCGCGTTCGTCGTCCTACGAGGGTCCGCTCCCGCCCAGGCCACCTGTGCGGGCAAGGGGCGTCCCTCCCCGCACGCCCTCACCGGCGCCGGTGTCGTCGTCACCGACCCGGCGGGGCGGATCCTGCTGGGCCGGTCGGTGCGCGGGGTATGGGAGTTGCCCGGCGGCAAGAACGACCCCGGCGAAGGCTTCCTGGAGGCGGGCGTCAGGGAGTTGGAGGAGGAGACGGGCCTGCGGGCCGACCCCGCCGAGGCGCGTGTGCCGGCCCTCCTGCTGGACTCCATCGACACCATGCCCCGGCTGACGGCCGCCGTCCACGTCCCTGCCTGGACCGGTCGACCGACCGTCACCGAACCGCAGTTGATCCGCCGCTGGGAGTGGCACGAGGTCACCGACCTCCCCGCCCTGCCGCAGCCGCTGTTCACCCCGAGCGCGCACGTCATCGACACGGTGTGGCCCGGCCTGCTCGCGGACCTGCCACCCGCCCACCGCTACCCGATCGCCCTCGAAGCCGGGCATCAGCTCGGGGACAACGGCTTCAGCACTCGATGATGTTGACCGCCAAGCCTCCGCGCGCGGTCTCCTTGTACTTCACGCTCATATCCGCCCCCGTCTCCTTCATCGTCTTGATGACCTTGTCCAGGGACACCTTGTGCGAGCCGTCCCCCCGCATCGCCATCCGCGCCGCCGTGACCGCCTTCACCGCGGCCATGCCGTTGCGTTCGATGCAGGGGATCTGGACGAGGCCGCCGACGGGGTCGCAGGTGAGGCCGAGGTTGTGTTCCATGCCGATCTCGGCCGCGTTCTCGACCTGTTCGGGGCTGCCGCCCAGGACCTCGGCCAGGGCGCCCGCGGCCATGGAGCAGGCGGAGCCGACCTCGCCCTGGCAGCCGACCTCGGCGCCGGAGATGGAGGCGTTCTCCTTGAAGAGCATGCCGATGGCGCCCGCGGCCAGCATGAAGCGGACCACGCCGTCCTCGTCGGCGCCCGGCACGAAGTTGATGTAGTAGTGCAGGACGGCCGGGATGATGCCGGCCGCGCCGTTCGTGGGGGCGGTGACCACGCGGCCGCCCGCCGCGTTCTCCTCGTTCACCGCCATCGCGTAGAGCGTGATCCACTCCATCGCGTGCGCCAACGGGTCGCCCTCCGCCCGGAGTTGGCGTGCCGACATGGCGGCCCTGCGGCGGACCTTCAGGCCGCCGGGCAGGAGGCCCTCGCGTGACATGCCCCGCGACACGCACGCCTGCATCACACGCCAGATCTCCAGCAGCCCGGCCCGGATCTCCTCCTCCGTGCGCCAGGCACGCTCGTTCTCCAGCATCAGCGCGGAGATCGACAGACCGGTCTCCCGCGTGAGCCGCAGCAGCTCGTCGCCGGTGCGGAAGGGGTACTTGAGGACCGTGTCGTCCAGCTTGATGCGGTCGGCGCCGACCGCCTCCTCGTCGACGACGAAACCGCCGCCCACCGAGTAGTACGTCCTGGAGAGGAGCTCGGTGCCCGCCGCGTCGTACGCCCACAGCGTCATGCCGTTCGCGTGGTACGGCAGGGCTTTACGGCGATGCAGCTTCAGATCGTCGTCGTAGGAGAAGGGAATCTCGTGGTCGCCGAGGAGCCGGATGCGGCCTGACTCCTTGATCCGCTCCACCTGCTCGTCGGCCTTCTCCACGTCCACCGTGCGCGGCGACTCGCCCTCCAGGCCGAGCAGCACCGCCTTGGGGGTGCCGTGCCCGTGGCCGGTCGCGCCGAGCGAGCCGTACAGCTCGGTGCGGACCGAGGCGACGGAGTCCAGCAGCTCCTCGTTGCGCAGCCGGCGCGCGAACATGCGGGCCGCCCGCATCGGGCCGACCGTGTGCGAGCTGGACGGGCCGATACCGATCGAGAACAGGTCGAAGACCGAGATGGCCACGGTGACTCCTCAGAACACAAGAAACGCGAGAAACGCGGGGTGGTGCAAAGGGGTGGGGACACCGCGCACACCTTCCAGTGTGCGCGGTGTCCCGGGGGCCGACTACAGCCCGGGATACAGCGGGTACTTCTCCGCCAGCGCCGTCACGCGGGACTTCAGCCCGTCGACGTCGTACGACGGCTTCAGCGTCTCGGCGATGACGTCAGCGACCTCGGCGAAGTCCTCGGCCGTGAAGCCGCGGGTCGCCAGCGCCGGGGTGCCGATGCGCAGGCCGGAGGTGACCATCGGGGGACGCGGGTCGTTCGGGACGGCGTTCCGGTTGACCGTGATGCCGACCTCGTGGAGCCGGTCCTCGGCCTGCTGCCCGTCCAGTGCGGAGTCGCGCAGGTCGACCAGGACGAGGTGCACGTCCGTGCCGCCGGACAGGACGTCGACGCCTACGGCCTTCACGTCGTCGCGCACCAGGCGCTCGGCCAGCAGCCGCGCGCCCTCCAACGTACGCCGCTGGCGCTCCTTGAAGTCCTCGCTCGCCGCGACCTTGAAGGAGACCGCCTTGGCGGCGATCACATGCTCCAGCGGACCGCCCTGGAAGCCGGGGAAGACCGACGAGTTGAGCTTCTTCGCGAAGGACTGCTTCGCGAGGATGATCCCGCCGCGCGGGCCGCCCAGCGTCTTGTGGGTGGTGGACGTGACGACGTCCGCGTACGGCACCGGGTTGGCGTGCAGACCGGCCGCGACCAGTCCCGCGAAGTGCGCCATGTCGACCCACAGGTACGCCTCGACCTCGTCGGCGATCCGGCGGAACTCGGCGAAGTCCAGCTCGCGCGGGTACGCCGACCAGCCCGCGATGATCACCTTCGGCCGGTGCTCCTTGGCGAGCCGCTCCAGCTCGGCCATGTCGACAAGACCGGTCTGCGCGTCGACGTGGTAGGCGACCACGTCGAACTGCTTGCCGGAGAAGTTCAGCCGCATCCCGTGGGTGAGGTGGCCGCCGTGCGCCAGGTCCAGGCCGAGAATGGTGTCGCCGGGCTGGGCCAGCGCGAACAGCGCGGCCTGGTTGGCGGAGGCGCCCGAGTGCGGCTGCACATTGGCGTACTCGGCGCCGAACAGCTCCTTGACCCGGTCGATCGCGATCTGCTCGGCCACGTCGACGTACTCGCAGCCGCCGTAGTAACGACGGCCCGGGTAACCCTCGGCGTACTTGTTGGTGAGGACCGAGCCCTGCGCCTCCATGACCGCGACCGGAGCGAAGTTCTCCGAGGCGATCATCTCCAGCGTGGACTGCTGACGGCGCAGCTCGGCGTCGACGGCGGCGGCGATGTCGGGGTCGAGTTCGTGCAGGGGCGTGTTCAGTACGGACATAGGGGTGTACGACTCCTCAGCCGGCGGCAAACGCGGTGTACTCGTCGGCGGAGAGCAGGTCGGCCGGCTCCTCCGCGACGCGTACCTTGAACAGCCAACCGCCCTCGAAGGGGGCCGAGTTGACGAGCGACGGGTCGTTCACCACGTCCTCGTTGATCTCGGTGACCTCGCCGCCGACCGGCGAGTACAGGTCGCTCACCGACTTGGTCGACTCCAGCTCACCGCAGGACTCGCCCGCGGTCACCGTGGAGCCGACGTCGGGGAGCTGGGCGTAGACGACATCGCCGAGCGCGTTGGCCGCGAACTCGGTGATGCCGACCGTCGAGACGCCGTCCTCGGCGACCGACAGCCACTCGTGCTCCTTGCTGTAGCGCAGTTGCTGGGGGTTGCTCATGGCCTGAATTCTCCTGTACGCGAGGGAGTGCTGATGAATGGGGGACTGCTGGAAGCGTGCGTGAGCAGCGGTGACGTACCCGGGGCCACGCCCAAGGGTTACTTCTGGCGCTTGTAGAACGGCAGCGCCACGACCTCGTACGGCTCGTGACTGCCCCGGATGTCCACGCCGACACCGGCCGTGCCCGGCGCCGAGTGCGCGGCGTCGACGTAGGCCATGGCGATCGGCCTGCCGAGGGTCGGGGAGGGCGCGCCCGAGGTGACCTCGCCGATCACCTGGCCCTCGGCGACCACCGGGTACCCGGCGCGCGGGACCCGGCGGCCCTCGGCGACGAGCCCGACCAGGACGCGCGGCGGCCGCGAGGCGGCGCGCTCGGCGGCGGCCTCCAGGGCCGTACGCCCGACGAAGTCGCCCTCCTTCTCGAACTTCACCACCCGGCCGAGCCCGGCGTCGAAGGGGGTCAGGTCGGTGGACAGCTCATGCCCGTACAGCGGCATGCCCGCCTCCAGGCGCAGGGTGTCCCGGCAGGACAGCCCGCAGGGGATCAGCCCGGCCGGCGCCCCGGCCTCGGTCAGTGCCTCCCACAGCTTCTCCGCGTCACCGGGGGCGACGAACAGCTCGAAGCCGTCCTCGCCGGTGTAACCGGTGCGCGCGATCAGCGCGGGGACGCCCGCGACCGTGCCGGGCAGACCGGCGTAGTACTTCAGGCCGTCGAGGTCGGCGTCGGTGAGGGACGCGAGGATGGCGGGGGACTCGGGGCCCTGGACGGCGAGCAGGGCGTAAGCGTCACGGTCGTCGCGGACGACCGCGTCGAAGCCCTCGGCCCGCTCGACCAGCGAGTCCAGGACAATCTGGGCGTTGGAGGCGTTGGCCACGACCATGAATTCGGTCTCGGCCAGCCGGTAGACGATCAGGTCGTCCAGGATGCCGCCGTCGGCCCGGCAGATCATGGTGTAGCGGGCCCGGCCGACGCCCACCGAGGCGATGTTGCCGACGAGGGCGTAGTTGAGGAGTGCGCTCGCCTCCGGTCCGGTGACCGTGATCTCGCCCATGTGGGAGAGGTCGAAGAGGCCGGCCTTGGTGCGGACGGCGAGGTGCTCGTCGCGCTCGGAGCCGTAGCGCAACGGCATGTCCCAGCCGGCGAAGTCGGTCATCGTCGCACCGAGCGAGCGGTGCAGCGCGTCGAGCGCGGTGCGGCGTTTGTCAGGGGTGGCGGTACTGCTCATCGGTCGGTCTCCCAAGGCATGACGGCGAGGTCGTTCCTCCCCATCTGTCATCGGGACCTGAGAGGTTCGCCATGACCGCGTGGGCCATGGGTTGCACCTTGGGTGGGACCACCGGGAAGGGCGGCCCGCTTTTCAGATGTGCCTCGCCCGCGCGGTAACGGGGCCTGAGAGATTCAAGGGAGGGACTTGCTCCTTCGGCGCCCCGGACGACGTACAGCCGACGTGCGACTGACGTACTGCCGGGGACTCTCCCGCGCGGATTCAAGCGGCCGGTATGCAGTTGGCGCGCACATCATCGCACAGCCTTTGTAACAGGCCTGTGGCCGGAAGCGAACGGAACCGCGAGACACCGTGCATTACCTTCTCTTTACGTTCAGTGGGGAGAACCTTTCCTGACCCCGCAGGGAGGACGATCACGGTGACAAGGACCACGGTGTACGCCACGACCTCGGCCGTCGCGCTGCCGAAGCAACCTTCGGCCCCGGCCAGAGAGGCCTGCCCGGCCCGCCCGGCACCCGTCGTCCGTGACCTCCGCGAGCGCGCCGGCCACAGCCCGCACGGACTCCGCTTCGGCCCCCGCGACCTCGTGGTGGTCACCGGTCTGCCCGGCAGCGGCAAGTCCACGCTGATGCACCGCACCGTCCGGGGCGCCCGGATCGACTCCCAGGACACCCGCGACCACTGGGACGCCCGGATGTCGGGCCGACTCCCCTATGCGGTCTACCGCCCCCTGGTCCGGCTCGCCCACTACGCCGGACTGCGCCGCACCCTGCGCTCCGCGTCCGGCGCCGTCGTGCACGACTGCGGCACCCAGACCTGGGTGCGCGGCTGGCTGGCCCGCGCGGCACACCGCCGGGGCGGCACCCTGCACCTGGTGTTCCTCGACGTCGGCCCGGACACCGCGCTCGACGGCCAGCGCGAGCGCGGCCGCGGAGTCTCGCGGTACGCGTTCCTGCGCCACCGCAGGGCCGCCGCCCGGCTGTTGCGCGCGGTGGAGCGCGGTGACCTGCCGCGGGGCGTCGGCTCGGCGGTCCTGCTCGACCGGGACGCGGCGGACGTGCTGCGGCGGATCGACTTCGCGGACTGAGCCGCTAGCCTTTTCAGCCACAGCAGGTTTGCAGCAGGCGGTTTCACCAGCAGGCGGTAGGTAGATGGACTTCCCGGCGGACTTCCCCGGTCAGGCGTACCCCCACCCGCATCCGCACGGCGGATGGCCCGGCAACGAGCTGGAGGAGGTGCTCTCGGCGTCCCTCGGCATGCCCTCGGCCGGCGGCCGGATCATCGAGGTGCTCGGCCGCAGCTTCATCTGGATCCCGCTGCCCAGCGGCGGCGGCCCGCAGAGCGGCCCCCTGGACCTGCCCACCCTGGAGATCGACGGACAGGCCTACGTCCCGGTCTTCAGCTCCGAGGAGCAGTTCCGCCGGGTCGTCGGATCGCATCTGTCGTTCACCATCGCGCCCGCCGTGGAGTTCGCCCGCGGGCTGCCCCCGCAGGTCGGCATCGCGGTGAACCCGGACGGCATGGTCGGCGTACCGCTCCCGCCCCCCGCCGTCGCCGAGTTGTGCCGCATCGGCCGTACCGCACTCGACGGCCCCACCAGCGGCGGCCGGGTCCGGCTCTTCGAGCCCGACTGGCAGGAGGACCCGGTCGACTTCCTCGCCGCGGCCTCCGCCGAGTTCGCCGGCACGGGTGTGATCGCCACGGCCCGCCGCTGCCTGGCCGCGATCGAGACCGCCGACCCGGTCATGTTCGTCGGCGTCGAACTGACCAACTGGGACGGCGACCTGAGGGCGGCCCCGATGGACGCCCTCTCCCGCGCCCTGTCCCGGGCCGAGGTGAAATGGCCGGTCAACCTGGTCCTCCTCGACGTGACCCAGGACCCGGTCGCCGACTGGATGCGCCAGTCGGTGCGCCCCTTCTACACACAGGGTCACTAGGGCCTGTCTGGCAATTCCCCTCCGGGCGACGACGAGAATTGTCAGACAGGCCCTAGACCGCCGACCCACCCGCCGACGGACATCGGACCCCCGGCCACCGGGCGCTTAAGCTGTTTCCATACGCGGGTCAACTCAGGGCAACTACCAGAAGGGGCGGTACACGTTGAGCGCCAGCGGCACCGCGACCGGCCAGGTCGAGCACATGCTGCGCCAGGTGACGCCCGGGCGCTACGACGCCTACGAGGCGCTCCTGCGCGCCCTCGCGACCCCCCACTCCGGTCAGATCTGGATGCTCCTGTGGCACGGCCAGTCCGGCTCCCCGGACGCCCAGTACGGGAACATGCAGGTCGACAGATACGGTTACGCCCCCTGCGTCACCTCCGCCCAGGAGCTCTCCGCCAGCGGCTGGAACCGCTCCTACGAGGTGGTCGACGGCCTCGACGTGGCCCGCACCCTGTACCCCGACCACTTCGGTCTCTGGCTCAACCCGCACGCCCCCGGCGGCGGCGTCGGCATCCCCTGGCTCGACCTGCGCCGGATCGCCACCGGCCTGGAGCGCCAGCCCGCCGGACCGCTCAGGCTGTCCGAACCGGGCATCGAGATCCCGCAGTTCTACGCCCTGCTCACCCAGAACGCCCATCGCACCCCGGCGGTCCGCACGCTGCGCCGCGCCTGGGTGCAGCCCGCGCTCGGGGCGCCGTATCTCGCGATCGGGCTGGATGTGTACGACACCAGCCCGCCCGCCGTGGACTCGGTGCGCGGGATGATGCAGCAGTCGATCGGCGCGGTCCCGGACGGGCTGCCGGTGTCGACCGTGGCGATGTCCGACGAGTACGACCCGGTGGCCCTGTGGCTGCGGGCGAACGCCCGCCCGTTCTACGACCGCGAGGCGCACGCGGCGCCGGCTCAGGCGGGTGGGTACGGTTACCCGCCCGCCCGTGGTGGATACTGAACCCGCGAGTCCTCTTCCCCGCTTCTCCGCAGGATTTACGTCTACGACACATTTCTTCGCGCGTAGACGGCGGTGCGATGCCCCGAAAGACGCCGGATCGACGTTCTGTCCCATCTGTCCGGCGTCCGGGAGGCGTTACCCGCTGTTCGGATAACGGAATCCCTAGTTAAGCATCACGGTTGCGCATACTTTCTCCGCCAGACCTGGCGGGTGATCGCGGCCACGCTGAAGACTCGCGACTCAGACACAGGGTCGAGGGCCCTGCGTCCACTGCAAGTCGACAAAGCCGCTAATCCGCGGCAGGCGTAAGCCGGTAACCACCGGCGAGAGGGGTCGGGTCACAGTGACCGCACCGATCGAGACCACGGGGGCGGAAGCCGGGGCGCAGCCGGAGGCTGTGCTCGCCGGCGCCGAGAAGGGGCAGATCGAGGGCCGTTCCCTTGGGCAGATCGCCTGGACCCGCTTCAAGAAGGACAAGGTCGCCGTCGCCGGCGGTGTCATCGTCGTCCTGCTGATCCTGGTCGCGGCACTCTCCCGCCCCATCCAGGCGATGTTCGGCCTGGACCCCGACGCCTTCCACCAGAACCTGATCGACGCCAACACCTCGCTGCCCAAGGGCGGCTGGGGCGGCATGAGCTGGGACCACCCGCTCGGTGTGGACCCGCAGTTCGGCCGCGACGTCGCGACCCGCATCCTCGAAGGCTCCTGGGTCTCGCTGGTGGTCGCCTTCGGCGCCACGATCCTGTCGAACGTGATCGGTACGATCCTCGGCGTCGTCGCCGGCTACTACGGCGGCCGGGTCGACTCGATCATCAGCCGCCTGATGGACACCTTCCTCGCCTTCCCCCTGCTGCTCTTCGCCATCGCCATCTCGGCGACCCTCCAGGGCGGCGCCTTCGGCCTCAACGGCCTGCCGCTGCACCTGAGCGTGCTGATCTTCGTCATCGGCTTCTTCAACTGGCCCTACCTGGGCCGGATCGTCCGCGGCCAGACCCTCGCCCTGCGCGAGCGCGAGTTCGTGGACGCCTCCCGGGGCATGGGCGCCAAGGCGCCCTACATCCTCTTCCGGGAACTGCTGCCCAACCTGGTCGGTCCGATCATCGTCTACTCGACGCTGCTCATCCCGACGAACATCCTCTTCGAGGCGTCCCTCAGCTTCCTCGGGGTCGGTATCCAGCCCCCGCAGGCATCCTGGGGCGGCATGCTGCGGGACGCGGTCACCTACTACGAGGTCGACCCCGCGTACATGATCGTGCCCGGCCTCGCCATCTTCGTGACCGTCCTGGCGTTCAACCTGCTGGGAGACGGTCTCCGCGACGCTCTCGACCCCCGCAGCCGCTAGGGCCCGCACCCGAGAGTCCACCAAGTTTCCGACAATGGAGGAAGCAGACCATCATGCGAAGGTCAGCGCTGGCCGCAGTTGCGGCCATCGGCTCCGCGACACTGCTCATGGCAGGTTGCAGCAAGGCCGATGACAGTAAGAGTGACAACGGTACGAAGGCGGCTGGGGCCAACGCAGCGACCAAGGACGTCGTCAACGTCTCCACCCACAAGGGCGGCACGGTCACCTACGAACTGTCCGACGTTCCGGACTCGTTCGACCCGGGCAACACGTACTACGCGTACATGTACAACTTCAGCCGGCTGTACGCCCGTCCGCTGATGACGTTCGAGCCCGGCGCCGGTTCCAAGGGCAACACCCTGGTCCCGGACCTCGCCGCGAGCAAGGGTGTCTCCAGCGACGGCGGCAAGACCTGGACGTACAAGCTGCGTTCGGGCCTGAAGTACCAGGACGGCTCGGCGATCACGTCCAAGGACGTCAAGTACGCCGTGGAGCGCTCCAACTTCGCGCGTGACGTGCTCTCCCTCGGCCCGAACTACTTCCAGCAGTTCCTGGTCGGCGGCAAGGACTACAAGGGCCCGTACAAGGACAAGAGCGCCGAGGGCCTCAAGTCCATCGCGACCCCGGACGACACCACCATCGTCTTCCACCTGAACACGGCCTTCCAGGAGTTCGACTACCTGGTCGCGGCGCCCCAGACGGCTCCGGTGCCGCAGGCGAAGGACACCGGCGTCGACTACGTCAAGAACATCGTGTCCTCCGGCTCGTACCAGTTCCAGAGCTACCAGGACGGCAAGCAGGCCGTCCTCGTGCGCAACAAGAACTGGAACGCGGCGACGGACCCGCTGCGCAAGCAGTACCCGGACAAGATCGTCGTGAACCTGAAGGTCAACGCCGACACGATCGACAAGGACGTCCTCGCGGGCGACGCGATCGACATGGGCGGTACGGGTGTCCAGGCCGCGACCCAGGCGCAGTTGCTGACCTCCGCCGACAAGAAGGCGGGCACGGACAACACCTACGGTGGCCGTCTCGTCTACATGGCGATCAACACCAAGGTCGCGCCGTTCAACAACGTGCAGTGCCGCAAGGCCGTCGAGTACGCCATCGACAAGGTCTCGGTGCAGACCGCCGAGGGCGGCCCGGTCCGCGGTGACATCGCCTCCACCGTCCTGCCGCCGGACATCACCGGCTACCAGAAGGACGACCAGTACGCCACCACGGGCAACAAGGGTGACGTCACCAAGGCCAAGGCAGCGCTTCAGGCCTGCGGCAAGACGTCGATCTCGACGAACCTGTCGGCCCGCAGCGACCGCCCGCAGGAGATCTCCGCGGCCACCGCGATCATCAACTCGCTCAAGGCCGTCGGCATCAACGCCAGCCTGAAGCAGTACCCGTCGGGCAAGTACTTCACCGACTACGCGGGTGTCCCGAAGTTCACCGAGAAGCAGAACATCGGCCTGATCATGATGCAGTGGGGTGCCGACTGGCCCTCCGGCTACGGCTTCGAGCAGCAGATCCTGAACGGTGCGGCGATCGGCGCCTCGGGCAACACCAACCTGTCGCAGTACGACAACAAGACGGTCAACGACCTCCTCTCCAAGGCCATCGGCACCGAGGACGTCGCCACCCGCAACAGCATGTACGCCCAGATCGACAAGCAGACCATGAGCGACGCGGCCCTCGTCCCGCTGACCTACTTCAAGGTCCTGCTCGCCCGTCCGGCGAACTACAGCAACCTGGTGTCGACGGCGGCCTTCAGCGGCCAGTACGACTACCTCAACATCGGCACCACGAAGTAGTAGCAGCCCCGGAAGGCAGGTGAAGGCATTGGTGCCCGCGGGCTTTGCGGCCCGCGGGCACCAGCGCCGATCCCCGTGATCTCGTACATTCTCCGTCGGACGTTCGCAGCGGTGATCCTGCTGCTGGTCGTCTCCGCGGTCACCTTCGGCATCTTCTTCCTGCTGCCACGGCTCGCCGGCCAGACCGCGGACCAACTGGCCCAGCAGTACATCGGGAAGAGCCCGTCGGCGGCGGACATCGCCGCGGTCAAGCACAACCTGGGTCTGGACCAGCCCCTGTACCAGCAGTACTGGCACTTCATCAAGGGGATCGTGACGGGGGCGACCTACAACCTCGGCCCCACCACCGTGCACTGCGACGCGCCCTGCTTCGGCTACTCCTTCAAGGACCACGTCGAGGTCTGGCCGCAGCTCACCTCCCGCCTTCCGGTCACCATCTCGCTGGCCGCCGGAGCCGCCGTGCTGTGGCTGCTGTCCGGTGTCACGGTCGGTGTGATCTCCGCGCTCAAGCCGCGGTCGTTCTTCGACCGCGCCTTCATGGGCGTCGCACTCGCGGGTGTCTCGCTGCCCATGTTCTTCACGGGCAACCTGGCGATCCTGCTCTTCACGTACCAGTGGCCGATCTTCGGCCGCACCTATGTCCCGTTCACCGAGAACCCCGCGCAGTGGGCCAACACGCTGTTCCCGGCGTGGTGTTCGCTCGCGCTCCTCTACTCCGCCATCTACGCGCGGCTCACCCGCTCGGGCATGCTGGAGACGATGAACGAGGACTTCATCCGCACGGCCCGCGCCAAGGGCCTGCGGGAGCGCAACGTCGTCGTCAAGCACGGTCTGCGGGCCGCCCTGACGCCGATCATCACCGTCTTCGGCATGGACCTCGGCCTGTTGCTCGGCGGCGCGCTGATCACCGAGACGGTGTTCTCCCTGCACGGCATCGGGCAGTACGCGGTGCAGTCGATCGAGAGCAACGACCTGCCCCCGATCCTCGGCGTCACCCTGCTCGCCGCGTTCTTCGTAGTCATCGCAAATCTCCTGGTGGACCTTCTCTACGCCGCCGCCGACCCGCGGGTGAGGCTCTCGTGACCGACCTTGATCCTTTGTCTGCGAACGGCGCCGCAGTGGGCGAACCTGTCGACTCGGCCAAGAGCGCCCCGAACGCGTTCCTTGAGGTCCGCGACCTCAAGGTGCACTTCCCGACCGACGACGGCCTGGTCAAGTCCGTCGACGGGCTCAGCTTCTCGCTGGAGAAGGGCAAGACCCTCTCCATCGTGGGCGAGTCCGGCTCCGGCAAGTCCGTCACCTCGCTGGCGATCATGGGCCTGCACCGGCTCGGCGCGCGCGGCAAGAACGTCCAGATGTCCGGTGAGATCTGGCTCGACGGCCAGGAACTGGTCAGTGCGCAGCCGGACGAGGTGCGCAAGCTCCGCGGCCAGCAGATGTCCATGATCTTCCAGGACCCGCTGTCCGCGATGCACCCGTACTACAAGATCGGCGACCAGATCGTCGAGGCGTACCGGGTGCACCACAACGTCAGCAAGAAGGTCGCCCGCACCCGGGCCATCGAGATGCTCGACCGGGTCGGCATCCCCGAGCCGGCCAAGCGCGTCGACGGCTATCCGCACGAGTTCTCCGGCGGTATGCGCCAGCGCGCCATGATCGCGATGGCCCTGGTCAACAACCCCGAACTGCTCATCGCGGACGAGCCGACGACCGCCCTCGACGTGACCGTCCAGGCGCAGATCCTCGACCTGATCCGGGATCTGCAGAAGGAGTTCGGCTCCGCGGTCGTGCTGATCACGCACGACCTCGGTGTGGTCGCCGAGATCGCCGACGACGTGCTGGTGATGTACGGCGGCCGGTGCGTGGAGCGCGGCCCGGTCGACGAGATCTTCGAGAAGCCCCAACACCCCTACACCTGGGGCCTGTTGGGATCGATGCCGCGGATCGACCGGGAGACCTCGGACCGGCTCGTGCCGGTCAAGGGCCAGCCGCCGAGCCTCATCAACGTCCCCTCGGGCTGCGCCTTCCACCCGCGCTGCCCGTACGCGGACATCCCCAAGGGCGACGTCACGCGAACCGTGCGGCCCGAGCTGGCGCTGGTCGACGGCGGGCACTGGTCCGCCTGCCACCTCCCGGCCGCGGACCGTACGCGGATCTGGACCGAAGAGATTGCGCCGAAGCTGTGAGCGAAACGAACAAACAGGCCGCCACCGCGGTCGTCCCGGAGCAGACGTCGTCGACCGGGGAGCGCGAGGTACTGCTCAAGGTCGAGGGCCTGAAGAAGCACTTCCCCATCAAGAAGGGGATCCTGCAGCGTCAGGTCGCCGCGGTGAAGGCCGTCGACGGCATCGACTTCGAGGTGCGCAAGGGCGAGACCCTGGGCGTGGTCGGGGAGTCGGGCTGCGGCAAGTCGACCATGGGCCGGGTCATCACCCGGCTCCAGGAACCGACGGGCGGCTCGATCCACTTCGAGGGCCAGGACATCACCAGCCTGAACTCGGCCGGGATGCGCCCGCTGCGCCGCGACATCCAGATGATCTTCCAGGACCCGTACGGCTCCCTGAACCCGCGGCACACCATCGGCTCGATCGTCTCGGCGCCGTTCCGGCTCCAGGGTGTGGAGCCCGAGGGCGGCGTGAAGCGTGAGGTCCAGCGGCTGCTGGAGCTGGTGGGCCTGAGCCCCGAGCACTTCAACCGCTACCCGCACGAGTTCTCCGGCGGTCAGCGCCAGCGCATCGGTATCGCCCGCGCGCTCGCCCTGAAGCCGAAGCTGGTCGTCGCGGACGAGCCGGTCTCCGCCCTGGACGTCTCGATCCAGGCGCAGGTCGTGAACCTGATGGACGATCTCCAGACGGAACTCGGCCTGACGTACGTGATCATCGCGCACGACCTCTCCGTGGTCCGCCATGTCTCGGACCGGGTCGCGGTGATGTACCTGGGCAAGATCGTCGAACTCGCCGACAGCACCAAGCTGTACGAGTCGCCGATGCACCCGTACACCAAGGCCCTGATGTCGGCCGTGCCGGTCCCGGACCCCAAGCGCCGGGGCGCCAAGAGCGAGCGCATCCTCCTCAAGGGCGACGTCCCCTCCCCGATCTCCCCGCCCAGCGGCTGCCGTTTCCACACGCGCTGCTGGAAGGCGACGGAGATCTGCCGGACGACGGAGCCCCAGCTCGTGGAACTCCGCCCGGGCCAGCGGGTCGCCTGCCACCACCCGGAGAACTTCGCGGACCAGGCTCCACAGGACACGGTCCTGCTGACCGCCGCGAAGGAAGCGGTGGCGCTGGTGGGGGAGTCGGTGCTGGAGAAGGCGCCGACGGAGACCGGGACCGCCCCTGACGCCCCCGAAGCGGAATCCGGCGATCAGGAGTCAACTCCCAAGTAGCACATGACAAGTTGGTAAAGTCATGTCCATGTCGAAACGGGAGAGCGCAGAGTCGAGCGTGTCCGACTGATCGGAAACGCACCCGAAGGGACGACTCATGGCACTCTCCCGTTCGGCACGTTTAGGGGCCCTCGCGACCGCGGCGGCCTCTTTTCTTGTCATAGCCGCCTCCTCCGCCCCCACCCCCGGCGCGGACGGCATCGGCGACAGCTACTTCCCGCAACTCGGCAACGGCGGCTTCGACGCCCGGCACTACGCCCTCGACGTCGCGTACAACCCCGACACCGACCGCCTCGACGGCCGTACGACCCTCACCGCCCGCGCCACCCAGAACCTCTCCTCCTTCGACCTGGACCTGCAGAAGCTGGAGGTCACCAAGGTCGAAGTGAACGGAAGACGGGCCCAGTTCACCCGCACCGGCGACGAACTGCGCATCACCCCGAGGGACTCGCTCCGCAAGGGCAGGGACTTCACGGTCTCCGTGACCTACGGCGGGGTGCCCGAACCCCTCAACGGCCCCATAGTGTTCGGCTCCGACTACGGCTGGATGAAGACCACCGACGGAGTCTTCGTCGCCTGCGAACCCAACGCCGCCTCCACCTGGTTCCCGTCCAGCGACCACCCCTCCGACAAGGCCACCTACGACATCCGCATCAAGGCCCCCAAGGGCCTCACCGGCGTCTCCAACGGCCGCCTCGTCTCGACGTACGACAAGGGCGACTCGACGTACACCCACTGGCGGGAGAGCAAGCCGATGGCGACCTACCTCGCCACCGCCACCATCGGGAAGTTCGACGTCAAGACGGGGAAGACACCCGGTGGCATCCCGATCTACGTCGCCATCGACCCGGTCCTCGCCAACAGCAACAGCGTCGACGTGTACGCCGTGACGGCCGCCGCCACCGACTACTGGTCGCAGGTCTTCGGCCCGTACCCCTTCGAGGAGACCGGCGCGATCGTCGACGACATGCCGGAGGCCGGGTTCTCGCTGGAGGTGCAGAGCAAGCCCGCCTACTCGGCCGTGCGCAGCGAGACGACGATCGTGCACGAGCTGGCACACCAGTGGTTCGGCGACTCCGTGTCGGTCGCGCACTGGAAGGACATCTGGCTCAACGAGGGCTTCGCCAGCTACGCCCAGTGGCTGTGGGCCGAACACCAGGGCACCCAGACGGCGCATGCCTCGTTCCTGGCCGCCTACAACTCCCGCCCGGACACCTCCGCGTTCTGGCAGACCGTGGTCGGCGACCCGCAGCGCGACACCATGTTCGCCTCGGCCGTCTACACGCGCGGCGCGATGACCCTCCAGATGCTGCGCGAACGCATCGGCGACACCGCGTTCTTCAAGCTGCTGCCCGCCTGGACGAAACTCCACCGCTACGGCAACGGCGACACGGCCGGGTTCATCAAGCTCGCCGAGAAGATCAGCGGACAACAGCTCGACGACCTGTTCCAGACCTGGCTCTTCACCACGGGCAAGCCCACGCTGTAGATCCACCGGGAAGCCCCACGAGTAACAATGTGGGGTGCTTCAGCAACTGTTCAGCCCCTCCGTCCAGCACACGCTCGACCTCGTCGGCATCTTCGTGTTCGCCATCTCCGGCGCGCTGCTGGCGGTCCGCAAGAACTTCGACGTGTTCGGCATCGCCGTGCTCGCCGAGGTCACCGCGCTGGGCGGAGGGATCTTCCGGGACGTGATCATCGGAGCGGTGCCCCCGGCCGCCTTCACGGACCTGGGCTATTTCATCACCCCGCTCTTCGCCGCGCTCCTCGTCTTCTTCCTCCACCCCCACGTGGAGCGCATCCAGCTCGGCGTCAACGTCTTCGACGCCGCCGGCCTCGGCCTGTTCTGCGTCTCCGGCACGGTGAAGGCGTACGACTACGGGCTCAACCTCACCTCCTCCGCCGCCCTCGGCCTCGCCACCGCCGTCGGTGGCGGTGTGCTGCGCGACGTGCTGGCCAACGAGGTGCCCTCACTGCTGCGCTGGGACCGCGACCTGTACGCGGTCCCGGCGATCGTCGGCGCCACCATCTCCGTCCTGTGCATCCGCTACGGCGCGCTGACCCCGTTCACCAGCGGGCTCGCGATCGTCACCGCTTTCCTGCTGCGCCTGCTCGCGATGAGGTTCCACTGGCGAGCTCCGCGCGCGTGGAACCGTCGCTCGACCGTCCGTGAGGAGTAGTGCTCCCGGCCTTGGCGTGCGGGCGGTTCTTACCCATCTCCAAGGTCAGCCAGCGGAACACCGTCGTCACCTGCGGCCGCCACAGCGCCATCGTGTGACCGCCGTCGCTGCGCGGCAGGAACACCACGTGCACGGTCGTCGGCGCCTTCGCGACCGATTCCAGGGCGGTGCCCGCCTCGTAGCCGTCACCGGACTCGCCGGAGATGTAGAGCGCGATCGGCGGCGGGGTCTTCTTCTCCTTGAGCAGCAGGTACGGGTTGTTCGCGGCGCGCAGGGCCGGGCTGGCGGCGGCGAGTGAATTGCGTTCGCCGATCGGGTCGTTGTAGCCGGACATTCCCACGGCCGCGCGGTAGCGGTCCGGGTGGGCCACCGCGAGCTTGACCGCGCACTGCGCCCCGGCCGAGTAGCCGGCCACCGCCCAGCCGGAAGGGGCGGGCTCGGCACGGAAGTTGTTCATGACCATCCTCGGCACATCGACGCTCAGCCAGGTGTCGGCGTTGACGGTGCCGGTGATGTTGGCGCAGCCGGTGTCGACGCCGGCCAGCAGGTTGGTGCGCGGCGCGACCAGGATGAACGGGGCGACCCGGCCGCTCTTCATCAGCGGCAGCAACTGCGCGTTCGCGTGCAGCGACCCGAACCAGGCCTTCGCCGAGCCGGGATAGCCGGGCAGCACCTCCACGACCGGGAACTTGTGGTGGCGGTAGGCGGGCTCCTTGTACTGCGGCGGCAGCCAGACATAGACCTCGGCGTTGACGCCGGACACCTGGCCCTTGAGCTGGGTGACCTCCACCCCGCCGGCCGCGCGCATACCGGGGCCCTCGGCGGGGGAGAAGTGCTGCCTGACCTTGGGCAACCGTTTCAGCGAGATGTCGCCGGTGCCGTTCTTGCCGAGGTCGGCGGCCTGCTGGACGTGGTTGCCGGTGCCGAGGAGGTCGGCCCAGTTGTCGTACAGGTTGTTCTGGTTGTTGACCATCACGAAGACCAGCGTGACGGCCGTGCCCTGGGCGAACAGCAGCATCAGTGCCCGTGCCGCCACGCGCACGGCCTTGGGGCCGCGCAGCCGTGACCACAGCACGAGCGGCAGTATGAGGGCGACGACCGTCAGCACGACGGCGGTGTAGAGGAACGGAGTCCCGGTGAGGCTCATGTCCCCAAAGAGGGGGAACACGGGCCGGGCGTCACGGACGAGTACGGACACTTACCAAGAAATTGCCGCTTCCTCACCCGGCCGGTCGGTGTTTTCATATGCCCGCAACACCAAAGCTACCGCTTAGTAATTTCCTATTGTACGGTTCACCTATGCCAGAAGCAGCTTCCGCGTCGACGGCCGTGCGGGCCACGATCGGCGACAGCGAGTTCGACCGCGACACGGCCGTCACCCGCCGCGCCCCGGGCGTCTACGACCTCGACCTCTCGGCCGGCTGGACGATCATCAGCGCCGTCAACGGCGGCTACCTCCTCGCCGTCCTCGGCCGCGCCCTCGCGGACGCCCTGCCGCACAGCGACCCGTTCACGATCTCCGCGCACTATCTGACGGCGTCGCAGCCGGGCCCGGCGGTCGTCCGCACGGAGACGGTCCGCACCGGCCGCACCCTCTCCACCGGCCAGGCCTCCCTCTTCCAGTACGACGACGAGGGCCGCGAGGTGGAACGCATCCGAGTCCTGGCCTCCTACGGCGACCTGGACGCACTCCCGGACGACGTCCGCACGTCCGCCAAGCCGCCTGTCTTCCCGCCCCTGGACCAGTGCTTCGGCCCGGAAGACGGCCCGGCCCCGGTCGACGGCAGCTCGGCCATCGCCGACCGCCTGATGCTCAAGCTGGACCCGTCCACCCTCGGCTGGGCCCTGGGCGCACCCTCCGGCAAGGGTGAGATGCGCTCCTGGTTCGGCCTCGCGGACGGCCGCGACGCCGACCCCCTCTCCCTCCTCCTCACGGTGGACGCGCTGCCTCCCACGGCCTTCGAGATCGGCCTCAAGGGCTGGGTCCCCACGGTCGAACTCACGGTCCACGTCCGCGCCCGCCCCGCCCCGGGCCCCCTCCGCGTCTCCATCACCACCCGCAACCTGGCCGGCGGCTTCCTGGAGGAGGACGCGGAGGTCTGGGACAGCGCGGACCGACTGGTGGCCCAGTCGCGGCAATTGGCTCGGGCGAGGCTGGTCTGAGGGTTTTCCGCTGCTGGGGTGGGTTCAGCTGATGGGCTTCCGGCCGAGCCACGCCGCCAACCGGCCGTAGGCGTCGGCCTGTTCAGGTGCGGGGAGGGCTGAGCCGAACGGGGTGTCCGTGTCCCGCTGCTCGTCCGGCAGGACCCGGTGGGCGATGGTGAGGGCGAACTCGGCCAGTTCCGGGTCGAGTTCGAGGGGGTGGCCCAGGGACTCGGAGAGGTCCCAGGTGTGGGTGACGCCCTCCATGACGTAGCCGGCCAGGGCGATGCGGCCCGGTGCCTCGCCCCAGGGCACCTGGACCAGGGCGTCCAGGCGGGTGGCGTCCGTCCAGGCGTTGTCGGCCCGGGTGCGGGCCTCGTCGTAGGCGGTCGGCCAGCCCTCGTCGGGGACGCCGTCGACGAAGGGGTGGACGGCGAGGCCGTCGCCGCCCTCGCCGATCGTCGCGATGCGGTGGGTGCCGCCGACCAGATGGCTCAGCAGGGTCCGGACGTCGAACTCCGCGCACGGGGTGGGGCCGTCGAGCTGCTCCAGTCGTACCGTCCTGATCAGTGCGGCGGCCTGCGCGGTGGCACGGGAGTACAGGGGACGGGGGTCGATCGCGTTGGTGTTCATGGACCCGATGGTGGGCCCATAACCTGACAGTTTCCGGCAACATTTGCGTATGAAGGCCGACCGACTGCTCTCGATCCTGTTGCTGCTTCAGACCAGGGGCCGGGTCCCCGCGCATGAACTCGCCGACCGGCTGGAGGTGTCGGTGCGGACCATCTACCGGGACGTCGAGGCACTGTCCGCCTCCGGGGTGCCGGTGTACGCCGAGCGCGGGCGGCACGGCGGGATCGAGCTGCTCGCCGGATTCCGTACGGACGTCACGGGACTGACCGCCGACGAGTCCCGCGCCCTCTTCATCCTGGCCGCGCAGGGCGCCCACGCAGCGCTGGGCCTCGACGCGGCACTCGGCTCGGCGCTGCGCAAGGTGATGGCCGCGCTGCCGGCCCCGTACCGGCCGGCCGCCGAGGTGACCTCCCGCCGCATCCTCGTCGACGCCACCCGCTGGAAGGGCGGACCCCAACCCGCAGTGGACCTGGGCGTGTTGCAGGACGCGGTCTTCGCCGACCGCAGGCTGCGCCTGCGCTACCGGCACAGCGGCGCCAAGGAGCCCAGCACCTACACCGTCGACCCCTACGGCCTCGTCTCCAAGGCGGGCGTCTGGTACCTGGTCGCCGACCGCAGAGCCGAACCCCGCCTCTTCCGCGCCGACCGCGTGCACTCGGCCACCCTCCTCCCCGACCCGGTGAAGCGCCGCCCGGGCGTCGAACTCGTTGACGCCTGGGCGGTGTTGCGCCGCCAGGTCGAGGAGCGCCCCGCCGGACTCGACGTCACCGTCCGCGTCCGCCGCTCCCGCCTCGACATGTTCGTACGTCTCAATGCCTCCTCGCTGACCGAACTCCCGACACTCGACGGCGAGAACGGCGGTGAGAGCGACTGGGTGACCGTCCGGCTGTCGTACGGCTTCGTCCGTGAGGCCCGTCAACTCCTCCAGTTCGCCGACACGGTGGAGGTCGTATCGCCGCCCGAGGCACGCGCGGAGCTGGCCGCGGCGGCCGCTTCTGTCACGGAGTTGTACCAGGGAGTAGGCGGGGCCGAATCGTGAAGTCCCAGGCCAGGGCGGCCCCTTGGGCTGTCCTTTACCTTGCGCACAGGGTGGGGACAGGGCGCCGACAACGAAGCCCTAAGCGGCGTTGATTGAGTTCCCGCCTCAAGACACCCTCATCGTTTTTGGAGTCGTTTCTCATGAAGCGTGTGCGTCTCATCCCCGCGGTGGCCCTGCTGGCGCTCTCGCCCCTGGCCCTTGCGGCCTGCGGCTCGGGCGACTCGACCTCGTCGACCGGCACCGGCAACTCCGGTTCCACCCAGTCCTGTTCGGCCGGCGCCGGCATGCCGACCGGCAACTCCACGACCCGGCCCACCGGCGCCCCGTCCGGCGCGCCCACGGGTGCCGCGGCCTCGGGCAAGCCGACGGGCATGCCCACCGGCAACGCCTCCGGCATGCCGACCGGCGGCCCCGGCGGAGGCGGCGGTCAGGGCGGCGGCCCCGGTGGCGGCTGCGGCGGCGGTCCCGGCGGTGGCCAGATGAGCGGGGCCCCGCAGCAGGGCTGACCATCGTTCCCGCGCGACAGGGGCGGGGGGGGCGGGCCCCGCCCCGGCGGGGGCCCGCCGGGCGGGTAGCCCCCCCCCCCCCCCCCCGCCGGGCGCCCCGCCCCCCCCGAAACAACACAAACGG
>NZ_JBFAZO010000013.1:69082-400024 GCF_040681835.1 Streptomyces sp. NPDC051576
AGCTCTCCTGGCCGGACCACCGGGTGTGCCGCCCCTGTCGTATGTCCCGCCCCCTCAGCCGAGCCAGTGCCGGCGGCCGACGCTGATCAACCGCATCTGGCGGGTGGCGAGTTGTGCCACCCGCTCGCGCTCCTCGTCCGAGGTCTCCAGCGCCTCCAGGAAGAGCGAGGCCGTGATGAGCATCTGGTCGACGTAGAGATGGGCGAGCATCAGCAGGTCGGAGTCCTGCCAGCCGCTGGATTCGGGGTCCTTGGCGAGTTCGGCCTTCACCTCCTCGGCGAACCGGGCGAGTTGGTCCCGGATGGCCTCCCGCACCGGCTGGACTCCGCCGTGCCGCTCGCGCGCGATGAAGCGGACGTGCGCCGGGTACGTGTCCACATGGTCGGCGATCAACCGGACGGCGCGCGTGATGCGTTGGTCGCTGTCCGCCGGGGCCACCGTCTGCCGGATCATCGGATGCAGACTGCCCAGCGCCTCCTCGACAAGCGCCACTCCGAGATCGGCCGTGGACCGGAAGTGCCGGTAGAAGGCGGTCGGGGCGACACCCACGGCCCGGGTGACCTCGCGCAGGCCCAGACTGCTCAGGCTCTGCTCCTCCAGCAGCCCCAACGCGGCGTCCAGCAACGCCTGTCGGGTCTTCTGCTTCTGTACCTGCCGGATGCCGAGGGTGTGACTCATGTCATCCAGTTAACAACTGTTCTCCGGAATTGAAAAGCCGTCCCAGACGCTAGACTCAAAGTCAGTGAACAAGTGTTACTACAACCGTTCACCGAAACGTAACGAGAGTCCACAAGACTCACGAGAGTCATCTCGGAGGGGGATCCATCCCATGCTGTTCCTCGTCGTAGCGCTGCTCCTGCTCGGCGTCGTGATGGGCACCGTGGCCCACGCACCGCTCGCCTTCACCGCCGTCGCCGCCGCCGTCATCGCCGTATGGCTGGGCATCTTCGCGCTCCGCGAGCGCCACGGCCGCCGCGGCCGTACGTCCGCCAACTGACCGCCCGTCCATCCGCCCGCCCGATCACCGGGAGCTGAACCACCATGCAACTCACCGCACCTGCAACCAGGACCGCCGCCGTCAAGCCCACCGGCCGCCGTGACGCCGACGGCATGGCCGTCGCGTCCTTCATCCTCGGCCTCGTCGGCCTGCTCGTGCTCAACGTGTTCCTCGGCCCGATCGCCATCGCCCTGGCCGGCGCGGCGCTCTGGCGTGGCACCGCCCGTCGCGGCCGTGCCTTCCTCGGCCTCGGACTCGGCATCGCCGATCTGCTGGTCCTCGTCGCCTTCATGCAACTGGACAGCACCGTCTCCTGGAGCTTCTAGGCCCGGGGGAGCGACGGCAAGGACGAGGTGACAAGCGGCCCGCACCTCCTGGGCGCTCACCGGGGACCGTAGAATCGGCGTCACCATGGCATACCTCGACCACGCCGCGACCACCCCGATGCTTCCCGAGGCAGTCGAGGCGATGACGGCCCACCTGAGCATCACGGGCAACGCCTCCTCCCTCCACGCTTCCGGCCGCAAGGCCCGCCGTACGGTCGAAGAGGCCCGGGAGACCCTCGCCGAAGCGCTCGGCGCACGGCCCAGCGAGGTCGTGTTGACCTCCGGCGGCACCGAGGCCGACAACCTCGCGGTGAAGGGCCTGTACTGGTCCCGCCGCGACGCCGACCCGGCCCGCACCCGCGTCCTGGCCAGCCCCGTCGAACACCACGCCGTCCTGGACGCCGTGCACTGGCTGGGCGAGCACGAGGGTGCCACCGTCGAGTACCTCCCGGTCGACGCCCACGGCCGCGTCCACCCCGAGGTGCTGCGCGAGGCCATCTCCCGCAACCCCGACGACGTGGCCCTGGCCACCGTGATGTGGGCCAACAACGAGATCGGGACCGTCCTGCCGGTCCGCGAACTGGCCGATGTGGCCCAGGAGTTCGGCGTCCCGCTGCACTCCGACGCGGTCCAGGCCTTCGGCCAGGTCCCGGTCGACTTCGCCGCCTCCGGCCTCGCCGCGATGACGGTCTCCGGCCACAAGATCGGCGGCCCGTACGGCATCGGCGCCCTGCTGCTCGGCCGCGAATACACCCCTGTCCCCGTCCTGCACGGCGGCGGTCAGGAACGCCATGTCCGCTCCGGCACCCTCGACGTCCCCGCCGTCGCCTCCTTCGCGGTCGCCGGCCGCCTCGCCGCCGAACAGCGCGAGTGGTTCGCCCGCGAGATCGGCGCCCTGCGCGACGACCTGGTCTCGGCCGTCCGTACGGCGGTCCCGGACGCGATCCTCGGCGGGGACCCGGTGGACCGGCTGCCTGCCAACGCTCACTTCACGTTCCCGGGTTGTGAGGGCGACTCGCTCCTGCTCCTCCTGGACGCCCAGGGCATCGAGTGCTCCACCGGCTCGGCCTGCACGGCGGGCGTCGCCCAGCCCAGCCATGTCCTGCTCGCCACCGGTACCGACCCGGACCTGGCCCGCGGCACCCTGCGCTTCTCCCTCGGCCACACCTCCACGGAGGCCGACGTGGACGCCGTGGCGAAGGCGATCGGTCCCGCGGTGGAACGCGCGCGAGCCGCCGGGCTGACCTGACCCGGACATGCGTCGGACCGGGAAGAGCCCGCCGGCTCTCCCCGGTCCGAGGTGTCCGGCGTCCACGGGGGAGGCCGACGCCGGACATCGGGGAACGAAGCTCCCCGCAGGAGCGGAACTGCGTGAACTGCCCGGCCTAGTCGTCCGTCGCGCTGGCGCTCGCGGTCGCCGTGGCGGTCGAGTCGTCCGTCGCGGTCGCCGAGGCGCTCGCACTCGCGGACGCGCTCGCGCTGGCCGTGGCCGTGGAGTCGTCGGACGTCGTGTCCGAGCTGGTGGTGCTCGTGCCGTCGTCCGTGACCATGAGGGAGGCCATCATGCCCTCGTCCTCGTGCTGCAGGAGATGGCAGTGGAGCATGTACATATAGGTGTCGTCGGCGAAGTCGGTGAACTCCATGGCGATCTTGATCGAACCGCCGCCGACCACCTCGTAGGTGTCGTACCAGCCCAGTTGGACCCCGGTGGGATCCTCGCCGTTGATGGCGATCAGCTGATACGGCACGTCGTGCAGGTGGAACGAGTGTTCCAGCTGAGTGGAGTTCTGGATCGTCCAGACCTCCTTCGAGCCGAGCGTCGTACTGATCATCGCCATCCCGGCCATGGTGGTGCCGGCCGAGCCGTTGATCAGCATGGTGGCGCCGCTCTGGCCCAGGGTGATCGTCCGCGCGGTGAAGTCGGTGGTGTCGTACCGGTCGATCGTGTTGAGGGTGCTCGGCAGGTCGGCCGGGGTGTCGCTGCCGCTGGCCGTGATCGCGAGGACGTCGAACGTGCCGCTGCCGCCGCGGATCCAGCCGGTGGTGACCACGGCCTGGAGGGTGGCGTCCGCCGTGAGGTCCATGACGAACTCGGCGCGGGCGCCCGCCACCAGACGGATCGTGGTCACCTCGGCGGCCTCGGCCAGGTAGCCCTGGTCGGAGGTGATCTGGGTGAGGGTGCCGCCGTCGCTGCGCTGGATGGTGATGATGTCGGACGGCGACGCGTTCAGGGCGCGGAACCGGGTCCGGGTCTTGGTCGCGGTGAAACCGAGCGTGGTGGAGTCCACGTTGGTTCCGTTGAGCAGGAGGGGGAACGTGGTGGTGCTCAGCCGGTAGCCGGCCGCGTCGTACTTGATGTCACCGGTGTCGTCGACGGCGAGGCACTGGAAGATGAGCGGGATGTCGTCGACGCCGTAGTCGCTGGGCAGCGCGGCGGAGGTGTCCGTGGAGTCCTCGACGATGATCATGCCGGCCAGGCCGTGCACGGCCTGCTGGGCGGTGGTGCCCAGGGCGTGCGGGTGGTACCAGAGCGTGGTGGCCGGGTCCTTGACCGTGAACGTGGGCGACCAGGTGGTGCCGTCGGAGAAGGCGACCTGCGGGCCGCCGTCCATCTTCGCCGGGACGTGGGCGCCGTGGAAGTGGACCGTGGTGTCCGCGCCGATGCTGTTGGTGATGTTGAGCAGGACCTCGTCGCCGTTGGTCCACTTCATGGTGGGGCCCAGGAAGTCCTGGTTGTAGCCCATCGTGGTGCTGGTGACGCCCGAGATCACCTCGTGGGTGCCGGTCTTGGCCTCCAGGGTGAAGGTGGTGACGCCGCTGGTGGTGGTGCCCTCCAGGAGGTCCGGGATGGTGAGGGTGCTGTCCGCCGCGGAGGCCTTGTTCTTCGCCGCGTCGTTCAGCAGCGAGAAGGCGCCTCCGGCCGCGGCGACCGCCGCGATACCGGCTCCGGCCATCCCACCGAGGAACTTGCGCCGGTGCAGACCCTTGCCCCGGGCCGCGCTGTCCTTGCTGTGATCGCGCTTCTCGGCCGTGGTTTTGCGGTGGTTGCCCTTGCTGTCTCTGTTCGCTTCGGACGCGGGCTCGCTGGTGTGTGTCATGCGGCCAGAGATTTGACCTAAGGCCTGTGTAAAGACTGGGTGGTTGTTAGTAGCGAGCAGGGCAAGCTGTGAAAGGTAAGCGTGCACGATCCCTCCACAACTCCCTTGCATCTCAAGGTGAGTTGGCGTACCCCAGGTCACATCCGGAGCGGGGGACGCATCGGACACCGCCGTAACTGAAACGACTCATAGCCAAAGCGAGGTGTGACCAGCGTCACACTTGCGTCCGGTGTGCCCGCTTTACCAGCGCCATGTACCGGTCCCAGTCCCAGTACCGCCCCGGGTCCGTGTGATCGGTGCCCGGCACCTCCACATGCCCGATGACGTGCTCCCGGTCGACGGGGAATCCGTACCGCCGGCATATCGCCGCCGTCAGCCGCGCGGAGCCCGAGTACATCGCGTCGGTGAACGAGGATGCCCGCTCCACGAAGCCCTCGTGCTCGATGCCGACACTGCGTTCGTTGTACTCCCGGTTGCCCGCGTGGAAGGCCACGTCCAGCTCGCGGATCATCTGTGTGATGTGCCCGTCCTTGCGGACGATGTAGTGCGCCGCCGCCTGGTGCGCGGGGTCCTGGAAGGCCTTCACCGCGCTGTCGAAACCGCCCTGCGTGACATGGATGACCACCCGGTCTATCGCGTAGTCGTCCGGCCGGTCCGCCCGCCGGTAGTTCGCCGAGGACGCGGCCACCCACGACGCACCCGTGAAGTCCACCGCACCCGGTGTCCGCGGTTTCTCCACCCCCGGCAGCCGCCACCACAGCCGCGACAGCTCCTCCCGCGCCAGCACGGCCGTCCCCACGGCGGCCACGGCCCCGCCGATCAGCAGCGCCCGCCGCCCGGGCCGCCGGCCCGGGTCGCCCTGAGCCGCCCCATCGCTTTTCGCGGTCCCGCTTTTCGCGTCCTTGCTTCTGGTCTCCCCCATGTGATCGTCAACGGATACTCGCGGGTCCCGGTTCCCGGCGACCCGTACCCTGGAAGCGTTATGACTGAGACCTCGCAGCGCCCCCGCCCCCTTCGCGTACTCGCCGCCATGTCGGGCGGAGTCGACTCCGCCGTCGCCGCCGCCCGGGCCGCCGAAGCCGGCCACGACGTGACCGGCGTCCACCTCGCGCTCTCCGCGAACCCGCAATCGTTCCGCACGGGCGCGCGTGGCTGTTGCACCATCGAGGATTCACGGGACGCCCGCCGGGCCGCCGACGTCATCGGCATCCCGTTCTACGTCTGGGACCTCGCCGACCGCTTCCGCGAGGACGTCGTGGAGGACTTCGTCGCCGAGTACGAGGCCGGCCGCACCCCGAACCCCTGCCTGCGCTGCAACGAGAAGATCAAGTTCGCCGCGCTCCTCGACAAGGCGCTCGCCCTCGGCTTCGACGCGGTCTGCACCGGCCACTACGCCCAGGTGATCGTGAACGAGGACGGCACCCGCGAGCTGCACCGCGCCTCCGACATGGCCAAGGACCAGTCGTACGTCCTCGGTGTCCTGGACGAGAAGCAGCTCGCGCACGCCCTGTTCCCGCTCGGCGACACGGTGACGACGAAGGACGAGATCCGCGCGGAGGCCGAGCGGCGCGGCCTCGCGGTCGCCAAGAAGCCCGACTCGCACGACATCTGCTTCATCGCCGACGGCGACACCCAGGGCTTCCTCGCGAACCGCCTCGGCAAGGCCGAGGGCGACATCGTCGACGAGTCCGGCTCCGTCATCGGCTCGCACGAGGGCGCGTACGGCTTCACCATCGGCCAGCGCAAGGGCCTGCGCATCGGCACCCCGGCCGCCGACGGCAAGCCGCGCTACGTCCTGGACATCTCCCCGGTCGACAACACGGTGACGGTCGGTCCGGCCGCCTCCCTGGACGTCAGCGGCCTGACCGCCGTCCGCCCCCGCTGGTGCGGCACGGCCCCGACCGGCCCCGGCACCTACACCGCCCAGCTCCGCGCCCACGGCGGCGAGACCGAGGTCACCGCCGAACTCGTCGACGGCACCCTGGAGGTGTCCTTCACCGAGCCGGTACGGGGCGTGGCCCCCGGACAGGCGATCGTGCTGTACGACGACACGCGCGTGGTCGGCTCGGCGACCATCGCGACGACCACGCGCGCGGCTACCGCCATGGCGTGACCCTCAGGGGCACGCCGTTTTCGGGGCACCGCGCGGTCAGCGCGTGAGGAACTCCGTGAGCAGCGGCGCCAGGACGGCCGGGTCCACCATGTGGGTCTGGCCGTCCAGCGTGCGATACGTCCCCTCCGGCGCCGCGTCCGCCACGGCCCGCGCGGCCTCCCGCATCCACTCCGCGCTCGCGCCGCCCGCGATCGTGAGCACCGGCACGGACAGGGACGCCAGCCGCTGCGCCGGCACCAGACCGTCGCCCATGGCCGCGTCGTCGTAGGCGAGGGTGGGGGCGATGGCCTCCATGCCGGGCCACATGGGGGAGTTGCGGGCGCCCTCGATCATCTGCGGGGGTGCGCCGGTGAGTGCCATGAACAGCTCGACGGCGTCGCCGTGGCGGCCTCCGGCGAGCAGTGCCGTGAGCCGCTCGGTGTACTCGGCGCGCTCCTTGGCGCCGGACGCGTCGAGGGCGAACGGCGGCTCGTACAGGGCGACTTGGGTGACCGGCAGGCCGCTCGCCGCCGCGTGCAGGACCAGGGCGGCACCGGAGGAGTGGCCGTACAGGGCCGCGCTGCCGCCCACGGCGTCGATCAGCGCCGCGAGGTCCTCGACCTCGCGGGCCACCGCGAACGGGGCCGTGTCGCCGCTGGCGCCACGACCCCGGCGGTCGTACGGGACGGCACCGAACCGGTGCGCGAGCTGAGCGGCGAGCGGCAGCAGCCCCTCGCCCGTCGTCATCGCGCCGCCCACCAGGACGACGGGCGGACCCGCACCGATGCACTCGTACGCGATGGCGGTGCCGTCGCGTGAAACAGTTTTCTTGTCCATGCCCTGGAGACTGCCGCAGGACGCCGGACTAATCGGTCACAACACTTCTACTTCGTAGAAGCAGAGATGGTCCTTGATCTCCGCGACGTCGGGCTTGGGGTCGGGGTACGCCCACACCAGGTCGGTCGCGTCCGGCAGCGACCAGTAGGACGCGTCGCCCTTGAAGGGGCAGTGTGTGTGGGTCGCGGAAGGGGTCAGGAGGTCCAGGCGCACATCCTCCGGGGGGATGTAGTACCGGACCGGACAGCCGGTCTCCTTCAGGACGAGGGGGCGGTCGCTCTCCGCCAGCACCTGGTCGCCGTGGACGACGCGTACGCGGCGGTCGCCCTGCTCGATCGTGATCGTGTGTCCGTCAGCCATACCGGAAAAGCACTCGCGGGCCCCTGGTTCTTCCCGCGTACGGTGACGACATGAAGATCTGTGTGTTTCTCTCCGCCGCCGATCTCGACGAGCGCTACACGGGCCCCGCACGGGAGTTCGCGGAACTGCTCGGCAAGGGCGGGCACACGCTCGTGTGGGGCGGTTCCGACGTCGGGCTGATGAAGGTGGTCGCCGACGGTGTGCAGGCGGCCGGCGGCCGGCTGGTGGGCGTCTCGGTGGACTTCCTTGCGGCGAAGGCGAGGCCGGGTGCCGACGAGATGGTGATCGCGGCCGACCTGGCGGAACGAAAGAGACTCCTCCTGGAGAAGGCCGACGCCGTCGTCATCATGGTGGGCGGCACCGGGACGCTGGACGAGGCGACGGAGATCCTGGAGCTGAAGAAACACGGCCACACCGACAAGCCGGTCGTGCTGCTCAACACGGCGGGCTTCTACGACGGCCTGAAGACCCAGTTCCGGCGCATGGAGGACGAGGGGTTCCTGCCCGTCCCGCTCACCGACCTGGTGTTCTTCGCAGAGGAGCCGGTGGGGGCGCTGGCCTACCTGGAGGAGAGCCAGGGCATCGAGTGATGCGAGCATGGCGGGCATGGCTACACATGTGATCACCGGGGCCGGTTCGGGCATCGGCGCGGCCGTCGCCCGCAGGCTGCACGCGCGCGGGGACGAACTCGTGCTCCACGCGCGCGACGCGGGCCGTGCGAAGGAACTCGCGGCGGAGTATCCCGGGTCGAGCACCCTGGTCGGCGACCTCGCCGACCCGGACCGGCTCAGCTGGGCGTTCTCGCACCAGAGCCTGCCCGACCGGGTGGACACGCTCCTGCACATCGCCGGAGTCGTCGACCTGGGCCCGGTAGGCGAGTTGACCCCGAAGTCCTGGCGCCACCAGCTCAACGTCAACCTGATCGCCCCCGCCGAACTGACCCGCCACTTCCTCCCTCAACTCCGGCTGGCCGGCGGCCATGTGCTCTTCGTGAACTCCGGCGCGGGCCTGCGGGCGAGCGCCGACTGGTCCGCGTACGCCGCCTCCAAGCACGGCCTGAAGGCCCTGGCGGACTCCCTGCGCCAGGAGGAACACGAGAACGGCGTCCGCGTCACCTCGGTCTACCCCGGCCGCACCGCCAGCCCCATGCAGGCCAAGGTCCACCAGCAGGAGGGCAAGGAGTACGACCCCGCGCGGTGGATCGACCCCGAGTCGGTCGCCACGACGATCCTGATGGCCATCGACCTGCCGGCGGACGCGGAGGTCAACGATCTGACGGTGCGGCCGGGGCGGTGACACCTCCGGAGCCGTAGGGGGAGGGCCGCCACCCCAACGGGTTACGTAGTCTTCCGGAGTGAGCAACAACAGCCAGTTCAGCTTCGGCGCGGCCACCGGCATCGGTTCCCTGCCCGGTGGTGACGCCCGTGAGGCCGCGAAGACCGCGACCGGGGCCTTCGAGGACTTTCCGTTCCTGCCCGAGCTGCCCGCGCGGGGACCCGGCGCGGACATGATCGGGCGGACCGCCGGGCTGCTCGTCGAGGTGTACGCGCGCGTGGAGCCCAGCGGGTGGCGGATCGGGGACCGGCCGGGGCGGGACACCAAGCGGGCCTGGGCCTGGCTGGGGGAGGACCTCGACGCGTTCGAGGAGTTCACGCAGGGGTACGAGGGCCCGCTCAAGGTGCAGGCCGTGGGGCCCTGGACGCTCGCCGCCAACCTGGAGTTGAGGAACGGCGAGGCCGCGCTCTCCGACCCCGGTGCCTGCCGCGACCTCGCCGGCTCGCTCGCCGAGGGGCTGCGCAACCACCTCGACGACGTACAACGCCGCGTCCCCGGCGCCCGGATCGTGCTCCAGCTCGACGAGCCGTCCCTCATCGCCGTACTGCGCGGACAGGTCAGGTCCGCCAGTGGCTACCGCACCCATCGCGCCCCGGACCGCCAACTCGTCGAGGACACGCTCCGCGATGTCGTCGGCGTACACGCGGACGGGCCCGTCGTCGTCCACTCCTGCGCACCCGACGTGCCGTTCGCCCTGCTGCGCCGGGCCGGCGCGGATGCGGTCTCCTTCGACTTCTCGCTCCTCACCGAGCGTGACGACGATGTGATCGGCGAGGCGGTGGAGGCCGGCACCCGGCTCTTCGCCGGTGTCGTGCCGGGCACGGACGCCGCATTGTCAGACCCGGCCGGTAGCGTCATGGGTGTCAGGACGCTGTGGCGCAGGCTGGGGCTGCGACCGGGACTTCTCGCGGAGGCGGTCACCATCACCCCGGCGTGCGGACTCGCGGGGGCTTCCCCCGAGTACGCGCGCCGCGCTCTCACCCACTGCGTCAGGGCGGCGAGATCCCTCGCGGACAACCCTGAGTGACGGAAGGACAACACGGTGGCCGGCGACAGGCAAGCGGAGACGACGGTGCCCGCAGAGGCACGGGAGAAGCACGCGCAGCTCGCTGAGCAGATCGAGGAGCACCGCTTCCGGTACTACGTGAACGACGCCCCGGTCGTCAGCGACGCGGAGTTCGACAAGCTCCTGCGCGCCCTGGAGGCGCTGGAGGAGGAGCACCCCGAGCTGCGCACGCCCGACTCCCCGACCCAGAAGGTCGCGGGGGCGTACGAGACGGAGTTCACCTCCGTCGTCCACCCCTCGCGCATGCTCTCCCTGGACAACGCCTTCGACGACCTGGAGCTGGCGGCCTGGGCCGAGCGCGTCCACAAGGACGTCGGCAGCTCCGCGCACCACTTCCTGTGCGAGCTGAAGGTCGACGGCCTCGCCGTCAACCTGACGTATGAGCACGGCCGCCTCACGCGCGCGGCGACCCGCGGCGACGGCCGCACGGGCGAGGACATCACGCCCAACGTCCGCACCATCGCGGAGATCCCGGACCGGCTGACCGGCGACCGCGTGCCCGACCTCGTGGAGATCCGCGGCGAGGTCTACTTCCCGATGGAGAAGTTCGAGGAGCTGAACGCCCGCCTGGTCGAGGCCGGCGACAAGCCCTTCGCCAACCCCCGTAACGCGGCGGCCGGTTCACTGCGCCAGAAGGACCCGCGCGTCACCGCCACCCGCCCCCTGCACATGGTCGTCCACGGCATCGGCACCCTGGCGGGCTTCGACCCCCTCACCCGCCTCTCCGAGGCCTACGACCTGCTGAGCACCTGGGGCCTGCCGACCTCCCCGCACAACAAGGTGGTCGACGACCTCGACGGCGTACGGGAGTTCATCAGGTACTACGGCGAGAACCGCCACTCCGTGGCGCACGAGATCGACGGTGTGGTCGTCAAGCTCGACGAGATCCCCCTCCAGGGGCGGCTCGGCTCCACCTCCCGCGCCCCGCGCTGGGCGATCGCGTGGAAGTACGCGCCCGAGGAGGTCAACACCAAGCTGGTCAACATCCGGGTGGGTGTGGGCCGTACGGGCCGGGTCACGCCGTACGCCCAGGTCGAGCCGGTCACGGTGGCCGGCTCGGAGGTCGAGTTCGCGACCCTGCACAACCAGGAGGTCGTCAAGGCCAAGGGCGTCCTCATCGGTGACACGGTGGTGCTGCGCAAGGCCGGTGACGTCATCCCGGAGATCCTCGGCCCGGTCGCCGATCTGCGGGACGGCAGCGAGCGGGAGTTCGTGATGCCCGCCGAGTGTCCCGAGTGCGGGACACCGCTGCGGCCGATGAAGGAGGGCGACATCGACCTCCGCTGCCCGAACGCCCGTACCTGCCCTGCCCAGTTGAGGGAGCGCCTCTTCTACCTCGCGGGCCGCAAGGCGCTGGACATCGACCACTTCGGCTATGTGTCGGCGGCGGCCCTCACCAAGCCGCTGGAGCCGGCCGACCCGCCGCTGCGCGACGAGGGCGACCTGTTCGGCCTCACCATCGAGCAACTGCTGCCCATCAAGGCGTACGTCCTCGACCAGGACAGCGGGCTGCCCAAGCGCGACCCGAAGACCGGCGAGGAGAAGATCGCGACGGTCTTCGCCAACCAGCAGGGCGAGCCGAAGAAGAACGCGCTGGCGATGCTGGAGACCATCGCCGCCGCCAAGGAGCGTCCGCTCGCCCGGGTCCTCACCGGTCTGTCGATCCGTCATGTCGGTCCGGTCGCGGCCGAGGCGCTGGCCCGGGAGTTCCGCTCGATCGAGCGTATCGAGCAGGCCACCGAGGAGGAGTTGGCGAACACCGAGGGCGTCGGCGCGATCATCGCCGCCTCCCTCAAGGAGTGGTTCGCCGAGGACTGGCACCAGGAGATCCTGCGCAAGTGGCGGGCCGCCGGGGTCCGGATGGAGGACGAGGGGGCCGGCGAGGACGAGGGCCCGCGTCCGCTCGAAGGGCTGACCGTGGTCGTCACCGGCACTCTCGAACACTTCACGAGAGACGGCGCCAAGGACGCCCTGCAGAGCCGGGGAGCGAAAGTGACCGGTTCTGTTTCGAAGAAGACGTCCTTCGTGGTCGTAGGTGACAATCCTGGTTCGAAGTACGACAAGGCGATGCAGGTCAAGGTGCCCGTGCTGAACGAGGACGGTTTCACCGTCCTGTTGGAGCAGGGACCCGAGGCGGCCGCCGAAGTCGCGCTTCCGGTCGAGGAGTAGCGAGGAGCAGCGGTTGAAGGCCACCCGATCGGCGCATACCAGATGCATACGGGTGGCCGGGTCGCATTCGGGCAACCGTCCACGACCGCTGCCCGTGGAAGCCTTCTGCGGCCTACTGTTGAGGTGTGCACCTGCCGTGCCCGGCTGCGGTTGGGGCGGCCCCCTGCTCCTGGTGAGCCGGGGGAAGGGTTTTCCAAACGCGGTGCCGTTGACGGAAGTCGGGCATCGGACCGCGTGGCGTGGGCACCGCCGGCTGTGAGAGGGACGGGAATGGAACCGACCGAGAGCGCCGCCCCGGACTCACTCCTGCGCCGGCTCACCGGCGCCTGGCGGGGGAGTCGCCCGGGTGCGCGACCCGTGGAGCGTCCGGGCGCGCAGCCGCGTGCCACCGGACAGTACTCCACACCGGACGCGCGCCACGACGCACCGCTCACCCCCGACCACACCTCCGGCCTGCCGGGCGGTGAAAGCGGACGGCACCTCCACTGGCCCGCGCTGCCCACGGCGGTCGTGGCCGCCGCCGGGTTCGTCCTGGGCGCCGGTTTCTTCCGGGCGTTCACCGGCGACCACGCGCTCTTCCCGTCCGGCACCGTCGGCTGGTCGCTGGCCGTCCTGACCGGTGTCATCGTCGGCCACCTGGTCGCCCTCGGCCGCGCCCGCTGGTGGGGCGGCACCGGCTCGGGCGCCGCCCTCACCCTCGGCGTCCTGCTGCTCTACGGCTGGGTCGCCGCCGGCATGGTCAGCCTGACCGTCGTCGTCCTGGTCGGCATAGCCCGGCGCAACCGCTGGCGCCAGGGCGTGCTGCACGGCGCGGTGGACATCCTCGGCATCGCCGCCGGAGCGCTCGTGCTGGGCGCGTTCGGCCGGGTGCCGTCCGTCGAGCAGCCCTGGAACCCGGACAGCTGGACGGTCTACACCGCACCCGAAGTGGTCCTGGTCGCCGTCGCCTATCTCGCCGTGACCCGCACCCTGCTCTGGTATCTGCACGCCCCGCGCCACGGCGGACTGCCCACCGTCGCCCGCACCGCCCTGCTCAGACAGGGGCTGGTCGCCGTCGCCCTGCTCGGCATCGCACCGCTGATCTGCGTGGTCGCCGTCGCCCAGCCGGTGCTGCTGCCGCTCTTCTCGATCCCGCTGATCGCCCTCGACTCCACCCTGTGGATGGCCCGCGCGAGGGCCGAGGAGCAACTGCGCGATCCGCTGACCGGACTGCCCAACCGGCAGTGGCTCCTGGAGCGCATCTGGACCGCCCTGGACGACGCCGAGCGCATCGGCGCCAAGGCCGCCCTCATGCTCATCGACCTCGACCGCTTCCGGTCGGTCAACGACACCCTGGGCCATCTCGCCGGTGACCGGCTGCTGTTGCAGATAGCCGACCGGCTGCGGGTGGCGCTGCCGCGCGGGGCGGAGGCCGCGCGGCTCGGCGGCGACGAGTTCGCCGTTTTACTGCCGGTCGCCGATTCCACGACGTCCGCGACCCGGGTCGCCCGCAACCTCGTCGCCGCGCTCAGCTCCCCGCTCGACCTCGACGGGCTCACCCTCGTCCTGGAGGCCAGCGCGGGCGTCGCCGTCTTCCCCGACCACGCCCTCGACGCCGAGGGGCTGCTGCGCCGGGCCGACGTCGCGATGTACCAGGCGAAGCGGGACCGTACGGGCGTGGAGGTCTACGAGTCCAAGCGGGACTCCAACACCCCGGACCGGTTGGGCCTGCTGGGGGATCTGCGCCGGGCGCTCGACGCGCACGAGGTGCAGCTGCACTACCAGCCCAAGGTCCGCTTCGACGGCCAGGTCGCCGGCCTGGAGGCGCTGGTGCGGTGGGTCCATCCGGAGCGCGGGAAGGTGCCGCCGGACGAGTTCATAGCGATCGCCGAGTCGTCCGGGCTGATGCCCCATCTGACGGAGTACGTGCTCGACACCGCGCTCGCCCAGGTCGCCAGATGGCGGGCTCAGGGCCTGTTCGTGCCGGTCGCGGTGAACGTCTCCCCGCGCGATGTGCACACCCCCGGTTTCGCCGGATCGGTCGCCGCGCGCCTCGCCCGGCACGGCGTCCCGGCGGGCTCCCTCCAACTGGAGATAACGGAACACGTCCTCCTGGAGGACCCGCAGCGAGCCGCCGACACCCTCAACGGCCTCACCGGACACGGCGTGAAGATGTCCCTCGACGACTTCGGCACCGGCTACTCCTCCCTGGTGCATCTACGGCGGCTGCCGGTCAGCGAGTTGAAGATCGACCGCTCCTTCGTGGCCCGGCTCGCGGTGGACACCGAGGACGCGGAGATCGTGCGCTGCACGGTGGATCTCGCCCACTCGCTGGGGCTGCTCGTCGTGGCGGAGGGCGTCGAGGACGACGAGACGTGGGAGCGGCTGCGGGACCTCGGCTGCGACGCCGTACAGGGGTGGCTGGTCGCCGCGGCGATGCCGCCGGAGGACATGACGGCGTGGCTGCTGGCGCGGGGGTCCCGGGGATGGCAGCGGCCCCGGGCGGCGCTGCCGGCCGCCGCCGCGGACGATCCGGGGCGGCTCGGCTGACCGCCCCGGCAAAACCGTTTAACGGCTGAGGGGCCCCGCCCCATAGGATTGGCCGGGATTGGCCCCAAACCACACACTCACCCCAGAGGAACGCTGCATGCCTGGCATCACGCGCGAGGAGGTCGCCCACCTCGCCCGGCTGGCGCGTCTGGAGCTGAAGCCCGAAGAGCTCGAACACTTCGCGGGACAGCTCGACGACATCATCGGCGCGGTCGCCCGCGTCAGCGAGGTCGCCGACCAAGACGTACCGCCGACCTCCCACCCGCTGCCGCTGACGAACGTCATGCGCCCGGACGAGGTCCGTCCCTCGCTCACCCCCGAGCAGGCGCTCTCCGGCGCCCCGGCCCAGGAGCAGCAGCGTTTCAAGGTGCCGCAGATCCTGGGGGAGGACTAATCACCATGACGGACCACAGCAGCATCATCCGGCTCACCGCCGCCGAGACCGCCGCGAACATCGCGTCCGGTGTGCTCACGGCCGTCGAGGTCACCGAGGCCCACCTCGCCCGTATCGAGGAGGTCGACGCGAAGGTGCACGCCTTCCTGCACGTCGACCGCGAGGGCGCCCTCGCGCAGGCCCGTGCCGTCGACGCGAAGCGGGCCAGGGGCGAGCAGCTCGGCCCCCTCGCCGGCGTCCCGCTCGCGCTCAAGGACATCTTCACCACCGAGGGCATCCCGACCACGGTCGGCTCCAAGATCCTCGAAGGCTGGATCCCGCCGTACGACGCGACGGTCACCAAGCGGCTGAAGGCCGCCGACGTGGTCATCCTCGGCAAGACCAACATGGACGAGTTCGCCATGGGGTCCTCGACCGAGAACAGCGCGTACGGCCCGACCGGCAACCCCTGGGACCTCACCAGGATCCCCGGTGGCTCCGGCGGCGGTTCCTCCGCCGCGCTCGCCTCCTTCCAGGCGCCCCTCGCGATCGGCACCGACACCGGCGGTTCCATCCGCCAGCCGGCCGCCGTCACCGGCACGGTCGGCGTCAAGCCGACATACGGCGCGGTCTCCCGCTACGGCATGGTGGCGTTCTCCTCCTCCCTCGACCAGGGCGGCCCCTGCGCCCGTACGGTCCTGGACGCGGCCCTGCTGCACGAGGTCATCGCCGGACACGACCCGCTCGACTCGACCTCCATCGACGCCCCGGTCCCCCCGGTCGTCGAGGCCGCCCGCAACGGCAGTGTCGCGGGCATGCGCGTCGGCGTCGTCAAGCAGTTCCGCGGCGAGGGCTACCAGGCCGGTGTCATCCAGCGGTTCGACGAGTCCGTCGCCGTACTGAGGGAACTGGGCGCCGAGATCGTCGAGTTGGACTGCCCGTCCTTCGACCTCGCCCTGTCGGCGTACTACCTCATCGCGCCCTCCGAGTGCTCCTCCAACCTCGCCCGCTTCGACGGCCTGCGCTACGGCCTCCGTACCGGCGACGACGGCACCCACTCGGCCGAGGAGGTCACCTCCCTCACCCGTGAGGCGGGCTTCGGCCCCGAGGTCAAGCGCCGCATCATGCTCGGCACGTACGCCCTCTCCAGCGGCTACTACGACGCGTACTACGGCAGCGCCCAGAAGGTCCGTACGCTCATCACCCGCGACTTCGAGAAGTCGTTCGAGAGCGTCGATGTGATCGTGTCGCCGACGACGCCGACCACCGCCTTCCCGATCGGCGAGCGCGCCGACGACCCGATGGCGATGTACCTCGCGGACCTGTGCACCATCCCGACCAACCTGGCGGGCAACTCGGCCATGTCGCTGCCCTGCGGTCTCGCGCCGGAGGACGGCCTCCCGGTCGGGCTGCAGATCATCGCCCCGGCCCTGAAGGACGACCGTCTTTACAAGGTCGGCGCCGCCGTCGAGGCCGCCTTCGTGGAAAAGTGGGGGCACCCGCTGCTTGAGGAGGCACCGTCGCTGTGAGCAACGCACTGTCGAAGGCCAAGGGCTTCAAGAAGTCCAAGTCCGGCACTTATGTGTCCATGGCCACCACCGCGTTCGGCGCGCTGGGTGTCGCCAAGCAGATCAAGAAGGCGCGCACCGAGCACGACACGCTCCGTCTGATCGACGCCACGGTCTCCGCCGTCGCGATCGTCACCGGCCTCGCCATCCTGTACCGCGAGCTGAAGCGGCTGGGCGACGACGACGTCCTGCTGGGCTGAGAGGGAAAGTTCACCGTGACCACCACGACCGACCTGGAGTCGTACGAGGACGCTCTCGCGTCGTACGACCCCGTCATGGGCCTTGAGGTCCATGTCGAACTCGGCACAAAGACCAAGATGTTCTGCGGCTGTTCGACCGAACTGGGCGCCGAGCCCAACTCGCAGACCTGCCCGACCTGCCTCGGCATGCCCGGCGCGCTCCCGGTCGTCAACGCGATCGGCGTCGAGTCCGCGATCAAGATCGGCCTCGCGCTGAACTGCGAGATCGCCGAGTGGTGCCGCTTCGCCCGGAAGAACTACTTCTATCCGGACATGCCGAAGAACTTCCAGACCTCCCAGTACGACGAGCCGATCGCCTTCAACGGCTACCTCGACGTACAGCTGGAGGACGGCGAGACCTTCCGGGTGCAGATCGAGCGCGCCCACATGGAGGAGGACACCGGCAAGTCGCTGCACGTCGGCGGCGCGACGGGCCGTATCCACGGCGCCTCGCACTCGCTGCTCGACTACAACCGCGCCGGCATCCCGCTCATCGAGATCGTCACCAAGCCGATCGAAGGTGCGGGCGAGCGTGCCCCCGAGGTCGCCAAGGCCTACGTCGCCGAGCTGCGCGAGCTGATCCGGGCGCTCGGGGTCTCCGAGGCGCGGATGGAGCAGGGCCAGATGCGCTGCGACGTGAACCTGTCGCTGCGTCCGCACGGCCGCGAGAAGTTCGGCACCCGCAGCGAGACGAAGAACGTCAACTCGCTGCGCTCCGTGGAGCGTGCCGCCCGCTACGAGATCCAGCGCCACGCCGCGGTGCTGAACTCCGGCGGCACGATCATCCAGGAGACCCGCCACTTCCACGAGGACACCGGGTCCACGACCTCGGGCCGCGTGAAGGAGGAGGCCGAGGACTACCGGTACTTCCCCGAGCCGGACCTGGTGCCGGTGGCACCCTCGCGCGAGTGGGTCGAGGAGATCCGCTCCGGGCTGCCCGAGCAGCCGTTGGCCCGCCGCAACCGGCTGAGCGAGGAGTGGGGGATCACCGCCTTCGACATGCAGTCGATCCTCAACGCCGGTGCCATCGACCCGATCGTCGCGACGATCGACGCCGGTGCCGACGCGGCCTCCGCCCGCAAGTGGTGGATGGGTGAACTCGCCCGCAGCGCCAACGAGTCGGGCAAGGCGCTCGACGAGCTGCCCATCACGCCCGAGCAGGTCGCCCGGGTCACCGCGCTGGTGACGGCCGGAGACCTGAACGACAAGCTGGCCCGCCAGGTCATCGAAGGCGTCCTCGCCGGCGAGGGCACCCCGGACGAGGTCGTCGAGAAGCGCGGTCTGAAGGTCGTCTCCGACGACGGCGCCCTCACCACCGCCGTCCAGGAGGCCATCGCCGGCAACCCGGGCATCGCCGACAAGATCCGCGGCGGCAAGGTGGCGGCGGCCGGCGCCCTGGTCGGCGCGGTCATGAAGGCCACCCGCGGTCAGGCCGACGCGGCCCGCGTCAAGGAGCTGATCCTGGAGCAGTTGGGCGTCAGCGAGGGCTGACGGAAGTCAACTCCCTGGGGGGATGCATCGGTTGCGATGCATCCCCCCAGGTGTGTCATCAGGCGTGTGATCAGGTGCGGCGCCCGACCACCCGCACGAAGCCAAGCGTGCGCCCCTCGTCGGCCCGCACCAGCTCCACAGACTCACGGGCCATGCGCGCCATCCAGTCGTAGGGACTCTCCTCGGCGCACACCTCGCTCCACAGCAGCCAGTCCTTCCAGCCGTCGGGCTGCCAGTCGGCGGTCTCGACCTCCACGGTCCCGCCGCGCGCCCAGTGGCGGCGCCACCAGTCGGCGGAGTGGAAGGCCCAGAAGCCGGGGTCCCAGAAGGGCCTCAGATGCTCGGGCGGTTCGTCGCCGGGCAGTTCCTCCCGGAGCGCGGGCATGACGACGCCGATCCGTCCGCCGGGCTTCAACAGCCTTGTGAGCGTGGGCAGATAGAGGTCGGCGGTGCCGAAGTACTGGTACGCGTCGATCGACACGATCGCGTCGAACGTGCCCTCCGCGAAGGGCAGGTCGTGCGCCTCGACGTGCACGGGCAGCACGCGGCCGTCGACGCCCGCCTCGGCGATCCGTACGGCGTTGTCGTCGGGCTTCACCCACAGGTCGGCGGCGGTGACCTGGACGTCGTACTCCCTGGCGAGGAAGACGGAGGTCATGGCGCGTCCGCAGCCCAGGTCGAGCACCCGCGCGCCCGGGCGCAGGGTGTCGAGGCCGAGGGCGGGGGCGAGCCACTCCAGGAGCCACAGCGCGTGCGGGCCCATCTGGTTCTCGATGGTCCAGCGGGCGTCGTAGCCGTTGCTGCGCGGGTAGCGGGGATGGGTCAGGCGGTCGGTCAGGTCGGTGTCGGACATCGGTGAACGGGCTCCTCCGGTTCTGCGTAGCTTCCTGGGGGAGAGCAACGAGATTGTGGAGGACGTCGGTTGGCCGCGCATCAGGTTTCTCAGGAGGACGCGCTACGCTCGCCCGCCATGGACGCACGCGGAGATTCCGAGATACCGGACTTCGGGGATCCGGCACTGGACGCGCGACGGGCCCGCTGGACATCGGCCCTGACCGGCGCCGTGCTGGCCCTCGCGGGTGTGGCCGCGGCGGTGCTCCGGGCCAGTGGGTCAGCACCCGCGCTCGTGCCGGCCGCCTATGCCCTGGGCGCGGCGGTGTGCGCCCTCGCGTCGGTCCTCGGCTCCCGGGGTCGTACCAGACGAGCCCTGTGGCTGTTGGTCGTCGGGGCCATGGTGATGGCGCTGGGGGACCAGTTCGACTGAGGCGACAGCCGAGGTGACAGAGTTCCCGTTACTGTCCTGTGATCTGGCTCCCACTCCCGTGATCCGGCGCACGAACGCCATGAACGATCACATTCTGCTGCAAGAGTGTGCCTCGTACTGCTCATGCGTTCTTTGCGGGCTGTTCATCCCTTGGACGAGTTTTCCCGGTCAAAGATCCACAATTCACCATCCCCGGGAGCACGTTCGTGGCAGCCCTTGCCCGCTGGTGTGTTCGGCACCGCCTCGCCGCCGTCCTGTTGTGGCTCCTCGCGTTCGGCGGGATCACCGCGGCCGCCGCCGTCACCGGCTCGGCGTACTCGAACGACTACGAGGCGCCCGGCACCGAATCGGGCCGCGCGACTCAGCTCCTCAAGGAGGGGTTCCCGGGTCTCGGCGGCGACAGCGACACCGTGGTCTGGCACACCTCGCCCGGCTCGGTCCGCGCCGCCGACGTCGAACAGACCATGACGGACGCCCTGGACAAGATCGCGAGCCTGCCCGGAGTCGCCTCCGTGGTCGGCCCGTACGACGGCCAGGGCACCGGCCGGATCAGCGCCGACGGACGGACCGCCTACGCCACCGTCACCTTCGCGCACCAGGCCGAGGACATCGACAAGTCCCAGGCGCAGGCGGTCGTCAGCGCCGCGAAGGCCGCCGAGACCGACGGGCTCCAGGTGGAACTGGGCGGTAGCGCCATCGCGCTCACCGAGTCGTCGAGCGGGCACACCGCCGAGATCGTCGGGGTGGCCGTCGCCGCCCTCGTGCTGTTCCTCGCCTTCGGTTCCCTCGCCGCCTCGCTGCTGCCCATCGGCACCGCCCTGGTGAGCGTCGGCACCGCGTACGCGGCGATCGTGCTGCTCGGGCACGCGATGACCGTCGCCGACTTCGCGCCCATGCTCGGCATGCTGATCGGGCTCGGCGTCGGCATCGACTACGCCCTGTTCATCGTCACCAGACACCGGCGCGGGCTGAAACGCGGGCTCTCCGTCGCCGAGGCGGTCACCGGCGCGGTCGTCACCACCGGACGCGCGGTCGTCTTCGCGGGCGCCACGGTGTGCATCGCCCTCCTCGGGATGCTGATCCTGCGGCTCGGCTTCCTCAACGGGGTCGCCATCGCCGCCTCGTTGACCGTGGTGCTCACCGTCGCGGCCTCCGTGACCCTGCTCCCGGCCCTGCTGTCCTTCATCGGCCCGCGCGCCCTCAGCCGCCGCGAACGCCGCCGGCTGGCCGAGCACGGGCCCCAGCCGGAGCTGCCCACCGGCCTCGCCGCCCGCTGGTCCGTGTTCGTCGAGCGCCACCCGAAACTGCTCGGCATCCTCGCCCTGGCCGTCATGACCGTCCTCGCCCTGCCCACCCTCGCCCTCCACCTGGGCACCTCCGACCAGGGCAACGACCCCAAGGCGTCGACCACCCGCCAGGCCTACGACCTCCTCGCCGACGGCTTCGGCCCCGGCGTCAACGGCCCGCTCACCCTCGTCACCAAGATCGACGGAGCCGAGGACAAGCTCGCCCTCGACAACCTCGACGCCACCCTCCGCACCACCGAGGGCGTCGCCTCCGTGACCCCGGTGACCTACGACGCCGGCGGCTCCACCGGCTACTTCTCGGTCGTCCCGGACTCGGCACCGCAGTCCCAGAAGACGAGCGACCTCGTCGACCGGCTGCGCACCGAGGTACTGCCCCGGGCCGAGACCGGCACCTCGCTCGACATCCACGTCGGCGGAGTGACCGCGAGCTACGACGACTTCGCCGCCGTGATCGTCGGCAAGCTCCCGCTGTTCGTCGGGGTCGTCATCTCGCTCGGCTGCCTGCTGCTCCTGCTCGCCTTCCGGTCGATCGGCATCCCGCTCAAGGCCGCCGCGATGAACGTCGCCGCCGTGGCCGCCGCCTTCGGGGTCGTCGTCGCGATCTTCCAGTGGGGCTGGGGCAGCGAGTTCCTCGGCCTCGGCCGGGCCGGACCGATCGAACCCTTCCTCCCAGTGATCATGGTGTCGGTCCTCTTCGGACTCTCCATGGACTACCAGGTCTTCCTGGTCGGCCGGATGTACGAGGAATGGCTGGAAACCGGCGACAACCGCCGGGCCGTCCGCGTCGGCCTCGCCGAGACCAGCCGTGTCATCAACTCGGCCGCCGTCATCATGATCTCCGTCTTCCTCGCATTCGTGCTCAGCGGCGACCGCGTGATCGCCATGTTCGGCATCGCGCTCGCCTCCGCCGTCGCCCTGGACGCCTTCGTGCTGCGCACCCTCCTGGTCCCGGCCCTCATGCACCTGCTCGGCGGCGCCAACTGGTGGCTGCCCCGGAGCCTGGACCGCGTCCTGCCCCGGATCAGCATCGAACCGCCCGAGTGCCGCGCCGCCCATGAGAGGCTGGCCGCCGCGACGGACGCCGAGGTGGCGGACGTCCTGGCCAAGGAGCGGGAGCAGGATGTACGCGATATCCCTGGGTGACGACGGGGCCGAACTGCGTCCCCTGGAGCCCTGGCACGCCGAGGAGTTCTTCGCCCACCTGGAGCGTGGCCGGGAGTTCATCGGCCAGTACATCTCCTTCGGCTCCAAGGAGACGGACGTCGAGTCCGCGCGGGCCATGCTCCAGCGCTACGCCGACCTGCGCGCCGCCGACAGCGCGTCCCTGCACGGCATCTGGCTGGACGGGAAGCTCGTCGGCGGGGTCCTCTTCCTCAACTTCCATGCCGACCAGGGCAACTGCGAAGTCGGCTGCTGGCTGGAACCCGCCGCCGCCGGGCGCGGGCTGATCACCCGCGCGATCCGGATCCTCATCGATTTCGCGATCGAACAGCGCGGTATCCACCGGGTCGAATGGCATGCCGCGTCGGGCAATGAGAAGAGCCTGAATGTTGCCCGCCGCATGGGCATGACCAGGGACGCGGTCCTCCGCGAGTCACACCCCTATCGGGGGGTACGGCACGACATCGAGGTGTGGTCGGTGCTCGCACCTGAGTGGCGCGAAGCACGCGCGCGTGACCCACACAGCGATCTTTAAGGAACTTCTCAGACTTCACCCCTACCGTGCGCACCATGGGTACCAAGACTGTTGACGAGGCCGCGAACGAGGCCACCGAGGTGAAGAGCGACGCGGAGACCGTCGATGTCACCAAGACCGACGAGGAAGTGACCGCGACCGAGAACGAGGCCACCGACGAGGCCGAGCACGAGGACGACCTCACCGAGGAGGAGTACGCCGCCGAGCTGGCGAAGCTCCGCGAGGAGGAGGGCGAGGGCCCGACCGGCGTCGGCCAGGGCGCCGCCGCCGTGGTCTCCGCCGCACTCGGCTTCATCTCGCTCTCCGGCGGCTGGATCGGCACCGTCGCCGCCGCCCGCGAGACCCTCAAGGGCCAGCTCTCGACCTCCTCCACCGCGAGCGTCGCGAAGCAGATCAAGGAGGTCTACGGCGACGCCTGGCACACCACCGCGCTGTGGGCCGGCATCTTCGCCCTGGTCGCCGCGCTGGTCGGCGTCGCGGTCCTCGTCCGCCCCGCGTTCGGCACCCCCGGCAAGCCGCAGGCCGTCTGGATCAAGTCGGTCGCCTGGGCGGGCGTCACGCTCGGTGTCGTGGGCCTGCTCCTGGCCGTCCTGAAGTACACCGACATCCTGCTCAGCCTGCCCTCCGCGAGCAGCTGAGTCACCGCAGTTCATCAGGGGTCTTAGGGCCTTCGTAAGCACCTTACGGAGGACCTGAGGCCCCTTACTCATGTCTAAGGCCCGCCGGGCCCCGCAAGATGCGGAACTCTCCCGATGTGGCGGCCCCCCCTTGGAGACGAAGGTTGAGGCATCGCACCAAGCGAAGCCGAAAAACCGCCTCCACCAAGGGACTTGAGATGCACGAGTACGAACTCCACCAGATCCGTTCCGCCGAACTGCGCCGCCAGGCCGCCAACGAGCGCCTCGCCCGCGAAGCCGTCCGCAGCCGCCGCGCCGCCCGCCGCGAGCAGGCCCGGCAGGCCGCCGAAGGGGAGGTGCATACCGAACGCCCTCGTCGGCACCTGTTCGCCCGTGCGTGGTGAACGCTCCGGCACGGGAGGGCGGCCGTACGGCGCCCGCCGGGGCGCTCCTCCCCTCGGCCGCCCGCCCGAAAACGGGTGCCGCGTTGTCAGACCCGCGTGACATGCTCCAACCCGTGGAGACCAGGTCCGTCAGTCCGGTCTTCGTCGGCCGCGCCGACGAACTGGACACGCTGAACGATGCGCTCGCCCGCGCCGCCGCGGGCGAGCCGCAGGCGTTGCTGCTGGGCGGTGAGGCCGGGGTGGGCAAGACCCGGCTCGTCGAGGAGTTCGCCACCGCCGCCTGCCGGCAGGGCGCCGTCGTCGCCCTCGGCGGCTGTGTGGAGATCGGCGCGGACGGACTGCCCTTCGCCCCGTTCTCCACCGCCCTGCGCGCCCTGCGCCGCGAACTGCCCGCCGAACTGTCCGCGGCCGCCGCCGGACAGGAGGAGGAACTCGCCCGACTGCTCCCCGAGTTGGCGGAGGCACCGCCCGCCGGCCGACCCCGTGGCCGAGACGAGGAGGGCATGGCCCGCCTCTTCGAACTCACCGCGCGCCTCCTGGAGCGCGTCGCCGCCGACCGCACGGTGGTGGTCGCCCTGGAGGACCTGCACTGGGCCGACGCCTCCACCCGCCACCTCCTCGCCTACCTCTTCCGCACCCTGCGCACCGGCCGCCTCGTCGTGCTCGCCACCTACCGCGCCGACGACATCCACCGCCGCCACCCCCTCCGCCCGCTGCTCGCCGAACTCGACCGGCTCCGCACGATCCGCCGGATCGAACTCGGCCGCTTCAACCGGCAGGAGGTGGGCCGCCAGATCGCCGGCATCCGCGCCGCCGAACCGGACCCCGCCCAGGTCGACGAGATCTTCGAACGCTCCGACGGCAACGCCTTCTTCGTCGAGGAACTCGCCGTCGCCGCCCCCGACGGCTGCCGCACCAGCCTCACCGACTCGCTGCGCGACCTGCTCCTCGTCCGCGTCGAGTCACTGCCCGAGAGCGCCCAACGCGTCGCCAGGATCGTCGCCGAGGGCGGCTCGACCGTCGAGTACCGACTGCTCGCCGCCGTCGCCCGGCTCGCCGAGGACGACCTCATCGAGGCGCTGCGGGCCGCCGTCGGCGCCAACATCCTCCAGGCCGCGCCCGGCGGCGACGGATACCGCTTCCGCCACTCCCTGGTCCGCGAGGCGGTCGGCGACGACCTGCTGCCCGGCGAGCGCTCCCGCATCAACCGCCGCTACGCCGAGGCCCTGGAGGCCGACCCGACGCTCGTCCCCGCCGACCAGCGCGTCATGCGGCTGGCGAGCTACTGGTACCACGCCCACGACGCCGCCAAGGCCCTCCCCGCCGTCCTGGACGCCTCCGTCGCGGCCCGCGGCCGACACGCCCACTCCGAGCAACTGCGGCTCCTGGAGCGGGCGATGGAGCTGTGGGACACCGTCCCCGACGCCGTACGCGCCGCCCTGCGCCCCCTCGACTACGCCGAGGTCTATCCCCCCTGCGGCTGCGACCCGGAGACCACGCCCCTGCGCTACCTCGACCTGATGGCCGAAGCCGCGGTCGCCGGCCGGCTGAGCGGGGAGCGCGAGCGCGCCCTGAAGATCACCAAGCGGGCACTGCGCCTCCTGGAGGACGAGGGGGACCCGCTGCGGGCCGCCTGGTTCTGGGTGCAGCGCTCCGTCCTGATCCGGAACCAGAGCCGCGGTGACGGCTGGCCCGAACTGGCCGCCGCCCAGGAACTGGTCCGCGGACTGCCGCCCTCCGAGGTGCACGCCGAGGTACTGGCCAAGGTCGCCGGCTGGTCCATGGTCCATGTGCCGGGACCCGACGCCTATGTGGCCGCCGAGCGCGCGGTCGAGTACGCGCGGATGGTGGGCGCCCGCGAGATCGAGATGGACGCCCGCCTCACGCTGGCCGGCCTCATGGTCGCCTCCGGCGATGTCGAGGCGGGCCTCGCCGAGCTGGTCGAGGTGAACGAACGGACGGTCGCCGAGGGCATCTCCACCGTCGCGGGCCGCAGCTATGTGAACCTTCCGTCCTGCCTCGAAAATGTCGGCCGCTCCCGCGAGGCCGTCCCGATCCTGGAGACGGGGCTCGCCTTCGCCAAGAAGTTCGGCCAGTTCGACAAAGAGGCCTGGATCTGGGGGAACCTCGCCGAATCCCTCTTCACCCTGGGCCGCTGGGACGAGGCCGCCGAGGCCGCGACCAAGGCGGAGCGGGTGGGTCAGAGCGCCAAACCCCGCGGCTTCCACGCCCGCCTCCGCGCCGAACTCGCCCTCGCCCAGGGCGATGTGCCTGAGGCCCGCCGCCAACTGGCCGCGGCCCGCGAGCACTTCGGCACCCATGACATCGCACCCCAGCACCACCAGCCGCTGGAGCGGATCGAGATCCAGGTCGCCGCCGCCGAAGGCCGCCTCCTCGACGCCCGCGCCACCCTCGAACAGGCCCTGGACTCCGGATTCCGGCCCGGCACCCATTTCGAGACCTGGCCCCTGCTGGTCGCCGCGGCCATCACCGAGACCCAGGCCATCGGCCTGCCCGCCGCCGACCCCGGCCGCCCCAAGATCCTCGAACGCATCCGGGAGGCGGCCAAACCGGTCGCCACCAACGTCCCGGTCTGGCAGGCCCACGAACGCTGGCTGCGCGCCGAACTGCTGCACGCGGAGGGCCGCTGCGCCCCCGACCACTGGTCCGAGGCCGTCGCCGCCTTCGAACGCCTCGACCGCCCCTACGACCTCGCCCGCGTCCGCCACCGCCTCGCCGAAGCCCTCCTCTCCGACCCCACCGGCGGTGACGACGAACGCGAACGCGCCACCGAACTGCTCCGCCTCTCCGCCGCCGTCGCCGACCACCTCGGCGCCCGCCCGCTCGCCGACGCCGTCGCCCTGCTCGCCCAGCGGGCCCGCCTGACGCTCACCCGGGTCCCCGAGCCGAGAGCCGTCCCCGCCGACCCCGTCGAGGCACTCGGCCTCACCAGCCGGGAGCGCGACGTCCTGCGCCTGGTCTCCGCCGGGCGCACCAACCGGCAGATCGCCGAGGAACTCTTCATCTCCCCCAAGACCGCGAGCGTCCACGTCTCGAACATCCTCGGCAAGCTCGGCGTCTCGGGCCGGGGAGAGGCCGCGGCGGTGGCCCACAGGCTGGGCCTGTTCCCGCCCGATCCGCTCACCGCGCGATCCGCGGGATGAGCCGTACGCTGTAGGGGACCGGCACAGGGGAGGCGCCGTGTTCAACATGTTCGAGGAGTTGTTCTCACCGGGCCGCAAGCACACCGAGGACGAGCGCAATCGGCTGGAGATGACCAGGGAGGACGTCGGTGACGGCGACCCCGGGCGCGGTCCGATAGACCTGGAGTCCGGCAAGGTCGTCGTACGCCTGCCGGACCCCGCTGCCGATCTGTCCGCCGACGCGTCCGCTACGTCACCTGAAGCTCCAGAATCCGATCGTCCCCCGACTTAGGCGTGCCCCGCCCGTCCGTGTTGCTGGTCACCAGCCACAGCTTGTCGCCACCGGCCGACACCACCGTGCGCAGCCGGCCGTACTTGCCGGTGAGGAAGGCCTGCGGGGTGGCCGACGCCTTCGTGCCGTCCAGCGGGATGCGCCACAGGCGCTGGCCCTTCAGCCCCGCCATCCATATGGAGCCCTTGGCATAGGCGATGCCGCTGGGGGAGGCGTCGTCCGTGTGCCACTGGGCGATCGGGCTGTGGTACTTCGGGTTGCTGGTCCTGCCCTCGGCGTCCGGCCAGCCGTAGTCGTCGCCCGGCTTGATCGCGTTCAGCTCGTCCCAGGTGTCCTGGCCGAACTCCGAGGCGAACAGCCGCTGCTTGGTGTCCCAGGCCAGACCCTGCACATTGCGATGGCCATAGGTGTACACCGGCGAATTCGGGAACGGGTTGCCCGGAGCGGGGTCGCCCTCCGGGGTCAGCCGCAGGATCTTGCCGCCCAGGGACTTCTTGTCCTGCGCCAGACCCCGCTGACCGCTCTCGCCCGTCCCCGCGTACAGCATGCCGTCCGGGCCGAAGGCGATCCGCCCGCCGTTGTGGATATAGCCCTTGGGGATGCCCTTGAAGATGGTGTCGGGCGCGCCCAACTGCTCACCGGCCGGCTTCTTCGCGTCGTACAGCATGCGGACGATGCGGTTGTCCGAGTCCGAGGTGAAGTAGGCGTAGATCATGTGGTCCGAGGCGTAGTCCGGGGAGAGCGAGATGCCGAGGAGGCCGCCCTCGCCGGCCGGGGACACCCCGGACACCGTGCCCAGCTCGGTCTTCTTGCCGGTGGCCTCGGCGATCCGGGTGATGGTGCCGTCGTCCCGGGAGGAGACCAGCAGGTTCCCGTCGGGCAGCGGGGCCAGGCCCCAGGGGGTCTTGAGCCCCTCGGTGACCGTGCGCAGCACCTTCACCGTGCCCTTGGCGGGCGGGGTCTGCTCGGCGGCCTGCGCGGAGGGGGATGCCCCCGCCGTCGTACCGCCGCTGCCCGCCGACGTACTGGTGGCGTCGCCCGGGGATCCTCCGCCGTCGGAGGAGCAGCCGGCCGTCAGCAGGAGCGCGGTCACGGCCAGGGCGGCCGACACGACTCGTCGTTGCACGATCAGGTCCCTTCGACGGGCGGGTACTCACCAGTGGGTACGGCGGGTTCTTGCGGTGGGCTCACGGCCGGGCCCTGCGGCTGGTTCTACTTTTCATACACCGCTCGCGCCGCTCGGGTTCCCGATCCGTGAGCGCCGACGCACGATCCGGCCCCGCCCCGTGTACGGCGGTCAGTCCCAGGACCCCAGCGCCGCCGGCAGCTCCGCGACCTCCGTGAGGTCCTCCGGCGTCAGGCGCAGCTCCGCCGCCCCCGCGTTCTCCGTCACCCAGTGCTCCCGCTTGGTGCCCGGCACCGGCACCACGTGCGGGCCCTGCGCCAGCACCCACGCCAGGGCCACCTGCGCCGGGGTGACCTCCGGGCCGTGGCGCCGGGCCACCCGTCGCAGCCCGGCCACGATCGGCTGGTTCGCGGCCGTCATCTCCGCGGTGAAACGGGGATGCCGGGCGCGCACGTCGTCCGGTTCGAAGCCCTCGCCCGGGGTCAGCGTGCCGGTCAGGAAGCCGTTGCCGAGCGGCATCGCGGCCAGCAGGCCGACCCCGCGCGCCGCGCACCACGGCAGCAGCGCGTCCAGCGCCTCCGACGACCACACCGACAACTCGGCCTGCACCGCGGTCACCGGGAACACCTGCTGCACGCGCTGGAGTTGGCGGATCGTTCCGTCATGCAGCCGCGCCCCCGGCCGGCGCGCGGAACGGGCACCGACCGCGCACATCCCCAACGCCCGTACCTTTCCCGCCCGTACGAGGTCCGCCATCGCGCCCCAGGTCTCCTCGACCGGGACTTCGGGGTCGGCGCGGTGCAGTTGGTAGAGGTCGATCACATCGGTCTGCAGGCGGCGCAGTGAGGCGTCGCAGGCGCGTTTCACATAGCCGGGGCGGCCGTTGGCCACGATGTGCTGTTCGCCGACCAGCAGACCGACCTTGGTCGACACGAACGCGTCCTCGCGCCGCTCCTTCAACACCCGCCCCAGCAACAGCTCGTTGGTGAACGGGCCGTACATGTCGGCGGTGTCCAGCAGCGTCATCCCCAGATCGAGCGCCCGGTGCACCGCCCTGACCGACTCGTCGCCCCGCTGCCGCGACCCGCTGTACGCCCAACTCATAGGCATGCAACCGAGTCCCACGGCCCCCATCGCGAGCGCCCCCGCGCCGATCGTCCTGCGCTCCACCTGCTCGTGACCCTCCCTCTTCCGGCTCCCCAACCTAACCTCTACGCGCGCGTGGCCCTGACATAGCCTCCTGACCATGACTGCTGACGTGTGGCTGCCCATTCCTCCGGAGGAGATCGAGGGGCTCCCGGAGGGGCCGAACTATCTGTTCTGGGACGGGGGTGAGGAGTTCCCGGCGGACCCGGCCGACTGCGCGTTCTACGTCGTGCCCTACATGAAGGGCATGGAGATCAGCGTGCGGCCGCTGCCGGAGATGGGTTCCGTGGAGGTCGTGCAGACCCTGTCGGCCGGCATCGACCATGTGCAGCCGGGGCTCACGCACCTGCGCCCCGGTGTGCGGCTGTGCAATGCGCGGGGAGTGCACGAGGCGAGCACCGGCGAACTCACCCTGGCGCTGATCCTCGCCTCGCTGCGCGGCATCCCCGACTTCGTGCGCGCGCAGGACAAGGGGGAGTGGCTCGGTGGGTTCCGTCCCGCCCTCGCCGACAAGTCCGTCCTCATCGTCGGCTACGGCTCCATCGGCTCCGCCATCGAGGACCGGCTCACTCCCTTCGAGCTCGCGCGGGTGGCGCGGGTGGCGCGCTCCGGGCGCACCACCGAGCGCGGACCGGTGCATCCGCTCGCCGAACTGCCCGCGCTGCTCCCGGAGGCGGACGTCGTCATCCTGTCCACGCCCCTCACCGAGACCACCCGTCACCTGGCCGACGCCGAGTTCCTGGCCCGGATGAAGGACGGGGCGCTGCTGGTCAACGTGGCCCGCGGCCCCGTCGTGGACACCAAGGCGCTGCTCGCGGAGCTGGAGAGCGGCCGTATCACCGCGGCGCTGGACGTCACCGACCCCGAACCGCTGCCCCGGGGGCACCCGTTGTGGCAGGCCCCCGGCGTGCTGATCAGTCCGCATGTCGGCGGGCCCACCTCGGCGTTCCTGCCGAGGGCGAAGCGTCTGGTTGCCGACCAGTTGGGTCGGTTCGTGAACCAGGAGCCGCTGCGCAACGTGATCCTTACGACAGGACCGACGGGGTAGTCGCAACAAGCGTGCAATCCGCTTCCGGTACCCTCCGCAATCTTCCGAAAGCGGGGCGTGCACGCATCTCCGCTGGTCGTCACGGAGCGTAGAGGAACTATGTCCCTGAGTGACGAGACTGGTGTATCGTCCCGGCAGGGGCTGCGCCGCGCACCGTTCGGCGCCGGGGATGGACATTTCAGACTGTGAGGGGGGCGACGGGCGATGCACGGCCTATGGACGAGCGATCCGACGCGGCGGGGCCGTCGACGGCGACCCTGGCGCACCGCCGCGCGCAGACGCGGCCACCACGGCAATCACGGCAATCACGGCAATCACGGCAGTCACAGCGGCCACGGCGGACATCCCGGCCACCACGGACACCATCACCGAAGGCCGGGCGGCCGCCGGAGGCACACCCATCCAGCGCACCGGGGCCCGCGGGACCCGGGAGCGACGCGGACCGGGAGGGCCCGGTGAGCGCGCCACCGTCTCCGACGACCACCCTCAACGGGGCGCTCCGGGACCGGACTTCGCCCGAAGCGCGGCTGCCCCGACCGCCGGGTCCCGGCGGCGGACGCAGCCTGGTCCAGCAACTCGTCCTGGCCCTGGTGTGCGCGGGATACGCCGTCGGTTCGGCGCTCGACTGGGGGTCGTCCCAACTCGCGCTGATCATGGGCGACTTCGGACTGAGCGCCGCGGCGGGTACGGCCGCCGTCTCGTGCTTCCTCTACGCGCGCAGCCGCCGTATCCGCTTTCGACCCGCCTGGCTGCTGTTCTCGCTCTCCTCGGCGATGGCGGCGCTGGGCAACGGAGTATGGGGGTGGTACGAGGTCGTGCTGGAGCGACCCGTGCCCAGCCCCAGTTACGCCGATCTGTTCTTCCTGTGCTTCGCGCCGCCCGCCATCGTCGGGCTGCTGGTGCTCGCCAAACGACCGGTCACCAAAGCGGGTTGGGTCTGTCTGGCGCTGGACGCCTGGCTGATCGGCGGCTCGCTGCTCACGCTGTCCTGGAGCCTCGCGCTGGCCCAGGCCGCCAAGTTCGACGGGCCCAGCGTGGCCCACACCGCGCTGTCGCTGGCGTACCCGCTGCTCGACATCGCCCTGGTCAGCATGGTGCTCGCGCTGCACTTCCGGCGCTCCTCGGTCAACCGCACCGCCGTGAACACCGCGATCGGCGCGCTGGCCCTGACCGTGATGTGCGACGCCCTGTTCACCTCGCCGCTGCTGCACAACAACTACCACTCGGGCCAGTTGCTCGACGCGGGCTGGTTCGCCGGTTCACTGCTCCTCGCGTACGCCCCGTGGGCCGCGCCCCGGCACGCCCGGCCCGAGGACGACGGGCACACGCGCGTGGTGCACGAGCACCGGCCCGGACAGCCCGCCGGCAGCCGGCACCAGGCACCCGCGCCGGGCGCCGAGCAGGGTCGGTATCCGGCCACCCGGCCCATCGCGGGCTCGCTGGCCGCGCTCACCCCGTATCTCGCCGCCGCCGTCTGCACGCTGGGGATCCTCTACAACGTCCTCAACGGCCGCAGCCCCGACCGCGTGGTCCTCATCACCGCGGGCTGCGTGGTCCTCGCGCTCGTGGTGCGCCAGGGCATCATGCTGATCGACAACATCACCCTCACCCAGGAACTGGCCCAGAAGGAGAACCACTTCCGCTCCCTGGTGCAGGGCTCCAGCGACGTCATCATGATCGCCGCCCCGAACGGCATCCTCCGCTACGTCTCCCCGGCCGCCGCCGGTGTCTACGGCAAGGCCGCCGAGGAACTGGTCGGGACCGAACTGGCCTCGCTCATCCACCCCGAGGACCTGGGCTGCGTGGTGCACGAGGTGCGCCGCTTCCTCACCGCCGGCCCCTTCGAGGAATCCACCACCCGTATCGAGTGCCGCTTCCGGTCCGGCGACGGCGGCTGGCTGAACGTCGAGTCCACGGTCAACCGCCATCACGGCGGCCTGATCTTCAACAGCCGGGACGTGACCGAAAGAGTGCGCCTCCAGGCGCAGTTGCAGCACAACGCCGAGCACGACCCGCTCACCGACCTGCCCAACCGCGCGCTGTTCACCCGGCGCGTCCAGCAGGCCCTGTCCGGCCGCCGCTCCACCGACCGCGGCACGGCCGTGCTCTTCATCGACCTCGACGGCTTCAAGGCGGTCAACGACACGATCGGCCACCAGGCCGGGGACGAGCTCCTCGTCCAGGCCGCCCGCAGACTCCAGGACTCGGTCCGGCACGGCGACACCGCGTCCCGGCTCGGCGGCGACGAGTTCGCGGCCCTGATCGTCGGCGACGGCACCCGGGACCGCGCCGCCCGCGAGCGGCACATCATGGAGCTCGCCGACCGCCTGCGCGTCACCCTGTCCCAGCCGTACCTCATCGACGGCAACGATGTCCGCGTCGCCGCCTCCATCGGCGTCGCCTTCGCCGAACCGGGCCTCGGCGCGGGGGAGTTGCTGCGCAACGCCGACCTGGCCATGTACCGCGCCAAGGGCGCGGGCAAGGGCAGGGTCGAGCTGTACGCCCCACAGATGCAGCAGGACGTCGTACGGAAGGCGGAGCTGGCCACCCGGCTGCGGGCCGCACTGCACAACGGCGAGTTCGCGCTGCTGCACCAGCCCGTGGTGTCGCTGACGGACGGCCGGATCGCGTCGGTGTCCACGCAGGCGCGCTGGCGGTCCTCGCAGGGGGTGCTGTTCACGCCGGCCGAGTTCCTGCGGGTCGCCGAGGACAGCGACAGGACCGCCGAGCTGGGGCGCTGGATGCTGGAGGAGGCCGTGGAGCAGGCCGCCGAGCGGACCGGGACCGGGCTCGCCGTGTCCGTGGGCGTCCGGATGAGCGCCCGGCGGCTGCTGGACCGCTCGATGCCGCTCGGCTCGATCGAGGCCCTGCTGACCCGGCACGGGCTGCCCTCCGGTTCGCTGGTGATCGAGCTGTCGGACACCGACCCACGGGTCTCCCTGGACGAGCTGGAGCGACGCCTGACCGCGCTGCGGCGGCTCGGGGTCCGGATCGCCCTCGACGGGTTCGGGAGCGGCTACGCGGCCATCACGGCGCTGCGGCGGCTGCCCGTGGACGTACTGAAACTGGACCGCAGTCTGGTCGAGGGCGTCGTCGAGTCCGCGCGGCTGCACAAGATCACCAGTGGGCTGCTGCGGATCGCCGGGGACCTCGGGCTGCAGTCCGTGGCCGACGGGGTGGACCTGCCCGAACAGGTGGTCGCCCTGCGCGCGATGGGCTGCACGCACGGGCAGGGCATGGCCTTCTCCGGGCCGCTGGACGAGTACCGGCTGCGCCGGGCCCTCTCACGCGGCCACTATCCGGTGCCGCACGGGCCCGCGGAACCCGCGTTCGCGGGCGGCGGCTCCGGGGTGTACACCAGTGGTGTGCCCGCGGTTCTCGGTGGCGGAACGGCCCTCCGCTCACATAATGAGACTCCCGTCCCACCCACTTGACAGTCGGTGCGTGCCGGGGGGAGGGTCAATGCCATGCGCACCCGAATTCTCGTACTTGGAAAGCGCGTCGGCTGAAGCTGGTGACGTCCGGACGGACCCGGAACTCCCAGCGACCGCACCCGGCGCGCTCCCCTCGCTTGCCTCACGGCACGAGGGGTTTTTTGTTGCACAGGGACCAGTCGTGCAGCAGTAGAACCCCGCACAAACCTCGCAAAAACCCTCAGCATCGAGAAGAGAATGACGATGACCGAGCAGGCCACCGGGGCCCATCCGCAGCCGCGGCCCCGATCCGGAGGACAGCAGTCCGCCCCCGAGCACGTCACGGGCGCGCAGTCCCTCATCCGCTCTCTTGAGGAAGTCGGGGCCGACACGGTATTCGGCATTCCCGGCGGTGCGATCCTTCCGGCGTACGACCCGCTGATGGACTCGACGCGGGTGCGTCACGTCCTGGTCCGGCACGAGCAGGGCGCGGGCCACGCGGCCACCGGCTACGCGCAGGCCACCGGCAGGGTCGGCGTCTGCATGGCGACCTCCGGCCCCGGCGCCACCAACCTGGTGACCCCGATCGCCGACGCGCACATGGACTCGGTGCCGCTCGTGGCGATCACCGGGCAGGTCGCGTCGAAGGCCATCGGCACGGACGCCTTCCAGGAGGCGGACATCGTCGGCATCACGATGCCGGTCACCAAGCACAACTTCCTGGTCACCAAGGCCGAGGACATCCCGCGCGTCATTGCGCAGGCCTTCCACATCGCCTCCACCGGCCGCCCCGGCCCGGTGCTGGTCGACATCGCGAAGGACGCCCTCCAGGCCAAGACCACCTTCTCCTGGCCGCCGGTCATGGACCTGCCCGGCTACCGCCCGGTGACCAAGCCGCACGCCAAGCAGATCCGCGAGGCCGCCAAGCTGATCACCGCCGCGAAGCGGCCCGTCCTCTACGTCGGCGGCGGTGTCCTCAAGGCGCACGCCACCGCCGAGCTGAAGGTCCTCGCAGAACTCACCGGAGCCCCCGTCACCACCACCCTGATGGGGCTCGGCGCATTCCCCGACAGTCACGAGCTGCACGTGGGAATGCCGGGCATGCACGGTGCGGTCACCGCCGTCACCGCGCTGCAGAAGGCCGACCTGATCGTCGCCCTCGGAGCCCGCTTCGACGACCGCGTCACCGGCAAGCTGGACAGCTTCGCCCCGTACGCCAAGATCGTCCACGCCGACATCGACCCCGCCGAGATCGGCAAGAACCGTGCCGCCGACGTGCCGATCGTCGGAGACGCCCGCGAGGTCATCGCCGACCTGGTCCAGGCCGTGCAGAAGGAACACAGCGAGGGCCACACCGGCGACTACAGCGCCTGGTGGAAGGACCTCAACCGCTGGCGCGAGACGTACCCGCTCGGCTACGAGCAGCCCGACAACGGCCAGCTCTCCCCGCAGCACGTCATCGAGCGCATCGGTCAACTCGCCCCGGAGGGAACGATCTTCGCGGCGGGCGTCGGCCAGCACCAGATGTGGGCCGCGCACTACATCCAGTACGAGAAGCCCGCGACCTGGCTCAACTCCGGTGGCGCCGGGACGATGGGCTACGCGGTCCCGGCCGCGATGGGCGCGAAGGCCGGCGCCCCGGACCGTACGGTCTGGGCGATCGACGGCGACGGCTGCTTCCAGATGACCAATCAGGAACTCACCACCTGCGCCCTGAACAACATCCCGATCAAGGTCGCCATCATCAACAACGGCGCCCTCGGCATGGTCCGCCAGTGGCAGACCCTGTTCTACAACCAGCGCTACTCCAACACCGTGCTGCACAGCGGCCCGGAGGCGGACGGAAAGCAGCCGAGCGCCGGCACGCGCATCCCCGACTTCGTCAAGCTGTCGGAGGCGATGGGCTGTTACGCGATCCGCTGCGAGTCCCCCGACGACCTCGACAAGGTCATCGAAGAGGCCAACTCGATCAACGACCGCCCCGTCGTGATCGACTTCATCGTCCACGAGGACGCCATGGTGTGGCCGATGGTCGCCGCCGGCACCTCGAACGACGAGGTCATGTTCGCCCGGGACGTCCGCCCCGACTTCGGCGACAACGAAGACGACTGAGCGAGAGAGACGAAAGAGAAATGTCCAAGCACACGCTCTCGGTCCTGGTCGAGAACAAGCCCGGTGTCCTCGCCCGGATCACCGCCCTGTTCTCCCGGCGCGGCTTCAACATCGACTCCCTCGCCGTCGGCGTCACCGAGCACCCCGACATCTCGCGCATCACGATCGTGGTGAACGTGATCGAGGCGCTCCCCCTCGAGCAGGTCACCAAGCAGCTCAACAAGCTCGTCAACGTGCTGAAGATCGTCGAACTGGAAGCCGGTTCCGCGGTTCAGCGCGAACTCGTTCTGGTGAAGGTGCGCGCCGACAACGAGACGCGCTCGCAGATCGTCGAGATCGTCCAGCTGTTCCGCGCCAAGACCGTCGACGTCTCCCCGGAGGCCGTCACCATCGAGGCCACCGGCAGCAGCGACAAGCTGACCGCCATGCTCAAGATGCTGGAGCCGTACGGCATCAAGGAGCTGGTCCAGTCCGGCACGATCGCCATCGGCCGCGGCGCCCGCTCCATCACCGACCGCTCGCTGCGCGCGCTCGACCGGTCCGCGTAACCCTCGTAGAAGACATTTCTACGACCGGAACGCGGGCGGCCGGCAGCGGCCTGCCGCCCGCATTCCGAGACCCGGAAACTTCCCCTCCCGCCGCCGTCATACGGTGGGACGCAACACCTGCACACCAAGGAGAGAACCCAAAGTGGCCGAGCTGTTCTACGACGCCGACGCCGACCTGTCCATCATCCAGGGCCGCAAGGTCGCGGTCATCGGCTACGGCAGCCAGGGCCACGCCCACGCGCTGTCGCTGCGTGACTCGGGCGTCGACGTCCGGGTCGGTCTGCACGAGGGCTCCAAGTCCAAGGCGAAGGCCGAGGAGCAGGGCCTGCGCGTGGTGACGCCGTCCGAGGCCGCCGCCGAGGCCGACGTCATCATGATCCTGGTGCCGGACCCGATCCAGGCCCAGGTCTACGAGGAGTCCATCAAGGACAACCTCAACGACGGCGACGCGCTGTTCTTCGGCCACGGCCTGAACATCCGCTTCGACTTCATCAAGCCGCCGGCCGGCATCGACGTCTGCATGGTCGCCCCCAAGGGCCCGGGCCACCTGGTGCGCCGCCAGTACGAGGAGGGCCGCGGCGTTCCGTGTATCGCGGCCGTCGAGCAGGACGCGACCGGCAACGGCTTCGCGCTCGCGCTGTCGTACGCGAAGGGCATCGGCGGCACCCGCGCCGGCGTCATCAAGACGACCTTCACCGAGGAGACCGAGACCGACCTGTTCGGTGAGCAGGCGGTTCTCTGCGGTGGTACGGCCGCGCTGGTCAAGGCCGGTTTCGAGACGCTGACCGAGGCCGGCTACCAGCCCGAGATCGCCTACTTCGAGTGCCTGCACGAGCTGAAGCTCATCGTCGACCTCATGTACGAGGGCGGCCTGGAGAAGATGCGCTGGTCGGTCTCCGAGACCGCCGAGTGGGGCGACTACGTCACCGGCCCGCGGATCATCACCGACGCCACCAAGGCCGAGATGAAGAAGGTCCTCGCCGAGATCCAGGACGGCACCTTCGCCCGTGAGTGGATGGCCGAGTACCACGGCGGCCTGAAGAAGTACAACGAGTACAAGCAGAAGGACGCCGAGTCCCTGCTGGAGACCACCGGCAAGCAGCTCCGCAAGCTGATGAGCTGGGTCGACGAAGAGGCGTAAGGCCTGAGGCCGAGGGGCCGGAGCGCGCGCTCCGGCCCCTTTGTCCAACCCGGCCGGTCACGGACGGGTGATCCTTCCGCGGAGGCGTAAGACGACTGTCGGCGCGCCACTACACTGCCGTACTACATACGCGTCAGGCCCACAGCGTCGTGCGTCTCCACGCGGTTCGTACCTCCACCGCCTGCGGCCGTCGGGACGGCCGTCCGCACGCAATGGACTTGTGAGGACTCACGTGAGCTCGAAACCTGTCGTACTCATCGCTGAAGAGCTGTCGCCCGCGACCGTGGACGCCCTCGGCCCGGACTTCGAGATCCGCCACTGCAACGGCGCGGACCGAGCCGAACTGCTCCCCGCGATCGCCGACGTGGACGCGATCCTGATCCGCTCGGCCACCAAGGTCGATGCCGAGGCGGTCGCCGCCGCACGCAAGCTGAAGGTCGTCGCACGAGCCGGCGTCGGCCTGGACAACGTGGACGTCTCCGCCGCCACCAAGGCCGGCGTGATGGTCGTCAACGCCCCCACCTCGAACATCGTCACCGCCGCCGAGCTGGCCTGCGGTCTGCTGCTGGCGACCGCACGCCACATCCCGCAGGCCAACGCCGCGCTGAAGAACGGCGAGTGGAAGCGCAGCAAGTACACCGGCGTCGAGCTGGCCGAGAAGACCCTCGGCGTCGTCGGCCTCGGCCGCATCGGCGCGCTGGTCGCCCAGCGCATGTCCGCGTTCGGCATGAAGGTCGTCGCCTACGACCCCTACGTCCAGCCCGCCCGGGCCGCGCAGATGGGCGTCAAGGTCCTCTCCCTGGACGAGCTGCTCGAAGTCTCCGACTTCATCACCGTGCACCTGCCCAAGACCCCCGAGACGGTCGGTCTGATCGGCGACGAGGCGCTGCGCAAGGTCAAGCCGACCGTGCGCATCGTCAACGCCGCGCGCGGCGGGATCGTCGACGAGGCGGCGCTGTACTCCGCGCTCAAGGAAGGCCGCGTCGCCGGCGCCGGCCTCGACGTGTACGCGAAGGAGCCCTGCACGGACTCCCCGCTCTTCGAGTTCGACCAGGTCGTCTCCACCCCGCACCTCGGCGCCTCCACCGACGAGGCCCAGGAGAAGGCCGGTGTCTCGGTCGCCCGCTCGGTGCGCCTCGCGCTCGCCGGTGAACTGGTCCCGGACGCGGTGAACGTCCAGGGCGGCGTCATCGCCGAGGACGTCAAGCCCGGCCTGCCGCTCGCCGAGAAGCTCGGCCGCATCTTCACCGCCCTCGCGGGCGAGGTCGCGGTCCGCCTCGACGTCGAGGTCTACGGCGAGATCACCCAGCACGACGTCAAGGTGCTCGAACTCTCCGCGCTCAAGGGCGTGTTCGAGGACGTCGTCGACGAGACCGTGTCCTACGTCAACGCCCCCCTGTTCGCGCAGGAGCGCGGTGTCGAGGTCCGCCTCACGACCAGCTCCGAGTCCGCCGACCACCGCAACGTGGTCACCGTGCGGGGCACGCTCGGCACCGGCGAGGAGGTCGCGGTCTCCGGCACGCTGGCCGGTCCCAAGAACCTGCAGAAGATCGTCGCGGTCGGCGACTACGACGTCGACCTCGCGCTCGCCGACCACATGGTGGTGCTGCGGTACGAGGACCGTCCCGGTGTGGTCGGCACCGTCGGCCGTGTGTTCGGTGAGGCGGGCATCAACATCGCCGGCATGCAGGTCTCGCGCTCGGTCGCGGGCGGCGAGGCGCTGGCCGTCCTTACCGTCGACGACACGGTTGCCGCGGGTGTGCTGGCCGAGGTGGCCGAGGAGATCGGGGCCACGTCGGCCCGGTCGGTGAACCTGGTCTGACCGAACCTACGGTTCGACGTTTCACGAGAACGCCGGACGGACTGAGCAAACCTCAGTCCGTCCGGCGTTCTCGTTCGTGTCAGGCGGCGACCTTCTCCGTCTCCTTCTCCTGCACCGGAACCCGCAGCCCCCGCAGGGTCCGCGCCGCCGCGAAGGCCGCGCCCAGCAGCAGCACCGCGCCCGCGATCGCCGCGCCGTGCATACCGTCGGTGAAGGCCTCCCGGGCGGTCGCGGTCAGCGCGTCTCCCGTGTGCCCCGGCAGCCGGCGGGCGACGGCCAGGGCGCCGCCGAGGGTCTCGTGGGCCGGAGCGGGGGCCGAGGCCGGGATGCCGTGGCGGTAGACGGCCGTACCGATGGAACCCAGGATCGCCATGCCGAGCGCGCCGCCGAACTCCGCGCCGGTCTCCATCAGCGAGGAGGCGACGCCCGCCTTCTCCACCGGTGCGCTGCCCATCGCGAGGTCCATGATCTGGGACATCACCATGACGATCCCGGAGGCGAGGACACCGGCGGCGGCCAGGGCCAACCAGAGGGAGTCGGTGCCGGTGAGGGCGAGCATGCCGTAGCCGGTCGCGGCGATCGCGAAGCCGGCCGTGACGACGTAGGCGCGGTCGACTCCCTTCTGTACGAGGGTGGTTGCCAGCGGGGCAGCCATGCCGATCGGCACCGAGGGGAGCAGCGCCCACAGGGCCGCCTCCATCGCGCTCTTGCCGAGCACCGACTGCAGGTACTGCGTGGTGAAGAAGGCCGAGCCCATCATCCCGAAGGCGGAGACCAGGTTGAGGACGACGGAGGGGGCGAAGCCCCGGCCGCGGAACAGAGCCGGGTCGATCATCGGGGAGGCGGCCGTGCGCTGGCGGTGGACGAAGAGGGCCGCGAAGAGCAGACCGACGGTGATCGAGACGACGTACTGGACGTGCCAGCCCTCGGAGGGGATCTCCTTGAGGCCGTAGATCACGGGCAGGACGGCGGCCAGGGACAGCGGGACGCTCGGCCAGTCGAAGCGGCCGGGGGCGGGGTTCTTGGACTCGGGGAGCAGGAACGGGCCGATCACCAGCAGCAGCGCCATCGCGGGCAGGTTGATCAGGAAGACCGAGCCCCACCAGAAGTACTGGACCAGCACACCGCTGAGCACCGAGCCGAGCGCGACACCGGCGGTCATCACACCGGACCACAGGCCGATCGCCTTCGCGCGCTGGCCGGGGTCGGTGAACATCGTGCGCAGCAGCGCCATCGTCGAGGGCATCAGGGTGGCGCCGCCGATGCCGAGGACCGCGCGGGCGGCGATCAGGGTCTCGGCGCTGTCCGCGTAGGCGGCGATGAAGGAGGCGGTGCCGAACGCCGCCGCGCCGATCAGGAGGAGCCGGCGGCGGCCGATGCGGTCGCCGATCGAGCCCATCGTCATCAGCAGGCCGGCCAGGACGAAGGCGTAGATGTCGAAGATCCACAGCTGCTGGGTGCCGCTGGGTTCCAGGTCCGCGCTGATCGCCGGGATGGCGAAGTAGAGGACGGAGACGTCCATGGAGACCAGCAGCAGCGGCAGCATCAGGACGCCGAGCGCGGTCCATTCCCGGCGCCCGGCGCGGGAGTTGGGGATGCTCGCGGGGTTCGTCGAGTTCGTCATGACAGCGAATGTACGCGCGTCTTAAACACTTGTCTAGAACGCCTGTGTAAGTCGACCGTCTAGGCCGTGCGTATAAATCATGCGTCTAGGACGGTTGTATGGATCGGCGGTAGGGTGGCGGGCATGGGACACCGTGAGGATCTGCTCGAAGGCGCGAAGCGCTGCCTGCTGGAGAAGGGGTTCGCGCGCACGACGGCGCGCGACATCGTGAAGGAGTCGGGGACGAATCTCGCGTCCATCGGCTACCACTACGGCTCGAAGGACGCGCTGCTCGCGCAGGCGTACGTCTCCCTGGTGGACCAAATGTCCTTCGAGTGGGGTGAGCGGCTCGTCGGGGCGCCGGGCTCGCTGGAGCGGTTCAGGGAGGTGTGGTCGAACGTCGTCGCCTCCCTCCGCGAGCCGGGCTCGATGTGGCGGCTCAGCGGGGAGATCATGGCGATGGGCGACCAACTGCCGGAGGCTCGCGATCAGTTGTCGCTCGCGCAGCGCGAGGGCGGCCGCGGGTTGGTCTCGCTGCTGATGGCTGTGCCGGAGGAGGAGGTGTCGGACGAGACCGCCGACACGCTCGGCTCGTTCTACATGATCCTGATGTCGGGTCTCATCATGCAGTGGACCTTCGACCCGAAGACCGCACCCGACGCGGACCGGCTCACCGAGGGGCTCCGTCAGGTACTGGAGAGTGCGCGCAAGGCGCAGTGACCCGGTCCCGCAACGCCGGGGCCACCGCGCCCAGCATCAGGAGTGCGGTCAGCGCGAAGGCCCAGGGGTAGCCGGTCAGGCCCGCCGTGATGCCGAAGCCGGCCGCGCCGAGGCCCATGCCGCCGTCGTAGGCCAGGTTCCACAGGGCGCTGACCGTGCCGTACGAGGCGGCGGAGACGCGGGTGTACATCAGGGCCAGCGTGGCGTTCTGGGTGATGCCGAAGCCCGCGCCGAACAGGGCCGTACCGGTGATCACCGCGACGGGGTCGCCGGAGAGGGCGATGACCAGGACGCCGAGGGCCGACAGGAGCAGGCCGGGCAGGACGAGCCGTTCGCTGCCGTGCCGGTCGCCGTGGCGGCCCGCCAGCCAACGCGTCAGGGTCGACGCGGCGGGCTGCACGAACAGGGCCACCGCGACGACCCCGGCGGAGGCCGAAGGGACGGCCAGCGGCAGGAAGGTGACCACGATCCCGGCGGCGGTGGCGGTGGCCGCGAAGACCACGACAGGCCGCAGCAGGGCGCCGGTTCGCAGACCTCGTACGACACCGAGCGGCTGCTCGGAGCGGTCCGTGCGGGCGTCCGCGCGATCCGGCAGGCCGAGGACGAAGACGATCGCGGCCAGCGCCGCGAGACCGCCGGCCACCGCGACCGGGCCGTACCCCACGCGCCCGGCCAGCCACAGCCCCAGCGGCAGCACGACCAGCGACGGCACACCGGACACCACACCCACCAACGCCAGCCCCTCGCCCCGGCGTTCGTCCGGGATCAGCGACGCGGTCAGCGCGCCGCCCGCGACGATCGTCAACGCGAAACCGAGCCCGCGCACGAAGCACACCGCGGTGATCCATGCGGCCTGCCCGGAGACGGTCAGCACCAGCGCCGGGGCGCCGAGCAGCAACAGCCCTGCCATCAGGGTCAGTCGGTACCCGAAGCGGGCGACGAGCCGGGGCGTGACCAGTTCACCCAGCACGGTCGCGAGCATCAGCGAACCGGTCGCCAGCCCCGCCGCGCCTCCGCCGCCCCGCTCGGCGGCGTACGCCGGTACGACCGAGAGCAGAAGGAAGAAGCTCAGACTCGCACCGACCATGCTCACGAAGCGTAGGAGGAGGGGACGGGAGAGGAGCGGAGGGCGAGGGCCTGAAGTGGCGTCGGAGGGGCCGGAGTTGGAGGTCATCGGCTCAGTGCTCGGGGAGTCCGTGTGGGTCGCCATGGCATCGACACTAGATTCCGACCGGACCGCCGGTAAGCTCCAATTCCATGCCACCGCAGTGGGCCGGTTTGTCACCCGAGCTGCTCCTGTCCGTCGACCGCGACAGCGAGGAGCGGCTGTGCGCGCAGTTGGAGGGGCAGTTGCGGGACGCGATCCGCACGGGCCGGCTGCGCGCGGACGAACGCCTCCCCTCCTCCCGTGCACTAGCCCGCGAACTGGGCCTGTCCCGCGGCCTGATCCAGGACTGCTACGCCCAACTCCAGTCCGAGGGCTACCTGGTCACCCGCGTCGGCTCGGCCACCAGGGTCGCGACCGGCGCCCACATCCCGAAGTCGCCGGAAGCCGAACCGTCCCCCACCCGGCCCCACTTGACCGCCGACTTCCGGCACGGCGTGCCCGACCTGGCCTCCTTCCCGTTCACCGACTGGCTGTGGGCGACCCGCGAGGCGGCCCGGACGATGCCGACCGCGGACCTCGACTACGGTGATCCACGCGGCAGTTCGGCCCTCCGTGAGGTGGCGGCGGGCTATCTGCGCCGGGTGCGTGCCGCGTGCGCGGAGCCCGCCCGGACCGTGATCTGCTCCGGTTACGCGCAGGGTCTCGGTCTGGCGCTGGGCGCGCTGTCCCGTGCCGGGGCGCGGGTGGTGGCGTACGAGGACCCGGGCGGCCCGGCCGTCGCGCGGGCGGCGGCGGACGCGGCCGGTCTGACGGCGGTACCGGTGCCGGTCGACGAACAGGGCGTGGACGTACGGCGGTTGGCGGCGACCGGCGCGGACGCGGTGATCGTCACCCCGGCCCACCAGTGGCCGACCGGAGTGGTGATGGCTCCCTCCCGGCGCCTGGCCCTGATCGAGTGGGCGATGCGCGAGGACGCCTATGTCATCGAGGACGACTACGACGCGGAGTTCCGCTACGACCGGGAGCCGGTGGGCACCCTTCAGGGGCTCGCCGCCGACCGCGTGATCTCCATCGGCACGGTCAGCAAGTCCCTGGCCCCCGCCCTCCGCATCGGCTGGCTGCTCTGCCCACCGGCACTCATGGCCCCCGTCACGGAGGCGAAACACGCGAGCGACCGGGGCTCCCCGACCCTGGACCAACTGGCCCTGGCCCGCCTGATCGAGTCCGGCCGCTACGACCGCCACCTCCGCCGCATGCGCACGACCTACGCGTCCCGCCGCACGGCCCTGATCACCGCCCTGACCGAAAACGCCCCGTCCGTAACCCTCTCAGGCCTGGCAGCAGGCTTCCACGCGGTGGCCCACCTCGCACCGGGCCTCGACGAGGAGACGGTCATCACTCGGGCACGCGCCCGCGGAGTCGGCCTCTACGGCATGAGCGCGTGCCGCGCTTCGGGGGCTGCCGATCCGGGTCAACTCGTGTTGGGATTCGGGAATGTGACGGTGCGTGGGATCGGGGAGGGGGTGGCGGCGGTGGCCGATCTGCTTGAGCCGTCGGGCGCCTGATGGGTGGTGGTTGTTGCGTGCGGGTGACGAATGGGGTCCGCCGGGTCGGCCTACGGCGTGAGCGCCTGGCGTGCCTCGGGATCGTGGCGGTGCGGAGGGCGGGGTGGCCGTGGTGGATCTGCGTCAGCCGTCGGGCACTTGCCGGGCGGCGGTGGCCGCTTCCGGGGCGATCTGCGCGGGCCGATGCATCGTTTCGGTCCGCGTCCGCGCGCCCGCCGGTTAGGCCGCTGCGGTATGAGCGCCTTGCGTGCCTCGGGAACATGGTGGTGGGCGTAGCCGCGAAGGGTGTGGCGGTCGTGGCGGATCTGTTGCAACCGTGGAGCGTGTGACGGGCGGCAGTGGCCGCGTCGAGGACGACGGGTGCGGGTTAGATCGCCTCGGTCCATGTCCATCCACTCGACCCCCCGACGCTGCGGGCCTCCACGCGTCAGGGGCTGCCGATCCGGCCCGACTCGTGCTGGATTCCGGCAACGTGGTGGTGCGCGGGGTCGTGGACGGTGGGGGTGCCCTGGCGGATTTGCTTCAGCCGTCGGGCACTGGACGGACAGCGGTGGCCGCGTCGGAGTCGACGAGTGTGGGCGCGCCAGGTCGGCCTCCACGGCATGAGCGCCAGCCCCGCCTCAGCAGCCGCCGATCCTCCCCAACTCGTGCTGGGTCGGGTTCAGCCGCCGAGCACCTGACGCACAGCGGTCGCCGCGTCCAAGGCGACCCGCGTAGGCCGATACGCCCCCTCGGTCCACGTCCGCCCACACGACACCCACACGCTGCACGCTCCCACGCCCGCCGCCCCGAGAACATCGGCGTGTGCTGAGTCCCCGATCATCCACGCGCCCCGCAGGGACGCCCCGACCGTGGTCGCCGCCGCGTGGAAGATCTCCGGTGCGGGCTTCTTGTGGCCGGCTGCCTCGGAGATGACCCAGCCGTGGACGAGGGTGTCGAGGCCGGTGGTGCGGATCTTCAACTCCTGTTGTGCGACACGGCCGTTGGTGACGATCACGGAGGTCCAGCCCTCGGCGGTGGCCTCGGTGAGGGCGGTGCGGGTGGTGTCGGGCAGGGTGACGTGGTCGGCGGCGCCGTGGTCGAGGAGGGTCCGGATGGCGGGGGCGACGGCGCTGCCGTAGCGGTCGGTCATCGCCCGTGCGATGGTCTGCCTCGGTGTGTATCCGCTCGCGTCGACGGACATCAGCCACCCCAGGTCCGCCTCCGGCAGGCCGTGCGCTGCCAGGAACTCCGACGCCGCCTCCCGGAACGCGGCGTCACGGTCGACGAGGGTGTTGTCCAGATCGAGCATCAGCAGCGGCATGCCAGGCAGTGGATCACCCCGGCGGCCGTTCGGACCACAACCGCGCCCCCTTCAACGCCATGTGCAGCAACAACCGGTCCTCGCCGTCGTCCAGGTCCAGCCCCGTCAACTGCTCCACCCGAGACAGCCGGTAGTACAGCGTCTGCCGGTGGATGCCCAACTCGGCCGCCGTACGCCCCGCTTGGCCCGCGCGGTCGAGGTACGCCTCGGCGGTGCGGGCGAGTTCGTGGTGGGCGGGGGAGAGGAGGGGGGCCACGGCCGGATCGTGGGCGGAGTCCGGGGAGAGGGAGGTCAGCAGGCGGTACGGGCCGATGCGGGACCAGTCGGCCACCGGCGCGAAGCGGGATTCCGCGAGGGCCGCGCGGCACGCGGCCGTGGCCTCCTGCCAGGCCGTGGCCAGATCGGTGAGGCCGGTGCGCGGGGCGCCGATGCCGGCGGCCCGGGCGCGCTCCTCCAGGAGCCGTGTGGCGGCCGTCGTCGCCGGGGTCCCGACGTACGTCGTGCGCAGCCGGACCAGTACCGCCAGGCACTGCTCCGCCGTCCCCCACGGGACCGTGCAGAGCGCCGTCGCGTGGGGGACCGTACGGGCCGAAGGGGCGTCGTCCGGGTCGGCGGAGGGCCACGGCGCGACACACACCAGCGCGTACGGCCCGTCGCCGCGCGTGCCCAGGGCCGTCCGCAGGGCCGCCACCGCCATGTCCCCCTGCCAGCCGCGCTCGGCGGTCAGCACGGCCCGCAGCTCCCGGCTGAGATCCGCCCCGTGCTGCGCCTCGTCCGCGAGCAGCGCGCCGATGCGGGCCGCCACCGCCATGGCCGCGTCCAACTGCGCGGCGGTGGGTCCCGGGTCGTCGTCCAGGAGCCAGACGTAGCCGAGGACGACACTCCGATGGCGGACGGGGAGGCAGATCCGTCCCCGGTAGACCCCCGCCTCGGGGGTGGGCGGGATCCGGACCGGCCCGGTCGCCCGCGTGATGCCGAACCCCTCGAACCAGGTCCGCACGGCGGCCGTCGAGCGCCGGGTCAGGATCGAGCGGGTGCGGACCGGGTCCAGCGCGGACGCGTCCAGGTCGCCCTCACCGTCGTAGGCCCCGAAGGCGATCAGCTCGAAGTCACGGTTCTCCAGCGTCGCCGGGGCGCCGAGCAGCTCGGAGATCTCGTCGACGAGCTCCTGGTAGTCGCCTCTGGAATCGGATGTCACCCGGGCATTCTCCCGCATTCCCGCGCCCCCTTCATACATCTGTCTGAGATCTGCGGCACGGATGCGTGACAGCTGTCGATGGCCGACGATCGGAGGGGTACCTAGGTTTCACGGTGGTCCTGTTTGTTTGGTTCTGTGGAGGTGCCCCGTGCTGGGTCCCGTGATTCTCGCCGCCTCGCGCAGCGATCGGATGCGTCGGCTGATCTCGGCGGCGCCGGTGACCAAGCAGGTCGTCGACCGCTTCATCCCCGGCGAGACCGTCGACGAGATCGTGCCGATCGTCCAGGACCTCACCGCCAAGGGCCTGGAACTCACGATGGACGTCGTCGGCGAGGACATCACCACCCCCGGACAGGCCGCCGCCGCCCGCGACGCCTACCTCCAACTCGTCGACCGGCTCAAGAAACTGGAGCTGGGCACGCGCGCCGAGATGTCGATCAAGCTGTCCATGTTCGGCCAGGCGCTGGCCGGCGGTCACGAACTCGCCCTCGCCAACGTCCGGCCCGTCGTCGAGGCCGCCGCCGCCATCGGTACCACCGTCACGCTCGACGCCGAGGACCACACCACCCTCGACTCGATGTTCGCGATCCACGAGGAGCTGCGGAAGGACTTCCCGCAGACCGGCTGCGTCATCCAGGCCTACCTCTTCCGCACCGAGGCCGACGCCCGCCGCCTCGCCGAGGCCGGTAGCCGCGTCCGGCTGGTGAAGGGCGCCTACAAGGAGCCCGCCGAGGTCGCGTACCAGCAGAAACACGAGATCGACAAGGCGTACGTCCGGATTCTGCGGATCCTGATGGAGGGCGACGGCTACCCGATGATCGGCTCCCACGACCCACGGCTCATCTCCATCGCCCAGGAAATCGCCCGGCGCGCGGGCCGCAAGCCCGACGAGTACGAGTTCCAGATGCTCTACGGCATCCGCAGCGACGAGCACCTGCGCCTCGCCGCCGAGGGCCACCGCATGCGCGTCTACACGGCCTACGGCACCGACTGGTACGGCTACTTCATGCGTCGCCTCGCCGAAAAGCCGGCCAACCTCCTCTTCTTCGCCCGCTCGACCCTCACCAAGGGCTGACCGAGCACCCGAGCACCCCAAAGCCCGAACACCCGCTCACGTACAAGGAGTTACGGATCCCATGGACGCTGTGACCCAGGTCCCCACCCCCGTCAACGAGCCGGTGCACGGCTACGCGCCCGGCTCTCCCGAGCGGGCCCGTCTGGAGGCCAAGCTCAAGGAGCTGGCCGAGAACCCGGTCGACCTGCCGATGACCATCGGCGGCGAGCGGCGGATGGGCGGCGGCGAGCGCGTCGACGTCGTACAGCCGCACAACCACAAGGCGCGGATCGGTACGTACGCCAACGCCACCCAGGACGACGCCCAGGACGCGATCGACGCGGCGCTCGCCGCCGCGCCCGCCTGGCGCGCGATGTCCTTCGACGACCGCGCCGCGATCATCCTGCGCGCCGCCGAACTGCTGTCCGGCCCGTGGCGCGAGACCCTCGCCGCGTCCACCATGCTCGGCCAGTCGAAGACCGCCCAGCAGGCCGAGATCGACTGTCCCTGCGAACTGGTCGACTTCTGGCGCTTCAACGTCAAGTACGCCCGCGACCTGCTCGCCGAGCAGCCCCCGGCCAACTCCCCGGGCGTCTGGAACCGGCTCGACCACCGCCCGCTCGAAGGCTTCGTCTACGCGATCACGCCGTTCAACTTCACGGCGATCGCGGGCAATCTGCCGACGGCCCCGGCACTCATGGGCAACGTGGTGGTCTGGAAGCCGAGCCCGACGCAGACCCACGCGGCCGTCCTCCTCATGCGGTTGCTGGAGGAGGCGGGTCTCCCCAAGGGTGTCATCAACCTCGTCACGGGCGACGGCATCGAGGTGTCGAAGGTCGCGCTGGCCCACCGCGACCTGGCCGGCATCCACTTCACCGGTTCCACCAAGACCTTCCAGCACCTGTGGAAGACGGTCGGCACCAACATCGAGAAGTACCGCGCCTACCCGCGCCTGGTCGGCGAGACCGGCGGCAAGGACTTCGTCGTCGCCCACCCGAGCGCCGACAAGGCGGTGCTGAAGACCGCGCTCACCCGGGGTGCCTTCGAGTACCAGGGCCAGAAGTGCAGCGCCACCTCCCGCGCGTACATCCCGGCCTCCATCTGGAACTCCGGTTTCAAGGAGGAGTTCGCGGCCGAGGTCGACTACCTGACCATGGGTGACGTCACCGACCTCGCCAACTTCGTCGGCGCGGTCATCGACGAGCGCGCCTTCGCCAAGAACAAGGCGGCCATCGACCGCGCGAAGGCGGACCCCAACTGCACGATCGTCGCGGGCGGTTCGTACGACGACTCGGTCGGCTACTTCGTCCGCCCGACGGTCGTCGAGTGCAGCGACCCCACCAACGAGGTGTTCACCACCGAGTACTTCGGCCCCTTCCTCGCCGTGCACGTCTACGACGACGAGAACTACGACGAGATGCTGACCCAGATGGAGTCCGTCTCCGACTACGCCCTGACGGGCTCGGTGATCGCGGGCGACCGTGCGGCGGCGGCGTACACGATGGAGAAGCTGCGCTACGCGGCCGGCAACTTCTACATCAACGACAAGTCCACCGGCGCGGTCGTAGGCCAACAGCCCTTCGGCGGCGGCCGATCCTCCGGCACCAACGACAAGGCCGGCGCCCCGCAGAACCTCATGCGCTGGACCCTGACCCGCGCCATCAAGGAGACCCTGGTCGCGCCGACCGACTACACGTATCCGCACATGGGCTGAGCATGTGCACGGGCCGGGATGTGGGGCATGCTGACGTCGCACATCCCGGCCGCCGGGCCCGTGCCCGTACAGGAGGGGGTTCACCAGGTGAACGCGGAAACCGACGACGCGAACGCCCCGTCGGTCATCCTCTTCGACCTCGGCAACGTTCTCTTCTGCGACCCGTGGGAGTCGCTGCTGCTGACCCCGGGATCGGGGCTCGCGGACCGGTGGGGGCTCGATCCCTCGTTCGTTCGCGAGGCCGGCCGGCGGCTCTGGAACAGGTTCAGCGTGCGGGAATCGGAGGAGGCGCAGTACTGGCAGGCGCTCTCCCAGGAACTCGATCGCCCCGTCCCGCCGGAGCTTGTCGCGGACCTGGAGGATGAGCTGCTGGTGGCGAACCCGGCCGCCGGCGAACTGCTCGCCGCCGCCTCCCATGACGGAAGGCGCCCGGTGGGCATCGCCTCGAACAACACGACCTTCTGGTACGCGAAGCAGGCGGAACGGCTCGGCCTCGCCCGGTGGGTGGATCCCGGGCTCGTCTTCCTGTCCTGCCGGCTGGGCGTCACCAAGGGCACGCCGGGACACGGACTCCTGGAGGTGGTCGCGGAACACACCCGCCCGCCGGACACCCTGCTGGTGGAGGACCGCCCGGCCAACCTGGCCCGGGCCAGGTCGCTGGGCTTCCGCGCGGTCTGCTACGCGTTCACGGACCCCGCCGGTGTGTCGTCGGCGGAGCTGCTGGACACAATCACTGGGTGACCGAACTGCCACAGCCGTCAACTCCCGTTCCGCGCAAGGCCGTTTCCCGTGCAGAGTCGCCCGGTCCCGTGGGCGCGCCCGCGTTGACGGCGCTGTTGGCCGAGTACAACTCGCTGCGCACGGAGAGTCTGCAGGCGATCAGCAACCGTATCCAGATCATGAACTTCGCCTTCACGTCCCTCGCGGTCGTCCTGGCCGCGATGTTCAGCTCCGACCTGCCCCGGGGCATCCTGATCCCCGCCTGTCTGGTCTTCGTCCCCGGTGCCGCGAAGGCGAGCCTGCTCATCTGGCTGGGCGAGTACCACCGCTCCCAACGGGCCGGCCGGGGCGTCGCGATGGTCGAGCGTCAGATCAACCGCGTCCTGGGCGAGGGGGAGTTGCTGGGCTGGGAGTCCCGGCTCGTCGCGTCCGGCACGCACATGGGTTACCCGTACGTCGCCACAGTCGTGTTCATTCTGAGCACGGGCGTGCTCGCCGAGAGCCTCGGCGGCTACTTCCTGGCCGAACGCCTGGCGTCAGGACCGGGGTTGGCGGGCGACTTCCTTGTCGCCGGGGCCGTGTTCCTGTACGCGGCCCTCTTCGAGACGCTCTTCCTGCGCTTCTTCCTCCGCCGCTGGCGCGCGATCCGCGGCGCGACCCACAGCGCCTAGGTGCCGCCATGACCCGTACAGAGACAACGACCGTGACGGCGGACGACGGAGTACGGCTGTGGGCCTCCCGGTCCGGCCGTGGCACACCCCTGGTCCTGTGCCACGGCGGGCCCGGGCTATGGGACATGTTCGACGACGTGGCCGGGATGCTCGACTCCCGTGCCACGGTGGTCCGTTGGGACCAGCGCGGGGGCGGCCGGTCCGAGCCGTGCGCGGGTCCGTGGACCATCGACCGCTTCGTGGCCGATCTCGACGCCGTACGACGGCACTTCGCACTGGAGCGACCGGTACTGCTCGGCCATTCCTGGGGCGCGTCGCTCGCCCTGCACTACGCGCTCGCCCACCCCGACCGGCTCGCCGCCCTCGGCTACGTCAGCGGCACCGGCATCGGACCGGACACCGACTGGCACCCGGACTACCGGGAGAACCTCCTGGCCCGTCTCGGCGAGAACCCCCAACACCTCGCCCGCTGGCGCGAGTTGCCCGGTGAGAGCCGGGAGCGGGCAGTGCTCCAGTGGTCGGCCGAATTCGTCGACCGGGACCGGGCGGTCGAGCACGCGGAGCGGATGGCGGACCCATGGTTCGCCATCAACTCCCCCTGCAACAAAGCTCTGAACGCCGAGGCCAAGCAGACCGCCGGCAGTCCCGCCCTGTACGCCGCCTGCCAGGACCTCGACCTGCCCGTACTCATCGTGGACGGGGGGCGGGACATCCGGCCCCGGTCGGCGGTCGACTCGTTGGAGCGGGCGTTGCCCCGGGTTCGCCGAGTGACATTGCCGGATGCCGGGCATCTGCCGTGGGTCGAGGACGCGGTCGGGTTTCGTGATGCGGTGATGACGGCCACGCCGTAGGCCCCCGTCTCCGATACTGACCCCGTGACCATCCGTATGCGCACCGCCCACACGGCCGACCTCACCCCGGCCGACCTCCGCGCCGCCCGCGCGCTGCTGGACGCCGCCTTCGCCGGTGACCTCACCGATCAGGACTGGGAGCACGGCCTCGGCGGTGTTCATGCCCTGCTCGCCGACGAGGACGGGCTCGTCGCGCACGGGTCGGTCGTGATGCGTCGGGTGAGGTACCGGGGACGCTGGCTGCGGGTCGGGTATGTGGAGGGGGTCGGGGTACGGCCCGACGCCCGGCGGCGGGGGTACGGCGGGCGGGTCATGGCCGAGCTGGAGCGGATCGTCGATCATGCCTACGACGTCGGTCTGCTCGGCGCGAGCGACGACGGTGCCCGCCTCTACACCGCGCGCGGCTGGCAGCTGTGGGGCGGCAAGATCTCCGCGCTCGGCCCGGACGGCATCGTCCATCTGCCCGAGGAGGAGGACAGCACGTACGTACGGCCCGCGCTCGCCGGGCCCCTCGACCTCGGCAGCGATCTCCTCTTCGACTGGCGTGACGGGGACGTTCTCTGAAACCGCAGGTCAGAGGCACGTGACTCGTTTCACCATCTCAGATAGTAGGAAGTCCGAGTAATTGTGGAGACAGATGCGCGGTCCTGTCCTAGCTTTGTAGGAGCCGAACGTCTCGCTCGACCCAGCGAATGGCGGTCGTGAGCCGGACACCGTGCAGGCAACCCCTGCGGTCCGCAGCTCCCCGCCCAACTCCGGCGTCTCGCAACCCCTTTCCGCACTCCAGGATGTATCGAAGGAGTCGATTCTCCATGGCCGAGACGACCGTCCGCCGCCGAGTCCGCCACGTGTCCCGCACCAGCGAGTCCGAGCGCAAGAACGCCGCCGCCGCCCTCCAGCGCGCCCTCGACCGCCGCGACAACGGCGGCGAGACCGGCCACTGAGCACCACCACTGAGCACCACCACTGAGCAACCCCACTGAGCAACCCCACTGAGCAACCCCACTGAGAAGCCGGGAGCCGCGCCCGCGCGGGGTGCGGCGCGGTCTCACCGACCGCGCCGCACCTCGAAGTGGTCGATGCGCCTGCCGTTCTCGTCCAGCGCCGACACCGAGAGCCTGGGCGCGCTGCCGCTCTCCGCCTCCACCGAGAGGAGGGAGAAGCCCCGGTAGCGCACCCGCGACCACTCCACCGTCTCCGCTTCGCTGTGCTGGCCCTTCGCCCACTGCGCGGTGTCGACCGTCCCGTGCCGCGTGACGTGCCCCTCGTAGCTCTCCTTGACGCCCGCCGGGAAGCCGTACAGATCCCGCCCGCCGCCGCCCGCCGTGACGTACACGATCCCGTCCTTCGTCGGATCGGTGGACGCGCCGATCGGTACCGCCCGGCCGACCGAGCCGTCCCGGATGGCGTCGGTCCGCTCGTACACATGGTTGTGGCCGTTGATCACCAGGTCCACCTGGTGCTTCGCGAACAGCGGCAGCCACTCGGCCCGTACCCCGCCGTCCGAGGCGTGCGAGGAGGTCGAGTAGGCGCAGTGGTGGAAGAAGACCACGACGAAGTCGACCCCCTCGGCCGCCCGCAGCTCCCGCAGCCTGCCGTCCAGCCACGCCGTCTGCTTCCCGCCCGTGTAGCCGAGGTTGGCGGTGATCTCGTACGACACGTCGTTCGCGTCGAGCGCCACGACGCCGACGTTGCCGTAGACGAAGGAGTACACGCCCGGCGCGTGCGTCGGGTCGAAACCGTTGTCCGGGAGGGACCAGCGGGCGAGCTGGCCGCCGTAGCCGTCGGGGGAGTACCAGGCCTCCATGTCGTGGTTGCCGGTCGTCACCATCCACGGGACGGACCGGGCGACGCCCTCGTTCTGCTTGAGGAACAGGTCCCAGTACGTCGGGTCGTAGCCGTCCGCCTTCACGCCCTGCCCGTTGGTGTCCGCGTAGCAGATGTCACCGGCGTGCAGATGGAAGGCGGGGTTCTGGCGCAGGACGACACGGTCGGTGGCGGCGGCCGCGTTGCTCACGCCCTGGTCGCCGAAGGCCGTGAACACGAACTTCTCCGGGCTCGCCGGCGCCGTACGGAAGGACCCGATCGTCGAGCGGTGGGCCGGGGCGGCCGGGTCGAAGCCCTCGTGGCCGACGCCGTAGTAGTACGTCATGCCGGGGCGCAGACCGTCCAGGGCCGCGTGGACGTAGTACTGCTCGACGGCCGGGCGGACGCCGGTCAGGCCCGGGGTGTGCAGGGCGCGGACCTCGGCCGTGATCCGGCGGCTCAGGTCGTCCGGCTTCGTGCCGACGCGGACGTACGGCTTCCGGACCGCGAACGGCACCTGCCAGGAGATCCGCATCCCGGTCTTCGGGTCGGCGCCGAAGGCGAGATGGCGGCCGAAGGGGGTGACGGCCGAGCCGTGGACGGGGGAGGAGGTGGTCCCCTTGGTGTCGGTCGTCCCCGTGGTGGTGGCGCACCCGGTCAGCAGCCCGCCCGCCACCGCGCCCGCCGTCACCAGCGTGCGGCGCCGGGACAACTTGGTGCGCAGGTACTCGTACTGCTCGGCCATGCTCATCCGGACCGCGAGCTGCTCCGGGATGCCGACGTCGGGTGTCTCCATGTCGATGAATTTCCCAGCGAAGCCCAACGGGGGCCATGCGTAAGGGTGAACGTACGTCGAACGGCGCACGCCCGCCCTCCCCTCGCTGTCCGTATCTCGGACAGCCCATGTCATCCCATGGGACGAGGAGTACGGTGGCGGGCATGTCTCGCAGCATCGATCTCGCAGTGATCCCCGGTGACGGCATCGGTCAGGAAGTCGTGGCCGAAGGTCTCAAAGTCCTCTCCGCCGTCCTTCCGCAGGACGTGAAGCTGGAGACCAAGGAGTTCGACTTCGGCGCCAAGCGCTACCACGCGACCGGTGAGACCCTCACCGACGCCGACCTGGCCGCGCTGAAGCCGCACGACGCGATCCTGCTGGGCGCGATCGGTGACCCGAGCGTCCCGTCCGGTGTCCTGGAGCGGGGCTTCCTGCTCAAGCTGCGGTTCGCCTTCGACCACCACGTCAACCTGCGGCCCAGCAAGCTGCTCCCGGGAGTTGCGACCCCCCTCGCCGGTGAGCCGGAGATCGACTTCGTCGTGGTCCGCGAGGGCACCGAGGGCCCGTACACGGGCAACGGCGGCACCATCCGCAAGGGCACCGAGCACGAGGTCGCCACCGAGGTCTCCGTCAACACCGCGTTCGGTGTCGAGCGGGTCGTCCGTGACGCCTTCGCCCGCGCCCAGGCCCGCCCGCGCAAGAAGCTCACGCTGGTCCACAAGAACAACGTGCTGACCTTCGCCGGCCACCTGTGGACGAATGTCTTCAACAAGGTCGCGGCCGAGTTCCCCGAGGTCACCACCGACTACATCCACGTCGACGCGGCGACGATCTACCTCGTCACCGACCCGGCCCGCTTCGACGTGATCGTCACCGACAACCTCTTCGGCGACATCATCACCGACCTCGCCGCGGCCGTCTCCGGCGGCATCGGCGTCGCCGCGAGCGGGAACATCAACCCGTCCGGCGAGTTCCCCTCGATGTTCGAGCCGGTGCACGGCTCCGCGCCCGACATCGCGGGCCAGGGCAAGGCCGACCCCACCGCCACGGTCCTGTCCGTCGCCCTCCTGCTGCGCCACCTCGGCTACGACGCCGAGGCCGTGCGCATCGAGGAGGCCGTCTCCGCCGACCTCGCGGAGCGCACCGGCAAGCCCGCGCGCAGCACCACCGAGATCGGCGACGCGCTCGCCGTACGAGTAGCCGGCTGACCCGCCGCACTGCTCGAAATCTCTGGCAATCTCTCGCAGTGATTCGAAGCCGCCGGGTCGCAACCGCACCCGGCGGCTTTTCTTACGTCCCCGCCGGGTGCCACCATCATCCCTGGGTCGCATTCACGCCGTTTTCGTCCACGGTCCACCGCGCGCGATAATCGAACGCGGAGCCGCGGAATGAGGGAATGCTCGGACGTCCTAACACTGGCCACTGGCAGTCGAGGGGCGTGAGCGCGGCCCGTCACACACAACCGGTGAAGGACAACCACTCATGACGACGCCCACGATCGAGCTCAAGCCCTCGGCCTCGCCACTTTCCGCCGCCGAGCGCGACGCGATTCTGGCGAACCCCGGGTTCGGCCGCCACTTCACCGATCACATGGTGACGATCAAGTGGACCGAGGGCCGCGGCTGGCACGACGGCCAGCTCGTGCCGTACGGCCCGCTCTCCCTCGACCCCGCGAACATGACCCTGCACTACGCGCAGGAGATCTTCGAGGGCCTCAAGGCCTACCGCCAGGCCGACGGCTCCGTCGCCACCTTCCGCCCCGAGAAGAACGCCCGCCGCTTCCAGACCTCCGCGCGCCGGCTCGGGATGCCGGAGCTGCCGGTCGAGACGTTCATCGAGGCGTGTGACGTGCTCGTCGCCCAGGACCGCGACTGGGTCCCGGCGCACGGCGGCGAGGAGTCCCTGTACCTGCGCCCGTTCATGATCGCGACCGAGGTCGGCCTGGGCGTGAAGCCCGCCAACGACTACCTCTTCCTGGTCATCGCCTCCCCGGCCGGCGCGTACTTCCCCGGCGGGGTCAAGCCCGTCTCCATCTGGGTCTCCGAGGACCACGTCCGCGCCGTCCCCGGCGGCATGGGCGACGCCAAGACCGGCGGCAACTACGCCGCCTCCCTCCTCGCCCAGGCCGAGGCCGCCGAGCAGGGCTGCGCGCAGGTCTGCTACCTCGACGCGGTCGAGCGCAAGTGGGTCGAGGAACTCGGCGGCATGAACCTGTACTTCGTCTACGGCGACAGGATCGTCACCCCCACCCTCACCGGTTCCATCCTGGAGGGCGTCACCCGCGACTCCCTCCTCACCCTGGCCCGCGACCTCGGCTACGAGTCCGAGGAGGGCCGGATCTCCATCGAGCAGTGGCAGCGCGACTCGGAGAACGGCACCCTGACCGAGGTCTTCGCCTGCGGTACGGCCGCGGTCATCACCCCGGTCGGCACGGTCAAGCGCACCGGCGCCCAGTGGCACCAGTCGGGCGGCGAGCCCGGCGAGGTCACCCTGAAGCTCCGCGCGGCCCTCCTCGACATCCAGCGCGGCGACACCGTGGACAAGCACGGCTGGATGCACCCGCTGGGCTGAGTCGGATCTCCGGCCGACGGCCGATGGTCCGTTCGACGCGTATCGCCTCCCCCGTGCGGGTATCCACTGATTCCGCGGGGCACGGGGGAGGGGACGCGGTGAGTGATGGGCCGATAGCGCGGTTGCGGTGGCTGGTGCGGGCGTTGCGCACCCCGCGCCGCCCGCAGAGCCTCACGGTGCTCGTGCTGCTCGCCGCCGTCGCCGGGCTTCTGCTGTGGCGGGCCGGCACGATGAACAGCTACGGCGAGAACCTCGCCCTCAACCTGGGCACCGACCTGGTGGGCGTGGTCATCACCGTCTTCGTGATCGGCCCGCTGATCTCCCGGGCCCAGGAGGGCCGGGTGCGCGAGCACACCCGGCTCGACTACGAGTGGTTCGCCGCGCAGGTGTACGGCTCCACGTCCAACGTGAAGGTGCTCGACACCTTCTCCAACCTCTTCGGCCCGCAGTTCTCCGAGCGCCTCTTCCGCGGGGTCCGCTCGGCCACCGCACACGGCGCCCGGGTGCAGATCCTGCTCCTGGACCCCGACTCCCTCGCCGTGATCCTGCGCGGCCGTGAACTCGGCGAGCAGAGCGCCGACATCCGGCGCGACATCATGCGCAACCTGCGCACTCTCGACCGGTTCGCACAGCGGCTCGACGAGCACTCCCGGAGCCTGCTGGAAGTACGGCTGTGCTCGACCTCCCCCGGTGTCACCCTCTACCGCTGGGACGAGCGCTGTCTGGTCTCCTTCCTCACCGTCGGCCGACTCTCCGGCGAGGGCGTCCAGTTGGAGGTCGCCGTCCGTTCCCCGCTCGGCACCTTCGTCGAGCAGCGCTTCGACGAGCTGTGGCAGCAGGGCAAACCGATGGACCGCTTCACCCATCTGCCGGTGACCCTGGTCGACGCGGCCGACGGGAGACGGGAGTTCACCTGCCGCTTCGTCTACGTCGACGACCGCCTCTACGTCGAGGCCCCCGACCTCGTCACCTATCTGGCCCGCCGCCGCCTCGACCAACTCTCCGCGCACAGCGGGGCACTGAGCCGCAGCGAGGCGCACGAGGTCATCGTCGTGGACGACCGCAGCGAGCTGCACGGGCGGCTCATCCACCACTTCACGGAGAAGTACGATGCGCAGGCGGCGGCTTTCGTGGAACTACGGCCGCCTACGGTCCTGGTCACGGAATAGAGGGCCCCAGCACATATGAGTTCAGCGCACCACCCCCGTTTCCGCGCCTTCACGCCCCGTGACCTCGACGGTCTGCTCCAGCGCGTGTCCCTGTCGGCCGACGCCCGGCTCGCCCTCAGGGCGGTCTCCTCGGTCCTGCCCTTCCGTACGAACGCCTACGTCGTCGACGAGTTGATCGACTGGTCGGCGGTGCCGGACGACCCGATCTTCCGGCTCACGTTTCCGCAGGCCGGGATGTTGCCCGAGCCCGACCTCAAGCAGATGGCGGACCTGCTCTCCCAACAGGCGCCCAAGGCCGACGTGTTGCGCGCCGCCCACGAGATCCGGATGCGGCTCAACCCGCACCCCTCGGGCCAGCTCGACGCCAACGTGCCCACGCACGAGGGCGAACGCCTCGAAGGACTTCAGCACAAGTACCCCGAGACGGTGCTGATCTTCCCGCGCCAGGGCCAGACCTGCCACGCCTACTGCACCTACTGCTTCCGCTGGCCCCAGTTCGTCGGCGAGTCCGAACTCCGCATCGCCACCGACGACATCGCCACCACGTCCGCCTACCTCCGGGCCCACCCCGAGGTCACCAGCGCCCTGATCACGGGTGGCGACCCGCTGGTCATGAGCACCGACGTATTGAGCCGCTACGTCGACCCGCTCCTGGAGATCGACACGGTCCGCTCGATCCGCGTAGGTACCAAGTCGCTCGCCTTCTGGCCCTACCGCTTCACCACCGACCGGGACGCCGACGACCTGCTGCGCCTCTTCGAGAAGGTGGTGGCGAGCGGCCGTCATCTCGCCCTGATGGCGCACTTCACCCACCCGCAGGAGCTGCGCCCGCCCGTCGTCCGCGAGGCGATGCGCCGGGTGCGGGACACGGGCGCCGTCATCCGCTGCCAGGGTCCGCTGGTGGCCGGCATCAACGACAACGCCGAGGCCTGGGCCGAGTTGTGGGACGAGACGACCACGCTCGGCGCGGTGCCGTACTACCAGTTCGTGGAGCGCGACACCGGCCCTCAGGGCTACTTCGGCGTCCCGCTGGCCCGCGGCCACCGCATCTTCCGCGACGCTTACGCCCGCGTCTCCGGGCTGGCCCGCACGGTCCGCGGCCCGGTCATGTCGGCCATGCCCGGCAAGGTCTGCGTCGACGGCATCGCGGAGATCGCCGGTGAGAAGGTCTTCGTCCTGCACCTGATCCAGGCCCGCGACCCATCCTTGGTGGACCGACCGTTCTTCGCGGCCTACGACGAGAGCGCGACGTGGTTCACCGATCTGAAGCCCGCGTTCGGAGCGAGTGAGTTCCTTCCGGGCCTGGAGGTGGGCTGACATGAACAACTCGCCGACCCGGCCGGTGGCGACCGCCGCATGGCTCCTCGTGGCAGTGCTTTTCTCGCTGGTCGTCGCGCTGTTGGCGATGCTGCTGAAAGTGAGCGACGGCCAGGGCATGAGTCTGAGGGCGGCCGTGCCGACGGCGGCTGTCGCCTTCGCGGGCACCATGGCGTTGTTGGTGCCCACGCTCAGCGCAGTGGGACTTCTGTAGCGCCGATATCGGTCCCGGCACGGTCGGCGGCGGCGTCCGTGCCGGGTGTCGTCTTCGTCGTGAGCGCCAGGTACACGGCCCTGCCCACCGCCCCGACAACAAGAAGACGAGGTCGCACGGACCACCGGTGCGTTCCTCGTCGGGGATGTGTCGACTCCGCGCTGTCCTATCGGCATGGTGGGTCACCTCACTATTAGAGCGACGCTCAATGTGAGCCGGGAGGGTGTGGAGGGTGTGACGCGTCAACCTTCCCGCAAACGGGTTTGCCATTTAGAGTAGTGTTCTAAAGGAGGGATCCGGAATGAGACTGACCCCCACGGAACGCGACCGGCTGCTGCTGTTCTCGGCCGCCGAGCTGGCCCGCGCCCGCAAGGCGCGCGGCCTCCGGCTCAACGTGCCCGAGGCCACCGCACTCATCGCGGACACCGTCTGCGAGGCCGCCCGGGACGGGCACCGGCTCGCGGAGGCGATCGAGGCGGCGCGTTCCGTGCTCGGCCCCGACGACGTGCTGCCGGGTGTCGCCGATGTCGTCACCGAGGTGCATGTCGAGGCCGTCTTCGACGACGGCTCACGCCTCGCGGTGGTCTCCGACCCCATCGGCGGCGGACTCGGCGGCGACGCCCCGGGAGCCCTCCTCCCCGGCCCCGCGCACACCGAGCCCGAGCCGGTCCTCCGGCTCACGGTCACCAACACCGCGACCGTGCCCGTCTCCGTGACCTCTCACTTCCACTTCTTCGAGGCCAACCCACGCCTGGACTTCGACCGCGCGACCGCCTACGGGATGCGGCTGGCGGTGCCCGCCGGTTCCTCGGTGCGGTTCGGGCCGGGGGAGTCGGCGGAGGTCGGCCTGCTCCCGATCGGCGGCGCCCGAATCGCCATCGGCTTCGCCGGCCTCGTCGACGGCCCACTGGACGCGCCGGGCGCCCGCACGGAGGCACTGCGTCGCGCTGCCGCGTGCGGCTACCGGGGCGTCGGCGACGTAGACCCCGAGAAGGCCGACCGATGAGCCGCCCTGCCGAAGCTTGTGGGTTCACTCCATACGAGTACGGCGTCGTGCACGGCCCTCGTGTTCGCCTGGGCGGCTGGGGCCTGGCTGTTCGCGAAGGGGGGATGTGGCGGTCCGCTGTGTGCGGCTGTGTTGCTGCCGGTGCTGCCGGTGCTGCCGGTGCTGCCGGTGCTGCCGGTGCTGCCGGTGCTGCCGGTGGTGCCGGTGGCCAGGGCGCCGAGGCCGTGAGTCGTCTCGCCGAAGAGGCACCGCGCCGCGCAGCCGACTGCTGTTATGTGGCCGTCGGCGACATCCGTGACCAGGAGGCCAACCGATGAGCCGCCCTGGAGGCCACCCCGCCGAAGCGCGTCGGCTCACCCCGTACGAGTACGCGGCCGCGCACGGTCCCCGCGCCGGCGACCGCATCCGGCTCGGTGACTCGGGCCTGACCGTCCGCGTCGAGTCCGACTCTCAGCGCTACGGCGACGAGTTCCTCGCCGGCTTCGGCAAGACCGCTCGCGACGGGCTGCACCTCAAGGCCGCCGCCGTGCGGGAGACCTGTGATGTGGTCGTCAGCAATGTGGTCGTGATCGATGCCGTGCAGGGGATCCGCAAGGTGTCCATCGGGATCCGGGAAGGCCGGATCTGCTCCGTCGGGCGGGCCGGGAATCCCGACACCCTCGACGGGGTCGATGTCGTCGTCGGTACCGGGACCTCGATCGTGTCCGGCGAGGGGCTCATCGCCACGGCCGGTGCGGTGGACACGCACGTCCACCTGCTGTCGCCGCGGATCATGGAGGCCTCGCTCGCCTCCGGGGTCACCACGATCATCGGGCAGGAGTTCGGCCCGGTGTGGGGCGTCGGTGTCAACTCGCCCTGGGCGCTGCGCCACGCGTTCAACGCCTTCGACGCCTGGCCGGTCAACATCGGCTTCCTCGGGCGGGGTTCGTCCTCGCACGGCGCCCCGCTGGTCGAGGCTCTCGCCGAAGGGGGTGCCTCCGGTTTCAAGGTGCACGAGGACATGGGCGCACATACACGGGCGTTGGACACCGCCCTCCGTGTCGCCGAGGAACACGACGTCCAAGTGGCCCTGCACAGCGACGGGTTGAACGAGTGCCTGTCGGTCGAGGACACCCTGCGAGTGCTGGAGGGCCGGACGATCCACGCCTTCCACATCGAGGGCTGCGGCGGCGGACACGTGCCGAACGTGTTGAAAATGGCGGGAGTTCCGAATGTCATCGGCTCCTCCACCAATCCCACTCTCCCCTTCGGCCGGGACGCCGTCGCCGAGCACTACGGCATGATCGTCTCCGTCCACGACCTGAAGACCGACCTGCCCGGCGACGCCGCGATGGCCCGCGACCGTATCCGCGCCGGCACGATGGGCGCCGAGGACGTGCTGCACGACCTGGGCGCGATCGGCATCACCTCGTCCGACGCGCAGGGCATGGGCCGGGCCGGCGAGACCGTCCGCCGTACGTTCGCGATGGCCGGCAAGATGAAGGCCGAACTCGGCGCCCCGGACGACCACGACAACGAACGCGTCCTGCGCTACATCGCCAAGCTGACCATCAACCCCGCCATCGCACACGGCCTTTCGCACGAGGTGGGGTCGATCGAGGTCGGCAAACTGGCCGACCTTGTGCTCTGGCGGCCCGAGTACTTCGGCGCCAAACCGCAGCTCGTCCTCAAGTCGGGCTTCCCGGCCTACGGCGTGGTCGGCGACCCCAACGCGGCCACCGACACCTGCGAACCCCTCGTCCTGGGCCCGCAGTTCGGCGCGCACGGCACGACACCCGCCGACATCTCCGTGGCCTTCGTCGCGCAGGCCGCCCTCGACCAGGGCAACGACTCGATGCCGACTCGCCGCCGCCGCGTGGCAGTTCGCGGAACGCGCGGCATCGGCCCCGCCGACCTGCGCCTCAACTCCCGTACCGGAGCGGTCGATGTCGACGAACGCACCGGCCTGGTCACCCTCGACGGCGAACCCCTGCGCTCCGAACCGGCCGAGTCCGTCGCCCTCAACCGCCTCTACTTCCTCTAGGACCTGGGACTTCTGATGAGCTTCCGTATGCCCCCGGAATGGGCCCCGCACGAGCGCACCTGGATGGCCTGGCCAGGACCCAACCCGACCTTCTCCGACGACCAGGAACTGGCTCAGGCCCGTACCGCCTGGGCGTCCGTGGCCCGTGCCGTGCGCCGCTTCGAGCCGGTGACGATGGTGCACGGGCCGGGCCAGGGCGAGCTCGCGCGCGAACTGCTCGGCCCGGAGGTCGAGTTGGTCGAACGCGAGCTGGACGACGCGTGGATGCGGGACATCGGCCCCACGTTCGTCACCGACGGCCGTGAACTGGCCGCCGTGGACTGGGTGTTCAACGGCTGGGGCGCCCAGGACTGGGCCCGCTGGGAACACGACTCCAAGATCGCCCGCCAGGTCGCGGACCTGACCGGGGTGCCGGTGCTGAGCAGTCCCCTGGTCAACGAGGGCGGCGCGATCCACGTCGACGGCGAGGGCACCGTCCTGCTCACCGAGACGGTCCAGCTCGGCGCCGCCCGCAACCCCGGCTGGACACGCGAACGGGTCGAGGCGGAGATTCACGCCAAACTCGGTACCACCAAGGCCATTTGGCTCCCGCACGGCCTCAGCGGCGACTACGGCGTCTACGGCACCCAGGGCCACGTCGACATCGTCGCCGCCTTCGCCGCACCCGGCACCGTACTGGTCCACACCCAACGCGACCCGGCCCATCCGGACCACGCCCGCTCCCAGGAGTACCTCGCTCTCCTGCGCGCCGAGACCGACGCCAAGGGCCGCCCCCTGGAGGTCGTGGAGGTCCCTGCCCCCACGGTCCTGGAGACCGAGGGCCACTGGGTCGACTACTCCTACATCAACCACTACCTCTGCAACGGCGGGGTCGTGCTCTGCGCCTTCGACGACCCGAACGACGAGATCGCGGCCGGGATCTTCCGACGCCTCTTCCCCGAGCGGGCGGTGACCCTGGTGGACGCCCGTACGATCTTCGCGGGCGGTGGCGGCATCCACTGCATCACCCAGCAGCAGCCGAAGGTCTGAGGACCCGGGGAGAGAGGGACGGGCGATGGCCGGTGTACGCAAGAACGCCCCGCCGCGCGAGGACGTGCTCGCGGCCGCCATGCGCATGATCGCCGAACGTGGTCTGGAGCAGCTCACCATGGCGGCGCTCGGCCGCGAGGTCGGCATGAGCAGCGGCCACCTCCTCTACTACTTCCACTCCAAGGACGAACTGCTCCTCCAGACCCTGGAGTGGAGCGAGGGCAGACTCGGTGCCGAGCGGGGACGGTTGCTCACTCGCTCCGCCTCCGCCCGCAAACGCCTCGACGCGTACGTCGACCTGTACGTCCCCGACGGCCACCGCGACCCGCACTGGACCCTGTGGCTGGAGGTCTGGAACCGCTCACAGAACGCCGACGACGAGGCTCGCGACCGACAGGCCGCCATCGAGGGCATCTGGCACCGCGACCTCGTCGCCCTGATCGCGGAGGGCGTCTCGCGCCGCGAGTTCCGTCCCGTCGACCCCGACCGTTTCGCCGCCCGCCTCCGCGCCCTCCTCGACGGCTTCTCCATCCATGTGGCGATCGGCCTGCGGGGCACGGACCGGGCGCAAGTTCTCGGCCACGTACGGGAGTTCATCGGCGAGGGGCTCCTCGCGGACGTATGACCTTCGACCCCGGTTGTACGCAAAAAGGCCGATTGACCCCATCGTCGGTGGTGCGTTTGCCTCGGAGGAAGCCCGCGGCGCAGGGCCGGGGGAGAAGCGTCAACTGGGGGACCGCATGGGGGAGAGCCACGCGTCGAGACGCGCGGCCGTAGGAGCGGCACTCGCTGTCCTGCTCGGTCTGTCCGTGCCGCAGACCGCGTCGGCGGCGCCCGGCAACCATGGCGACGACATCCGGCGGATCAGCACCGCCGCCGACGGCACCCAGGCGGACGGCGCCTCCGGCGCCGCGTCGGTCACTCCGAACGGCCGCTTCGTCGCCTTCCGCTCCTCGGCGACCAACCTCTTCCCGCGCGACACCAACGGGGTCCCGGACGTGTTCGTCGGCCGTATCCACTGACCGGCCACACCACAGCCACACCACAGGGGGAACAGATGATGGACATCAGAGCACGTGCCGCGCTGGCCACCGCCCTCGTCACCGCCGCGGTGACCCTGGCGGGCAGCACGGCGAGCGCAGCGCCGGACCTCCCGTACACCGAGCGCGCCAGTGTCGACCAGGGCGGGGGCCAGTTGACCGAGGCGTCGTCCGGGCCCGCCGCGACGGACCTGGGCGTCGTGTTCACCTCGAACGGGGCCGCGTACGGCGGGGACACCAACGGGCTGTCCGACGTGTACTACCGGAACTCGGTCGGGACGAGCGCGGTCAGCTACTCGGCGCGGCCCGGCGGTGGCATGGGCGACGGCCGCTCCTACGCGCCGTCGGCCTGTTCCACCGGCCGTTTCGTCGCCTTCGTCTCCGAGGCCGCCGACCTGACGACGACCCCGCGCGAGGACCACGAACCGCTGATCTACCTCCGCAACCGGAGCGTCGGCAAGATCAGCGCCATCCCGCGCACCTACCAGGGCGTGCCCTTCACATCGATGGGACAGCCGGCGATCAGCTTCGACTGCCAGTGGGTCGCGTTCGTGGCCACCCTGCCCTCCACGCCCGACCACGTGGCCCAGCCGACCGTCTACCGCTATCGCGTCTACGACGGTTCGGTCACGCCGGTCAGCCAGGCCTCCGAGGACGGCTCGCGCGCCGCCGGCCGGCCCTCGATCAGCGCCGACGGGCGGTACATCGCCTACCAGTACGCCATCCCGCACCCGGGCGGACCAGCCGACGACAGCGACATCTACGTCCGCGACATGGACACCGGGACCCTGGAGAAGGCCTCCGTGGCACGGGACGGCGGACCCGCGAACCGTGAGTCCACCGGACCGTCGATCAGCGCCGACGGCCGCACCGTGGCCTTCGACTCGTACGCCTCCAACCTCACCCGCGGCGACACCAACGGCAGCGCCAACGTGTTCGTCCGCGACCTCGACCAGGGCCGCACCCGACTGATCAAGGGCAAGGGCAGGGGAGCCTTCACCTACGGCGCCTCGCTCGCGGCGGACGGGCTCAAGGTCGCCTACGAGTCCGGACGCCTCGCCGATCCGGACGCGCCGCGCCAGGTCTGGCTCGCCGACCTCACGGCCGGCACGGCACAGCTCGTCAGCGCGAACGCCCTGGGCGGCCCGGGCGACGGCTCGTCCACGAGTCCGTCCGTCCAGCCGGACGGACTGGCGGTCTCCTTCCAGTCGTACGCCGACGACCTGGTCGCCGACGACACCAACGGCACGGTCGACGTGTTCGTACGACACATCGGCTGACACCTGGGCTGACACCTGGGCTGAACAGCACACTGTTCGCATCATGAGACGGACGGTGAGCACGGGTGCGGTCTGTGCCAGACTGCCCCCGTGCTCTCGTTCGCCACGATTATTGGCAGCAGGCGCGCCGGTCCGCAGTGACCGCCACGTACGACCAGGTACGGGCGGCCATCGTCGTCCTCGACCCGCGCGCAGACCTCTCGCACCCGCGAGGGGTTTTTCGCTTTTCTGGCCCACCTTCAGCCGGGAGCGCAGCGCGAGGGATCATTGGGGGACGGTGGAACCGGTCATTCCGGTACAGACCGAGATCCAGATCCTCAGGAGCCGAACACCATGACGGAAACCAGCGAACTCGACGATTCGTTCCACGTCTTCGACACGACCCTGCGTGACGGCGCGCAGCGGGAGGGCATCAACCTCACCGTCGCGGACAAGCTGGCCATCGCACGGCACCTGGACGACTTCGGCGTCGGCTTCATCGAGGGCGGCTGGCCGGGCGCCAACCCGCGGGACACCGAGTTCTTCGCCCGCGCCCAGCAGGAGATCGACTTCAAGCACGCCACCCTCGTGGCCTTCGGCTCCACCCGCCGGGCGAACGCCAAGGCTTCCGAGGACCCGCAGGTCAAGGCGCTGCTCGACTCCGGCGCCCCGGTGATCACGCTGGTCGCGAAGTCCCACGACCGGCATGTCGAGCTGGCGCTGCGCACCACGCTGGACGAGAACCTGGAGATGGTCCGCGACACGGTGTCGTACCTCGTGTCCCAGGGCCGCCGGGTCTTCATCGACTGCGAGCACTTCTTCGACGGGTACCGGGCCAACCCCGAGTACGCGAAGGCCGTCGTGCGCACCGCCGCCGAGGCCGGCGCCTCCGTCGTCGTCCTCTGCGACACCAACGGCGGCATGCTCCCCGCGCAGGTACAGGCGGTCGTCGCGACCGTGCTCGCCGACACCGGCGCCCGGCTCGGCATCCACGCCCAGGACGACACCGGCTGCGCGGTCGCCAACACCCTCGCCGCCGTCGACGCGGGCGCGACCCACGTCCAGTGCACGGCCAACGGCTACGGCGAGCGTGTCGGCAACTCCAACCTGTTCCCCGTGGTCGCGGCCCTGGAGCTGAAGTACGGCAAGAAGGTCCTCCCCGAGGGCGCGCTGCGCGAGATGACCCGTATCTCGCACGCCATCGCCGAGGTCGTCAACCTCACCCCGGCCACCCACCAGCCGTACGTCGGCGTCTCGGCCTTCGCGCACAAGGGCGGCCTGCACGCCTCCGCGATCAAGGTCGACCCTGCGCTGTACCAGCACATCGAGCCCGAAGAGGTCGGCAACACCATGCGGATGCTGGTGTCCGACATGGCCGGCCGCGCCTCGATCGAGCTCAAGGGCAAGGAACTCGGCATCGACCTCGGCGGTGACCGCGAACTGGTCGGCCGGGTCGTCGAGCGGGTCAAGGAGCGCGAGCTCAAGGGCTACACCTTCGAGGCGGCCGACGCGTCCTTCGAACTCCTCCTCCGCGCCGAGGTCGAGGGCAAGGCCCGCAGCTACTTCCAGGTCGAGTCCTGGCGCGCGATCGTCGAGGACCGCCCCGACGGCAGCCACGCCAACGAGGCCACGGTCAAGCTCTACGCCAAGGGCGAGCGCATCGTCGCCACCGCCGAGGGCAACGGCCCGGTCAACGCCCTGGACCGCGCCCTCCGCGTCGCCCTGGAGAAGATCTACCCCCAGCTCGCCAAGCTCGACCTCGTCGACTACAAGGTCCGCATCCTGGAAGGCGTCCACGGCACGTCCTCCACGACCCGCGTCCTGATCTCCACGTCCGACGGCGCGGGCGAGTGGTCGACGGTGGGCGTCGCGGAGAACGTGATCGCCGCGTCCTGGCAGGCGTTGGAGGACGCGTACACCTACGGTCTGTTGCGCGCGGGCGTCGAACCCGCCAAGTAGGTCTCGGCTCTCAGCAGGAGTCCTCGGCGAGCTTCTCGAACTCGCCGAGGCTCATCGCCCGGTCGTCGGCCCACACTTGGCCGGGTTTCAGCGCGGTGATCTTCTCGGTGGAGAAGGCGGCGATCCCGTTGTACGAGTCGCCGGTGATGTAGTGCCCGAAGCTCAGCACGTAGTGGTGCTTCGGCAGGAGCCGCTGCTCGCCCCGGTGCCGGGCCTGCCAGGTGGCCGGCGGCGAGAACAGCGCGAACTCCGCGTCCCCGCTCAGCTTCTCCTTCCGCACGTCCCACCCCGTGGTGACCGGCCCCTCCTCGGCACCCCCGGCCCACCCGTCGAGCGACGGGGACTGGTAGTCGTCGTCCCCGCACGGCCGGATCAGGGCGTACGGCATTCCGTCGGCCCCGAGCCGCACCCCGGCCAGCGGCAGATCGACGGCAGCGCACCCGCTCAACACCAACGCACCGGCGACCGTGCCCAGCACGGCCGCCGCCCCCCGAGTACGTTTCATAACTCCCCTATTGAAGATGCCACTTCTGGTTCGCGGCCCCCGTGCACGTCCAGATCTGTGCCCGTGCCCCGTTCGCCGACGAATTGCCGGTCACATCAAGGCACTTGTCGGCCGCCGTATTCACCACATCACCGGTGGCCGAGTTGTACGACCACTGTTGCGCACCGCTTCCATTGCAGTCGTACAACTGCACCTTCGCCCCGTCCGCAGTCGAGGCCGACGTCACGTCGAGGCACTTGCCGAGCGCCCGCACCGAGCCGTCGGTCCCCACGGTCCACTGCTGCGCGGTCGAGCCGTTGCAGTCGTAGAGCTGTACGGCCGTGCCGTTGGTGGTCGAACCCCCGGCCACGTCGAGGCACTTGCTCGCGAGGCCGACGAACGCGCCGGTCTGGCTGCCGCCGCCGGACTGTGTCCCCGACCAGGTGAAGGTGGCGGACGTCTTGCCGGGGAGGGAGTAAGTCGCGTGCTGGCCGCCCCAGTTGATGGTGACGGTCTTCGCGGTGGACGCGTCGTTGTAGGCGATCAGGGCCTTCGATCCGTCCGGGTTGCGCCAGGCCACGTTGGGCACGTTGGTGGACGCCGTGGACGCGATCCGCTGGGCGCCCGGCCGGACGAACTTCGTGAGCTGGCCCATCGTGTAGTACTCGACCGTGTAGTCCACCGTGCCGCTCGCGCCGTCGCCGTTGTGCACGGTGATCAGGCCCGTGCAGGTGCCGCAACCCCCGTTGTGCGGGCCCATGTTCTGGTCCACCGCGAGGGACCACTTGGTCACCGACTTCGCCCAGTTGCGGGTGTAGTCGATGATGTTGTTCATGTCCTCGCGCTGCTGGTTGGCGATCCAGGTGCCGCCGGAGTGCTCGGTGCCGAAGGCGTCCAGCGTCGGGTACTGGTTGTGCACGGTGGTCTGCTTGGTGACGTCACCGCCGTAGCCGTGCCAGGCGATCCCGCCGAAGTTCGGGTTCGAGCGGACCGCCGCGTCGTCCACGGTCGAGGCCGCGTAGGAGTCGTAGACGTCCCAGTTCCAGTCGTGCGCGAGCACCTTCGTGGTCAGGCCGGACGCGTTGAGCTTGGGCAGCAGCTCGCTCTTCGTGAAGTAGGCGAGCCCGGACGCGTTCCAGCTCATCGACGGATAGCCGGAGCAGCACGTCGGCTCGTTCTGGACGGTCACGTACGACACCGGAACGCCCTGGTCCTTGTACGCCTGGAGGTACTTGACGAAGTAGTTGGCGTAGGCGCCGTAGTCCTCGGACTTCAGCCAGCCGCCGTTGAGCGAGCCGCTGTCCTTCATCCAGGCGGGTGCCGTCCATGGCGAGGCCATGACAGTCAGAGAGGGGTTGAGGCTGAGCGCCTGCTTGGTCAGCGGCACGACGTCCGCGAGGTCGTGCGCGATCGAGAAGGAGTTGAGGTTGGGGTCGGTCTGGCCGGCCGCGACGTCGTCGTACGAATAGCCGTACCGCGCGAGGTCCGAGGCGCCCATCGGATTGCGCAGGAACGACAGGCCGATGCCGTCGGTCGGCGAGAACAGTTTGGTCATGGTCGCGTTCCGGGTCGCCGTCGACAGCGCCCCGCTGCTGTTCATCAGCCAGGCGGCCGTGTCCGTGAAGGACGCGCCGCCGCCGGTGAAGGTCTGATAGCGGGTGTTCTCGTCGACGGTGATGTTCTCGCCGCTGCCGCCCGTCCCGGACGAGAAGGCGAACGGGGCCTGCGCCTGGAGGCCGCGGGTGACATGGCGTCCGGCGGCGTCGTCGGTGGTGGTGAGCCAGGCGGTGACCTGTTCACCGGCCGCGTGTGCGGGGGGTACGGCCGCGGTGAAGCCGGCCACGGAGAGCAGTCCGGCGAGCAGCAGCCGGGCCGTGCGGGGGGTTCTCCTGGACATGGTTGCGTTAGCCCTTCCTGACGAGACGTCTTGACGGGTCTTCGGGCCGTTAGTTAACTCACGGCGTGATCTAAGTCATGAGTGAACTGTGCGAACCAGAGTGAACCAGAGCCCCAGAGCCGAGGGAAGGTCCATGCCAAGAACCGCCCTGCTCGTTTCCACCGCCCTGTGCGCCGTGCTGCTGTCACCGGCCGCCGTGTCCCAGGCGGCGGCCGCCGCCGACCCAGCCCCCACCCCTGTCGACCGCTTCGAGGGCGAGGTGCCCTTCGCGAGCCAGCCCGCCGAGGGCATCTTCACCTGGGGCGGCGACACCGACGACCCGCCCCAACTCGCCCTCACCGCGAGACCCGACGCCCCCGAGGGCGACAAGGTACTGACCGGCACCTACGACATCAGCGGCTACGGCGGCTTCACCCACGACTACGCCGCGACCGAGCCCGGCCACGACTGGTCCGCCCACCAGGGCATCCGGTTCTGGTGGGACGGCCAGAACAACGGCAAGAAGACCAACTTCGAGATCAAGGACGGCGGCACCAACGGCGAGGCCTCCGAGCTGTGGACGACGTCCTTCACGGACGACTTCACCGGCTGGAAGCAGATCGAGATCCCGTTCGCGGACTTCGTCTACCGCACCGACTACCAGCCCGTCGGCGGTATCGACCACGTCCTCGGTCTCACCCAGATGTGGGGCTACGCGGTCACCCTCCCGGTCGGAGTGCACGGCCAATTCGCCATGGACGAAGTCGAGTTGTACGGCAAGGCCGACCAGTCCCTGCGCGCGAACGTCACCACCGACTCCGCCGTCTACCCGGTGAAGGAGGGCAGCACGGCCACCGTCAAGGTCACCGTCGCCACCACCGGCGCCGTCCCGCTCGACGACCCGGTGACCGTCGCCTACGCCTCCGACGGCGGCACCGCCACCTCCGGCAAGGACTACACCCCGGTCTCCGGCACCCTCACCTTCCCCGCGGGCACCGCGTCCGGCACCACGCAGACCGTCAAGGTCCGCACCCTCAAGGACAGGTCCGCCGAGAACGCCGAGACGATCCCGCTGAAGCTCACGGTCACCGGCGCCAAGGCCCCGACCGAGACCCCGCAGGTCGTCGTCGACGCGCACGGACTGCCGTACCTGGACAGCAAGTTGCCGATCAAGAAGCGCGTCGCCGACCTGGTGAAGCGCATGTCGCTGGAGGAGAAGGCCGGGCAGATGACCCAGGCCGAGCGCGGCGGTGTGGGCACCGGCGGTGACATCGCCACCTACGACCTCGGCTCGCTGCTCTCCGGCGGCGGCTCGACCCCGACGCCCAACACGGCCGCGGCCTGGGCGCAGATGATCGACTCGTTCCAACTCCGGGCGCAGGCAACGCGGTTCCAGATCCCGCTGATCTACGGCGTCGACGCCGTGCACGGCCACAACAACTTGGCCGGCGCCACGATCATGCCGCACAACATCGGCATCGGTGCCACCCGCGACCCTCAACTCGCCGAGAAGACAGGCACAGTGACGGCCAGCGAGGTCCGCGCGACCGGCGTCCCCTGGGACTTCGCACCCTGCCTCTGCGTCACCCGTGACGAACGCTGGGGCCGCTCCTACGAGTCCTTCGGCGAGGACCCGGCGCTCGTCCAGTCCATGGAGACCATGATCCAGGGCCTTCAAGGCGCCGCGAACGGCAAGCAGTTGAAGGACGACGACAAGGTCCTCGCCACCGCCAAGCACTTCGTCGGCGACGGCGGCACCGCGTACGGCTCCTCCACGACGGGCACGTACACCATCGACCAGGGCGTCACCACCGTCACCCGCCAGCAGCTCGAAGCCATCCACCTGGCCCCGTACCAGACGGCCGTCGACCGGGGCATCGGCACGGTCATGCCGTCCTACTCCTCGCTCGACATCGTCGGCGACGGCCTGGGCCCGGTGAAGATGCACGCCCGCGCCGACATGATCAACGGCGTCCTCAAGAACCGCATGGGCTTCGACGGCTTCGTCATCAGCGACTGGAACGCCATCGACCAACTCCCCGGCGACTACGCCTCGCACGTCGACACGGCGGTCAACGCGGGCGTCGACATGATGATGGTTCCGTACAGCTACAAGGACTTCACCTCGACGCTCATCGCCGAGGTGAAGGCGGGCCACGTCAGCCAGAAGCGGATCGACGACGCCGTATCGCGCATCCTCACCCAGAAGTTCAAGCTCGGTCTCTTCGAGAAGCCGTACGCCGACACGAGCAACGCGGCCGAGATCGGCTCGACTTCGCACCGGGCCGTGGCACGGCAGGCGGCGGCCGAGTCGCAGGTGCTGCTGAAGAACGCGGGGAGTGTCCTTCCGCTGAAGAAGTCGCAGAAGGTCTACGTCGCCGGGTCCAACGCCGACGACCTCGGCAACCAGACCGGCGGCTGGACCATCACCTGGCAGGGCGCGTCCGGCACCAACACCACCGGCACGACCATCCTCCAGGGCATGAAGAACGCCGGCGGTGACGTCACCTACTCCAAGGACGCCTCCGCCCCGACCAGCGGCTACGACGTCGGTGTGGTCGTCGTCGGCGAGACCCCGTACGCCGAGGGCGTCGGCGATGTCGGCAACGGCAACGACCTCACCCTCACCCCGGCCGACCAAGCGGCCGTGGACAAGGTGTGCGCGGCGATGAAGTGCGCGGTGCTGATCGTCTCCGGGCGCCCGCAGCTCATCGGCGGCCAACTCCCGAAGATCGACGCCCTGGTCGCCTCCTGGTTGCCCGGCACGGAGGGCGACGGCGTGGCCGACGTCCTCTACGGCAAGCGCTCCTTCACCGGTCAACTCCCGGTCACCTGGCCGAAGTCGGAGGCCCAACTGCCGATCAACGTCGGCGACACGACGTACGATCCGCAGTTCCCGTACGGCTGGGGCCTGACGACCGTGAAGAAGACGCCGACGGGCGGCTCGTCCACCCTGAGGGCACTGGAGGCCGCCGCGGGGAAGACCCGGTCGGCGGCGACGGGCAAGGCGATCGTCACCGAGGCGCGGCTGATCGTCCAGCAGAAGGTGGGCCAGAACATCACGGCGGCGGTCTCGAAGCCGTTCGCCGACGCGGACCATCTGCTGCTGACCGGTAAGTACGCGGCGGCCGTCAAGAAGCTGGAGGAGGCCTACCGGGCGGCCTAGCCGACCGCCACGAATGACCAGCTCGGGAGGCTTCGGGTAGCGTCGAATCATGAAGGCCGTGATCCGGACCCGAAGCCTCCCCGGGCTGCTGCTGGCCCTGCTGCTCGCCACCCTGACCATGGCGTCCCCGGCCGCCGCGGACACCGGCGTCTCGGCGATCGGCCAGGCCCTGCGCAAGGGCCCCGTCTATGTCGACCCGGGTACGTCCTCCCTGTCGTCCGCCGATGCCGACGCCCTCGCGCAGCGGATCAAGAAGGCCGACAAGCCGGTGTTCGTCGCGGTCCTGCCCGCCGACTACCCGACGGCGAACCTCTTCACCAACCTCCGCACCGCGACCGGCGTCACCGGCCTCTACGCGATCCGCCTCGGCGACCGTTTCGACGCCCGCGCCGACTCCTCGGTGCTGTCCAACAACGCCGTGAAGAACCTGGTCGCCAGCGTCCAGGGCGAGGACGCGAAGACCCAGCTCGACGACTTCACCGACCGCGCCCTCGCCAACATGGGCGGCTCGGCACCCGCGTCCTGGGGTTCTTCCTCGTCCTCGGACGGAGTCTCCGGCACGGCGCTGATCGTCGCGGCCGGTGTCCTGGTGGCCGGTGGCGCGGGGGCGTACACCCTGGTCCGGCGCAGCCGTCGCCGCCGCGAGGAGGAGCAGCGGGCCGCGCTGGAGAAGCTGCGGGTGGTGGTCGACGAGGACATCACCGCGTTCGGCGAGGAACTGGACCGCCTCGACTTCCACCCGGCGGAACCGGCCGCCGACGACGCGATGCGCGCCGACTACGAGCGCGCCCTCGACGCCTATGAACAGGCCAAGTCGTACATGGCGGCGGCGACGAAACCCGAGGACGTCCGGTCCGTCACCCAGGCCCTGGAGGACGGCCGCTTCTCGCTCGCGCAGCTCGCCGCCCGCCGCGAGGGCCGCCCGCTGCCCGAGCGCCGGGCCCCGTGCTTCTTCGACCCGCGCCACGGCCCCTCGGTCGCCGACGCCACCTGGACCCCGGCCGGTGGAGCACCCCGTTCGGTCCCGGTCTGCGCGGCCGACCAGGCCCGCCTCGCCGACGGCCACGACCCGATGATCCGCGAGGTCGACACGGACTACGGCCGCCGCCCCTACTGGGACGCGGGTCCGGCCTACGGCCCCTGGGCGGGCGGCTACTTCGGCGGCGGCCTCCTCCCCGGCCTCCTCGTCGGCACCCTGCTGGGCAGCATGATGTCCACCCCGTCCTACGCGTCCGACTACGGCACCGGCTACGGCGACTTCGGCAGCGGGGGCTACGACGGCGGGGACGTGTCCGGGGCGGACTTCGACCCCGGGGACTTCGGCGGCGGGTTCGACGGCGGGGGCTTCGGCGGAGGGGACGGGGGAGGCGGCGGGGACTTCGGCGGGGGTTTCTGAACCGCCGCGCAAGGTCACGCCTTCAGGGCGATGAGCTGGTACAGCGGGTCCGGGCGTGCCGTGTCCTGGTCCGGAAGCTCCGCGAGCCGTCGGTGTACGTCGGTCACCTGGTCAGCAGTCGCGTGCGAGCACCAGGGGATGTGGCCCGCCTCGATCACCTCCCGCCATCTGCGCGGGCTGCGGCCTTGCCCCGTTCCGGGGAAGACGGTCCGCGCTGCGAGACCCAGCCCATGCTCTGCCGCCCAATCAAGCACCTGGGCGGAATCATCGGGGACCCGGGGCGCGTACTGGCGCCGCAACTCCGCCGTGACCTGGGCGATGTCGCTGTCCTCGACGAAGTACGCGTCGTCTTTGTCGACGGTGGTGATCAGCACTCCGCCGGGCCGCAACACCCTGACCGCCTCGGCCAACACCGATGCGGGGTCCGGCAACAGATGCAGCAACCACACGATCACGACGGCGTCTACCCCGTCCGACACGAACGGCAGCCGCATGGCGTCGCCGCGCACGACACTCCCCGGAATCCGCTGCCCGGCAAGCCGCAGCATCCCGGGTGAACGGTCGACGCCCACCACCACCCGCTCCGGACGCAGCAGCCTTCTGGTCACCATGCCCGTGCCGCAGGCGATGTCCAGGATCGAGCAAGGCCCTTGGGGCAGCAGCAGTTCCACCGCGTCTGCCGCGGCCCGGGCTCTCGGTTCACCGCCTCGGGACGCGTCGTAGTTCCGGGCCTCGTAGTCGTAGTCGATCACCCGCCCATCCTGTCCGAGGGTCCGCCGCGTAGCGCGCGTTCTACAGCCATCTTCAGAGCAACGCTGAGGCCCCGCGCCGGGTGCTTCCACCACTCGATCATCGGCCCGCTCACCCTCAAGGCAGAGGCTGAAACTCAAGCTCAGACCTCCGGCCCTTCGGAATCCGCCAGCCGCTCCATCACGGCCGCCGCCAGCATCAGCAGCCCGCGCTCCGTCTCGCTGAGCGATGTCAGAGCAGCCTCCAGCCACACATCGCGCTCGGCCATGTCCAGCTCCAGCGCCCGCCGCCCCTCCGCCGACAGTGTGAGCACGGACTGGCGCCGGTCCACCGCGCTCGGCTCCCGCTCGATCAGCCCCTCCGCCTCCAGTTCGGCGAAGACCCGGGTGAGCGACTGCGGCCGCTGCCGCTCGGCCGCCGCGACCTCGCCGGGAGTCGCCGACCGGTGCCGGTACAGATGCCCGAGCACGATCAACTGGTTCGGAGTGAGCCGGCCCTCCCCGCCGCGCTCCTGCCGCAGTCGCCGGTTCAGCCGTACGACACCACGTCGGATCCGGGCGGCTTCGGAGAGATCGTCCATGGCAGATATCGTACGCGAATACTTACTATCCACAGCCTGTGGATCCCCGTACTGTATGAATAGTGACCGCAAAACTAATACGTAACGCGTACGAAGCTGGCCTGACGATGACCGCCGTGCTGCTCTGCTGGGGCACAGCCCTCTGGCTGGAAGGTGTCGCGGGCCTGCACACCGATGTGCTGGTTCTCGCGGTCGCGCTGAGCCTCACCCTGTCCTCCTCCCAGCGGACCGCCGATACTCGCCGCAGGCTGACCGCGCTCGGCGTGCTGCCCGTCACGGCCGGTGCCTCGATCTTTCTCGGCCGGCTGCTCGCCTCCCACTACGTGCTCGGCGCCGCCGTCTACACGGCGGGCATGGCGTTCGCCATCTGGATCCGTCGCTACGGCCCCGCCGCCACCAAGGCCGGCACCCTGCTGGCCCTCCCGCTCGTGGCCCTGCTCGTCGTACCCGGCCCCGCGCTGCCGCCCAAAGCCCAGAGCGAGCTGGTCACTTGGGGCTGGTCGGCGCTGATCGGGGCGCTGGCGTGCGGCGTGGTGTGGCTGGTGCAGGGGCTGGGGGACCGGTTCGGGCCCTGGCGCACCGAGCCCGCCCCCGAACAGCCGCCGCGCCGGTACCGCCTCCACCCCCGCCCCAGCACCCGCATGGCCCTCCAGATGGCGGCCGGGATCGCCGCCGCCTTCGCCCTCGGGCATCTCCTCTTCGCCGACCACTGGCCGTGGGTGGTCCTCACCGCGTACGTCGCCGCGAGCGGCAACCGCGGCCGAACGGACGTACTGCGCAAGGGAATCGAGCGGCTCGCCGGGGCCTCCGTGGGCACGCTGCTGGCCGCGGGTGTCGAGGCCCTCGGCATCACCGGCGACGCCTCCGTGGCGCTGATGTTCGCCGTCCTCACGGTCGCGCTGTGGCTGCGCCCCCTCAACTACGCCTACTGGGCGACCGGTATGACCTGCGCCCTGGCCCTCCTCCTCGGCTACTTCGGGCAGGACACCCTGCACCTGCTGCCCACCCGCCTCGAAGGGATCGCGGTCGGCGCGGTGCTGTCGGTGGCGTCGGCGTGGTGGGTGCTGCCGGTGCAGCGCGCCCGCCGTCAGCCCGTCCGGGGCACCACGAGTCCCGTCTCGTAGGCCATCACCACGGCCTGCGTACGATCGCGCAGCCCCAGCTTGGACAGGATGCGGCTGACGTGCGTCTTCACGGTCTCCTCGCCGACATGCAGCCGTCCGGCGAGTTCGGGGTTCGACAGGCCCTCGGCGAGCAGCCGCAGCACATCGGTCTCGCGCGGGGTGAGCACGTCCAGCGTGCCCTGGGTGGGCGCTTTAGGCCGCAGCCGCGCGAACTCGGCGATCAGCCGCCGGGTGATGCCGGGCGCGAGCAGCGCCTCACCGGCGGCGACGACCCGGACCGCCTCGAAGAGCCGCTCGGCCGTAACGTCCTTGAGCAGGAACCCGCTGGCACCGGCGGCCAGCGCGTCGTAGACATGCTCGTCGAGGTCGAAGGTGGTCAGCACCAACACCCGTGGCGCGTGCGGCCCTTGGAGCCGCGCGGTGGCCTCGATGCCGTCCATGACCGGCATGCGTACGTCCATCAGCACCACGTCGGGCAGGTGCTCCCGGCAGACACTCACCGCCTCGGCGCCGTCGCGGGCCGTGCCGACGACCGCGAAGTCGCCCTGAGTGGCGAGGAGTCCGGCGTATCCGACCCGGACCAGCTCGTGGTCGTCGGCGACGACGATACGGATGGTCATGCCTCCTCCGCGGGCTTGACGGGCAGCCGTGCCTCGACGAGGAAACCGCCGCCGGGAGCGGGCCCGGTGAGCAGCGTGCCCCCGACGGTGGCGGCCCGCTCGCGCATCCCCAGCAGACCGTGGCCCGCGCCGTCGGACGCGGGCCCGGGACCGTTGTCCCGCACCCGCACCGCCAAGTCCTCGTCCCCGTAACGGAGTTCCACGTCCACGGCGGCACCGGGCGCGTGTCGGCGGGCGTTGGTGAGGGCCTCCTGGACGATCCGGTACGCGGTGACCTCGATGCCGGGGTCGAGCGGGGTGATGGGGCCGCTGACGATGAGCCGGGTACGGGAACCGGCCGCGTCCCGGGACGCGTCGACGAGTTCCATCAGCTGACCGAGGCCGGGCTGGGGGCGCCGCTGGACCCCCGTGTCCGCGTCCTCCCGCAGCACGCCCAGCAACCGCCGCATCTCGGTGAGCGCGGTGCGCGCGGTGTCGCCGATGGCGAGCAGCCGGGTGGCGCCCTCGGCCGGAAGGCCGGGCGTGGTGAGCCGGGCGGTCTCCGCCTGGACGGCGATCATCGAGATGTGATGCGCGACGACGTCGTGCAACTCCCGTGCGATACGCGCCCGTTCACCCCGGGCGGCATGCTCCAGGAGAGTGTCCGCGAAGGCCTGTTCGGTCACGCTGTGGGCCAGTGCGGTGCTGCGCACCTGGTGGGCGATGCCGGTGGCCGCGGCGGCGGAGGCGAGCGTCGCCACGAGCACCGCGACGATCCGGGTCGGGCCCTCGCGGCTGCCGAGCGCGATCACGACGTACGGCAGGACGAGCAGCCCGCCGAGCCGGGTGGCGCCGGTCCGGCCCAGCACGTACACGCACACCAGTTGGGCCACCACTCCGCCCGCGGTGAGCTCTCCGAAGGGCACCAGCGAGAGCACGCAGGAGGCGCTGAGCGCGAGGGCCGCGCAGCTCCGGGCGAGACGCTCGGTCCCGAGGACGAAGGCGAGGGGCAGGGTGGAGGAGAGGGCGAGCAGCAGCAGGGCGGCGAAACCACCGGCCAAGTCGGTGCCCCGGACGAGGACTTCGGAGACGGCGAGCACACCGAGGGCGCCGAGGGCGACCCGCACGACCAGGGCACGAGTGCCGGCTTCGGCGGTCCGCCACCGGGACGTCACCGCCCGCACACCCGCACTCCTGTCACCCACTCCGTCATTGTGCAGACCCCCTTCCCCGGCGGCGTCCCCCTCGCGAGGGACCCCTCCCGCGTGACGACGCGCGGCACCGGCCGCCCCTAGCCTCCCTCACCATGAGCGACGCAACCATCGAAGTCCGCGAGCTACGCAAGCGGTTCGGCCGGACCCTCGCGGTCGACGGCCTCTCCTTCACGGTCGAGCCCGGCACGGTGACCGGCTTCGTCGGGCCCAACGGCGCGGGCAAGTCCACCACCATGCGATCCCTGCTCGGCCTGGACACTCCCGACGAGGGCCAGGCGCTGATCGGCGGACGCCCCTACCAGGCCCTGCGCACCCCGCTGTTGGAGGTCGGCGCCCTCCTGGACGCCGCCGCCCTGCACCCCGCCCGCCGGGGCCGCGACCACCTCCGCTGGCTGGCGCACTCCCACGGCCTGCCGATGCGGCGGGTGGACGAGGTCCTCGAACAGGTCGGCATGGTGGACGCGTCCCGTCGTCGGGCCGGCGGCTACTCCCTCGGCATGCGCCAACGCCTCGGCATCGCCGCCGCGTTGCTCGGCGACCCGCCGATCCTCCTCCTCGACGAACCGGTCAACGGCCTGGACCCCGAGGGCATCCAGTGGATCCGCACCCTCCTGCGCCACCTCGCCTCCGAGGGCCGCGCGATCCTGGTCTCCAGCCACCTGATGAGCGAACTCGAAGACACCGCCGACCACTTGGTGGTCATCGGCCGGGGCCGCCTGATCGCCGACACGGCGGTCGCCGACCTCCTCGCGGCGGCCTCCGGCGACCGGGTGCGCCTGCGCACGAGCAGCCGTACGGAAGCCATGGAACTCCTCGCCAGGGAGGGCGGCACGGTGGCCGTCACCGACCGCGACACCCTCACCGTCACCGGCCTCCCCGCCGAACGGATCGTGGAACTGCTGGCCGCCTCCCGGGTCCCCTTCGCCGAAGTGGGCGCGCACCGGGCGACGTTGGAGGAGGCGTACATGGAACTCACCCGGGACGCGGTCGAGTTCACATCGGCGGCGGCGACGGGGACGGACGAGGTGACCCGGTGATGACGACGACACCCACGAGGACGACGACGCCGTACCGCTCGGCGCTGCACCCCGCCCGCGCGGGCTTCCTACGGCTCCTGCGCGCGGAGTGGACGAAGTTCTGGACGGTGCGGGCCTGGCTGCTGGTGCTGGCGGTGGCGGCCGTGGTCACCGTCGTGGTCTGTGAGCTGGGCGCGAGCGGCTCCAGCACGAGCGGCGGCCCCCCGGTCGTGACGGGCCCGGGCGGCGAGGTCGTCAACGACGCCTTCCGCTTCAACCACCGCCCGCTGACCGGCGACGGCACCGTCACGGCCCGGGTCACCGGGCTGAAGAGCACCGACGGCAAGGCGCTGGAACCCTGGGCGAAGGCCGGGATCATCGTCAAGTCGAGCCTGAAGCAGGGCTCTTCGTACGCGGCGGTGATGGCGACCCCCGGCCACGGCGTCCGCCTCCAGTGGAACTTCACCCACGACAAGTCGGGCCCGAGCAGCGACCTGACGCAGGCCCCGCAGTGGCTCCGCCTGAAGAGGGCGGGCGACACCCTGACCGCCTACGAGTCGGTGGACGGTCGGCAATGGAACCGCGTCGGCACGGTACGGCTCGACGGGCTGCCCACGACGGTCCAGGTGGGCTTGTTCCTGGGAACCCCCAACCACCAGGTCGTCCGCCGCTCCTTCGGCGGTTCGAGCGAGACCGCGGGCAGCGGCGAGGCCACCGGCACCTTCGACCACCTCACCCTCCAGGGCAAGTCCACCGACAGCACCTGGACGGCCACGGACATCGGCGGCCCCGCCCTCAACGGCTCACCGGACAACAGGCGTCCGGGCACGACGACGGTCACGCCGGCCGGCACCTACACCCTCACCGGCCGGGGAGACATCGCCCCCGACGAGACCATCCCCGACATCGTCCAGATGAGCTTCCAGGGAATCTTCGTCGGCCTCCTCTTCATGGTCGCCCTGGGCACGCTCTTCGTGACGACGGAATACAAACGGGGCCTGATCCGTACGACGTTCACGGCGACGCCGTCCCGGCTGAAGGTGCTGGCGGCGAAGGCGACGGTGATCGGCGCGATCACCTTCACAACAGGCTTGCTGGCCACGGCGGTCGGCTTCACGCTGGCCCAACGCGCCCTGCACTCCAACGGCTTCAAGCCCCCCGAGTACCCCGACTTCTCCCTCCTGGATCACCCGGCCCTGCGGGCGGTGGTGGGCAGCGCAGTACTGCTCTCCCTGGTCGCGGTCCTGGCCCTGTCGCTGGGGGTGGTGCTGCGCAACAGCGCCGGCACGATCGCCACGCTCGTGGTCCTGGTGATCCTCCCGCAGATCCTGTCCTTCGCCCTCCCGCTCGGCGTGGCGCAGTGGCTGCTACGGGTGACCCCGGCGGCGGCCTTCGCCGTCCAGCAGGGCGTGACGTACTACCCGCAGGTCCAGCACAACTGCCTACCGGAGGCGGGCTGTTACCCCCTCTCCCCGTACAACGGCCTGGCGGTACTGGTGGCCTACGCGGCGGCGGCACTCCTGCTCGCGGCATGGACGGTCCGCAGGAGGGACGCATGAGGCATCTGCACGCCGAGTGGACCAAACTCCGTACGCTGCCCAGCACTTGGTGGCTCCTCGCGGCAACCTTCGCGCTGACGCTGGCGCTGGGCGCGGCGGCGGTCTCGTCGGTGACGACCATGGTGTGCCCGTCCCCGACGGACTGCCACGAGGACACGGTCAAACTGAGCCTCACCGGCATCCAGTTGAGCCAGGCGACCTGCCTGGTCCTGGGCGTCCTGTCGATGGGCGCGGAGTACGCCACGGGCACGATCCGCGCGACGCTCACGGCGATGCCGGGGAGGTGGCGGGTGCTGGCGGCGAAGTCGGCGGTACTGGCACTGCTCACGGGGGTGGCGGGAGCACTGGGAGTGCTGTCTTCCCTGGGCCTCGCCCGCCTGATCCTCCCGGCGAACAACTTCAAGGCGTCGACGGGCTACCCACTCCCGACCTTGACGGACGGCGCGACCCTCCGAGCGACGGCGGGCTCGGTACTACTCCTGATCCTCGTCACGCTCCTGGGCCTGTCCCTGGCGACCCTGCTCCGCGACACGGCAGGCTCGATCACCCTCGGCCTGGCCATCCTCTACGTCGTCCCGGTCCTGTCCCACCTCTTCAACTCCCCGACCTGGCAACACCGTTTGCAACGCTGGGCCCCGATGCCGGCGGCCCTGTCCATCCAGTCGACCAAGAACCTGGACGTGCTGGCGATCGGCCCGTGGCCGGGGCTGGGGGTGCTGGCGGCTTACGCGGTGGGGTTGTTGGGGGTGGGAGGGATGTTGTTCAAACTGCGGGACGCGTGACTTCGCCGAGGAAACCGGTCCATGCGGTGGGGGAGACGGTGAGGATTGGACCGACGGGGTTGGCCTTGGAGTCACGGATGTGGATGGCGGAGGGGTGGGCGGCTACTTCGAGGCAGTCGCCGCCTTCGCTGCCGCTGTAGGTGGACTTCCGCCAGGCGTAGGCGACTTCGAGGCAGTTGCCGCCCTCGCTGCCGCTGTAGCTGGACTTGAACCACGCCAGCGCGTCCATGGTGTTCATCAGTCTCCTAGCAGTCTCTCCAAGAGGCGCGCACTCTCGTCAGGAGTGAGGGCCTGAGACCGCAGCATTCCATACTTGTGGTGATAGTCGCTGACCTCGTCGGGATCATCGACGAGAAAGCTGGCGCGCTGTACCTCCAGCCAGACCAGGCGCTCGTGGTGGGGGGTCTCCAGCAGCACCATAGGACCGTCGAGACAGGCGTGCGGCGTCCGGTCCATGGGCATGACCTGCATACCCATGTTCACCGGTTCGGTGAAGTCCAGGATCTGACGGATCTGGGCCCGCATTACCTCCGGGCCGCCGACCTGCCTCCGCAGAACGCTCTCCTCGATGATGAAGTGGCCCACGGGCGGTTGCTCACGCTGCCAGATCAACTGCCGTTCCATCCGGTTGTCCACCCACTGCTCAGCCGTCTCGTCCCCGAGCCGTGGATACCGGTATCCGAAGACGGCGCGACAGTAGTCCCTGGTCTGAAGAAGCCCAGGAACCACCAGACTCTGATACGACAGGATGCTGAGCGCTTCCTGCTCATTGTCGGCCAACCCCTGAGCGAACTCCGGCATCCGTTCCCGCACCGGCAGCTTCCTGAGCAGCGCCACCAACGCCCCGCCCGTCCCGAGCAGTTCGTCGAACTCACCGGCCCGGTCCTCCAGGAGCGGAAGCCGTCCCTGCTCAATGGACCTGATGGTGTCCACGTGCAGGCTGGCGATCTCGGCGAACTGCTCCTGAGTGAGCCGCGCCTTCTTCCGGTAGTGAGCTACAAGCCCGCCGACCGCTGCCCAAACCCCGACCTTCTTAGGCCTCTTCGCCGATTGCATGCGTGTCCCTTTCCCCCGCGCACACCCGAAGTCGTCGTAGTGAGGTCGTAGCAATGAAAACTACGACCTCACTCACTGACCCACGATAGTGACTGCCTGTGACAGTGGCCCCATGAACGAACAACTCCAACAGGGCCACACCCGCGAGGCGTTCTACCGCCGCGACCGCAGATCGATCGCCCTGGCCCGCGACTTCACCCGAGAGACCCTCACGTCCTGGTCCGTCACGGCCCGCATGGATGACGCGCTGCTCTGCGTAAGCGAGTTGACGACGAACGCGATCCTCCACGGCGCACCACCGGGCCGAGGCTTCGCCCTCCACCTCTCCCTGCACCCCGACGGAGTTCTCCGCGTCGAGGTCCACGACAGCGGCACGCACGAACTCCGCAAGGTCCGCACCCCGTACAAGCAGTTGGACGCGGACAGCGGCCGGGGCCTGATGCTGGTCGCCGCGTTCGCGGACAAGTGGGGGGTGGGGGAGCGGGAGTTGGGGAAGGTGGTGTGGTGCGAGTTCGGGCTGGGATGACTAGGCGTCACACGCCTCCCGCCACCGCCACTCCAAGCACCAACAGCACCGCGCCCGTCACGATGCTCAGCCACCGCCGTACCGCAGGGCGGGTCACCAACGCGCGCCCCTTGCTCACGGCCCAGGTGAACAGCAGGTACCAGCAGGCGTTGACCAGCCCCCACAGCACCCCGAGGGCGATGGTCGTGAGCAGGACGGGTCCGCGGGCCGTGACGAACTGGGGCAGTACGGAGACCGCGAAGACACCGGCCTTGGGGTTGCCGAGATTCGTACCGAGTCCCGCCGCGTACGAGGTCCACCAACTCGTCGGCCCCGTCGGGGAGTTCGCGGGCGACTCGGGGTCCGTCCGGCGGGCTGCCTGGAGCGTGCTGACGCCGAGGACGATCAGGACGAGGCCGCCCGCCACCCGTACGACCGTGTAGGCGGCGGGGTTGGCCAGCAGGACCGCGGACAGCCCGGCCGCCGCAGCGGTGGACCAGAGCACCAGTCCCGTGGCGTTCCCGGTGATGGCCGCCCGCGCCGGGCGGAGACCGCCCTCCAGGGTCTGCCGGATCATGAACGCCTGCCCCGCCCCCGGCAGCATCGCCAGCAGCCAGGTCGTGATCACGAAGAGGGGGAGATGGGTGGGCACGTCGACCGGCCTTTCCGCGGGGACTTCCTTGCCTGTTCTGTCCGACCAGGCTGGCGCGAGCGCGGCGTATAGAGAAGGCGATGATTGTCGACCCGGCATTAAGATTATTGAATGCAGGACCCCGGACAGCTCCGTTTGCTCGCCCTGATCGAACGCCATGGCTCCCTCGCGGCGGCCGCCCAGGCGCTCGGCCTCACCCCGGCGGCCGTGACGCAGCAGGTGGCCAGGGCGGAGCGCGACTGGCAGGCGCCGCTGGTCCTGCGCGGACCGCGTGGTGCGGCGCTCACCCCCGCGGGCAGCCTCCTAGCCCGGCACGGACAGGTCATCGACGAGCAACTGGCCCAGGCGACAACGGAGTTGGCCGGTCTGCTCGGGCACCTGTCGCTGCGTCTGAGAGTCGGAGCCTTCCAGGCCCCGTCGGTGCACCTGCTCCCGCCCGCGCTGACGGCGCTGCGCCACCGGCATCCGGACGCCGATGTGTCCGTGGAGGACCTGCAGTCCGAACACGGAGTGGAGGAGGTCGCCGCGGGCCGGCTCGATCTCGCGGTGATCGCGTCCTGGGACAAGCTTCCCGATCCGCCACCGCGAGTCACCGTCGAGACTCTGCTGCTCGACCCGATGGTCGTCGTACTCCCCGACGACCATCCGCTGGCCGCCCGGCACCCCGTCGGCGCCCCGATCCGCCTGGAGGAGCTGCGCGACGAGTCATGGGTGACCATCCTGGCCGGTCACGCGGCCCGCGAGCAGTTCGACCGGGGCGTCGCCGACGCCGGTTTCACCCCGAGGATCAGATTCCAGACCGCCTCGTACGCCGTCGCCCAGGCCCTCGTCGGCACCGGCATCGGCGTCGCCCTCGTCTCCCGCCTGGCCCTGACCGACGTCCCCGGCACCACCCACCGCGAACTCGCCCACCCCCGACCGCACCGCCGACTGCACGTGGTCACCGCGACCGAGACCTCCCTCACGCCCCTGGTGAACGTCTTCGTGACCCTCCTGCGCGATGTCGCGGAACGGATCACCGAGAACTGGGCGGAGGAGTAGGGCTCAGGGCTCGTAGGAGAACCAGTTCCCGCACCGATTCCGTGTCGAGCCGGGCCAGGGCGGCGGTGACCCCGTCCAGGAACACGGCCTGGCCCCGGTTGTTGTGGGCGTAGACAAGGTTCCCGGTGACTTCCTGCCCATCGGCCTCCCGCCGTACCCAGACCACACCACGCGTGTCCGGTCCCGGTTCCCGGACGGCCCGGACGACGTCGCTCCAGTCGTCCACGGGTACGGGTGCGAAGCGTGGAAGGTAACGCCGTCTCAGCCGGCTCCACCAGCCGGGCGCCTCATGGAACGGCTGCCAGGGCAGGGCGACCGACGGGTTGCCGTCGATCATGGAGTGGACGGAGGCGACACAACCCCGCGCGTTGATACGGCGGTTCTGGCCGGTGACCCGGTGAGCGGCCGCCTCCGGCGGTACCGGTTCCATGTCCGCGAGGGGTGCGGCCGAGGCCGGGTGGAAGGGATGGCCGCCGATCTTGGGGACCACCACGGAGGCCGCCAGCATCGGTGTGCGGGGAAAGCCGGGCTGGGGCCGGGTGCGGCAGGCCATCAGCCAGGCGGTGTCCGTCTCCCGTACGGGTCGCGGCACGGCGAGCTCGACGAGCCCGCCGTAGAGCTGGTCCAGCCACGCCGTCGCCCGCTCGGCAGGGGCCGTAGAAGCGGCGGACGCCATCAGGCCGCGTTGTCCCATACGGCGGCCAGCGCGCTGATCCGGTCCTTGTACTCCAGGGCCTCGCGCCACTCCGGTACCCAGTACAGAAGGCCGTGTTTGGCTCCCGCGAAGGCTCCAGCCAGAGCCGCGATCGAGTCGGAGTCGCCGGACGAGTGGGAGGCGCGCATCACCGATGCGCGTGCGTTGCCGCGGACGACCAGGAAGCAGTACAGGGCCGTGGCGAGGGCCTCCTCGGCGACCCAGCCGGCGCCGACCGCCTCGGACGGGTCCCGTTCCGGGTCCATGGCGTTCAGCGCGACCTCTGTCGTGTCCAGGGCGCGCAGGCACTCGTCCCAGCCGAAGGCGATGAAGGCCTGGGGGTCCGGGGCGCCCGCCTTCGCGGACAGATCGCCCAGCCAGTCGGCGTGGTACGTGTGGCGGGACTCCTGTGCGTAGGCGCGGAGGCGGGGGAGGAGGTCGGCGAGGGGGCAGTCATGCGCCAGGAGCCAGGTGGCGTGGGCGGTGAGGTCGCTTGCCGCCAGCGCGGTGGGGTGGCCGTGGGTCAGGGCCGCCTGCAACTGGGCGATTCCAGCCCGCTGTTCGGCGCTCAGGCCGGGGATGAGACCGACCGGCGTGACGCGCATGTTGGCGCCGCAGCCCTTGGAGCCGAGGACGGTGGCGTCCTGCCAGCGCAGGCCGCGTTCCAGGTCGGTGCAGGCGGTGAGGCAGGTCTGGCCGGGGGCGCGGTTGTTGTCGGGGTCGCGCAGCCAGGCCACGAAGTGCTTGCGCAGGGTGGCTTCGACCGTGGCCGGGGTGAGGGCAGTGGCAGCTGCGGCCGCGTCTCGGGTCCCTCGGATCCTTCGGGTTCCGGGGGCGGGGGCACCGGCGCCGCTCGCTTCCACCAGCGCTTCGCCGACGGCCAGGGCCATCTGTGTGTCGTCACTGACCCGGACGATGTCACCTTCGGAAAGCGGCAGGCCCATCTCGCGCCACGGACCGAACTTCGCGGTGATCTGCGCCATGTTCAGGAACTCGGTGGGGTAGCCCATGGCGTCGCCGATGGCCAGACCGAAGAGGGAGGCGGCAGCGGCCCTTCCGACGCGTTCCACAAGGGGGTGGCCCGCGAGTTCTTTCAGTGCCTGCAAGCTCGCAGCCTCGGCAAGGGAACCCTGGACAATGTGCGAGGAGTTGGCAGAAGGCCACTGCTCGACAAGCTCGGTCACTGCCTGGGACGGCGTGAGCCCGCGGACCTTGGCCGCATCAAGCCGACTCGTCCATACGGCGCCCTTGTTGACGCCTTCGTCGCCTCTCTTCCTGATCGGGACCCAACTCGCCGCCTCGTCCTCGTCGTTGAACCACAAGTAGCCGAGCAGGTCGTTTTGGTTGTCGGCCACAGCCACGTAGCGCACGGGACCGCTGGTCCGGAACGCGTAGCGTGGCGGCCCCCCGGAGACGATCAGACCCGCCCCGTCGTCCTCGTGCAGTCGAGGATTGGTCGTTCGCTTGACGAAACGGGGCTTGGCGTCATGGTCGGAGTTCATCTTGGCTTTCCTTCTTCTGCTACTTCGGCAGTACGTTGCCGTAGATGTGCCACTGGCCGTTTTCCAGGAAGGCGCGAGTTACCTCATACGAGGTACCGCGTCCGAGGAGCAGCTCCCGCTCACCCATACCGAACGTGCCGACATTCTCCACCCATAGTGCCGGAGTTCCAGCAGGGACCCGGAGGTGCAAAATGCCTTCCTTGTTCGCGAATGCGGGCACGGCGCCGTTGTCGCCGAGCGAGGTGGACATGTAGCCCTCGTCTGTGATCGTTCTGCCAACGAGCTGGGAGGGTGCATTGGCGCCCAGGTGGCCGACGCCTTGTCCGCGGACCACTGTGAGGTCCTGCGGCACCGGGGTTCCGGCCAGTGCCTTGTCCGTGTTCTCGATATTACGGAGCACGTCCGGAGTGCCCAGGTCGGCGTTGCCGCGGAGGTATCCGTTCATTTCCTGGTAGGTGGCGTTTTTTGGATTCGGCTCACCCAAGTCGTTCGTATAGTCCAAGAGCGACTTCTTTGTTGATTCGGGGAGGCTGTCTGCGTATTCGTTCCAGACGTCCCTCCCGTATGAAATTGCCGCGTCCGTGTCCGGGAACCTGTGCGCCCCGTCATACAGCTCACCAGAGGCCGTCGCGTGCTTCTGCTCGGTGCCGAGGTCGGCGAAATCCTCGTCGGAGAGTTTCCGGGCGCCCTGGTTGAGGTCGTCGAGCGACGGATGCTGGTCCTCCAGGAACCTCTGCGCCATCCCGGACTCCACCGTGTCCGCGTGGACACCCGCCTCGCCGAGATCCTCGCCGTAGCGCACCCCCTTGGACGCCAGATTCGTCGCGGCACCCTCCGCGCCCTCCTCCATGGCCAGCCGCAGCCCGCCCTTGGCCAGGCCCACGCCCTTGGTGCCGACGAGTTCGGGGATGAGGCGGCCGACGAACTCGGAGGGGTCCTTCTTGAAGCCGTCGACGGCGGCCTGCAGGGCGCGTTCGGGGTGGGCGGCGGTGGAGACCAGACCGGAGAGCGTCATGCTGACGTTCTGGTAGTACGCGGCCGGGTGCGTGAGGGCGTACGGATCCATCGGGTTGAGGCCGCGGGCGAAGTTGAGCAGGCCCGCGGTGCCCTTGAGAGCGCCCCCGACCACATGGGCGAGTTCCATGTGGTAGGCCTGAAAACCGTCGGCGACATCGTCCCCGATCCGGTCCAGCGGCGGCGGCTCGGCCGGAGCGTGGGCGAGGGCCGCCTTGATGGCGGCGGCGGCCTTGGCCGACGCCTCGTTACGGCCCCGGCGCGCGTCCGCGAGGATGTCCGCCGCCCTGTCGATGTCGGCCTTGCCCGCGGACTCGTCGAAGGGCTCGGGCTTCGGGCCGGGGTCCTCACCGGCCAGGGCCTTGACGTTGTAGGCGCCGACCTTCTTGTTGTACGCGTCGGCCGCGTCCTTGTAGGCCTTCTCGCCCCGCTTGTAGCGGTCGATGGCCTCCTGCGCCTTGCCCTGGGCCCACTTGATGGTGTCGGCGTACGAGTCCAGAGCCTTCGCCGCGTCCTCGCAGGCGTCGGCGGCCTGCAGCCACTTGGTGGGGTGCATCTCGAACTTCGCACGGAAGGCGTCCCCGGCCTCGCCCGTCCACCCCGATGAGCCGACCTTCTTCATGCCCTGCCCGACATGGTCGAAGGCGGTGTAGAAGTCCTTCAGATGCTTGGCGCTCTCCCGGACCTTGTCGGGGTTGCCGTGCACCAGCTCGGTCGGGTCCTCGGTGTGGCCAAGACCCTGTTCGCTGGGGGTGGCGCCCAGATCGGCGGCCAGGTGGTCGCCCGCGCTGTGGACCCAGTCACCGGCCTTGTCCAGACCGACGTAGTCGAGGCCGTCGCCCAGCTTGTCGCTGGTGTAGTCGATGGCCTCGCCGAGTTTCTCCTTGCCCGAGTCGACGAGGTCCTCGCCGGCCTCAAGCCCTCTGTTGAGGCCGTCCTTGATCCCGCTGACGAGATCACCGATGCCCATCAGCCCGCGTCCCCGCCCTGCTGCTGTTGCGCGGCCTTGGCGCGTTCCTCGGCGGAGGGACCGAAGGTGCTGTCGAGCCACTTCTCGTACTCGGCGTCGGACACCCCGGCCGCGCTGTGCAGGTTCTCCGGGTTCAGACCCATCGGGCCCAGCGTGGAGGAGGTCATCACATCGCGGCCCGCGTCCTTCCAGCCCTGCTCGACGTTGGCGTTCGCCTTGTCCCACGACTCGGCGCTGAAGTCCGTGTTGCCGCTGTAGATCCCGGACTTGTAGATGTCGCCCCAGCCCTCCCGGGTGACCTCGTCCTCGGTCGCGTACGGGTTGCCGATGGCCGCGTTCGCGACGACCTTGAAGGTCCCCTCGACGTACTGCTCGGTCTCGTAATAGGTGCCCGCCGACAGTCCGACGCCCTGCGCGAACTTGTTCCCCTCGTTGATCAGCGTGCGCACGCCCCACTCCCAGCGGGTGCAGAACGAGTCGAAGGCGTCGGTCACATCGTCCGTGCCCAGCTCAAGCCCGGTCAGACCGATGTCGCTGAAGCCGCGCCCCGCCCCGGCCACGCCGACCATGCCCAGTTCCTTGAGCTCACCGAGCGCCTCGGTCAGCCCCTTCGTGATGAGCTCCAGACCCTCTGCCTTCAGGTCCTCGCCGCCGCTCATGCCACACCCCCCGTGGTGTCGTCATCGACATCGATCGCCGCCGCGTCCGGCACGATCCCTCGCACCGGCGGGAACACCATCCCGTCCGGCCCGTCCGCACAGTCCAGCGCCACCCCGCACGGCACCCCCGCCGCGGGCACCGCCACGTCCAGCAGGCGGGCACCGAGGATCGACTGGTACGTCCACTCGCGGGCGTACGCGCCGCGTGCCTGGGCGTAGCGGGCCAGGGCCTGTTCGTCGGAGAACGCGAGGATGAACCGGATGCCGTTCAAGTCCGCGGTGAGCAGCCCACGTTCCTCGTCCGGCCCGGGCCCGTCCCCGAGCGGAACCAGGACCGCCGTACGCCGGAACTCGTCCAGCAACTCTGCGAAGGCGCGCTTGCGCGCTGCCACCTCGGGATCCTCGGGTGGTCCCGCGTCCCGCGGTGCCTTCGGTGCTTCGGCCGGCTCCGCGGGGGCGTTCGGTTTCAGCCAGTCCGGTGTGGCCGCTGCGGAGGGTGTGGACGCATCCGCGTCGCCCCGCCCCGGTGCAGCCATGTCCGCGTAATCAGCGAACGGCGACCGTCGGCTCTGCTCGGGCAGCGGAAAACTCCCCCCGTTGTCAGCCATGCCCGGCATCATCACACCCCAGCGTTCCCGGCTGCAACGCGAGCTGCCATGGGGCACATTCAGACACACGACCTCCACCGAGCGACAACGTCGAGTTCGCCGTGGGCTATGGCTGAGCGTTCTGCCGGGCCGCCTCTCGGAGCGCGGCGATGTTGCCCTCTTCGAGAGCGAGGTCCTCACTGGCGCCGAGGGATACCCACCAGTCCCGGGCTCGGGTGAAGGCCACGAGAGCCTGGCTGTGCAACCCGAGCTCTGCCCAGGTCAGCCCAAGATCTCTCCAGGCCTTGGCCCTGCCGTGCCAGTTGCCGAGTTCGGCGCACAGTCCCAGTCCGCGAGTGAACGCGGTCACGGCTTCCGCGTGGCGCCCCAGAGCGCGGAGGGTGATACCAAGACGGATCTGAGCTGCTGACTCGCCGTCCTTGTCGCCGAGTTCCACGAGCGTGACGAGGGCTTCTTTCAATGCGTCGTACGACTCGTCCAGGCGACCCGACACTGCCAGCACGCCGCCGAGGTTCTGACGCGTGATGGCCGCTTGACGCCGCATGCCCAACTCTGCGTAGATGCGCATGCTTTGGTTGTATGCATCGATCGTGTCGTCGTGCCGACCCAGCGCGCTCAGGGTGAGCCCGAGGTTGTTCCACGTCATGGCCAGGCCCTCGCGCTCGCCGAGCGATGCGTAAAGGTGCAGCGCTCTTCGGTGGGCGGCCTCCGAGTCGGTGAATCGCTCCAAGAAGTGCAGGGCGCTGCCGAGACAGCTGTGTGCCAGGGCCTCGCCCCTGGCGTGCCCGGCCTTGCGGGCGGCCTCGCAGGCAGCCGTCGCCGTGATGCCCCAGTCGTCGAAGGCCCGTAGCTGCTTGAGATAACTTTCCAGGGTCAGGGCGAGCCACATGGCCGCCTGGAGCTGCTCCTGGTCTTCGGTATCGGTCCACTGAGTGGCGGCCAGCAGCCCGGTGCGCTCGTCGTCGAACCATTGCAGGGCATGTTCGCGGTCGTCGAAGAGCGGGAGGGGCGCCTGGTCGGGGCGCCGGTCGATGTACGCCTTGGCCGACAACGCCACTTGGGAGTAGTAGCCCAGCAGACGCTTACGACCCTCGGCCGCTTCGTCCCGTACGCCCGGCTCGTCGGCGACGATCCGGGCGTAGAGGCGTACGAGGTCGTGCATCCGCCAGCGCCGGTCACCCGGGACCGCGGTGAGAAGCGAGACGGCGGTCAGTTCCTCAAGGAGCGGTTCCAGTTGCTCCGGGACCAGGCCGGTCAGGTTGGCCGCCGGTCCGATCCCGATGCTGTCCCCGGGCGCCTGCCCCAACAGCCGGAAAACCCGAGCCAGTTCAGGCTCCAGCCGCGCATACATCACATCGAACACGGGCCGCAGGCTCAACTCCTTCCCGTACTGATCGACACCCCGCGCCGACAACGCCCGCACCCGGTCGCTCGCCGCCTGCAACTCACCGACCAGCGTGGAAACCGGCCGCTGCCGACGCCGCCGCAGCAACGCGGAGACGATCAGCAGCGCAAGCGGCAAGTGCCCGCACAGAGCGCCGAGTTGACGTACCGCCTCCGGCTCCTCCGCGACCCGGCGATCCCCGGGGTCGTACCGCCGAAGGGACCGATCCACCAGTTCCCGCGACGCGTCCGGCGTCAACCCCGTCACGCCGAACTGCCGTACAGGGAGGGAGTCCTGGACCTCCCGCGAGGTCACCAGCACCCGGTGCCCGACCCCTTCTCCCGGCAGCAGCGGAGCGATCTGCGCCGGGTCGGACGCGTTGTCGAGGAGGATCAACACGGGCTCGCGGGAGCTCAACTCGGCCCGGTAGCACGCGTACTGCTCATCCGCCGTAGGTGGCAGATCCGTGTCAGCGACCCCCAGCGCCCGCAACAACGCCAGCACCGCCTGATCCGCCGTCACCGGAACCTCGTCGTATCCCCGCAGATCGACGAAGAGCGCACCCCCGGCAAACCACCCCCGTTCCCGCGCCGCATGCGCCACGGACAACGCGAGGGCCGTCTTGCCGACACCGCCCAGCCCCGCGACGGCGGAGATGACGACGGACTCGGAACCCTCGCCCACCCCGGGATCCAGCGCGCCCAGCAACTCGGCCACTTCCTCCTCGCGGCCCGTGAAGACGGCCGGGGCGGCAGGCAGAGCGGACAGGGCGGTGGGCGAGGGGGCCGCACGAGGGGACCCCGCCCTCCCGGTGACCGGCCCGTGGAACGTACTGCCCCGGAAGTCGAAGTGATCCCTGTATTGCCTGTGTTCCCCGCCGTCGCTGCTCACTGGCTCCGCCCGTTCGTCCACCACACAGCAGTTTCCGGTGACCACTATGGTGGACGGATGCCGTCGATCAAGAAGTTCCAGGTCACCTTCGACTGCGCGGAACCGGAGCGCGTCGCCCGCTTCTGGTGCGAGGTGCTCGGGTACGTCGTGCCGCCGCCCCCGGAGGGGTACGAGACGTGGGCCGACTACGAGCGCACACTGCCGGCCGAGAGCCAGGGCGCGGGGTTCGTCTGTATGGATCCCACAGGGGTCGGCCCGCGCATGTACTTCCAGCGCGTTCCCGAGGGCAAGGTCGTCAAGAACCGGGTGCATCTCGACGTGCGGGTCGGCACCGGGCTCGTGGGTGAGGAGCGGCTCGCCGCGCTTGAGGCCGAGTGCGTACGCCTGGAGGCGCTCGGCGCCGTGCGCGGGAAACTGCTGATCGCCGACGAGTACAACGAGTCCTGCCAGAACATGCAGGACATCGAGGGCAACGAGTTCTGCCTCGACTGAGGACCGAGGACCGAGAGCTGAGGACCGAGAGAGCTGATGGTGCTCAGGGGTGAGGTCGCGATTGCGTGCGCTCGGTGTCGCCCGGCCCACCGGCACCGCGCTGGGGCTGCTTCGCACTGCCGATCCTCTACGGCGACCGGCTCGTCGGGAAGCTCGACGTCACCGCGGACCGCATGGCCGGCGTGCTCCTGGTGAACGCCGTCCACAGGACGTGGAGTTCAGCAGGAGCATCGCCGATGCCGTGGAGGCCGAGATCGATGATCTGGCCGGATGGCTCGACCTCAGGCGTTCCTGACGTCAGGCGCTCTTGATCGCCGAGATGTCGAAGTTCAGCTTGATCTTGTCGGAGACGAGGACGCCACCGGTCTCCAGGGCCGCGTTCCAGGTGATGCCCCACTCGGAGCGCTTGATCTCGGCCTTGCCCTCGAAGCCGACGCGCTCGTTGCCGAACGGGTCCTTCGCGGCGCCGTTGAACTCCAGGTCGATGGTGAGCGGCTTGGTGGTGCCGAGGATCTCCAGGTCACCGGTGATGCGGTAGTCGTCGCCGCCGAGGGCCTCCGCGGAGGTGGAGCGGAACGTCATCGTCGGGAACTCGTCGATCTTGAAGAAGTCGGCGCTCTTGAGGTGACCGTCGCGGTCCGGCGAACCCGTGTCGATGCTGTCCATCTTCACGTCGAAGGACGCGGTGGACTTGGCGGGGTCCGAACCGTCCAGGTGCAGCGTGCCGGAGAAGTCGAGGAACTTGCCCTTGACGTTGGTGACCATGGCGTGCCGGGCGACGAAACCGAGCGTGGTGTGCGACGGGTCGATGGTGTACTCGCCGGTCAGCGCGGCCAGGTCGGAGTTGACGGCGGCGGGCGCCGAGGTGGTGTCGGTGTCGTCGTTCTTGCGGCCGAAGATGCCCATGACGTGCTCCTGGAAGAGAGGGGACGGTTCTGTTGAATGTTCAACGAGTCCAACACGAAGGACCGTAGACCTATTCCATTCAATCTTCAACATCATTCGCAGGGGTACCGCGAGATTCACCCTGGAGATGGCAGTGTCGTGTCTGAATGTGAGGTGGCTCTCAGCTGTCGCCTTTGTGTGACCTCTACAACCGGCACGCCCGCTGGCCAGTCGGAACGGCTGCATGCCGGTGAGGTTCTGTTCAGGGGTACCAGGAAAACGGGTCCGAGACTGTGCAGAGTCGACGGCGCACTTTCCTCGGTGTCCTTCGTAGGGTCGGTACATGACCGTTTTGGATGAGGCGCCGGGTGAGCCGACGGACGCGCGCGGGCGAGTGGCCGAACTGCACGAGATCCGTGCGGCGGCGCTGGCCGGCCCGAGTGAGAAGGCGACCGAGGCGCAGCACGCCAAGGGGAAGCTGACCGGCCGGGAGCGCATCGACCTGCTCCTCGACCCCGGGTCCTTCCGCGAGGTCGAGCAACTGCGCCGACACCGCGCCGTCGGCTTCGGCCTGGAGGCCAAGAAGCCGTACACCGACGGTGTCATCACCGGCTGGGGCACGGTCGAGGGCCGGACGGTTTTCGTCTACGCGCACGACTTCCGGATCTTCGGTGGCGCACTGGGCGAGGCCCACGCCACCAAGATCCACAAGATCATGGACATGGCCATCGCGGCCGGTGCCCCGCTCGTGTCGCTCAACGACGGCGCGGGCGCCCGTATCCAGGAGGGCGTCTCCGCCCTCGCCGGCTACGGCGGCATCTTCCAGCGCAACACCAAGGCGTCCGGTGTCATCCCGCAGATCAGCGTGATGCTCGGCCCGTGCGCGGGCGGCGCGGCCTACAGCCCCGCCCTCACCGACTTCGTCTTCATGGTCCGCGAGACCTCGCAGATGTTCATCACCGGCCCGGACGTCGTCAAGGCGGTGACGGGCGAGGAGATCACCCAGAACGGCCTCGGCGGCGCCGACGTCCACGCCGAGACCTCGGGTGTCTGCCACTTCGCCTACGACGACGAGGAGACCTGCCTCGCCGAGGTGCGCTACCTCCTGTCGATGCTCCCGCAGAACAACCGCGAGAACCCGCCCCGCGCGGATTCGAGCGACGAGGCCGAGCGCCGCTCGGACATCCTGCTGGACCTGGTCCCGGCCGACGGCAACCGGCCGTACGACATGGCGAAGGTCATCGAGGAGATCGTCGACGACGGCGACTACCTGGAGATCCACGAGCGCTGGGCCCGCAACATCATCTGCGCGCTGGCCCGCCTCGACGGCCAGGTCGTCGGCATCGTCGCCAACCAGCCGCAGACCCTGGCCGGCGTCCTGGACATCGAGGCGAGCGAAAAAGCTGCGCGCTTTGTCCAGATGTGTGACGCTTTTAACATTCCGATCGTTACGTTCCTGGATGTTCCGGGGTTCCTCCCCGGTGTCGACCAGGAGCACGGCGGAATCATCCGGCACGGAGCGAAGCTGCTCTACGCGTACTGCAACGCCACCGTGCCGAGGATTTCGCTCATCCTCCGCAAGGCGTACGGAGGTGCCTACATCGTCATGGACAGCCAGTCCATCGGCGCCGACCTCACCTACGCCTGGCCCACCAACGAGATCGCCGTGATGGGCGCCGAAGGTGCCGCCAACGTCATCTTCCGCCGCCAGATCGCCGACGCCGAGGACCCCGAGGCGATGCGGACGCGCATGGTCAAGGAGTACAAGTCCGAGTTGATGCACCCGTACTACGCGGCCGAGCGCGGACTCGTCGACGACGTCATCGACCCCGCCGAGACCCGCGAAGTACTCATCAAGTCGCTGGCGATGCTGCACACCAAGCACGCGGACCTTCCCTCGCGTAAGCACGGCAACCCCCCGCAGTAATCCCGCGGAAACCTCTCTCACGGAGACTGAGACCTATGAGCACCCCTGACATTCGTGTCGAGAAGGGCCACGCCGAGCCCGAGGAAGTCGCCGCCATCACGGCGATCCTGCTGGCTCGCGCGGCGGCTGCCCCCACGACTGAGTCCCACCGTCCCCTGCCCAAGGCCGGCTGGCGCCGGCTGGAGCGCGAGGGGGGCTTTCGGGCTCCGCACAGCTGGCACTGAGCTCCTTTCGGCGCGTTCACGGCCCTACTCTCCTGCGGGAGGGTGGGGCCGTTTCAGTTGACGGTGAGGTTCTTGACCGGGAGGTCGAGGGTGGTGATGGGGGTGCCGTCGGGAGTCCAGCAGGACGATATCTCCAGCGAGTCGAGGAAACCGAGGTCGCGGTAGGCGCTGGAGTCTCCGGGCAGGACGCAGCGATGAAGCGTGAGCGTGCTCAGTTCGGCAGGCAGAGGCCCACGTGCTGTCAGCCAGTTCAGCAGGTCGATGTCGCGGAGGGTGAGGTCTTCGAGCCCGGTCATGGTGGAGACGCTGCTCAGGCCACGCGGCGTACATGTGGTCTCGGTCCCCAGAAGAAGGTTACTGACATCGGGGAAGTTGCTCAGAGCGGCCAGTTCACTGCTCTCGCTCAGCTCGTAGAGGTTCAGCCACGACACGGCCGGCCCAAGACGCAGACGGTCGAGGTCGGCCGTACCCTCGTGGCCGAGGCTCAGGTAGAAGAGGTTCGTCAAGTTCTCCACGGATTCGAGCCCGTGCAGCTTTCCTCGCCCCAATACCGTGAACAGTTGCAGCTGCGGGTGAGCCGTCAGCACGGAGAGGTACCCGGGGCCACAGAGGTTGTAGACCGACAGATTCTCCACGGGTGGGAGCTGGTCCACGGCAGCGAGCGTCGAGAGCGGGTAGAGGATTGACAGCGTCCTGACGGACCTCAGCCGAGTCGCCGCGCGCCACTGCTGGGAGTGCGTGAGCTTGACCTGGTGTCCCTTCTGTAACGGCAGCCCGGCCAGCACCTCCTCGCCGTAGGCGTCCGCGTCGAAGTACGCCCAGGCTTCGATGATTTCGTCGATCACGTAGGGGCGCCGGTCCTCCGCGTACGTCACCATCAACGCCAGCGCCTCATCGCCCCCGATCATCGCCACGGTCCGTACCGTCTGTATCGCGGCCTTCTCCGTCAACTCGCCCAGCGAACGCGGCAACCGCCGCAGCAGGCTCGGCCCCACCGCCGCCAGAGCCGGCGCGTCCGTGGGCCGACGAGCCGGGAGCAGCGCTGACATCGCTCCGTCCAGCCGCCCCGCAAGCTCATCCGAAACCGACGGCATCGTCTCCTGACACGAAGCAGCGAGCAGCCGCAACGCCCGTGCGTGCCGGGGCTCCGTCTCCACGCGGTCGAGGATGCCGTCCAACAGCTCGTGCCGCTGGCGCGAGTTGGCGTGCCCGGCGGCCATGATGATCGTCTCGCGCCACAGGTCCAGATGAGCCCGCCCGACCAGATTGCCGATCCGGTCCTCGTCCGTGGCCTCCTCGGCGGCCAGATACTCCTGGAAGGTCCGGTGGACGAAGTCGAGGCGACCCTCGGCGGGGGAGCGGAGGATGCCTGAGCGGTCCCTCAGCTGTTCGAGGACCTGGTGACCGTCCTGAACCTCCAGGTGCCGCATTCCCAAGAGCTTCGAGGTCACATGCACGGCCGCCTGATCCAACCCGATCTCGCTGCGGTTGTTGTCCGACAGCCGCCACGCCAGATCCCGCAGCACGACCAGCTTGTCGCCCAGACTCAGCTTGCTGTCCAGCGCGCTCGGTACGTTCCGGTCGGCGTCGCGGTCGTGGACCAGGGTGTGGAGGGCGTTGCGGTACAACTCCATGCGGTCCCGGGGGAGTTGGCTGCCCCGGTTCAGGTGCATCGCGCAGAGCATGGCGGCGAGCAGCGGGGTGCCCGCCAGGGACTGGAGATGGGCGCGGTCCTTGAGGCTGTTGAGGAGGGACTGTTCGTAGCGCGGCAACTCGTCGACAGCGCAGGGGAGTTCGTCGCCCAGTTCGCGGACGGCCTGATGCCACTGCCGTACGAACGCGGCCAGGTCCGGGGGCGTCATCCGGTCCAGGTGGAGCGCGGTGAAGTCCTCCCGGCGGAGCCAGTCCGCTCCGGCGGCGGTGGGACGCGAGGTCACCACGACCCGTATGCCGGCGTATGTCCCGAGCAGCTTGCGCAGCCAGTCCCGTACCGAGCGGCGCTCGGAGCCGAGGAGTTCGTCGACTCCATCCACCAGCAACAGGACCTTGTTGTCCCGCAGTTGGCGTTCCACCCACCCCTTCGGCATGATCCCGGTGATGTTCCCGGCGACACCGTCCAGCAGTTCCTCGGGCTTCTTGGGGAGCGGACGGCCGCTGTACTCGCGGAGCTTGACGAAGACCGGTGTGAGGCCGTTCCAGTCGGCGAGTTCGGCGGTGAAGGCGCCCCGCGCCGCCGTGATCGCCAGCCAGCGCAGCAGCGTGGTCTTGCCGGAGCCGGCCTCGCCGCGCAGCAGCACCCGGGAGGCGCCGCCGAGCGCCGACTCCACCCGCATGCCGGAGCTCTCGGCCCCGAACTCCTCCCAGCCGCTCAGATCGGGCCTCAGGGGCAGTGCGCGGACGGCCCTGCGCCGCGAGCCGTCGTCGCCGGTGGCGCGCAGGCTGACGTAGGCCACCGAGAGCCGGACCTGAGCGGCGGCGCGGTCGGACGTACGGCGGAACAGCTCCACCTCGTCGAGGTTGTTGCTGACCAACTCCATGTACCAGCGGCGGAATTCCTGGTCCCGGTCGCTGCCGTCCGGGGCGAACAGCGAACGGTCGGGGAGCCGTTCGAGGACGCGGGCGACCCTGTCGCTCAACGCGCTGGTGCGGGCGAGCAGTTCGGTCAGGGTCCGCTCCTCGAAGACCGGCAGGGTCCGCACGATGCTGACGTAGTACTCGCAGCATTCGGTGAAGAGGAGTTCGTAGAGGCGGGTCTCCGGTTCGCTGAGGCCTACCGGTGGACTCACCGATGCCGTGATGCGGCGGATCAGTTCGGCCGGTTGCGCGTCGGCCGCCAACACCGCCTCGTCCGACAGGTCCGCGCGTGCGAACGTGTCGCACACGCCGTTGAGGGCCGCCTCCCGGCCGTTCTCGTCGAGGCCGCGGAACTCCTGGGCCAGGAACGGTTCGATCCGCGCCGCGACCGTGTCGGCCATCTCCTCGAACTGGCGCCGGACGCTGCGCTGTTGGCGCAGACCCGGCACCCGTACGAGGACGAGATCCTCCATCGACAGCCGGCGCTCCTGCTCCCGCCGCTTGCCCCCGAGCCACATCTGCGCCGCCGTGTTCGCCACGGTCGTCCCCAGACGCAGTGCCGCCGCCTCCGCGCTCATTTCCGTCCCCCTCGCCGGACCCAAGAGCGTTCATTGTGGCAGCGGGGTACGACAAAGGGGCCCTCTCCGGCAGGAAAGGACCCCTCGGCACAAGTGAGTTGGCTACCGCAGGCGGGCCATCAGTGCGTGCTCGACCAGCGTGATCAGAGCCGACTTGGCGTCCGCGCGGTGGCGGGCATCGGTCGTGATGATCGGGGTGTCCGGGCCGATCTGCAGGGCCTCGCGGACCTCGTCGGGGTTGTACGGCTGCTGGCCGTCGAAGCCGTTGAGGGCGATGACGAAGGGGAGACCCGAGTTCTCGAAGTAGTCGACCGCGGGGAAGCAGTCGGCGAGACGGCGGGTGTCCACGAGCACGATCGCGCCGATCGCGCCGCGCACCAGGTCGTCCCACATGAACCAGAAGCGGTCCTGGCCGGGGGTGCCGAACAGGTACAGGATCAGGTCCTGGTCCAGGGTGATGCGTCCGAAGTCCATGGCGACCGTGGTGGTCGTCTTGTCTCCGGTGTGGGTGAGGTCGTCGATGCCGGCCGATGCCGACGTCATCACAGCCTCGGTACGCAGCGGGTTGATCTCCGAGACGGCCCCGACGAACGTGGTCTTGCCCACGCCGAAGCCACCCGCCACCACGATCTTCGCCGAGGTGGTGGAGCGGGAAGGACCGCCGCTAGAGCTTGCGAAGTCCACTGAGCACCCTTTCGAGCAGTGTCACATCTGGCTGGCCGCCGGCGTTCTCGTCGCCGCCGGGCTGATGAATGGCGACCAGGCCCGCCTCCGCCAAGTCGGCGACGAGGATCCTGGCCACACCGAGAGGGATCGTCAGGAGGGCCGAGATCTCGGCCACCGACTTGATCTCCCGGCAGAGGTTGCAGATCCGCTGATGCTCGGGCAACTGGCCCTGCATCTGGTGCGGCTGCGCGGTGGTGTGCACCAGCGCCTCGATGGCGAGCTGGTAGCGCGGGCGGGTCCGGCCACCGGTCATGGCGTACGGACGCACCAAGGGGTTGTTCGCCGCCCCCGCGGGCGCGGCTTCGGGGGAACGGCGGTGCGGCTGCACGGGCTGGATGCGCGGCGCCGGCGGCTGGTCGTACGGCGACGGACCGGGGCCCTGCGGGTACGGCTGGCGGCGCGGGGACGGCGAGGAGGGGAAGTTGTACCGGTTCTGGGAACCGTCGCCCTGCCCCTGGCCGGGGCCGTACGACCAGTTGCCCGAAGACGAACCGCCTGGGGGTGTTGCCACTTTCTCCTCCTCCGACTGTGCCGGGCACCCATCAATGTGGAGCCGCGTCCCGAAACCTTATGGCCTCGGGACGCCAAAACGCACCGTCCGTCTGTTAGTTGAGAAGGCTCCCCTGGAGCTCTGCTCGAAGGTCCGGGGTCAGGACCGTACCCGCACGGTCCACCAGAAGGGCCATCTCGTACCCAATGAGGCCGATGTCCGCCTCGGGGTGTGCGAGCACCGCGAGCGAGGAACCGTCGGATACGGACATGATGAAGAGGAATCCCCGCTCCATCTCCACAACCGTCTGGTTCACGCTGCCGCCCTCGAAGATGCGCGAGGCACCGGCGGTGAGGGAGGTCAGACCCGACGCGACGGCCGCCAACTGGTCGGCACGGTCACGCGGGAAACCTTCGGACATCGCCAGAAGGAGTCCGTCGGCGGAGACCACCACCGTGTGGGACACACCGGGGGTGTTGTCCACGAAGTTGGTGATCAACCAGTTCAGGTTCTGCGCCGCCTGGCTCATCGGGCTCACACTAACGCTCCTGGTTGTAGGTGCTGTCGGGGCCGAAGCCCTGACCGTTCGTTTCACTACCTGCGCTGCGTCCCCGCTGAACCCCGCGACGCAGGTTGCTCAGCCTGCCCCGGATGTCCTCGGGAGCGCGGGAGACCTGTGGGCCGCCCTGGGGGGTGCTCTCGGCGGTGCCCTCGACCAGGTTGGCCTTGGGTACCCGCCGCGGCAGGCCGGAGGAGGTGACCCCGCCCGCCTTCGGCTTCTTCAGCGCCGACGCCTGCTGCCAGCGCTCGTCGTTCGCCGACCGCCAGTCCACGGTTCCGGTGGTGCCGTTGGCACTGCCGTTGCCGTTGCCGTTCGCGGTGCCGTTCGCCGCGCCGAACATGTTGGTCTTGCTCTCCGGCGCGGAGGTCGACGGCTCCCGGTGCGCGGGCTGCGCACCGCCTGAGCCGTTCGCGGCCGAACCGCGGCGCGGCAGGCCGGCGTCGGTCAGCGCGTGCACGGCGGAGGGGGCCGGTCCCGGTCCCGGACGGTCGAAGCCTACGTGGTCCCGCTCACTCACGTCAGCGGCCTGCGTGGACTCCGCTTCCGGAGCGTACTGGTCCGGGTACCCGTTGCGGTAACCGTCCTGCTGCGGCCAGTCGTCCTGGTAGGACGGCTCTTCGAAGGCCGGATAAGTCTCCGGGGCCGCGGAGTGCGCCGACGCGTGCTCCTCCTGGACCGGCTCCGCGTACCCGGGCTCCGGGTAACCGCCGTTCGACGGGAAGGAGTCGGCGAAGGTGTCGTTCTGCGGCAGCCCGCCGTTCGGCGCGAAGTACTGCTCGTCGTACGCGGGCTGCTGCGGCTCGTCGTACGCCGTCTGCTGCTGCTCCTCGTACGCCGGCTGGCCGGTGTACCCGGTCGGCTGCTCCTGGTAGCCCTGCTGTCCGTTGCCGTACGGCTGCTGCTGCGGGTCGTCGAACTCCGGGTAGTCGCCCGCTTCGAGCTCCTGGCCCGGCTTCTGGGACTCCAGGGCCGCCCGGCGCTCCTCGCGCATCAGCGAGCGGCCGACCGGGTCGAGCTCGCGGATGTCGTCCGGCACCTCGGAGTAGCGGGTGTCGTCGAAGCCCAGCTCGGCTGCCGTGCGCATGGGGGCGTGGTTGAAGTCCTCGCCCTGGAACTGCTGCTGCGGCTGCTCCGGCATGATCTGCGAGACGGTGAACTCGTCGCGCTGGAGCTGCTGTTCGCCACCGCCACCGTGGGTGATCGCGTCCGGCAGCATGACCAGCGAGGTCGTACCGGCCTGCTCGCCCGAGGGGCGGAGCTGGACGCGGATGCCGTGCCGGTCGGAGAGCCGGCCGACCACGAACAGGCCCATGCGCTGGGAGATCGCGACATCCACGGTCGGCGGGTTGGCCAGCTTGTGGTTGATGTCCGCGAAGTCTTCGGCGGTGAGGCCGATGCCCTTGTCGTGGATCTCGATCATGACGCGGCCGTCGGGGAGACGGGTCGCGGTGACGCGGACCTTGGTCTGCGGCGAGGAGAACGTGGTGGCGTTCTCCAGCAGCTCGGCGAGCAGGTGCACGAGGTCGGTCACGGCGCGGCCGTGGATCTCGGCCTCCGGGACGCCCGACAGCTCGATGCGCTCGTACTGCTCCACCTCGGAGGAGGCGGCGCGCAGCACGTCGACCAGCGGGACCGGCTGGTCCCAGCGGCGGCCGGGCTCCTCGCCGGCGAGGACCAGGAGGTTCTCGCCGTTGCGGCGCATACGGGTCGCGAGGTGGTCCAGGCGGAAGAGGTTCTCCAGCTGGTCCGGGTCGGCCTCGTTGTTCTCCAGGTCGGTGATCAGGGTCAGTTGGCCCTCGATCAGCGACTGGTTGCGGCGCGAGAGGTTGGTGAAGATCGCGTTGATGTTGCCCCGCAGGAGGGCCTGCTCGGCGGCCAGTCGTACGGCCTCGCGGTGGACCTGGTCGAAGGCCCGGGCGACTTCGCCGATCTCGTCCGTGGTGGTGATGGGGATCGGCTGGACGCGGGTGTCGACGCGGCCGGGGTCGGTGCGCGAGAGCTGGTCGACCAGCATCGGCAGCCGCTGCTCGGCGATGCCGAAGGCGGCGTTGCGGAGCTGGCGCATCGCGCGGCTCATCTGGCGGGCCACCATGCCGGCCAGGATGAACGCGGCGAGCAGCGCGACCACGACGGCGGCACCGGTGATGATCGCCGACTGCTTGGCGTCGTCGGCGATGCCGGCGGCCTCGGTCACCGCGTTGTCGGCGAGATCGAACTCGATCTTGTGATACGCGTTGTACTGGAGGGTGGTCACCGCCCACCAGTTCTGCGCGGTGACGCCCTTCGTGGCGAGGGCCTCGCGGTAGGAGGGGTCGGTGCCCTGGAGCTGCCCGAGGTAGGTGACCATGGTGGTCGGGTTGGCCGGCGGGGCCACGTAGTTGGGGTCCTTGGCCTTGGCCTGCTGGACCATGGCGGCGCCGTCGGTGGTCATCTTCGCCTGGGCCGCCGTGAGCTTGTCGGCGTCCTCCTGGGTGCCACCGCCGGTGTACTCCTCGACGGCGATGCGCTGGAGATAGGCGTACGACGTGAGGGCGACGCGCTGGCTGGCCAGGTTGCTGTCGTCGGGACCCGGCTTGACCAGCATGTGCATGCCGATCGAGCGGTCCAGCGACAGGGCGGCCTTGGTCAGCGAGATCGCGTAGACGGTACGGCCGTAGCTGGTGATGTTGCCGGTGCCGAGACCGAGTTCGTTGGCGAACTCCATCAGGGGGTGGGCGATCTCCGTGTAGCCCTCTTCGGTCTGCACACCGCTGAGCTTGGTGGTGTAGGCGGCCGCGCGCAGCGACTGGAGGTTGGGCTCCTCGGCGCGGAAGAGCTTCAGGCGCCGCTTCAGACCCGCGGTCTGCGGCATGTTCTGCGCGGCGGCGTCGAAGGCGTCGGCGGCCGCGTCGGTCTTCTTGCGGACCGCGGTGACCGTCGCCTTGTCGTTGCCCAGCAGCAGGGGAGCGGCACTGCTGTCGCGCTCCACGTACAGCGCGTCGCCGTAACTGAGGGCGGCCTGCACCAGCCGGGCGGTCTTCTCCGCGTCCTCCGCGTTCTGCCAGGTGTCGATCGAGCTCTTCACCTGGAAGCCGCCCATGACGAGGCCGACCACCACGGGTATGAGCAGGATCGCGTTCAGCCGGGTCGGCACCCGCCAGTTCCGCGGGGAGAGACGGCCGCCGCTCGGAGCGGGTGGCGCCGTCGGCTCCGAGCCTGGCACAGGGGCGGGCGCCGCTCCGCGCGGCGGCGGGGTGAAGTTGCCCCGGGCCGACGGCTCGGGACCGTTCTTGCTTCGCCTCACTCGACCAACAACCTTCCGGCGGTCGGCACCTATCGTCGTGCCGCAGTGTCTCAAGCCCGTCAACAACCTCTGAGTATCAGTACGTCGTTGACTATTGGGCAGTTCAGGCATTCCAGCACGTCAGCATGCGCGATTCCAAACAGTCGGAACCGCTGATTCCGAGTGATGTAAGCCCCAGATAAATCGGTCATAAAGAGCGAGCCCCGTCAAAAGACGGGGCTTTGCTAGCGCAGTGGCACCGGATGACCGCGACGCGTGGCGGTACCACCGGATTCCTCTGCCGAAACGTTATGAACACCGGGGCCGACCGTGTCAAAGGCCACAGCCGGCTCCGGGACATCTACGACAACTACCGTATGGCGCTGCCGACTTGAACACTGCTTCGGGCCTGTCCGGAAGCTACCGCAGCCGAGCCATGAGTGCGTGCTCGACCAGCGTGATCAGCGCACTCTTGGCGTCCGAGCGGTGCCGGGCGTCCGTCGTGATGATCGGTGCGTCCGGACCGATCTGCAGCGCCTCGCGTACCTCTTCGGGGTTGTACGGCTGGTGGCCGTCGAAACCGTTGAGGGCTATGACGAAGGGCAGCCCGCTGTTCTCGAAGTAGTCGACCGCGGGGAAGCAGTCGGCGAGACGGCGGGTGTCCACCAGGACGACGGCGCCGATCGCGCCGCGCACCAGGTCGTCCCACATGAACCAGAAGCGGTCCTGACCCGGCGTACCGAAGAGGTAGAGGATCAGGTCCTGGTCCAGGGTGATACGGCCGAAGTCCATGGCCACCGTGGTGGTGGTCTTGTCCCCGGTGTGGGTGAGGTCGTCGATGCCCGCGCTCGCGGACGTCATGACGGCCTCCGTGCGCAGCGGGTTGATCTCCGAGACGGCACCCACGAACGTGGTCTTGCCGACGCCGAAGCCACCCGCCACCACGATCTTCGCGGAGGTGGTCGCCCGCCCTCCGTCAGAGCTTGCGAAGTCCACTGAGCACCCTTTCGAGCAGCGTCACGTCCGGAGCGCCGCCGTTGTTCTCGTCGCCGCCCGGCTGGTGGATGGCCACCAGTCCGGCCTCGGCGAGGTCCGCGACGAGGATCCTGGCCACGCCGAGGGGCATGGCGAGGAGCGCCGACACCTCCGCGACCGACTTGACCTCGCGGCACAGGTGGCAGATGCGCTGGTGCTCAGGAAGCAGTCCCATCAGCGCTGCCGGATCGGCCGTGGTGCTGATCAGGGCCTCTATGGCGAGCTGGTAGCGCGGCCGGGTCCGGCCGCCGGTCATCGCATAAGGACGTACCAGCGGCTGGTCGCCCTCGTCCCCGTACGGCTCGGCGTACGGATCATGAGAGGCGGTGGGCGGGGTCATGAATCCTCCGGGCGGGACAGCAAGTCGGTCGGGCTAGCCGTCTGACAGGGCCGGTGGGGGGATTGTGGCGGCCGGACGGTGATTTGGTGAGACGGGTGGTGCCGGGGCCGGTCAGTGAAGCAGACTGCCCTGGAGTTCGGCGCGCAGGTCCGGGGTGAGGACCGCCCCCGCACGGTCGACGAGCAGTGCCATCTCGTACCCGACAAGGCCGATGTCGCACTCGGGGTGTGCGAGCACTGCCAGGGACGAGCCGTCCGAGACGGACATGAGGAAGAGGAAACCCCGCTCCATCTCCACGACCGTCTGTGCCACGTCGCCGCCCTCGAAGATCCGGGACGCCCCGGCCGTCAGTGAGGTGAGCCCGGAGGCCACGGCCGCGAGCTGGTCGGCGCGGTCGCGCGGGAACCCTTCCGACATCGCCAGAAGGAGTCCGTCGGCAGACACGACGACGGTGTGGGACACACCCGGGGTGTTGTCCACGAAGTTGGTTATCAACCAGTTGAGGTTCTGTGCCGCCTGGCTCATCTGGCTCAACTAACGCTCCTGCTGGTGAGTGGGGCTGGGGAAGCTGCCGGTCTGGCCGGTACCCGTACCGGCCTGGCGGCCCTGTGCGATGCCCCGACGGAGATTGGTCAGCCGGCCGCGTACGTCGTCAGGCGCACGGGAGACCTGCGGACCGGTTTGGTGCTGTTGCTGCTGAGCCGTGCCCGGGACGAGGTTCGCCCTGGGCACCCGGCGCGGCAGGCCGGAGGTGGTGACGCCGCCCGCGGCCGGTTGCCTGACACGCTCTGCCTGCCGAACGAGGTCGTCGTTCGGCGAACTGCGCCAGGTACCGCCCGTGGAACGCTGGGGGGGTGTCGCCGGAGCCTGCGGTGCCTGCGGCTGGGCGGAAGCGGAGCCGTTGCTCTGGGAGGAGCCGTTGCTCTGCTGTTCCGCCTGCTGGCCGTGGAACCAGTTGGTCTCCAGCGTGTCGTACAGCGGCGTCCTGCCGTCACCGGGACCCGTGGCAGGCGGCAACGCCTCGGGCTCCTGGCGGGTGGGACGCTGCGGGGCGGGCGGCCGCGGGGCGCCGAAGTCGGCGCCGTTGCGGTTCCCGTTGACCTGCGGCCGCTCGAACTGCCCGCTGTTCGCGGGGTTCTGACGGCTCGGCAGATTGTGCTGACCGGTGGACCCGTTGTCAAAGCCCGGCGTCGCGAACTGACCCGTGGAGCTGGGGTCGTAGGACTGCGGGACGGCGAACTGTCCCGTGTTGGCCGGATTGGACGGGTTGTTGGCCGCGCCGTTCGGACCGCTCGGCGGAGTGCCGAAGACGTCCGAGCGGACGAACTGGCCGCCGTTCTGCGGGGAGTTGGCACCGGGGCGCGGGGTGTCGAAGTCCGGCCGCGGGAACGAACCGGTGTCCTGCGGCGAGCCGTTCGCGCCGGGCCGGGGGAACGACCCGGTGTCCTGGCGTCCGTTGGCACCCGGCCGCGGGAACGACCCCGTGTCCTGGGATCCGTTGGCCCCGGGGCGCGGGAAGGAGCCGGTGTCCTGCGGTCCGCGCGGGAACTGCGCGTCGGGGCGCGGGATCGCCGGCATCTCCGTCGTGGCCGCGGGGCCCTGACGGTCGTCGATGCGCGGCATCCGGGAGGTCTGCTCGGCGTCCCGCTCGTCGTGGCCGCGCGGGGCGTCGAGGTTGCCGCGGCCCAGCGGGGGCTGCGCGTTCTCGTCGCTCCAGCTCGGGCGCTGGTTGCCACCCGGCAGCTCGGCCCGCGCGCCACCGCGCGGCGGGAGCTGCGGCTGACGTCCGCGTCGGCGGCCACCACCGCGGGGCGGCTCGGGCTCGTCGCCGCCCGTCCGCTGCGGCGGCACCGGGTTGCCCTGCGGCGGCATCCCGCCGAAGGCGTCCTGGCGGCCGTCGCCGAAGCCCTGCTGCGCACCGGGACCGGCGGCCTGGAGGCCCTGCGGGGCACCGGGCGCCTGGCCGCCGAAGACACCGGAGCCGCTCGAACGGCCCTGCGGCGCCGAGGGGCCCTGCGGGCCACGCGCACCGCCCGGACCACCGGGACGTCCGCCGCCCGCACCGGGCAGCGCGGCCCGCGGGCCCTGACCGGCACCGACCTGGCCGCGCGGAGCGGCCCCGGCACCGAGAAGTCCACCGTTGCCACCGCCGGAGGCACCCGCGCCGAGGGCGGAGCCGCCCTGGCCGTTGCCCCGGCGGGCCGCACCGGCACCGGCCGCGGCAGCCGCCGCGGCGGAACCGACGGCGGCCTGGCCGGGCTTGCCCGGAGCGGGCTTCTTGCCACCCTGGGCGACGTCGACGGGGAGCATGACCAGCGCGGTCGTACCACCGGAGTCGGAGGGGCGGAGCTGGATGCGGATGCCGTGGCGCTGCGAGAGGCGGCCGACCACGAACAGACCCATGCGGCGGGAGACCGAGACGTCCACGGTGGGCGGCGAGGCGAGCCGCTCGTTGATCGCCGCGAGGTCCTCGGGGGAGAGGCCGATGCCGGTGTCGTGGATCTCGATCAGGACGCGGCCGTCGGGCAGCGCGTGACCGGTGACCTTGACCTTGGTCTGGGGCGAGGAGAACGAGGTCGCGTTCTCCAGCAGCTCGGCGAGGAGGTGCACGAGGTCGTTGACCACACGGCCGGCCACTTCGGTGGTCGGCACGGAGGCCAGCTCGATGCGCTCGTACTGCTCCACCTCGGAGGCGGCGGCGCGCAGCACGTCGACCAGCGGGACCGGGCGGGTCCAGCGGCGGCCGGGCTCTTCACCGGCGAGGACCAGGAGGTTCTCACCGTTACGGCGCATACGGGTCGCGAGGTGGTCGAGCTTGAAGAGCGAGGAGAGCTGGTCCGGGTCGGCCTCGCGCGACTCCAGTTCGGAGATGAGCGAGAGCTGACGCTGGATGAGGCCCTGCGAGCGGCGCGAGAGGTTGGTGAACATCGCGTTGACGTTGCCCCGCAGAAGGGCCTGCTCGGCGGCGAGGCGGACGGCCTCGCGGTGCACGTCGTCGAAGGCCGCGGCCACCTGGCCGATCTCGTCCCGGGAGTGCACACCGACCGACTCCACGGACGTGTCGACGTCCTGCGGGTCGGACTCGGAGAGCTGCTTGACCAGCTCGGGCAGGCGGTCCTGGGCGACCTTGTTGGCGGTCTCCTGGAGGCGGCGCAGCGAGCGGATCATGGACCGGGCGATGACGAAGGCGCCGACGAGGGAGACACCGAGCACGAGCAGGATCAGCGCACCGGAGATGATCGCCTCGCGTTCGGAGGCGGAGCGCAGCTCGCGGGCCTTCTGCTCCATGTCCTCCAGGAGCGAGTGCTCGATCTTCTTCATCTGCTCGATCTTGGTCGAGCTGTCGTCCACCCAGTCCTTGTAGGACCGCTTGTCCAGCGAGGCCAGGCCGTTGCTGTTGTCGAGGACACGCTGTGCGTAGGTGTCCGCCGACTCGATGATCGGGTTGCTGTCCTCGATCGGCTGGATGAGCTCCTCGGCGCCCTGGTCGCCGTAGATGTTGCGGAAGATGGCGAGCTCGGACTTCTCGCTCTCCAGGGCGGAGTCGGCGTACAGCCGGTCGTTGTCGGAGAGCTTGCCCTGCTGCGTGTTGTTGTTCGGCAGCGCGGCCGCGATCACGGCGCGCTGGACCGAGGAGAACTCCTTGGCGGAGGAGAAGGCCGCCAGGGCGCGGGTGCGCTGGATCATCTCCGGGTTGCTGGTGGCCTCCGCCATGTCCTGCGAGAGGTCGAGCAACTGGGTGATCAGCCGGTGGTAGGCGTCGACCGTCTGCGTCGAGTTGTTCTTCGACTGGTACGCCGTCTTGCGGATCTTGTCGAGGTTGTCCAGCTCGGTGGCGAGGCCGACCAGGCTCTCCCGGACGCCCTGGAGGTTGCCGCTCTTGCTGGCGCTGTCCACCTCTTCCGAGGCGTTGATGAAGTTGTCCTTGGCGCGGTCGGTCTTCTCCTCGTAGCCCTTGACCTCGTAGTCGGTGGACTTGCCACCGTGCGCCAGGGGACCGGCCGACATGTCGCGCTCGTCCTGGAGCGCGGTGGCCAGCGCGGTGGCCTGCTTGGTCATGTCCGTCAGCAGCTTCATGTTGTCGAGCTGCTGGATGTCGGTCATGGAGTCGCTGATGCGCAGGGCGCCCAGCGAGGTGGCCGCGACCACGGGGAGCGCGAGCAGCGACACCAGGCGCGTGGAGATGCGCCAGTTCCGCAGGGCGACGCGGGGGCCGGGTCCGGCCGGGCCCGCCGGCGGCTTCACCGGGGGCGGGGGAGTCGGGGTTGCGGACACACCAGGGCGCCCGGGGGCTCCACCGTCGCCTGACGGGGCCGGGCCCGGGTTCTGGGCGTGCTGGGGCGAGGAGCTGCCGGTCTTGGGGCCAGCCCCGCCATGCGGCTCCGGCTCCGCCGAAGCACTGCCATCCCTCTTGAAACGTCCCTGCACTAGCGTCGCAACCTCTGGACCAGGCGCCCCTCCGCGCGAACGGAAGGACGGTGTCGGCGTCTTAGGGAGCGCCCTGAACGCGCCCCCCAGTGTGTGGTCGTGAGTGACCGGCGCTGCTCCCCCTTCCGCCGCCCCTGGCGCTGCGTTGCGCCCTCTGCGCGCCGGGCTGATTCTGCGGCGGTCCGTGGAATTCCAGCACAGTGCCGGATCTCCAACAAGGCCCGTAGGCCAGGCTGTGACCTGTGTGACACCCCGTGAGGACAGTGTCACGAGACGTAGAAAGCTATTCACCCCAAAGTGGGCATATCCCCACGATCCCGCTGGGCATGGGATGTGCCCCAGTCGCCATGATCAGGAGCGGAATAGCAGCTTCAGGCAGTCAATGTCCGTTTCGTTGAGGTGAGTTGGGGGACCGAATTGGCCGTTTTGCCCGCGCGGTGGTGAGCAAACTCACACGCGGATCATGGGCTCTTCGCGCCTTCGGCCGGGAATTGCATGTTTAGCCTGACGCTTTACATGAGGGCACAACCTGTCAACCACCCACCCATGGACGACGAGGGTCGAGTACAACAGTGAAGACGACGATGATGTTCCGCAACATTGCCAACCCGCGACGCACCACGCTGGCGCACCTCTCGGACGCCGACGCCCTGCAGACGCCGGAGCAGCAGGAACACTCGCTCGACCTGCCGGCCCAGACCGCCAACCCGCGCCGCACGATCCTCGACGAGATCCCGGTCACCGCCGCCGCGGAGTAATTGCGCGCGGAGGCGCCCCCGCACCGCGTTAGCCTGGAGCGTCAGACTCCAGCCGGTCAGTGAGGGGCGCCAGGATCCCGTGCGTATCGCCAGATTCTCCATCGACGGGAATGTCGCCTTCGGCGCGGTCGAGGGCGACCGCCCGGACGAGCTCGTCCTCGACATCATCAAGGGCATCCCGTTCGCGGACTTCGAACTCTCCGGCACGAAGGTCCCCCTGAGCAAGGTCCGCCTCCTGCCCCCGGTGCTCCCGAACAAGGTCGTCGCCTACGGCCGCAACTACGCCGAGCACGCCCGGGAGCTGGGCAACGAGGTGCCGGACGCCCCCTTCGCCTTCTTCAAGCCGTCCACCTCGGTGATCGGCCCCGGCGACGACATCCAGTACCCCTCCTTCACCGAGGACCTCCACCACGAGGCCGAACTGGCCGTCGTCATCGGCCGGATGTGCCGCGAGGTCCCGCGCGAGCGCGTCAAGGACGTCATCCTCGGCTACACCTGCGCCAACGACATCACCGCGCGGGACGTCCAGAAGCGCGAGAAGCAGTGGGCCAGGGCCAAGGGCTTCGACACCTCCTGCCCGCTCGGCCCCTGGGTGGAGACGGACCTCGACCCGAGCGACCTCACCGTCCAGCTCACGGTCAACGGGCAGCAGCGGCAGCTCGGCCGCACCAGCGAGATGATCCACTCGATCGAGGACCTGATCGTCAACATCACCGAGGCCATGACGCTGCTCCCCGGCGACGTGATCCTCACGGGCACCCCGGCAGGCGTCGGACCGCTCACCGTCGGCGACGAGGTCGCCGTCACCATCGAAGGCATCGGCACTCTCACCAACAAGGTTGTCAAGCGTGGCTAGCGCACCCGCCTCCCCCGTCCGCGTCCGTTTCTGCCCCTCGCCGACCGGCAACCCGCACGTCGGCCTGGTCCGCACCGCCCTGTTCAACTGGGCGTTCGCCCGGCACCACCAGGGCACGCTCGTCTTCCGCATCGAGGACACCGACGCGGCCCGCGACTCCGAGGAGTCCTACGGCCAACTCCTCGACGCGATGCGCTGGTTGGGCTTCGACTGGGACGAGGGCCCGGAGATCGGCGGCCCGCACGCGCCGTACCGCCAGTCGCAGCGCATGGACATCTACAAGGACGTCGCGCAGAAGCTCCAGGACGCCGGCCGCGCCTACCACTGCTACTGCTCCACCGAGGAGCTGGACGCCCGCCGCGCCGCCGCCCGCGCGGCCGGGAAGCCGTCCGGCTACGACGGCCACTGCCGCGACCTGAGCGCAGAGCAGGTCGAGGCCTACAAGGCCGAGGGCCGGGCCCCGATCGTCCGTTTCCGGATGCCCGACGAGACGATCACCTTCACGGACCTGGTCCGCGGCGAGATCACGTATCTTCCGGAGAACGTCCCGGACTACGGCATCGTGCGTGCCAACGGCGCGCCCCTCTACACGCTCGTCAACCCGGTCGACGACGCCCTGATGGAGATCACCCACGTCCTGCGCGGCGAGGACCTGCTCTCCTCCACCCCGCGCCAGATCGCCCTCTACAAGGCGCTGACCGACCTGGGCATCGCGAAGTCCGTGCCCTCCTTCGGCCACCTGCCGTACGTGATGGGCGAGGGCAACAAGAAGCTCTCCAAGCGCGACCCCGAGTCCTCGCTCAACCTCTACCGGGAGCGCGGCTTCCTGCCCGAGGGACTGCTCAACTACCTTTCGCTGCTCGGCTGGTCGCTCTCGGCCGACCGGGACGTCTTCGCGATCGACGAGATGGTCGCGGCCTTCGACATCGCGGACGTCAACCCCAACCCGGCCCGCTTCGACCTGAAGAAGTGCGAGTCGATCAACGGCGACCACATCCGGCTGCTCGACGTGAAGGACTTCACGGAGCGCTGCGCCCCGTGGCTGAAGGCCCCGTTCGCCCCCTGGGCGCCGGAGGACTTCGACGAGGCCAAGTGGCAGGCGATCGCGCCGCACGCGCAGACGCGTCTGAAGGTCCTCTCCGAGATCACGGACAACGTCGACTTCCTGTTCCTGCCCGAGCCCGTCCAGGACGAGGCGTCCTGGACGAAGGCCATGAAGGAGGGCTCGGACGCCCTTCTCCGTACGGCCCGGGAGAAGCTGGAGTCGGCGGACTGGACCTCGCCCGAGTCCCTCAAGGAGGCCGTCCTGGCCGCCGGTGAGACCCACGGCCTCAAGCTCGGCAAGGCCCAGGCCCCGGTCCGCGTCGCGGTCACCGGCCGCACGGTCGGCCTGCCGCTCTTCGAGTCCCTGGAGATCCTCGGCAAGGAGAAGACCCTGGCCCGGATCGACGCGGCCCTCGCCAGGCTGGCCGCGTAAGGCACCCGCGCGTGAAGGGGCGGCGGCCGTGAAGGGCCGCCGCCCCTTCGGCGTTGTCAGTGCGGGGCGTTAGGGTTCCGGATCATTGAAGATCGTCCCTGAGAGGCGCCCGCATGCCGATGACCGCTCGTGACTACACCTGGCTGTTCACGCCCGGCAGCACGTTCACGGAGGACGAGACCGGCACGGTCGGCGTGATCCACCTCGTGGACGGCGGCCAACTGTGGCTGCCCACCGGCCAGGTGGTGGCCTGCGACCCGTTCGTCGGCCTCGGCCACGGCGAGGCCGAGCCCTTCACCGTCGCCGTCGCCCCCGGCCACTACCGCGTCGAGGCAGCCGTCGCCACCCTCACCCAGCCCGACGAACCCCCCTCCGACGACCCCCACCTCCGCGTCGCCGCCGCCCGCCTGGTCATACGCGACGAACCCACCACCACCTGGGAACTCGCCCTCCAGCCCGGCCAGGACCTCGCCGAACTCACCGAGGACGAGTTCTACGGCTACGGCGTGGACGCCGGCACGGGCGCGTTCTACGACGCCTCCGTGGACGGCTCGTTCCCCGACTGCGAGGGCGATGAGGGCCCGCTGTGGGACGCCTTCGAGCAGCACAAGTGGGCCCCCGGCCCGCACCTGATCACCGCCCCCGACACCGGGCACAACCTGATCGCCTTCACCTCCGGCTGGGGCGACGGCGCCTACCCCACCTGGATCGGCCGTACGGCGGCCGGCGAGGTCACCTGCTTCGTCACGGACTTCTTCGTCGCCCCCGAGTGACGGCCGGGCAGGGGGGGGGCAGACGTGCCCCCGGGCCCCGGGTTACCGTCGGATCATGACCATTCGGGCCGTTGTCTGGGACGTCGACGACACCTTGTTCGACTACACCGGCGCGGACCGCGCCGCCATGTGCGCGCACCTGGCGGCCGAGGGGCTGCTCGACGGGCACGCGAGCGTGGTGGACGCCCTGGAGCGCTGGCGGGAGGCCACCGAGTTCCACTGGGCGCGGTTCTCGGCCGGCGAGGTCTCGTTCGAGGGGCAGCGCCTGGACCGCGTCCGACTGTTCCTGGGGCGGGAGCTGACCGACGCAGAGGCCGAGGACTGGTTCCGGCGCTACAAGACCCACTACGAGACGGCCTGGGCCCTCTTCCCGGACGTCCTGCCCGTCCTCGACGCCCTCGCGGCCACCCACCGGCACGCCGTCCTGTCCAACTCCAGCCTCATTGTCCAGGACCACAAACTGCGCACCCTCGGCGTGCACGACCGCTTCGAGGTCATTCTGTGCGCGGCCGAACTGGGCGTCTCCAAACCCGAGGCCGGGGCCTTCCTCGCGGCCTGCGAGGCGCTGGGACTGCCGCCGCGCGAGGTGGCGTATGTCGGAGATCACCCCGAGATCGACTGGCGGGGTGCGGCGGACGCCGGACTGCTGTCCGTCTGGATCGACCGCCACGGTGTGCACGCCCCCGTCGAGGCCTTCGTGGGACGGCACCGGATCGCCTCTCTCGCCGAACTCCCCGCGCTCCTCGGCGCGGATACCCGTTTTGGAGCCCCGTCCACCTTCGGGTAATGTTCTTCCTGCGCCGCCGGAGAGCGGGCCGGAAGGTCCTAAAGCCGGAGGCGCAAGCTAGAACAAGATCTCCATCAGAGGTTGCGTTCCAGTGGCCTATGGTGTAATTGGCAGCACGACGGTTTCTGGTTCCGTTAGTCTAGGTTCGAGTCCTGGTAGGCCAGCTCGCAGAGCTCATCTGCACCGCAGAGATCCAGCTCTGCAAAGCCCCCGTTGTGTAGCGGCCTAGCACGCTGCCCTCTCACGGCAGTAGCGCCGGTTCGAATCCGGTCGGGGGTACAGATCCTTCTCAGGGAGGCAGTCCGGGTCGCACCCGCTGTGTCTCATGCAGGATCGCTAGGGCCCCCGTTGTGTAGCGGCCTAGCACGCTGCCCTCTCACGGCAGTAGCGCCGGTTCGAATCCGGTCGGGGGTACGCTTTACCTTGCAATACCTTGGTCTATGGTGTAATTGGCAACACTACGGTTTCTGGTACCGTCATTCTAGGTTCGAGTCCTGGTAGACCAGCTCTGATCTGCGGAAACGCACATCTAGGCCCCCGTTGTGTAGCGGCCTAGCACGCCGCCCTCTCAAGGCGGTAGCGCCGGTTCGAATCCGGTCGGGGGTACGCGTGAATGAAGGCCCTCCACTTCGGTGGGGGGCCTTCGTCGTACCCGATGCTCACTCGAAGCCGTACCGCCGAGCCGACTCCTCCTCCTGTGCCAGCCGGTGCAGTGCCTGGAGCACCGGCTCGTTGAGGATCGCCCCCAGGATCGCGAACTCGACCCGCTCCGCCTCCGACGGATACGTCTCCATGTTGTCCAGGTCGAGGACGGCGGTCCGGTGCATCAACTCGGCGTACGGCGCGAGCAGTTCGGCCCCGAAGCCGTAGCCGATCCGGCGGAACGCGGCCACCGCCACCACGAGCGAGCGGTACGCGGGGGAGATGGTCGTGAGCTGTTTGGCGTTCTCCCAGCCGAGCCGGTCGAGGAGCGCGGCGACCGTCTGGTGCGCGGCCTGGACGTACTCGTCCTCCTCGTCCGGCTCCGGCACCTGTGGCAGTGCCCACAGGGTCGCGCCGAGCCGGATCGTGCGGCCCAGCGAGTCGTCGTCGACATGGCCGAGCACCTCCCGGACCGTCGCCACCGGGACGCGGCCGACCTGGATCATCGCGCGCACCAGCCGCAGCCGGCGCAGGTGCTCCTCGTCGTACTCGGCGGTGGTCGCGTTGAGTTGCCGCCCCGGCGCCAACAGGCCTTCGCGCAGGTAGTACTTGATCGTCGCGGTGGACACACCGCTGCGCTCGCTCAACTCGGCCAGCCGCATCTGTCGCGCCTTTCTTCGGGGGGCTTGCGCCCTCCCATTGGGAAGTGTCACTATCCAAGCATCGTCCAGAAGGATAGTGCCGCTATCCGATCAGGGAATCAGGGGGCTGCCATGTTCGCGAAACCGGTGTCGGGCCGTACGACCGCGGATGCCGAGGGCGATGTGGTGGTCCTGCTGATCGGGATGCGCGTCAACCACTTCTGGGCGGTGCACCAGTGGCTCCCGGTGATGCTGTCGATGTTCCGCATGCTGGGGGAGCTTGCGCGGGACAGCACCCGGGGGCTGCTGGGGCACGTACTGCTGACGGCGTCCCCGCGGACGTACTACGTCGTCCAGTACTGGGAGTCCAAGGAGAAGCTCTACGCGTACGCGAGTTCGCCCGACATGTTCCATCACAAGGCGTGGGCGATCGTCAACCGCAAGGAGAGGGCCGGGAAGGTGCGCGGCCATGTCGGGCTCTGGCACGAGAGCTATGTGGTGCCACAAGGGTCGTACGAGGCGATCTACGCCGACATGCCGGCCTTCGGGCTCGCCGCCGCGCACGGACAGGTGCCGGTGGAGAAGCGGGGGCGGCGGGCCAAGGACCGGTTCGCGTACCGGTCGTAGACATGACGGAGGGCCTGCCGCGGCGTTGAGGCAGGCCCTCCTGTGGTGTTCCCGGGGGTTCAGCCGGTGCGGCGCAGGGCCTCGGAGAGGCGGGCGGCGGCGTCGATGACCGCCTGGGCGTGCATACGGCCCGGGTGGCGCGTCAGGCGCTCGATGGGGCCGGAGACGGACACCGCGGCCACCACGCGGTTCGAGGGGCCGCGCACGGGCGCGGAGACGGACGCGACGCCCGGCTCCCGCTCGCCGATCGACTGGGCCCAGCCCCGGCGCCGTACGCCCGAGAGGGCGGTGGCCGTGAAGCGGGCGCCCTGGAGGCCGCGGTGCAGGCGCTCCGGCTCCTCCCAGGCCATCAGGATCTGCGCGGACGAACCGGCTTTCATCGTGAGCGTGGAGCCGACCGGGACCGTGTCCCGGAGTCCGGACAGGCGTTCCGCCGCGGCGACGCAGATGCGCATGTCGCCCTGGCGGCGGTAGAGCTGCGCGCTCTCGCCCGTGATGTCCCGCAGATGCGTGAGCACCGGGCCCGCCGTGGCGAGCAGCCGGTCCTCGCCGGCGGCCGCGGCCAGCTCGGCGAGCCGGGGACCGAGAATGAAACGGCCCTGCATGTCGCGCGCCACCATACGGTGGTGTTCCAAAGCCACGGCCAGTCGGTGTGCCGTGGGTCGTGCCAGCCCGGTCGCCGCGACCAGACCCGCGAGGGTGGCCGGACCGGACTCCAGAGCGCCCAGGACAAGGGCTGCCTTGTCCAGGACGCCGACGCCGCTACTGTTGTCCATGAAACGATACTCGCGTCTCACTCTGTGAAACGCAAGTTCCTTTTTCCGTGAGACGCGCAACCCTTGTATGCACAGCGGCCCGCCGACCAACGGGCCAGGCGGCGGCTGCCCGTGAACCAGGGGTGCGAGCGCCGTCTCCTCAAGATCTCTAGTTGGGCCGACGCGTTTTGCCGGCCGGAGGGAAAGCGATGGGTAGGACACTCGCGGAGAAGGTCTGGGACGACCATGTCGTCCGGCGCGCCGAGGGCGAGCCCGACCTCCTCTTCATCGATCTGCACCTGCTGCACGAGGTGACCAGCCCGCAGGCCTTCGACGGTCTCCGCCAGGCCGGGCGTCCCGTGCGGCGCCTCGACCTCACCATCGCCACCGAGGATCACAACACCCCGACCCTCGACATCGACAAGCCCATCGCGGACCCGGTCTCCCGGGCCCAGCTGGAGACGCTGCGCAAGAACTGCGCCGAGTTCGGTGTGCGCCTGCACTCCCTCGGCGATGTCGAGCAGGGCGTCGTCCACGTCGTAGGGCCGCAGTTGGGCCTGACCCAGCCCGGTACCACCGTCGTGTGCGGTGACTCCCACACCTCCACGCACGGCGCCTTCGGCGCGCTGGCGTTCGGCATCGGCACCTCCCAGGTGGAGCATGTGCTGGCCACCCAGACGCTGCCGCTGGCCCGCCCGAAGACCATGGCCATCACGGTCGACGGCGAACTGCCCGACGGCGTCACCGCCAAGGACCTGATCCTCGCCATCATCGCGAAGATCGGCACCGGCGGCGGCCAGGGCTACATCCTGGAGTACCGCGGCTCCGCCATCGAGAAGCTCTCGATGGAGGCCCGCATGACCATCTGCAACATGTCGATCGAGGCCGGCGCCCGCGCGGGCATGATCGCCCCCGACGAGACCACCTTCGAGTACATCAAGGGCCGCGCCCACGCCCCCGAGGGCGAGGACTGGGACGCCGCCGTCGCGTACTGGAAGACCCTGAAGACCGACGCGGACGCGGAATTCGACGCCGAGGTCGTCATCGACGGTCCCTCGCTGGCGCCGTTCGTCACCTGGGGCACCAACCCCGGTCAGGGCGCGCCGCTTTCGGCGTCCGTCCCCGACCCGGCTTCGTACGAAGACGCTTCGGAGCGCCACGCCGCCGAAAAGGCCCTGGAATACATGGGGTTGGAGGCCGGCCAGCCGCTGCGCGACATCAAGGTGGACACCGTCTTCGTAGGTTCGTGCACCAACGGCCGTATCGAGGACCTGCGTGCGGCCGCCGCGATCGTCGAGGGCCGCAAAGTCGCCGACGGCGTACGGATGCTGGTCGTCCCCGGCTCCGCGCGGGTCGGTCTCCAGGCCGTCTCCGAGGGCCTGGACGTCGTCTTCAAGGACGCCGGCGCCGAATGGCGGCACGCGGGCTGCTCGATGTGTCTGGGCATGAACCCGGACCAGTTGGCACCCGGTGAGCGCTCCGCGTCCACCTCCAACCGCAACTTCGAGGGCAGGCAGGGCAAGGGCGGCCGTACGCACCTGGTCTCGCCGCAGGTCGCCGCCGCGACCGCCGTGCTGGGCCACCTGGCCTCGCCCGCCGACCTGTCCGACGCCCCTGTGCCCGCTGGAGTCTGAGAGCCATGGAAGCATTCACCACGCACACCGGCCGGGCCGTCCCGCTGCGCCGCAGCAACGTGGACACCGACCAGATCATCCCTGCTCACTGGCTCAAGAAGGTGACCAGGGACGGGTTCGAGGACGGGCTCTTCGAGGCCTGGCGCAAGGACGAGAACTTCATCCTCAACCGCCCCGAGCGCAAGGGCGCCACGGTCCTGGTCGCCGGCCCCGACTTCGGTACCGGCTCCTCCCGTGAGCACGCCGTGTGGGCGCTGCAGAACTACGGGTTCAAGACCGTCATCTCCTCCCGTTTCGCCGACATCTTCCGCGGCAACTCGCTGAAGAACGGCCTGCTCACGGTGGTTCTGGACCAGAAGATCGTGGAGGCCCTCCAGGACCTCGCCGAGCAGGACCCGCAGGCCGAGATCACGGTCGACCTGGAGGCCCGCGAGGTGCGCGCCGAGGGCATCACCGCGTCCTTCGAACTCGACGAGAACGCCCGCTGGCGACTGCTGAACGGGCTGGACGACATCTCCATCACCCTCCAGAACGAGGGCGACATCGCCACGTACGAGGCCAAGCGCCCCTCGTACAAGCCGCGGACGGTCCAGGTCTGACCGAACCCCCGCGCCAGGTCGGGATCCGGCCACCGCGACACCCCGTCTGTACCCCCGATCGCCACGATTGGGGGTACAGCCATGTCTGCACCCGAACGGCCCTGCGCGCCTGCAACGCTTTGCTCAACTTCCCGTGTTAGACAGGGTGTTGACCGGGTAGGCGCTGCTTTGAGCCAACGCCGCCGCCGGGCTCCGGAAGGCTGTCTGAGGTGCCAGTTGCTACCCCCGCAGGCGACAACTCGCCCCAGATGGCACAATCTGTGCATGGAACACGACGGCCAACTCAAGCTCTATGCGGCGGTCGCGGACCAACTCAAGGAAGCGCACACAAGGGTGCGCGCACTGCAAGTCCCGGAGGGCGTACGGATGGCGCTGGCCCGGAAGCTGCTGGTCATTACGGCCGCGGCCAAGCACGATCTCGCCGACGCGACAAGGCGACTGGACCGCTTCACCGCGGACCTCGACGCGGGTCGATTCCCGGAAGAGGAACGCTGAAACAAGTCCAGGACAGCCGAGTTCGTTGCGGCGCACGGGTGATTAGCCCGTTTCGTGTTTGATTTGCGGTATATATCTGCCTAACGTGCGAAAAAGCCGGAGCAGTTTCGTTCCGGCAATGTCTCCGAAGGGGAAGACGTGAACAAGGCGCAGCTCGTAGAAGCGATTGCGGACAAGGTCGGTGGCCGTCAGCAGGCCGCCGAGGCGGTCGACGCGGTACTGGACGCTGTCGTCCGCGCCGTGGTGAATGGGGACCGGGTTTCGGTCACCGGCTTCGGTTCGTTCGAGAAGGTCGACCGTCCGGCCCGTTACGCCCGCAACCCCCAGACGGGCGAGCGGGTTCGGGTCAAGAAGACCTCCGTGCCGCGCTTCCGCGCGGGCCAGGGTTTCAAGGACCTGGTGAGCGGCTCGAAGAAGCTCCCGCGCGGCGGCGAGGTCGCCGTCAAGAAGGCGCCCAAGGGCAGCCTGAGCGGCACGGCTTCGGCGACGGTCAAGAAGGCCGCGGCCAAGAAGACCACCGCCAAGAGGGCCACGGCCACCGCGAAGAAGACCGTGGCGAAGAAGACGGCGGCCAAGACGGCCACCGCCAAGAAGACCACGGCCAAGAAGTCGACCGCCAAGAAGACCACGGCGACGGCCAAGAAGACGGCGGCCAAGAAGGCCACCGGTACCGCCAAGAAGGCGACGGCGAAGAAGGCCCCGGCCAAGAAGGCGACGGCCAAGAAGGCCCCCGCCAGGAAGTCGACGGCGCGCAAGACCACCGCCAAGAAGGCCACCGCCACCCGCTAGTCACGGGTCGCAGGGCACTCACGCGCCGGGCCGGACTCCCTGAGGGAGTCCGGCCCGCGGCGTATTCACGGCCCCTGGAGGGTCGTTCGGAAGTTCTGTCCAGAAGGTCTGCTCAGAAGGTCTGCAGGGTCACCAGTGTGACCCTGAGCCCGTCCTTCGGTCCCTCGGTCTCGATCCGCACCCGCTGTCCCGGCCGCAGCAGCCGAAGCCCGCCCGCGTCGAACGCGGCGGCGTCGAAGGGCACCGGGGTGCCGTCGTCGAGCAGCACACTGCCGGTGCGGGTCCCGGCGTCGTAGGTGTAAGCGGTCGCCTGCATGGCCGCAGCCTACTGCCGTCTACTGCCCGGGAATCAGCAGCCCCGCCGCCGCTGCCGCCGTGCGCGGCCCCACCCCGAGCGCCAGCGCCGCCCGCAGGTCCTCGCCGGTGTCCACGTCCTGTCGTACGGAATCCACCGCGTCCAAGGCGAGTTCCGTCGCCCCCGAGGCGTGATGGCGGGCGCGGGAATCCGGGCCGAAAGCCGGGCGCAATTCGCGACCGTCTCTCGCGGTGAGCAAGGTGGTGCCGATTGCGGCCGCGTCCGGGAGAAATGCGCGCGGGAATTCCGCGGCCGCGTCCAGGACCCTGGCCAATTCCGCGGGGCGCAGCGCCGGCAGATCGGCGTTCAGGGCCGCGACCGCGCTTTCGGGGCGGGAAACCCGCACGACCCCCGCCGCGTGCCGCAGCGCGGCGTTGAGGCCCCCTCCCGGCTCGTCCGCGACGATCCGGGCGCCCAGTGCGGCGAGTTCGCGGCCGGCCAGGGTGTCGTCCGTGACGACCGCCACATCATGGACCGCCGGGCAGGCCAGCGCGGCCGCCACGGTGTCCTGGGCGAAGGCGAGGGCGAGGCCCGGGCGCAGCCCGTCGCCCGCGGTGTCCGAGAGCCTGCTCTTGGCTCGCGCCAGAGACTTCAGGGGTATGACCAAGGTCCACTGCACGAGCGTTCCGTCCCTCTCTTGTCCGCGCCATTGTCACCCGGCACCCCTGGCGGTGTCGGTGGCGGGGCGTACGGTGTTCTCGACAGACCGGCGGCCTGGGGCGACACTTGTGCGGCCCCCCAGGTCCTAGAGGAAGGTGTTCGCGTGCCCCGCCGCAGAATCGGGTTCTGGTACCGCTTCGCAGCGGTCCTCTGCAAACCGCCGCTGGTGGTTCTGATCAAGCGGGACTGGCGCGGAATGGAGCACATTCCGGCCGAGGGCGGATTTATCACCGCGGTGAACCACAATTCGCACGTAGATCCCCTCGCGTACGCTCACTTTCAGTACAACACCGGGCGCGTTCCGCGATTCCTCGCGAAGAGCGGTCTTTTCAAGAAGGGATTCGTCGGCGCCGCGATGCGCGGTACCGGACAGATCCCCGTCTACCGCGAGACCACCGATGCGCTGAGCGCCTTCCGCGCCGCGATCGACGCCGTGGAGCGTGGTGAGTGCGTCGCGTTCTATCCCGAGGGCACCATCACCCGGGACCCCGACCAGTGGCCCATGACCGGCAAGACCGGTGCCGCGCGGGTGGCCCTGCAGACCCAGTGCCCGGTGATTCCCGTCGCGCAATGGGGCGCCAACGAGTTGCTGCCTCCGTACGCCAAGAAGCTGCACGTCCTCCCGCGCAAGACCAGCCATGTGCTCGCGGGCCCGCCGGTGGACCTCACGCGGTTCTACGGCAAGGACATGAGCCCGGACCTCCTGAGGGAGGCGACCGAGGTCATCATGGCCGACATCACCCGCCTGTTGGAGCAGATCCGCGGCGCGCAGGCGCCCGAGACGCCCTACGATCCCCGCCGCGAGCGGATCGAGCAGCGGCGCCGGACGGCCGCGGAGACCGAGCAGTTGGAGCCCAGGGTGGAACAGGAAGAGGGGCAGGGCACGTGAGCAAGCCGGTCAAGGCGGCTGTCTTCAGCGCCGGTTCGTGGGGCACGGCCTTCGGCATGGTGCTCGCCGACGCGGGGTGCGAGGTCACGCTGTGGGGGCGCCGCGCGGAAGTCGTGGAAGCCATCAACTCCAGCCGTACGAACCCCGATTACTTCCCGGGCATCGAACTCCCGCAGAACCTGCGGGCCACCACCGACCCCGCCGAGGCCGCCGCCGGCGCCGACTTCACCGTCCTGTCGGTCCCTTCGCAGACGCTGCGCGCCAACCTGGCCGACTGGGCACCCCTGTTGGCGCCAGACACGGTCCTCGTCTCTCTCATGAAGGGCGTCGAACTCGGCTCCGTCATGCGGATGAGCGAGGTCATCGAGGACGTCGCCAAGGTCGGCCCGGACCGTATCGCCGTGGTCTCCGGACCCAACCTCGCGCGGGAGATCGCCTCCCGGATGCCGGCCGCCGCCGTGGTCGCCTGCACCGACGAGGCGGTGGCCCGCAGGCTCCAATCGGCTTGCCACACGCCGTACTTCAGGCCTTACACCATCACCGACGTGGTCGGCTGCGAGCTCGGCGGCGCGGTGAAGAACGTGATCGGGCTCGCCGTCGGCATCGCGGACGGCATGGGGCTCGGGGACAACGCGAAGGGCTCGCTCATCACCCGCGGTCTCGTCGAGACCACCCGGCTCGGTATCGCGATGGGCGCGGACCCGCTGACCTTCTCCGGACTCGCGGGCCTCGGCGACCTGGTGGCGACCTGCTCCTCGCCGCTGTCGCGCAACCACACCTTCGGCACCAACCTCGGCAAGGGCATGACCCTCCAGGAGACCATCGCGGTCACCAAGCAGACCGCCGAGGGCGTCAAGTCCTGTGAGTCCGTGCTGGATCTGGCCCGCAGGCACGACGTCGACATGCCGATCACCGAGACGGTCTTCGAGATCGTGCACGAGGGCAAGCCCCCGGTGGTCGCCGTCAAGGAGCTGATGTCGCGCAGCGCGAAGCCCGAGCGACGCTGAGCAAACCCGGTGGGTGGACGCTGTATCAGGGCAGTACCACCGGGTACGCTCATCGCGATATGAGCACCGAGAACCTCTCCCAGAACCCTGAGCAGCCGCCTCGCAAGCCGCGTGTGGCCGTCGTGTTCGGCGGCCGCAGCTCCGAACACGGGATCTCCGTGGTCACCGCCGGCGCCGTCCTCGCGGCCATCGACCGGACCAGGTACGACGTCCTGCCGATCGGCATCACCCGCGAAGGCCGCTGGGCCCTCACCGCCGACGAACCGGACCGCATGGCGATCACCGACCGCCGCACCCCGGACGTCGCCGAACTCGCCGAGTCGAGCGAGGGCGGCGTGGTGCTCCCGCTCGACCCCGGAAACCGCGAAGTCGTCGTCAGCGAACCGGGATCCGTGCCCAAGGCCCTCGGCGAGGTCGACGTCGTCTTCCCCGTCCTGCACGGCCCCTACGGCGAGGACGGCACCCTGCAAGGACTCCTGGAGCTGTCCGGGGTGCCGTACGTGGGCGCCGGTGTGCTCGCCTCGGCCGTCGGCCAGGACAAGGAGTACATGAAGCGGGTGTTCACCTCGTTCGGCCTCAGGGTCGGCCCCTACGTGGTGATCCGGCCGCGCGAGTGGGAGCGGGACGAGTCCGCCGCCCGCAAGAAGATCATCGACTTCGCGGGTGAGCACGGCTGGCCGCTGTTCGTGAAGCCCGCGCGCGCGGGTTCGTCGATCGGCATCACCAAGGTCGACGACCTGGGCGGGCTCGACGAGGCGATCGCGGAGGCGCAGCGGCACGACCCGAAGATCCTCGTGGAGGCCGCGCTGCGCGGACGCGAGATCGAGTGCGGGGTGCTGGAGTTCGAGGACGGGCCGCGGGCGAGCGTGCCCTCGGAGATCCCGCCGCCGGACGCGCACGCGTACTACGACTTCGAGGCGAAGTACATCGACTCGACGCCCGGCATCGTGCCCGCCCCGCTGACCCCCGAGGAGACCGCCGAGGTCCAGCGGCTCGCGGTGGACGCCTTCGAGGCGGCCTCCTGCGAGGGGCTCGTGCGCGCGGACTTCTTCCTCACCGAGGACGGCGAGTTCGTCATCAACGAGATCAACACCATGCCCGGCATGACACCGATCTCGATGTACCCGCAGATGTGGCAGGCCAGCGGGGTCTCCTACCCCGAGCTGGTGGAACTCCTCGTCCAGGCGGCCCTGCGCCGGTCCACCGGACTTCGCTGAGCTAGTCGGCGATCCCTTCGGGGATCGCCTTCTTGACGGCCTTCGCCAGGTCGACCAGGGGCGCCAGACCGTCTCCGGTGCGGTCCTTCGGTATGGTCACCTCGACATAGGCCTTGCGCAGCGTCGTGGTGAACCGGAACGCGCCGTCGTCCTGCTTCTGCAGCAGCCAGCCCACCCCGTTCACGTCGACGCCGTCCGCCTCCGGGTCGTTCATCTTCGCGGGCCTGACGACACCGCAGCGCAGTATGATCGCCGGGTTCCCCCAGCCCGCGGTCAGCGCGGACGCGGGCTCGGGATCCCGGCGGCCCTGGCTGTCGACTTCTGACGGCAGCACCTTGTCCAGATTCCGGCACAGCCCGGTGACCTTCGCTCCCGGCGAGGGAACCGCCGCCGACGCGCTGTCGTCTGCTGAGGAGCAGCCCGCGACGGTGATCAGCAGGGCGAGCACGGGCAGCCCGGCGGCAGAACGGCGCCGGGGACGGAGAGAGTTCACCGGCCAAGGGTAGACGGGGGCTACAGATGCACCACCGGGCAGGTCAGGGTTCGGGTGATGCCGTCCACTTGCTGGACCTTGGCGACCACCATGCGGCCGAGGTCGTCGACCGTGTCGGCCTGGGCCCGCACGATCACGTCGTACGGTCCTGTCACGTCCTCGGCCTGGATCACTCCAGGAATCTTGCTGATCGTCTCGGCGACGGTCGACGCCTTGCCGACCTCCGTCTGGATCAGGATGTACGCCTGTACCACGGAACCTCCAGGGCGGCCACGAGGATCATGTGGGGAAAAGGAACGCCACGGTATCGCGTCGCCGCTCGCCGCGGGGAGACCCGCGGGGACCTGGACCTGCGCGCCGGGGCCCGGGCACGACCGAAGTTGACGGTCACCTCGACCGTACCGAGCACACCGACGGCTCGCGACCGGGCGCTGTCGTCACGAGAAGAGGACGAACGATGAAGGGCACCGTCGGTGAGTTGGGGGAGTTCGGGCTCATCAGGGAGCTCACTTCCCGGCTCACCACCACCCCCGCGGTCCGGGTCGGTCCCGGCGACGACGCCGCGGTCGTCGCCGCGCCCGACCGCAGGGTCGTGGCGAGCACCGACATCCTGCTGGAGGGGCGGCACTTCCGCCGCGACTGGTCCACCGCGTACGACGTCGGGCGCAAGGCCGCCGCACAGAACCTCGCGGACATCGCCGCCATGGGCGCCGTACCGACCGCGCTGCTCCTCGGCCTGGTCGTGCCGGCCGAACTCCCGGTCACCTGGCCCATGGAGCTGATGGACGGGCTGCGCGACGAGTGCCAGGTCGCGGGCGCCTCGGTGGTCGGCGGCGATGTCGTACGCGGCGACACGATCATGGTGTCGATCACTGCGCTCGGTGATCTCCGGGGCCGCGAGCCGGTCACCCGGGGTGGCGCCCAGCCCGGCGACGTGGTCGCGGTGACCGGCTGGCTGGGCTGGTCCGCGGCCGGGTACGCGGTGCTCTCCCGGGGTTTCCGCTCACCGCGCGCGTTCGTGGAGGCGCACCGGCGCCCCGAGCCGCCGTATCACGCGGGTCCGGCGGCGGCCGGGCTCGGGGCGACCGCGATGTGCGATGTCAGCGACGGGCTGATCGCCGACCTCGGGCACATCGCCGAGGCCAGCAAGGTGCGGATCGACATCCGGTCCGGGGCGATCGACGTCCCGACGCAGATGAACGACATCGGGCAGGCCGTCGGCGTCGACCCCATCCAGTGGGTGCTCACCGGGGGAGAGGACCACGCGATCGTGGCGACCTTCGCACCGGACGTGAAGCTGCCGGCCCGCTGGAAGGTGATCGGCGAGGTCCTCAACCCGTCCGCGCTGCCCCAGGTGACGGTGGACGGGGCGCCGTGGACCAGCAAGGGCGGCTGGGACCACTTCGGGGACATCGAGTCGTGAAGCCCCTCGTGCTGACCGTCGCGGGCTCCGACTCCGGTGGCGGGGCCGGGATCCAGGCCGACTTGAAGACGATGCTCGCGCTCGGCGTGCACGGTATGAGCGTCGTCACGGCGGTCACCGCGCAGAACTCCCTGGGCGTGCAAGGGGCTTGGGAACTTCCGGCGGAGGCGGTGCGCGCCCAGTACCGCAGCGTCGTCGACGACATCGGCGTACAGGCCGTGAAGACCGGGATGCTCGCGTCTGCCGAACTCGTCGAGACGGTCGCGGAGTTGCTCGCGGGGACGGACGCCCCGGCGGTCGTCGACCCGGTGGGCATCTCCAAGCACGGCGATTCGCTGCTGGCCGACTCCGCGCTGGACGCGGTCCGCACGCACCTGCTGCCGGAGGCGACCGTGGCGACGCCGAACCTCGACGAGGTGACCCAGTTGACCGGTGTACGGGTCGACTCGGAGGACGGGTTGCGGGAAGCAGCGGCGGCCGTGCTGTCGTACGGGCCGCGCTGGGTGCTGATCAAGGGCGGTCATCTGCCGGGTGACGCCGTGGACCTGCTGACCGACGGCTCCGAGGAACACTGGCTGCGCGCGCCCCGGCACGACAACCGGCACACCCACGGCACGGGCTGCACACTCGCCTCGGCGATCGCCGCGCACCTCGCCATGGGGCGGTCGGTGCCGGAGGCGGTGACGGCGGCGAAGGAGTACGTCACAGGCGCGATCGCGGCGGGGTTCGCGCTCGGCGGCGGGATCGGGCCGGTGGACCACGGGTGGGCGCTGCGGCGGGGCACCTACTGACAGGGCACGGCAAAAAGCCGGCCCACACGAGGTGGACCGGCTCGATGCAGCGAACCAGCAGTGGCCGCGCGCTCAGCAGTGCGTCAGCGCGAGACCTTGCCGGCCTTGATGCACGAGGTGCAAGCGTTCACGCGCTTCGGCGTCCCGCCGACCACGGTACGGACGCGCTGGATGTTCGGGTTCCAGCGACGGGGCGTACGGCGGTGCGAGTGCGAGATGTTGTTGCCGAAGCCCGGCCCCTTGCCGCAGACGTCGCAGTTGGCAGCCACGGGTCACTCCAAAGACTTCAGATGCACAGATGCACTTACGGATGATCCCGGCATGCCGGGATCGAGATCGTGAGATCTGAGTGGCACTGCCAGGGGGGATGGCCCGATCGGGATCGGGCAACCGGAGCAGCATACAACGACTGCGCCAGTACAACGAAACTACCATGCCTGGTCGGGGGCCCGCTCCGGCCCTCCTCGGGCCCGGACGGCCCCGGGGTCTACGCTGCGTGCCAGTCCAGCAGCTCAAGGAGGCGCAGGTGCCGCAGGTGTCGCGGACATTCTTCGATGCTCTCGCGGTGCGCACCTGGTGCGGTCTCGCGCTGCGGGCGCTGGGGCGGGCGCGCGAGGAGATCGACGCGATCAACGTGTACCCGGTGGCCGACGGCGACACCGGTACCAACCTGTACCTGACCATGGAGTCCGCGGTGACGGCCGTCGAGGCGTTGTTCGACGGACACGACACCCTGACCGGGCAGAAGCCGCCGCTGGCCGACGCAGCCCGCGCGATGGCCCACGGGGCGCTCATAGGGGCGCGCGGGAACTCCGGGACCATCCTCGCGCAACTGCTGCGGGGCATGGCCCATGTGCTCGCCGCCGACGGTGAGACGACTCACACGGACGGGGAGGGACTGCGCCTCGCCCTGCGGCACGCGGCCGACTCCGCCCGGCACGCGGTGGCCCACCCGGTCGAGGGCACGGTCCTGTCGGTCGCCTCGGTGGCGGCGGACGCGGCCGACGCCACCGAGGGCGACTGCGGGACCGTGGCGCGGGCCGCCTACGAGGGGGCGTGCGCGGCGCTGGCCGAGACCCCGGGGCAACTGGCCGTCCTGGAGCGCGCGGGAGTCGTCGACGCGGGCGGACGGGGGCTGGTGGCGGTGCTGGCCGCGCTGGTCGAGACGTTCACCGGCGAGCTTCCGGTCTTCACGGCCCTGGAGACGCACGCACGCGTGCCCGGCGACGCCACGCACGCACGCGTGGAGACCGTTTCCGTTCCCGGTGCTCCCGAAGGCACCCCGTGCGCGGGCGGCCCCGCCTTCGAGGTGATCTACCTCCTGGAGGCCGAGGACACCGCCGTTGACCGGCTGCGGGAGCGGCTGGACGCGCTCGGCGACTCGCTCGTCGTGGTCGGCGGCGACGGCCTGTGGAACGTCCACGTGCACGTCGACGACGCCGGTGCCGCGGTGGAGGCAGGCGTCGAGGCCGGACGGCCGTACCGCATCCGGATCACCCACTTCGGGCTCGGTGACGTCCACACCACCGGCGCCGAACGACCGCCCAGGGAGCGCGCGCAGCGGGCCGTCGTCGCCGTCGTCCCCGGCGAGGGCCTGGCGGGGCTCTACGGCGAGGCCGGCGCGACCACCGTGCTCGCGCGCCCCGGGGAGCCGCCGGCCAGCGGGGAACTGGTCGCGGCCGTGCGGCGGGCACACGCGCGTGAGGTCGTGCTGCTGCCCAACGACGCGGACCTGCGCCAGACCGCGGCGGCGGCCGCCGAGCAGGCCCGGGCCGAGGGCATCCGGGTCGCGCTGATCCCGACCCGGTCCGCGGTCCAGGGGATCGCCGCGCTCGCCGTGCACGAGCCGCAGCGCCGCTTCGACGAGGACGTCGTCTCCATGACCTCGGCGGCGGGCGCGACCCGCTACGCCGAGGTCGCCGTCGCGGAACGCCAGTCCTGGACCATGGCCGGCATCTGCCAGGCCGGGGACGTCCTGGGCCTCGTCGACGGCGACGTGGCCGTGATCGGCGCCGACGTCACGGCCACCGCCCGGGCCGTCCTGGACCGCATGCTCGCGGCCGGCGGCGAACTCGTCACCCTCGTCCTCGGCGACGAGGCCCCCGCGGACGTCGCCGACATCCTGGAGGTCCACGTCCGGGAGTCGTACCTCGCGGTCGACACGGTGGTGTACCGGGGCGGCCGGCAGGGCGCCCTGCTGCTCATCGGCGTGGAGTGACCCCTACTGGTGCCCGGTCTGCTCCTCCATGAGTTGGAGCAGTTGCTCCGCCTCGGCGCGGCGCGCGGCCACCGTCTCGTCGCCGTCGTCGGCACCCTCGTAGGCCTTCAGCACGCCACGCGCGCGTGCCGCCGCGTCGGCGGGACGGCTGAGGTCGGCCTCCAGCCAGCCCGCGGCCAGTTCGGCGGCGGTGCGCGTGTGCACGGCGCCCTCCCCGAGGGCGGCGAACACGGCGACGGCCTCCGCCGTCTGTGCCAGGGCGTCCTCGAACGCGGCCTGGATCGCGGTGTCCTCGGCCTCCTCGGCGACGGAACGCGCCAGCAGCTCGCCGAACTGCCGGTGCGTGTGGCCGAGTTCACCGGTGAGCCGCTGCCGCGCCTCCTCGTCGTCCGTCACGAGCAGCGCCACCTCGCACTCCTCGATGCCTTCCGACATCAACTCCCGCGCGCTGTCCGGACTTTGATCCGCGCGCAGGGCCAGCCAGGCGCGGGCGCGCAGCGAGCGGACGAGCCCGTGCACGTTCCCCAGGGACCGCCACAGCTCACCCGCGCGCGCGTACGCCTGATCCGCCTCGACGGGCAGCCCCGCCTGCCCCAGGGACTCGGCCGCGAGGTGCGCGAGCGTCGCGTGGTCGTGCTGCTCGGGCCACTCCCGCGCGATCTCGGCCGCCTGCAACCGCCGCTCGGCAGCGGCCCGGTGCTCACCCAGCTCGCTCAGACAGTCACCGAGCCACCACTGCGTCTGTACGACCGCGCCGTCGCCGTGCGTCTCGGCGCTCAGGTCGGGCAGCGCCGACTCCAGCACCTCCGCGGCCTCGGCCCACCGGCCCTGTCGCAGCAGGAAGCCGCCGAGCTGATGCCGTGCCCAGGCGCCCAGCGTCGGCCCCTCGCCCGCCTCGTCGGACCAGTGCGCCGCCTCCAGGGCGTGTTCCGCCGCCTCCTGGGACCGGCCCCGGCCGCCGAGCACCTCGGCGAGCTGAAGGTGCAACTGGGCCCGTCCGGGAGCCTCCAGATACGGCCCGCCGTGCTCCAGGGCCGCCCGCAGCGCCCGCTCCGCCTCCGTGACGTCGCCGAGCTGATGGGCGAGCCCGGCAGAGCGGGCCTCGTACTCCACCGCGAACCACGGCAGCCCCGCGCCCACGAACGCGGCCGACGCCTTCGCGAACAGCCGGACGGCCGTCTCCGCGTCCCCGCCCCGCAGCGCGAGTTCGGCCAGCATCGCCTGCCCCTCGGCACCCCGCGCGGCCAGCCGGACATCGTCCCCCGTGTGCCCCTCGACCAGCGCCAGCACCTCCCGTACGGCGGCCTCGGCGGCGGCCATGACCTCCGCGTCGGGGGAGTCGACCGAGGGGTCCTCGTGCACGGCCCGCATCAGGACGCGCGCCCGGCTCATCAGCACGGCCGCCGTCTGCCGTACGCCCGTGGCGCTCTCGGAGTACAGGGCCAGCACCCCGTCGTACGGCTCGGCGATCACCGCGAGCGCCTCGTCGACCTCGCCCGCCAGAGCCCGTACGTACGCTCCACGCGCGCGTGCCGCCAGCGCTTCCCCGGGGTCGCCCGCCTCCGCGTACAGCTCGGCGGCGCGCTCGAAGAGGGCGATGCCCTCGGGGCCCCGGTCCATCGCCTGGTGGTCGGCGATCTCGGCCCGGTCGCGGGCGTCCAGCTCGACCCCCTCGGCGGCCCGGGAGACCGCCGACCAGGCCTCCACGGCGTGCGGTCGCAACGTGTCCGACAGCCGTCGGGCCTCCGTGAGCAGCGCGGCGAGGTCCTGCTCCGGGGACGATTCCGGGAGCGTGGCGGCCGCCACCGGTGCCGGGGCAGGCCGGGCCGCCGAACGCACCCCCAGGGGCAGCCGTTCCACCGACGGGCGCTGGTCCATGCGCGCGCGTGCCCCGTCGCCGACGTACGTCGTGCCGTTGCGCTCGTCGAAGCGGGCGGCCAGCGCGAGGGCCTCCACGCGTGCGTGGACGGCGAGTTCGCCGGCCGTCCATGCCCGGCCGGGCGGCCCCGGCACCCGCTGGTCGCCGAGCCCCAGCACGGTCAGGCGGTCCATCAGCAGCGCCACCACGGACAGGAACTCCAGCCCGCTGCGCGGGTTCCCGGAGTCCGTGAAGTACGCCGGACGCTCCGCGAGCAGCTCCAGACCGCGCGCCTCGTTGCCGCTCAGCGCGCAGAACTCCACATGGTCCGCGTACGCGCCCCGCATGCTCTCCATGGGCCGTACGAGACGGAAGCCCCGCAGATGATGGGCGCGGGCCTCGTCGGGCCGCCCCAGGCGCAGCAGCGGGGCCAGGGAGGACGCCAGGACGGTGTGCGGCTCGTGGGCGCAGGTGAACTCGCCCTCCAGGACCGGCGCCCACAGATCGAGCGCCTCGGCGTCCCGCCCCCGCCGCACCTGCCACTCGCCCTGGCTGTGCAGCTCGCACGCGTGGCAGTCGGCCATGGTGTCCCGGTCGGCGGCCAGCCACGCCGCGTACGCCCGCTCGGCCCGCGCCAGGTCCCCGATGTGCGAGGCGACACTGAACTCGGCGCTGCGCACCGCCCGTTCGGAATGTCCCGCCAGCCGGTAGCGGTGCTCCATCTCGCCGAGCCACTTCTCGATCGACGCGAGCGGGATGTGCGGCTGGCCGAGCATGCCGGACGACATCCACTTGAAGACCCAGTGCAGCGAGTGGACCTCGTACTCGTCGAAGTCCTCGGGCCGCTCGTCCCACATGCGCAGCAGGCGCGCGAAGGGGACGAACATCTTGTCCTTCTCGGAGCTGTAGTTGTAGACCTTCAACTGGTGCCCGAGCGCCTCGATCACCGCGAGCGGGATGTCCAACTTCTCGGCCTCGGCGAGCAGTTGCTCCGCGCGCGCGTTGCGGGCCGGTCCCTCCGGCTCCTCGGAGTTCTCGGCCATCGCCCGGCGCAGCGCGTCGAAGTCCGTGATCCCTGTCATCAGTGGTCGCCCTCCCCGTGTGTCTCCCCGTGTGTGGCCCACTCCAGGAGGCCGATGAACGCCCGGTTCAGCAGTGCCGAGTCGGCGGGGCGCAGGGGGCGCTGCGCCATCAGGAGTGCCTGCCCGTAGAGCGACTCCGTGGCCGTCCCGATCAGGTCCCGGTCCTTGAGCGAACTGATCCGCCGGATCAGCGGGTTGAGATGGTTGAGCACGAGACGCGCGCGGGGCGCGCTGCCCCGCAGCGAGCCCAGGATGCCCGCCCACAGGTCGTCGGCCTGCTCCTCGGCCTCCGCGCGGGCCTGCTCGTGCCGGGCGGACCGGTCGTCCAGGTGCAGCGCGGGCACCGACAGCGGATGGAACGCCCGGAGGACCACGTCACAGCCCAGCGGGTCCAGCTTGGCCCGCGCCGCCGCCAGGAAGTCCGCCAGCGCCAGCTCCTCGGCCGGGTCCACCGAGTCAAGATGCGCGGTCACGGTGTCCGAGTCCAACTCGGCGACCACCGTCCCCGGGCGCACCGACGGCAGCGCCTCGACCAGCTCGCCGTCGTAGGTGTAACCGCCGTTGATCACCCCGATGCCCTGCGCGGACGCGATGGGGGCGACCTGCCGGTACTCCTCGACGGTCCGCGTGAAGTGCACCACCGGGTGCCGCTGCGCGAACTCCTCCAGGGACACCCGTCCGTCGGTCGTCTCGAAGGGGAGCCACGGCAGCATCGTGCGCAGCATCTCCGGGTCGTGCCGCGCCAGGGACTTCACGCCCAGGTGGTGCACCGCCAGGAACGCGGCAAGCCGCTCCGGATCACCGGCCGCGAGCCCGGTCAGCCAGGAGCGAATCCTTTCCCCGAGCGCCTCCCGTACGGCGGCCAGCGTCTCGTCCTCGTACAGCGACTCGCGCGAGGCCGTGGGCCGCAGACTGTCCGTGTCCAGCACGCAGCGCACGAAGAACGCCCAGTCGGGCAGCAGCTGTTCGGCCCGCTCGGTCAGCAGCATGCCCTTGAGATGCACCCGGTGGGTCGCGCGCTGCGCCGGGCTCACCGCCGACGGCAGCACATAGGCGACCCCGCGGATCCCGGCGAGCGGCACGGACAGCTCGATCGAGTCCAACGGCGTGAACCCGAACAGCTCGTGACAGTGCCGGGCCAGCGCCACCCTGCGGCTGCCGGGACTCGGATACGGCCGGTCCCAGGGCGCGGGCAGATCGGTGATCGCCTCACCGTCCACCCGCACGTCGTACGGCAGCAGCGCCCCGAAGTCCCGCGCCAGCGCGAGCACCCGCTCCTTGGTGAGCCACTCGCCGGCCCCGGCGCGCGCCACCAGGTGCACGGTGGTGCCCGGTTCGGGATGCTCGGCGGCGGGCAGCGTCCGCACGGTGTACGAGCCGTCGTCGGTCGCCGTCCACTCCACGGGCGGCGCCTCGGGCGTACGGGCGCTGCGGCTGACGACCCGGATCCGCTCGGCGACCACGAAACAGGCGAGCAACCCGATGCCGAACTGCCCGAGGAACTCGGAGCGGGCCTCCTGGAGCCCGTCCGCCCGCTTGGAGCTACGGCCGATGGTGGCGAGGAGGTTGTGCACGTCCGCCTCGGTGAGACCGACGCCGGAGTCCTCGACGCGCAGGGTGCCGCCCTCGGCGCACAACCGCACCACGGCAGGGGCGTCGGGCTGTTCGGCCCGGCGGGCGGTGATCGCGTCCACGGCGTTCTGCAGCAGTTCGCGCAGATAGACCTTGGGGCTGGAGTAGAGGTGATGGGAGAGCAGGTCCACCAGACCGCGCAGGTCGACCTGGAACGTGTGAGGTGACTGGGATGCCTGGGATGACTGTGAGGTCTGGGAGTCCATCGTCGCAGCGCCGAGGTTGGGGGAGGTGCGATCGGCGCGGGGGTCGGGCGGTCCCTGTGAGGCGGTGACCGCGGGGGATGGCCGGAGCGCGCCATCCTAGAGCCGGAACGACCCGCCTGACCAGGGGTTTCGCGAGACGTATACGGGATTGTCAGTGGCGTGGTGTGCAATGGATCTCGTGCCCGCACTGGAAGAACCACTGAAACAGTCACTGAAATCAGTGCTCGGCCCCGCCACCGCGAAGGTGATGGCCGAGCATCTCGGCCTGCACACCGTGGGCGACCTCCTGCACCACTACCCGCGCAGATACGAGGAGCGTGGCCAGCTCACACACCTCGCCGAGCTGCCGATGGACGAGCACGTCACCGTGGTCGCCCAGGTCGCCGACGCCCGTCTGCACACCTTCGCGTCCAGCAAGGCACCCCGGGGCAAGGGCCAGCGTCTCGAAGTCACGATCACGGACGGCAGCGGCCGGCTCCAACTCGTCTTCTTCGGCTCGGGAGTTCACAAACCCCACAAGGAACTGCTGCCGGGCACGCGCGCGATGTTCGCCGGCAAGGTCTCGGTCTTCAACCGCCGTCTGCAACTCGCTCATCCGGCCTACGAGTTGCTGAAGGGTGACACCGAGGAAACGGTGGAGACCTGGGCGGGCACCCTGATCCCCATCTACCCCGCCACCGCCAAACTGGAGTCCTGGAAGATCGGCAAGGCCCTCCAGACGGTCCTGCCCAGCGCCCAGGACGCCGTCGACCCCCTCCCGGACTCCCTTCGTGAGGGCCGCGGCCTGGTTCCCCTCCCGGAAGCCCTCCTCAAGATCCACCGCCCCCACACCAAGGCCGACATCGCCGCCGCCCGCGACCGCCTCAAGTGGGACGAGGCATTCGTCCTCCAGGTAGCCCTGGCCCGCCGCCGCCACACGGACGCCCAACTCCCCGCCGTGGCCCGCAAACCGTCCCCGGACGGCCTCCTCACCGCCTTCGACGACCGCCTGCCGTTCACCCTCACGGACGGGCAGGTGAAGGTCTCCAGGGAGATCTTCGACGACCTGGCGACCGAGCATCCGATGCATCGGTTGTTGCAGGGGGAGGTCGGATCGGGAAAAACAATGGTCGCCCTCCGCGCCATGCTCGCCGTCGTCGACGCGGGCGGTCAGGCCGCCATGCTCGCCCCCACCGAAGTGCTCGCCCAGCAGCACCACAGGTCGATCACCGAGATGATGGGGGAGCTGGCCGAGGGCGGGATGCTGGGCGGGGCCGAGCGGGCCACCAAGGTCACGCTGCTCACCGGTTCCATGGGGACCGCCGGCCGGCGGCAGGCGCTCCTCGACCTCGTCACCGGCGAGGCCGGGATCGTGATCGGCACGCACGCGTTGATCGAGGACAAGGTCCAGTTCCACGACCTCGGCCTGGTCGTGGTCGACGAACAGCACCGCTTCGGCGTCGAGCAGCGCGACGCCCTCCGCGGCAAGGGCAAGCAGCCCCCGCACCTCCTCGTCATGACCGCCACCCCCATTCCGCGCACGGTCGCCATGACCGTCTTCGGCGACCTGGAGACCTCGGTCCTGGACCAGCTCCCGGCCGGCCGCTCACCCATCGCCAGCCACGTCGTCCCCGCCGCCGACAAACCCCACTTCCTGGCCCGCGCCTGGGAGCGGGTGCGCGAGGAGGTGTCCAACGGCCATCAGGCGTACGTCGTCTGCCCGCGCATCGGCGACGAGGAGGACGATCCCAAGAAGGCGGGCAAGAAGAAGTCCCCCGAGGACGAGGCGGAGAAGCGCCCGCCACTCGCCGTGCTCGACATCGCCGCGCAACTCGCCGCAGGCCCGCTCCAAGGGCTGAAGGTCGAGGTGCTGCACGGCCGGATGCACCCCGACGACAAGGACGCCGTGATGCGCCGCTTCGCCGCCGGGGACACCGATGTCCTGGTCGCCACCACGGTCATCGAGGTCGGCGTCAACGTGCCCAACGCCACCGCCATGGTGATCATGGACGCGGACCGCTTCGGCGTCTCCCAGCTCCACCAACTCCGCGGCCGGGTGGGGCGCGGCTCGGCGCCCGGCCTCTGCCTCCTGGTCTCCGAGATGCCCGAGGCCAGCCCGGCCCGCCAGCGCCTCACCGCCGTGGCGTCCACCCTCGACGGCTTCGAACTCTCCCGCATCGACCTCGAACAGCGCAGGGAGGGCGATGTGCTGGGCCAGGCCCAGTCCGGCGCCCGCACGTCCCTGCGGGTGCTGTCGGTCATCGAGGACGACGAGGTCATCGCGGAGGCGAGGGAGGAGGCGACGGCGGTGGTGGCGGCCGATCCGGAGCTGGAACACCTCCCGGGCCTGCGTGTGGCACTGGACGCACTGCTGGACGAGGAAAGGGAGCAGTACCTGGAGAAGGGCTGAGACCTGCGAGCGAGGGGCCGTATTCGATGTGCGGCTACCGCCGCGCGGGCCCGACCAGCCACACTGATACCTGAAGACGCCCACAAGCAAGGACCCAAGATGACCCGCGTGATCGCCGGCGCAGCCGGTGGACGTCGACTCGCCGTGCCGCCGGGCACCGGCACCCGCCCCACCTCCGACCGCGCGCGCGAGGGCCTCTTCTCCACCTGGCAGTCGCTCCTCGGCGCCCCACTGCACGGCGAACGGGTCCTCGACCTCTACGCAGGCTCGGGCGCCGTAGGCCTCGAAGCCCTCTCCCGAGGCGCGAGCCACACCCTCCTTGTCGAGGCGGACGCGCGGGCGGCCCGGATCATCAGGGAGAACGTCAAAACCCTCGGGCTCCCCGGCGCCGAGGTGAGGGCGGGCAAAGCCGAACAGATCGTCCGGACACCGGCGCCGGCGGAGCCGTACGACATCGTCTTCCTCGACCCGCCGTATGTTGTCGCAGATCACGATCTTCGGGAGATTCTGCTCACACTCCGTACGGAGGGGTGGCTCGCGGACGAAGCGCTCGTCACCGTGGAGCGCAGCACCAGAGGCGGCGAATTCGGGTGGCCGGACGGTTTCGAGGGGATCCGGACCCGTCGTTATGGCGAGGGGACCTTTTGGTACGGTCGCGCCGCCTCTACGTGCGAAGACGCACGATGACCGGACCGGAGAGCGAGGGAACTCAAGTGCGCCGCGCCGTTTGTCCGGGGTCGTTCGACCCCATCACCAATGGACACCTCGACATCATCGCCCGTGCCTCCAGGCTCTACGACGTCGTGCACGTCGTAGTGATGATCAACCAGTCGAAGAAGGGCATGTTCTCCGTCGACGAGCGGATCGGGCTGATCCGCGAGGTCACCGCGGAGTTCGGCAACATCCAGGTCGAGGCCTACCACGGCCTGCTCGTCGACTTCTGCAAGCAGCGCGACATCCCCGCCATCGTCAAGGGACTGCGCGCGGTCAGCGACTTCGACTACGAACTCCAGATGGCCCAGATGAACAACGGACTGTCGGGCGTCGAAACCCTGTTCATCCCGACCAGCCCCACCTACAGCTTCCTGTCCTCCTCGCTGGTCAAGGAGGTCGCGCAGTGGGGCGGCGACATCTCCCACCTGGTGCCGGGCGTCGTCCTGGAAGCGCTCAGGGAGCGGCTCGGCAAGGGCTGAGGGGATGACAGTGCGTCACCCGGTGTCGGGCGGGGCGGGAGTGGTCGTACAGTCGACCCGTCCGTCTCCAACACGTCGGTAGAGAGTGGCGAGCACACGGTGGACGTGCAGAAGAAGCTCGACGAGATCGTCGCCTCGGTCTCCAGCGCCCGGTCCATGCCCATGTCGGCCTCGTGCGTGGTCAACCGCGCCGAGCTGCTCACGCTGCTCGAAGAGGTGCGCTCGGCGCTGCCGGACTCGCTGGCCGAGGCGCAGGAGCTGATCGGCGGTCGGCACGAGATGGTCGAGCAGGCCCGCCAGGAGGCCGAGCGGATCATCCAGACCGCGCACGCCGAGCGCGGCTCGCTGATCTCCGACACCGAGGTCGCCCGCCGTTCGCAGAACGAGGCGGACCGCATCCTCGACGAGGCCCGTCAGGAGGCCGAGGAGATCCGCGCGGAGGCCGACGACTACGTCGACTCCAAGCTCGCCAACTTCGAGGTCGTCCTCACCAAGACCCTCGGCTCGGTCGGCCGCGGCCGCGAGAAGCTGCTCGGCACCGGCCCGGGCATCGACGAGCAGGGCTACGAGGACGAGGACGCCCCCGAGCGCAGCCACGACCCGGAGACCCTGCGCCGCGACGCCGACGCGTACGTGGACGTCAAGCTCGGCGCCTTCGAGGCGGTCCTCGCCAAGACCCTGGAGGCCGTCGGCAAGGGCCGGCAGAAGCTGCACGGCCGGATCGCCAGCGACGACCTCGGCGCCCTCGCCTTCGACGACGACGGCAACCAGGTCCAGCACACCAGCGACGCCGACTACCTCGCCGACCTCGCGTCCGTGACGGAGACCCCGGTCCCGGCGCAGCAGCAGCCCGAGCAGCAGGACTACGCCCCGCAGGCGGCCTACGACTACCAGCAGACCGCGCAGCAGCAGGACCCGTACGGGTACCAGCAGCAGTACGCCCAGCCCCAGCAGCAGGACCCCTACGGCTACCAGCAGGCCGACCCCTACGCCTACCAGGGCTACGACACCGGCCAGCAGCCCGCGTACGACCCGAACCAGATGCAGCAGGCCCAGCTCGACCAGCAGGCCCAGCAGCAGGGGTACGCGCTCGACGAGACCAGCCTCTTCGACACCGGCATGATCAGCGCGGAGCAGTTGCGGGCGTACGAGCAGGGTCGCGGCCTGTAAGGAACCACCGGATTGGGCCGTGAGCGAAAGGTCCAGTATCCTGGCTCTTCGGTCGCGTGTACGTCCGCGATCACCGCTGCCCGGAAGCACCGAAGGGCAGCGCCTCCTTGAGCTCAGCAGACCGAAAGACAGGAATGGCTCTGAACGCCCGCCTCGACCACCGCAACCCTCTCGTGTTCGACACTCACGAGCTGGGTCGGCGTCCTGGTGCGCTGCAGCGCCTGACCCGTTCGATCGACGCCCCCAAGGATCTCGGGATCCAAGGAGTCGTCGGAGTGCCGGAAGGCGCCCCGGTGGAGCTCGACCTCCGCCTTGAGTCGGTCATGGAAGGGGTGCTTGTCACAGGCACCGCCCGTGCACAGGCCAAGGGGGAGTGCGTAAGGTGTCTGGAGCCGCTGGAGCTGTCGCTCGAAGCGGACTTCCAGGAGATGTTCTCGTACCCCGACGCCGACGACCGTGGCCGCGCGAAAGCGGAACCGGCCGACGACGCCGAGGAAGCGGAAGACGAGGACAGGCTCTTCATCGAGGACGGCCTGTTCGACCTCGAACCCGTGCTGCGGGATGCGGTGGTGCTCGCACTGCCGATGCAGCCGGTGTGCCAGGACGACTGTCCGGGCCTGTGCTCCGAGTGCGGAGCGCGGCTCGCGGACGACCCGGACCACCACCATGACGCCGTAGACATCCGCTGGGCGGCATTGCAGGGACTCGCCGGTTCACTCGAAGACGGCGAGAAGGACGAGATCAGTGGTGAAGCGCCCCGACCGGCGCGCGCCAACGAGAAGCAGGAGAAGTAGCCGTGGCTGTTCCGAAGCGGAAGATGTCGCGCAGCAACACGCGCCACCGCCGGTCGCAGTGGAAGGCTGCGGTCACCCCCCTGGTTGCGTGCGAGCGCTGCCACGAGCCCAAGCAGCAGCACATCGCGTGCCCGTCTTGCGGCACGTACAACAAGCGCCAGGTCCTCGAGGTCTGAGCGGCTGGTGAGAGGCTCCATGTCTGACGTCAAGGCGGACTCAGTCGCCAAGAAGCAGGCGGACACGGCCTCGTCCCACACGCTGTTGGAAGGGCGGCTCGGGTATCACCTCGAGTCCGCCCTTCTGGTGCGTGCGCTGACCCACCGTTCGTACGCGTACGAGAACGGCGGTCTGCCGACGAACGAGCGGCTGGAGTTCCTCGGGGACTCCGTGCTCGGCCTCGTCGTCACGGACACGCTGTACACGACCCACCCCGACCTGCCCGAGGGCCAACTGGCCAAGCTGCGGGCCGCGGTGGTCAACTCTCGTGCGCTGGCGGAGGTCGGTCGCGGTCTGGAACTCGGCTCCTTCATCCGGCTCGGCCGGGGCGAAGAGGGCACGGGAGGCCGGGACAAGGCGTCCATCCTCGCCGACACCCTGGAAGCGGTGATCGGCGCGGTCTATCTCGACCAGGGCCTCGACGCGGCCTCCGAGCTGGTGCACCGCCTGTTCGACCCGCTCATCGAGAAGTCCTCGAACCTCGGTGCCGGCCTGGACTGGAAGACCAGTCTCCAGGAGCTCACCGCGACCGAGGGGCTCGGTGTCCCCGAGTACCTGGTCACGGAGACCGGCCCCGATCACGAGAAGACCTTCACTGCTGCCGCCCGCGTCGGAGGCGTCTCGTACGGCACCGGCACCGGCCGCAGCAAGAAGGAGGCGGAGCAGCAGGCCGCCGAGTCCGCCTGGCGGTCCATCCGGGCCGACGCGGACGAGCGCGCCAAGAAGGCGAAGGAGGCGGCCGAACAGCCCGCCCCGGTCGCCGAGGCCGCTGAGCAGCCCGCTGCCGAGGGAAGCGCCGACACGTCGTCGGCGTCCGCCTGACCGAACAGCGCGACCCGAGCGCCCGTCCCCGAGTGGGGCGGGCGCTCGGCTCATTCACCCGTGACCACAGGGGATGCCATGCCCGAGTTGCCCGAGGTCGAGGTAGTCCGGCGCGGTCTGGAGCGGTGGGTCGCCCATCGCACGGTCGCCGACGCCGAGGTGCTGCATCCGCGTGCGGTACGACGTCATGTGGCCGGGGCCGACGACTTCGCGCACCGGCTCAAGGGGCATCGGATCGGTGTCCCCAGCAGGCGCGGCAAGTATCTGTGGCTGCCGTTGGAGGACACCGATCAGGTGGTGCTGGCTCATCTCGGGATGAGTGGTCAACTCCTGGTGCAGCGGCACGAGTTCCCCGACGAGAAGCATCTGCGGATCCGGGTGCGGTTCGCCGACGCCCTCGGCACCGAACTCCGCTTCGTCGACCAACGCACCTTCGGCGGGCTGTCGTTGCACGACACCACCCCGGACGGGCTGCCGGACGTCATCGCGCACATCGCGCGTGACCCCCTGGACCCCTTGTTCGACGACGAGTTGTTCCACCAGGCGCTGCGCCGCAAGCGCACGACGATCAAACGGGCCCTGCTGGACCAGTCGTTGATCAGCGGAGTCGGCAACATCTATGCGGACGAGGCCCTTTGGCGGGCCCGCGTCCACTACGAACGCCCGACGGCGACCTTCACCCGTCCGCGCACCGCCGAACTCCTGGGCCACGTACGGGATGTGATGAACGCGGCTCTGTCCGTGGGCGGCACCAGCTTCGACAGCCTGTATGTCAACGTGAACGGGGAGTCGGGCTACTTCGACCGCTCGCTCGACGCGTACGGCCGCGAGGGTCTGCCGTGCCGGCGCTGCGCCACACCGATGAACCGGCGGGCGTGGATGAACCGGTCGAGCTACTTCTGCCCGAAGTGTCAGAGGGCGCCGCGCGTCTCGTCGTAGCGCGTGCGGGCCGCCAGGACATCGTCCATGCGGTCTTCCACGAAGTCGACGAGACCCTTCAGACGTTCGGCGACACCGTGTCCCAGCGGGGTCAGTTCGTAGTCCACGCGGGGCGGGTTCGTCGGCTGGGCCTCGCGGTGCACCAGGCCGTCGCGCTCCAGCGCGTGCAGGGTCTGCGAGAGCATCTTCTCGCTGACGCCGTCGACGCGCCGCCGCAGTTCGTTGAAGCGCAGCGAGCCCTCGTGCAGCGCGCACAGGGTGAGCCCGCCCCAGCGACCGGTGACGTGCTCCAGGGTGCCTCGGGAGGGACAGGCCCTGGCGAAGACGTCGTACGGGAAGCTCTGCTCCTCCGTGCGCTCCTGGGTGGTGTCCATGTATCCAGCGTACGTGAACGCAGCGCTAACCGACAGGGAGCACTAACCAGAGGTTAGTGCTCCCTGTCGGTCGTGAATGGATCAGTATCCGAAGTCCTGCGTCCACCAGGGGCCGCCGGTGCCGAGGTGCACACCGACGCCCAGGGTCTTGAAGTCGCAGTTCAGGATGTTGGCCTTGTGGCCGGGGCTGTTCATCCAGGCGTCCATGACCGCGGCCGCGTCGGCCTGGCCGCGGGCGATGTTCTCGCCGCCGAGGTTGGTGATGCCGAGCTTCTCCGCACGGTCCCAGGGGGTCGCCCCGCTGGGGTCGGTGTGATCGAAGAAACCCTCGTCCGCCATCTGCGTGCTGAAGGCCCCGGCCAGATCGGTCAGCGCGCTGTTGGCGGCCACCGGGCTGCAGCCGACGATCGCGCGCTGTTCGTTGACGAGCTTGAGCACCTCGGCCTCGGCGGCGGCCTCCGCGGAGACCGTCACCGGCGCGGCGGCGGAGTGCGTGGGCGTCGGAGTCGGCTTGGCCGAGGGTGCCGTGGTCGGCTTCTCGGTCGGGGTGGCCACCGGCTTCTTCGTCGGTGCCTTGGTGGCCGGCGCGGTGGCGGACTTGGTCGGCGCCGCCGACGGCGAGGCCGTACGGTCCGCGTCGCGGCTGGTGGACGAGCCGGCGTCGCGGGACTCCGCGCTGCCGGAGGTGCCGCCCTGCTCGGTCGCCGTGTTGGACGGCGACCCCACCGCCTGCACGTTGTCCGAGCCGCCGCCACCACCGAGCTTGAAGTTGTCCAGCCCCGGCATCGCGCCCGCGGCGACCGCGACGGTACCGAGGGCGACAGCGGCGGAGACACCGATCAGGCCGGTGCGGACCGGGGTCACGCCCTTGCGCTTACGACGGCGCCCGCGGCCCGCGCGCGAGCCGTCACCCCGGGAGGAGGCACCCGCCGCCTCCGGGAAGACCACCGCGTAGTCCTCCTCGGTGGCGAAGAGATAGGCCTCGCTCTTCAGGCGGGCCTCGGCCTTCACGCGGGCTTCGGACTTCGGCGGAATCCCGTTGGAGGTGTAGGCCTGGTGGTGGTTCACGTGGAACTCGGCGGGCCCCTCCGGGTGGAGATAGGGCGCCATGCCGATCGTGGAGCCGTCCGCCGGGTGCCAGTCGTTGCGGTCGTTCCAGTCGTACGAGTCGTGCGGGTCGTAGCCGCTCGTGTATGAGCCGTGCGTCTGTGTGACCCCCGTGGCGCGGCTCGTGGCGGCGCGGCCGGCGGCGGAGCGTCGGTGGCGTCCCATGTCCTTGCCTTTCGTCCTTGCGGTCAACTCGTCCGTGCGGTGACCCAGCTCACTCGATCGAGTGAGTTTCATATGAGATTCATTGGGGCGGACGGTACCGCATGGCGGGAGGGGAGCAAGTGCCCAGAGAGACATTGGCCGGTTAGGTTGCAGCCATGAGCGAGGATGTGCGGATGGTCGCCTGGGTGCGAGGGCGTGTGCAAGGTGTGGGTTTTCGGTGGTTTACCCGTGCCAAAGCCCTGGAGATCGGCGGCCTGAGTGGTTTTGCTCTCAATTTGGGCGACGGACGGGTGCAAGTGGTCGCGGAGGGATCGCGCGAGGGCTGCGAGGGGCTCCTCGGCTGGCTCCGCGGGCGCGACACGCCCGGGCGTGTGGAGGGCGTCACCGAGATCTGGGACACACCTCGCGGCGGCTACGACGGCTTCGCGATCCGCTGAGCACATTCTGCGAAAAGGTGTAAAGCGGCCCTGGCGGAAGCGGAGGGGCATGCCACCGGCAGGTGCCCACGGCGGAAACGACCTGGTGGTTGCCAAGAACGGCTCGCTCTGGCAGGCTCCGCACCTAAGGATGATCGCCACATCCCGTACGGCCCCGAAGGAGTCGCAGCGCCGCCCGGTCAGGGTCGCGTGCCCCCGGGTTGCCCGCCAATACGGGGCGTGATCGTGTTGACCGTCAAACATTTTGGTGAGACGCTGAAAACCCCGCGCACCTTAGCTGTTTGGCATGGAAGAACAGCAGAGCAACCCTCACGTGTGCCAAGCATCGCGGGTGCGATTCCCTCACGACCCACACCGCTTCGGTCGGTCACTCAGTGTGGAGGACCATCCATCATGGCAAAGGCGCTTCTCGGTTACGTCGGCGGCTCCGACCCGCGACTCCTCGCCGAGATGCGACGGCTCCAGCAGCGCGTCCAGGACCTGGAATCCGAGCTCGTACGGATCCAGGAAGAGAACGACGCGCTGACGGCTGCCGCAACTCACGATTCGCTTCTTGAGCTCGACGCACGCCAGGCGGAGCCCGCGCTCACCTGATCACCGCATCACGACAAGAACATGACACGCAGTGGTTGGTCTGCCCGTATCAACCGCTGAGTCGTCAGAGTTTGCAAGGGACGCTTCGGCGTCCCTTCTTTCTTTCCCCCGTAGGTCTCCACCCTCTTTAACGTTTGGTGTGCCCTGCACGTTCAAGGGTGAAACCGCGGGGAACCGGACGTTCATGGAGAGAGCGAGCGGCGGAAGGTAGAGTCCAGCGGCGTGCACCTCAAGGCCCTGACCCTCCGAGGGTTCAAGTCGTTCGCCTCGGCGACCACGCTCCGGTTCGAGCCGGGGATCACGTGCGTCGTCGGTCCGAACGGCTCGGGCAAGTCCAATGTCGTGGACGCGCTCAGCTGGGTCATGGGCGAACAGGGCGCCAAGTCGCTGCGCGGCGGCAAGATGGAGGACGTCATCTTCGCCGGCACCACCGGCCGCCCCCCGCTGGGCCGCGCCGAGGTGTCCCTGACCATCGACAACTCAGACGGGGCGCTGCCCATCGAGTACGCCGAGGTCACCATCACGCGGATCATGTTCCGCAACGGCGGCAGCGAGTACCAGATCAACGGCGACACCTGCCGTCTCCTCGACATCCAGGAACTCCTCTCCGACTCCGGCATCGGCCGCGAGATGCACGTCATCGTCGGCCAGGGCCAGCTCGACTCCGTACTCCATGCCGACCCGATGGGCCGCCGTGCCTTCATCGAGGAGGCGGCCGGCGTCCTCAAGCACCGCAAGCGCAAGGAGAAGGCGCTGCGGAAACTGGACGCGATGCAGGCCAACCTCGCGCGCGTGCAGGACCTCACCGACGAACTCCGCAGACAGCTCAAGCCCCTGGGCCGGCAGGCCGCGGTCGCCCGCCGCGCCGCCGTCATCCAGGCGGATCTACGAGACGCGCGCCTGAGGCTGTTGGCCGACGATCTCGTACGACTACGCCAGGCGCTGAACACCGAGATCGCCGACGAGGCCGCGCTGAAGGAACGCAAGGAAGCCGCCGAACTGGAGCTGCGCAAGGCGCTCCAGCGCGAAGGGCTCCTGGAGGACGAGGTACGGCAGCTCACTCCGCGCCTCCAGCGCGCCCAGCAGACCTGGTACGAGCTGTCCCAACTGGCCGAGCGGGTGCGCGGCACGATCTCGCTGGCCGACGCCCGGGTGAAGAGCGCGACCTCGGCACCGCCCGAGGAGCGGCGCGGGCGTGACCCCGAGGACATGGAGCGCGAGGCTGCCCGGATCCGGGAGCAGGAGGCCGAGCTCGAAGCGGCGCTGGAGGCGGCCGAGCACGCGCTGGAGGACACGGTCGCCCACCGTGCCGAACTGGAGCGCGAGTTGGTCGCGGAGGAACGGCGGCTGAAGGACGTGGCCCGTTCCATCGCCGACCGACGGGAGGGCCTGGCCCGGCTCAACGGCCAGGTCAACGCGGCCCGTTCGCGAGCCGCCTCCGCGCAGGCCGAGATCGATCGGCTCGCCGCCGCCCGCGACGAGGCCCAGGAACGGGCCACCGCCGCGCAGGAGGAGTACGAGGCACTCCAGGCCGAGGTCGACGGCCTCGACGCCGGCGACGCGGAACTCGCCGAGCGGCATGATGCGGCGAAGCGCCAACTCGCGGAAGCCGAGGCCGCGTTGAGCGCCGCCCGCGAGGCGGCCACCGCGGCGGAACGCGCACGTGCCGCCACCCAGGCCCGCCACGAGGCGCTGGCACTGGGCCTGCGCCGCAAGGACGGCACGGGGATACTGCTCGGCGCACGGGACAGACTCACCGGACTCCTGGGCCCGGCGGCGGAACTGCTGACGGTGACCCCGGGCCACGAGGTCGCCCTGGCGGCGGCCTTCGGCGTGGCGGCGGACGCGATCGCCGTGACGACACCGGTATCGGCAGCGAACGCGATCCGCCTGCTGCGCAAGCAGGACGGGGGCCGGGCGGCACTGCTCCTGGCGGGCGCACCGGATGAGCCGAGGCTCGGCGCCGGACCGGGTGGTCGTACTCCGGCCGGGGCGCCCGGTGCCGATGGGGGAGGGCCCGCGGGCGCCGGGGCTGGGCTGCCTGCGGACGGTGGTCTCGTCCCGGGTGCGGTGGTAGCGCCGGTGGACGGGGGTTCTCCTGAGGGCGCCGGCCTCACCTACGCCGCAGACCTGGTCCGTGCCCCCGTCGACCTGGCCCCCGCCGTCCGCCGCCTCCTCCGCGACATCGTCGTCGTCGACACTCTCGAAGCCGCCGAGGAACTCGTCTACGCACGGCCCGAGTTGACCGCCGTCACCGCCGAAGGCGACCTCCTCGGCGCCCACTTCGCGCACGGCGGCTCCGCCGGTGCCCCCAGCCTCCTCGAAGTCCAGGCCTCCGTCGACGAAGCAGCCGCCGAGCTGGAGGAACTGGCCGTACGGTGCGAGGAGTTGGCCGGTGCGCAGCAGGCGGCAGGGGAGCGGCGCAAGGAATGTGCCGCGCTGGTCGAGGAGTTGGGGGAGCGGCGCCGGGCCGCGGAGCGCGAGAAGTCGGCCGTGGCACAGCAGTTGGGGCGGCTGGCCGGGCAGGCGCGGGGAGCTGCCGGAGAAGCCGAGCGGTCCACCGCTGCCGCCGCGCGGGCGCAGGACGCGCTCGACAAGGCCGTAGAAGAGGCCGAAGTGCTGGCCGAGCGGCTGGCCGTTGCCGAGGAGATGCCGGTCGAGGAGGAGCCCGATACCGGGGTGCGGGACCGGTTGGCCGCCGATGGGGCCAATGCGCGGCAGACCGAGATGGAGGCGCGGCTTCAGGTCCGTACGCACGAGGAGCGGGTCAAGGGGCTTGCCGGGCGGGCCGATTCGCTGGACCGGGGGGCCAGGGCCGAGCGGGAGGCGCGGGCGCGTGCGGAGCAGCGGCTCGCGCGGCTGCGGCACGAGGCGGGTGTGGCCGAAGCCGTCGCGTTCGGGGCGCGGCAACTGCTCGCGCACGTCGAGGTGTCGCTCGGCCGCGCCGACGAGGAGCGCACCGCCGCCGACGCGGCCAAGGCACGGCGCGAGCAGGAGCTGGCCGCCGCCCGCAACCAGGGGCGTGACCTCAAGGGCGAACTCGACAAGCTGACGGACTCGGTGCACCGCGGCGAGGTGCTCGGTGCCGAGAAGCGGATGCGGATCGAGCAACTGGAGACCAAGGCGCTGGAGGAGCTGGGCGTGGAGCCCGCCGGGCTGGTCGAGGAGTACGGCCCGCACCAGCTCGTGCCGCCCTCGCTCGCGGCCGAGGGCGAGGTGCTGCCCGAGGACCCGGAGGACCCGCGCAACCAGCCCCGGACGTTCCACCGTGCCGAGCAGGAGAAGCGGCTCAAGGCCGCCGAACGGGCGTATCAGCAGTTGGGCAAGGTGAACCCGCTCGCCCTGGAGGAGTTCGCGGCGCTGGAGGAGCGGCACAAGTTCCTCAGCGAGCAGTTGGAGGACCTGAAGAAGACCCGTGCCGACCTGCTTCAAGTGGTGAAGGAGGTCGACGAGCGCGTCGAGCAGGTCTTCACCGAGGCCTACCGGGACACGGCCCTGCAGTTCGAGGGGGTCTTCAGCCGGCTCTTCCCCGGCGGTGAGGGGCGGCTGATCCTGACCGATCCCGACAACATGCTCACCACGGGTGTGGATGTGGAGGCCCGTCCGCCCGGCAAGAAGGTCAAGCGGCTCTCCCTGCTCTCCGGCGGGGAGCGTTCCCTCACCGCCGTAGCCCTCCTGGTGTCGATCTTCAAGGCACGGCCCAGCCCGTTCTATGTGATGGACGAGGTCGAGGCGGCGCTCGACGACACCAACCTCCAGCGGCTGATCCGGATCATGCAGGAGCTGCAGGAGGCCTCGCAGCTCATCGTGATCACCCACCAGAAGCGCACGATGGAGGTCGCCGACGCGTTGTACGGCGTCTCCATGCAGGGCGACGGTGTGTCGAAGGTCATCTCGCAGCGGCTTCGCTAGTCCGCCCTCAATCCTTCAATTCTTGAACACAATTCCCTGACCTGTGGGGTTCGAAGTCACAGCAGACCCCCTATTGACTTCGAAACTTGAAGGCATAGTCTCTGCAACGTTGCTTTTACCTTCAGGTGGTGGGCAGCGGGAAGCTGTGCGCCACTGGAAGGGTCGCCCCCCCACCCCGGCAGCGACGCCGGTGGCCCCAGGAGTTACACGTGACCAGCACTGCGCAGGCATCCCAGTCAGGAGCCGGGTCGGCTCATCCCGAACATCTCGGGCACGTCATCTTCATCGCGGCGGCGGCCGCGATGGGCGGCTTCCTCTTCGGCTACGACAGCTCGGTGATCAACGGCGCCGTCGAGGCGATCCGCAGCCGCTACGACATCGGCTCCGCGGCCCTCGCCCAGGTCATCGCGATCGCCCTGATCGGCTGTGCCATCGGCGCCGCGACCGCCGGCCGCATAGCCGACCGCATCGGCCGTATCCGCTGTATGCAGATCTCCGCCGTGCTGTTCACGATCAGCGCCGTCGGTTCGGCGCTGCCCTTCGCGCTCTGGGACCTCGCCTTCTGGCGGATCATCGGCGGCTTCGCCATCGGTATGGCCTCCGTCATCGGCCCCGCCTACATCGCCGAGGTCTCCCCGCCCGCCTACCGCGGCCGGCTCGGCTCCTTCCAGCAGGCCGCGATCGTCGTCGGCATCGCGATCTCGCAGCTCGTCAACTGGGGCCTGCTGAACGCCGCCGGCGGCGACCAGCGCGGACAGCTCATGGGCCTGGAAGCCTGGCAGGTCATGCTCGGCGTCATGGTGATCCCGGCCGTCCTCTACGGCCTGCTCTCCTTCGCGATCCCCGAGTCCCCGCGCTTCCTGATCTCCGCGGGCAAGCTGGCCCGCGCCCACGACGTGCTGCGCGAGGTCGAGGGCGACGACGTCGACCTGGACGCCCGGGTCGCCGAGATCGAGCACGCGATGAAGAGCGAGCACAAGTCGACCTTCAAGGACCTCCTCGGCGGTGGCGGCTTCTTCTTCAAGCCGATCGTCTGGGTCGGCATCGGCCTCTCGGTCTTCCAGCAGTTCGTCGGTATCAACGTCGCGTTCTACTACTCCTCGACGCTGTGGCAGTCGGTCGGCGTCGACCCGACGGACTCGTTCTTCTACTCCTTCACGACGTCGATCATCAACATCGTCGGCACCGTGATCGCCATGATCTTCGTGGACCGCGTCGGCCGTAAGCCGCTGGCGCTCATCGGCTCCGTCGGCATGGTCATCGGGCTCGGCCTGGAGGCCTGGGCCTTCTCCTTCGACCTCGTGGACGGCAAGCTGCCCGCCGCGCAGGGCTGGACCGCGCTGATCGCCGCGCACATCTTCGTCCTCTTCTTCGCCCTCTCCTGGGGTGTCGTGGTCTGGGTCTTCCTCGGCGAGATGTTCCCGAACCGGATCCGCGCCGCCGCGCTCGGCGTCGCCGCCTCCGCGCAGTGGATCGCCAACTGGGCCATCACCGCGAGCTTCCCGTCGCTGGCCGACTGGAACCTCTCCGCGACCTACGTGATCTACACGGTCTTCGCCGCCCTCTCCATCCCGTTCGTCCTGAAGTTCGTGAAGGAGACGAAGGGCAAGAAGCTGGAAGAGATGGGCTGACCGGCCCTCCCCGAACTCGGGGAGGCGGGCTCCATCCCCCGCCGCCCGCCTCCCCGAAACCCTCTACGCGGCCGTCACCAGATCAGGACACCGCCGCCGATCTCCCGGGCGCGCACGGCCGCCGCCTCGATGTTGTCCAGCCGGCTCCCGACCAGATCGGCACGCTCGCCGACCGCGGCGGCGACGGCTTCGAGGTTCGCCCGTACCAGCTCCACCTCGCGCAGGAAGTCCGGCACCTCCGAGGCCTCGACGTAGAGGTCGCTGGAGGCCAGCACGGGAAAGTACGTGGCCCCCAGCGCGCGCACGGCAGGCGAACCCCATACGGTCTCGCGCCAGTTCTCGAACCCCGCCGAGTCGTTGCACCCCTCCGGAACGTCGAGCACGTTCCACCGGCCGTCCGCGTCACGCAGGAACACATCCACTGCCAAGGTCATGACCGCAGTGGACCACCGGCGGTCCGGCCGGTCCACCAGTTGCGGGTAAGAGTCACTCCGCGAGCCTCGGCAGCACCCGCTCCGCGAACAGCCGCAGGCTGCGCCATCCCTCCTCCACCGGCATCCCGCCCGCCAGCGGATGCAGTACGAGGTTGTCGAGCCCCAGCGCCACGCACTCGTCCGGCGTGAGGATCCGGTAGACGCCCTCCGCGCGCAGCTCGGCCACGGTGGTGGCCCCCGACTTCACCGCCGAGCGGATCTCCCCGGACTGCCAGGAGGCGTACGTCCGCGCCTCGTGCAGGAAGTGCGCGCCGTACTCCGCCCAGGCCCGGTCCGGGTCCTCGGCGATGTGCAGCAGCGGGGTCTCCGCGCCCGGCATCATGGTCCAGCCCTCGGTGCCGTACTCGACGAGCCGGTCCTTGTAGTACGCCTCCAGGTCCGGCAGATGCGCGCTGGGGAAGAAGGGCAGCCCCAGCCGCGCGGCCCGGCGCGCGGCGGCCTTCGAGGAGCCGCCGACCAGGAGCAGCGGGTGCGGGTCGGAGAAGGGGCGCGGGGTGACCCGCACGGTACGGCCCCGGTACTCGAACTCCTCCCCGGACCACGCCTTCAGCACGGTCTCCAGCAGCTCGTCCTGGAGCCGGCCCCGGCGCTTCCAGTCCACGTCGAACTGGGCGTACTCCTCGGGCCGGTAACCGATCCCGGCCACGGTCACCAGCCGCCCGCCGCTCAGCAGGTCCAGTACGGCGATGTCCTCGGCCAGCCGCAGCGGGTCGTGCAGCGGGCCGATGACCGCGGACACGGTCACGGCGATGTGCCGGGTCGCGCCGAACACCGCGCCCGCGAAGGCGAAGGGCGACGGCAGCCAGTTGTTGGCGACGCCGTGGTGCTCCTCCGTCTGCACGGTGGTGATCCCGTGCTCGTCGGCGTACGCGGCCATCTCCAGGGCGGCCCGGTAGCGGGCGCTGAGCGAGGCGGGGGTGGCACCGGGTTCGACGAGGTTGAAGCGGACGACCGAGACGGGCATGGGAGGTCCCCCTTACGGTGTGTGGTGGGGGACGGTAGCTGACGGTGCATCAGATAGCCATGGGTGCGGACGCCCCGCCGGACGCGCTCCCGCCGCCGTACGGCCGACCGGGAGGTCACGCATACTGGACGGGTTATGGAAACCGTCATCCTTGCTGTAGTCATCGCCGTGGTCGTGCTCGGTGCGCTCGGTGGGCTCGTCGTCGGCAGCCGGCGCAAGAAGCCGCTGCCCCCGCCGCCCACCTCCGTGCCCGACATCACCGCCCCGCCGGCCGAGCCGCACATCGGCGACGAGGCCGAGACGCCGCGCGACGAAGCGCGCCGGACGATAGAGGAGGTGGATCTTCCGGACGGTTCAGCCCCGGTCGCCGTCGAGGAACCGCCCGTACTGGAGGTCCCCGAGCCGACCGCCGGACGGCTCGTCCGGCTGCGCTCCCGGCTCTCCCGCTCCCAGAGCGCGCTCGGCCAGGGGCTGCTCACGCTCCTGTCGCGCGAGCACCTCGACGACGACACCTGGGAGGAGATCGAGGACACGCTCCTCACCGCCGACGTCGGCGTGGCGCCCACCCAGGAACTGGTCGACGGGCTGCGCGCGCGCGTGAAGGTGCTCGGCACCCGCACCCCGCAGGAGCTGCGCACCCTACTGCGCGAGGAACTGCTCAAGCTGGTCGGCACCGACGTCGACCGCACGGTGCGCACCGAGCCCGAGGACCGCAAGCCCGGCATCGTGATGGTCGTCGGGGTCAACGGAACCGGCAAGACCACCACCACCGGCAAGCTGGCCCGTGTGCTCGTGGCCGACGGGCGGACCGTCGTGCTCGGCGCCGCCGACACCTTCAGGGCCGCGGCCGCCGACCAGCTCCAGACCTGGGGCGAGCGCGTCGGCGCCCACACCGTGCGCGGGCCCGAGGCCGGCGACCCCGCCTCCGTCGCCTTCGACGCGGTGAAGGAGGGCAAGGAGATGGGGGTGGACGTGGTGCTGATCGACACGGCGGGCCGCCTGCACACCAAGACCGGGCTCATGGACGAGCTGGGCAAGGTCAAGCGGGTCGTCGAGAAGCACGCGCCGCTCGACGAGGTGCTGCTCGTCCTCGACGCCACCACCGGGCAGAACGGGCTCGTGCAGGCCCGCGTCTTCGCCGAGGTCGTCGACATCACCGGCATCGTCCTGACCAAGCTGGACGGCACGGCCAAGGGCGGCATCGTGATCGCCGTACAGCGCGAACTCGGCGTACCGGTCAAGCTGATCGGCCTCGGCGAGGGCGCCGACGACCTGGCACCGTTCGAGCCGGAGGCGTTTGTTGACGCCCTTATCGGAGACTGATCGCCCCCGGACTTCCGGAAGCGTCACAAGAAGTGCCCGCCCCCAAGGTGCAGTTGGGGACGGGCACTTCGTCGTGACGACCGGCTGTCTACGGCCTGCTGTCTACGGCCGACTTTCTACGGCTATGCGCGCGACCGGTGTGCCACGTACGCCAGCGTCCCCAGCAGCAGCCGTGCCGCCGGCGGTCGGGTCGCCGAGTCCAGGGCGGGGGAGCGGAGCCAGCGGACCGGGCCGAGGCCGCCCCGGTCGGAGGGCGGGGCGGTGATGTGGCTGCCCGGGCCGAGGCCGCGCAGGTCGAGCGAGGTGGGGTCGTCCCAGCCCATGCGGTAGAGCAGCGCGGGGAGTTCGGCGGCGGCGCCGGGGGCGACGAAGAAGTGGGCGCGGTGGTCGGGGGTCGCGGCGACCGGGCCGAGCGGGAGGCCCATCCGCTCCAGGCGGGCCAGCGCGCGCCGGCCCGCGGGCTCGGCCACCTCGATCACGTCGAACGCGCGCCCCACCGGCAGCATCACCGCGGCACCCGGCAACTCGGCCCAGATCCCGGTCACTTCGTCGAGGGTGGCGCCTGCCCGCACCTCCGGCGCGAAGGTCAGCGGATGCGCGCCCGGCGCGGGGCACCCGGTGTCACCGCAGGAACACGCGCCACCCGCGGCCCGCGCGCCCGCGACCACGTCCCAGCCCCACAGCCCGGTGAACTCGGCCACGGCCGTGCACTCCGAGGTGCGGCCGCGGCGGCGCGTGCCGGACCGGATGTCGCGGATACCCCGGCTGCTGCCGATCGTGAAGCCCATGCCCCCTCCAACGGGTCCGACGCACCGGTGGTTACGAGACGGATGCGGATCGTCACTGTGCGTCCACGCCTACCCGGCACCGCACGATCCAGACGGCGCCCCGGGGCAACCCAGGTGGTGCGGTCGACGGCGCGCGCCCCTGCGTGCATCGCTCCGCCCACTCCCGGTCGTCCTATGTCAAGTGAATCGTGCGCGGGCAACCGTTAGTTCATTCGAAGGGGTGGCGAATGGTGGCGTTTCCGGGATCGCCGTGGCTGGACCAGTGATCGTAGGATTACTTTGTGTGCACAAGCCCTCGGGGCACATGCGCTTGTGGGTATGCCGGAGGCAACTCGGCTTCTCGTTCGAAGGGTGACAAGTGCGGGACGGGAAGCAGTATTTACCGGCATTCTGATAGGGCTTGGCGCACAGCGGCGACAAGTGGTTCCAGGGATGGGGGCGTTCCAGTGGGCGGCAACGACGGAAGCGGGACGACCGCGACCAGTACGGACAAGCGCCCCAATGAGCTGCTCGGCTCGTGGTTCGTGCGCAGCGGCTGGTCCAAGGGTGAGCTGGCGCGCCAAGTGAACCGCAGGGCACGGCAGTTGGGGGCCAACCACATCTCCACGGACACTTCGCGGGTGCGCCGCTGGCTGGACGGCGAGAATCCGCGCGAGCCGATCCCCCGCATCCTCTCGGAGCTGTTCTCCGAGCGCTTCGGCTGTGTCGTCTCGGTCGAGGACCTGGGCCTGCGCGCCGCCCGCCAGGCACCCTCCGCGACCGGTGTCGACCTGCCCTGGACGGCTCCGCAGACGGTGGCCCTGCTCAGCGAGTTCTCGCGCAGCGACCTCATGCTGGCGCGGCGCGGCTTCCTCGGGACCTCGCTGGCCCTGTCCGCGGGGCCGACCCTCATCGAGCCCATGCAGCGCTGGCTCGTCCCCGGTCCCTCGGCCGGCCGGACGGAGCCCGAGCCGGTCGGCTCCTCCCGGCACGTCGGGCGGCTCTCCAGGCCCGAGTTGGAGCTGCTGGAGTCCACCACCGCGATGTTCCGCAAGTGGGACGCCCAGTGCGGTGGCGGCCTGCGCCGCAAGGCGGTCGTAGGACAGCTCCACGAGGTGACCGACCTCCTCCAGGAACCCCAACCCGAGGCCACCAACCGCAAGTTGTTCAAGGTCGCCGCCGAACTCGCCGAACTGGCCGGCTGGATGTCGTACGACGTGGGGCTCCAGCCCACCGCGCAGAAGTACTTCGTGCTCGCCCTGCACGCGGCCAAGGAGGCGGGCGACAAGCCGCTCGGGTCGTATGTGCTCTCCAGCATGAGCCGCCAGATGATCCACCTCGGCCGGCCCGACGACGCGCTGGAGCTGATCCACCTCGCCCAGTACGGCAGCCGGGACTGCGCGAGCCCGCGCACCCAGTCGATGCTGTATGCGATGGAGGCCCGCGCCTACGCCAACATGGGCCAGCCCGGCAAGTGCAAGCGGGCGGTCCGGATGGCCGAGGACACCTTCGCGGACGTACACGACTGGGACGACCCGGACCCGGACTGGATCCGCTTCTTCTCCGAGGCCGAGCTGTACGGCGAGAACTCGCACTCCTATCGCGACCTCGCCTACGTCGCCGGCCGCAGCCCCGCCTACGCCTCACTGGCCGAGCCCGTGATGCAGCGGGCGGTGGACCTCTTCAGCGAGGACGACGTGCACCAGCGGTCGTACGCACTCAATCTCATCGGCATGGCCACCGTGCACCTGCTGCAGCGGGAACCCGAGCAGAGCACGGTCCTCGTGGCGGAGGCGATGACCGTCGCCAAGAAGGTGCGCTCCGAGCGCGTCAACACTCGTATTCGAAAGACCGTCGACACCGCGGTCCGTGACTTCGGCGAGCTGGCCGAAGTCGTCGACCTCACCGACCGGCTCGCGATCGAGCTGCCGGAGACCGCCGAAGCGGTCTGACCCCGAGCCCCGGCCGCGGCCGGCCTTCCCGAACCGCCCGACTCGGCTCCCCCATGCCAGGTCATCGGAAGGCCGACCGCGGCCGGTTCCACCTCCTGCGGCCCTTCGCGACTCGTATTCGAAAGGCCGTCCGCGCGACGGTGCGCGATGTCGGTGGCCCGACGGGAATCGCAGGCGTCACCGAGCCCGGTGCCAGGCCGCCCGAAGGCCCGTCGCGGCTGGTTTCACGCCGTCGGGAAAGGTTGCGCCACGATAACGATCGCGCGGCTGGAGATCCGGCAGTTCATCGACGCGTAACACACACGGCGTCTTCGTCACTCCGGCGAAACAACGAGGGGCCTCGACCGAAACCGCGCTGCGCCAATCTCATGGCGCATAACCGGACCCCCCCGCCTTGACCGGACCGCACTCAGGCTTCGCCCGCACGGGGCCGTACAACCGACGAGGAGACGCCGATGGCATCAGCCGCCATCACGCTTGCCGCGGAGGCACCCAAACTGTCCTCCGCGAACACAGGCTTCATGCTCATCTGTTCCGCCCTGGTGTTGCTCATGACACCGGGACTCGCCTTCTTCTACGGAGGCATGGTCCGCGTCAAGAGCACCCTGAACATGCTGATGATGAGCTTCATCAGCATCGGGATCGTCACCATCCTGTGGGTTCTCTACGGCTTCTCGCTCGCCTTCGGCTCCAGCAACGGCTTCATCGGCTGGAACTCCGACTGGCTGGGCATGAGCAACGTGGGACTGACGGAACTCTGGGACGGCTACACCATCCCGATCTTCGTCTTCATGGTCTTCCAGATGATGTTCGCCGTCATCACGCCGGCCCTGATAAGCGGTGCCATCGCCGACCGCGTCAAGTTCTCGGCCTGGTCGCTCTTCGTCGCCCTGTGGCTGACGGTCGTCTACGTCCCGGTCGCCCACTGGGTGTGGGGCGCCGACGGCTGGGCCTACAAGCTCGGTGTGATCGACTTCGCCGGTGGTACGGCGGTCCACATCAACGCCGGTGCCGGCGCCCTCGGCGTCATCCTGGTCATCGGCAAGCGCAAGGGCTTCAAGCGTGACCCCATGCGCCCGCACAGCCTCCCGCTGGTCATGCTCGGCGCCGGTCTGCTGTGGTTCGGCTGGTTCGGCTTCAACGCCGGTTCGTGGCTCGGCAACGACGACGGCGTAGGCGCGCTGATGTTCGTCAACACGCAGGTCGCCACCGCCGCCGCCATGCTCGCCTGGCTCGCCTACGAGAAGATCCGGCACGGCGCGTTCACCACGCTGGGCGCCGCCTCCGGCGCGGTCGCCGGTCTGGTCGCCATCACCCCGTCCGGTGGTGCGGTCTCCCCGATGGGCGCGATCGCCGTCGGCGCCATCGCCGGTGTCGCCTGCGCCGCGGCCGTGGGCCTGAAGTTCAAGTTCGGCTACGACGACTCCCTCGACGTCGTCGGCGTCCACATGGTCGGCGGCATCATCGGCTCCCTGCTGATCGGCTTCTTCGCCACCGGCAAGGGCCAGTCCACCGCCACGGGCGTCCTCTACGGCGACCACACCTTCACCCAGCTGTGGAAGCAGTTCGCCGGTGTCGGCGCGGTCCTCGGCTACTCCCTGGTCGTCTCCGCGGTCCTCGCCTTCCTCCTCGACAAGACCATCGGTATGCGGGTCACCGAGGACGAAGAGGTCGCCGGCATCGACCAGGCCGAGCACGCCGAGACCGCATACGACTTCAGCGGAGCGGGCGGCGGCCTGGGCGGCAGCTCGCTGGCCACCGCCACGGAGACGAAGAAGGTGGACGCATGAAGCTCATCACCGCCGTCGTGAAGCCCCACCGGCTCGACGAGATCAAGGAGGCCCTCCAGGCCTTCGGGGTGCACGGTCTGACGGTCACCGAGGCGAGCGGCTACGGTCGTCAGCGGGGACACACCGAGGTCTACCGGGGCGCCGAGTACACGGTCGACCTGGTCCCCAAGATCCGCATCGAGGTGCTGGCCGAGGACGACGACGCCGAGCAGTTGATCGACGTCATCGTCAAGGCCGCCCGCACCGGCAAGATCGGTGACGGCAAGGTCTGGTCCCTCCCGGTCGAGACGGCGGTCCGGGTCCGGACCGGCGAGCGCGGACCGGACGCGCTCTAAAAGAGAAACAGAACAGGAGTCGCTGGGTGACGAGTACGGACGTGCGCAAGGATGCAGAGGACTCCGGACCCAGCGGCTACGCGGCGGCCCGGCTGCGTCTCCTCACCGAGGAGGCGCGGTCCGGGCCGCCGCGCCGTGCCGCCCTCGCCGAACTGACCGACGACTGGCTGTCCGGCCTCTTCACGGCCGGCTCCGAGGCCGTCAAGGGCGTCTCCCTGGTCGCCGTCGGCGGCTACGGCCGCGGTGAACTCTCCCCGCGCAGCGACCTCGACCTGCTCCTCCTGCACGACGGCGGTGACTCCGGCGCGGTCGCCGCCCTCGCCGACCGCATCTGGTACCCGGTCTGGGACCTCGGCCTCGCCCTCGACCACTCCGTGCGCACCCCCTCCGAGGCCCGCAAGACGGCCGGCGAGGACCTCAAGGTCCAGCTCGGCCTCCTCGACGCCCGCCACATCGCCGGCGACCTCGGCCTGACCGCCGCCCTGCGTACGGCCGTCCTCGCCGACTGGCGCAACCAGGCGCCCAAACGCCTCCCCGAACTCCAGGAGCTGTGCGCCGAACGCGCCGAGCGCCAGGGCGAGTTGCAGTACCTCCTGGAACCCGACCTCAAGGAGGCCCGCGGCGGCCTCCGTGACGCCACCGCGCTGCGCGCCGTAGCGGCCTCCTGGCTCGCCGACGCCCCGCGCGAGGGCCTCGCCGACGCCCGCCGCGCCCTCCTCGACGTACGGGACGCCCTGCACCTCACCACCGGCCGCGCCACCGACCGGCTCGCGCTCCAGGAGCAGGACCAGGTCGCCGCCGAGCTGGGCCTGCTCGACGCGGACACCCTGCTGCGGCAGGTCTACGAAGCGGCACGCGTCGTGTCGTACGCCAGTGATGTCACCTGGCGTGAAGTGGGGCGCGTGCTGCGGTCGCGGGCCGTGCGGCCGAGGCTGCGCGCCATGCTCGGCGGCGGCGCCAAGCCCACCGCCGAGCGCTCCCCGCTCGCCGAAGGGGTCGTGGAGCAGGACGGCGAGGTGGTGCTCGCCCGCGCCGCGCGCCCCGAACGCGACCCGGTCCTCCCGCTGCGCGCCGCCGCTGCCGCCGCCCAGGCCGGCCTCCCGCTCTCGCTGCACGCGGTCCGGCGCATGGCGACCGGCGTGCGACCGCTGCCCACACCCTGGCCCGCCGAGGCGCGCGAACAGCTCGTCACCCTGCTCGGCTCGGGGCAGCCCACCATCGACGTGTGGGAGGCGCTGGAGGCCGAGGGCCTGATCACGCAGCTCCTCCCCGACTGGGAGCGGGTGCGCTGTCGCCCGCAGCGCAACGCCGTGCACATCTGGACCGTCGACCGGCACCTCATCGAAACCGCCGTCCGCGCCTCGGAGTTCGCCCGCCGCGTCAGCCGCCCCGACCTCCTGCTGGTCTCCGCGCTGCTGCACGACATCGGCAAGGGCTGGCCCGGCGACCACTCCGTGGCCGGCGAGATCATCGCCAAGGACGTGGCCGCCCGCATCGGCTTCGACCGCGCGGACGTCGCCGTACTCGCGACTCTCGTACGGCACCACCTCCTCCTCATCGACACGGCCACCCGGCGTGACCTGGAGGACCCGGCGACGGTCCGTTCGGTCGCGGAGGCGGTCGGTACGACGAGCACCCTTGAGCTGCTGCACGCGCTGACCGAGGCGGACGCGCTGGCCACCGGCCCGGCCGCCTGGTCGTCCTGGCGGGCCTCCCTCGTCGCCGACCTGGTGAAGCGGGTCGCCGCCGTCCTGACCGGGGACGCCCCCGAGGAGCCCGAGGCCCTCGCGGCCACCGCCGAACAGGAACGCCTCGCGATCGAGGCGGTGGCGACGGGCGGCCCGGTCCTCGCGCTGCGCGCCCAGACCGAACCCCCGTCCGAAGACGAGCCGGCCGGAGACCCCGAACCGCTCGGCGTGGAGCTGCTGATCGCCGTACCGGAACAGCCGGGCGTACTCCCCGCGGTGGCGGGCGTGTTGGCGATGCACCGCCTCACCGTCCGCACGGCCGAACTGCGTGCCCTGGACCTGCCCGACGGCGTCGAGGGTTCGGTGCTCCTGCTGAACTGGCGGGTCGCCGCCGAGTACGGCTCCCTGCCGCAGGCGGCCCGGCTGCGCGCCGATCTCGTACGGGCCCTGGACGGATCCCTGGACATCGCGGGCCGCCTCGCCGAACGCGACGCCGCCTACCCGCGCCGCCGGGGTGTCGTGGCACCGGCGGCCCGTGTCACGGTCGCCCCCGCCGCCTCCCGGCACGCCACGGTCATCGAGGTGCGCGCGCACGACGCCCCGGGCCTGCTGCACCGCATCGGACGCGCACTGGACGAGGCGAAGGTCCGCGTCCGGAGCATGCACGTCTCCACCCTCGGCGCGAACGCCGTGGACGCCTTCTACGTCACCGGGGGCGAGGGCACGCCGCTGCCGGGGGAGGAAGCGACGGCGGTGGCGCGGAGACTGGAGGAGACATTGCGGGCGTGACCCGGTCTTGTCCAGGGCCTGTCCGGCCGGGATACCCTGGAAGACGCCCACACCGCCCCCGACTCCGAGGACCGACTCCGCCGTGTTCGATACTCTCTCCGATCGCCTTTCAGCGACCTTCAAGAACTTGCGCGGCAAGGGGCGCTTGAGCGAAGCGGACATCGACGCCACGGCGCGCGAAATCCGTATCGCCCTCCTCGAAGCCGACGTCGCCCTGCCGGTCGTCCGGGCGTTCATCAAGAACGTCAAGGAGCGTGCCCTCGGCGCCGAGGTCTCCGGCTCGCAGTACCCGGCCCAGCGGGTCCTCGACATCGTCAAAGAGGAACTGGTCACCATCCTGGGAGGCGAGACCCGCCGCCTCCGGTTCGCCAAGCAGCCCCCGACCGTGATCATGCTCGCGGGTCTCCAGGGTGCCGGTAAGACCACCCTCGCGGGCAAGCTCGCCAAGCACCTCAAGGAAGCGGGCCACTCGCCGCTGCTGGTCGCCGCCGACCTCCAGCGCCCGAACGCGGTGACCCAGTTGAGCGTCGTCGCCGAGCGCGCGGGCGTGGCCGTCTTCGCCCCGGAACCGGGCAACGGCGTGGGCGACCCGGTCAAGGTCGCCGAGGACTCCATCCAGTTCGCGAAGACCAAGGTCCACGACATCGTCATCGTGGACACCGCCGGCCGCCTGGGCATCGACCAGGACATGATGCGACAGGCCGCGGACATCCGGGACGCGGTCTCGCCGGACGAGATCCTCTTCGTCGTCGACGCGATGATCGGCCAGGACGCCGTCGCCACGGCGGAGGCCTTCCGTGACGGCGTCGGCTTCGACGGTGTGGTCCTCTCCAAGCTCGACGGCGACGCCCGCGGTGGTGCGGCCCTGTCGATCGCCTCGGTCACCGGCAAGCCGATCATGTTCGCCTCGAACGGCGAGAAGCTGGAGGACTTCGACGTCTTCCACCCGGACCGGATGGCCTCGCGCATCCTCGACATGGGTGACCTGGCCACCCTGTTCGAGAAGGCGCAGAAGGAGTTCAGCGAGGAAGAGGCCGCCAAGATGGCCTCCAAGCTCGCCTCCAAGAAGGGCCAGGACTTCACCCTCGACGACTTCCTGTCCCAGATGGAGCAGGTCAGGAAGATGGGCAGCATCAGCAAGCTGCTCGGCATGATGCCCGGCATGGGCCAGATCAAGGACCAGATCAACAACATCGACGAGCGGGACGTCGACCGTACGGCGGCCATCATCAAGTCGATGACCCCGGGCGAGCGCGCCGAGCCGACCATCATCAACGGCTCGCGCCGCGCCCGTATCGCCAAGGGCTCCGGCGTCGAGGTCAGCGCGGTGAAGGGCCTGGTCGAGCGGTTCTTCGAGGCCCGCAAGATGATGTCCCGCATGGCCCAGGGCGGCGGAATGCCCGGCATGCCGGGGATGCCCGGCATGGGCGGCGGCCCCGGCCGTACGAAGAAGCAGCCCAAGAAGGCCAAGGGCAAGCAGCGTTCCGGCAACCCGATGAAGCGCAGGCAGCAGGAGCTGGAGGAGGCCCAGCGCCGCGAGGCCGGCGCCGCTCCGGGCGGCAACGCGTTCGGGCTGCCCGAGCAGGGCGCCCAGGACTTCGAGCTGCCGGACGAGTTCAAGAAGTTCATGGGCTGACCTTCGGAAAGTCCATGGGCTGAGCTCACGCTCTGCGCATGCCAAGGGTTGGTCCGTGTCGTAACGTCCCGATATGACCAACCCTGCGCCGCCGCGCAAGTCCCCCGACCAGCCCTGGCGTACCGAGGGCACCCCCGACGAGCCCCCGAAGCCGTCGCCGGGCGGGAAGAAGATGCGCGGCGGCTGGTGGAGCCTGATCCTCACCGCACTGGTCGTGTACCTGATCGCCAACCTCATCCTGTCCTTCTTCAACGAGGGCGACGAGCCGACGATCTCCTACACGGAGTTCAGCAAGCAGGTCGACGCGGGCAACGTCACCAAGATCTACGCCAAGGGCAACGCGATCCAGGGCCAGCTCAAGAAGGCCCAGGACAACCCGGGCGGCGACGGCAAGTACACCAAGTTCGACACCGAGCGGCCGACCTTCGCGGACGACCAGCTCTGGGAGGACCTGACCAAGCACGACGTCACGGTCACCGCCGAGCCGGTCGTCCAGCACCGCAGCTTTCTGGCCAATCTCCTCATCGCACTGGCCCCGATGCTGCTCCTGGTCGTCCTGTGGATCCTCATCGCGCGCCGGATGCGCGCGGGGCTCGGCGGCGCGGGCGGCATGCTCGGCCGCAAGGCCCCGCCGAAGCCGGTCGAGCTGGAGCCGGGCAAACAGCGCACGACGTTCGAGGACGTGGCCGGCATCGACGAGGTCGAGGGCGAGCTGAACGACGTCGTCGACTTCCTCAAGAACCCCGACGCCTACCGGAAGATGGGCGCCAAGATGCCCCGGGGCGTGCTGCTCGCGGGCCCGCCCGGCACCGGCAAGACGCTGCTCGCGCGGGCGGTCGCGGGGGAGGCGGGGGTGCCGTTCTTCTCGGCCTCGGCCTCCGAGTTCATCGAGATGATCGTCGGTGTCGGCGCCTCACGCGTGCGTGAACTGTTCGCGGAGGCCCGCAAGGTGGCCCCGTCGATCATCTTCATCGACGAGATCGACACCATCGGCCGCGCCCGCGCCCGCGGCGGCGGCAGCGGGATGGGCGGTCACGACGAGCGCGAGCAGACCCTGAACCAGATCCTCACCGAGATGGACGGCTTCTCCGGCTCCGAGGGCGTCATCGTCATCGCGGCGACCAACCGCGCCGACGTCCTGGACCCGGCGCTCACCCGCCCCGGCCGCTTCGACCGGGTGGTCGTGGTCTCGCCGCCCGACCGCGGCGGCCGCGAGGCGATCCTGGAGATCCACACCCGCGAGATCCCGCTCGCCGAGGACGTGAACCTCGCCCAGGTCGCCCGTACGACCCCGGGCATGACCGGCGCCGAACTGGCCAACCTCGCCAACGAGGCCGCCCTCCTCGCGGTCAAGCGCAAGCAGGACCAGGTCACCCAGTCCGACCTCTCGGAAGCCCTGGAGAAGGTCCAACTGGGCGCCGAACGCCCGCTGGTGATGCCCGAGGAGGAACGCAGGCGCACCGCTTACCACGAGAGCGGCCACGCCCTCCTCGGCATGCTCCAGCCCGGCGCCGACCCGGTCCGCAAGATCACCATCGTCCCGCGCGGCCGTGCCCTCGGCGTCACGCTCTCCACGCCGGACGCGGACAAGTACGCGTACACCGAGGAGTACTTGCGCGGCCGGATCATCGGCGCCCTCGGCGGCATGGCCGCGGAACAGGTCGTCTACGGCGTGATCACCACCGGCGCCGAGAACGACCTCGAACAGGTCACCAACATCGCGCGCGGGATGGTCGCCCGCTGGGGCATGAGCGAGCGCGTCGGCCGCCTCTCCGCGCTCCCCAGCGACGCCCAGCAGGCCTACGGCCTCGCCGCCGCACCGCAGACCCTGGACGTGATCGACGACGAGATGCGCCGCATCGTCGACGAGTGCTACGACGAGGCCTGCCGCAAACTCCGCGACCACCGCGGCCAGTTGGACGCGCTCGCGGCGGCCCTCCTGGAGAACGAGACGCTGGAGGAGACGGACGCGTACCGCATCGCGGGCGTCACCCGCCTCTTCAAGGAGGACTCCCCGTAGTCCTCAGGGAGTACGCGCGATCAGGTACCGGAACACGTTCGGCATCCACACCGTGCCGTCCCGCCGCTGATACGGATGCAGGGCCTCCGTCAACTCCTTGTCCACCTGCACCTGGTCCGTCGCGGTGATCGCCGCGTCGAAGAGACCCGTCGACAGCAGCCCTCGTAGAGCACTCTCCACATCGGCGTACCCGAAGGGGCACGACACCCGCCCGGAGCCGTCCGGCCGCAGGCCCGCGTGCTGGGCGACCTCCTCCAGGTCGTCGCGCAGCGCCGGGCGCCAACTGCCCCCACCGCGCAGCGGATCCGCCAGCCTGGTGGCCACCCGCAGCACGGACGAGGTGGCGCAGCGCTCCGGCGGACCCCAGCCGGCCAGCACCACGGGCGCCCCGCGCTCGGTCAGCGGCGTCGCGGCCGCGAGCAGGTCGCCCAGGCCCTCCGAGTCGCCCGCGAGACACCCGATGGGCTCGAAGGCGGTCACCAGGGTGTACGCGGGCGTCTCCGCGTCGGCCGCGTCCCTGGGGGAGCCGTGGACGAGCCGGGTGTGTGCACGCGCGCGTGGGGACCACGCGTCGGGCAGCAGCCGCTCGCGGGCGAGGGCCAGCCGTTCGGGCGAGGAGGACTCGACACCGGTGATCGAAGCGCCTCTGGAGGCCGCCATCAACAGGGCGAGCCCGGAGCCGCAGCCGAGGCCGAGCAGCCGGGTGCCGGGCCCCACTTCGAGTCGCTCGTAGACGGCTTCGTGGAGCGGCACCAGCATCCGCTCCTGGATCTCGGACCAGTCACGCGCGCGTGCACCCAGGTCCACACGGGGCACGGGCCCCGCATGAGGCAGGTACTGCCGCACGAGCGTAGGTGTCATCGAAAGCGCCCCAATCCGCCGAGAGTTGTGGCCGTGCCCGTTTCCGGGGCCCCCGTGATGTGCGCCCGCACTTCCCCCGTATGTCAGCAAACTCCGCGCTCGCTACGGCGTCCAGAGGTTGTGGGGCCCGGCTTGTGGCTTCCCTGTGGGAGTGGCGAGAATTCACATGGCGGCAACGTGGACCCGTACGATCTCGCCATGGCCAAGGCACCCGTACTCACGCCTCGGGCGGACGACTTCCCCCGCTGGTACCAGGATCTGATCAGCAAGGCCGAGCTGGCCGACAACGGCCCGGTGCGCGGCTCCATGGTCATCCGACCGTACGGGTACGGCCTCTGGGAGCGGATGCAGGCCGAGATGGACGCCCGGATCAAGGAGACGGGCACCGAGAACGCCTACTTCCCGCTGCTGATCCCGCAGTCCTACCTCGCCCGCGAGGCCGACCACGTGGAGGGCTTCGCGCCCGAGCTGGCCGTGGTCACCCACGGCGGCGGCAAGGAACTCGAGGAGCCCGCGGTCGTCCGGCCCACCTCCGAGATGATCGTCAACGAGTACTTCGCGAAGTGGGTGCAGAGCTACCGCGATCTGCCCCTGCTGATCAACCAGTGGGCGAACGTGGTCCGTTGGGAGCTGCGGCCCCGGCTCTTCCTCCGGACGAGCGAGTTCCTCTGGCAGGAGGGCCACACCGCGCACGCGACCTACGAGGAGGCGCGCGACTTCGCCGCGCACATCCACCGCCAGGTCTACGAGGACTTCATGGTCAACGTCCTTGCGATGGACGTCGTACCGGGGCGCAAGACGGTCAAGGAGCGGTTCGCGGGCGCCGTCAACACCCTCACCCTCGAAGGGATGATGGGCGACGGCAAGGCCCTCCAGATGGCCACCAGCCACGAGTTGGGCCAGAACTTCGCCAAGGCCTTCAACACCCAGTACCTGTCCAGGGAGGGCAAGCAGGAGCTGGTCTGGCAGACCTCCTGGGGTTCCACCACGCGCATGATCGGTGCCCTGGTGATGATGCACGGCGACGACGACGGACTCCGGGTGCCGCCGCGGCTGGCGCACATCCAGGTCGTCGTCCTCGCGATCAAGGGCGACGAGGCGGTTCTGGCCAAGGTCCGCGAGATCGGGGCCCGGCTGAAGGTGGCGGGCGTCCGCGTCCGGGTCGACGACCGCACCGACATCCCCTTCGGGCGCCGCGCCGTCGACTGGGAGCTGAAGGGCGTGCCCGTACGGATCGAGGTCGGGCCGCGTGACCTGGAGAACGGCACGGCGATGCTGGCCCGTCGGATCCCGGGCGGCAAGGAGCCGGTGGCGATCGACTCCCTCGTAGAGCTGCTCCCTCTCGTCCTTGAGGAGGATCAGGCGATGCTCCTGAAGCAGTCCCGCGAGCGGCGCGAGTCACGCACCTCCGAGGTGTCGACGGTCGCGGAGGCGGTCGAGGCCGCGACCTCCGGCGGCTGGGCGCGCATCCCGTGGGCGGCCCTCGGCGAAGAAGGCGAGGCCGAGCTGGCCGAGCACGCGGTGACCGTACGGTGTCTGGTCGCCGAGGACGGGTCGGTACCGGACGCCGACAAGGCACCCGGTAACGTCGCGGTCGTCGCGCGCGCATACTGAGGCGGCGCCCTCCGGCGGCAGAGCGACCGAAAGGCCTCTTGCGCAACGGCGGACACCAGCTCCCCCGGCGCGCGGACACCGTCTACGCGCCGGGTCGTACCGAGGACTACGCACCAGCTTGGTATGAGCTGTGAGGCTTCTCCGCAGATCAGCGCACCCGCCCTCGTCTCCACGCATCAGCGGCAACTGACGGGTACGTGCAAATTATTTGGGATGCCCCGGAATCGGAACACAGGGGCACTCCGGCTCGTTGTCATTACGTGAGCACGACACAGACACCACCTGTTCTCGCCGCAGAGCTGGCAGAGGCGTGGGCCGACATTCAGCGGTACCACCCCGAGCTGCCCGATCTGGCCGCGCCCGAGTCCCTGATCGGAGAGTCGTCGTCCGCCTGCGGACACGAACTCTCCTTCGAGCGACTGCTCCATGAGGCAGTCCATGGCATCGCCGCCGCGCGCGGCGTGCGCGACACGTCCCGCGCCGGCCGCTACCACAACCGCAGATTCCTCGCGATCGCCGAGGAGCTGGGCCTGGACCACCCCGACGAACCGCACCCCAGCAGCGGTTTCTCGCTGGTCCAGCTCAACCCCGAGGCCAAGCGGCGCTATCGGCCGACGATGGAGCGCCTCCAGCGCGCGCTGAAGGCCCACACCGTCGCCACCTCCGCGGACACCTCCCGCACCTTCCGCGGTCCGGCCGCCCGGCACGGGTCCTCCGGTGGGGGCGTCCGCGTCAAGGCGGTGTGCGACTGCGGTCGTAACGTACGGGTCGTCCCTTCGGTGCTGGCCCAGGCGCCGATCGTGTGCGGGGGCTGCGGCAAGCCCTTCCGCATCCCGGAGGTCCTCGGAGCGGCCTGAGGCTGCGGCTGCTCGTGGCAGCCGCATCCCGCAGGGCCGGGTTGCGCACACCCGCGCCGGTCACCTCCCGGCGCCGGGTGTCGCTTCCGCGTGGGCGGGAGCGTCCTCCCGGTCGGCCGGGCCTTCGGCGTGTGGCACAATGGCTAGCTGTACTCGACAGCCGCACAGGAACCCTCTCGCCTCCGGCTGACGCGTCCATCGGGCACTCGGGTACCGCAACCCCACGCGGCCATCTGCCGTGCCCAACCACGTCAAAACCAGGAGAACCCACTCCCGTGGCAGTCAAGATCAAGCTGAAGCGTCTGGGCAAGATCCGTTCGCCTCACTACCGCATCGTCGTCGCCGACTCCCGTACCCGCCGTGACGGCCGGGCCATCGAGGAGATCGGTCTGTACCACCCGGTGCAGAACCCCTCGCGCATCGAGGTCGACACCGACCGCGCGCAGTACTGGCTGGGTGTCGGCGCGCAGCCGACCGAGCCCGTCCTCGCCATCCTGAAGCTCACCGGCGACTGGCAGAAGTTCAAGGGCCTCCCGGCCCCGGCTCCGCTGCTCGTGGCCGAGCCGAAGGCCGCCCGCCCGGTGTTCGACGCCCTCGGTGGCGACGACCAGGGCAAGGGCGAGGCCATCACCCAGAAGAAGAAGGCTGAGAAGAAGGACGAGGCTGCCGCCGAGTCGTCTTCGTCTGAGTCGACCGAGGCCTGAGCGTGCTTGAGGAGGCTCTTGAGCACCTCGTGAAGGGCATCGTCGACAACCCTGACGATGTGCAGGTCGCCTCGCGCGACCTGCGTCGTGGGCGCGTGCTGGAGGTCCGGGTGCACCCCGACGACCTCGGCAAGGTGATCGGTCGCAACGGCCGCACCGCTCGCGCTCTGCGCACCGTCGTGGGCGCCATCGGCGGCCGGGGTGTCCGCGTCGACCTCGTCGACGTGGACCACGTCCGCTGACGCCAATTCGCACACCGGCTCGGGCCGGGGAGGGCCACTGGCCGTCCCCGGCCCGAGCTGTATGACACAGGAGATTCGGACACGTGCAACTGGTAGTCGCACGGATCGGCCGTGCCCATGGCATCAAGGGCGAGGTCACCGTCGAGGTACGCACCGACGAACCGGAGCTCAGGCTCGCGCCCGGTGCCGTCCTGGCCACCGAACCGGCCTCCGCCGGCCCGCTGACCATCGAGACCGGCCGGGTCCACAGCGGCCGCCTCCTGCTGCGCTTCGCGGGCGTGAGCGACCGGACCGGCGCTGAGGCCCTCCGCAACATCATCCTGATCGCCGACGTCGATCCGGAGGAGCTGCCGGAGGACGAGGACGAGTACTACGACCACCAGCTCATGGACCTCGATGTCGTCACCAAGGACGGCACCGAGGTCGGCCGGATCACCGAGATCTCGCACCTGCCCTCGCAGGACCTCTTCATCGTGGAGCGGCCCGACGGCAGCGAGGTGATGATCCCCTTCGTCGAGTCGATCGTCACCGAGATCGACCTGGAGGAGCAGCGCGCGGTCATCGACCCGCCGCCGGGCCTGATCGACGACCAGGCCGAGGTCGTCTCCTCCGAGGAAGAAGAGGCGTAATGCGGCTCGACGTCGTCACGATCTTCCCCGAGTACCTGGAACCGCTGAACGTCTCCCTCGTCGGAAAGGCACGCGCGCGTGGACAGCTGAATGTGCACGTGCATGATCTGCGCTCCTGGACGTACGACCGCCACAACACGGTCGACGACACCCCCTACGGCGGCGGCCCCGGCATGGTCATGAAGACCGAGCCCTGGGGCGATGCCCTGGACTCCGTCCTGGCCGACGGCTACGAGACGGGCTCCGGCGCACCCGCGCTCATCGTGCCCACCCCCAGCGGCCGGCCGTTCACCCAGGAACTCGCCGTGGAACTCTCCGAGCGCCCCTGGCTGGTCTTCACACCCGCCCGCTACGAGGGCATCGACCGGCGGGTCATCGACGAGTACGCGACCCGGATGCCCGTCTACGAGGTGTCCATCGGCGACTACGTGCTCGCCGGCGGCGAGGCGGCCGTCCTGGTCGTCACGGAGGCCGTGGCGCGGTTGCTGCCGGGTGTCCTGGGCAACGCCGAGTCGCACCGCGACGACTCCTTCGCGCCCGGCGCGATGGCCAACCTCCTGGAGGGGCCGATCTACACCAAGCCGCCCCAGTGGCGCGGCCGGGAGATCCCGGACGTGCTGCTCAGCGGCCACCACGGAAAGATCGCCCGCTGGCGGCGCGACGAGGCGCTGAAGCGAACGGCCGCCCACCGGCCCGACCTCATCGAGCGCTGCGAGCCCAAGGCCTTCGACAAGAAGGACCGCGAGATGCTGTCGATCCTGGGCTGGGCACCGGACCCGGCGGGGGAGCCGTACGGCCGATTTTGGCGCAGGCCGGACGGCGTGGAAGAATAGGTCGCTGTTGTGCGTCGTCCGGCGTGCGCCCCTGCCACAGGGGGACACGACGCCCGCCCCGATGAGCACGGCAGACTATTTGCATCCCTAGTTCCCGTTGGTGACCTGTGGCATCAGCGAAGAAAGCAGACGAAATGTCCCACCTGCTCGACACCGTCGACAGCGCCTCGCTGCGCACCGACATCCCGGCCTTCCGCCCGGGTGACACCGTCAACGTCCACGTCCGCGTCATCGAGGGCAACCGCTCCCGTGTGCAGCAGTTCAAGGGCGTAGTCATCCGTCGCCAGGGCGCCGGTGTCCGTGAGACCTTCACGGTCCGCAAGGTCTCGTTCTCCGTCGGCGTCGAGCGCACCTTCCCGGTGCACACCCCGATCGTCGAGAAGATCGAGCTCGTGACCCGTGGTGACGTCCGTCGCGCGAAGCTGTACTACCTCCGTGACCTGCGCGGCAAGGCCGCGAAGATCAAGGAGAAGCGCGACAACTAGTCGCGTACGGGGTTCTTATCGGGGCCGGATAGCATCTGGCTCCGATGGACACCGAAGCACAGCCGACGGAGCGCGACCGCTCCTCCCGCCCTTCCGACTCCGAGGACACCTCGGACACCGGAGGACCGGAGGGCCGGTCGCGTTTCGCGTTGGTGTCGCGTGCCGCCGAGTGGCTGCCCGGCGGGCGGATCACCCTGACCGTCCTAGTCTGTCTGGTGTTTCTGCTGCTGCTCAACACCTTCTTGCTCCAGCCTTTCCAGATTCCTAGCGGATCCATGGAATCCGGATTGAGGATCGGCGACCGCGTTCTCGTAAATAAGTTGGCGTACCGTTTCGGTGCCCATCCGCAGCGCGGCGACATCGTTGTGTTCGATGGCACTGGCTATTTCGGGGACGCCGACTACATCAAGCGCGTTGTGGGTGTGGGGGGAGACCACGTGGTCTGCTGCGACAAGGAGGGGAGGATCCAGGTGAACGGGCGGTCGGTCGACGAGTCGGCGTTCCTGTACCCAGGGGATGCTCCGTCCACCGTGTCTTTCGACCTGGTCGTGCCCGAGGGGACCCTCTTCGTCCTGGGCGACCACCGCGCCGACTCAAGTGACTCCAGGGACCACCTGGGAGACCCGGGCGGAGGCATGATTCCCGTTGGTGACGTCGTCGGGCGAGCCGACTGGATCGTCTGGCCCACCCGCGACTGGACCCACCTCGTCCGGCCCGGGGCCTACGCGCGCGTACCGAACGCGAAAAGCGCCGGCGGCGCCCATGGGTAACCGCGGCAGGCCGCGCGGCGCGGCGCCGGGCGGCTCCTCCGGCAACGAGAACCTGCTGCCGACCGGCTTCCGGCGGGCGGGCGCGCTCGCCCCTGCCGGGGGCGCGGGCCGCAGCCGGGCCGAGCGGCGCAAGCTCCAGCGCAAGGTCAAGCGGCGGCGCAGGCGCGGCGCGGTCCGGGAGATACCGCTCCTGGTCGGTGTCGCCGTACTCATAGCCCTCGTCCTGAAGACCTTCCTGGTCCAGGCGTTCGTGATCCCTTCGGGCTCCATGGAGGAGACGATCCGCGTCGGCGACCGCGTCCTGGTCGACAAGTTCACCCCGTGGTTCGGTGCCGAGCCCAAGCGCGGTGACGTCGTCGTCTTCCACGACCCGGGCGGCTGGCTGGGGGACGAGACGACCACCAAGAAGAACGACCCCATCGTCGTCAAGCAGGTCAAGGAAGGCCTTCAGTTCATCGGCCTGCTGCCCTCCGACAACGAGCAGGACCTCATCAAGCGGGTCATCGGCGTCGGCGGCGACCACGTCAAGTGCTGTGACGCGCAAGGGCGGGTGACCGTCAACGGCGTCCCCCTGACCGAGGCCGACTACCTGTATCCCGGGAACGCACCGTCCGAAACAGCGTTCGACATCACCGTCCCCAAGGGCCGGCTGTGGGTGATGGGCGACCACCGCGGCAACTCGGCGGACTCCCGCGCACACCAGAACACCAGCTACGGAGGCACCGTCCCGCTCAGCCTGGTGGTGGGGCGGGCCAAGATGATCGCCTGGCCCATGGACCACTGGACCAGCCTGAACGAACCTAAAACCTTCGCATCGGTTTCCAACTCGGTGTCCGGGACGACCGCCGCCCCCGAACTGTCGCATAGGGTTGCCCCGGTCGATCCGAACGGATCGGTCCAACTCCCGAGCCCTGCGGAACTCCCGCTCGTTATGGGAGTGGTGGGCCTGCGTCGAAGATGGCGCGGGCGGCGGCACGGAGTAAGGAGTTGGCGTGGGGGATGTGGCGGTTGGCGCACGGTCCGGACACGACGGCGAGGAGCACCGCGGACGTCCCGTGGAAGCACCCGCCCCGGCCGCGGACAGCGCCGTGACCTCCGGGAGTGACGCCGGAGCGGACGAGGACGGCAAGGACGGCGTGGAGTCAGGTACACAGACCAGGACCGAGGGCCAGGGGCCGGGCGACTCGACCCCCCAGGCGAAGAAGCCGCGCTCCTTCTGGAAGGAGCTGCCGATCCTGATCGTCATCGCGCTGGTCCTCGCGCTGCTCATCAAGACGTTCCTGGTGCAGGCGTTCTCGATCCCCTCCGACTCGATGCAGAACACCCTCCAGCAGGGTGACCGCGTCCTGGTCGACAAGCTCACCCCGTGGTTCGGCTCCGAGCCCGAGCGCGGCGAGGTCGTCGTCTTCCACGACCCGGACGACTGGCTGGCGGGTGAGCCCACGGCCAACCCCAACGCCCTGCAGACCGTGCTCAGTTGGATCGGCCTGATGCCCTCCGCGCAGGAGAAGGACCTCATCAAGCGGGTCATCGGCGTCGGCGGCGACACCGTCTCCTGCAGCGGCACCGGCCCGCTGATGGTCAACGGCAAGGCGCTGAACGAGCCGTACGTCTACCCCGGCAACACCCCGTGCACCAACGACGACCAGGGCGGCCAGTTCACCGTCAAGGTCCCCAAGGGCGACATCTGGGTGATGGGCGACCACCGGCAGAACTCGCGGGACTCGCGCTACAACCAGTCCGACAAGCACCACGGCATGGTCCCGGTGAACGAGGTCGTCGGCCGCGCGATCGTCAAGGCCTGGCCCATCAACCGCTGGGGCACGCTGCCGATCCCGGACACCTTCGACCAGACGGGCATCAACACCCAGGCCTCGGCCTCCCGCCTGCTGACGGCCGCCCCGCAGGGCCTCGCCCTCGTCGGTGTCCTGCCCCTGGTCCTGTGGCGCCGCAGGCGCTCGGCCAAGGACGAGTAAAGGCCTTGTGGAGCTTGTGACCCAGGTCCCGGATGAAGGGCTGACCACCCTCGGTACCGCCGGGTAGGGTGCCGCCCATGGGTGGCGAGAGCGCAACACGTACGGCCCCGCGTACCAGCGGTGGCACTGGCAAGGGCCCGGTGGGCCGCCGGACCGGAGAGCGGTTGTCCGGACTGGCCGTCGCACTGGGCCTTGTGCTGTTCCTCGGCGGGTTCGGCTGGGGAGCGGTGGTGTACCGGCCGTACACGGTGCCCACCAGTTCGATGACGCCGACCATCGACGCGGGTGACCGGGTGCTGGCCCAGCGGGTGGACGGCGACGAGGTGCGCCGGGGCGACGTCGTGGTCTTCACCGACAAGACCTGGGTGACGAACGCTCCCGTGGTCAAGCGCGTGGTCGCCGTCGGCGGGGACACCGTCTCCTGCTGCACGAACGGCAAGCTGGTCGTCAACGGCAAGCAGATCGACGAGCCCTACCTCAAGGGCGGCGCGGTCGAGGACAAGACGATCCCCGCCGTGAAGGTCCCCAAGGGCCGCCTGTTCCTGCTCGGCGACGAACGCCAGGGCTCCCTGGACTCCAGCGCCCACCTCACGGACGTCGCCAGCGGCACCGTCGCGAACAGCGCCGTGAGCGCCCGCGTGGACGCCGTCGTCTGGCCCATGAAGGGCATGCTGGAGCGCCCCACCAACTTCGAGGTACTGGGCGGTCTCTCCCAGCCCGGGCCCCTGCGCACGATCCTCGCCGTGATCGTCGCGGGCGCGGTGCTCGTCCTCGGCGGCGGCGCCTACGGCCCGGTCGCCAAGCTGGCCGGCCGCCGCTCCCGCCCCCGGCCGGAGCCCGCCGGTGCCCGCTGAGGCCACCGAGGAGGACCAGGACTCCTACGAGGGCGGCCCGCGCAAGGTCGCCCGGGTCGTCCTCCTCGACCCGCAGGACCGGATCCTGCTGCTCCACGGCCACGAGCCGGAGAACCCGGCCGACGACTGGTGGTTCACCCCCGGCGGCGGCCTGGAGGGCGACGAGACCCACGAGGAGGCCGCGCTACGGGAACTCGCGGAGGAGACCGGGATCACACAGGTCCGGCTCGGCCCGGTGCTGTGGACGCGGACCTGCTCCTTCCCGTTCGCGGGCCGCCGCTGGGACCAGGACGAGCGGTACTACCTGGCCAGGACGTCCACTACGGCCGACGGCGTGCCCGGCGCCACGGCCCTCACAGAGCTGGAGCGGCGCAGCGTCTCCGGAGCGCGTTGGTGGACGTGCCGGGAACTGGACCGGGCGCATGAGACGGTGTATCCGACCAGACTCGCCGAGCTGCTCCGCAGGCTGCTCGACGAAGGTCCCCCGGCCGGACCGGTGACCCTGGACACCGAAATCGTCTAGGGGCGCACGGGACTGGCGCACAATGGTGGGATCAGCACGGCTGAAGGGGAACATGCCATGAGCGCCGAGGACCTCGAAAAGTACGAGACCGAGATGGAGCTGAAGCTCTACCGGGAGTACCGCGATGTCGTCGGTCTGTTCAAATACGTGATCGAGACCGAACGGCGCTTCTACCTCACCAACGACTACGAGATGCAGGTGCACTCGGTCCAGGGCGAGGTGTTCTTCGAGGTGTCCATGGCGGATGCCTGGGTGTGGGACATGTATCGACCCGCTCGCTTCGTGAAACAGGTGCGAGTCCTCACGTTCAAGGACGTGAACATCGAAGAGCTGAACAAGAGCGATCTGGAACTGCCGGGCGGCTGACGGCGGGTCCCGCGGGGTGATCATCGCTCGTGCGGGTGACGGAGTTCTCCACAACCACTGAACGGTCCACCAAGATCCACTTGGTGGACCGTTCCGCGTCACGGTTGGCGCGGAGGTGGTGCCGACATGAACGCACGCAGTGCACTCGGCAGGTACGGCGAGACGCTGGCCGCACGACGGCTGGTCGAGGCCGGGATGACGGTCCTGGAGCGCAACTGGCGCTGTGGCAGGACCGGCGAGATCGACATCGTGGCGCGGGACGGCGACGTCCTGGTCGTCTGCGAGGTCAAGACACGGCGGACGGGTGCCTTCCAGCATCCGATGGCCGCCCTGACCCCGGAGAAGGCGGAGCGCCTGCGCGGCCTCGCCGGACGCTGGATCCACGCACACGGAGGGGCGCCGCCGGGCGGCGTCCGCATCGACCTGGTGGGCGTGCTCCTGCCCGGCCGCGGCGCACCCGTCGTCGAGCACGCGCGGGGGGTGGCCTGAGATGGGCTTCGCTCGTACGTGTTCGGTGGCGCTGGTGGGCGTCGAAGGCGTGGTGGTCGAGGTCCAGGCCGACCTCGAACCGGGCGTCGCCGCGTTCACGCTGGTGGGACTGCCCGACAAGAGCCTGACGGAGAGCAAGGACCGGGTGCGGGCCGCCGTGGTCAACTCGGGCAGCGCCTGGCCGCAGAAGAAACTGACGGTGGGCCTGAGCCCGGCATCCGTGCCGAAGAGCGGCAGCGGCTTCGACCTGGCCGTGGCGGCGGCCGTGCTCGGCGCCGCCGAGCGGATCGATCCCCGGGTGCTCGCCGACATCGTGATGATCGGTGAGCTGGGACTGGACGGCCGGGTGCGCCCGGTCCGGGGCATCCTCCCGGCGGTGCTCGCGGCGGCGGACGCCGGGTACGAGCAGGTGGTGGTGCCGGAGTGCGCCGCCGCCGAGGCGTCCCTCGTGCCCGGGGTGTCCGTGCTGGGCGTCCGCAGCCTGCGGCAACTGATCGCGGTACTCGCGGACGAGCCCGTCCCCGACGAGGAGCCGGACGACCTGAGCCGCCCGGATCCGCTCCTCGCCGGTCTGCGTGTGCCGGGCACCGGCGCGGCCACCGGAATGCACAGCGTGGGAGCGGCGCACCACGACCCGGGGCACGACCTCGCGGACGTCGTCGGGCAGCTCTCGGCGCGCACCGCGGTGGAGGTCTCCGCGGCCGGCGGCCACCACCTCTTCCTCGAAGGTCCGCCCGGTGCCGGCAAGACCATGCTGGCGGAGCGGCTGCCCGCGATCCTGCCCCGGCTCAGCAGGCAGGACTCGCTGGAGGTCACTGCGGTCCACTCGGTGGCGGGCCTGCTGCCCCCGGGCAAACCCCTGATCGACGTCGCCCCCTACTGCGCCCCGCACCACTCGGCCACGATGCAGGCCCTGGTCGGCGGCGGGCCCGGGATCGCGCGGCCCGGTGCGGTCTCGTTGTCGCATCGCGGAATTCTCTTTCTGGACGAGACCCCGGAGTTCAACAGCCAGGCACTGGACGCCCTCCGGCAGCCACTGGAGGCGGGACATGTGGTGATCGCGCGCAGTGCCGGGGTCGTGCGGTTCCCGGCCCGCTTCCAGATGGTGCTCGCGGCCAACCCCTGTCCGTGCGGCCGCTTCTCGCAGACCGACGACTTCTGCGAGTGCCCGCCGATGACGATCCGCCGGTACCAGGCCAGGCTCTCCGGGCCGCTGCTCGACCGGGTGGACCTGCGGGTCGAGGTGGACCGGGTCACCCGCGCCGAACTCACGGAGCGGGGCGCCCGGGGCGAGTCCACCGCGACGGTCGCGGACCGGGTGCGGGCCGCCAGGGAGCGGGCGCGGGCCCGTCTCGCGGGCACCCCGTGGCAGACCAACAGTGAAGTGCCCGGCCGTGAGCTGCGCAGCCGCTGGCAGGCCGTGCGCGGGGCGATGGACGAGGCCGAGCGCAGCCTGGAGCGGGGCATGCTGACCGCGCGGGGTATCGACCGCGTCCTGCGCGTGGCCTGGACGGTCGCGGACCTCAAGGGCCACGACCGACCGGACGCGACGGACGTGGCCCTCGCCCTGCAACTGCGCACCGGCGTTCCCCGGGGAGCCCCGATGGCCATCGGGGCACTGACATGACCTCGAGCGTGACCACGAACGAGGACCCGGGCGAGGAGTTCCACGCCCGTGTCTTCCTCGCCCGGGTCGTCGAGCCCGGCGACGAAGTGGCCGGCCGGTGGATCCGCGAACTGGGCGCCGCGGAAGTGGCCCGGCGCCTGCGGGACGGCGGCCCGCAGCTCGTCGGGGTGACCGACAGGCGCTGGGCCGGGCTGCGCGCGCGGGCCGGACTGGTCGAACCGGGCCGGGACCTGGCCGTCGCACGGGATGCCGGCGTCCGGTTCGTGTGTCCCGGCGACGCTGAGTGGCCCGCGCAACTCGACGACCTCGGGGACGCGCGGCCCACCGGACTGTGGGTGCGCGGGCTGCCCAGCCTGCGGCAGTGGGCGCTCACCTCGGTCGCCGTCGTCGGCGCCCGCGCCTGCACCGAGTACGGCGCCCACATGGCGGCCACCCTCGCCGCCGGCCTCGCCGAACTCGGCTGGGTGGTCGTGTCCGGCGGCGCCTACGGAGTCGACGGCGCCGCCCATCGCGGCGCCCTCGGCGCGGGCGGCGCCACCGCCGCCGTGCTCGCCTGCGGAGTCGACCGGCCCTACCCGCGCGGCCACACCGAGTTGATCAGCAGGATCGCCGAACAGGGGCTCGTGGTGGGCGAGTTGCCGCCCGGGGAACATCCGACGCCGAGCAGGTTCATCCTCCGGAACAGGGTGATCGCGGCGCTCACCAGGGGCACCGTGGTCGTCGAGGCCGCCCATCGGAGCGGGTCCCTCGTCACCGCGCGGGCCGCGCAGAAGCTGGGGCGCCACACGATAGGAGTGCCCGGCCCGGCCACCAGCTCACTCTCCGCCGGAGTGCACGAACTCCTGCGCGGGGAAGCGGTGCTGGTGACCGACGCCGCGGAAGTCGTCGAACTGGTCGGCGACATGGGCGAACTGGCTCCCGACCGACGCGGACCGGTGCTCCCGCGCGACCTGTTGGCACCGGCGGCCCGCCGCGTCCTCGCCGCACTGCCCGGCAACAGGGCGGCGCCACCGCAGGAGATCGCGCGCGGTGCGCAGACCACTCAGGACGACGTGATCGCGAGACTGTACGAACTCAGAGCACTTGGTTACGTCGAACGACACAGCGACGGCTGGAAGTTGACACGCCAGGCGATGATCTCGGTCCGGGCCGGTCGGGGGCGCCGCTGACCGAGCGTGTTCGGCCGTCCGGGGGAACCCCGACACCCTTGGAAATTCCCGCAGTTGGCACATTCCGATGATCACGCAGAGCGATCGTAGTCACCCGTTCCGGCACCTCGTCGAACGCGTCCGTGCCCGGTCCGGGCCTCGCCCTTCGCGCACCGCGACACTCCAGTCACGCTACGCTCACGGGGATTCCGGCACAGACCGGCAACTCGGCATCACTCCGACAGCTCACCCAGGCAACCGCACTTCACAGCAGAACGGCACAAGGCGACGAATGCCCCAGCACACCTCCGGGTCCGACCGGGCGGCGATCCCCCCAGCCGCCCGCGACGGTGGCGCCGTCCGGCCGCCCGCTCCCTCGACGCTTGAGGAGCTCTGGCGGTCGTACAAGACGACGGGGGACGAGCGGCTGCGCGAGCAGTTGATCCTGCACTACTCGCCGCTCGTGAAGTACGTCGCGGGGCGGGTGAGCGTCGGGCTGCCGCCCAATGTGGAGCAGGCGGACTTCGTGTCGTCGGGGGTGTTCGGACTGATCGACGCGATCGAGAAGTTCGACATCGAGCGGGAGATCAAGTTCGAGACGTACGCGATCACCCGTATCCGGGGCGCGATGATCGACGAGCTGCGCGCGCTGGACTGGATCCCGCGCTCGGTGCGGCAGAAGGCGCGGAACGTGGAGCGGGCGTACGCCACGCTGGAGGCGCGACTGAGGCGCACCCCCAGCGAGGGCGAGGTGGCCGCAGAGATGGGCATCGCGGTGGACGATCTCCACGCCGTCTTCAGCCAGTTGTCGCTGGCCAACGTGGTGGCGCTGGAGGAGTTGCTGCACGCGGGCGGGGAGGGCGGCGACCGGCTCAGCCTGATGGACACCCTGGAGGACACCGCCGCCGACAACCCGGTGGAGGTGGCCGAGGGCCGGGAGCTGCGGCGGTTCCTGGCGCGGGCGATCAACACCTTGCCCGAGCGGGAGAAGACCGTCGTCACGCTGTACTACTACGAGGGCCTCACCCTCGCCGAGATCGGCAACGTGCTCGGGGTGACCGAGAGCCGGGTCAGCCAGATCCACACCAAGTCCGTGTTGCAACTGCGCGCCAAGCTGGCGAGTTTCGGCCGTTGAGCAGAACCCCTACGGCTTTCCTGACCTCGCAGAATCGTGCCTGCATGGCCCGAGTCACTCCCGCCGGGGGTGGACCGTCCGTAGAGTGGTTGACGTGCCAAGGATTCGAGCGGCCTCCGTGGCCGAGCACCGATCGATGCAGCGAGCCGCCCTGCTGGACGCGGCTCGTTCCCTGCTGTCCGAGGGCGGGACGGAGGCGCTGACCTTCCCGGCCCTGGCCGAGCGGACCGGTCTCGCGCGCTCGTCCGTGTACGAGTACTTCCGCTCGCGGGCGGCCGTCGTCGAGGAACTGTGCGAGGTCGACTTCCCGGTCTGGGCGGCGGACGTGTCGGCGGCGATGCGGAGTGCGGGCTCGGCCGAGGGCAAGGTCGAGGCGTATGTACGGCAGCAGCTCGCCCTTGTCGGGGACCGTCGGCACCGAGCCGTGGTCGCCATCTCCGCGAGCGAACTGGACGCGGGGGCGCGGGAGAAGATCCGTGCCGCGCACGGCGGGCTGGTGGCGATGATCGTCGAGGCGCTGGCCGAGATGGGGCATGCTGAGCCCCGGCTGGCGGCGATGCTGCTCCAAGGGGTCGTCGACGCGGCCGTGCGGCGGATCGAGCTGGGCGCCGCCGAGGATCCCTCGGTGATCACCGAGGCCGCGGTGAGTATGGCTCTGCGGGGTGTGCGGGGGTAGGTGGGGGCTTCCCTCAACCGGGCGCTGTCAGTACGGGCAACAGGCGTGACGGGCTCCTGTTCAGCAGCCACGGCGGCAGCAGGGCCAGTGGGTCCAGGTACAGCTCCCCTCTCAACAGGCCCCAGTGCACGCACGAAGTCGCGCAGTGGGAGCCCGTGAGTTCCACGGTCCCCACCACCTCGCCCGCCGCCACCTCGTCCCCCTTCTTCACTGACGCGCTCACCGGTTCGTAGGTCGTGCGCAGGTCCGTGCCGGTCAGCTCGACCGACACCACCCCCTTGCCCGCCACCCGGCCCGCGAAGGACACCCGGCCCGCCGCCACCGCCCGCACCGGAGCGCCGGCCGGGGTCGCGAGGTCCACGCCGCGGTGGCCCCGGGCGTAGAGCGTCGCCGGGGGCTCCCAGCCCCGTAGGACCAAGGGGTGTGAGCCGACGGGCCAGACCCGGGCCACGGCCGGTACGGGAGGGGGCGGGACTCCGGGAGTCGGGGAAGAGCCGTCGTCGGCCCGGGCAGCGCAGGTCAGCAAGGTCAGCAGTAGGAGCGGCAGTAACGCCAGGGCCGCCCGCACGGATCGTTCACGTCGTCGCGTTCGCATGGCACAAACCGTGCCGTACCGATGCCGATCATGGCCGGGACCTGTGGACCGCCGGGAGCCTGTGGACAACGGCGTCACCCGGTACCTCGCGGGTCCCGTACACTTCCTTTGGCGATCCGGGTCACCGGGTCGACTTCGCACGCCCCGACATCTGGTCGTCACAGACCGGTGTCAGCGCACCTCGGTCCTCTGGGCACGCGCACGTGGGCGTCAGGCGCGAGTGCCGTCCCGGCACCCGCGGCACAACCGAGAAAATCAAGGAGAACGGCCATGGCCGTCGTCACGATGCGGGAGCTGCTGGAAAGCGGCGTCCACTTCGGTCACCAGACCCGTCGCTGGAACCCGAAGATGAAGCGCTTCATCTTCACCGAGCGCAACGGCATCTACATCATCGACCTGCTCCAGTCGCTGTCGTACATCGACCGCGCCTACGAGTTCGTCAAGGAGACCGTCGCCCACGGCGGCACGGTCATGTTCGTCGGCACGAAGAAGCAGGCGCAGGAGGCCATCGCCGAGCAGGCCACCCGCGTCGGCATGCCCTACGTCAACCAGCGCTGGCTGGGCGGCATGCTCACCAACTTCTCCACCGTCTACAAGCGTCTGCAGCGCCTCAAGGAGCTTGAGCAGATCGACTTCGAGGACGTCGCCGCGTCCGGTCTCACCAAGAAGGAGCTTCTCGTGCTCTCGCGCGAGAAGGCCAAGCTGGAGAAGACCCTCGGTGGTATCCGCGAGATGTCCAAGGTTCCCAGCGCCGTCTGGATCGTGGACACCAAGAAGGAGCACATCGCGGTCGGTGAGGCCCGGAAGCTCAACATCCCGGTCGTCGCCATCCTCGACACGAACTGCGACCCCGACGAGGTCGACTACAAGATCCCGGGCAACGACGACGCGATCCGCTCCGTCACCCTGCTCACCCGCGTGATCGCGGACGCCGTCGCCGAGGGCCTCATCAGCCGCTCCGGTGTCGCCGCCGAGGCCAAGGGTGACAAGGCCGCCGGTGAGCCGCTCGCCGCGTGGGAGCGCGACCTGCTCGAAGGCGAGAAGAAGGCCGACGAGACCCCGGCCGCCGAGGCCGAGGTCCAGACCTCCGCCGAGACCGAGAAGGTCGCCGACGCCGAGCAGGCCGAGGCTCCGGTCGCCGTCGAGGAGGCCGCTGCCGAGGCCCCCGCCGCGGAAGCTGCCGCCGAGGTCGAGGCCGCTCCGGCCGCCGAGGCCGAGCAGGCCTGACCTTCCGGGCCAAAGGGCTGAGCTGAAGTGACGGCGGGTGGTGCCGACCGCGCCACCCGCCGTTCACTCACAGCCCCTAGATCTTCGTAGCCCGTAGATCCTTGGCGGAAGCCCGCTGAACCCGCGGCCGCCGCCGACTTCGAGACTTCGAACTCCGAGAAGAGATTCACAGATCATGGCGAACTACACCGCCGCCGACGTCAAGAAGCTCCGTGAGCTGACCGGCGCCGGCATGATGGACTGCAAGAAGGCGCTGGACGAGGCCGACGGCAACGTCGAGAAGGCCGTCGAGGCGCTCCGTATCAAGGGCCAGAAGGGCGTCGCCAAGCGCGAGGGCCGCTCCGCCGAGAACGGCGCTGTGGTCTCCGTCATCGCCGACGACAACACCTCCGGTGTCCTGGTCGAGCTGAAGTGCGAGACGGACTTCGTCGCCAAGGGCGAGAAGTTCCAGGCCGTCGCCAACCAGATCGCCCAGCACGTCGCCAAGACCGCCCCGGCCGACATCGAGGCGCTGCTCGCCTCCGAGATCGAGCCCGGCAAGACGGTCCAGGCGTTCGTGGACGAGGCCAACGCGAACCTGGGCGAGAAGATCGTCCTGGACCGCTTCGCCCAGTACGCCGACGGCTACGTCTCCGCGTACATGCACCGCACGATGCCCGACCTGCCGCCGCAGATCGGTGTCCTCGTCGAGCTGGACAAGCCCAACGCCGAGGTCGCCCGCGGCGTCGCCCAGCACATCGCCGCCTTCGCGCCGAAGTACCTGGCCAAGGACGACGTGCCGACCGAGGTCGTCGAGTCCGAGCGCCGTATCGCCGAGGAGACCACCCGCGCCGAGGGCAAGCCCGAGGCCGCGATCGCCAAGATCGTCGAGGGTCGTGTCAACGGCTTCTTCAAGGACGCGACGCTGCTCGGCCAGCCGTACGCGCTCGACCCCAAGAAGTCCGTCCAGAAGGTTCTGGACGAGGCGGGTGTCACCCTGAAGCGCTTCACGCGCATCAAGGTCGGCATCTGAGTCCGTACCGCGACGGGCGCGCGACCCCTATAAGGTCGTATGCGGTTGTCTACGGCTGACGGACGACAGCGGATCTGACGAGGAGGCCATTGCCGAGCACGGGTTGCGAACGACACCCCACCGGCAGTGGCCTTCTTCGTGTGTGCGACCACGTAAAAGAGGCGAGAACGTCATGACCACCAAGCCCCAGAAGAGCGACGACGGCAAGGTACGCGGCCGGTTCATGCTGAAGCTGTCCGGAGAGGCCTTCTCCGGTGGCGGGGGCCTGGGCGTCGACCCCGACGTGGTGCACAAGATCGCCCGTGAGATCGCGGCCGTCGTACGGGACGGCGCGGAGGTCGCCGTCGTCATCGGCGGCGGCAACTTCTTCCGCGGTGCCGAACTCCAGCAGCGCGGCATGGACCGGGCCCGCTCCGACTACATGGGCATGCTCGGCACGGTGATGAACTGCCTCGCCCTCCAGGACTTCCTGGAGAAGGAGGGCATCGACAGCCGCGTCCAGACCGCCATCACCATGGGCCAGGTCGCCGAGCCGTACATCCCGCTGCGTGCTGTGCGCCACCTGGAGAAGGGCCGCGTGGTCATCTTCGGCGCCGGTATGGGCATGCCGTACTTCTCCACCGACACCACCGCCGCCCAGCGCGCCCTCGAGATCAACGCCGAGGCGCTGCTCATGGGCAAGAACGGCGTGGACGGGGTCTACGACTCCGATCCGAAGACGAACTCCGAGGCCGTCAAGTTCGACGCGCTCAGCTACGGCGAGGTCATCACCCAGGACCTCAAGGTCGCGGACATGACCGCCATCACCCTGTGCCGCGACAACAAGCTTCCGATCCTGGTCTTCGAGCTTCTGGCGGAGGGCAATATCGCCCGCGCCGTCAAGGGTGAGAAGATCGGCACGCTTGTGGGTGACCAAGGCAGCCAGGGCTGATGACCCTGACCGGGGGATGGACAATGTCCTGCCGGTCGGGAACCGTGCAGGAAGAAGACGCGACGCAGCCGGCCGCCGACGCCGACACAGCACAGCAGCCGGGCCTACTCAAGACACGCAGGAGCAAGTGGTGATCGAAGAGACCCTCCTCGAAGCCGAGGAGAAGATGGAGAAGGCCGTCGTGGTCGCCAAGGAGGACTTCGCCGCGATCCGCACCGGCCGTGCGCACCCGGCGATGTTCAACAAGATCGTGGCCGACTATTACGGCGCACTGACACCGATCAACCAGCTGGCTTCGTTCTCCGTGCCGGAGCCGCGCATGGCCGTGGTGACCCCGTTCGACAAGAGCGCGATGCGCAACATCGAGCAGGCGATCCGGGACTCGGACCTCGGCGTCAACCCGAGCAACGACGGCAACATCATCCGTGTGACGTTCCCCGAGCTCACTCAGGACCGCCGCAAGGAGTACATCAAGGTCGCCAAGACCAAGGCCGAGGACTCCAAGATCTCGATCCGCTCCATCCGCCGCAAGGCCAAGGAAGCGATCGACAAGGCGATCAAGGACGGCGACATCGGCGAGGACGAGGGCCGTCGCGCCGAGAAGGAACTCGACGACACCACGGCGAAGTACGTCGCCCAGGTGGACGAGCTCCTCAAGCACAAGGAAGCGGAGCTGCTCGAGGTCTGATGAACGACTCTTCCTGGGGTGCACCGCCACAAGCCGGGTACTGGGGGCCGTCCGACCAGGGGCCTGTCCAGGGGGCTGCCCCGGCGGGTCCCACGTACGATGCGCCTGAGGCGCAGCAGACTCGCCCCATGCCCATCGTGCCCGACGAGCCCGCATACGGCGGACACCAGGATGACGACCGGGGGGCCGCTCGGCTGAGCGGTCCCTTGTTCCGCGACGAGACACGGCAGCCGCCGTACGACACACGGCAGCCGCAGCCGTACGACCCGCCGCGGACGCAGCCCGCCGACATGCCGTACGCACAGCCCTACGGGGCGGTGCCGCAGAATCCGGAGCCCATGCCCGACGCCCCGTCACCGGTGCCCGCCCCGCAGAAGAAGAGCGCGGGCCGGGACCTCGGTGCGGCCATAGGCGTCGGGGTCGGACTCGGCGCGGTGATCATCGCGTCCCTGTTCGTCGTCAAGGCCGTGTTCATCGGCGTGATAGCGGTCGCCGTCGTCGTGGGTCTGTGGGAGCTGACCTCGCGGCTGCAGGAGCGCAAGGGCATCAAGGCGCCCCTCGTGCCCCTCGCGGTCGGCGGCGCCGCGATGGTCGTCGCCGGATACGTCCGGGGTGCCGAGGGCGCCTGGGTGGCGATGGCGCTGACCGCGCTGGCCGTCCTGGTCTGGCGGATGACGGAACCGCCGGAGGGCTACCTCAAGGACGTCACGGCGGGCGTCTTCGCGGCGTTCTACGTGCCGTTCCTGGCCACGTTCGTCGCCCTGATGCTCACCGCCGACGACGGCGCCTGGCGGGTCATGACGTTCCTGCTGCTGACCGTGGTCAGCGACACGGGCGCCTACGCCGTCGGCTGGCGTTTCGGCACCCACAAGCTCGCCCCGCGCATCAGTCCCGGAAAGACCCGCGAGGGCCTGTTCGGAGCGGTGTCCTTCGCGATGGTGGCGGGCGCGCTGTGCATGCAGTTCCTGATCGACGACGGCAGTTGGTGGCAGGGCCTCGTCCTGGGCCTCGCGGTCGCCGCCAGCGCCACGCTGGGCGACCTCGGCGAGTCCATGATCAAGCGCGACCTCGGCATCAAGGACATGGGCACGCTGCTGCCGGGCCACGGTGGCATCATGGACCGGCTGGATTCGCTGCTGCCGACGGCTCCGGTGGTGTGGCTGCTGATGGTGCTGTTCGTCGGGTCCGCCTGACGTTCGTCCGACGTCCTGCCGTACGGCATTCCGGGCGCCCCTGACCTGTACAGGACGGGGGCGCCCGGTCGTACGATTTCGGTGTAAGCCCTCGCAAGGGGGACCGCCCTGAACGAAGGAGGGCGTCATGTCCGCCTTCCATGAAGAGTTCGACGTGGACTGCCGTCCCGAGGATGCCTGGGCGTACGTCATCGACCCGTCCCACCTGCCCGAATGGCAGGAGAGCGCGGTCCTGGCCGAACAACTCGACGACCGCCCGTTCGGACTCGGCTCCCGGGTCCGCGTCACCCGGCACGTGGGCCGCCGCGACATGGCGATGACCATGGAGTGCACCGAGTTCCAGCCGCCGCGCGCCTGGACCGTGCGCGGGATCGACGGCCCCGTCAGGGGCAACTTCCGCGGTGAGATCACACCCGTCGACGACGGACGCCGTACCCACGTGACGATGGACCTCGACTTCGAGGGGCACGGCATCGGCAAGGTCCTGCTGCCCCTCGTCGTCCGCCCCCAGGTCCGCCGCGAGATGCCCCACAACGAGAAGCTCCTGAAGGAACACCTGGAGCACACCGGCTGACCGAGCCCACCGGCTGAAACGGATCACCGTAAACGATCTGCGACACTGGTACAGCCATGCCTAAGCCCGGAGAACTCACATTCGTCGCCCCCCGCGGAGCCAAGAAGCCCCCGCGGCACCTTGCCGATCTCACGCCCGCCGAGCGCAAGGAAGCCGTCGCCGCGATCGGGGAGAAGCCGTTTCGCGCCAAGCAGCTCTCGCAGCACTACTTCGCGCGGTTCGCGCACGACCCGGAGCAGTGGACCGACATCCCCGCCGGTTCGCGCGCCAAGCTCCAGGAAGCGCTGCTTCCGGAGCTGATGACCGTCGTACGGCATCTGTCGACCGACCAGGACACCACCCGCAAGACGCTGTGGCGGCTGTTCGACGGGACGCTCGTCGAGTCGGTGCTGATGCGGTACCCGGACCGGGTGACCATGTGCATCAGCTCGCAGGCGGGGTGCGGGATGAACTGCCCGTTCTGCGCGACGGGCCAGGCCGGCCTCGACCGGAACCTCTCCACCGGTGAGATCGTGCACCAGATCGTGGACGGCATGCGGGCGCTGCGCGACGGCGAGATCCCCGGCGGTCCCGCGCGGCTGTCCAACATCGTCTTCATGGGTATGGGGGAGCCGCTCGCCAACTACAAGCGGGTCGTCCAGTCCATCCGCGCCCTCACCGACCCCGAGCCGGACGGCCTCGGTCTCTCGCAGCGCGGGATCACCGTCTCGACCGTCGGACTGGTCCCGGCGATCCACCGCTTCAGCGACGAGGGCTTCAAGTGCCGCCTCGCGATCTCGCTGCACGCGCCCGACGACGAGCTGCGCGACACCCTGGTCCCCGTGAACACGCGGTGGAAGGTGCGCGAGGTCCTCGACGCCGGCTGGGAGTACGCGGCGAAGTCCGGGCGCCGGCTGTCCATCGAGTACGCCCTGATCCGCGACATCAACGACCAGGCGTGGCGTGGTGACCGGCTCGGCCGGCTCCTCAAGGGCAAGCCCGTGCACGTCAACCTGATCCCGCTGAACCCGACACCGGGCTCCAAGTGGACGGCCTCCCGCCCCGAGGACGAGAAGGCGTTCGTCGAGGCCATCGCCGCCCACGGCGTGCCGGTCACCGTCCGGGACACCCGTGGCCAGGAGATCGACGGAGCCTGCGGTCAGCTCGCTGCCACCGAGAGGTAACCTTCACCTGCACCACCTGTACGTACACCTTCATATCCGACAGGGGAGCGCGCAGCGCTGAGAGTGCGGCAATCGGGCCGCAGACCCTCTGAACCTCGCCCAGGTCATTCTGGGTAGGAAGTTCGGTCATCACCGTGAACACCAAGAAGTACTGTGCTGTCCTCGTCGGCCTCGGCCTGGTCACGCTGTCCGCGTGCGGCTCGGGGTCGGACGGGAGCGGCGGCTCCGACTCCAAGACGGTCACCCTCGTCAGCCACGACTCGTGGGCCGTCTCGAAGAGCGTCCTCAAGGACTTCGAGAAGCAGTCCGGCTACACCGTCAAGGTCCTCAAGGACGGTGACGCGGGCCAGGCCGTCAACAAGGCGATCCTGACCAAGGACAACCCGCAGGGCGACGTCTTCTTCGGCGTCGACAACACCCTGCTCTCCCGCGCCCTCGACAACGGTCTCTTCCAGTCCTACGACGCGAAGGGCGCGGATCTCGTCAAGTCCGCGTACCGCGTCGACCAGACCAAGCACCGGGTCACGCCCATCGACACCGGCGACATCTGCGTCAACTACGACAAGGCCTATTTCAGCAAGCACAAGCTGACCCCGCCGGCCTCCTTCGCCGACCTGGTCAAGCCCGCGTACAAGAACCTCCTCGTCACCGAGAACGCTGCCACCTCCTCGCCCGGCCTCGGCTTCCTGCTCGGCAGCGCCGCGCAGTACGGCGACGACGGCTGGCAGGCGTACTGGAAGAAGCTGAAGGCCAACGGCGTGAAGGTGGTCGACGGCTGGGAGCAGGCCTACGACCAGGAGTTCTCCGGTTCCGCCGGTGGCAAGAAGGCGGGCGGCGACCGGCCCCTCGTCGTCTCGTACGCCTCCTCGCCGCCCGCCGAGGTCATCTACGGCGACCCGAAGCCGACGACCGCGCCCACCGGGGTGTCGTACGGCACCTGTTTCCGGCAGACCGAGTACGCGGGACTGCTCAGCAACGCGAAGAACACCAAGGGCGGCAAGGCCTTCATCGACTTCCTGCTCACCAAGGAGTTCCAGGAGGACATGCCGCTCAACATGTTCGTCTACCCGGTGATCGACGGCGCCACGGTGCCGCAGGAGTTCGTGAAGTACGGCCGTCAGGCCCCGGACCCCGAGACCATGGCGCCCGCGAAGATCGCCGCCGACCGGGACCAGTGGGTCAAGTCGTGGACCTCGCTCGTACTGAAGTAGCCCCGCGGCGGAAGATCCGCAAAGGGAACGCGACGCGGCTCGGGCTCATGGCCGTGCCCGTCGCGTTCTTCGCGGTGTTCTTCGCCTACCCCGTCGCCTCGATCGTCGCGCGCGGTCTCAAGGTGGACGGCGCCTGGCAGTTGGGCCGCATCGGGGACGTGCTCGCGCAGTCCGACATCCGGCACGTGCTGTGGTTCACCACCTGGCAGGCGCTCGCCTCCACCGCGCTCACGCTGCTGATCGCGCTCCCCGGAGCTTATGTCTTCGCGCGCTTCGACTTCCCGGGCCGGCATGTGCTGCGGGCCGTCGTGACGGTCCCCTTCGTGCTGCCCACGGTCGTCGTCGGTACGGCGTTCCTCGCCCTCGTCGGCCGGGGCGGACTCCTCGACGACCTGTGGGGCGTACGCCTCGACACCACCGTCTGGGCCATCCTGCTCGCGCACGTCTTCTTCAACTACGCGGTCGTCGTACGGACGGTGGGCGGCCTCTGGGCCCAGCTCGACCCCCGTCAGGAGGAGGCCGCGCGCATGCTCGGCGCCTCCCGGCTCCGGGCCTGGCGGCAGGTGACACTGCCCGCGCTCGGGCCCGCCGTGGCCGCCGCCGCGTTGATGGTCTTCCTCTTCACGTTCACGTCCTTCGGTGTCGTGCAGATCCTCGGCGGCCCGACCTTCTCCACCCTCGAAGTGGAGATCTACCGCCAGACCTCGGAGGTCTTCGACCTCTCCACGGCGGCCGTGCTGACGATCGTCCAGTTCGTCGCGGTGGGCGCCATCCTCGCCGTCCACGCCCGGACGGTACGGCGCCGGGAGACGGCCCTACGGCTGGTGGACCCGTCGGTGACCGCACGGCGCCCGCGCGGGGCGGGCCAGTGGGCGCTGCTCGCCGGGGTCCTCGCCTCCGTGCTCCTGCTGCTCGTGCTGCCGCTCGCCGTGCTGGTCCAACGCTCGCTGGACACAGCGGACTTCGGCTTCTACCGGGCGCTGACCCACGACGACGGCGGCACCTTCCTGGTCCCGCCGATCGCCGCGATCGGCAACTCGCTGGAGTACGCCGTCGCCGCCACCGCCATCGCCGTCGTGATTGGCGGTCTCGCCGCCGCGGCCCTGACCCGGCGCGATGCCGGGCGGCTGGTGCGGGGCTTCGACGCGCTGCTGATGCTGCCGCTCGGGGTGTCGGCGGTGACGGTCGGTTTCGGCTTCCTGATCTCGCTCGACAAACCCCCGGTGGATCTGCGGAGTTCATGGATCCTGGTGCCGTTGGCGCAGGCGCTGGTCGGCGTCCCCTTCGTCGTACGGACGATGCTGCCCGTGTTGCGGGCGGTGGACGGGCGGCTGCGGGAGGCGGCGGCCGTGCTCGGGGCGTCGCCGTGGCGGGTGTGGCGCGAGGTCGATCTGCCGCTGGTGCGGCGGGCGTTGCTGATCGCCGCCGGGTTCGCGTTCGCGGTGTCGCTCGGCGAGTTCGGGGCGACCGTGTTCATCGCGCGGCCCGACAACCCGACCCTGCCGGTCGCGGTGGCCCGGTTGCTGTCCCGGCCGGGTGATCTCAACTACGGCCAGGCGATGGCCCTTTCGACGATTCTGATGCTCGTGTGCGCGGTGGCCCTGCTGGTCCTTGAGCGGCTGCGCACCGACCGGACGGGGGAGTTCTAGATGCCACCGAGCGTGACGACGGAGCTGCTGCTGAGCCTTGAGGGCGCGACCGTACGGTTCGGCGGCCGGCCCGTGCTGGACGCCGTCGATCTCGATGTCGCCGAGCACGAGATCGTGTGCGTCCTCGGACCCAGCGGCAGCGGCAAGTCGACGCTGCTGCGGGCGGTGGCCGGGCTGCAACCCCTGGACTCCGGGCGGGTGTTGCTCGACGGACGCGACCAGGCCGGGGTGCCCGCGCACAAGCGGGGAGTGGGCCTGATGTTCCAGGACCATCAGCTCTTCCCGCAGCGGGACGTGGCCGGCAATGTCGCCTTCGGGCTGCGTATGCACGGGACGTCGAAGGCCCAACAGGACGATCGGGTGGGCGAGTTGCTCGAACTCGTCGGACTGCCGGGGGCCGCCCGCCGGGCCGTCGCGGGGCTGTCCGGCGGTGAGCAGCAGCGGGTGGCGCTCGCCCGGGCGCTCGCACCCCGGCCGCGGCTCCTCATGCTCGACGAACCGCTCGGCCAGCTCGATCGCTCACTGCGGGAGCGGCTGGTCGTCGAACTCCGTGAGCTGTTCGGGACGTTGGGCACGACCGTGCTCGCGGTCACGCACGACCAGGGTGAGGCGTTCGCGCTCGCCGACCGGGTGGTGGTGATGCGGGACGGGCGGATCGCCCAGTCCGGTACGCCACTTGAGGTCTGGCAGCACCCGGCCGACGAGTTCGTGGCCCGCTTCCTGGGCTTCGACAACGTGGTCCCGGCGACCGTGGCCGGAGAGGCCGCCGACACCCCGTGGGGCAAGGTGCCGGTCCCCGAGGACGCCCCCCAGGGCCCGCGCACGCTCCTCGTACGCCCTGCCGGGGTCCGTCTGGTCCCCGCCGACGCGGGCCTGCGCTGCACGGTCGCCGCCCGCACCTTCCGGGGCACCCATGTCGCCGTACAACTCCAGCCGGAGGACGCCCCGCGCCTGGAGGCGGCCTGCGCGCTGCGGGAGGCACCGGAGGTCGGGGGCACGGTCGGGGTGGAGTTCGACGCGGCCGAGATCGTCGTACTCGGCGGCTAGAAGACATGCGTGTGGCCCGCCCCCACGAACCGGGCGGGCCACAACAACGGGTGGATCAGCGGCCTGCCGTACCGCGGCGACGCATGCCGAAGTAGACGGCTCCGCCGCCCACGACGACGAACGCGCCCGCGATACCGGCGATCATGCCGGTGTTGGAGTTGGCACCGGTCTCGGCGAGGTTCGAGTCACCGGCCGCGGGAGACGGCGCGTTGTCCGTCGTCGTCGCGGGGGCGGTGCTGCTGCTCTCCGTGGCCGACGGGGTCGGGGTGTCGGACTCGGCCGGAGTGGAGGCGGTCTGCGACGGGGTCGGAGAGGCCTCCGTCGGGGTCGGGCTGGGCGACTCCGTCTGGCAGGCCTTGGACGGGGTGGTCAGGTTCGGCGAGATGTTCTTGTTGAGGCCGTTGGTGGCCGTGACGTGCACGCGGTACGTGGCGTTCGGCTGCCAGTCCTCGGCGAAGGAGATGGTGACGCCCTCTTTGGAGCCCTTGACCGTCTGGGCCTCGCCGATCTGCTTCGCGTCGGCGCCGTTGTTCTCCAGGAACACCGTGACGGTCGCCTCGGTGGCCGAGGCGTCCTTGTCGGTGACGGTGATGACACCGTTGGTGCCGTCGCAGGTGGCTTCGGCGGAGAACTCACCGATGTTGCAAGCGAGCGCGTTGCCCGCGAATCCCAGCGCGAGAGCGGCCGAGGCGGACGCGACACCGAGGATGCGTACGGAACGTCGAGATATGGACACGTTTGCCCTTCACGGGATGTGCAACTGCGGGGGGTTTAGGGGGAGATGAAGCAGCGTTGAGGTGAGGCACCATCACCCCCAGGAGTCTCACTGGTGTATAAGCCTCGCGTAAGCAGTGTCAATGCAAATGCGGTGTACAGCAGTTGCCTTTACCGGCACTTTAATCAGCGAGACGTTTCAGCGCCTCGGGAGCCTCCTCGATCCGGTCAACGAGGGCGATACGGCTCTCCATCGACCGTTCCCGGGCAAGTGCACGCAGCAGCGGCCACGTCGGCAGCCGCTCCGTCCAGTGCTCCCGGTCCACCAGAACCATCGGAGTGGGCTCGCCGCGCGACTCGTAGTAGTTCGGCGTCGCGTTGTCGAAGATCTCCTGTACGGTCCCGGCCGCGCCCGGCAGAAACACCACACCCGCGTTCGAGCGGGCCAACAGGCCGTCCTCGCGGGTGGCGTTGGCGAAGTACTTGGCGATGTGCGAGGCGAAGGCGTTCGGCGGCTCATGGCCGTAGAACCACGTGGGGATGCCGATCGAGTGGTTGCCCTTGGGCCAGCGGGTGCGGACCTCGAAGGAGCACTGTGCCCAGTCGGTGATCGAGGGGCTGAACGACGGTGAGGCGGCGAGGAGTTCGCACGCCTTCTCCAGCATGGCGTCCTCGTACGGCGCCGCGTACGCGCCCAGGTTCGCCGCCTCCATCGCGCCGGGGCCGCCGCCGGTCGCCACCGTGAATCCGGCGCGGCTCAACTCGCGGCCCAGGCGCGCGGCACCGGCGTAGGCCTCCGTCCCGCGCGCCATCGCGTGGCCGCCCATCACGCCCACCACCCGTGCCCCGCGCAGGAGTTCGTCGAGGGCGTCGGAGACGGAGTCGTCGTGGATCGCGCGCAGCATCGAGGCGTATATGTCGCCGTCCGCCTTGGTCCGCTGGAACCAGGCGTAGGCGAGCGCGTCCGGGGTCTGCTCGTATCCCTTGTCGAGGGAGGCGAACAGCTCGGCGGGCGTGTAGAGATGGCCGCGATAGGGGTCGAACGGCAGGTGCGGGACGGGCGGGAAGACCAGGGCACCGTCGGCACGGATCTTCGCGGCCGCCTCGTCGCGCATCGGGCAGCCGAGGAAGACGGCGCCCGCGGCGCTCGTGGTGAGCAACTCCCGCGTACGGTCCGTCAGATCGACGGCCTGGACGCGGTATCCGGCGAGGGTGCCGCGGGCCGAGACGGTCGCGTCGAAGTCCTCGACCGTCTCGATCTCGCGTTCGTCGTGGTGGGCCGCATGGGCCGGGCTCGTCTGCACGCGCCCATGCTAGGCACCCGGTGCGTCAGCCCTGGACCGCCGCCGGGTCCATCCACACGACCTCCCAGGAGTGGCCGTCGAGGTCCTCGAAGGAACGGCCGTACATGAAGCCCTGGTCCTGGACGTCGTCGTTGGCGGTGCCGCCCGCCGCGACCGCCTTGTTCACCAGCTCGTCGACCTTCTCGCGGCTCTCGGCGCTCAGACAGACCAGCACCTCGCTGGTCTTCGTGGAGTCCGCGATCTCCTTCTTCGTGAAGTCGGAGTAGCGCTGCTTGCTGAGGAACATCGCGATGATGGTGTCGCTGATGACGACACAGGCGCAGTCGTCCGTGCTGAATTGCGGGTTGATCGTGTAGCCCAGCTCCGTGAAGAACTTCTTCGACGCGTCGACGTCGTTGGTGGCCAGGTTCACGAAGATCATCTGCTGGTACATGCGAGTCTCTCCCATCGGGGTGCGTGCAGTTCGGTGGGTAGACCGGAGGTCGGCGAGAAACTCATCGGCCGGCCAGCGGCAGTGCCGCCAGCTCGGCCACGAACAGGGTCAGCGGGAGGAACAGGGCGAGCAGCGCGCCCGCGCGCAGGGCCGCCGCGCTGCGCAGCATGGTGGCGGGGGCGCCGAGGCGGAGCAGCGCGGCCGTGGTGTCGGCGCGGGCGTGCTTGGCCTCCAGGGCCGCGGTGAGCAGGGTCGCCACCGTGCAGCCGGTGACCAGGAGTCCGCCGAGGGTGGTCAGCGGGCCGAAGGACGGGGCGTTCGGGTCGTAGAGCGCCGTCATCGCGAACGCGCCGGACGCCACCGCGCAGACCACGCCCAGCGGACGTCCGATGCGGGTCGCCTCCTCCATCAGCACCCGCCCGGCCAGCAGCCGCAGTGCGCCCGGGCTGACGGACTGGAGCAGCCGGCCGCACAGGTGCGTGAGCCCGGGGCCGGCCAGCGCCAGCCCGATCGCGGTCAGCACCCAGCCCGCCAGGACGCTCGCGGGCCCGTCGGCGAGACCGCCGGGCAGGGACAGCCCGCCGCCGTCCCGCTCCCGGTTCGCGTACGCCTCCACCGCGAGCCCCGCCGCCAGCACCGCGACACCCCAGGGGAGCCCGCGAGGGGCCTCACGAGGGGCCGGGGGGCGCGAGGGGTCCGGGTCCGGTGCAGTGGTGGGCTCGGACTCTTCGACGGTCCCGTCGTCCTCCGTCGCGTCACTGCGGCCACCGCCGCGCAGGCGCGCGCCGAAACGGCCGTACGCCCCGAAGGTCTCCCGCGCGCCCGGGCGGCCGTGCGCGCCGAAGCGGCCGTACGACCTCGCCGGGCCCTTCTCGGAGGCGGGCCGGAGGTCCCGGGGCCGTAGGACGAGGGCGACCGCGACGGAGGCGGTCGCGGGTACGAGGGAGAGGAGTGTCAGCGCGGCAGGCAGGGGCAGCGGCTGGTCCGAGGCCAGGAACTCCGCCGCCGCTCCGTCGAAGGGCATGCCGGTGAGGTCGCCGCGGAGGTGGAGGAAGAAGAGCAGCGCCAGCATGGAGCCGAGGAGGCAGGCCAGCGCGGTCGTCGTCGCCGAGATGGCCATCAGGCGGCCCGGGCCGAGGCCGATCGCGGAGAGGCCGGGGCGGGGTTTCGTCGCCGGGTCGGTGCGGGCGACGGCGACCGCGAAGTAGACGGTGGCGGCCAGCGGGGTCGCGCACCAGGCCAGCCGGAGGGCCGAGGCGGCGGGGGAGTCGGGGTGGCCCATCGCGTAGCCGAGGGTGCACAGCAGCAGGAAGCCCGTGCCCGCCGAGGCCACCGCGACCAGCAGCCGGCGCAGTTGGACGGCGGGGTGCGAGCCGCGGGTCAGACGGAGAGCGAGCACGCGGCCCGGCCTTCCGTCTCGGTGACCGGGGGAAGGTGGACCGTGTTCACCCGGCGTCCGTCCAGGAGCGACACCGTACGGTCCGCGAGGGCCGCGGTCTCCGCCTCGTGGGTCGCCAGGACGACCGTGATGCCGTGCGAGCGGGCCGCCGTGGTGAGCGTGCGCAGGACGTGGGCGCGGTCCGCGCGGTACAGCGGGGCCGTCGGCTCGTCGGCGAACAGGACCGTCGGCGCCGGGGCCAGCGCACGGGCGATCGAGACCCGCTGGCGCTCCGCCTGGCGCAGCTCGTGCGGGCGTTTGCGCGCGTGCTCGCCGATGTCGAGGCGCTCCAGCCACTCCAGTGCGGCGGTCTTGGCGCGACGGCGGCTGGTGCCGCGCAGCATCAGGGGGAGGGCCGCGTTCTCCCAGACGTTCAGCTCCGGGACGAGCACCGGCGCCGGGTCGATCCAGCCGAAGCGGTCGCGGCGCAGCCGTTCCCGGGTGAGCGGGCCCATGGTGTGCACGGGCACGCTGTTGAACCAGACCTCGCCGCGGCCCGGGCGCTCCAGACCGGAGAGACATCTCAGCAGGGTCGTCTTGCCGCTGCCGCGCGGTCCGCTGACGGCGAGGATCTCGCCCTCCCGGACACCGAGCGAGACGCCGCCGAGGGCGGGCGTTCCGTCGTGGTGCTGGAAGTGCAGGGCACGTGCCCAGAGCACGTCGTTGTCCGGCGGGGCCACCATGCGCGTACACCTCGTTCAGATCCGTTTTCCCGTGCCGAATCCCCCAAGCGGGGGAACGAGGACGGGGCCGATCGGTTACCAGGCACGCTAAGGAGCGGGGGACGTGACCCCGGACAGCACACGGCCCGGGGTGCACCCTTCCCACTCGTACGGGTGCACCCCGGGCCGTATAAACCGCTGAACTGCCGGAGGCTAGAGCTTGGTCCACGCCTCCGTCAGTACCTGGCGGACGATCGACTCGATCTCGTCGAAGGTCGACTGGTCGGAGATCAGCGGCGGCGACAGCTGGATGACCGGGTCACCGCGGTCGTCGGCACGGCAGTAGAGGCCGTACTCGAACAGCTTCTTGGAGACGAAGCCGTAGAGCACGCGCTCCGACTCCTCGTCGGTGAAGGTCTCCTTGGTGGCCTTGTCCTTGACCAGCTCGATGCCGTAGAAGAAGCCGTTGCCGCGGACGTCTCCGACGATCGGGAGGTCGTGCAGCTTCTGCAGGGTCTGCAGGAAGTTGGCCTCGTTGTCGAGGACGTGCTGGTTGAGGCCCTCGCGCTCGAAGATGTCGAGGTTGGCGAGGCCGACCGCCGCGGAGACCGGGTGGCCGCCGAAGGTGTAGCCGTGCAGGAAGGTGTTGTCGCCCTTGTAGAACGGCTCGGCCAGGCGGTCGGAGATGATGCAGGCGCCGATCGGGGAGTAGCCCGAGGTCATGCCCTTGGCGCAGGTGATCATGTCCGGTACGTAGTCGAACTTGTCGCAGGCGAACATCGTGCCCAGGCGGCCGAAGGCGCAGATGACCTCGTCGGAGACCAGGAGTACGTCGTACTGGTCGCAGATCTCGCGTACCCGCTGGAAGTAGCCGGGCGGCGGCGGGAAGCAGCCGCCGGCGTTCTGCACCGGCTCCAGGAAGACCGCGGCGACCGTCTCCGGGCCCTCGAAGAGGATCTGCTGCTCGATCTGGTCGGCGGCCCAGCGGCCGAAGGCCTCCGGATCGTCGCCGAACAGCGGGGCCCGGTAGATGTTGGTGTTGGGGACCTTGTGCGCACCCGGGACGAGCGGCTCGAACGGGGCCTTGAGGGCCGGGAGTCCGGTGATGGACAGGGCGCCCTGCGGGGTGCCGTGGTAGGCGACCGCGCGGGAGATCACCTTGTACTTGGTGGGCTTGCCCTGGAGCTTGAAGTACTGCTTGGCGAGCTTCCAGGCGGTCTCGACCGCCTCGCCGCCGCCGGTGGTGAAGAAGACCTTGTTCAGGTCACCGGGCGCGTGGTGGGCGAGACGCTCCGCCAGCTCGACGGCCTTCGGGTGGGCGTAGGACCAGATGGGGAAGAAGGCGAGTTCCTGCGCCTGCTTGGCCGCGGTCTCGGCCAGCTCGGCGCGGCCGTGACCGGCCTGGACCACGAACAGACCCGCGAGACCGTCGAGGTAGCGCTTGCCCTTGTCGTCGTAGATGTAGGTGCCCTCACCACGGACGATCGTGGGAACGGGCGCGTTCTCGTACGAGGACATGCGGGTGAAGTGCATCCACAGGTGGTCGTACGCGGTGCGGCTGAGGTCCTTGCTCACGGTTATCGGGTTCCCCACATGTAGGTCTGCTTCTTGAGCTTCAGATAGACGAAGCTCTCGGTGGAGCGCACTCCGGGCAGGGCCCGGATGCGTTTGTTGATGACGTCCAGCAGGTGGTCGTCGTCCTCGCAGACGATCTCGGCGAGGAGGTCGTACGAGCCCGCGGTCATCACCACGTACTCCACTTCCGGCATGGCCGTCAGCGCGTCCGCCACGTTCTCGACATCGCCCTCGACGTTGACACCGACCATCGCCTGCCTGCGGAAGCCCACGGTGAGCGGGTCCGTGACGGCGACGATCTGCATGACGCCCTGGTCGAGCAGCTTCTGGACGCGCTGGCGCACGGCCGCCTCGGAGAGGCCGACGGCCTTGCCGATGGCGGCGTACGGCCGGCGGCCGTCCTCCTGGAGCTGTTCGATGATGGCGAGGGAGACGGAATCCAGATGGGGAGTCCCGCTCCTGGACTCGCGGGAGTCCCTGTGTTCTGCGCTGCGACTGGCCACGGCTTCACTGTGCACGACGTCTCGACCGTTCCGCAAGGCCGCTTCGATGAAATTCGTTGTTTACGTGGCCAAGACTTGCGGATTTCGCAGCGCCGGTGCGATCGGGGGTGTTGAAAACGTGGGATCACGGATTACTGTGGGTGTCTCAGTCAATGGACACCCGAACTTGGAGGGCCGGCAGTGAGCACCGAGCTGCGTCGTCTGCGCAATTACATCGACGGTGAGTTCCGGGACGCCGCCGACGGACGGACCACCGAGGTGGTCAACCCGGCGACGGGGGAGGCGTACGCGACCGCGCCGCTGTCGGGGGCGGCGGACGTGGACGCCGCGATGACGGCGGCCGCGGCGGCCTTCCCGGCCTGGCGGGACGAGACCCCGGCCAAGCGGCAGAAGTATCTGCTGGACATCGCCGCCGCCTTCGAGGAGCGCGCCGAGGAACTGATCGCGGCCGAGGTGGAGAACACCGGCAAGCCGATCGGGCTCACCCGCTCCGAGGAAATCCCGCCGATGGTCGACCAGATCCGCTTCTTCGCGGGTGCGGCCCGGATGCTCGAAGGCCGTTCGGCCGGCGAGTACATGGAGGGCCTGACCTCCATCGTCCGGCGCGAGCCGATCGGCGTCTGCGCGCAGGTCGCGCCCTGGAACTACCCCATGATGATGGCCGTCTGGAAGTTCGCGCCCGCGCTCGCCGCCGGCAACACGGTCGTCCTCAAGCCCTCGGACACCACCCCCGCCTCCACCGTCCTGATCGCCGAGATCATCGGCTCGATCGTGCCCAAGGGCGTCTTCAACGTGGTGTGCGGCGACCGCGACACCGGCCGCGCGATGGTCGAGCACCACATCCCGGCGATGGCCTCCATCACCGGCTCGGTGCGGGCCGGCATGTCGGTCGCCGAGTCCGCGTCCAAGGACCTCAAGCGGGTCCACCTGGAGCTGGGCGGCAAGGCTCCCGTCGTGGTCTTCGAGGACACCGACATCGCCAAGGCCGTCGAGGACATCTCGGTCGCGGGCTTCTTCAACGCCGGGCAGGACTGTACGGCGGCGACGCGAGTCCTGGTCCAGGAGTCGATCCACGACGAGTTCGTGGCCGCGCTCGCGAAGGCGGCGGCCGAGACGAAGACCGGACAGCCGGACGACGAGGACGTGCTGTACGGCCCGTTGAACAACCCCAACCAGCTCAAGCAGGTGACCGGCTTCATCGAGCGGCTGCCCGCGCACGCGAAGGTGGAGTCCGGCGGCCACCGGGTCGGCGAGAAGGGCTACTTCTACGCCCCGACCGTCGTCTCCGGCCTCAAGCAGGACGACGAGATCATCCAGAATGAGGTGTTCGGGCCGGTCATCACCGTCCAGTCGTTCACGGACGAGACCCAGGCCATCGAGTGGGCCAACGGCGTCGACTACGCCCTCGCGTCCTCGGTGTGGACCAAGGACCACGCGCGCGCCATGCGGCTGTCCAAGTCCCTCGACTTCGGCTGCGTCTGGATCAACACCCACATCCCGCTGGTCGCGGAGATGCCGCACGGCGGCTTCAAGAAGTCCGGCTACGGCAAGGACCTTTCGGGGTACGGGTTCGAGGACTACACGCGGATCAAGCATGTGATGACTTCGCTCGACGGGTAGGCCTCCGGCGGTTGAGCGGGTTTTTGTGCGGCCCTGGGCGGGATGAACTTCCGTTCGGGGCCGCGGTGTTGTTCTGGCTGGACGGTCGGGCGTGTTCGTAGGTTTGGGGGGAGAGGGCGGTGTCGGCGTTTTGCGGGTGATGATGGCTTCTTTGTAGGGGTGGGCTCGACGGGTCGGCCTACGGCGCTTGGGCGGATGTGGGTGCGGCCCTGGACGGGATCGACTTCCGTCCGGGGCTGCGGTGTTGTCCCGGCTGGTTGGTCGGGTGTGTTCGGGGGAGGGCGGGGTCCGTGTTTGCCGGGTGCTCGGCGGGCCGGTCTTTGGCGGGTTTGGGTGCGGCCCCGGGCGGGATCGACTCCCGGCCGGGGCCGCTGTGTTCCCCCCTCGGGATGGTCAGGCGGGCTCGAAGGCTCGGGTGAGTGAGGGGAGTTCCGACGTGCCCTTGTGCTGGGTGATGCCGCCCTTGCCCGGAGTCGGCGGGGACGGCAGGTCGGCCGGGTTCGGGAAGGTGATGCCGGTCTTCTTCAGGATGGGGCCGCAGGCCTTGATGGCCTTCTGGTAACTGGACGACGTCGGGTCGAACTTCGCGCCCCGGCTGCTGATGTCCACGCGCAGCAGGATCCCGCCGTCCGGGCCCTTGGACGCGTGGAAGCCGGGGAAGACCGACACGCCCTGTGCGCGCATGCACCTGGCGAAGCGGGGGTTCGCCGCGTTGAGGTCGCCGGGGGCCTTCGAGGTCGGTGTGTACGCGACCGCGAAGGGCGGGCGCTTGCCTGTTTGGTGGGCAACAGTCGTGCCGGAGACGGCCGTTGAGTGGGACGCGGGCGCCGCCGACGCGCTGACGGTGCCGAGTGCGGCGGCCGACAGTACGGCGATCCCGAGGGCGAGCCGCTGCGGCCCGGTCGCCAGAGTGCGCATGGTTCCTCCTGGTGGTCGTGCGGGTGTCGCTGGACGGGATCCACACAACCGTCCGGGCGGTTACGCCACGGGAACGGCCGGCCTTATACCCGTGTAACCGCCCGCCCGCCACACTGAGCGCCATGCGTGTGCTGGTGGTCGAGGACCACGAAGAACTCGCCGAGACGGTGGCGGCCGGGCTGCGCCGCGAGGGCATGGCGGTCGACCTCGCCTTCGACGGTCCTACGGCCCTGGAGCGCGCGGAGATCAACGGCTACGACGTCGTCGTACTCGACCGCGATCTGCCCGGCGTCCACGGCGACCAGGTGTGCCGGACGCTCGCGGCGGGCGGCAGCCGGGCGCGGGTGCTGATGCTCACCGCGTCCGGGACCGTCGCCGACCGGGTCGCGGGGCTCGGGCTGGGCGCCGACGACTATCTGCCCAAGCCGTTCGCGTTCACCGAACTCGTCGCCCGGATAAGGGCGTTGGCCCGTCGTGCGCAGCCCGCGCTGCCGCCGGTGCTGGTGCGCGGCGAACTCCGGCTCGACCCGGCCCGCCGGGAAGCCACCCGGGCCGGCTGCCAACTGCCCCTCAGTCCCAAGGAGTTCGCCGTACTCGAACTGCTTCTCGGCGCGCAGGGGACGGTCGTGTCCACCGAGGAACTCCTGGAGCGGGCATGGGACGAGGCCGCCGACCCGTTCAGCCAGACCGTGAAGGTGACCGTCAGCAGGCTGCGGCGGAAACTGGGGGAGCCGCCGTTGGTCGAGACGGTGGACCGGGCCGGGTACCGCATCCGATGAGGGTGGGGATGAGGATGAGGGTGGGGGGCTTCCGGCGTCTGCGGGTGCGCGGGCCGCGTACGGTCAGGTGGCGCCTGACCCTGCTCTACAGCTCGCTGTTCGTGGTCGCCGGGGCGCTGCTCCTGGCGTTCACCTACCTCCTCTACGCGCACGACGGGTCCGGGCAGGTCGTCGGCACCGTCGAGGGCCCGCGGTCGGTGAGCGGGGTGCCCGGCACGGACCCCGCGCCGACCCTGACCGCCGTCGTCGCCGCCGTCCGCGAGGACCAGCGGCACCAACTCCTCGTCAAGGCATGCGTCGCGCTCGCGGTGATGGCGCTGGCCTCGCTCGCGCTGGGCTGGCTGATGGCCGGCCGGGTGCTGTCGCCGCTGCGGACGATGACGGCCTCGGCGCGCCGGATCTCCGCCGACAATCTGCACGAACGGCTCGCGGTGCCCGGCCCGGACGACGAGTTGAAGGCGATGGCGGACACCTTCGACGCCGTACTGGCAAGGCTGGAGGGCGCGTTCGAGGCGCAGAAGCAGTTCGTCGCCAACGCCTCGCACGAACTGCGCACCCCGCTCACGCTCCAGCAGGCCGTCGTGGACGTCACCCTCGCCGATCCGGACGCCTCGGCCCAGGTCCTGCGGGACGCGCTCGCGCGGGTACGGGCGGCCGGGCAGGAGCAGGAACGGCTGATCGAGGCGCTGTTGACGCTGGCGCGCAGCCAACAGGGGGCGGGGGAGCGGGAGTTCGTCGATCTCGCGGCGGTCGTGCGGGACCGGCTGCCGGAAGCGGACTCCGTCGACGGGGGCCCGCGTGTCGAGGCCCGGCTGGAATCCGCCCCGGTCCTCGGTGATCCACAGCTCATCGAGCGGCTCGTCGTCAACCTCACCGACAACGCCGCACGGCACAACCTCCCGGCGGGGGAGGAGAGTTGGGTGAGCGTGTGGACCGGGCTCGACGCGCTGGGCCGGTCCGGGCTGCGGATCGAGAACAGTGGTCCGGTGATCCCGGCCGACCAAGTGGCCGGACTCTTCGAGCCGTTCAGGAGACTGGGCGCGGAACGGATCGGCAGGAGGGACGGCCTCGGCCTCGGCATGTCCGTGGTGGCGGCGGTCGTAGCGGCGCACGGTGGCCGGGTGTGGGCGCGGACGCGTCCGGCGGGCGGGCTGGTGGTGGAGGTGAGTCTGCCCCGGTACGCCGCGAGGCCCTCCCCGGCAGGCGTCGCCCCGCCCCGCGCACATGTCGTGTGAACGGGCGGTTACTTCACAGACAACCGATCGACAAGGTGTCGGGTCCACGGGAGCGTGCTCGACGCAGCGTCCATTGATCGGACCGGGGTGGACGGGCCATGCTGCGCGGGTGCCCCAGACTCCGAAGGCTCCGAAGTCGTACCCGCCCTCCCGACGCTCCCTGCTGCGCGGGCTCGGCGGCACCGCCGCGCTCGGTGCCCTCGCCGGGTGCGGTGTGCCCGCCGCGTATGTGAAGGCGGGGGACCGGGCCGGTGCCGATCTGTCCGCCACGGACAAGCGGCTGACCTGGGCGAACTGGCCGCTGTACATCGATACCGATGACGACGACGAGACGAAGCGGCCCACGCTGGACGCCTTCGAGAAGCGCACCGGGATCTCCGTCGACTACATCGAGGAGATCAACGACAACGACGAGTTCTTCGGCAAGATCAGCCCGGCCCTCATGAACCACCAGCAGACCGGCCGCGACCTGATCGTCATGAGTGACTGGATGTGCGCGCGGTTCGTCCGCCTCGGCTGGGTCCAGCGGATGGACCGGGCCGCGCAGCCCAACGTGGCGAAGTACCTGGACCCGCAGCTCGGTTCGCCCGCCTTCGACCCGGGCCGCCGGTACACGGTGCCGTGGCAGTCGGGCATCACCGGCATCGCGTACAACCACCGCAAGCTGGGCCGCGAGATCCGTTCGGTCTCCGACCTGTGGGCGAGCGACCTCAAGGGCCGGGTCACCCTGCTCTCCGGCCTGGACGAGGCCTTCGCGCTGCTGATGCAGGGCAACGGCGTCGACATCACCAAGTGGACCGCCGCCGACTTCCACAGGGTGTGCGACCAGGTGCGGACGCAGATCAGCAGAAAGCAGATACGCCGCTTCACCGGCAACGACTACACCAAGGACCTCGTCAGCGGCGACGTCCTGGCCTGCCAGGCCTACTCCGGCGACGTCATCCAGCTCCAGGCCGACAACCCGGACATCCGCTTCGTCGTCCCCGAGCAGGGCGCCGAACTCTGGGCGGACTCCCTGATGATCCCCGACCTGGCCCGCCACAAGACCAACGCCGAAAAACTGATCGACTACTACTACGACCCCGAGGTCGCCGCCGAACTCGCCGCCTGGGTCAACTACGTCTGCCCCGTCCCCGCGGCCCAGGACGTCCTCGCCGCCTCCAAGGACAAGGACACGGCGGCCCTCGCCGAGAACCCCCTGATCTTCCCGGACACGACCATGCGCAAGCACCTCGCCATCGCGCGGGACATCACGTCGACGGAACGGGTGGAGTTCTCGAAGGAGTGGAACCAGATCGTGGGGTTGTAGGGGGCTGACGGTCCTCGTTCACGGCCCCCGGTCCTCACCCCCGCCCCCACCCCCCCTCACTCCTCCCCGCCCTCCATCGCCGACGGATTCAGCGAAGCCAACAGCTTCAGCAGCAGTGCGTGTGTCTGCTCCTGCTCCGCCGGTGTCAGCGCCCGGAGGGCTTCCGCGTGGGCCGCGTCCACCGTGTCCGAGGCCTCGGCCGCGAGGCGGATGCCGGCCTCGGTGGCGTGCAGGCGTTGCGTGCGGCGGTCGCCGGGGGTGGTGCGGCGCTCCAGCATGCCCCGTTCGACCAGGCCGTTGACCGCGGTGCCCATGGACTGCGGGGTGATCGCCGCCCGGCGGGCCGCGGTCGCGCTGGAGACCCCCGGGTCGAGGACGGCCTGCATCAGGGCCCGGTGCTGGGCGAGGGTCAGGCGGAGCGGGCGCAGGGCGCGCTCCATCCGGGCCGCCATGATCTGGCCGATCTGCCAGGCCACGTAGCCGGTACGGCGGTCGGGATGGTTCACGGAGAGGACCTCTTCTGCGGAGTGCTCACACGGGGCACCTTTGTAAGGCAGCTGATTGTGATGTACAAATATTATCAGTTGCCTTCTAATCTAGGACTGCATCCGATGTCCCAGCAAGTCGCCCCCGGAGCCACCCGACAGCCGCACAAGCACGCCCTGGACGTGGCCCATCCGCCGCCCGGCCCCGGAAACCTCCGTGCCGTCCTGCTCCCGGTGGCCGTCGTCCTGCTGATCGGCTCCGTGTTCGTCAGCGTCTACCTCGCCGCCTTCCACGCCCCGAGCCCCCATCAACTCCGCGTCGGCACAACGGAGATAGGTACGGCACAGGCCCACCTGAGCCAGGACCTGGAGCGCGTCGCCCCGGGCGGCTTCACCGTGGAGACCTACCCCGACGAGTCCGCCGCCCGGGACGCCGTACAGGACCGGGACGTCTACGCGGCCTACCTCGGCGACGGAAAGCTGCTCTACGGCAGCGCCAACGGAGCCTCCGTCACCGCGACCGTGACCACCGCCTTCGGCTCCGTGGCGCACGCGGAGAACCATGAACTCGCCGTAGAGGACGTGGCCCCGGCCGCAGCGGGCGACACCCGGGGCCTGTCCGTGTTCTACGCCGCCTTCGGGCTGGTCCTCGCCGGCTACCTCTTCGGCATGACCACCTACCAGCTCGCACCCCGGCTCCAGTACCGCTGGCGGATGGCCAGCCTGGTCCTGTTCGGGGTCGTGGGCGGACTCCTCATCGCCACCATCGCGGGCAGTACGGGCTTCGGCGCGCTGCCCGGCTCCTTCCTGCCCCTCGTGGCCGTGATCTCCCTCATGGGCGCCGCCGTCGCCGCCACGACCATGGTGCTGCTGCGGATCTTCGGCTCGGCCGGTGTCACCCTCGCCTCGATCCTCATGCTGATCCTCGGCAACAGCAGCAGCGGCGGCATCATGCCCGCGGCCTATCTGCCGGGCTGGCTGCGCCCGCTCTCGGAGATCCTGCCGGTCGGCGTCGGTGTCCGCGCGATGCAGGGCCTGTCCCGCTTCCAGAACGACGGCCTCGCCCGCGCCCTGGTGATCCTCCCGGTGTGGGTCCTCGGCGCTGTCCTCGTGCTGTACCTCAAGGACGTGTACCGGCGCGGGACTCCGAAGGTCGCCCCGGGCGAGCGGACCGCCCCGCAGCCCGAGCCCGCGACGGTCTGACCTCGCCGACGCGACTGCCATCCTGGAGGCGGTAGAGGATCACCGGAAGACGCTCGCCGTGGACTTCCCCCCGGGAAAGGATCTATCGATGGACCAGCAGGACGCGCAGGACGAACGCTTCGATGTCGTCGTACTCGGCGCGGGCCCCGGTGGCTATGTCGCCGCCGTCCGCGCGGCCCAACTCGGCAAGCGGGTCGCGGTGGTCGAGGAGAAGTACTGGGGCGGTGTCTGTCTCAACGTGGGCTGCATCCCGACCAAGGCACTTCTGCGCAACGCCGAGTTGGCGCACATCTTCACCCGCGAGGCGAAGACCTTCGGCATCAAGGTCGAGGGGGAGGTCTCCTTCGACTACGGCGAGGCGTTCCGCCGTAGCCGCCGGGTCGCGGACGGCCGGGTCAAGGGCGTCCACTACCTGATGAAGAAGAACAAGATCACGGAGATCGACGGCCGCGGCACCTTCCTCGACCCGCACACCCTCCAAGTGGCGGGCTACGACGGCGAGACGCGCACCGTCGGCTTCGAGCAGTGCGTCATCGCCACCGGCGCCACCCCCAGGCTGCTGCCCGGCACCAAGCGCAGCGCGCGGGTCGTGACGTACGAGGAGCAGATCCTCGCCGACGACCTCCCGCGGTCCATCGTGATCGCGGGCGCCGGCGCCATCGGCATCGAGTTCGCGTACGTGCTGCACAACTACGGCGTGAAGGTCACGATCGTCGAGTTCCTGGACCGTGTCGCGCCCCTGGAGGACGCCGAGGTCTCCGCCGAACTCGCCAAGCAGTACCGCAAGTTGGGCATCGACGTCCTCACCTCCACCCGTGTCGAGTCGATCGACGAGTCCGGCCCGCAGGTCCGCGTCACGGTCACCGGCAAGGACGGCGCCCAGCAAGTCCTGGAGGCCGACAAGGTGTTGCAGGCCATCGGCTTCGCGCCGAACGTCACCGGCTTCGGCCTGGAGAACACGGGCGTACGGCTGACCGAGCGCGGCGCGATCGACGTCGACGGCCGCTGCCGCACCTCCGTCCCGCACCTGTACGCCATCGGCGACGTCACCGCGAAGCTGATGCTCGCGCACGCCGCCGAGGCGATGGGCGTGATCGCCGCCGAGACCCTCGCGGACGCGGAGACCATGGAGCTGGACTACGCGATGATCCCGCGCGCCACCTACTGCCAGCCGCAGATCGCCAGCTTCGGCTACACCGAGGCGCAGGCGCGGGAGTTGGGCCACGACATCAAGGTCGCGAAGTTCCCCTTCACCGCGAACGGCAAGTCGCACGGCCTCGGCGACACCACCGGTTTCGTGAAGCTGATCAGTGACACGAAGTACGGCGAACTCCTCGGCGGCCACCTCATCGGCCCCGACGTCACCGAACTCCTTCCCGAACTCACCCTCGCCCAGCAGTGGGACCTCACCGTCCACGAGGTCGCCCGCAACGTGCACGCCCACCCGACCCTGGGCGAGGCGGTGAAGGAAGCGGTGCACGGCCTGGCCGGCCACATGATCAACATGTGAGCCCCCGCCCGACGGCGGTACCAGCCATCCGGCGACTTTGCCCGCTCTTTACAACCCGCCCTCCCGCTGCCTCGTCTCTCCGCTCGTCCGTAACCCGCCCCGCTGCCGGACCGTCCGACCATGGACCCCGGCGGGGCGGCCGACGAGAGAGAGCGATTCATGCGCCGAACTGTCCTCAGCGCCCTGGCACTTTCGTGCGGCGCCGTGCTGGCGAGCACCGTGCCCGCGTTCGCCGCGGGGGCGTCCGCGTCCCCCACCAGCGCCGCGACCGCGGCACCGACCCCGGCCGGCAGCGCCGACCCCACCAGCGACGCGAGCAGCGCGCCCAGCGCCGAGCCCAGCGCCGCACCGACCCGGGACAGCGGTCAGGTCTCCGTCGTCCCCAGCGGCGCCCCGGACACCGGTGTCGCGCCGGAGTCGAAGTCGTCCGGGGACCTGACGACCGGGCTGGTCGGCGGGGGAGCAGCCGCGGTGGCCATCGGCGGCGGTGCCCTCGTCGTCGTACGGCGTCGGAGGGCGACCGGGGTATGACCCCACTCTCCCGGCGCGCCTTCGTCACCGCGGCGACGGCGGCCCTGCTCGCCGGCTGCGGCGGCGGCCACGGGACCACCGCGACCGCGAACTCCCCTGAAAAGCAAGGGAGTTCGACACCCTCCGGGCAAACCGGCGCCAAGACGGCGCACGCCCTCGCGCGGTCCGTCCCGGTCACCCTGCGCATCCCGGCCATCGGGGTCGACACCCCGGTCATGGGGCTGGGGCTGGCCTCCGACGGCACCGTGCAGGTGCCGCCGATCGCCGCGCACGACCGGGCGGGCTGGTACCGGAACTCGCCGACCCCCGGCCAGCGGGGGCCGTCGGTGATCCTCGGGCATGTGACCGTCGGCGCCTACGGGGACGGGGTCTTCCGTCACCTCGCGCGGCTGCGCACGGGGGACCGGATCGAGGCGGGCCTGGAGAACGGCACGACGGCCACGTTCACCGTCACCGGGGTGCGCACGGTCGCCAAGGCCGACTTCCCGTCGGACCAGGTGTACGGCGACGTGAACCGGCCCGAGCTGCGGCTGATCACCTGCGGCGGGACCCGTACCGGTACGGGCTACCTCGACAACGTGATCGTCTTCGCCGCCCTGACCCCGGCGAGTCCCTGAGCACCACCTGAGTACCTACTGTGTCCGGGCCGGTGGAACGTACGCCGTCGGCCCGGACTCTTCCCCCACGAGCGCCCGCACGAGCGCACAGCACGTCACGACCATGGAGAGCGTTGAAACGGTCCCGCGAGAGGGCAGCGTCCGAGCTGTTCGCCGCCGTCTACCCGCGCCTCGCCGGCTGGTGCCGCCGACTCGTCGACGACGACGAGACGGCCCACGAGATCGCCTCCGAGGCGTTCACCCGGCTCTGGGCCCGCTGGACGAAGGTGGCGGAACCGCGCGGCTTCCTCTACGTCACCGCGGCCAATCTCGTCCGCGACCACTGGCGCAAACTGGAGCGCGAGCGCCGGGCCGTACGCCGTGTCACCACCGAGGAGGCGATCCGGCCGCCGACCGAGCAGACCGACCCGTCCGTACGGCTGCTGGTGCAGTCGCTGCCCGAACGGCTGCGCGTCCCGATCCTCCTGCACTACTACGCTGACATGCCGATCCGGGAGGTGTCCGTGCTGACCGGGCGCAAGGAAGGAACCATCAAGGCCGACCTCCACGCGGCCCGCGAACTGCTCCGTGACCATCTGAGGAGAAGCCTTGACCACACACTTTGACGAGGAGGACGAGGGCTTGGACGCCGACCGCCCCCTCGACGACCCCCTCACGGTCATCCTGCGCCCCTCCTCCTCCGCGTACCTCGGCCCGCCGGCCGGCCGCTACGAGTCGATCCGCCGCGGCGCGCACCGCCGCCGCCTGCTCCGCGCGGCCGTCGGCGCCGGCGCGACCTGCGCCGTGATCGTCCTCGCCACCCTCCCCTTCCGCCTGGCCGGACACGACTCACCGACGGCCCCCACGGTCCCGCTCGCCCCGCCCCCCGCCAGCAGCGGTCCTACGGCTTCGCCCACCCCGTCCGCGTCGACGGCACCCACGCCCAGCGCGCACCCGAGTTTCCCCGAGGCGTCCCGGGACCCGGGAGGCGCTGCCACCCCCACCACGGAACCGTCCATGGCCCCCACGGCATCGGCGTCGGCCGCACCGACGTCCCCAACCGCCGAACCCACGGATGGGCGGACCCGGGCACCGTAACAGGGTTTTGAACGCGTTCAAATGACGGCGTAAGCTGCCGCCATGAACGACAGAGCCGCCCTCCTGAAGGGCATCCGCGCCTGGCTGGTCCTGTTCGTCGTCTGTCTGGTGCTCAGCGGCGCCACGGCCTTTCCGCTGGTCCATGAACTCCGCTGGACCGAGGAGGCGTTGAGGTCCCTGTCCGTGCCGCACTACCTGCCCGCCCTGGCGGACTGGATCGCGCGGGTGCGAGAGGGACTCGACACCGCCGACACCGACTACCCCTTCCTCCTCTACGGCACGGACTGGCTGGCCTTCGCGCACCTCGTCATCGCCGTCGCCTTCTACGGCCCCTACCGGGACCCGGTCCGCAACATCTGGGTCGTCGAGTTCGGGATGATCGCCTGCGCCGGGATCATCCCGCTCGCCCTGATCTGCGGACCGGTCCGCGGGATCCCCTTCTGGTGGACGGTGATCGACATGTCCTTCGGGGTCGTCGGAGTCGTCCCGCTGTACGTCGTCCGGAGGAAGATCAAGCTCCTGGAAGCGGCGCTCGCGCCAACTCCCGCCCCCGTCCCGGCTACTTGAGTGCGGCCACCACGATCCGCTGGGCGACCGCGTTCATCGAATCGCCCTTCGCGTCCGTCGCGCCGACCGAGAAGACGAGGGTGCGGGAGAGATCGCGGGTGGCGGCGACCGCCGTACTGTAGCCGTACCGGGCACCGGACTTGAGCCAGTACACCCGGCCGCCGTACTCGAACCGCTGGAGCCCGGCACTGTAACTGGCGCCCTCGATGCCCGCCGGGACCGTGAACATCTCCTTCAACTGCGGGCCCGGCACGATCCGGCCCCGGAACAGTGCCGTGATCAGCCGCTCCAGGTCGGCGGTCGTCGAGATCATGTCGCCGGCCGCCCAGCGGTCCGACTGGTTCCAGTCGGTGACGTCCACGAACTCCGTTGTCCCGTCAGCCTGTTGGACCGCCTGGTAGCCGTGGTTGTGCGGGCCGCGGATACGCGGGTCGCTGCCGGGGAAGTACGTGTCCCGCATGCCCGCCGGGCGCAGCACCAGCCGGGTCGCCTCCGAGGCGTACGAGTGTCCCGTCACCTTCTCGATCAGCAGGCCGAGGATCGTGTAGTTGATGTTGAGGTAGTCCTGCCGCTCGCCCGGCCGGAACTCCGGTCCCTTCGCCACCGCCGACGCCACCACCTCCTTCGGCGTGAGCGTGTCGAAGCGGTGCGCGTACTGGTCCGCGAAGGCGTCCCCGAAGCCGTCGCCGGCCTGGATACCGCTCGTGTGGTTCAGCAACTGCCGTACGGAGACGGGCTCGAAGGCCTTGGTGAGCAGCCCCGGCAGGTAGTTCTGAACCGCTGTGTCCAGGTCGACCTTCCGCTGCGCCGCGAGTCGCAGCACGGTCGCCGCGGTCACGATCTTCGTCGTCGAACCGGCCCGGAAACGCGCGTCGGGGTCGGCGGCGGCACCGCTCGCCAGATCGTGCACCCCCGCACTGCCGCGCCAGATGCCGTCGGTGCCTCCCACCCGTACCAGAGCCGCCGTGGCATCGGCGTCCGGCAGCCCGGCGAGCGCGGCGCGCAGCGCGACGGCGTCCGGTCCGGCCGTCTCCCGCGCGACGGCCGCCGGGGACGCGGCGAACGCGGGCGCGGCCAGCGGTCCGGCCGCGAGCGCGAGGACGAGGGAGGTGGTGAGGACGGCGGTGGTGCGGTGGCGGGGGCGCATCGGCTTCTCCTGGGATCTCCGGTGACTGTCGGTGATCAGCCTCATCGCCCACGGCTGTCCGCGGATCGTCGGCGAGGAGGGTGCCCGCCCCTGATGCTGCCCCGATCAACTCCCGTACAGGACAAGGGTTTTACGGGGGAAGCCCCCTACGGGATCTGCGTCGCCGCGCTCCTCGCGCGGCGACCCGCGCGCAAAAACTGTTATCGCGGAAGCCCTCACTCCGTCTCCCTCTCCGTCCCCCGTCCTCTCACGCACCGGAGCCACCCACATGGCCACCAGCGCCCGCAAGCCCCTCAACAAACACCGCCTCACCCGCCGCGGCCTCTTCACCCTCGGCGGCGGAGTCGCGGCGGCGGGAGTAGTCGGCGGCGGGATCGCCGCGCTCTCCGGCGGTGGGGCCGACGCCGCGCAGCCGGGCGCGGTCATCGGTACCGCCACCGCGAGGCCGAAGGCCCTCGCGCACCCGGGCCTGCTGCACAACGCCGGAGACCTGCACCGCGCCAAGGTCCGCGTCGCCGCTGCCGACGACCCCTGGCTGAAGGGCTGGACGCGGCTCGTCAACAACCCGCACTCCGCGAGCACTTGGCAGCCCCGCCCGCAGGCCGTCGTCGTCCGCGGCGGCACCGGCCAGAACTACGGCGTCCTCTACAACGACATCCACGCCGCCTACCAGAACGCCCTGCGCCGGCAGATCGGCGGCACCGAGGCCAACGGCGACACCGCCGTCGCCATCCTCAACGCCTGGTCGGCCACCCTCACCGCGGTCAACGGCAACTCCGACCGCTTCCTGGCCGCGGGCATCTACGGCTACCAGTTCGCCAACGCCGCCGAACTCGTCCGCGACCACCCGGACTTCGAGTTCGCCCGCTTCAAGAACATGCTCCGCACGGTCTTCAAGCCGATGAACATCGACTTCCTGACCCACCACAACACCGCCAACATCACCAACTACTGGGCCAATTGGGACCTGTGCAACGTCGCCTCCCTCATGGCGACCGGCATCCTCTGCGACGACCGGGCCACCTTCCAGCGCGCGGTCACCTATATGAAGTCCGGTGCGGGCAACGGCTCGTTCAGGCACGCCATCCCCTTCGTCTACGGCGGCCAGAACCTCGCCCAGTGGCAGGAGAGCGGCCGCGACCAGGGCCACACCATGCTGGGCATGGGCCTCATGGGCGCGATCTGCGAGATGGCCTGGAACCAGGGCGTGGACCTCTACGGCTACCTCGACAACCGGTTCATGAAGGCGGCCGAGTACGTCGCCAAGTACAACCTCGGCGCGGCCGTGCCCTTCACGACGTACGCCTGGCGCAGCGGCCAGGGCACCGGCCGGGCCATGGAACAGCCGGTGATCTCCGACCTGGCCCGGGGCGACCTCCGCCCGGTCTGGGAGATCCTGCACAACCACTACGCCCGCAGGCGGCGCCTGGACACGCCGTTCATCACCCTCATGGCGGAGAAGGTCCGTGCGGAGGGCGGTGGCGGCGACTACGGCCCGAACAGCGGCGGTTACGACCAACTGGGCTTCGGGACGCTGCTGTACAGCAAGTGATGTCGGGGAGGGCGGGGAGCGACATGGACGGGCGGCAGTGGGGTTCCACCATCGCGGCGGCACAGGCCGGTGACCGGCGGGCGCTGGACGAACTGGTCGCGGGCTGGCTGCCGTTGGTCTACAACGTGGTCGGCCGCGCCCTCAACGGTCACGCGGACGTGGACGACGTGGTCCAGGAGACGATGCTGCGCGCCGTCGACCACCTCGGCTCGCTCCGTGACCCCGACAGCTTCCGGTCCTGGCTGGTGGCGATCGCCGTGCGCCAGATCCGGGACCGGGCCCGCCGCCGGAAGTCCCCCGACCAACTGCCCGACGGGCTACCGGCGGACGACGTCGACTTCGCCGAACTCACCGTGCTGCGGCTCCAGTTGGAGGGGCAGCGGCGCGAGGTCGCGGAGGCGGTGCGCTGGCTCGACGACGAGGACCGGCATCTGCTGTCCCTGTGGTGGCTGGAGGTGGCCGGCGAACTCACCCGCCGCGAACTGGCGTCGGCCCTCGGCATCAGCCGCCAGCACGCGGCGGTCCGCGTCCAGCGGATGAAGGAACGCCTGGAGACCGCCCGAGGCGTCGTCCGTGCCCTCGACGGCGCCTGCCCCGACCTCCACGACCTCACCGCCCGCCGGAACGGCCGCCGCGACTCCGTCTGGCGCAAACGCCTCGCCCGCCACCTCCGCGGCTGCGCCCACTGCGGCGACCCCCGCGACTCCGTCGTACCCGCGGAACGCCTCCTCGCCGGCATCGCCCTCGTCCCCCTGCCGATCGGCTTCACCCTGTCACTGGCCTTCGGCGCGAAGACGGCGGCGGCAGCGGCGGGGCTGGCGGGAGCGGCCTTCGCGGCGGGGGGCTCCGCCGGGGCGACGGGGATGACTGGCGCGGTGGGCGCGGTGGGCGCTGCCGGTTTCGCGGGTTCGGCGGGGGCAGTTGGGGCGGCGGGGTCACTGGGGTCGGCGGGTGCGGCCGGGGCTGCTGGCTGGGCGGGGGCGGGAGGAGCGGCGGGTTTCGCTGGTTCGGCCGGGATCGCTGGTTCGGTCGGTGCTGCGGGGGCTGCCGGCGGTGCGGGTGCGGGAGGGGCGGCGGGTGTCGCGGGTTCGGCGGGGGTCGCAGGTGTTTCGGGTGTCGCAGGTTCGGTGGGAGCCTCTGGGGCGGCGGGCCCGGCCGGGATCGCGGGTTCCGCCGGTGCTGCGGGAGCTGTCGGTGGGGCGGGTGCGGGAGGGGCGGCGGGTGTTGCGGGTTCGGCCGGGGTCGCAGGTGTTTCGGGTGTCGCAGGTTCGGTGGGAGCCTCCGGAGCGGCGGGGTCCGCCGGGATCGCGGGTTCGGCCGGGGCTGTCGGTGGGGCGGGTTCGGCCGGGGCCTCGGGGGCGGCGGTGCCACTGGGGTGGTCGGCCAAGGTGGTGGGGCTGTTGACCAAGCCCGTCATCGCCGTGACGGCGGGCGCGACGATCGCGGCGGGCGGTGTCTACGTCGCCACCCAGAACCCCGGCGACCCACCCCCGAAGGCACTCGCCCCCACGGCAGCGGCAAGCACTCCCCACCTCCCGCCCACCACAGCACCCTCCCCGTCCGCACCCCCCTCGAAGACGACCACCGCCCTCTACGGCTCGGTCGTCGACGCCGTGGACAAGGCGCCGAACCCGAACACCCCGCCCGTCGCCCTCCCGCACCGCCCCGCCTCCGGCGTGACCAGCACGGGCGGCGCGCACGCCACCATGAACCATCGCGGGGACAACGTGACGCTCAGCGGCCAGGGTTACGTCCTCGTGCGCTGGCAGATCTCGCCGCAGACCCGCGCAGGCAACCTGGTCATGCCGAGCTGGACCGCCCTCAAGGGCAAGCTCTTCCACGTGGCCTCGGGCGGCGGCCGCCGTATGGACGACCCGGTCAGCACCACCGACACCACCGCCACCGGCATGGGCAGCACGGCCACCGGCTACGAGATCCTGCCCAGCGGCACCCAGCAGATGTGGCAGAACGAGTACTTCTACCTCGACGGCAGCGTCACCCTCACCGTCAACGAACGCGGCGCCGACTACGGCCTCAACGTCTTCCCCACCACGTGGGACGCGGTCGAGCAGGACCTCACCACCGGCCCCGCCCAGGGCGCCATCCGCTACGGCCTGACCCGTGACACCGGCAGGGACGACACCCCGGTCCCGCAGTACGCCACCCGCACCGCCCCGACCGACCCGGCGACGGTGGCTCAGGACTCCCGGGTGTAGGCGTCCTGCGCGGCCATGACCTCGTCGCCGTGCTCGAAGGCCCAGGCCCCGAACGTGTCGATCGGATCGAGCAACGTCCGTCCCAGCGCGGTGAGTTCGTACTCCACCCGGGGCGGCGAACCACCGTAGGACCGCCGCTCCACGAGCCCGTTGAACTCCAGCCGGCGCAGGGTCTGAGTCAGCACCTTCTGACTGATCCCGCCGATTTGCCCGCGCAGCGCGCCCGGCCGTCGCGGGCCGTGCCGCAGGGCCCACAGCACCACACAGTTCCAGGTGTTGCCCAGCAGGTCGAAGGCGAGCCGGGCCCGGCAGTCGGCGAGAAACATCCGCTCGGAGGTCACGCACCACATGGTGCCCGAGCCGCTTCCTACTGTCGTGGCATGCGAATTGGAATTCTCGGCACGGGCGGAATGGCGGACGCGCTCGGCGCGCAGTGGATCAGGGCGGGGCATGAAGTGCTGTTCGGCGGACGGGACTTGGGGCGGGCGGAGGTGCTCGCGCGGCGGTGGAGCGGGCGCTTCGGCACGCTTCGTGAGGCAGCCGGGTTCGGTACTGATGCCGTGCTGATGGCCTTGCCTTGGGCGGCGGCCGTGGAAGTGGCTCGGCAACTCCCGCTGCACGGAAGGGTGTTGATCGACTGCACGAACCCGGTGGGTGAGGGCTTCCGTCTGCTCACCGCGGGCGGACCCGCAGCCGCCGAACGACTCGCTGCCGCCGCCGGCCCCGGCGCCCACGTCGTCAAGGCGTTCAACCTCTGCCACGAGGACGTCTGGCGCCTGACACCCCCGGTGTTCGACGGCCGCCCCCTGGGCGTCCCGCTGAGCGGTGACGACGCGGAAGCCCTCGCGGTCGTAGGGCAGTTGGTGCGGGATCTGGGCTGTGAGCCGTTCGCGGCGGGGGAGTTGGAGCAGGGCGCCGGACTGCTGGAGGCGACCGCCGCGCTGCTGATCCGGTTGTGGGTGGGGGAGGGGGTGGATGCCCGATCCATCGCCCCGCCGGTGGAGTCGGCGGGGCCGCGAGCGCCGGGCGTCCTCAGCCGTCCTTCCTGAGCCCGCACAGCACGTCGACCCGGTTGGTGGTGATCGAGTCGACGCCCATGTCGAGGAGGCGGCGCATCGAGCGGCGGGTGTCCGGGGTCCAGACCGAGACGAGATATCCGTCCCGGTGGATGTGTGCGGTGAGGTCCCGGTCCATCAGTGTGAAGCGGTAGTTGAGCCAGCGCGGCCGTACCGCGTCGAGCAGCGCGGGCCGCGGCGGTGCGAGCGAGGTCCAGGTCATGGCGATCTCGGCGGCGGGGTCGGCGGCGCGTACCGCGAGCATCACATCGGCGCCCGCGCAGTAGTACACCCGGTCCGCCGCCCCGTACTCGCGGATCACGTCCACGATCCGGCGCACCGCCCGCGGATCGGCGGCACCGGGCAGGTCGACCATGACCCGGCTGCCCTCGGTCGCGGCCAGCGCCTCCACCAGCGTCGGCATCCCGCCGGCCGTGAGCCCGCGCACCTCGTCCGCCGACAGCGACTTCAGCGGCCGCTCCAGCTCCCACAGCCGCGTCAGCGTCTCGTCGTGTAGCAGCACGGGCACACCGTCACGGGTCACCCGTACGTCGAACTCGACCGCGTCCGCGCCCTGTTCGAGCGCGGAACGCAGCGAGTCGATGGTGTTCTCACGGACGCGGTAGGGGTCGCCGCGATGTCCCACGGCGGTCACGTTCTGCATGAGGCCATTGTGCTGGGGAGCAGGGGGCGCCGGGTATCAGGGGGCGAGCCATGCCGAGGTGTACGTGTCGATCTCGGCGTTGATCCGGGCCTTGCCCGCCGGGTCGAGGAAGGAGGCCGTCACGGCGTTCTTGGCCAGGTCGGCGACACCGCGTTCGTCGAGGTCGAGGAGGCGGGCGGCGACCGCGTACTCGTTGTTGAGGTCGGTGCCGAACATCGGCGGGTCGTCGGAGTTGATCGTCACCAGGACCCCGGCCCGGGTGAACTCCTTGATCGGGTGCTCGTCGAGTGTGCGGACCGCGCGGGTGGCGATGTTGGAGGTCGGGCAGACCTCCAGCGCGATGCCGTGCTCGGCCAGATGCGCGAGCAGCTCGGGATCCCGCGCGGAACTGGTGCCGTGTCCGATGCGCTCGGCACGCAGCTCGTTCAGCGCGTCCCACACCGTCTCGGGCCCGGTGGTCTCCCCGGCGTGCGGCACGGAGTGCAGCCCGGCCGCGATCGCCCGGTCGAAGTACGGCTTGAACTGCGGCCGGGGCACCCCGATCTCCGGCCCGCCGAGCCCGAACGACACCAGCCCCTCGGGCCGCACCCCGTCCTCGGTGGCGAGCCGCGCGGTCTCCTCGGCGGCCTCAAGACCGGCCTCGCCGGGAATGTCGAAGCACCACCGCAGGACGGTCCCGAACTCCGCCTCGGCCGCCTTGCGGGCGTCCTCGATCGCGTCCATGAAGGCCCGCTCGTCGATCCCGCGCCGGGTCGAGGAGAACGGCGTGATGGTCAACTCGGCGTACCGCACCTGTTGCCGGGCCAGGTCCCGGGCCACCTCGTACGTCAGCAGCCGTACGTCCTCCGGCGTGCGGATCAGATCCACGACGGACAGGTATACGTCGATGAAGTGCGCGAAGTCCGTGAAGCTGAAGTAGTCGACCAGGGCCTCGGGGTCGGTGGGCACCTTGGAGTCGGAGTGGCGGGCGGCCAGTTCCGACACGATCCGCGGGGAGGCGGAGCCGACGTGGTGGACATGCAGCTCGGCCTTGGGCAGCCCGGCGATGAAGGCATGCAGATCGCGGGTCTGGCCGACGGCGGGTACGGCGCTGAGGTCGGACAAGGTTGCTCCCCGGAACGGCGCCCCGGGCAGTGCCGTACGGGACGCGGGTGATCGGCTGATCGATGACTCGGGATCATCGTAGGCCGGGGGGTCGGCGCGGCGACGGGGGCATCCGGGTCGGAAATGGGGGGCGGAGCCGGCGTAGGAACGCTCTAGCATGGTCGGGCCGAAGAACGACCGAGGGGGACGGGGACGGGACATGGGGGACCAGACACAGCCGGACGACGGCGTGGGAGCGAACAACGATCCGTGGGCGCCGCCTGAGAGCAGGCCGTCGCTGGAGAAGGGCACACGGCCGCCCGCGCCCGGGGCGCAGCCGTATCCGCCCGCTCCGGGACAGCAGCCGCATCCGCAAGACCAGCCGCCCGCCGCGGCCCAGCAGCCTCCGCCGCAGCCGTCGTCCGTGCACTACCAGCCCACCATGACCGCCATGCCGTCCGACGGCTTCACCCCGCCCGCATCCGGCGCCCCCGGTTACGGTCAGCCCGGCACACCCCCCGGCCTGCCCAGCTACGGCGCCCCCAACTACGGCCCGCCCAACGGCCCCGGAATGCCGGGCGGCCCGGGGATGCCCGGCGGCTACGGCTACCCCGGCTACCCGCAGGGCTACGGCTGGCCCGGTATGCCGATGGCCCCGCAGAACAACATGGGCACCGCGGCGATGGTGCTCGGCATCCTGTCCTGCTGCCTCTTCTGCGTCTACGGCGTGGTCTCGCTGGGCCTCGGCATCACCGCGATCATCCTCGGCGTCAAGGGCAAGAAGCGGGCCGACCGGGGCGAGGCCACCAACCGGGGCCAGGCCCAGGCAGGTCTGATCACGGGCATCGTCGGGACCGTCCTCGGCGTGATCACGGCCACCGTGATGATCATCGCCATCGTCTTCGCCGTCGAACACGACAACAACGACACGACGGACTCCGACCCCTACTACAACTCCGCCCCCAGCCTGACGGCACCGGTTCAGCCCGTGGTCTGACCCCGCAGCCGCTCCCGCGCGGCCATCAACGCGAACCCCAGCAGATTCGGGCCCCGCCACCGCGCGGGGTCCTGTGCCGCCTCGTCGTCCGCCGCCAGACCGATGCCCCACACCCGGTCCACCGGGCTCGCCTCGACCAGCACCCGGTCACCGGTACCCAGCAGATACGCCCGCAGCTCCGCGTCCGCCGCGAACTTGTGGACGCTCCCCTCGACGACGATCCCGAACCGCTCCCGGGCCCAGGTCTCCTCGTCGAAGCCCCGCACCAGGCGCCCCGCCTTCTTGGCCACGGAAGGATGACCCGCGGCCAGCACCCGCGCCTCCGCCTCCGCGTCACCGAAGAGTCGCGCCTTGCCCGCCATCATCCAGTGCTCGGCGGTCGCATATGTCACCCCCGCCACGGTGAACGGCGACGGCCACCACTGGCTCAGACAGCTCGCGCCCACGCGTCCGTCCGGGCGCGGCCGGTGGCCCCAGAAGTGCAGATATTTGACCTTGGTCCCCGCGCGCACTTCCCTGATCAGGGCTTCCTGCGAATCGATCGCTCCGGCGAGCTTCCCCGTGATCTTCTCCATGCACGCGAGTCTTGCAGGCACCACTGACACTCCGTCCCCCCTTTTCCATCCGGACTCGACACCTGGTCGACAGATTCCGTCGCGTAACCAAAAGGCAACAACGGAATCACTTGTTGGAGTCCCTTTGCTCTGTCAGGATCAGCACTCAAATCGAGCTGGAGCTACGCCACCCGCCAGCGGACGAAGCGGGGCGAAGGCGGAGGAGAGCGACATGCACAACCCGGGCAACGCCACCCCGGAACGATTCCCCGCACAGGAGTACTTCGCGGACGGCGCGCAGTTCATCGCGGGCCGCCTGACCAAGGGCACCTCGGGCCGTACCCACGCGGTCGTCGACCCGGCCACCGGTGAGGACGTCTACACGTACGAGCTGGCCGGTACGGCGGACGTGGACGCGGCCGTGGCCGCCGCCCGCGCCGCCTTCCCGGGCTGGTCGGGTGCCACGCCCGGCGAGCGCTCCGACGCGCTGCACCGCTTCGCCGCCGTGCTCGCCGAGCGCGCGGACGACTTCGCCCGCGCGGAGTCGCTCCAGTGCGGCAAGCCGCTCAAGCTGACCCGCGAGTTCGACGTCCCCGGGACGATCGACAACACCGCCTTCTTCGCCGGTGCCGCACGGCATCTGCAGGGGCAGTCCGCCGGTGAGTACTCCGGCGACCACACGTCGTACGTACGCCGTGAACCCATCGGTGTCGTCGGCTCCATCGCGCCCTGGAACTATCCCCTCCAGATGGCCGCCTGGAAGATCCTCCCGGCGATCGCCGCGGGCAACACGATCGTGCTGAAGCCCGCCGAGCTGACCCCGCTCACCTCGCTGATGTTCGCGCAGGCCGCCACCGAGGCCGGCATCCCGGACGGTGTCATCAACATCATCACCGGCACTGGGAAGGAGGCCGGTGAGCATCTCGTCGGTCACCCCGACGTGGCCATGACCTCCTTCACCGGCTCCACCGCCGTCGGCAAGCGCGTCGCCGAGATCGCCACCGCCACCGTCAAGCGCCTCCACCTGGAGCTGGGCGGCAAGGCACCCTTCGTGGTCTTCGACGACGCCGACCTCGAAGCCGCCGTCCATGGCGCCGTCGCCGGTTCGCTGATCAACACCGGGCAGGACTGCACGGCCGCCACGCGCGCGTACGTGCAGCGGCCCCTGTACGACGCGTTCGTCCAGAAGACCGCCGCCCTCATGGCGGGCGTCCGGGTCGGCGACCCCTTCGCCCCCGGCACCGACCTCGGGCCGCTGATCTCGCACGTCCAGCGCGACCGCGTCGCCGCCTTCGTCGACCGGGCGCGTGGCTACGCGCGCGTGGTGACCGGCGGCGAGGCTCCTCAGGGAGATCTCAAGAACGGCGCCTACTATCGGCCCACCCTGGTCGCGGACGCCGCCCAGGACAGCGAGATCGTGCAGTCCGAGCTGTTCGGGCCGGTGCTCGTCGTGCTGCCCTTCGACAGCGACGACGAGGGCATCGCGCTCGCCAACGACACCCCGTACGGCCTCGCCGCCTCCGCGTGGACCCGGGACGTCTACCGGGCGAACCGCGCCACCCGCGAGATCAAGGCGGGCTGTGTGTGGGTCAACGACCACATCCCGATCATCAGCGAGATGCCGCACGGCGGCTACAAGGCGTCCGGCTTCGGCAAGGACATGTCCGCCTACTCGTTCGAGGAGTACACCCAGATCAAGCACGTCATGTTCGACAACACCGCGGTCGCCGCGAAGGACTGGCACCGCACGATCTTCGGGGACCGATAGCAGCAGCAGGCCGCACGACCCGCGGCCGTTCTCCCGAAAGGGCAGCACGCGCATGAAGCAGTACGAGCCCGACCGCCTGACCCCGGCCGAAGTGGCCGCCGCGCGGCGCAGCTTCCGCAAGAGCCGGTCCGCGACGACCCGCCGTTCGGTGCTGCGCGCCTCCGCGGGCGGCGCGCTCGCTCTCGGCGGACTCGGCGCCCTGAGCGGCTGCGGGATCCCCGCGGCCGGCAAGACACAGGGCGGGGTGTCCGCCGACGACCACTCGGCCAAGGAGAAGGAGATCGACTTCTCCAACTGGCCCGAGTACATCGACACGGACGACAGCGGCAAGCACCGCCCCACGCTGGACGCGTTCACCAAGCGGACCGGCATCAAGGTCAAGTACACCGAGGACATCAACGACAACGACGAGTTCTTCGGCAAGATCCAGCCGCAGCTCGCCGCCGGCCAGGACACCGGCCGCGACCTGATTGTCCTCACCGACTGGCTGGCCGCCCGCATGATCCGGCTGGGCTACGTCCAGAAACTGGACGCGTCCAACCTGCCGCACGCCTACGCCAACCTCTCGGACCAGTTCCGCAGCCCCGACTGGGACCCGGGCCGGGCGTACTCGTACGTGTGGCAGGGCATCTCGACCGTCATCGCCTACAACAAGAAGGCGCTCGACGGCGTCGAGGTGAAGTCGATCTCCGACCTGCTCGACAACCCCAAGCTCAAGGGCCGCGTCGGCTTCCTCACCGAGATGCGCGACAGCGTCGGCATGACCATGCTCGACATGGGCAAGGACCCGGCGAAGTTCACCACCGACGACTACGACGCGGTCATCGCCCGCCTCCAGAAGGCCGTCGACAAGGGCCAGATCCGCCGCTTCACCGGCAACGACTACACGTCCGACCTCACCAAGGGCGACTTCGCCGCGTGCGTCGCCTGGGGCGGTGACATCGTCCAACTCCAGTCGGACAACCCGGACGTCGGCTACGTCATCCCCGACAGCGGCTACATGACGTCGACCGACAACCTGCTGATCCCCAACAAGGCGCGCCACAAGACGAACGCCGAGCGGCTCATCGACTACTACTACGAGCCCGAGCCGGCCGCCGAACTCGCCGCCTACGTCAACTACGTCAGCCCGGTCGCGGACGTGAAGCCGTACCTCGCCAAGATCGACAAGTCGGCGGCGAGCAACCCGTTGATCCTTCCCGACAAGGCCATGGCGGCCAAGTCGCATGCCTTCCGCTCACTGAGCTCGAAGGAAGAGACGGACTACCAGCAGAAGTTCGCAAAGCTCACAGGGGCGTGACGACGATGAACACCAAGGACAACAGCGGCGACGTCCGCCTCTCCGGTATCAGCAAGACCTACGGCTCCTTCACCGCCGTACACCCGCTCGACCTGACCGTCCCGCAGGGCTCCTTCTTCGCCCTGCTCGGCGCTTCCGGCTGCGGCAAGACCACCACCCTGCGCATGATCGCGGGCCTGGAGGAACCTTCCTCCGGAACCGTGTTCCTCGGCGACCAGGAAGTCGGCCATCTCCCGCCCTACAAGCGGCCGGTGAACACGGTCTTCCAGTCCTACGCCCTCTTCCCGCACCTCGACATCTTCGAGAACGTCGCCTTCGGCCTGCGCCGGCGCGGCATCAAGTCGGTGAAGAAGCAGGTCGAGGACATGCTCGACCTGGTGCAGCTCGGCGAACAGGCCCGCAAGAAGCCGCACCAGCTCTCCGGCGGCCAGCAGCAGCGCGTCGCGGTCGCCCGCGCGCTGATCAACCACCCGAAGGTGCTGCTCCTCGACGAGCCGCTCGGCGCCCTCGACCTCAAGCTGCGCCGCCAGATGCAGTTGGAGCTCAAGCGCATCCAGACCGAGGTCGGCATCACGTTCGTCCACGTCACGCACGACCAGGAGGAGGCCATGACCATGGCCGACACGGTCGCCGTGATGAACGCCGGCCGCGTCGAGCAACTCGGCTCGCCCGCCGACCTCTACGAGAACCCCAACACCACCTTCGTCGCCAACTTCCTCGGCACCTCCAACCTCATCGAGGCCGAGGTCGACTCCAAGTCCGGCGACGAGATCGTCCTCAAGGCGGGCGGCGGCAAGCTGGTGCTGCCCGAGGCGCGCTGCAGCGCGCCGACCACGACCGGCGGCAAGGTCCTCGTCGGCGTACGCCCCGAGAAGATCACCCTCACCCACGCCGACGACGCGGGCGACATCGCCGAGGGCCGCAACCGCATCACCGGCAGGATCGCCGACTCCAGCTTCATCGGCGTCTCCACCCAGTACGTCATCGACAGCCCGGTCTGCCCCGAGTTCGAGGTCTACGCCCAGAACATCGACCGCGACTCCCGGCTGCGGCCCGGCGCCGAGGTCGTCCTGCACTGGAACCCGGCCCACACCTTCGGCCTGGACGCGGCCCAGGACATCGACGCCGGCGTCGACACCGAGGAAGAGGCCGCCTGATGTCGACCCTCACCGAGGCGCCCCCGCCCCTCGTCCCGGACGCGCCGGAGAAGAAGCCCCCGCGCAAGCGGGGCCGCTGGACGCCGTACTGGCTGCTGCTGCCCGGCATCCTCTGGCTGATCATCTTCTTCGCGCTGCCGATGATCTACCAGGGCTCCACGTCGATCCAGACGGGCTCCCTGGAGGACGGCTACAAGGTCACCTGGCACTTCGCGACCTACTGGGACGCCCTGTCCGAGTACTGGCCGCAGTTCGTGCGCTCGGGCCTCTACGCCGCCGCCGCGACCATCCTGTGTCTGCTGCTCGGCTACCCGCTCGCGTACCTCATCGCCTTCCGCGCGGGACGCTGGCGCAACCTGATCATGATCCTGGTGATCGCGCCGTTCTTCACCAGCTTCCTGATCCGCACCCTCGCCTGGAAGACGATCCTCGCGGACAGCGGCCCGGTCGTGAGCGCCCTCAACACGCTGCACGTCCTGGACGTCACCAACTGGCTCGGCTGGACCTCCGGCGACCGCGTGCTGGCCACCCCGCTCGCGGTGGTGTGCGGACTGACGTACAACTTCCTGCCGTTCATGGTCCTGCCGCTCTACACCTCCCTCGAACGCATCGACGGACGGCTGCACGAGGCGGCCGGCGACCTGTACGCCAAGCCGTTCACCACCTTCCGCAAGGTCACCTTCCCGCTGTCGATGCCCGGCGTCGTCTCCGGCACCCTGCTGACCTTCATCCCGGCGGCCGGCGACTACGTCAACGCCGAACTCCTCGGCTCCACCGACACCCGCATGATCGGAAACGTCATCCAGACGCAGTTCCTGCGCGTCCTGGACTATCCGACGGCGGCGGCACTCTCCTTCATCCTCATGGCCGCCATTCTCGCCATGGTGACCATCTACATTCGCAAGTCCGGGACGGAGGATCTGGTCTAAATGGCCTTCGTACGCTGGTTCAAGCGCCATCTCGTCGTCATCGCCGGGCTGTTGACCCTCGGATATCTGCTCCTTCCGAACGTCATCGTCACGGTGTTCTCCTTCAACAAGCCGAAGGGGCGCTTCAATTACGAGTGGCAGCAGTTCTCGCTGGACGCCTGGAAGCAGCCGTGCGGTGTCGCCGACATGTGCGGCTCGCTGAGCATCAGCCTCCAGATCGCCGTCTGGGCGACCATCGGCGCCACCGTCCTCGGCACGATGATCGCCTTCGCGCTGGTCCGCTACCGCTTCCGCGCCCGTGGCGCCGTCAACTCGCTGATCTTCCTGCCGATGGCGATGCCCGAGGTCGTCATGGCGGCCTCGCTGCTCACCCTGTTCCTCAACATGGGCGCTCAACTGGGCTTCTACACCATCCTGATCGCCCACATCATGTTTTGCCTCAGCTTCGTCGTCACCGCCGTCAAGGCCCGTGTGATGTCGATGGACCCGCGCCTGGAACAGGCGGCCCAGGACCTCTACGCCGGCCCGGCGCAGACGTTCCTGCGCGTCACCCTGCCGATCGCGGCCCCTGGAATCGCGGCGGGCGCGCTGCTTTCCTTCGCGCTCTCCTTCGACGATTTCATCATCACCAATTTCAACGCGGGCTCCACCGTCACCTTCCCCATGTTCGTCTGGGGTTCGGCACAGCGCGGCACACCCGTTCAGATCAATGTCATCGGTACGGCCATGTTCCTCGTCGCCGTATTGTTGGTGCTCGTCTCCATGGCGATCACCAACCGCCGCAACAAGGTGAAGGCATAACCGCAAGCGCCCTGTAGGGAGTTGAAATCATGGCCCCAAGCGCCATGACCCGTTGGACCAAGTCTCTTTCCGAAGCCCAGCCGATTCCCTATTGGCTGGACGACCCCGGCAAACCCCACCCCGAGCCCGCGCTCACCGGCGCCGAGACCTGCGATCTGCTGGTCGTCGGCGGCGGTTACAGCGGACTGTGGACCGCGCTCATCGCCAAGGAGCGCGACCCGCAACGGGATGTCGTCCTGCTGGAAGGCCGCGAGGTGGGCTGGGCCGCCTCGGGCCGCAACGGCGGCTTCTGCGCCGCCTCCCTCACCCATGGCCTGTCCAACGGCCTCACCCGCTGGCCGGACGAGATCCACCAGTTGGAGAAGCTGGGCGCCCGCAACCTCGACGAGATCGAGGCGGCGGTCGCCCGCTACTCCCTGGACTGCGAGTTCGAGCGCACCGGCGAGATCGACGTGGCCACCGAACCGCACCAGGCCGAGGAACTCCACGACTGGTACGCCGAGTTGGAGAGCAAGGGCCTCGCCGAAGGCACCGAGTTCCTCGACGCGGAAGCGGTCCGCGAACAGGTCGCCTCCCCGACCTTCCTGGCCGGCCTGTACGACAGCCGCGGCGTCGCGATGCTCAACCCGGCAAAGCTGGCCTGGGGGTTGAAGCGCGCCTGTCTCGGGCTCGGCGTCCGCGTCTACGAACACACCCCCGCGCTCGCCCTCAAGGTGTACGGCGCGGGCATGGCCGTCCGCACCCCCTACGGCTCGGTCCGCGCCCGCCGGGTCGCACTCGGCACCAACATCTTCCCGAACCTGGTCAAGCGGGTCCGTTCGTACACCGTCCCGGTCTACGACTACGCGCTGATGACCGAGCCGCTCTCCGCCGACCAGTTGGCGTCGATCGGCTGGAAGAACCGCCAGGGGCTGGGGGATTCGGCGAACCAGTTCCACTACTTCCGGCTCTCCGCCGACAACCGCATCCTGTGGGGCGGTTACGACGCGATCTACCCCTACGGCGGCCGGGTGCGCGCCGAGTACGACGACCGGCCGGAGACCTACGCCAAGCTCGCCGAGCACTTCTTCACCTGCTTCCCGCAGTTGGAGGGCCTGGGCTTCAGCCATGCGTGGGGCGGCGCGATCGACACCTGCTCGCGTTTCTCCGCGTTCTTCGGCACCGCCCACCAGGGCAAGGTGGCGTACGCGGCGGGCTTCACCGGACTCGGTGTCGGCGCCACCCGCTTCGGCGCGGACGTGATGCTGGACCTGCTCGCGGGGGAGCGGACCGAGCGCACGGAACTCGACATGGTCCGCAAGAAGCCGCTGCCCTTCCCGCCCGAACCCTTCGCCTGGACCGGTATCGCGCTCACCAAGTGGTCGCTGGCCCGCGCGGACGACCACGGCGGCCGGCGCAACCTGTGGCTGAAGACGATGGACAAGCTGGGCCTCGGCTTCGACAGTTGAGCCGCGCTTCCTCCTCGGTGTGACCTGGTTCACTCCTTCGGGGTGCCGGAACCCGCGTAATGCCGGCGGCCGACCTCCCTCTCTCCTGTGACGCGACCAGCGTCGACATGAGAAAGGGAGGTCTCCTCATGACTGGGGCGAAGACGGCCGTCGAGTGGCTGGCATCGGTAGCTCCGGATCCGGAGGCCTGTCGCTGGGAATGGGAGCGCAACCCCCTCGGGATCGCGCTGCTGCCCGCCGGCAAGGCCTGGGACGTACTCATCCTGCCGGGTGAGCTCGGCTATCCCACGCTCGATGTGCTCACCCGGGTCATCGATCAACTGGGCCCGGTACTCGTCGACTTCGGCGACGCACGGATGGGCTTCCTGGTACCGCCAGGCACCGCCGCCCGCTGGCTAGGCACCGGCATCCGCACGGCCGGACCCGGCACCTGGATCGTCGTGCCGTACCCCGGCCGGTCGACCGGCCAAGTCCGCTGGCTGGTACCGCCGGACGGCTCCGGCACCCTCACCGATCCCGCCCTCCTCGAACTGGCCATGCACGAGGCGGCGGCGGGGCTGGCCACGGAAACGGAGAGGGAGATGTAGAGAGAGGTGTAGCCGACAGATGTCTTGACAACGGCATTGGTCTGGACCAAATTGGGCGCGCTCCACCCCTCCAATTCCCCCATGCCCGGAGGCACTTGTGGACCGCACCAGACCCGTCCTCACCATGCTCACGGTCGCGGCCCTGGCCGTGTCCGGCGTCACCGCGCTCTCGTCGGCCGCCCGTGCGGCCGACGCGGACCTGGCGAAGAACGGAGGCTTCGAGTCCGGCCTGGATGGCTGGTCCTGTACCGCGAGCAGCGGTACGACGGTCAAGTCGCCCGTGCACGGCGGCAGTTCGGCGTTGCAGGCGACCCCGGCCGGCAACGACTACGCCCAGTGCGCGCAGACGGTGACCGTGAAACCGGACTCCGCCTACACCCTCGCCGGTTATGTCCGCGGCAGCTACGTCTACCTCGGCGCGAGCGGCACCGGCACCACGGATGTCTCCACCTGGACCCAAGCGGCCCCCGACTGGCAGCAGTTGACGACGAGTTTCCGCACCGGCCCGTCCACCACCAAGATCACGATCTACACCCACGGCTGGTACGGCACCGGCGCCTACTACGTCGACGACCTCTCCCTCACCGGCCCGGCAGCGGACGTAGGACAACCGCCCGCGACCCCGACCGGCCTCGCGGTGGGCACCGTTACGTCCTCCTCCGTCGCCCTGTCCTGGTCCGCCGTCACCGGCGCGACGAGCTACGCGGTCTACCGTGACGGGGTGAAAGTCCAGACGGCGAGCGGCACTTCGGCCACCGTGAGCGGGCTGTCGGCCGCGACGGCGTACAGCTTCCAGGTCACCGCGGCGAACGACGCGGGCGAGTCCGCGAAGTCGACGGCGGTCACCGCGACCACGTCCACCGGCTCGGGAAGCGGGAACACGGACCTCCCGACCCACGCGCTGGTCGGCTACCTCCACGCGAGTTTCGCCAACGGCTCCGGCTACACGCGCCTGGCCGACGTCCCCGACAGTTGGGACGTCATCGACCTGGCCTTCGGCGAACCCACCTCCGCCACCTCGGGCGACATCCGCTTCAACCGCTGCCCGGTGAGCGAATGCGCGAACGTCGAGAGCGATGCCGACTTCAAGGCGGCGATCAAGGCCAAACAGGCGGCGGGCAAGAAGGTGTTGATCTCCATCGGCGGCGCCAACGGCCAGGTCCAACTGACCACGACAACGGCCAGGGACACCTTCGTGTCGTCCGTCTCGAACATCATCGACACCTACGGCCTCGACGGCCTCGACATCGACTTCGAGGGCCACTCGCTGTCGCTGGACGCGAGCGACACGAACTTCAAGAGCCCCACAACTCCCGTGGTGGTCAACCTCATCTCGGCCCTGAAGACCCTGAAGGCGAAGTACGGCGCGAAGTTCGTGCTGAGCATGGCGCCCGAGACCTTCTTCGTGCAGATGGGCTACCAGTTCTACGGCACCGGCAAGTTCGGCGGCCAGGACCCGAGGTGCGGTGCCTATCTCCCCGTCATCTACGCCCTGCGCGACGACCTGACCCTGCTCCATGTCCAGGACTACAACTCGGGCCCGATCATGGGCCTCGACGGCCAGTACCACACCATGGGCGGCGCCGACTTCCACATCGCGATGACCGACATGCTGCTCACCGGATTCCCGGTCGCGGGCGACACGAACAACGTGTTTCCGGCCCTGCGCCCCGACCAGATCGCCATCGGCATGCCGGCGTCGGTCAACGCGGGCAACGGCTATGTCGCCCCGGCCGAGGTCACCAAGACCCTGGACTGCCTGACGAAGAAGGCGAGTTGCGGCTCGTACACGACCCACGGCACCTGGCCGGCCCTGCGCGGCCTGATGACCTGGTCGATCAACTGGGACCGTTACTCGAACTGGGAGTTCCAGAAGACGTTCGACGGCTACTTCGGCTGAGGAACAGCCACAGCGACCTCAGTAGCACCGTACCGAGGCACCAACTGGCCACCACGTCCAGTGGCCAGTGCCAGCCCCGTCTGACCAGGCCGAAGCTGACGGCGGCGACGAGGAGGACGCAGACGGCCACGGCCGAGCGCCGGGCGCGTGCCGTGCGGAGCCAGGGGAGGAGAAGCAGCGTCGAGGCGCCGTACGCGATCATCGCGGTGGCCGTGTGGCCGGAGGGGTAGTAGCCGGTGCCGGGCGGGACCACGGGGGTGCCGCCGCGGGCGATCAGTTCCTTGAGGGGGACGACCAGCGCCGGGACCAGGGCCATCAGCACGGCCGCCGCGAGGGGCGGCAGCCACCAGCGGTCCGTACCAGTGGCACGGCCGCGCCGGGCGACGTGGACGAGGGCGACGACCAGGGCGGGAACCGCGACCTCGACGTTGCCCAGGTCGGAGAGGAGTGCGGAGAAACGGTCCGGGCGGACGAGCGCATGGCTGACGCGGGAGTCCAGGCTCAGGAGCGGGCCGTTGGCGGCCACCTGCCAGGTGATGAACGCGAAAAGCAGCGCGGGAAGGGCCAGAAGCAGCCAGAAAAAGGAGGTCGGCCGGCCCGGAACAGGGGGGGTAGTTCCGAGCCGGCCGTCCGGATCGGCGGGTCGCGCGCCCCGGGGGGTTTGGGGCGGGCGACTGTCCGATCGGTGAGGAGATTCGGAGCCAGAGGCTCCTGTTGTGTGCGCGAGGGCACGACCAGGTCGAAGCTGGGGAGGCCCCGGCCTGAAGTCGCCCACAGTCCCCTGTGGGCGGGGTGTATCTCTCATCTGGGTAGAACCTACGGCAGGGGCTCCGGGTACGACAGGCGATATCGCGTCCCGTCATGCACCCCGCACACCTTCTTCACATGGCCTGACGCCTGTGGCTGATGGGCATCTGTGGGAGTGGCTCAGATACGCGCGAACGCCTGCTCGATGATGTCCAGCCCCTCGCTCAGCAGGTCGTCCCCGATGACTAGCGGGGGCAGGAAGCGGAGGACGTTGCCGTAGGTGCCACAGGTCAGGACCAGCAGCCCCTCCTGGTGGCACGCCTTGGCGAGCGCGGCGGTCGCCTCCGGGTTCGGCTCCTTGGTCGTACGGTCCTTGACCAGCTCGATGGCGATCATGGCGCCACGGCCACGGATGTCACCGATGATGTCGAACTTCTCCGCCATGGCGGAAAGCCGGGCCTTCATCACGGCCTCGATGTTCTTCGCCCTCGCGTTGAGGTCCAGCTCCTTCATGGTCTCGATGGCGCCGAGCGCACCGGCGCAGGCGACCGGGTTGCCGCCGTAGGTACCGCCCAGGCCACCGGCGTGCGCGGCGTCCATGATCTCGGCGCGACCGGTGACGGCGGCGAGCGGCAGACCGCCGGCGATGCCCTTCGCGGTGGTGATCAGGTCCGGGACGACGCCCTCGTCCTCGCATGCGAACCACTGACCCGTACGGCAGAACCCCGACTGGATCTCGTCGGCGACGAACACGATCCCGTTGTCCGCGGCGAACTTGCTCAGCGCCGGCAGGAAGCCCTTCGCCGGCTCGATGAAACCGCCCTCGCCGAGGACCGGCTCGATGATGATCGCGGCGACGTTGTCGGCACCGACCTGCTTGTTGATCATGTCGATGGCCTGTGCGGAGGCCTCGGCACCGGCGTTGTCGGGACCGGTCGGCCAGCGGTAGCCGTAGGCCACCGGCACGCGGTACACCTCGGGCGCGAACGGCCCGAAACCGTTCTTGTACGGCATGTTCTTCGCCGTCAGCGCCATCGTCAGGTTGGTCCGCCCGTGGTACCCGTGGTCGAACACGACCACGGCCTGCCGCTTGGTGTACGCCCGCGCGATCTTCACGGCGTTCTCGACGGCCTCGGCGCCGGAGTTGAACAGCGCCGACTTCTTGGCGTGGTCGCCCGGGGTCAGCTCGGCGAGCGCCTCCGCGACCTCCACGTACCCCTCGTACGGCGTGACCATGAAACAGGTGTGGGTGAAGTCGGCCAGCTGCGCGGAGGCCCGCCGGACGACGGCCTCGGCGGACGCGCCGACGCTGGTCACCGCGATACCGGAGCCGAAGTCGATGAACCGGTTCCCGTCGACGTCCTCCAGGATCCCGCCGCCCGCCCGCGCGGCGAACACGGGCAGCACGGAACCCACACCGGCCGCGACCGCGGCGGTACGGCGGGCCTGCAGCTCCTGGGACTTGGGGCCGGGGACGGCGGTGAGGATGCGGCGCTCCTGCGGAAGTGCGGTCATGAGGGGCTCCTGGGGGTGGTGCGGACGCTTTCGCGCATTCCTTTTCTTCTTTTCTCGCAGGCTAGGGCGGGGGGCGGGGGGTGGGCATGCTCCATGTGGGCGGTGTCGGCGGGGCGGGTTGTCCGTGGTGGACAGTGCCGGGTCCGTGGAGCTTGTCGCAGGCCCGGCCGTGTAAACGGTGAACTCCCTTGCGGGGCGCGTTAGATTGACTCGCTGACGGTGTACGGAACGGCTGGTCAGGGGGCAAGGGCGATGGACAGCGACGGGACGCAGGACGCGCGACACACACAGGCCAATCCTGTGCCGCGTCCGGCGCGGCCGCCGGAGGTACCGGCCATGCCGCCGCGGCCTGCGCGGACACCGGACATGACCCCCGCGCCCGAACAGCCTGCGCGGTTCGGCCCGTCCGTCGCGGACTGGCTGAACGAGCCCCGCCCGCACGCCGGACCCGGCATCTGGCGCTACGGATACCGGCCGCCCAAGGCCGATCGGGCCCCGGCGCGCCTCACCCCGGTCGCGGTCCTCGGTCTGCTGATCCCGCTGGTGGTGGCGCTGATCCTGTGGTCCTTCTGGCGCCACGGCGCCGTTCCGTACCAATGGGTCGTGCTCAAGCTGTTCACCCCGAGCGACTGGTGGTGGGCCGGCACCACCTCACCCAAGAACTTCAGGGGCGCCGAGGCCATCAGTGTCTACGACGGTGTCTTCTTCGCCCTGCTCGTCTACGCCGTCGTCAGGCTGGGCGGCTGGCTCGACGTCGCCCGCCATGTCGTCGGCGGTCGTCCGCAGCCCGCTCGCGCCCTGCTGGCGGCCGTCGGCGGCCTGATCGCGCTGAGCTTCGTCTTCCCCGACGCGTTCGGCGTCGGCTGGAGCGCCCTGCCGGTCCAGGACCCGCTGTTCTCCCTCCTCGCCCTGATCACCGGTGGCTACGACATCTTCCGGTCGGTGTTTCTCACCGACACGCTGTACGGCCTCATCACCGCGCTGGTCCTGTGGCCGTTCGCCCGCCTCGGAGGCTGGTGGGCGCTGGCGAAGGAACGGCTCGCGGCGCGCGGCGACCGCGCGGAGGCGGACGGTGCCCAGCCGGCGCCCGCCGCTCTGCCGCCCGCCCAGTGGCCCGAGCTGCGGGCGGCGGGCCAGCACGAAGCGGCGGAGCTGCTCACCGCCGAGGTGCTCTCGGGCCGTATGAGCGACGTGGACTGCGCGCGGATCGAGTACGCGTGGGAGACCGCCCGCCGGGAGGCACGGCCGGCCGTCTTCACCGACACGGTGCTGCGCAAGGGGGCGGCGGCCTGGAGTCACCCGTCCGGAGCGCGGGACCTGCCCGGCCGCGCCGCACGGCACGACGTGCTCGAAGGGCAGGTGCGCGTCGGCCAGTGGTCGGCCGGGGAGCGTACGCCCCTGGCCTACCGCGGCGCGGGCACGGCCCTCGGCCCCGACGCGCTCGGCACCTCGCTCCTCGTCGTGGGACCGTCCGGCTCCGGCAAGACCAGGCATGTGGTCGCCCCGGTCGTCGAGTCCCTCGCCCTGCGGGCGCTCACCGGACAGTGCGCGGTCGTGGCGGTCTGCGCGGCAGGTACCCCGCTCGGCCCGGACTCGGCGTACGACGTCGTGGTGCGGATCGGGGACCCCGCCTCCGTCTACGACCTGGATCCCTACGCCGACACCACCGACCCCGACGCGGCCGCCGCGTTCCTCGCCGAGGCACTGGTCGGCGACCTCGACACCGTCGGCTCCCAGCGGGCCGCGACCGCGCTCGCCCAACTGCTCGGACCGTACCGGGCGGTGCACGGCGCCTTCCCGTCCCTGCCCGTGCTGCGGGAGCTCCTGGAGGGCGACCCGTCGGCGCTCGCCGACCTGCGCCAGGCACTGTCGGCGCCGGAGCAGGCCGGCCTGCTCCGCGATCTCGACGCCCGGCTCCGCCAGACCGGTGGCGCCGCCGACCCGGGCCCGGTGCTCGCCGACCGGCTCGCGCTGCTGGACCGGCCCGTGTTCGCCGAGTTCTTCGCCACCGGCGACGCGGCGGCCCGGCCGTTCTCGCTGCGTGCCGTCGCCCACCACCCCCTGCGCGTCCGCATCGACGTGCCGGCCCACGGGCACGAGGAGGCCTCCCGGCTGATCACCCGGCTGGTCCTGGCCCAGTTCGACCACGTCGTGCACGACAGCGGGCGCCGCCACTTCGCGTGTCTCGTCCTCGACGACGCCACCGGCACGGTGACCACCGAGTCGGTCCGGCACATGCAGCGTCTGCGCTCCCAGAACGCGGGCGTGCTCCTCGCCCTGCGCACGCTCGGCGATGTACCCGAGGCCCTGCACGGTCCCCTGCACGGGGCGGTCGGCTGCCGGATGGCCTTCTCCGGCGTCACCACCTGGGACGGCAGCCGCTTCGCGCACGCCTGGGGTACCGAGTGGGTGGAGACCACGGACGTCGCCAAGCACACCGTCTTCGCCGACCAGCCCATGACCCGCGCCATCCACGCCCTCCGCAAGCTGGTCACCGGCAAGGCCGTGACCACGGAGGCCGTGACCGTTCGTCAGGTCGAGCGGGAGCGCTGGTCCGCGTCCGAACTGGCGCACGGCGTTCCGGCCGGCCACGCGGTGCTGTCCCTGACCAGTGTGAAGGGGGAGCACGCGCCCCCGCTGCTGGTGGATCTGCGGGGGTAGGGGATCTGACACCGCACATACGGGTACATGGCGACCGGACAGTGAGGCACAATCACCCCAAGCCGTTCATACGCAACGGCCAAAAGATCACCGGGATCACTCGACCTCCCCGGAACCGCCCGCAGATCTGAAGGCACCATGCCCCCCACCCTCGCCTCCCTCGTCCACCACTCCGCGCTCAAGCTCACCGTGCGCGCAGGCGAGGACCACCTGGACGTGCCCGTCCGCTGGGCTCATGTGAGTGAGTTGGCCGACCCCGTGCCGTACATGGAGGGCGGGGAACTGCTGCTGATCACCGCGCTCAAGCTGGACGCGGACGATCCGAAGGCGATGCGGCGGTATGTGAAGCGGCTGGTGGGGGCGGGGGTCGTCGGGCTCGGGTTCGCGGTCGGGGTCAACTACGACGAGATTCCGAAGGCGCTGGTGGACACGGCCGCCGAGGAGGGGCTGCCGCTGCTCGAAGTGCCCCGGCGCACACCGTTCCTCGCGATCAGCAAGGCCGTCTCCGCCGCGATCGCCGCCGACCAGTACCGGGCCGTGACCGCGGGGTTCGCCGCGCAGCGGGAGCTGACCCGGCAGGCCCTCACCGACGGCCCGGAGGGACTGCTCGCCGCGCTCGCCGCGCAGGTCGACGGATGGGCCGCGCTCTACGACGCGTCCGGCGCCGTCGTCGCCACCGCCCCGGAGTGGGCGGGCCGCCGTGCCGCCCGGCTGACGGCGGACGTGGAACGGCTGCGGGACCGGCCCGCGCCCGCCTCGTCGGTGGTGGGCGGACCCGACAACGAGGACCGGGTCGAACTGCACACCCTGGGCACCGGCCGCCGCCCGCGCGCCGCGCTCGCGGTGGGCACGGCCGCCGCCCTGGGGACGGCCGAGCGGTACGCCGTGCACTCCGCGATCGCCCTCCTGACCCTCACCACGGAACGCTCGCGTTCGCTCCAGGCCGCCGAGCAGCGGATCGGGGCGGCGGTGCTGCGGATGCTGCTCGCCGGTCAGCCGGATCACGCGCGGGCGGTCGCCGGGGAGTTGTTCGGCGGCCTGCTCGACGCGCCGTTCCGGGTGATCGTCGCCGAGGCGGACAGTGACGGTGACTCCCTGGGCGGGCTCGCCGAGGTCGTGGAGTCGGCGGCCGCGCGGTCCGGGGAGGCCGTGCTCGTCGTACCGGAAGGGCCGCGACGGCTGGTCGCGCTGGCCGTGGACGGCGGCGCGGCGGTCGAGGCCTGCCGGGAGTACACGGCGGCGCTGGAAGGCGAGCGCGCCTCCGCCGACGTAGGGGAGCAGGGCGAGGACGACCAACCGGTCGTGGGGCTCTCGGCGCCGGCCGGCCCCATCGCCGCGGCGGCCGCCTACAAGCAGGCCGAGCAGGCGTTGTCCGTGGCCCGCAGGCGCGGGCGGGTGTTCGTCGAGCATGAGCAGTTGGCCGCCGGGTCCGTCCTGCCGCTGCTCGCCGACGACGCGGTACGGGCGTTCGCGGACGGTCTGCTACGACCGCTCTCCGAGCACGACGCGACCGGGCGGGGGGACCTGGTGGCCTCCTTGCGTGCCTGGTTGTCCCGGCACGGGCAGTGGGACGCGGCGGCCGCCGATCTCGGGGTGCACCGGCACACGCTCCGGTACCGGATGCGGCGGGTCGAGGAGATCCTCGGACGGTCGCTGGACGATCCGGACGTACGGATGGAGCTGTGGCTGGCGCTGAAGGCGACGGCCGCGGCCGAGTGACGGCATCTGCCGAACTGGAGCGTTCCCGTCGGATACCACTACGACTCGGCTAAGCGCACCGCGGTGCTCGCGCCCCTACGGTTGACGAGAAGACCCAAGAACATCCCCAACGCGGAAGGGCCGGGACATGACTTCCACCCACGCCTTCTGGCTGGCCGGCCGTCAGGCCACCGGCGAGGACACCTTCGACGTCACCTCCCCGTGGGACGGACGCCTCGTCGGCAAGGTCAGTGTGCCGACCGATGCCCAGGTCGAGGAGGCGGTGGCCGCCGCGTACGCCGTACGGGACGAGTTCGCCGCCACCCCCGCCCACGTCCGCGCCGCCGCCCTCGACCACGTCAGCCGGCGTCTGGTCGAGCGCACCGAGGAGATAGCACGGCTCATCTCCGCCGAGAACGGCAAGCCGATCAAGTGGGCGCGAGGAGAAGTCGGCCGCGCCGTCTCCGTCTTCCGGTTCGCGGCCGAGGAGGCCCGCCGGTTCAACGGCGGTGAGGCCCAGCGCCTCGACACCGACCTCGGCGGCCAGGGCCGCCTCGCGCTGACCCGGCGCTTCCCGAAGGGCGTCGTCCTCGGCATCGCGCCCTTCAACTTCCCGCTGAACCTGTGCGCCCACAAGATCGCCCCCGCCATCGCGGCCGGCACCCCGATCATCCTCAAGCCGGCCCCGGCCACCCCGCTCTCCGGGCTGATCATCGGCGACCTGCTCGCCGAGACCGAACTGCCGGCCGGCGCCTGGAGCGTTCTGCCGGTCGCCAACGACCACATGCCCGCCCTGGTCCAGGACGAGCGGCTGCCGGTGATCTCCTTCACCGGTTCGGAGAAGGTCGGCTACGCGATCATGGACTCGGTGCCGCGCAAGCACTGCACCCTGGAGCTGGGCGGCAACGGCGCGGCCGTCGTTCTCGCGGACTACGCCTCCGACGCCGACCTCGACTGGGCCGCGACCCGCATCGCCACCTTCTCCAACTACCAGGGCGGCCAGTCCTGCATCTCCGTGCAGCGGGTCATCGCGGACGCCTCCGTCTACGACCGGCTGCTGCCGCGCATCGTCGCCGCCGTCGAGGCCCAGGTCACCGGCGACCCGAGTGACGACAGGACGGACGTCGGCCCGCTGGTCAGCGAGGCCGCCGCGCAGCGCGTCGAGTCGTGGGTCCAGGAGGCCGTCGACGCCGGCGCCACCCTCCGCACCGGCGGCAAGCGCGACGGCGCCTCGTACGCGCCGACCGTGCTGACGGACGTACCGGCCGATGTGACGATCTCCTGCGAGGAGGTCTTCGGACCGGTGCTGACCGTGACGAAGGTGGACGGCGAGGCCGCCGCCTTCGCCGCCGCCAACGACTCCAAGTACGGCCTCCAGGCAGGGGTGTTCACCCACGACGTGCAGGCCGCCTTCCGCGCGCACCGCGCCCTGGAGGTCGGCGGTGTCGTGATCGGCGACGTCCCCTCCTACCGTGCCGACCAGATGCCCTACGGCGGCGCCAAGCAGTCCGGTGTCGGCCGCGAGGGCGTCAAGTTCGCGATGGACGACTACACCTACGAGCGGGTGCTGGTCCTCACGGGGCTTGCCCTCTGACCGTCTCCCCGAAGGGGCCCGGCACCGATGCCTTCCGGTGCCGGGCCCCTTCTTTGTCGCCGGTCCCCCCCGGACCGGCGTCGGCCTCCCCGGACCCTCAGCCGGAGAAGCCGACGTGCGCGAGCCGCAGCGGGCCGCGCAGCCCGATGTGCACGTCGTGCACGCCCTCGGCGACGATCCCGGCGCCGAGCGTGGTGTAGTCGTACGGCCCCGATGTGGGCGTGCCGAGGGCGAGTTCGGCGAGTGCCGGGCCGCCGTCCAGGGACAGTTCCACGATCCCCTGGCCCGCCACCTGCACGGTCACCTCCGTGACACCGGCGCCGAAGTCGCAGTGCCGGTACACCAGTTGGGCCGTGTCGCCGCGCGCCGGAGTCACCGCGTCGCCCGCCGCCTTCGTGCGGTCGACGATCTCGCCGCCCGAGTGTTCGTCGAAGTCGGCTGCGTCCAGGCCGTGTTGGAGGACGGCGCGCGGTGCGGCCGGCTCACCGGTGAGTGTCACCGTCGTCCGCAGCCGGATGTCCTCGCTGGAGGCGCCGACGAGGAGGTCGTACGGGCCCGGTTCGAGGCGGTGGCCGCCCCGGGCCACGTCCCAGAACTCGAAGGCGGACAGCGGGAGTTCGAAGGAGAGGTCCGCGGTCTCGCCCGGGGCGAGGGTCACGCGCCGGTGTGCGGCCAGCTCGCGGCGCGGGCGCGGCACCGACGGGTCGGCGGCGCGCGTGTACACCTGCGCGACCTCGTCGGCCGTCACGTCACCGGTGTTGGTGACCCTGAACGACACGTGCACCGCGCCGAGTTCGACCCGTGCCGCCAGGTCGCCATACGCGAAGGGCGCGTAGGACAGGCCGTGGCCGAACGGGAACAGCGGGGTGCCCTCGAAGTAGAGGTAGGTCTGGCGGCTGCCGATCACGTCGTAGTCGAGGAGATCGGGAAGGTCCGTGTCGGCCGCGTACCAGGTCTGGGGGAGACGGCCCGCCGGGGAGACGTCGCCGGCCAGGACACGGGCCAGGGCGGTGCCCGCCGCCTGACCGCCGTGGGCCGTCCACAGGATCGCGGGGAGGTCGGCGGGGTCGACCGCGTACGGGTAGGCGGAGACCAGCGCCAGGACCGTGTTCGGGTTCGCGGCGCGGGCCGTGCGCAGCAGGCGCTCCTGGTGGGCGGGGAGGCGCAGGGTCGTACGGTCCTCGGTCTCGCGGCCGTTGATGTGCGGGTCGTTGCCCGCGACCACGAGCACCACGTCCGCCGCCTCCGCGACCCGGGCCACCGCGTCCTCGCCGCGTTCGGCGACGATCAGCTCGAAGATCTCCGCGCCCGTTTCGGCAACCTTCACGCCGTCGGCGGCGACAGAGACGTGGCGACCCGTACCGATGTGCAGCAGGAGGTGACCGTTCTGATGGGGTTCCAGGCGGAATGTCTCCTGGACGACCCAGCCGCCGGGCTGGTCGGCGGAGGCGCGCAGATAGCCGTCCTCGGCGACCGAGAGGTAACGGCCGTCGGGGGCGCGGAGGGTGAGGACGTCCTCGCCCCAGTCGACGAGGGCGAGTTCGGTGCCGGTGGCGTCGGTGGTGAGGGGCGGGAGGTCGGTGCGGCCCGCGAGGAGCGCGGGGTCCAACGCGCCTTCCGCGCCGCGTACTTCGTCGGGCACGTCCGCCAACGGCACGTGCAGAAAGGCGCCTTGGGCCGTCTTCAGCCGGACCCGGTCGACACCCTCCGCGAACTCGACGCGCTCGGCGCCGAACCGCTCGTACAGGCCCTCCAGTGGGGTGGACCGGTGGATCAACGTGCCGCTGTACCAGTCGAGTTTGCACTCGTCGGCGAGGAGTCCGACGACGGCGAGGCGGGTGTCGTGGGCGAGCGGCAGCAGGTCGTCGTTCTTGAGGAGGACCACCGCCTGTTCGGCGGCCTCCTGGGCGAGGGCCTGGTGGGCCGGTGTGTCGAAGTCCTCGATGCCCGCGTGCGGGTCGTGCGCCGGGTCGAACTCGCCGAGCCGGAACCGGACCGAGAGCTGACGGCGGACCGCCGTGTCGATGTCCGCCTCGGTCAACAGACCCTGCTCCAGGGCGCCTTGGACCCGCGCCACGATCGTCGAGCCGTCCGTGCCGTGATCCGTGAAGCTGTCCACACCGGCGAGCAGCGAGGCCGCGGTGGCCTCCTCGTGGGTGTCGAAGTAGTGCTCGGAGTCGACCAGGTTGGAGGGCGCGCCCGCGTCCGAGCAGACGAGGAGATCCTCGTCGGTCCAGGTGCGCAGGTGCTCGCGCAGATACGGCGAGACGTGGTTGGGGCGGCCGTTGACCAGGTTGTACGCGGGCATCACCCCGGCCACCGCGCCCGCCTCGACCGTCTCGCGGAACGCGCGCAGGTCGTACTCGTGCAGCACCCGAGGCCGCACCGAGGACGAACCGACGTCCCGTCCCGTCTCGTTGTTGTGCGCCAGCCAGTGCTTGAGGACGGGCGCGGTGCGCCAGTACGTCGGGTGGTCGCCGCGCAGGCCGCGCGTGTACGCGGTGGCGATCGCCGAGGTCAGCTTCGGGTCCTCCGAGTAGCCCTCCTCGTTGCGGCCCCACAGTGGATGGCGCAGCAGGTTCACGGTGGGGGACCACACGTTGAGGCCGACGCGGTCGTCGCGGGCGTGCATCGCGCGGGCCTCCTTGGACACCGCGTCGCCGACCCGTCGTACGAGATCCTCGTTCCAGGTCGCGCCCAGGCCCACCGCCTGCGGGAAGACCGTCGCCGGGCCCATCCACGCCACGCCGTGCAGGGCCTCCTGGCCGGTGCGGAAGGCGGCGATGCCGAGGCGGTCCACGGCGGGCGCGTACTGGTGCAGGAATCCGGTCTTCTCGTCCGGGGTGAGCCGCGCCAGCAGATCGTCGATGCGCTTCGCGAACGGCAGTCGCGGATCGCGGAAAGGCGGGGTGGTCGGCGGCATTGCGGTCACGTGGGGTTCCCCTTGCGATGGAGCGGCGCGGCTCTTTCGAAGCGCTTCGATGCTCATTCGACGCAGGGGTGGGTGTCAAGAGACCTTCACCGTTATTTCAAGCAGCACATACGGACAGGTCATCCCCTACACCTCGGAGGAATCTTGGAAGCGACCCTTGTGCACCCTTGGGTGTTCACTTAACCTCGCAGCAACATCGAAGCGCTTCGACGAAGTTCGACCAAGTGCTCTGTTCCACATCGCAGCTCCACTCAAGACACCGCAGCCGACGGCTCCTCCGCCGGGTGTCCTGGTGCGCCATGAAGGGTTGACGCAATGACGCCGAACGCCTCCGCCGCCTCCGCTCCCAGCCGGAGAAGCTTCCTCGCCTCCACGGCGGTCGTCGCCGCAGCGGTGGCGGGAGGGGTACCGCTGCTCTCCGCCTGCGGCGCCTCGGACAGCGGTTCGGGCGGGGGCAGTTCGGAGGGCAAGGGGATCAAGAAGCTGCTGCCGGCCTACGTCGCCAGCAACGTGGTGGCCCCCGACATCCCCTCGAAGAACGGCTCCTCGATCGGTTTCACCAGCAAGCTCGACCTCGCGACCCTGAAGACCTCGGTGCCCAAGAAGCTCGGCAAGGGCGGCAAGGTCTCCGTCATGTCGCCGTTCTGGGGCTCCCCGCCCAAGAGCGACAACGCCTACTACAAGGCGATGAACGCCCTGATCGGCGTCGACGTGGCCTGGCAGAACCAGGACGGCAACACCTACGACCAGAAGCTCGGCGCGGTCCTAGCCTCCAGCGACATCCCGGACATGGTGGTCGTCCCGAGCTGGAACATGGGCGGCAAGATACCCAGCGCCATCATCGGCAAGTTCGCCGACCTCGGCCCCTACCTCTCCGGCGACAAGGTCAAGGACTACCCGAACCTCGCAGCCATCCCCACCGACGCCTGGCAGCGCTGCGTCTTCGGCGGCAAGCTGCGCGGCCTGCCCATGCCGTCCTCGTACGTCCCCAACATCGTGCCGCTCTACCGCAAGGACATCTTCGACAAGGAGGGGTACGAAGTCCCCACCTCCGCCGACGAGTTCATCGCGCTGTGCAAGGAGATCACCAACGCCAAGGCCAAGCGCTGGGCCTGCATGGACATGAAGTGGACCGCCTTCCAGTCCTTCGGCGTGCTCTCGGGCAGTGAGAAGGCGCTCGGCTGGAACCTGGTCGACGGCAAGCTGGTCAACCGCATCGAGACCCCCGAGTACCTCGAAGCGCTGGAGTGGACCCGCAAGCTGTTCGCCGCCGGATACGTGCACCCGGACGCCAAGTTGGGCAAGAGCGCGGCCGCCGACCCGGGCCCCAAGTTCGCCGCCGGCGAGTTCCTCATCTACGCCCAGGACATCTCGCAGTGGTGGAGCCGCACCGCCGAACAGGCCACCCAGAACCCGGAGTACAAGATCTGGGGCATGGACATCTTCGGCCACGACGGCGGAGACCCGGTCCTCTGGGCCGGCGAACCGGCCGGCATCTTCGCCTTCATCAGCAAGAAGGCCTCCGAGTCGGTCATCCATGACGCGCTGGCCGTCGCCAACGTCACCGCCGCACCGTACGGCACCAAGGAGTACATGCTCACCAACTACGGCGTCGAAGGCACCCATTACACCGTCAAGAACGGTGTCCCCACCAAGACCGACCAGGGCAACAACGAGGTCATCAACGCCTACGTCATGGTCGCGAGCCCCGCCTCCACCATCGCGCACCCCGACTTCCCCGAGGTCGCCAAGGCACAGGTCGAGTGGCAGCAGCGGATGGGCGCCTTCACAAAGAAGTCGAGCTTCTACGGCCAGCAGATCACCGAGCCGAGCCGCTACACCAACCTCTCCAACGACTTCGAGCAGTTGGAGGACGACATCACCCGCGGCCACAAGAAGATCAGCGACATGCAGCAGGCCGTCTCCGACTGGAAGAGCAAGGGCGGCGACCAACTCCGCGCCTGGTACCAGAAGTTGCTCGACGACAACGGCACCGCGGCGAGCTGACCGGTACCGAGGCAAGGAGAACGGCCGTGTCCCACAGCACGGTGCCTCGGAGCAGGACCGAGGCCGACACGACGGGAAAGACCCCGGTGGCGTCCGGCGGCGCCACCGGCACCCGGCCCAGACGCCGTAGCGGGAAGGTGAGTCTGCGGCTCAGGTTCAGACGCGACCGCGTCCTGCTCCTGATGACGCTGCCCGCCGTCCTGCTCATCCTGGTCTTCAACTACCTGCCGATCCTCGGCAACATCGTCGCCTTCGAGGACTACGACCCCTACGTCAGCGACAACGGCATCGTCTCGATGCTGCACAGCCCCTGGGTCGGCCTGGAGAACTTCCACCAGATCTTCCAGGACTCGGCGTTCTGGAGCGCCGTACAGAACACGCTCGTCCTCTTCTCCCTCCAACTGGTCCTGTTCTTCCCGATCCCGATCCTGCTCGCGCTGCTCATCAACAGCGTGGTCAGGCCCCGGGTCCGGGCGCTCTCCCAGGCCATCCTCTACCTCCCGCACTTCTTCTCCTGGGTGCTGGTCATCGCCGTCTTCCAGCAACTCCTGGGCGGGGCCGGCCTGTTCTCGCAGCTCCTGCGGCAACACGGCTTCGACGGCCTCGACGTCATGACCGACCCCAACACGTTCAAGTTCCTGATCACCGCGCAGAGCGTGTGGAAGGACGCCGGCTGGGGGATCATCGTCTTCCTCGCCGCGCTGTCCTCGGTCAGCCCCGACCTGTACGAGGCCGCCGCGATGGACGGCGCCGGCCGCTGGCGCCGCATGTGGCACGTCACGCTGCCCGCGCTGCGACCGGTGATCGCGCTGCTGCTCGTCCTGCGCGTCGGTGACGCCCTCACCGTCGGCTTCGAACAGATCCTGCTCCAACGCGACGCCGTGGGACCGGGAGCGGCGGAGGTCCTGGACACCTTCGTCTGGTGGAACGGCGTTCGCAACCAGGACTTCGGCTACGCGGCCGCCGCCGGACTCGTCAAGGGCGTGATCAGCCTCGGCCTGGTCCTCGCAGCCAACAAGGTGGCCCATCTCATGGGCGAGCAGGGGGTGTACAAGAAATGACCGCCGTCATCGACAAGCCCGTACGGCAACCCGGCAGGTGGGCCGCGCCGCCCCGCCCGACCTGGGAGGAGGAACCCAGCAAGGCCGGCCTCGCCGGCAAGGGGCTCGTCCTCACCCTCGCCTGCCTCGGCATCCTCTTCCCGCTGTGGATCGTCCTCGTCACCAGTCTCTCCTCGCGCAAGACCATCGACGAGGCCGGCGGCCTGGTCATGGTGCCCAAGGGCATCACCTTCATCGCCTACCGCGAACTCCTCAGCGGCGGCCAGGTCACCCGCGCCGCCGTCATCAGCGTCCTCATCACCGTCGTCGGCACGCTCTTCTCGATGACGGTGTCCGTCCTGTGCGCCTACGGCCTCTCGCGCATCGGATCGGTCGGGCACCGGTGGATCCTGATGCTGCTGCTCGCCACCATGTTCTTCAGCGCCGGGCTCATCCCGACGTATCTGCTGGTGCAGTCCCTCGGCCTCACCGACAGCTATCTCGCGCTGATCCTGCCCAGCGCGCTCAGTGTCTTCAACATCCTTGTGCTGCGCGGGTTCTTCATGGGCATCTCGCAGGAACTCATCGACAGCGCGCGGATCGACGGCGCCGGTGACTTCCGCATCCTGTGGCAGATCGTGATGCCGCTGTCCCGCGCGGTGCTGGCGGTCATCACGCTGTTCTACGCCGTCGGTTACTGGAGCGCCTGGTTCAACGCCTCGCTCTACCTCAACGACCAGGACATGATGCCGCTGCAGAACGTCATGATCCAGCTCGTGCAGAAGCAGGAGGCTCCGGTGGGGCTCGGTCAGGCGATCAAGACCGGGGAACTGTCGGGGCTGGCCGTGCAGATGGCGGTCATGGTGATGGCGTTGCTCCCGGTGGCCGTCCTTTCACCGTTCGTACAGCGGCATTTCAAGAAGGGCATGCTGACCGGCGCGGTCAAGGGCTGAGCCTTGGCCGCGGGTTCGTCGTGGCCGGCCACGCCCGCAGACAGGTGTCCCCGGTAGGTATCCCCACCCCCATCTCGTAGAGCGAGGTATGTGTCATGCGTGCGTCCAGACCGAGTCGGCGCGCTGTTCTTGCCGCGTCCGCAGCCGCCGCCGCGCTCACCACCGTGCCCGCCCTCACGACCAGGGCACAGGCAGCCGAGACCACCCCCGCCTACCGCTGGCGCAACGCGGTGATCGGCGGCACCGGATTCATCACCGGTGTCCTCTTCCACCCTTCCGTCCGAGGCCTCGCCTACGCCCGCACCGACATCGGCGGCGCCTACCGCTGGGACGACCGCGCCGCGCGCTGGATCCCCCTCACCGACCAACTCGGCTGGGACGACTGGAACCTCCTCGGCGTGGAGGCCCTCGCCGTCGACCCCGCACACCCGGACCGGCTCTACCTCGCCCTCGGCACCTACGCCCAGTCCTGGGCCGGCAACGGCGCGGTCCTGCGCTCCGAGGACCGCGGCGCCACCTGGACCCGCACCGACCTCGCCGTGAAGCTCGGCGGCAACGAGGACGGGCGCGGGGCGGGTGAGCGGCTGCTCGTCGATCCACGGGACAGCGACACCCTGTGGCTCGGCACCCGGCACGACGGCCTGCTCAAGTCGACCGACCGGGGCGCCACCTGGGCAGCCGCGACCGCCTTCCCGGCGACCGCGAGCGCCACCGGCCAGGGCGTCACCTTCCTCGTCGCCGTCGGGCGGGCCGTCTACGCCGGCTGGGGCGACGGCGACGGCACCTCGGCCGCCGTCAGCCTCTACCGCACCACGGACGGCACCACCTGGACGGCCGTCCCCGCACAGCCCACCGGCACCTCCGCCAAGGTCCCGGTCCGCGCCGCCTACGACCGGCACGCCCGCGAGCTGTATGTGACCTACGCCGACGCTCCCGGCCCCAACGGCCAGTCCACCGGCAGCGTCCACAAGTACGCCCCCGGCACCGGCCGTTGGACGGACGTCACCCCCGTCCTGCCCGGCCCCGGAGACACCTTCGGCTACGGCGGGGTCGCCGTCGACGCCCGTCGCGCCGGCACCGTCGTCGTCTCCACCAACAACCGCTGGACGGCCGGCGACACCCTTTACCGGACCACCGACGGCGGCCGCACCTGGACGTCCCTCAAAGAGACCGCTGTCCTCGACGTGTCCGAGACTCCTTTCCTCAAGTGGGGTGCGGACCAGCCGAAGTTCGGCTGGTGGATCCAGGCGCTCGCCGTGGACCCGTACGACTCGAAGCACGTGGTCTACGGCACCGGCGCCACCCTCTACGGCACCCGTGACCTCACCCACTGGGCACCGAGGATCCGCGGCCTGGAGGAGACGTCCGTGATCCAGCTGATCTCGCCCCCGGTCGGGGAGGCGCACCTGATCAGCGCCTCGCGGGACATCGGCGTGATGTACCACGAGCGGCTCACGGCGTCTCCGTCGCGCGGCATGGCGGCGAACCCCGTGTTCGGGTCGGCGACGGGGATCGCGCAGGCCGCGGACAGGCCGTCGTACGTCGTCCGCACGGGCTGGGGCGACAACGGCAACGGTGCGTACTCGGGGGACGGCGGCCGGACCTGGGCGCCCTTCGCTGCCCAGCCCTCCCTCGCCCACGACGCACCGGGGCCGATCGCCACCAACGCCGACGGCAGTACGCTGCTGTGGTCCTTCGTGCACTGGGACGGCACGAAGTACGCAGCCCACCGCTCGGCGGACAACGGCGCGACCTGGTCCGAGATCTCCTCCTTCCCGAAGGGCGCCACGCCGGTCGCCGACCCGGCCGACCCGACGCTCTTCTACGCATACGACACCGACACAGGAACGCTATACGCCAGCACTGACAGTGGCCTCTCGTTCACCGCGCGTGCGGATGGACTGCCCGCAGGAGACAGCCAGTTCCAGTTGGCCGCGGCGCCCGGCAGATCGGGTGACCTGTGGCTGAGCGTCAAGTGGAACGGCTTGTACCGGTCCGTCGACGGCGGCGCGAGCTTCTCGAAGGTCGACAGCTGCTGGGCGTCGTACACCCTCGGCTTCGGCAGGGCGGCCGACGGAGCCGCGTACCCCGCCGTCTATCAGGTCGGCTCGACCGAGACCATCACCGCCGTCTACCGCTCCGACGACGAGGCGAAGACCTGGGTGCGGATCAACGACGATCAGCACCAGTGGGGTTGGACGGGGCAGGCCATCACCGGTGACCCGCGCGTGTACGGCCGCGTGTACCTCGCGACCAACGGACGCGGCATCCAGTACGGGGATCAGGTCTGATGCCCCCGTCCCGCCCCCTGCCCCCACCCCGGCTCAGTGACGCCACCCGTGGCCGCGTCCTCTTCGGCGGCGACTACAACCCCGAGCAGTGGCCCGAGGAGATCTGGCACGAGGACGTCCGGCTGATGAGGGACGCCGGTGTCAACTCCGTCACGCTCGGCGTCTTCTCCTGGGCGAAACTCGAACCCGAGCCGGGGGCAAGGGAGTTCGGCTGGCTCGACCGGCTGATGGACCTGATGCACGACAACGGCATCGGCGTCGTCCTCGCCACCCCCACCTCCTCCCCACCCCCCTGGCTGGGCCGCCTCCACCCGGAGACACTGCCCCGCGACGCGGACGGCCGGGTCGAATGGTGGGGCGGACGCCAGCACTTCTCGCACTCCAGCGCCGTCTACCGACGCCACGCCGCCGCCATCACCGAGGACCTGGCCGCCCGTTACGGCGGCCACCCCGCCCTCACGATGTGGCACATCAACAACGAGTACTGCACCTTCGACTACGGCGACGAGGCCGCCGTCGCCTTCCGCCGCTGGCTGCGTACGCGCTACGGCACCCTCGACGCCCTCAACTCGGCCTGGGGAACGGCCTTCTGGAGCCAGGGCTACGACACCTGGGACGGCGTCCTGCCCCCGCGTCACGCCCACTACCTCAACAACCCCACCCAGGTACTGGACTTCCGGCGCTTCACATCCGACATGCTCCTGGAGTGCTGCATCGCGGAGCGCGACATCGTCCGCCGGCACACCCCGCACCTCCCGGTCACCTCCAACTTCATGCCGTTGTGGGTGGGGCAGGACACCTGGCGCTGGGCCGAGGAGGAGGACGTCGTCTCGGTCGACCTCTATCCCGACCCGCGCGATCCGCTCGGCGCCCAAAGTGCGGCCCTCGTGCAGGATTTGACCCGTTCGCAGGCGCGCGGCCCGTGGATACTCATGGAGCAGGCGGCCGGATCGGTCAACTGGCGCGGAGTGAATCACCCGAAGCCCCGCGGCCTCAACCGCCTCTGGTCCCTCCAGGCCGTGGCCCGCGGAGCCGACGCCGTCTGCTACTTCCAGTGGCGCCAATCCCGGCAGGGCGCGGAGAAGTTCCACTCCGGGATGCTCAGCCACGCGGGGGAGCGGGGCCGCACGTTCCAGGAGGTCAAGGAACTCGGCGCCGAACTGGCCCGTATCGGCGGCGAGGTGACGGGCACTCACCTCACCTCCGACATCGCGATCCTGCACGACTGGCACGCGTGGTGGGCTGGCGCCCAGGACGGCCGTCCCTCCACCGAGGTCGACTACCCCGACGTCCTCCGCGCCTGGCACCGCGCCCTCTGGGAATCCCACCTCACCACCGACTTCGCCCACCCCGAACACGACCTGTCCGCCTACAAGTTGGTGGTCGTCCCGCAGCTCTACCTGCTCACGGACACCGCGATCGACAACCTTCTCGCGTACGTCCGCGACGGCGGCACCCTCGTCTGCGGCTTCCTCACCGGCATCGCCGACGAGGACGACCGGGTCCGCCCCGGCGGCATGGACCCCCGCCTCCGCGACCTCTTCGGCATCCGCACCCTGCACGAGTGGTGGCCGCTGGACGCGGGGGAGACCGTCGAGTGCGAGGGCTTCCGCGGGACGCTCTGGTCCGAGGAGATCGAGCCTGAGGACGGCGCAGTCGACGAGGTAATCCCGTACAAGGGCGGCGAGTTGGACGCCTACCCGGCCATCCTCCGCAAGGGCCGCGCCTGGTACGTCTCCACCCTCCCCGAGCCCCAGGCCCTCAGCGCCCTGCTCACCCGCATCGCCGCCGACACGGGCGCCCGTCCGGTGGTCGACGGGCTCCCCGGGTGCGTCGAGGCCGTGCGACGCGGAGCCCTCCTGTTCCTGCTCAATCACGGACGCGAGCCGGTCACCGTCGAAGTCCCGGGCACCTACGGTGACTTGCTCACCGGCACGACAGTCGAGGGCCACATCACCCTCGGCCGCTACGGCGTGGCGGTGCTGCGGCCATGACCGAGGGTCCCGTCCACGCCACCTGGGAGTCCCACCCCGCGAGCCGCTGGGAGGACGCCTTCCTCAGCGGCAACGGCCGGCACGGTGCTCTCGTGTTCGGTGACCCGAGCGACGACCGAGTCATCGTCACCCACCACACCCTCGTCCGCCCGAACGGCGGCGAGCACGCCCGGTCCCCGGAACTCGCCGCCGAACTCCCCGCGCTCCAGGACAGGTTGCTGGCCGGTGACCTCACTGCCGCCGAGAGCTTCACGGACGGTCGTCCGCTCCAGTGGGTGCAGCCCTTCCATCCGGCCTTCCAGATACGGCTGCGTGGGCAACCGGGCGCCGGAGCGGAAGGTGACTGTCGCAGGTCCGTCGACTTCAGCACCGGTGAGGCAACCGCTCACCGCGCGGACTGGCGCAGCCGTGTCTTCGTGTCCCGGGCCGACGACGTGATCGTCCAGCACGTCACCGCCCCCGACCTCACCCTCGACCTCGCCCAGGAACACGAACTCCCCGGAGCCCCGGCGGGGTTGAGCGTCGGCCACGGCAAGCTTCTCACTCCCGACGGTGCCCTGCTCAGCCTCCGTGTCCGCTATCCCGACAGCGGCCGCGCGTACACCGGGGTGACCTTGGCCGTGGTCACCGGGGGCACAACTCGACTCGCCCCGCACGGGGTTCGCGTCACCGGGGCCACCGAGGTCCTCCTCCTCACCCGCGTCCGGCGCCACCGCGGCGAACTGGACGTCGTGGCGGAGACGGACGCCCTGCGAGACCTGATCGACCGGACGCAGCCCTACGGGGCCCTTCTCGACCGGCACCTCGCTCTCCACCGCACCGCCTACGGCCGCGTCACCCTCGATCTCCATGCCGACCCCGCCGAACGCGCCCTCCCCGGCACCGAGTTGCTCAAGCGCCCCCGCAGCCCCGCTCTCCTGGAGCGCCTCTTCGCCGCCGGCCGCTACCACCTCCTCTCCTCCAGCGGCCTGCTCCCACCCCGCCTCACCGGCCTGTGGACCGGCGACTGGAACACGGCCTGGTCCGGGGCGTTCACCAACGACGCCAACCTCAACCTCCAGACCGCCTCCGCCACGAGCGCCGCCCTCCCCGAAGTCACGGACGCCCTGGCCTCCCTGATCCACCGTCAGCTCAACGACTGGCGCGAGAACGCCCGTGCCGTCTTCGGCGCCCGAGGCGTCGTCGCCCCCGCGCACACCGACGGCGAGTCAGGGCTGTCGTATCACTTCAGCCGCGAATACCCGCTGCACCTGTGGACCGCCGGCGCGGACTGGCTCCTCAAACCACTCGTCGACCACGACGAGACACGCGGCACACACGACCCACGCACCGCCGCCGCACTCGCCGAAGTCGCCCTGTTCTACGAGGACTTCCTCACCACCACCGACTCGGAGGGCCACCTGGTCCTCGTCCCCTCCTACTCGCCCGAGAACCGCCCCGCCAACGCCAGTTGGGGCGCGATCAACGCGGCCATGGATCTCTCCGCCGCCCGCCACGCCCTCCGCACCGCCGCCGCCTACCACCCGGACACCCCGCAGGCCCTCCGCTGGCGCGCCCTCGCCGACCGGCTCCCACCGCACCGCGTCAACGCCGACGGCGCCCTCGCCGAATGGGCCTGGCCAGGTCTGGACGACAGCTACGACCACCGCCACCTCAGCCACCTCTACGGCGTCTGGCCCCTCGACGAGATCAACCCCTACGACACCCCGCGGCTCGCGTCCGCCGCGCACCGCGCCCTCCAACTCCGGGGCGCCGAGAACGACTCCGCGCACGGACACCTCCACCACGCGCTCGTCGCCGCCCGCCTCCGGGACGGTGAACGCGTGGCGCACGCCCTGGGGCAGGTGCTCGACGGCGACTTCTTCCACGCCTCGCTGATGAGCGCGCACTATCCGAACCGCGACGTCTACAACGCGGACGCGGCGCACACCCTGCCCGGCGTGCTCGTCGAGACGCTGGTGCAGTCGACCCCGGACCGGCTGGTCCTGCTGCCCGCGCTCCCGGCGGCGTATCCGCACGGTCAACTCGCCGGCGTACGCACGAGGTTCGGGGCGGAGGTCGACCTGAGCTGGGACCCCCACGGTGCCACCGCCGTCGTCCGCCCGTCCCGTACCCACCGCGTCGAACTCCGGACTTCCGCCGGCGCGCAGCCGCTCGAACTCGTCGCCGGAGAAGACCGCGTCCTCACCCTGGGGGCGCGGTAGCCACTCGCAATCTCCCCCCACCCATGGAAGGGACACCATGGCAACACGCAAGCTGGGCCGTGTCATCACGGCCGTTCTCGCTCCCGCCCTCGCGCTCGGCGCCACCATCGGCCTCGCCTCGGCCCCCGCCTCCGCCGCCGTCTGGAGCTCCTGCGACCAGTGGGGCAGCACGACCCTGAACGGCTACACGCTCTACAACGACATCTGGGGCTCGGGCGCCGGCACCCAGTGCATCTGGGCCAACTCCGGTACCAACTGGGGCGTCACCGCCAACCACCCCAACACCGGCGGCATCAAGGCCTACCCCAACGCCAAGAAGGTGATCGGCAAGTCGATCACCTCGCTGGGCTCGCTCACGAGCAGTTACAACGTCACGGTGCCGTCGTCCGGCGCGTACAACACCTCGTACGACATCTGGGACACCAACTACGCCTACGAGATCATGCTCTGGGTCAACAAGACCGGTGCGGTCGGTCCGCTCGGTACGTCGCAGGGCACGCTGACGCTGGGCAGCAACACCTGGACCGTCTACAAGGGCAACAACGGGAGCAACGACGTCTTCTCGTTCGTCCGCAGCTCCAACTCCTCGTCGGGCACGATCGACATCCTGCCGATCCTCAAGTGGATCAAGGACACCAAGGGCTGGTTCGGCAACGTGACCATCGGGGACCTGCAGTTCGGCTTCGAGATCACGTCCTCGTCCGGCGGCCTCGCCTTCACCACCAACAGCGAGAGCGTCACCAGTAGTTGAGCAAGTCCGGTGGACGGCCGGGCCGGCACCCGCGCGGGGCCGGCCCGTGCCGTCAGGCCGATTCGACCTCGGCGCGCAGGGCGTCGTAGTCCGCGAAGGCCGACGCGACATCGGCGCGGGTGAGGCCGTAGCGAGCCAGGTCGTACTGGTGAGGACGGGTGCCCTTGGGGCGGGCGGCGACCTGGGGGAGCCGGGCCGCGTCGGCGTCGGTCCAGCGGGCGCCGACGGCCGCGTAGAGCTTCGGGGCACCCGCGGCCGGGTCGGAGCCGAGCCAGGAGTAGGGCACGTCCACCAGGGCGTCCCGGGGGACGGCGGCGCGGGCCGCGAGGCCGCGGGACGCGGAGCGGCTGAGCAGTTCCAGCCAGGTGGCGCCGATGCCGTGCAGGTCGAGGGGGTGGGTGCTCACGGTCATGCCGTGCTCGACCAGGCTGCAGAACGAGGCCACGACGGTGGCCGGGTCGCGGTGCGTCCACACGATCGTGGCGTCGGGGAAGACCGTGTGCAGGGCCCCCAGGTTCTCCAGGTGCAGCGGCGACTTGAGGACCCAGCGGCGGCGGGGGCGGCCGTACTGGAGCACCTGGTAGACCTGCTTGAGATGGCGGTAGTCGGGTTCGAAGTCCCGCGCGTCGTGCCAGGGCAGGTACTCGGGTATGCGGGCCTGGGACAGGGGCATCACGGTGTGCGGGAGGGCGAACGTGCACTCCTCCGGGCCCTCGGGCCGCAGGCCGTGGATGTCGCGGAAGCGTGGGGTGAGCAGATCGATGCCGCCGACCAGTCGACGTGCGGCCGTGATCGCCGACTCCCGCTGTTCCGGGCCGAGTTCGAGGTCCGGTGTGAGCAACTCCCACAGCAGCGGGCAGCGGTGCTCCTCGGAGAGGGACAGCACACCGTGGGTGAGCGTGGTGGCGGTGCGCGGCAGGCCCACCACGAACACCGGTCTGTCGACGGGCTCTTCGGCTATCTCCGGGTGCTCGGCGATCAGCCGCCGGATCCGGGCCCGGTTGGTGAGATGCCGGCCGACGTGTCCGCGCGCCGACAGCCAGCCGACCGGAGTGAGGTTCTCGGCGCCGGCCCAACATCGCAGTAAGAACCGGAACTCGTCGACGAACGGCTCATCGCCCTTCGTCTGCCCGGCGTCGGCGAGCAGACGGTCGAAGACCACGTCGGGCGTACGGCGGGACCGAAAGCCCGGCCGGAGCAGCAGATTGGCCACGGTGCGGGCCGGGGGACCGGAGAACACGACAGCGGTTCCTCTCGCAGGGGACGGAGAAAGGGCTTACGTACCCTCGTCGACCGCGTTGTCATGCTCATGTGGTGAGAGATTTACCGGTAAGTAACGCCCGTCAGCCGAGCCGGGGACCAGGCGGTTCCGCCACGACGAGCGCGGCGACCCGGCAGCCGAGCGCGGCCAGCGCGAGGCCGCCCACCGCCGGATTGACGTAGCCGGGAACCGTGTCGGCGACATAGCTCCCGCCGTCCGCCGTCTCGCAGACGAACCGGAGCGGGACGTAGTCCACCGAATAGTCCGTGACGCTCAGGACCTTCTTGTCGTACTGCCGGCCGGCCGTGCGGCAAGGGCGCAGCGGCGCCGAGTCGGTGCCGCCGTCCTCCGCCTCCAGCAGCGCGCCCACGAGGTGGAGCAGGCCCCAGAGGTAGAGGGCGAACGCGGCCAGGCCCGCTGCGCCGGCGAGCTTGCGGAGCACCATCGCACGACTCCAGCAGAACAAGATCGGGGCGGCTATGACGGAGCCCACAGTTCCGCGCAACGGAAGCGTCAAGGCTCGGGCCAACGGCCGTATTCCGCAGGGTAGTTACTCCGCCACCGGCAGCTTCGCCCCGTCCCGCAGGAACAGCGGGATGCGGTCCAGCGGCGCGTCGACCGTCACCGCCGTACCGCCCTCGTACGTCTCGCCCGTCCACGCGTCCGTCCACCAGGCACCCGCCGGGAGATACGCCGTACGGGCCGTGGCACCCGCCGTCAGCACCGGGGCGACCAGCAGGTCCGGGCCGAAGAGATACGCGTCGTCGACCGACCAGGACGCCTGGTCCCCGGGGAACTCCAGGAACAGCGGCCGCATCACCGGCAGCCCCTCCTCGTGCGCGGCGCGCATCACCTCCAGGACGTACGGCCGCAGGCGCTCGCGCAGCCGCAGGTACTTCTCCAGGATCGGCAGGGCCTGATCGCCGTACGACCAGACCTCGTTGGGGCCGCCGGTCATCTCGGGGCCCAGCGGCATGCCCGGGTCGCGGAAGCCGTGCAGGCGCATCAGCGGCGACAGCGCCCCGAACTGGAACCAGCGGACCATGACTTCGCGGTACGCCGGGTCGTCCGGGTCGCCGCCGTGGAAGCCGCCGATGTCCGTGTTCCACCAAGGGATGCCCGACAGCGCGGTGTTGAGGCCGGCCGCGATCTGGCGGCGCAGGGTCGGGAAGTCGGTGCCGATATCACCCGACCACAGGGCGGCGCCGTGGCGCTGACTGCCCGCCCACGCCGAGCGGTTGAGGGTGATGACCTCCGACTCCCCCTCGGCCAGCAGCCCTTCGTGGAAGGTGCGGGAGTTCTCGGACGGGTAGAGGTTGCCGACCTCAAGACCCGGGCCCGCCCAGTAGCGCAGGTTCTCCTGGAAGCCCGGCTTCAGCTCGGGCTCGCAGGCGTCCAGCCAGAAGGCCGTGATGCCGTACGGCACAAGGTAGTTGTCCCGGATCTTCGACCACACGAACTCGCGGGCCCCGGGGTTGGTCGCGTCGTAGAAGGCGACCTGGACCGTCGACGCGACCCCCTTGTCCGGCCAGTCGGCGTGGGCCATCGGGCCGTACTGGGTGCCGATCAGATGGCCGCGCTGCTCCAGCACCGAGTGGTTCTCGCTGAGGGGCGACACCGACGGCCAGACGCTTACCACCAACTTCACGCCCAGCTCGTCCAGTTCGCGGACCATGGCCGCCGGGTCGGGCCACTCGGCCGGGTCGAACTTCCAGTCGCCCAGGTGCGTCCAGTGGAAGAAGTCGCAGACGATCGCCGAGAGGGGCAGGCCCCGGCGCTTGTACTCCCTTGCCACCGCGAGGAGTTCGTCCTGGGTGCGGTAGCGCAGCTTGCACTGCCAGAAGCCGGCCGCCCACTTGGGGAGCATCGGCGTACGGCCCGTCACCGCGCTGTAGCGGCGCTGGCCCTCGGCCGGGTCGCCCGCGGTGATCCAGTAGTCGAGCTGCCGGGCCGAATCGGCCACCCAGCGGGTGCCGTTGCCGGCCAGCTCCACGCGGCCGATCGCCGGGTTGTTCCACAGCAGGGTGTAGCCGCGGCTGGAGACGAGCACCGGGATGCCCACCTCGGCGTTGCGCTGGACCAGGTCGACGACCAGGCCCTTCTGGTCCAACTTCCCGTGCTGGTGCTGCCCGAGGCCGTACAGCTTCTCGTCCTCGTACGCGGCGAAGCGCTGCTCCAGCCGGTGGTGGCCGTTGCCGACCGCCGTGTAGAGCCGCGAGCCCGGCCACCAGAAGTGGGCGCGCTCCTCGGCGAGCAGTTCGGCCGAGTCGGCGGTGCGCAGGAAGCGGATCAGGCCCTCGGCGTCGACGTGGACGGTCAACGCGCCCACGGTCAGGGTCCCTTGGCCCTCCTCGATCTTGACGCTCGCCTCGGTGGGCGGCGCCTCCTCCAGCAGCGCGCCCGGCAGCCCGTCGAGCAGCGGACCGCCGAGCCGGGCCCGCACCCGGACCGCGTCCGGACCCCAGGGTTCGACCCGGAGGGTCTCCTGACGGCCGGTCCACTCCAGCGCGCCGTCCCGCTCACGGAAGGTGCCGACGGTGGGTGAGGACTGCGCGAGGCTGACCGCGCCCCGGCTGATCTGGTTCTCGGCAGGCTGATTCACGAAGGGTGCTCCCCAAAGGACATGAGGTGCCCGCAGGGCACGGATGCATACGGAGGGAGAAGCGGGGTCAGGAAGTGCCGGCGGGCACCGGTCCGGTGCTCGCCCGTACCGTCAACTCGGGTGCGATCAGCACGACTTCGTCGCTGCCGCGCCCGTCCAGCTTGGCCACCAGATGCTCGACGGCGTAACGCCCCATCTCCTGCGCGGGGATGGCGACGGACGTCAGCCGCACCGAGGCCTGGGTGGCGACCTGGTCGGGGCAGACCGCGACCACCGACACGTCCTCCGGCACGGCCCGGCCCTGCTGGCGCAGCAGCGCGAGCAGCGGTTCGACCGCCGACTCGTTCTGCACGACGAAGCCCGTGGTGCCGGGGCGCTCGTCGAAGATCCGGGCCAGTGTCACCGACATCGCGTCGTACCCGCCCTCGCACGGCCGATGCAGCACCCGCAGGCCCAACTCCCGTGCCCGGGACCGGAGTCCGTCGAGGGTGCGCTCGGCGAAGCCGGTGTGCCGCTCGTAGACCGCGGGTGCCTCGCCGATGACAGCGATGTCGTGGTGACCGAGCTTCGCGAGATGCTCGACGCAGAGCGCGCCGGTCGCCCCGAAGTCGAGGTCCACACAGGTCAGTCCGGTGGTGTCGGCCGGGAGCCCGATCAGCACGGACGGCTGGTCGGTGCCGCGCAGCAACGGCAGCCGCTCGTCGTCGAGTTCGACGTCCATCAGGATCATCGCGTCGGCGAGCCCGCTGCCGGTGACCCGGCGCACCGCGTCGGGACCCTCCTCGCCGGTGAGCAGCAGAACGTCGTAGCCGTGCAGGCGGGCGGTGGTCGCCACGGCGATGGCGATCTCCATCATCACCGGCACATACATGTCCGTCCGCAGCGGCACCATCAGCGCGATGATGTTCGACCGGCTGCTGGCCAGGGCGCGGGCGCCCGCGTTCGGGTGGTAGCCCAGCTCGCGGATGCTCTGCTCGACCCGCTGCCGGGTGGCTCCGGAGATGGACCGCTTGCCGCTGAGGACATAGCTCACCGTGCTCGCCGAGACTCCGGCGTGCTGGGCGACCTCGGCGAGGGTGACCATCCAGCTCTCCAAGCTTTGTGAAGCGCTTCGACAGTGCGCATTGCTGACAAGGGCGACTGAGGGTGGTTCGACATTAGCTTCAGGCGGTGTGGGGTGTCCATAGGTTGTCGAAGCGCTTCGACACTTTCTCTCGAAGCCTTGATCGGCGATTTCCGAGGCAACCTCCGGGCGGGTCGGCGGCCACTGAGAGGTCGTAGACGAACCGTCCCCCGGAAGGACCCCCGATGCAACACCGCAGACCCCGCCTCTCGAAGAAGGCGAAGGTGCTGGCCGCCGCCGCGGTCGCCCTCACGGCTGTCGCCGGCGTCACCGTCGCCCAGGCGGGCGAGTCGAGCAAGAAGTGCGGGGCCTACGACACCGTCACGCTCGGCAAGTACTACGTGAACAACAACCTCTGGGGCCAGGACAAGGCCACCGGCAGCCAGTGCGTCTGGGACAACTCCCAGTCGGGGTCCACCATTTCGTGGGGCACGTCGTTCAGCTGGGCCAACAACGCCAAGGGCACGGATGCCGACGTGAAGTCGTACGCCAGTACCGTCCTCGGCTGGCACTGGGGCTGGAAGGTCGACAAGGCGACCACCGGGCTGCCGATCCGGGTCGGCGACCGCAAGCCGGTGAGAACGAGCTGGGACTTCTCGCTCAGCAGCAACCCCGGCACGCTCGATGTCGCGTACGACCTGTGGCTGCACTCCAAGAACACCGCGGACTGGCAGGACCAGCCCACCGACGAGATCATGATCTGGCTCAACCGGCAGGGCGGTGCGGGCCCCCTCGGCACCAAGTACGGCAGCGTCAGCCTCGACGGCGCCATGTGGGACATCTACCAGGGCGACATCGGCTGGAACGTGTACTCCTTCGTCCGCCGGGCCAACACCACCAAGGCGACCCTGAACATCGACGACTTCACCCAGGCCCTGGTCCGCCGCAAGCTGCTGAGCAATGACAAGTACCTCTCCGGCATCGAGTCCGGCACCGAGGTCTTCAAGGGCTCGGGCCGTCTTGACACGAAGGCGTACTCCGTCGACATCGGCTGAACGGACGCGCGAAGGGTGGCCGCTTCGCGGCGGATCGGGTAGATACGAACGGGTAGCACCCATCGGTAACCGCCGAGGGGCCAGGGCCCGATTCGCGGCGAGGTGAGCCTCATGTCCGCTCCATCCAGCAAACCCACCGTCACCGAGCGAGAAGCCCGGCAGGTGGCGGAGGCCGCCCGGGAACAGGACTGGCGCAAGCCCAGCTTCGCCAAGGAACTGTTCCTCGGCCGCTTCCGGCTCGACCTCATCCACCCGCACCCGATGCCGCCGGACGAGGACGCGCGTCGCGGCGAGGAGTTCCTCGCCAAGCTGCGCGTCTTCTGCGAGACGGAGATCGACGCCGCCCGCATCGAACGCGAGGCACGCATCCCCGACGAGGTCATCCGCGGCCTCAAAGAGATCGGCGCCCTCGGCATGAAGATCGACACCAAGTACGGCGGCCTCGGCCTCACCCAGGTGTACTACAACAAGGCGCTGGCCCTCGCGGGCTCGGCCTCCCCGGCGGTCGGTGTGCTGCTCTCCGCCCACCAGTCGATCGGCGTACCGCAGCCGCTGAAGCTGTTCGGCACGGACGAGCAGAAGGCGGAGTTCCTGCCCCGCTGCGCCCGCACCGACATCAGCGCCTTCCTGCTCACCGAGCCGGACGTCGGGTCCGACCCGGCGCGGCTGGCGACCAGCGCGGTGCGGGACGGGGACGCGTACGTCCTCGACGGGGTGAAACTCTGGACCACGAACGGCGTGATCGCCGACCTGCTGGTCGTGATGGCCCGGGTGCCGAAGAGCGAGCACGGCAAGGGCGGCATCACCGCGTTCGTCGTGGAGACCGACTCGCCCGGCATCACCGTCGAGAACCGCAACGCCTTCATGGGCCTGCGCGGCATCGAGAACGGCGTCACCCGCTTCCACCAGGTCAGGGTGCCCGCCGCCAACCGCATCGGCCCCGAGGGTGCGGGCCTGAAGATCGCGCTCACGACCCTCAACACGGGTCGCCTCTCGCTGCCCGCGTCCTGTGTCGCGGCCGGCAAGTGGTGTCTGAAGATCGCCCGTGAGTGGTCGGCGGCCCGTGAGCAGTGGGGCAGGCCGATCGCCGACCACGAGGCGGTGGGGGCGAAGATCTCCTTCATCGCGGCGACCACCTTCGCCCTGGAGGCCGTACTCGACCTCTCCTCCCAGATGGCCGACGAGGACCGCAACGACATCCGGATCGAGGGCGCGCTGGCCAAGCTCTTCGCCTCCGAGATGGGCTGGCTGATGGCCGACGAGCTGGTCCAGATCCGCGGCGGACGAGGCTTCGAGACGGCGGAGTCCTTGGCCGCTCGCGGCGAGAAGGCGGTACCCGCCGAACAGGTCCTGCGCGACCTCCGTATCAACCGCATCTTCGAGGGCTCGACGGAGATCATGCATCTCCTCATCGCCCGCGAGGCCGTCGACGCCCACCTCACGGTCGCCGGCGACCTCATCGACCCCGACAAGTCCCTCCAGGACAAGGCGAAGGCGGGCGCCAACGCGGGTGTCTTCTACGCCAAGTGGCTCCCGAAGCTGGTCGCGGGCAGCGGCCAACTCCCGGGCACCTACGGCGAGTTCCGCCAAGGCATCGACCTCTCCAAGCATCTCCGCTACGTCGAGCGCAACTCCCGCAAGCTGGCCCGCTCCACCTTCTACGCGATGTCCCGCTGGCAGGGCCGCATGGAGACCAAGCAGGGCTTCCTGGGCCGGATCGTCGACATCGGCGCCGAACTGTTCGCGATGAGCGCGGTCTGCGTACGGGCCGAACTCCTGCGCTCCCAGGGCGATCACGGCCGCGAGGCCTACCAACTCGCCGACGTCTTCTGCCACCAGTCCCGCATCCGCGTCGAGGAACTCTTCGGCCGCCTGTGGACCAACACCGACGACCTCGACCGCAAGGTGGTCAAGGGGGTCATGGGCGGTGCCTACCAGTGGCTGGAAGAGGGCATCGTCGACCCGTCGGGCGAGGGCCCGTGGATCGCCGACGCGACCCCCGGACCCAGCAAGGTGGAGAACGTCCACCGACCCGTCGACTGACCCCGGATCAGCAGTACTTGTCGCTCGGATCCCGCGTCGTCCAGGAGCAGGTGTCGACCTTGCTGCCGGTCGACCTGGTCAGCGTCGCCGTGTCGCTGGTGTTGTTCCAGACGTAGGCGGCGCGGCCCTGGTACGTGTTCGACGCGGTGTCCGAGCCCTTGCCCGTGTGCACCTTGATGTACTTGCCCGCACCGATCTTGATGTTCTTGAAGACGTACCGGTGGTTGGAGACGTCCTTGAGGACCCACCCCTTGAGCGAGATCGCCGACCGGCTGGTGTTCTTGATCTGCACCCACTCGCCGTTGAGGCTCGTGTTGGACCGGTTGTCCGAACCCGGGCTGTCGAACCAGACGTGGTAGATCGTGACCCCGCCGGCGGCCTCGGCCGGGGTGCTCAGCAAGGTGCCGGTGAATATCACGGCGCCCGCGAGCGCGGGCAGGGCAGCGCGTATCCGCATGGAGAATCCCCCCAGGATCTCGTCACCGCACCGGTCGTCCACCGGCGCAGGACTGAAGTGTTATCACATGAACTTCACGCCACATTCACAAACGGTGATTTCGCTTCAATAACCGACGAGAGCTGATAAGCCACCCGCTCGAGGGAACCGCTGTCCACCACGGCATCCGTTGCGGCAACAATGGAGAGATGAGCGACAGTCCAGCACCCCTCGCCGACCCACATCTCGTCTACGACCCCGTCGTGGGCGACGGTCCCAAGGCCCTGGTGATCCTCGGGTCCACCGGGTCCATCGGCACCCAGGCCATCGACCTGGTGCTGCGCAACCCGGACCGGTTCCGGGTCACCGCCCTCGCCGCCAGCGGGGGCCGGGTCGGGCTCCTCGCCGAGCAGGCGCACCGGCTCCGGGTGCGGACCGTCGCGGTCGCCCGCGAGGACGTCGTACCGGCACTGCGCGAAGCGCTCACCGCGCGGTACGGCACCGGGGAGCCACTCCCCGAGATCCTCGCCGGACCGGACGCGGCCACCCAGGTCGCCGCCTCGGACTGCCACACCGTACTGAACGGCATCACCGGGTCCATCGGCCTCGCGCCCACCCTCGCCGCCCTGGAGGCGGGCCGCGTCCTCGCGCTCGCCAACAAGGAGTCGCTCATCGTCGGCGGCCCGCTGGTGAAGGCGCTCGCCAAGCCCGGCCAGATCATCCCGGTCGACTCCGAGCACGCGGCGCTCTTCCAGGCCCTCGCCGCCGGCACCCGCGCCGACGTCCGCAAGCTGGTCGTCACCGCGTCCGGCGGCCCCTTCCGCGGCCGTACGAAGGCGGAGCTGGCGAACGTGACCGTCGCGGAAGCCCTCGCGCACCCCACCTGGGCCATGGGCCCGGTGATCACGATCAACTCCGCGACCCTGGTGAACAAGGGGCTCGAAGTGATCGAGGCGCACCTGCTGTACGACATTCCCTTCGATCGCATTGAGGTGGTCGTGCACCCGCAGTCGTATGTCCACTCGATGGTGGAATTCACGGACGGCTCGACAATCGCCCAGGCGACGCCCCCCGACATGCGCGGGCCGATCGCCATCGGGCTCGGCTGGCCCGAGCGGGTCCCGGACGCGGCGCCCGCGTTCGACTGGAGCAAGGCGTCGACCTGGGAGTTCTTCCCGCTCGACACCGACGCGTTCCCCTCGGTCGGCCTCGCCCGGCATGTGGGACAGCTCGCGGGCACGGCCCCGGCGGTGTTCAATGCGGCGAACGAGGAGTGCGTGGAGGCGTTCCGTACGGGCGCGCTGCCGTTCAACGGCATCATGGAGACGGTGACACGAGTGGTCGACGAACACGGGACACCGGCCGGGGGAACCTCGCTGACCGTGCCGGACGTCCTCGAAGCGGAGACCTGGGCGCGTGCCCGGGCCCGCGAACTGACAGCGCAGACGACCACGGCGAACGCGGAGGCGCGTGCATGACAGCCCTGATGATGATCCTCGGCATAGTCGTCTTCGCGGTCGGCCTGCTGGTCTCGATCGCCTGGCACGAGCTGGGGCATCTGTCCACGGCGAAGCTCTTCGGCATCCGGGTGCCCCAGTACATGGTCGGCTTCGGCCCGACCATCTGGTCCCGGAAGAAGGGCGACACCGAGTACGGGTTCAAGGCCATCCCGTTCGGCGGCTACATCCGCATGATCGGCATGTTCCCGCCCGGCGACGACGGCCGGATCACCGCCCGCTCCACCTCGCCCTGGCGCGGCATGATCGAGGACGCCCGCTCGGCGGCCTTCGAGGAACTCCAGCCCGGCGACGAGACCCGCCTGTTCTACACCCGCAAGCCCTGGAAACGGGTCATCGTGATGTTCGCGGGCCCCTTCATGAACCTGATCCTGGCGGTGGCGCTCTTCCTCACCGTCCTGATGGGCTTCGGCATCTCGCAGCAGACCAACACGGTGAGTTCGGTCTCCCAGTGCGTCATCGCCCAGAGCCAGAACCGCGACACCTGCAAGTCCACCGACCCGGCCTCCCCGGCCGCCGCCGCCGGCCTCAAGGCCGGCGACAAGATCCTCAGCTTCAACGGCGTGAAGACGACCGACTGGAACAAGCTGTCCGACCTGATCCGCGCGGCCCCCGGCAAGACGGTCCCGATCGTCATCGAGCGCAAGGGCCAGGACGTCACCCTGCACGCGAAGATCGCGAGCAACCAGGTCGCCAAGAAGGACTCCAGCGGCCAGATCGTCCAGGGGCAGTACGTCACCGCCGGCTTCCTCGGCTTCAGCGCCGCCACCGGCATCGTCCGCCAGGACTTCGGCGACTCGGTCACCTGGATGGGAGACCGCCTCGGCGAGGCCGTCGACTCCATCGCCGACCTCCCCGGCAAGATCCCGGCCCTGTGGAACGCGGCCTTCGACGGCGCCCCCCGCCAGGCCGACTCCCCGATGGGCGTGGTCGGCGCGGCCCGCGTCGGCGGCGAGATCTTCACCCTGGACATCCCGCCCACCCAGCAGTTGGCCATGGCCCTGATGCTGGTCGCCGGCTTCAACCTCTCCCTGTTCCTCTTCAACATGCTCCCGCTGCTCCCGCTCGACGGCGGGCATGTCGCGGGCGCCCTGTGGGAGGCGCTGCGGCGGAACCTGGCGAAGGTGCTCAAGCGCCCGGACCCGGGCCCGTTCGACGTGGCGAAGCTGATGCCGGTCGCCTATGTGGTGGCGGGGATCTTCGTCTGCTTCACCCTGCTCGTCCTCGTCGCGGACGTGGTTAACCCGGTGAAAATCTCCTAGTCACCCCTGGTTCGTGGCGGCCTCGCATTGTTCGTGCGGGGCCGCTCCCCATTGAGTGGGTTTACCTCCGGGATGTGCTCCGGCCCGCACGCTTGACGTAATCTCGAAGCCTGGAGCCCGCTGTTCCGGGACCGGGGCCTTGATCCACGACTTGGGGTTGCACAGCAGATGACTGCGATTTCTCTCGGCATTCCGTCCGTTCCGACCAGGCTCGCCGAGCGCCGCAAGAGCCGGCAGATCCAGGTCGGATCCGTGGCGGTCGGCGGCGACGCGCCGGTGTCCGTGCAGTCCATGACGACCACCCGTACGTCGGACATCGGAGCCACCCTCCAGCAGATCGCCGAACTCACCGCGTCCGGCTGCCAGATCGTCCGCGTGGCCTGCCCCACGCAGGACGACGCCGACGCGCTGGCCACCATCGCCCGCAAGTCGCAGATCCCGGTGATCGCGGACATCCACTTCCAGCCGAAGTACGTCTTCGCGGCGATCGAGGCCGGCTGCGCGGCGGTCCGGGTGAACCCCGGCAACATCAAGCAGTTCGACGACAAGGTCAAGGAGATCGCGCGGGCCGCGAAGGACCACGGCACCCCGATCCGCATCGGTGTGAACGCGGGCTCGCTGGACAGCCGACTGCTGAAGAAGTACGGCAAGGCGACCCCCGAGGCGCTGGCCGAGTCCGCCCTCTGGGAGGCGTCCCTCTTCGAGGAGCACGGCTTCCAGGACATCAAGATCTCGGTGAAGCACAACGACCCGGTCGTCATGGTCGAGGCGTACCGTCAGCTCGCCGCCCAGTGCGACTACCCCCTCCACCTCGGCGTCACCGAGGCGGGCCCGGCCTTCCAGGGCACGATCAAGTCGGCGGTGGCCTTCGGCGCGCTCCTCTCGCAGGGCATCGGCGACACGATCCGCGTCTCGCTCTCCGCGCCTCCGGTGGAGGAGGTCAAGGTCGGCAACCAGATCCTGGAGTCCCTGAACCTCAAGCCCCGCCGCCTGGAGATCGTCTCCTGCCCGTCCTGCGGCCGTGCCCAGGTCGACGTCTACAAGCTGGCCGAGGAGGTCACGGCGGGCCTGGAGGGCATGGAGGTCCCGCTGCGCGTCGCGGTCATGGGCTGTGTCGTGAACGGTCCGGGCGAGGCCCGCGAGGCCGACCTCGGGGTCGCCTCCGGCAACGGCAAGGGCCAGATCTTCGTCAAGGGCGAGGTCATCAAGACCGTCCCCGAGTCGAAGATCGTGGAGACCCTCATCGAGGAAGCGATGAAGATCGCCGAGCAGATGGAGGCGGACGGCGTCGCCTCCGGCGAGCCTTCGGTGGCGGTCGCGGGCTGAGTGCCTTCTTCCACGTCCGTGCCCCGGCGCCCCCTCAGGGCGGGTGCCGGGGCACACCTGTACGCGGGCCCGGAACGGTCGCGGCGCGGGGCGGCGCCGCAAAGCTCTGCCGGGTAAAGTGCTGAGATCCGCAGACCCCAGGGTGAGGCTCCCGACCGTGTTGACGCAGACCACCTCCCGGGTCCTCGAACCGAGCGACCTGGACGCCGCGCTCGCCGTACTGGACCGCGAGCCGGTCACGAACGCCTTCGTGACCTCGCGGGTGCAGGTCGCGGGGCTCGACCCGTGGCGGCTCGGCGGCGAGATGTGGGGCTGGTACGAGGACGGGATGCTGACGTCCCTCTGCTACGCGGGCGCCAACCTCGTGCCGATCTGCGCGACCCCCCGGGCCGTCCGCGCCTTCGCCGACCGCGCCCGCCGGGCCGGCCGCCGCTGCTCCTCCATCGTCGGCCCGGCCGACGCCACCGCCCAGCTCTGGCGGCTCCTCGAACCCAGTTGGGGCCCGGCCCGCGAGGTCCGCTCCCACCAGCCCCTCATGGTCGCCGACCGGCTGCCCACCGACATCGCTCCCGACCCCTACGTCCGCCGCATCCGCAAGGACGAGATGGACACGATCATGCCGGCCTGCGTCGCCATGTTCACCGAGGAGGTCGGCGTCTCCCCGCTCGCGGGGGACGGGGGACTGCTGTACCAGGCGCGCGTCGCCGAACTCGTCGGCTCCGGGCGGTCGTTCGCCCGCCTCGACGAGTACGGCAAGGTCGTCTTCAAGGCGGAGATCGGCGCCGCGACGACCCGGGCCTGCCAGATCCAGGGCGTGTGGGTGGCCCCCGAGTACCGGGGCAGGGGAGTGGCCGCACCCGCCATGGCATCCGTCCTGCGCTACGCCCTGGCGGACGTCGCCCCGGTCGTCAGCCTCTATGTGAACGACTTCAACACCCCGGCCAGGCGGGCCTACCTGAGGGTCGGCTTCCAGGAGGTCGGCGCGTTCATGAGCGTTCTGTTCTGACCGGAACCCCGCGCGCAGTTCTGAGCCCCAAGCACTGCCTGTAGTCTCCCCGGCATGCTGCGATTCCCAGGTCACGGCCACCGCCACCCCGAAGACGTCGTGATCGGTCCCCTGGACCTGTCCGCCCACGTGGACGAAGCCCTCGCAGTCCAGGCCCTGGCCTTCGGCCTGGGGGCGGACGAGGTGGCCGTACGCCGTCAGATCGTCCTGCGCCACATGACCTACCCGGGCGCCCGAGCCCTCGGCGCCACCGCGGAAGGCCGCCTCGTCGGATTCGTCTACGGCATGCCCAACGACCGCGCCCACTGGTGGTCCACCGTCGTCGAGCCGTACCTCCGCGCCCGCGACCACGACGCATGGCTCGACAACTCCTTCGTGATCACCGAGCTGCACGTCCACCCGCAGTACCAGAACCGCGGTGTCGGCCGCTCCCTGATCACCACCGTCACGGACAGCGTCGCCGAACCCCGCTCGATCCTCTCCGCGATCGACACCGACAGCCCGGCCCGCGGCCTCTACCACTCCCTCGGCTACGAGGACCTCGCCCGCCAGGTCCTGTTCCCCAGCGCCCCGAAGCCGTACGCCGTCATGGGCGCCCCACTTCCGCTGCGTCGCCGCGGTTAACCGATTTCCACCGGCACAGCGCGCCCGGCTAACCTCCTAGCCATCACCCTTTCCCGGCAGGAGTACGAGAACCATGGCGAACGCACCGGTCCAGCGCATGTCCCAGTTGATGGCGAAGACGCTGCGCGACGACCCGGCGGACGCCGAGGTCCTCAGCCACAAGCTCCTGGTCCGGGCCGGCTACGTCCGCCGCACGGCCGCCGGTATCTGGAGCTGGCTACCCCTCGGCATGCGGGTTCTGCGCAACGTGGAGCGGGTTGTCCGTGAGGAGATGGACGCGATCGGCGCCCAGGAGGTGCTGCTCCCCGCCATCCTGCCGCGCGAGCCCTACGAGGCGACCGGCCGCTGGGAGGAGTACGGCCCCGAGCTGTTCCGCCTCCAGGACCGCAAGGGCGGCGACTACCTCCTCGGCCCGACCCACGAGGAGATCTTCACCCTGCTGGTGAAGGACCAGGCGTCCTCCTACAAGGACCTGCCGGTCATCCTCTACCAGATCCAGAACAAGTACCGGGACGAGGCCCGCCCGCGGGCCGGCGTTCTGCGCGGCCGCGAGTTCCTGATGAAGGACTCGTACTCCTTCGACACCGAGGACGAGGGCCTCGCCCACTCCTACGCCCTGCACCGCCAGGCGTACCAGAAGGTCTTCGAGCGCCTGGGCCTCGACTACCGCATCTGCGCCGCCACCGCGGGCGCGATGGGCGGCTCCAAGTCGGAGGAGTTCCTCGCCCCGGCCGAGGCCGGCGAGGACACCTTCGCCGACTGCCCGAACTGCGACTTCGCCGCCAACACCGAAGCGATCACGTACGAGTTGAAGCCCGTGGACGCCACCGGCGTGCCCGCGCTCGAAGAGATCCCCACCCCCGACACCCCCACCATCGAGACCCTCGCCGCCCACCTCGGCGTCCCCGCCTCCGCCACCCTCAAGAACCTCCTCGTCAAGGTCGACGGCGAGATCGTGGCCGTGGGCGTCCCCGGTGACCGCGAGGTCGACCTCGGCAAGGTCGAGGCCCATTTCGCCCCCGCCCCCGTGGAGTTGGTGACGGCGGAGGACTTCACCGGCCGCCCCGACCTGGTCCGCGGCTACGTCGGCCCGCAGGGCCTGGGCGACAAGGTCACCTACATCGCCGACCCGCGCGTGGCCCCCGGCACCTCCTGGATCACCGGCGCCAACAAGGACGCCACCCACGCCAGGAACGTCGTCGCGGGCCGTGACTTCGAGGTCGGCGAGTACGTCGACGTCGTGGTCGTCAACGAGGGCGACCCCTGCCCCAAGTGCGGCACCGGCCTCAAGCTGGACCGCGCCATCGAGATCGGCCACATCTTCCAGCTCGGCCGCAAGTACGCCGACGCCCTCAAGCTCGACGTCCTCGGCCAGCACGGCAAGCCGGTCCGCGTCACCATGGGCTCCTACGGCATCGGCGTCTCCCGCGCGGTCGCCGCCCTCGCCGAGCAGTCCGCCGACGACAAGGGCCTGTGCTGGCCCGCCGAGGTCGCCCCGGCCGACGTGCACGTCGTAGCCGCCGGCAAGGCCCTCCAGACCGAACTCGCCCTGGACGTCTCGGAGAAGCTGCGCGCGGCCGGCCTGCGCGTCCTGGTCGACGACCGGGCCGGGGTCTCCCCGGGCGTCAAGTTCACCGACTCCGAGCTGATCGGCGTACCGAAGATCCTGGTCGCGGGCCGCCGATCGGCCGAAGGCGTCCTGGAGTTGAAGGACCGCAGGACCGGCGAGCGCGAGGAACTGACGGTCGACGAGGCGATCGCCCGCCTGGCTGTATGAGCTCGACCGCGTAAATAAAGCTCTCAGAGAGTTCTCGGGAGGCGTATGGGCGCCTCACAGACTTCTCTCAGGTCGTTCCCCGACCGTAGTGAGTGACAGAGAGTCACTGCGGAGGGGAACGACCATGACAGTCAAGGAGCGTGGGGCCGCTGCGGCGGTCCGCAGAGGCAGGCGGCGCATCGCGGCGGCCACGGCGGCGGTCACACTGGCGGCGGCCGCCGGGGTGTTCGCCCTGGTCGGCACGATGCAGACGTCGACCGACGCGGACACCACGGCGAGCAACACCAACACCGGTTCGTCGTCGGCCTCTTCGACTGCGACGCCCTCGCCGTCCGCCTCGTCCACGACGTCCAGCACGGACAGCTCGTCCTCGTCCTCATCTTCTTCATCCTCCTCGGACCTCCAGTCCTCCTCGTCCGGTGTGACGTCGTCCTCCGGCGGCTCCACCGACTCCACGTCGGGGGCGTCCTGATGACCACCGCCACCACCGCCCCGCGCACCACGGCCGCCGCCGACTGGCGCGCCCTCGGCACCAGCGTCCGGCTGGTCGTCACCGACCCGGCCCTGCTGGACTCCTGCAACCTGCTCCTCGCCCGGCACCTCGCCGAGGTCGACGCGGCCTGCAGCAGGTTCCGTACCGACTCCGAACTCGCCGCCCTCGACGCGGCTGCCGGCCGCCCGGTCACCGTGAGCCCGCTGCTCGCCGAGGCCCTCGCGGTCGCCCTGCGCGCCGCCGAGGCGACGGACGGCGCGGTCGACCCGACCGTCGGCTCCGCGATGAACGCCATCGGCTACGACCGCGACTTCACCCTCGTCCGCGAGGACGACCGCCCGATCCGGCTCACCGTCAAGCGGGCCCCGGGCTGGCGCACGATCGACCTCGACCGCACGACCGGTACGGTCACCGTCCCGGCCGGCGTCCGCCTCGACCTCGGCGCCACGGCGAAGGCCTGGGCCGCCGACAAGGCGGCGGCGATGCTCGCCGAGGTGGCCGGCTGCGGAGTCCTGGTGAGTCTGGGCGGCGACACGGCCGTGGCGGGGGAGCCCCCGGCCGGCGGCTGGAACATCCGCGTCCAGGACGTCACCGGCTCCGTCGACGAGACGCCCACGCACGGTACGTACGCCACGGTCGGCCTGCGCTCCGGCGGCCTCGCCACCTCGGGCACCGCCGCCCGCACCTGGCGCCGGAGCGGCCATGAGCTGCACCACATCGTCGACCCGCGCACCGGCCTTCCCGTCCGTAGCCCCTGGCGCACGGTCTCGGTCGCCGCCGCGACGAGCGCAGACGCCAACGCGGCGAGTACGGCATCCCTGGTCAAGGGCGCGGGCGCCGAGCGCTGGCTGACCCGCCTCGGCCTGCCCGCCCGCCTGGTCGCCCAGGACGGCACGGTCGTCACGACCCCGGGCTGGCCCACAACTCCCGTGACGAGTCAGGGAGTTGCGGGACGATGACCTCCGAAACCCTCTGGTACGCCAACCGCGCCACCGGAGCCGTCTGCCTCGTCCTGTTCACGGTCGTCGTCCTGCTCGGCATCGCGGTCCGCCTGCGCACCCGGCTCCCCGGCCTGCCCCGCTTCGGCACGGTCACCCTGCACCGCACCCTCTCCCTCTCCGCGACCGCCTTCCTGGCCCTGCACATCGCGGTGGCGGTGGTCGACGGATACGTCAGCATCGGCGTCGTCGACGCGTTCGTGCCGTTCGTCTCCGACTACCAGCCCCTCTGGCTCGGCCTCGGCACGGTCGCCCTCGACCTGATGCTCGCGGTCCTGGTCACCAGCCTCCTCAGGGAACGCATCGGCCACCGCACCTGGCGGGCGGTCCACTGGCTGGCCTACGCCTCCTGGCCGGTCGCCCTGATCCACGGCATCGGCATCGGCACGGACACCGGCACCGACTGGATGACCTGGCTGACCGTGTCCTGCGTGGCCGCCGTGGTCGCCGCCTTCGGCATCCGCCTGGCCCACTCCGCCCGCGCTTCCCGCCGCACCCCGGCAGCCCTGCTCCGCACCGCCGAAGGAGCCCACTCATGACCACCACGACCTTCACCGACGTCTACATGTCCCCCCGCCTCCTGGCCCCCGGCGGCACCGCGGCCGACCTCGCCACCCATGAACTGCGTTACGGCCCACTGTCGTACGGAGACCCCGACGGCCTGCTGAGAACCGTCGCCGAATCCGGCCTCACCGGACGCGGAGGCGCCGCGTTCCCGACCTACCGCAAACTGGTCGCGGTCACCGACGCGAGCCGCCGCACCGGCTGCGCCCCCGTCGTCGTCGCGAACGGCGCCGAGGGCGAACCGGCCAGCCGCAAGGACAAGACCCTCCTGCGCCTCTCACCTCATCTCGTCCTGGACGGGCTCCAGTTGGCGGCCCGGGCGGTCGGCGCGGGGGAGGCGCACCTGGCTGTGGAGGACGGCGCGTCCTACCTGGAATCGGCCCTCGCCCAGCGCAAGGACCCGCTGCCGGTACGCGTCGTACGGCTCCCCAAACGCTTCCTGTCCGGCCAGGCCTCGGCGCTCGCGCAGTACGTCTCCGGGAACGCCCCGCTGCCTCGCGACCAACGCCCGCCGGTCCGCGAACGCGGGGTGAACAAGGCCCCGACACTCGTCCAGAACGTGGAGACCCTGGCCCACCTCGCCCTGGTCGCCCGCTACGGCGCCGACTGGTTCCGCAGCGCGGGCACCCCGGCCCAGCCGGGCAGCACGCTCTGCACCCTGCATGTGCCGGGGCGCGAAGTCCGGGTCGTGGAAGCCCCGTTCGGCCTCCCGCTGCACCGTCTGCTGCCGCTCCAGGGCATGTCGGCGATCCTCGTCGGCGGCTACCACGGCACCTGGATACCGGCCGACCAGGCAGCCCAACGCACGCTCGACGCGGGCGACTTGGGAGCAGGCGTCCTCGCCGCACTCCCAGCCGACCGCTGCGGCCTGGCCGAAACCGCCCGTGTCCTGCGCTACTTGGCCCTCCAGTCGGCCGGCCAGTGCGGCCCCTGCCTCAACGGCCTCCCGCGCATCGCCTCCGCGTTCCGGACCCTGGCCACCCCGGGCCCCCAGGCCGACGCCCGCCAGGACGTGGCCCGTTGGTCGGGCCTGGTCGAGGGCCGGGGCGCCTGCCACCACCCCGACGGCACGGTCCGCCTGGTCCGCAGCGCCCTCACCACCTTCACGGCCGAACTCGACGCCCACGCAAGGGGCTTGTGCACCGCGACCGACCCCACGCCCCTGCTCCCGATCCCGAACGAGGCCCACTGACCATGGACCAGCACATAGACATCGACTGGACGTCCTGCCAGGCCCACGGCCTCTGCGCGGAGATCCTCCCCGACCACATCACCCTGGACGAGTGGGGCTACCCGCTGGTGGACGGCAGCCCCATCCCACCCCGAACGCGCAAGAGGGCCCGCAGAGCAGCGGCGGACTGCCCGGCCCTGGCCTTGAAACTAACGCTCAGGTGATCCCGCTTCATGGGCGCGGGGAACTGCGCGCCCAGCGACAACGAACCCGCACCTAAAAGCGCGCCTTAAAGCCACCCAGCAAATTCCAGCAACAACTCAGCATCCCGAGGCCGCCCAACTCGAAGCGCCCTCACTCCAGACTCAACCGCCCGGAACAACGTCCACCCCCGCAACCGCTCCTGATCCACATCCAACGACTCCGCAAGCCGCTTCACCCGTCGCCGAGTGGTAGACGCCCCCGACGGCGTGGCGATCAGATCCTCCACCCGGTCCCGCACCAACCGAGCCAGGTCAAACGCGCACTCACCCACCACCGGATCCGGCCCCACGGCAAGCCACGGCATCCGCTCAGCGGCCAGCACCTTGCTCTGCCGAAACGTCCCGTGCAGCAACCGCACCTCGGGCGGCGCCGCCAACAATTCCTCCCGGGCATCCAGCGCGGCCGAGACCAGCGAGGCCACCTCCTCCCCGCTGCCCCGCATCGCCTCGGCCTGCCGGCCCGTCCGCTCGGCCACGGTCTCGAACGCGTGATCCCCGGGCGGCTCCACCCACAGCCGCCGCAAGGTCCCCGCCGCCTCCAGCAACGCCTTCGCCTCCGGCAGCGACCGCACCGACACATCCGGATGCAGGCGCTCCAGCACCAGCACACCTTCGGCCGCGAACGGCTCGACGAGCTGGACGGCACCCAGGCCGCCCCAGCGCGCGAGCGCGGCCCGCTCGCTCTCCGGCCGGGCCCGGTGCGGGGCGAGCTTCAGCACCGCCGGGGTTCCGTCGGGCCTGCGCACCAGCACGACCAGGCTGCTGCGCCCACCGGGCGCCTGGACCCGCTCCACGGTCAACTCGCGTAGATCAACGGCCTGTTGGGCCACCTCGGGCAGCTTCTCCAACCAGTCGTCACCGCTCGGTGCCGTCTCACCGAGCGCCCTCACCAGACGCCGCGGCGGTTCGAAAGCCATGCGCGAGTTGTTCCCTTCCTGCGGTACTGCCGTCCTGCGTCCCCGTGCGGATCACGCCGTGGGTGTCGCCGAGGCCGTGGGGGTCGCGGCCCGCTCGGCGAGACCAGGGAAGGGTACGCTCCCGCCGCGCCAGCGCACCGCCCGGACCGCCGCTTCCCGCAGCGCCTCGGCGGCTGTACCGCGCAGCCCGCCCGTCGCGGCCCGCACCAGGTCGGAGTAGACCCCGGCCACCCGTTCCTCCAGGTCGGCGGCGAGCCGTACGGCGGTGGCCGAGTCCGGCACCGGGAACGGCAGCGCGTACGCGGCCGAGGCGGCCACCGGCTTGGCGCCCAGGTCCCGCACCTCGCGCACGAGCGCGTCCCGCCGGGCCCGGTGCGCGTCGTAGGCCGCCTTGGCCTCCGTGCGCCGGCCCTCCCGGATGCGCCCGCCGACCACGCCGTAGCCGTACACCGCCGCGTGCTCGGCGGCGAGCGCGGCCTGCAGCGCGGTCAGCGCCGCCTTCTTCTCCTCGTCGCTCACTTGGTGCCCTCCGTCAGCAGATACGCGTGCGCGGCCCCGGCCGCCGCCACCGAGGCCAGCAGTCGCGCCAGTTCACCGGGCAGGTCGAGCAGCGCCTTGGCCCGCCGGTCGGCGAGGGCCCGCTCGGCCGCGGCGAGCCCGGCGAGGGCGTCGCCCTCGGTCGCGGGCACGGCGGAGGCCGAAACGGACGGCGAGGCGGTGGCCGTGGCGGACGTCGTGGCCGTAGAGCCACTGCTTCCGCCCCCGAAGGCCGTCGCGTGCCGGACGACCTCCGTGCGCAGCGGGTCCAGTCGCGCCGCCAGCGTCGGGTGGGCGGCGAGCACCGCGTCGTAGTGCCCGAGCAGGGTCTCGCTGTCGGAGGCCGCACGCGCGCGTGCGCGCTCGGCGGCCGAGGGGCTGCCCGCGGTGTTCTCGGTGTCGTCGGCGCCGTTGGAGCAGCCCACCAGGAGGGCGGTTCCGGCGGCCGAGGCGAGCAGGCTCCTTCTGCGCGGCCCCGGGAGGGTGCGCGGAGGTGGGGGGAACGGCACGGCAGATCGTCCTCGGGGGGCTCGTACGAACGAAACGGCGGAAGGGCGGCGCGCCCGTGATCACGGTACCCGCGCACCCGCCCGACGGCAGTCACCGGCACCGGTCGGTCCGCAGGTGGGCGGCAACACACTCCGGGACCGGATACCCTTTGAGCTGACACGCGCCCTACCCACAACAGCACACGCGGCCGAGGAGTCACCCGGATGAGCACGACCCAGAGCGAGAGGCTGCGAGAACTGCTGGAACCCCTCGTCAGTTCCCAGGGACTCGATCTCGAAGAGGTCGAAGTGGACTCGGTCGGACGCAAGCGGGTGCTGCGCGTGGTCGTCGACTCCGACACGGGTGCCGATCTGGACCAGATCGCGGATGTGAGCCGTGCGCTCTCCGCGAAGCTCGACGAGACCGACGCGATGGGCGCGGGCGAGTACACCCTTGAGGTCGGGACCCCCGGCGCCGAGCGCGAGCTCACCGAACACCGGCACTACGTACGCGCCACCGACCGGCTGGTGAGGTTCCAGCTGGCCGAGAGCGGCGAGCTGGTCGCCCGCATCATCGAGGTGGACGACGACGGCATCGACGTGGAGGTGCCCGGCGTGAAGGGGCGCAAGCCGACCGCCAAGCGGCTCGCCCTCGCGGATGTCGTCAAGGCCCGCGTCCAGGTCGAGTTCAACCGTAAGAACAAGAACGAAGAGACCGCCGAGAACACAGAGGAGGCGTAGCCGTGGACATCGACATGAGCGCCCTGCGGGGTCTGGTGCGGGAGAAGGAGATCTCCTTCAGCCTGTTGGTCGAGGCGATCGAGTCGGCCCTCCTCATCGCCTACCACCGCACCGAGGGAAGCCGCCGCCACGCGCGCGTGGAGCTCAACCGGGAGACCGGCCACGTGACGGTGTGGGCGAAGGAGGACCCCGAGGACCTGGAGGAGGGGCAGGAGGCGCGCGAGTTCGACGACACCCCGTCCGACTTCGGGCGGATCGCCGCCACCACCGCCAAGCAGGTCATCCTGCAGCGGCTGCGCGACGCCGAGGACGACGCGACGCTCGGCGAGTACGCGGGCCGTGAGGGCGACATCGTCACCGGTGTGGTCCAGCAGGGCCGCGACCCGAAGAACGTGCTCGTCGACATCGGCAAGCTGGAGGCCATCCTGCCGGTGCAGGAGCAGGTCCCCGGGGAGACCTACCCGCACGGGATGCGCCTTCGGTCGTACGTCGTCCGGGTCGCGAAGGGTGTGCGCGGTCCGTCCGTGACGCTCTCCCGTACGCATCCCAATCTGGTGAAGAAGCTGTTCGCCATGGAGGTGCCGGAGATCGCCGACGGGTCGGTGGAGATCGCCGCCATCGCCCGCGAGGCCGGCCACCGTACGAAGATCGCCGTCCGGTCCACCCGCAGCGGCCTGAACGCCAAGGGCGCCTGCATCGGCCCGATGGGCGGCCGGGTGCGCGCGGTGATGGGCGAGCTGAACGGCGAGAAGATCGACATCGTCGACTGGTCGGACGACCCGGCCGACATGGTCGCCAACGCGCTGTCCCCGGCGCGGGTCTCCAGGGTCGAGGTGGTGGACCTCGCGGCCCGCTCCGCGCGGGTGACGGTGCCGGACTACCAGCTCTCGCTGGCGATCGGCAAGGAAGGGCAGAATGCCCGGCTTGCGGCCCGCCTGACCGGCTGGCGGATCGACATCCGTCCGGACACCGAACAGCCGTCCGACCAGCCAGGGGAATAGATCTCAGCCGCCCGTGGCTTAGATCACGACAACAACCGTTCGATTCTTCCCCCGCAGGGGTGAGGTCGGTGCGGGGAGGTAGACTTAGCAGTGTCTGGCCGGACGCGAGCCCGCGCATGCCCTGAACGCACCTGTGTGGGGTGCCGGGAGCGAGCGGCCAAGAAGGAACTGCTGCGGATCGTGGCGGTCGAGGGCGAATGCGTCCCCGATCATCGCGGTACGCTGCCCGGCCGGGGTGCATATCTGCATCCCGCCCTGGTCTGTCTCGACCTGGCGGTACGCCGCCGGGCGTTCCCGCGGGCGCTGCGTGCCCAGGGACCGCTCGACACAAAGGCGTTGCGTCTCCACGTCGAGCAGGCAACACAGTAAGAGCGAGTCGTACGGAACCTCCGTGCGGCCCGGTATTCCGCGAGTTGGAAGTAGGTCGAGATTGCGATGAGCACTCGATGAGCACGCGATGAGTACGCCCATGAAGTAGCGACGGTCCGGACGCACCCGGACCTAAAAGGAGCGAAGTGGCTAAGGTCCGGGTATACGAACTCGCCAAGGAGTTCGGGGTGGAGAGCAAGGTCGTCATGGCCAAGCTCCAAGAACTCGGTGAATTCGTCCGTTCGGCGTCCTCGACGATCGAGGCGCCCGTTGTACGCAAGCTGACAGACGCCCTCCAGCAGGGCAGCGGAGGCGGCAAGCCCGCCCCCGCACGCAAGGCTGCCCCGGCACGGCCGGCAGCCCCCTCTTCCGCGCAGGCCGCCCGTCCGGGTCCGGCCGCCCCGCGCCCGCCGGCCCCGAAGCCGGCCGTCGCCGAGAGCTCCGCCGCGGCTCCCGCCGCACCGGCCGCTCCGGCCTCCACCGGTGGTCCCCGTCCGGGCCCGAGGCCCGCGCCGCGGCCCGCCCCGGCCTCGCCGGCGCCGACCGCGCCCGAGTTCACCGCACCTCCGGCGGCCCCCGCCGCCCCTGCCTCCAACGGTTCCACCGGCGGCTCCGGCCCCCGTCCGGGCGCCCCGCGTCCGGCGAGCCAGGCTCCGCGTCCCGGTGCTCGTCCGGCCGGTCCCGGCCAGGGCGGCCAGGGTCGCGGCGACCGCCCCGAGCGTGGCGGCGAACGTCCCGGCGCACCCCGCCCGGGCGGCCAGGGCGCACGCCCCGGTGCCCGTCCGGCCGGTCCCCGTCCGGGCAACAACCCCTTCACCTCCGGCGGCTCCACCGGCATGGCGCGCCCCTCGGCGCCCCGTCCCGGCGGTGCCCCGCGTCCGGGCGGCGACCGCCCGGGTGGTGCCCCCGGCGGCGCTCCGCGTCCGCAGGGTGCCGGTCAGGGCGGTCCCCGTCCCCAGGGCGCTTCGGGCGGTGCCCGTCCCGGTGCTCCGGGCGGCGCGCGTCCCACCCCGGGCGGCATGCCCCGCCCGCAGGGCGGCGCTCCGCGTCCGGGCGGTGGCCCCGGTGGCAACCGTCCCAACCCCGGCATGATGCCGCAGCGTCCCGCTGCCGGTAGCCCCCGTCCCGGTGGCGGCCCCGGTGGCCGTGGTCCCGGTGGTGGCGGCGGTCGTCCCGGCGGTCCCGGTGGCGGCGGCGGTCGTCCCGGTGGCGGCGGCGGCTTCGCCGGTCGTCCCGGTGGCGGCGGTGGCGGTTTCGCCGGTCGTCCCGCGGGTCCCGGTGGCGGTGGCGGCGGTTTCGCCGGCCGTCCGGGTGCTCCCGCCGGTGGTGGCGGTGGCCGTCCCGGCTTCGGTGGTCGTCCCGGTGGTCCGGGTGGCCGTGGTGGCACACAGGGCGCCTTCGGTCGTCCCGGTGGTCCCGCGCGTCGCGGTCGCAAGTCGAAGCGGCAGAGGCGCCAGGAGTACGAGGCCATGCAGGCCCCGTCGGTCGGCGGTGTGATGCTGCCTCGTGGCAACGGACAGTCCGTCCGTCTGTCGCGCGGTGCCTCGCTCACCGACTTCGCCGAGAAGATCAACGCCAACCCGGCGTCGCTCGTCGGCGTGATGATGAACCTCGGCGAGATGGTCACTGCCACGCAGTCCGTCTCCGACGAGACGCTGAAGCTCCTCGCGGACGAGATGAACTTCGTCCTGGAGATCGTCAGCCCGGAGGAGGAGGACCGCGAGCTGCTCGAGTCCTTCGACATCGAGTTCGGCGAGGACGAGGGTGGCGAGGAGTTCCTCGTCGCGCGTCCGCCGGTCGTGACCGTCATGGGTCACGTCGACCACGGTAAGACCCGACTGCTGGACACCATCCGCAAGACGAACGTCGTCGCGGGCGAGGCCGGCGGTATCACGCAGCACATCGGTGCGTACCAGGTCGCGACCGAGGTCAACGGCGAAGAGCGTCGCATCACCTTCATCGACACCCCGGGTCACGAGGCGTTCACGGCCATGCGTGCCCGCGGTGCCAAGTCGACCGACATCGCGATCCTCGTGGTGGCGGCCAACGACGGTGTGATGCCCCAGACGATCGAGGCGTTGAACCACGCCAAGGCGGCCGACGTGCCGATCGTGGTCGCGGTCAACAAGATCGACGTCGAGGGCGCCGACCCGACCAAGGTGCGCGGTCAGCTCACCGAGTTCGGTCTGGTGGCCGAGGAGTACGGCGGCGACACGATGTTCGTCGACATCTCCGCCAAGCAGGGTCTGAACATCGACTCCCTGCTGGAGGCCGTGGTCCTGACCGCGGACGCCTCGCTCGACCTGCGGGCCAACCCGGAGCAGGACGCGCAGGGCATCGCGATCGAGTCCCACCTCGACCGCGGCCGCGGCGCCGTCGCGACCGTCCTGGTCCAGCGCGGCACCCTGCGGGTCGGCGACACCATGGTGGTCGGCGACGCCTACGGCCGTGTCCGCGCGATGCTCGACGACAAGGGCGACAACGTGGAGGAGGCGGGTCCCTCGACCCCGGTCCTCGTCCTCGGACTCACCAACGTCCCGGGCGCCGGCGACAACTTCCTCGTCGTCGACGAGGACCGCACGGCCCGTCAGATCGCCGAGAAGCGCGCGGCGCGCGAGCGCAACGCCAACTTCGCCCGGCGTGGAGTCCGGTTCTCCCTGGAGAACCTGGACGAGGCCCTCAAGGCCGGTCTGGTGCAGGAACTCAACCTCATCATCAAGGGCGACGCGTCCGGTTCGGTGGAGGCTCTCGAGTCCTCGCTGCTCCAGCTCGACGTCGGCGAAGAGGTCGACATCCGCGTCCTGCACCGCGGCGTGGGTGCGGTCACCGAGTCGGACATCGACCTGGCGACCGGCTCCGACGCGATCGTCATCGGCTTCAACGTCCGCGCAGCGGGCCGAGCGGCGCAGATGGCGGAGCGCGAGGGCGTCGACGTCCGGTACTACTCGGTGATCTACCAGGCCATCGAGGAGATCGAGGCGGCCCTCAAGGGCATGCTCAAGCCGGAGTACGAGGAGGTCGAGCTCGGCACGGCGGAGATCCGCGAGGTCTTCAAGTCGTCCAAGCTGGGCAACATCGCCGGTGTCCTGGTCCGCTCGGGCGAGGTCAAGCGCAACACCAAGGCGCGCCTCGTCCGCGACGGCAAGGTCATCGCGGAGAGCCTCAACATCTCCGGTCTGCGTCGCTTCAAGGACGACGTCACCGAGATCCGCGAAGGGTTCGAGGGCGGTATCAACCTCGGCAACTTCAACGACATCAAGGTCGACGACGTCATCGCGACGTACGAGATGCGCGAGAAGCCGCGCGGCTGATCGTCACAGCACGCGATCGGGGCCGGTCGGCGGAGAGGAATTTCCGTCGATCGGCCCCGGCCGTTGCGTGTACGGTTCCTGTATCGGCGTCCAAGACCGGCGCCCATACCCCGAACCGGCGGGACATCCGGACACACATGTATGTGGGGACTCTGTCCTTCGACCTGCTCCTCGGCGACGTCCACTCGCTGAAGGAGAAACGCTCTCTCGTCCGTCCGATCGTGGCCGAACTCCAGCGCAAGTACGCGGTGAGCGCGGCCGAGACGGGCAGTCAGGACCTCCATCGCAGGGCCGAGATCGGGCTCGCGGTGGTCTCCGGGGACACGGGACACCTCACCGACGTACTGGACCGCTGCGAGCGACTCGTCGCCGGGCGCCCCGAGGTGGAACTGCTCTCGGTTCGACGCAGACTCCACAGCGACGAAGACTGAAGCAAGCAGCACGAAGCAGTAGTTGAAGCAGTTATTAAGGAGACGGACCAGTGGCCGACAACGCGCGTGCCAAGAGGCTGGCGGACCTCATCCGAGAGGTGGTGGCCCAGAAGCTGCAGCGCGGGATCAAGGACCCGCGGCTCGGCACCCACGTCACCATCACGGACACCCGCGTCACGGGTGACCTGCGGGAGGCGACCGTCTTCTACACGGTCTACGGCGACGACGAGCAGCGGGCCGAGGCGGCCGCCGGTCTGGAGAGCGCCAAGGGCATCCTGCGCTCCGCGGTGGGCGCGGCGGCCGGCGTGAAGTTCACCCCGACCCTCACCTTCGTCGCGGACGCCCTGCCGGACACCGCCAAGACCATCGAGGACCTCCTCGACAAGGCACGGCAGTCCGACGAGAAGGTCCGTGAGGTCTCGGCGGGCGCCGCCTACGCGGGCGACGCGGACCCGTACAAGAAGCCCGGCGAGGACGAGGACGACACCGCCGAATGACCGAGAAAACCCGGACGCCCGACGGCCTTGTCATCGTCGACAAGCCGTCGGGCTTCACCTCGCACGACGTGGTCGCCAAGATGCGCGGCATCGCCCGCACCCGCCGCGTCGGGCACGCCGGCACCCTCGACCCGATGGCGACGGGCGTGCTCGTCCTCGGTGTCGAGAAGGCGACAAAGCTCCTGGGGCATCTCGCCCTCACGGAGAAGGAGTACCTGGGCACGATCCGCCTGGGCCAGAGCACCCTGACCGACGACGCCGAGGGCGAGATCACGGGGTCGTCAGACGCCTCGAAGGTCACCCGGGACGCCGTCGACGCCGGGATCGCCAAGCTCAGCGGCGAGATCATGCAGGTGCCGTCCAAGGTCAGCGCCATCAAGATCGACGGCGTGCGCTCCTACAAACGGGCCCGCGACGGCGAGGACTTCGAGATCCCGGCCCGCCCCGTCACCATCTCCGCCTTCGCCGTCCACGACATCCGGGACGCCGTCGCCGAGGACGGCACCCCCGTCCTGGACCTGGTGGTCTCGGTGGTCTGCTCGTCCGGCACCTACATCCGGGCGCTCGCCCGCGACCTGGGCGCCGACCTCGGCGTAGGGGGCCACCTCACCGCCCTGCGCCGCACCCGCGTCGGCCCGTACAAGCTGGACACCGCGAAGACCCTGGACCAGCTTCAGCAGGAGCTGACCGTGATGCCGATCGCCGAGGCCGCGGACGCCGCGTTCCCGCGCTGGTCCGTCGACGACCGGCGGGCGAGGCTGCTGCTCAACGGAGTCCGCCTGGACATCCCCGAGGAGTACACGGGCGTCGGCGCGGTCGGCGTCTTCGACCCGGAGGGCCGCTTCCTGGCCCTGGTGGAGGAGCAGAAGGGCAAGGCGAAGAGCCTCGCCGTCTTCGCGTGACATAACTCCTGGGGGGACCCAAGTCCCGCCCGTGGAGCGGCGGTCACGGGGTCTACGTTCCCGCCGCTCCACGGTCCCCCCTCGGTTCCCCCACCCCTAGGGTGTATCCAACCCTCCGCTTCTATTCACCCGCCTGGGCAGGCGCTCGGAGTGAACCGAGGGAGCGGAAGGGGGCGCGTTCATCACGCGATCTGTCCCGCCGATCACGCCACGCCTACCGTCGAACACAGGGCAGGTGTACGGCGTGGAGGTTCGACCATGGCGGGACGTGGCCCGCGGACGGGCGGTGGCCGTCGTACGCGGGAAGAGCGAGCGGCACAGGGCGCCGAGCCCGCTGCCGGTGACGCCTCACTGGTACACATCCGCGACCTGGCAGGCCGCCCACGCGGCACCGGATTCGTCGCCGACCACCACGGCACGGTGATCACCAGCCACGAAGCGGTCGACGGACTGCCCCGGCTCGTACTGCACGCCGCCGACGACCGCACCTGCCTCGTGACCGCCGACGCGGTGACCCCGCTGCCCGACCTCGACCTGGCCCTCGTCCGCACCGAGGGCCTGGGCGTCGACCCGCTGCCCGTCACCGTGCGGTCCCGCGTCGAGACCGGCACATACGTCCGCATCGCCGCGGGTTGCTGGCGCGAGGCCCGAGTCCTGGGCGCGACCCCCGTCACCTACACGGCCACCGACCGCTTCCATCTCCTCGACGACGCCGTGGAGTTGGCGATCGGCACGGCGGGCCGGGACGCGCTGCGGCTCGGCGGCGGAGCGGCCGGCGGTCCGGTCCTGGACGCCACGACCGGCGCGGTGGTCGGCGTCCTCGGCACCGCACTGCGATCCGGCCAGCGGGACACGGGATTCGCGGTCCCCCTGCGCTCGACCGAGGCCGACGGACCCCTGGCCGAACTCCTGGCCCGCAACGCGGCGACCGTGCCCGCGTACGGCGCCGACCTCAATCTGGCGGGTGTGCTGGAACTGACGGCCACGTCGGTGGGATCGGACGGGCCCCCGGGGGCACTCGCGGGCTGCTTCGGCCCCAGCCGCGACGGCTCATACGTGCCGACGCCCGTCGAACGGCCGTCGGTGGCAAGGGAGTTCGCCGCGTTCGAGGCGGGCCCGGCCGCCGTACTCGGCCTCGTCGGACCCCCGGGCAGCGGCCGTACGACGGAACTCGCCGCGCTCGCCGCCCGGCGCAACGGAGGCGCGGAACCGGCACCCACGCTGTGGCTGCGCGGCGCGGACCTGCGGGACGACGACCGCTCGGTGGCGGACGCGGCCCGCAGGACGCTGGACCGGGCGGCCCGCATCCTGGCCGCCTCCGCCGCCCTTCCGCACGGCCTCGGCGACATGAGCCCAGAACGGCTGGCCCGCGCCGCCCGCGCCGCCGGCCGGCCCTTGCTGCTACTGCTCGACGGTCCCGAGGAGATGCCACCGGTGCTGGCTCATCGGCGGGGTGAGTGGACTCGGGGGACGGGGGAGTGGTTGCGGGGGAGCGGGGCGCGGTTGGTGGTGGGGTGTCGGGCTGAGTACTGGGAAGGGGCGGGGTTTCCGCGGGAGTTGCTGTACGCCGGGTTTGCTTCGGGGGTGGTTGGGCGGGGTGGGGCTGGTCCGGGCCGCTCGGGCGTGGTTGGGGGTGATGCGGCTGGTTCGGTCCGCTCTGGGGTGCCTGGGGGTGATGCGGCTGGCCCGGGCCGCTCTGGAGGGGTTGGGGACGGCGGGTCTGGTTCGGTTCCCTTCGGGGTGGCTGCGGTTGACGGGGTTGGTCAGGCTTCCTTCGGGGCGTCCACAGGTGACGGGGCTGGGCCGGCCCGTTCCGGGGTGGCTCAGGGCGGCGGGGCTGGTCGGGTCGGCTCCGGGGCGCTTGCGGCGGATGAGGCTGGTCCGGGTCCTTCCGGGGCGCTTGCGGGTGACGGGACCAGTCCGGTCCAAGCCGGGGTGCTTGCGGCTGACGAGGCTGGTCCCGTTCCTTCTGGGGCGCGTGCGGTTGGCTGGTCTGGTCGGGTTGTCTCCGGGGCGGCTGCGGGGAACGAGGTTTGTCCGGGCCCTTGCGGGGTGCCGGTGGCCGGCAGGGCTGGTCCCGTTCCCTCCGGGGCGCCCGTGCCTGCCGACGCCGGTCCGCGTTTTTCAGCCCGTCCGGCGTTTGAGGACGAGGCCGTTCAGGCCGAAGGGGGGTCTGGGGGCGCAGCCCCCGGGGCGGTGCTTCCGGCCTGCGTTCACCTCGGTGACCTGGGCTCGGATGAAGCCCGCCTGGCCCGCGCCGCCTACCGCATCCCGGAGGGCGTCCTCGCCGAAGCCGACGCCCGTCACCCCCTCGCTCTCCGCCTCCTCTCCGAGGTGCTCGCCGCGCTGCCCGCGGCACCCGGTGCCCAACTCCACCGTGACGACGTGTTCTCGGCCTACCTCGACCTCATGTGCCTCCGCGTCGCCGTGCGCCTCGCCGCCGAGAACGGGCTGCGCGGCACCGCCGTACGACGGCTTGCCGCCAGGGTGGCCGGGCAGGTGCACGAGGCGGCGCGGCGTAGTCTCGGGCCGGGGCAGGGGGAGTTGGACCGGGAGTCGTTCGAGGCGGTGTTCCCGTGGGGGCCCGCGCCCGCGAGGCTCGGCGGTGGTACCGGGTGGGCGTCCGCCGTCCTCACCGAGGGCCTCCTCGTGCCGGCCGGCACCGGATACCGCTTTGCCCACGAGGAGTTGGCCGACTGGATCCAGGGCACGCACCTCGACCTCGACGAGGCCCTGCGCGCCCTGGTGCACCGGCCCAGCACCCGACAGGCCGGCCACCCCCTCCCCGTACCGCACCACCGCATCGGCCCCGTCGTACAGGCTCTGCTCCTCCTGGCCACCCCGCAACTCGCCCTCCGGCTGGCTGAGTTGGTGGACGCCCTGGACGCCGATCCGCACTCCTGGTGGGCCGCGCGGCTGCTCGCCGAGGTGCTGTCGCGGGTGCCCGACGCGACGCCGTACGGCGGAACGCTGCGGCTGCTGGCCGACCAGTTGGTGGCACGGAGGCGGCAACAGGACGCCGTACCAAGCGAGTTCGGGCCGGACTTCTGGGCCTCACTGCGTCTGCCGGAGGCCGAGCGCTTCGAGCTGCTGCGGCGGCTCGTTCTCGCCGACAGCCCCCCGCAGGACAGCACCGGACCTCGATTCCTGGACACCGCCGCCGAGTTGCTCGCCGCCGCCCCCGCCGCCGTACAGCCGCTGCTCACCCGGTGGTTCGACGACGAGCGGCCGTTGCCCGCCACCCCGCACGCGACCGTGGCGACGGCCGCGCAGGCGTTGCTGCACACGCATCGGCGGCGGGCGCTCGACGACTTGACGGAGGTGCTCGTCGGCTGTGCGCACGGGCGGGCCGACGAACTCCTCGCGGTACTGGCCGAGGAGGAGCCGTCGGCGGTGTGCCGGGCCGTGGACCGGTGGGCGCACGACGAGCGGCCGGCCCGGCGGGTGGCGGCGGTGGCGTACGGACTGCGGGCCGCCCCGCACGTGCGGACCGAGGCCGACCGTGAACTCCTGCGCTACGCGGCCCAGTTCCTCCTGTCCCGCCCCGCCGACCGCTCCCTGCACGGCGGCGCGCTCGCCCTCCTCGTCCGCGATCCGCGCACCCGCGCCCGCCATCTCCCGCAGGCGCTGAGCCACTTCGCGTCCGGCGACCCGCAGTTCCCGCCGAGCGCGCTGGCCGCCGCGCTGACCACCCACCCCGAGCCGGTCCTCGAAGCCTTTCGCGCCCGGCTGCACGGACCGTACGCGGGCGAGGCGGTCCGCACCCTCGCCGACGTCACCACCCCGGCACTGGCCCGCCGGGCCGCCGCTCTGGTGCGCGAGACCGTCGTACGGTGGCCGGAGACGGCCGCACACCTCGGTGTCTACGTCGACCGCCGCCTCGACCACGGCCCCACCGCCCGGTCCGTCCTCCTCCCTCTGGTCACCGGCTTCCTGGACGGCGGCCCGGAGCCGGTCAGGACCGCCCTCGCGGTCGTGCTCGCCACCCCCGGCACCCCGGCCTCCCGCCCCCTGCGCCGCGAACTCCTGGAGTTCCTGCTCGCGCACGAGCACGACCCCGCCGTACTCGACGCCCTGCTGCACGCGGCCGGCCGGCGGGACGACGACGAGATCCGCGACCTCGTCCACCGGACCGGCCGGCTGCTCGTCCGCACCCCCGCCGGCGCGACCCGTTTCGACCGCGGGCTCGTCGACCTGGGCCGCGAGGTGCCCGGCTTCGCCACGCTGATGGCCCGCTGGCTGGCCGACACCCCGGAGGACTGGGCCGCGGTGGTCGGGCCCAGCACCCGGCGCATGATCGAGAACCTGGCCGGGGTGGGAGTTCCGGCATAGCCGTCTTCGTACGTGCGCCCGGTCACAGCCTTCAGGCCGATGCGGGCCGCGAGCCCCCGGCATGGCACCCTTAGACCTGCGCAAGAGGTCAATGACACAGGTCTACATCAGGTCTATATACGGACACGGGTTCGATGAGGAGCGGTCACAGTGCAGCGCTGGCGTGGCTTGGAGGACATCCCTGAGGACTGGGGGCGCAGCGTCGTCACCATCGGTTCTTACGACGGGGTCCACCGCGGACACCAGCTGATCATCCGGCACGCCGTGGAACGCGCGCGCGAGCTGGGCGTTCCCTCCGTCGTCGTCACCTTCGACCCGCACCCCAGCGAGGTCGTGCGCCCCGGCAGCCACCCCCCGCTGCTCGCCCCGCACCACCGCCGTGCCGAACTGATGGCCGACCTCGGGGTCGACGCGGTCCTGATCCTGCCCTTCACCAAGGAGTTCTCGAAGCTGTCCCCGGCGGACTTCGTGGTCAAGGTCCTGGTGGACAAACTGCACGCGAAAGCGGTCGTCGAGGGCCCGAACTTCCGCTTCGGCCACAAGGCCGCCGGCAATGTGGCCTTCCTGATCGAGCAGGGCAGGACATACGACTTCGAGGTAGAGGTGGTGGATCTTTACGTGAGCGGTGCGGCGGGCGGCGGCGAGCCCTTCTCCTCCACACTGACGCGGCGCCTGGTCGCCGAGGGCGATGTCGAGGGCGCCCGCGAGATCCTCGGCCGCCCGCACCGGGTCGAGGGTGTCGTGGTGCGCGGCGCCCAGCGCGGTCGTGAACTGGGCTTCCCGACGGCCAACGTCGAGACCCTGCCCCACACCGCGATCCCGGCGGACGGCGTCTACGCCGGTTACCTCCACGCCCAGGGCGAGGCCATGCCGGCCGCGATCTCCGTCGGCACGAACCCACAGTTCGACGGCACCGAGCGCACGGTCGAGGCGTACGCCATCGACCGCGTCGGCCTCGACCTCTACGGCCTGCACGTCGCCGTGGACTTCCTCGCGTTCGTGCGCGGGCAGGCGAAGTTCGAGTCGCTGGAGGGCCTGCTGGAGCAGATGGCCCAGGACGTGAAGCGGTGCCGTGAGTTGATCTCGGCGGACGCGGAGTAGCTTCTTTCGCTCCTACGACGCCGAAGGGCGGCCGGTGCCTGTGAGCACCGGCCGCCCTTCGCGTTGTTCGGGTGGCGTTACTGCTGAGGGGGTTGCGGGGGAGCGGGCGGGGGCGGAGGTGAGGCCTGGCCGCCGGGGTGCTGCAGGTACGGCTGCTGGCCGTAGAGCTGGGGTGGCGGGGGCTGCTGCGGGTAGGGGCCGGGCTGGGGCTGGGCCGGGTACGGCTGGCCGGGGGGCGTCTGCTGGCCCGGGTACTGCTGGGGAGCCGGGTACTGCTGCTGTCCCGGGTATCCCTGCTGGCCCGGCATCGGCGGGGCGGCCACCGGCGGGGGGTTGCCGTCGCTCGTCCACAGGCCGTGCATCTGCTGGTGGCGGACGAAGTCCTCGGCGACCAGGGCCGCGAGATTGAAGTACGACTCCCGGACCTTGGGCCGCATCATGTCGAGGTCGACCTCCGCGCCGGCGGCGAGATGCTCGTCGAACGGCACGACCACGACACCCCGGCAACGCGTCTCGAAGTGGCTGACGATGTCCTCCACCTTGATCGTCTTGCCGGTCTCGCGCACACCCGAGATGACCGTGAGCGAGCGCGAGACGAGGTCCGCGTACCCATGCGCTGACAGCCAGTCCAGCGTCGTACTCGCGCTGCTCGCACCGTCCACGGACGGCGTCGAGATGATGATGAGCTGGTCGGCGAGGTCCAGCACCCCGCGCATGGCGCTGTAGAGCAGACCGGTGCCGGAGTCGGTGAGGATGATCGGGTACTGGTTGCCCAGCACGTCGATCGCGCGGCGATAGTCCTCGTCGTTGAACGTGGTCGAGACGGCCGGGTCGACGTCGTTGGCGATGATCTCCAGACCGGAGGGCGCCTGGGACGTGAACCGGCGGATGTCCATGTACGAGTTGAGGTACGGGATCGCCTGGACCAGGTCGCGGATGGTGGCGCCGGTCTCGCGGCGCACCCGGCGGCCGAGCGTGCCGGCGTCCGGGTTGGCGTCGATCGCGAGGATCTTGTCCTGGCGCTCGGTGGCGAGGGTGGAGCCGAGCGCGGTGGTGGTCGTCGTCTTGCCGACACCGCCCTTGAGGCTGATGACCGCGATCCGGTAGCAGGACAGCACCGGCGTACGGATCAGCTGCAACTTCCGCTGCCGCTCGGCCTCTTCCTTCTTGCCGCCGAGCTTGAACCGCGAGGGCGCGACACCCGGCCGCCCGCTCTTCGCCTTCTGCCTCTTGTTGTTGAGCAGCCGGTCCGACGACAGCTCCACGGCGGCGGTGTAACCCAGCGGCGCGGCACCGGGGTTGGTCGGCTGCCGCTGATCGTGCTGTATGGGCTGGGGCCAGGCGGCGCCGGTGCGGGGGTCTACCGGGGGTTGCGGGTGAGGGGGCTGAGCCGCGTCGGGCTGGGGCTGGTGCTGCGGGTTGGCCTGGAACTCCGGCTGCGACTGCTGAGGGAAGCCGGGGCGGCCGTCCGCGGCGACCGGGGGCGGGCCCTGCGGGGGCACGCTGGGCGCGTCGGCCTGGGGGGCGGCGGCGGGCGGGTAGGCGTAGCCACCCTGCGGGTTGGACGGGGGGACCGGCTGGCCCTGTTGTGCGGGGGGCGGCGGGTAGGCGTAGCCGCCCTGCTGGTTGGGCGGGGGGACCGGCTGGCTTTGTTGTGCGGGTGCCGGGGGGTAGGCGTAGCCGCCTTGGGCGTTCGGGGCGGGCGGTTGCGGATAGGCGTAGCCGCTCTGGGGCGGGGCCGGTGTGGGCGGGGCGGTCCAGGCGGCCGGGGCCGGTTGTGGTGCCTGTGGCTGGAACGGGGGCTGCTGCTGGGGCGGCAACGGCGGCTGGGCCGGGGGCGCGACGGGCGGCTGGGGTGCGGCGGCGTTCGCCGGCTCGGGCTGCGGCTGAGCCTGGGGGTGGGGCTGGGCCGGCCACTGGTCGGCCGGTGCCGGGGCGGCTGGCTGGTAGGACGGCGGCAGCGGCGGGACCCCGCTCTGCGGGGCCGGCGGGGGAGTCCAGGCCGGCGGAACGGCCTGGACGTCGGCGGGGGCGCCCGTCTCCGGATCGGCTCCCTGGGGGGAGTCGTCCTCGGGCGAGGGGGTGGTCGTGGATGTGGGCGTCGTAGCGTCGATGTTGTTCGGCTCGTCCGCCGGGGCGTTGGCCGAGTCGTCGGCGGGCTCGTCCGCGCTCTCGTCGCCCGTGGAGTCCGACGGGTCCGCCGTGTCTGCGTGGGCGACCGCGCCGTCCTCGCCTTCAGCGCTCGGCTCGGTGGCGTCGGTGCCTTCGGTGTCGCCGTTCTCCGGTGCTTCGTCATCAGCCGGAATCAAAGCGTCTGGCGCCTCGCCTTCGAACTCCCGCTCCCCGGAGCCCGGTTCCGAGTCACCGGCAGCCGCGCCTCCGGCACCATCGGCGCCTTCGACGGAACCTTCGTCGCCCATGGAAGCCTCGGCTGGGGCTGGGGCTGGGGCTGGGGCTGGGGCTGGGGCTGGGGCCGGAGCGGTCGGAGTCTCGGGGGGCTCCTGCTCGGACGTGGCGTCCGTCGCCGCGCCCCGCTCCGCGATCTCCCGCTTCAGCGCGGCGGAGGAGATCCGCATGGTCGCGCCGCTCACGAGGTCGCCGCTCTCGGGGTCCTCGTCGTCTGGAACCGCCGCCGAGGGCGCCCAGCCGGCGTTGTCGGGCGGTGCCGGCACCGGGAACGGCGGAGGCGGCGGCGGCGTGGCCGTACCGCTCGCCGGAGTCGGCGTCGGGGACGCCTGCGCGGAGGCGCCCGACGAGTTCTGCGTGTACCAGGCCGGCGGCGCGTAGTCGATCGTGAACTCGCCCGTCATCTCGATGGCGGACTCGTCGTCGGGCTGGTCATCGCCGGGTGTGGCCCAGCCCCCGCGGATCCCGTCCCGATCGCTGCTCACAATTCCTCCTGGTGTGGTCGAGCACCCTCATGCTCATGCCGTGCTGGGGCGACCCTTCGCAACATCCGATATGCCGGGTTGTCCCCCCGGAGCCCCTGGGCCACGCACCACCCGCTCGCGGATACTCGTGACGTGCCCAGTCCCAGCCTAATCACGAAAACCGTGGACTCGGCAGGGCCGCCCACCCCTTCGTGCACCACCACACAACCGAGACCGGCGATAGCGGATCAAATCCCCCTGGGGATCCGCCAAATCAGACAAACGGGACGCTTCCGCGGTGAGGTCAGTCCATGCGGCGGGCCACGCCCAGCAGTCCGACCTCCGGGTCCGTCGGCTGAGTCATCACGTACTGGCGGTCCCGCTCGGTGCACCACAGCGTGACGCCGTCGGGCAACGTGGGCAGCGCGTCGAGGTCGGCGCGCGGCAGCCCGATCACACGCCCGATCTCCGCCGCCTCGTCCGGCGACACCCGCTGCACACCCACCAGTCGCGCCTGACGCATCAACCGCGGTGCGACCGGGCTGAGATACGGCAGCAGCGTCAGCACGGACTGCCAGGGCGCCGATGTCACCCGCCCGCGCGGCGGCCGCATACCGCAGTCCCGGACCACCAGCACCGGCGTACCGGCGGAGGCGCCCTGCGGGGGGACGCGGCCGACCTCGTAGACGGCGAGGCCGTTCTGTCCGCCGCCCATCGCGTGCACCATCTGCATCCAGGCCTGCGGCCGTCCCGTCTCTACGGCGACGCGCGCTCCGGTGGCCGCCGCGCGCAGCGCCAGCACCTGGGCCGTCCACAGACCGCTGATGAGCAGGATGTCGTACGGCGTCGGGCGGTTGACCCCGAGCACGGCCGGCCGGCCCTCGGGGTCGATGCCCACCACCACGCCGTCGTCCCCGATGGGCAGCGACAGCGCCTCCACCTGGTCGACGGGCAGTGAGTGGCGGGGGTGGCGGGGGCCGAGGAGGCCGAATCCGGAGCGCAGCCGGGAGGTGAGGCCGTCGGCCGGAGGCTCGGTGGTCGTCGTGGTCATCAGCGGGCACCTCCGAGGGGCAACGTGGCGAGAACGCCGGGGAGTTGTTCACGGTCCAGGCGGGCGAGCCCGGTCCGTGCCTGCCGGGCCGCCTGCTCCAACTCGCGCCGCGCGTCGGTCAGTTCCTGGTTGCTGCGGCCGGTGATCCGCAGATGCCCGGTGAGCGACACGTCCTGCCGCTCCCCATGGGCCAGCGTCAGACTGAAGGTCGTCGCCAGCGCGGGCACCGCCGTCAGACTCGCCACGAGCTGCGCCAACGAGGTGCCGGAATCGCCCAGTTGGGGCCAGCGGCGCACCCAGTAGGTGGTGTGCCGGCGGTTGTCGCAGCGCCAACTGCGGCTGGACTCCTCGGTCCGCCGCTGCGGCGCCTCGCTCCGCCCGGCCTGCGCGGTCACCATCGGGTTGGCGCACGCGGAGGTGGCGATCGCGGCCGTCAGCTCCTCCTCCGAGAGCACGTTGGCCCGCAGACCGGCACCGCTCAGCCGGCTCGACAGATGCTCCGCAGACCGCGCCAGGCACTTCTGCGCGCCGACCAGCCCGCCCCCGCGCGCGGCCACCGCCTCGGGGCACAGCTCGGGGTCGAGCTTCAGCGCGATCCAGGTGATACGGACGGCGGGGGAGCCCGTCTGGGCCTGCAGCGGCGCGTAGTTGCTCACCACGACCGACTGCTGCGGCAGATGCAGCGCGGGCGCGGGCTGCGTGTGCACCACGATCTGCGCCGATTCGAGGCGGATCCCGTCGACTTCGAGGGTGTCCCGGACCAGGCCCACCGGCAGTGGTCTGCGACCGCGCTCGGCACGCAGCGCGCCCGCGTCCGACTCCACCTGGAGCACCGCGGTGAGGAAGTCGCCGTCGCCGACCATCCCGACCGGCCGCTGGTCGCGGTCGTCGCCGCGGTGGTAGCTGTACGTCCGCAGATTCGGGTCGCACTCCACGGCGGGCGCCAGACCCGCGTCGGTCCCCGGCGGCACCGGGGTGCTCGCGGCCCGCCGCACCCGGGACCGCAGCGCCAGCAGCGTGCCCAGCCACTCCGGCAGGGAGCGCCCCCGGCGTCGTACGACAGCGAGCACCACGAGCAGCGCGGCGACCACGACCGCCGGCATGAGCGCCATCGGGCCGATGAGCCAGCCGGACACCACGAACGCGGCCGCGGCCTCCAGCAGCACCAGCCGCTGGGTGGTGAACGAACCTCCGCGCCCCGAGCGCGACTTCAGATGCGGCGTGAAGGAACCGCGGTACGGGCCCGAAACGCTCACATGACCCGATCCCGATGCGGATTGCGATCGCGACCGGTTCCGCGTTGCGGTAGCCATCACTCCAAAACCCCCGAACTCTCCCGAATTCCCTGCGGCATTCCCTGCGCGACGCGCCGCGCTCCGGTCCCCTCAGGGCCCGAGCACCCTACCCGTGACACAAGCACACCCACGCAACAGGCATAGTAGGGGGCGGGTCTGACACCTGAGGTATCAGAGGCAATCGGGGGCGGGGGACGAATCTCCACAGGTCCTCCACGGCTCCGCACGGGGAGAGAGCGGACACAGATGGCATCACGGCGCGATGAACTCAACGCCTACACCTTCGCGAAGCGCCGCACGCTCGCGTCCTTCCTGCAACCGTCCCCGACGGGTTCGGAGGAAGGTGCCCCGAAACCGCTGGGTGCGCTGGTGCCCGGCATCGTCGTGGGTGTGGTGATCCTCGCGGTGTTCGGCGGTATCGGCATGTTCAAGCCGACGGCCCCCAAGGGCTGGTCCGACGTCGAGTCGCACGTCATCGTGGCGAGCGAGTCGACCACCCGGTACGTGGTGCTGAAGACCGGCAAGGAGGCCCAGCTCCACCCGGTCCTCAACATGGCCTCCGCCAAACTCCTCCTGGATCCCAACAAGGACAGCGTGATCACCGTCGACGAGGACGTCCTCGACAACGGCAAGCTCCCGCACGGCGCCACCATCGGCATCCCGTACGCCCCCGACCGCCTGCCCTCCTCCGGCGAGGCCGAGGCGGCGAAGCGCTGGGCGGTCTGCGAGAGCCCCTCCGCCGGCGGTCGCTCCATCCAGAAGGCCGCGTTCGTCTTCTCCAAGAAGGACTGGTCCAAGACCGAGGGCGGGAACAAGCTCTCCGGCGGCGACCTCATGTACGTCGTAGGCCCAGACGGCAAGTCCCAGTACGTCGTCGACGCCAAAGGCACCGCGTACCCCCTCGCCGACCCCTCCGACAACGAACTCCTCAAGGCCCTCGACACCCAGGGCCGCGCCCCGCAGCGCGTCTCCCAGGAGTGGCTCGACACCCTCCACAAGGGCGACCCGATCGCGATCCCGAAGATCACCGACGGGACCCCGGGCGCGACCGCGAACGCCTTCGCCGCCGCGGACATGCGGCCGTACGACAAGGTCGGCGAGGTCATCAAGGCCAACGACGGCCAGGCGCTGAAGTACTACGTGGTGCTGCCCGGCAAGGTGGCCCGCATCTCGGAGTTCACCGCCACGCTCCTGCTCAACAGCGGTGACCTCGTCCCCGTCGGACAGACGGGCGAGGCGCAGCCGGTCAGCCCGGGCGCGGTCGCCGACAGCACGACGTTCGAGGCCGACAAGAACTGGCCGACGTACCGGCCGAAGACGGTCAACGACGGCACCAGCGCCACCAGCGGCCGCAACACGGTCTGCAATGTGCTGCGTTCGGTGGGCAGCGGCAACAAGACCACGCTGTCCACCTGGGCAGGCACCGACTTCCCCGCCCCCTTGCCCACCGGCTCCTCCAGCGCCTACGTGACCGCCGGCTCGGGCCAGCTCTTCCGCCAGGTCATGGGCACCGAGGCCGACGCGGGCCCGGTCTTCCTGGTCACCGACACGGGCCTGCGCTACGCCCTGCAGTCCAACAGTGACAGCGCCACGGACGACAGCGGCATCGGTACGACGGCCAAGCAGCGCAAGGAGGAGCTGAGCGAGGCCAAGATCGCCCAGACCCGCCTCGGCTACGAGAAGGTCACCCCTGCCCCGGTCCCCGCCGAGTGGTCGACGTTCCTGCCGACGGGCCCGCGCCTGTCGGAGGCGGCGGCACGGCAGCCGCAGGGTTCGTAGGCGAGACGGGGAAGGGGAAGGGACCACAACTCATGCTGATCACAAGGATGTTGAGGGTCGCGCTGGCGACGTCGACGCTGGCGGCCGTCCCGCTGTCGCTTCCTGTGTCGCTGGCTCTGGCGACCCCGGCGCGGGCGGACGACGGCCAGTGCACGTTCCCGTCGAAGCAGTACACGGGCCGCCCCTGGGCGCTGCAACGCGTCAACCTGGACGAATTGTGGGCCCAGTCCACCGGCAAGGGCGTCAAGGTGGCCGTCATCGACACCGGGGTCGACGTCAAGAATCCGCAGTTGAAGAAGGCGGTCGACGCGTCGGCAGGCGAGAACCTCCTGCCCACCAAGAACTCCAAGGGCGAGAAGATCGACCGCGGCAACAGCCAGGGCACCACCGACACGGTCGGCCACGGCACGCGCGTGGCCGGCATCATCGCGGCCCGCCCCGCCAAGGGGACCGGCTTCGTCGGCCTGGCCCCCGACGCCACGATCATCCCGATCAAGCAGAACGACGCGGAGGGCGACGGCACGGCCGAGACCCTGGCCACGGCCATCCGCGACGCCGTCGCCAAAGGCGCCGGCGTCATCAACATCTCCCAGGACACGGCGAACGCGATCGCCCCCGCCGACAGCCTCCAACAGGCCGTGGACTACGCCCTCGGCCACAACGTCGTGGTCGTCGCCTCGGCCGGCAACGACGGCCTCGGCGGCACCGTCCAGATCACCTACCCGGCCTCCTACAAGGGCGTCCTCGCCGTCGCCGCCTCCGACCGCAACAACGAACGCGCCTCCTTCTCCCAGTCCGGCGAGTTCGTCGGCGTGGCGGCCCCCGGCGTCGACATGATCTCCACCGTCCCGGGCAACGGCCACTGCTCCGACAACGGTACGAGCTTCTCGGCGCCCTATGTCGCGGGCGTCGCGGCCCTGTTGAAGGCCAAGTACCCCAAGTGGACCGCCCAGCAGATCGTCGCCCAGATCGAACAGACCGCGGAACGCACGATCTCCGGCCACGACCGCCTGGTCGGCTGGGGCGTCGTAGACCCGGTAAAGGCCCTCACGGACGTGGACCCCGAACACCCCGTGGAAACCCCCAAGCCCGAGGGCGGCGTAGCGAAGGGCGAGGCCCCGTCGGTCGCCCCACTGCACTTCGGCGAGACGGCGGACGAGCGGAACACGCGGTTGGGGACGTATGTGGTCGTCGGCGGGCTGGTTGTCGTGGCGGGGCTTGGGGGGAGTGCGGTGGCTTTGCGGGATGCGCGGAGGCGGCGGGGGCGGGTTGCGGGTGGGGTGAGGGATTGATGGACGGGAATGTCAACAAGCTTGTGGCGGGCGGCTGATGGACGCGCTGACCAAGCTGAACATCTTCTGCCTCGTCCTGTCCGCCGTATTCCTGGCCATGGCTTGCGTAAAGGCGGACCGGGTACGCGCGTGGCGGGCCGACTTCAACCCATCGGCTCCGGACATCCCGGACTCTGCCTTCACTCTGGCCCGCCTCCTCTTTGTCACGATCGCCGGCATCGGCATCTACACGAGCGTGCAGGGCTTCGGTGTCGTCGACGACATGTCGTGGAGCGACGACGAGTTGACGAGCGCGGTGCGAGGCGCCACGGACGACCTGGACGGATACACGTACCAGAACGACGAGTCGGGCACCCCGCTCTACTTCGACGACTACGCGTCCCTGATTGAGCAGAAGGTGACCGAGAACGGCGGCGGTGACGCCCCGGAAACAGGTGTCACCACCGAGCCGTCCGACCCCGACACGGAGTCCGACACTCACATCACCGTCACGGCGAACGGCACGGACAAGACGTTCTGCGTGCACGTCGTCCGGACTCGCTCGAAGAAGGACGACTACACGCCGCCGGGCATCGCGGGCAGGGAGGGGACGCTGACCTTTTTCGGGTACCGGTTGGCGGTGGCTATGCGGGAGGGGGCTTGCTGATTTCCGGGATGGTGTCAATTCACGAGTTTTCACTGCATGGCTGTTGTTTCTCGAAAGCGGATGTGTAACCCAGAATCAGATCCTTCATGGCTGATTCGTCCTGGTGCGCAGGCTTGACGGTTTTCACCGCGATGGTGATGTCCTCGTCGCCACTCTCTCCACCGCGGCATTTGACCACCGATACCGCGACGCGGTCCGAATAGGCGGCACTGCCCTGCCGCACGGACTTCGGTTGCTTGACGCCGAACCGGTCCCGCGCGATGTCGTAGGCCGATGCGCCCGCATCCCGGTGTTCTTGCTCCACCGAGAGCACCTTGTCGCCGTCGACACTCGCCTCGCAGGTGGTGAGGGCATCAGGAACCGGAGTGGCCTCGTTCACCGTTAGTTGCTTGCCGGTCGGCATCAGATGGGAAAGCGCGGAGGCGGGAACGGGTATGCCGCACAGCGATGTCGGAAGTGCGTATTCCCGCTTCTGCTCTTCGGAACAGCCGACCGCTGCAACCACAACTACTGCGGCGCAGACGGGCAGTCCAGAAAACCTGAGTCTCAATTCCCGTCACTCTCCGAGTTCCACTGCGCGCCGTCCGAGTGGCTGACGCCTGCGGAGGCGTTAGTTTCGGCAGGCGTCCGTTTTCGCGATGGCCGTTGCGTAATCTTCGATGAACCGCCGCATGTCCGACGCGGCTGAGGCCTGGGTTGCCCGAGCCGTAACCCACAGCGAACTTCCTGAAGATGCCGAAACGGGGCACTCTACTTTACTTACGGCTCCGGTTTTCGAATAAATTACCTGTCCGTTGCCAGTGCTCGCGTCGTCCGGATCGACTTCCAGCGCGGACATGGCCACGTCCCTGGCGGAAACACCGGCTGCCCGCTTCTCTGTGCTGGCTGAGAACACCGTTTCCCCGTCGACTTGGAGTCGGCAGCGTTGAACCCCGACTGCGGACGTCGGCTGTGCGCTGATCTTCTTGCCCGGTGGGAGTACGGGTTCCAGTGCGGAGCTTTCAATCTCGGTGCCGCACAAATCCTTCGGCGTGGCGTACTCGCGTGTGGGTGACGGTGAGGAGCAGGAGACCGAGACGGCAACGAGTAGCGCCGTTCCGAAGGCCATAACCGCATGACGTCCTCTGTTGCCCAAAAGTCCCTGCATTGCGTTTTCCAATACCGTTGGCGATTCTTCCGATGGGATGGGTCCTGGATCAGTCAGGGATCTCGGTATCCATATCCTTGGCCATCGCGTGGATGTCGGTGTTCGCGTCACTGAAACCAGTTGCGGTGCCTTCGCTTACCCAGGTGTCGATCTGATCCGAGTAGTTGGCCCCGTGGGCCTTGGCCGCTTCGCTGGCTGCCGTGTAGTTGATGTTGGTCGTCGTGTCCTTGACCGTCTCCCAACGTGTTGCGATGTCGCTGCCGACCTCTGAACGATATTTACCGGATTCGTCCTTGTAGAAGTCTTCCAGGACCACCGAAGTCACAGTTCCCGCTGCCCCGCCGACAGCAGCACCAACCACGGGACTGGCAATGAAACTTGTGCCGACTCCGACTCCCGTTCCAATAATTCCGGAGATCACGTTCTTTTTCTGGTTCACGGCGTAATCGAAATCGCCGTCCTTTTCGGCAGCCGGGCCGAGAACGGCTTCCTGTCGACCTTGTGCGAGGAGCCCACTGAACTCTCCGGACTTGCGGGAGATGCTCGTAATCGTTTCCTGCGCATCGTGCGGGTAACGCGCGGAATCTGGAAGATCGGGATTCAGGTGGTAGTCCATCAAACTGGATGTGTAAGCCTTCTCGCCCACGCTGAGTGCGCTGTAACCCTCAGGATTCTGGCTGACAGTGGCAAGGAAGCGCGTCACGGAACTGTGGTCCAGCTTTGCGTCTTCACCCGCGAGCGGAAACAGCAGGTTCCATCCAGACTTTTCGTCGCCGACTTCCGGGCCGTCAGCCATGGCTCGATGAATGTCGGGCAGATACTCGGATCCGATCTGGCCGATGCTGTCCGACATGTAGGAGTGGTCTTTAAGTCGGCTGGGATCGTCGGAAATGGAGTTCACGATCTCTCTCATCAGCCCAGCCTGCGCCGCGGTATGAGCCGGTGTGTCCGCTGTCTGAATCTCACCGGCCGGATGCCCCGTGGTGGCCGCTTCCAGTGCCAGGGCCAGATTGTTCTGACCGGTGTGAAGCTCGTCCCCATGAGAGCCCACCTCCTGAGGCCAGTCCCGCTCCTCGAACAGGTACTGGAAGTTGGACAGCGAGACCTTGCCCTTGTTTCCGGCGCCGTCCGTGTCCCGCTCGAACGGGTTGTCCGCATCGTCCTTCGAGACGTACTCCTGGTTGAAGAACGAGGTAGCAGCGTCAGGACTGTTGGACAGCCCCTTCAGATAACCCGTCAGTGGATCGGACCCACTGTCCTCCCCGATCCGGTTCAGCCAGGGATCCCCGCCCATGCGTTGCCAGAATCCGTTACGGTGCTCGCCGTTCCCGGTGAGCTTCCGTTCGGTGGCCATGAGTTCGGTGCCGTAGTCCTTCAGGAACTGGTCGTCGTAGTCGCCGACCCGCATGAGGTTGCTCATGACCTGGAAGCCCATCGGACCACCGTGGTTGCCGTACAGCGGCTTGTCGCCGATGTCGATCATCGTGCGCTTCCACTCGGTCATCCCCGCGGAGTCGCTCTGCGATGCGTGGGCCAGCGTCATGCTCAAGTTGCGCTGCAGATCATCGAACTGGTCGAGCCGTTCGTGGCCGAGTTCGTAGTTTCCCCTGTTGGCATCGGTGAGTCCGGTCCAGAATTCCAGGGTCTTCTGCGGCCCGAGATGCGTGGCGAAACGCTCCGCGAAGAGTTCGTCGGCACCGTACTTCTTCAGCCCGGCGTTGAGTCTGTCGAAGTCCGCGACCGTCAGGTCGTCGGGGTTCTTCTTCGCCAACTCGGCCAGTTCGTCGGCTTCCTTGACGGCCGCGGCCGCGGAGTCCCGGTTCTTGTAGTCGGCATCGGTGAAGCCCAGTTTGCTCTGATCGGCGATGGCTTGGAGGACGGTCTTGGCCGAGTCGTCACTCTCGGTCGCCTTGTCCAGAATCCCCTGGATCTGATCCCGAAGAGCGGTGATGTCGGTCGCGTTGTCCTTGTCCTCTTGGGCACGGCCTTCCGGAGGGACGTTCGTGGTGACCGTGAAACCGCCCTCATAGCCGATGACCGTGAGGTTCTTCTTCCGGCCGCCCTCGATGGCGTCGACCAACTGCCCGTGATAGCTCTTCAGTTCGTCCCGGGTGTCGCTGAGGATGTTGTGAATCGTCCTCGCCTGGGTGTGGGCGTCGGTGAACTCGCCCGCGGTCTTGCCGATGAACTCCTTGGACACCTGGGCGTTCACGCCGGCCCAGTCCGCCTTGTTGGCGGCCTGGTGAAGGTCGTCCTCGGCGTCCTTCTTCAGTTCCTCAAGGTGCCCGACGAGCGTCGACCAGTCGGTGACGGCGTCGTCGAGCAGCTTGAAATTGGCGTCGCGGAGAGCGTCGAGTTGCATTGGTATGTGTCCTTGGAGGTAGCGAGAGGAGAGAGTGTGATATTCGCGCCAATACCCGTACCGGGCAGCGCGGTTGAGCCGCTTTCTGCCCCGGCGGTCACTACTTCTTCTCGCTCTTTTCTCCGTAGATGGGGTTCTTGTCGCCCGGCGCGCCGACCCGTTCGTCGAATCCGGCGTCCAGCACGTCGATGCTGCTCATCTGCCGTTGGACATAGCCTTCGTCGCCGGCGTGCAGCTTCGTGGTGGTGTGCATGTGGTTGGAGATCTGTGCGCATGCGTCCATCAAGGACTTCAGTTGCTCCTCCCACCGGTCCGAAACATGCTGAAGCCCGGCTCCGAGCGCGAAACCCTGCTTCGAGAGATCGCCTGCCGCGGAGTCGCTGGTGGGAACCGCTACGCGAGCCTTGTCCCATAGCTGGTTGTAGAGGGAGTGCGCGGCTTTGCCGATCTTGGCCAGGTCGTCATGCCCGACCTTGAGATCGCCGTACGACGCCGGCAGCACATAGGGCCCATACGTCCCGCCGCCACCGTCGACATGGTTCAACCGCATGTGGGTCGACTGCCTGTCGGCGGCCTGAGCCTTGAGCTGCTCCCACTCTTCCCACGCCATGGGCGGACCCTTCCCCCGTGCTCGACACTCGATGTCGGGTCAAGCTAGCAACCCACCCCGAGTAAAGTCCTGGTCAGGTCCGCAATGTCTTGATTGTCGAGACGTGAAGTTTCGGAGAAGGCGGCTCAGCCGGCCGTGACGGGACGCGCCTTCAGCGCACCCAGCGTCTTCGGCAGACCGCTCTCCTTGAAGCAGCCGATGGTGCTCGCGGCCTTGACCGCGGCCGAGTAGGCCATGCGGATGTTGGCCTCGCGGTACGCCGCGGACTTGGCGGAGTCGGTCGTGCCGGGCGGGAAGGTGTTGACCGTCGCGGTGAGGTAGCTGGGCTGAGGGAGGCCCTGATCGCCCTGGTCGCGGGCGCAAGGAAAGGAAACCCAGGCGTAGTTGTCGGTGGACTTCGTGGAACGCGCGAAGGTGTAGGCGGTGGCTGCCTCGGATGATTCGGTCGCCGCGCTCGAACCATCCCCCTTGGCGGCAACCCAACTGAAACCGACTTGGATGGGGGACCCCGTCTTCTTGCCCACGGCGGTGAACTGGCACAGGTACTCACCGAGGTCGGCGTCTGAGTCGCCCGCGATCGCGTTCAGGTCCTTGACCAGTTGAGTGAAGGTTCCGCTGATGGACTTCCGCTTGACCTCTTGGAACCTCGTCGCACCACTCAACGACCGGAGAGCTTGCGCGGCCTGTTCGTCGAACGCGCCGTCACACACCGAGGCCGCGGTGGCCCGTTTCTGCGGCTGATATCCGTTGTCCTTCGAGCAACCGACCAGTGCCGATGCGCACAGCACGCCGATCGCCACTGCCTGCGTACGGCGAGCGGTAAGCCTGTTGTTCACCATGCTGAGCCCATCGATCCGTTTCATTCTGTCACCGGGAGGTTCCCGGCTTCCTGCTGGGCGTTGCTGCCGGAGGTATAGCCGGTGGCCTGGGCGTTCTTGAGGTTCTCCCTGACCTGGAGGTAGGGGTCGTCCTGGTGTGCGTGCCACGCGCTGCCGTCGAGCCTCTCCAGCGCACGACGCCCCGGCTCCCAGGAGGAGGTGTAGCCGGCGTCGTAGATGGCCTTGCGGTCTCCTTGACGCACGTCGGCGAGCTGCCTGTGCTGGCTCTCGCCGTAGGTGTCGAGGTTGTCCTCGATATGGCTGGTCGTCTGGTCCTGGATGTTCTCGGTCGCGATCGGCACGATGGTCGACGCCAAACCGCTCTCCGGTTCCGGAATGAAGGAGAACGCGCCGCCGACGATGGCGCCGGCGAGTTCCTTCTGACGCGCGATGCGCTCGTCCACAGCCTTGTTGTATTCCGCCTCCGCGACTCCGTGTTCGGCCGTCGTCTGGTCGGCGCGCGACTGATCAATGATCCCCTGGACCTCGGCCCCCGTCCGCACAGCCGCCTCGGCCGCGGCAGAGTGCACCACCCCGTTCGCGTCCACGGTCGGCTGATGCGCGTCCAGTACGGAGGTCGTGTACACCTGCTGCGCGGTGCCGATCTGCGCGTACGCCTTCGGGTCCTGACCGAGCGTGCCCAGAAAACCTCGCGTGTCCGAGGCTTGGAGATGCGCACGCTCGCCCATCGAGCGCCCGGTGCCGTCCTGGGCGAAGACGGAATGCTTGTCGTCATCGTCCATGGACCAGTTGAGGTCGTCGATGTAGGCGGAGCCGATGCGGCTGAGGCTGTCCTGGATGCCGTCCTGCTTCTTCATCAACTCGGCCCCGCTGAGCTGCGTCCGCTCGGCGTCCGTCCCCTCGGCCGGACGCCCGTACAGATGAACCACCTTCTCCGCGACCTTGGCCGTGTCCAGATCCCGGTGCAACTGCGGCGGATGAGCGTCGTACGCCGCCCCCGTCGTCGCGGATTCCAATGCGTGGCCCAGCGAGTCGTAGCCCGCGATGGTCTTCGCGTGGTCGCCGGCGTAGTCCTCCGGCCATTCACGCTTGTCGGCAAGGTAGTTGAAGTTGTCGCCCTCGTTGAAGAACTGGGTCGAGGCGTCGGAGTTGTGGCCCAATGCCTCCATGAACCCGGTCATCGGGTCCCGCCCGGCGTCGTTGGCGTCGCCGTAGTGGAGTTGCTCCCACTGGCCGGAGTGGTCCCAGGGGAGTACGTCCTTGCGGGTGACGCGGCGCTGGAGGCCGCCGTACTCGTCCGAGGTGTGCGACTTCTCGTAGGCGATCAGGTGGTCGCCGTAGTCGTGGAGGAAGTCGGTCCGGTACTCCCCGTTGCGCATCAGGTTGCTCATCACCTGGAAGCCGTAGACGGGATTCTCGCCGTTGGGACGGACGTTCTGGCCGCCCAGGTTGATGGCATCGGACTTCCAGGTCCGCATCGAGTCGCTGTCGGAGTGGCTGGCCGTGGCCAGTGTCATTCCGAGCTGTTTCTCGAAGCCCTCGACCAGCTTCATCCGTTCCTTCTGCGCGGTCGAAAGGCCCTCGCGGGAACGGGGGTTCACGGCGAACTGTGAATCGTCGACCAGGCTCGCGTAGAACTCCATGGTCTTCTTGGGGCCAACGTCGGTCGCGAACTTCTCGGCGAAGAGCGGGTCGTTCTTGTACTGGGCGAGTGTGGTGTTCAGCTCGTTGAGTTCGGTGTTGGTGACGTCGCTCGGATCCTTGTCGAGGATCTTGGCCAGCCTGTCGGCTGCTGCTACGGCCTTGGCGGCGGAGTCGCGGTCCTTGTACGACGCGTCGGAGAATCCGTACTCGGCCTGGTCGACCAGGAGCTTGAGGACCTTGGCGGCGCTGTTGTCGCTCTCCGTGGCCTTGGTGAGGATGCCCTGGATCTCGTCACGGAGGGCGTTGATCTCCTGCTGGCTGGTGGTGTCGGTCTCGCCGCTGGGGTCGGACGCCCAGTCGGGGCGGGTGTTCTGTGTGACGACGAAGGTGCCGTCGCCGGTGTCGATCACGGTCAGGTGCTTCTTGGCGCAGCGGTCGATGGCCGCGTTCAACTGGGTGCGGTAGCCGATGAGTTCGCCACGGGTGTCGCTGAGGATCTTGGTGATCGAGTCGGCCTGGGTGTGCGCGTCGGTGAACTCGGTCGCCGTCTTGTCCACGAACTCCCGTGTGACAGTGGCGTTGAGACCTGCCCAATCGGCCTTGTCCGCCTTGGCTTTGAGGTTGTCCTCGGCGTCCTTCTTGAGACCGGCGAGTTTCGTGGTCATCTGCTGCCAGTCGGTGATCGCCTCGCCGAGCGGGGCGAAGTTGCCGTAACGGAGGGCGTCGAGGTCCATCAGTTCTGCCCGCCCTGTCCGCTCCGATGGTCGAACCCCTCGTCAAGGGTGGAGATGCTGCTGATGGAATCGGCGATGTAGGCCTCGTCGCCGGCGTGCGCACCCTTGGTGTAGTCGAGGTGGTTCGAGATGTGGGCGGTGGCGTCGAGCAGCGACCGGGTCTGGTCGGCCCAGCGTTCGGCTACGTGGTCGAGTGCGGCGCCGAGAGCGAAGCCCTGCTTCTTGAGGCCGTCGGCCGCGGTGCGGGCGTAGGCGCTGTAGTGGGTGAAGTCCTGGTGGAGTTGGTAGGCGGCATCGCCGACCGCGGCCAAGTCCTTTTGGCTGACGCGCAGATCACCTTGCGCGCTGTCCCCACCGCCGCTGCCACCCGGGTCTGCCGGGAGCTGGTTCAGCTCCATCTTCGTAGAGTGCCGCTCCGCGGCCTGGGCCTTGAGCTGCTCCCACTCGTCCCACGCCATGCGTGGATACCTCCCCGTTACCGCTGTATTCCGTTATGCCCCGTAGTTTGCGCTTTGCCCGATGACTGCGTCCGCGTCATGGCAAAGTTGGCGTCAACCTAGCAATCGGTTTGTCAGGCTCAGGTTTTGTAGTCGCAAAGATCTTCCGATGTCGATCGCGGAACGCCCTGGGGGCGGGGTGGGACCTCCGCTGCTGTGCCGTACGTCGAACGGTGCGATGTCGGGCGGCGGTTCGCTGTACGGCGGGTGCGCCCGTTGGGCGGGCGGCTGTGGAACCTGCACCTGCCTGGCTGTCCGTCGCGTGTGGAAATGTGATGAAGATCGTCACGGGTGCAGCGTTCGAAGAGGTTTGCCATGCTCACGATTGGGTCGTCGGGGGGCTGGGTATCGCGACCAGGGGTCGTGTGCCGACGGGAGCCGAACCGGCGAATCGGGCAAACTGTGGCGTCTGGGCCGGTCTCGTAACTGAGTTAACACACAGGCCGGTTGGCCCCGATGTACAGGTTGACTACAGTGGTAAACGCGTTGTCAGGTGCGACTCGGTTTGCGATCGTACGGTGAGTGGATGGGATCGGCGCGGCTTGGCCGCAGCCGATGGGTGTACGGGGAAACGGGGAGGAGCGTCGTGCTTCCGGCAGACATGGTGGGGGGCGTGTCGGCTACCAGGGCGAAGGACCTGGAGGCGAGTAGTGATGTGCTGACCGACTTCGTGAACCGGGTCGACAAGGTTCTGCGTGATCTTGAGGGGTCGGCCGGGAACCCGACCCGAGTGGGTGCGCAGACGGTCAGCGCCGCGTCGCTCCACAGGGGCGGGCGAGGGGCATTCCACGAAGCGGACGGCCTGTACGACGAGTACCACGCCGTCCACGACAAACTCACGTCCCTGTCCAAGACGCTGCACCTGCAGATCGAGGCGATCGGAATCGCGGTGCAGGGTGCTCGGGGAACTTTCGACGGAGTGGAAGAAGACCAGCGCCGTCGGTTCTGGGAGATTCAGACGGAGATCAAGAAGATCAACACTGCCTCGGGTCCTGAGCGCACCAACACCGGCAAGTCCGGTATGAGTGCATGAGGGGGCGACGATGACTGACGAACAGCACAAGGCGGACCTGAGCCGGGTCTCCAACCAGAATCAGTTCACCGACTTGGCCCGTGGTGTTGAGGAACGGCCGCACGGAAGCGGGCTCCTGGACAACATCGTGTTCAACCCCCTGCGTGCGGTGGTCGAATCCACCGCAGAGGGCAAGGCTGTCCGCGATTCGGTGCGTGGAAAATCCGACAACCTTCGCACGGACTTCGAGAATCGCCCGCTCAACGAGATGATCGACCTCGTCGAGCGGACGAATCCTGAGGACCTGGAGTCGTCCGGAAAAGCGTTGTGGGATGCGCGTGACGCGATCAAGGCGGCAGCCGAGGAGCTCAGCGGCCACATCGACAGGGTCCCGTGGGCTGGGAAGTCGGGTGACGCTTTCCGTAAATGGGGCGGCGAGCTCGTCACCCAGACGCACAGCCTGAGCGGCTTCGCCGGAGGCGCGGGTGACCAGATCACCGCCGCTGCCATGGGCCTGGCATCCGTGCGCAGCGCCATGCCTGCTCGCGACACGCAAGCGGCGCGGAAGCACCCTGGGAAGTTCACTGAAGCCGAGAAGGTGGCGAACAAAGACGAGTACGCTACCGCGGTACGCGTGGAGAAGGATCGCCAAGAGGCGATCAACCAGATGAACCGGCTGTCGTCGTACTACGTCGTGTCGCGGGACGAGTTGGCGGCTCTGAACAGCACGGCTCCTGAGTTCACGTCCATGCCGAATGTGGGCGTTCCGCGGCCTCAGGCGGTCAACCACGACGCGTACAAGGTGACCACGTCCCAGCATACGCAAGGGGATGGCGCGTCGGTCGTGAGTCATCACGCAACGGTCGCGTCGGCCACGGCTAGTAGCGGCAAGCATGTCGTCAGCGATGCCACGCTCCCTGCCACGGATGTCACCGGGCACGTGACCTCTCCTGACGTTCCCACACGTACGCACATCGACAGCGTGGGCACACTTCCGCCGACCACCACTGTGCCCGCGACAGTCCAGAATCCGCCGGGCATGGGCACACCCGCCACGGGGAGTGGCCAGGCCAACGTGTTCGACAGTGGCTTCGGAACTCTCATGCCCAATGGCCCTGTCGGCAGGAGCGGCGGGAGTTCCGGAGGCCTCCGGAACCCAGTCTCCGCGCAAGGGCGAAGCGGCACATCGGACCTGCGGAATTCGACCACGGGACGGTCCGTCGGCCGCGGGCCCGCAAGCCAGATGGGTCGTGCCACCGAGACCGGCCGATCTCTGGCCAAAGGCAGTGCCTCCGGAGCGAAGTCGTCTCCGATGGGCCGCGGCGTCACCGGTGGCACTCCGCGGGCAAGCGGTACAGCGACCCCACGAACCAATGGTGGCCCGGCCACTGGCGCCGGTCGTTCCAACGGCGTGGTGGGCGGGCGACCTACGAACGCAGCGGGCAATGCGGCCAAGGGCGGGTCGAGGATTCCACGTGGCAACGTCGTCGGAGCCGAGGAAGCACCAGCTTCCAGGGCTGCTACCGGTCGGCCGGGGCAGCGGGGAGTCTTCGGAGCGCCGGAGAACGCCACACGGCCGAGTCCGAGCACATCGACCACGCGTACCAGTACGGGAACATCCGAGAACGTCACGGGCACACCGACCGAACGCAATTCGGTTGCCCGAGCCGAGCGCAACGGGATGACGCGCGGTGGCTCCGGCCTCGTACGCGGATCCGGCAGTCAGGGGAAGCCCGGCGACAGGGGGCACAGGGACGAGACTTCGAGTCCCGACCGCCTCGTCGAGAACGAAGAGACACACCTGCCCACTCAGCCGCGGCGCGATGTGCCGCCGGCCGTCAACTGAACGCGAGCGAGGACAGCCAACGCAATGAAGTCAGGGACCAGCCGACGAGCCCAGGGGGCTGCGCTCGTCAGGACACGCCGTGCCGGACGAGGGCGCGCAGTGAGCGCTGTCGTAGGTGCCCTGGCCGTAGTGAGCGTCGGGTTCGCACCGAATGCCACCGCCTCCGACGCCCAGTCGAAGCAGTGGTATCTGGACCAGATGCAGGCCGAGCAGATGTGGAAGATCAGCACCGGGAAGGGGGTGAAGGTCGCTGTCATCGACACTGGAGTGAACCCGAACACGCCGTCGTTGAAGGGGCAGGTTCTGGTCGACGAGGTGCCCAAAGCGGTTGCCTATCACTCCACGGTTGACTTCGACGGCCACGGCACGAGCATGGCCGAGCTGATCGCGGGCACGGGATCCGGCGGTGGACTGAAGGGGCTGGCACCGGGTGCGAAGATCGTCCCGTATCGCGTCGACCTCAAGGGCCTCAAGGTCGGTTCGGCGGAGCAGAAGAAGACGCCCGAGCCGTGGCAGGCGATCAGAGCCGCCGCCGACACCGACGCGAAGATCATCAGCATGTCGATCGGCGGATACGTCAGCCCCGAGGAGGAGGAAGCGGTCAAGTATGCCGCTTCCAAGGGCAAGTTGATGATCGCCGCCGTAGGCAACTCGGGTACGGGCAACGGCGATGGCAACATCGACTATCCCGCCGCCTACCCCTATGTGGTCGGTATCGCGGCGGTGAACTCGTCGTTCACCGTGGCGAAGTTTTCTTCTTACGGAAACTACGTCGACCTCGTCGCGCCGGGCACAGGAATTCCGGGATGGTGCGATACCACCTTCCGTGCGTACTGCGACACAGGCGGCACGAGTTCGGCGACCGCGATCGCTTCCGCCTCCGCCGCCCTCATCTGGTCCGCTCACCCCAACTGGACGGTCAACCAGGTCACTCGTGCCCTGATCGACACGGCGAGCCGTTCGTGGGCGAAGGACGACCCGAGCAAGTACGCCGGTTACGGGTTCGTCCGTCCTCGCATGGTCCTGGACAACGTCAACTACAACGCGGGTGCCGCGAACGTCGACCCGCTCGCGCAGGAGAACGGCGGCAATCTGCTGGCGAAGTCGGCGAGTTCGGCCTCGACCGCATCCACTCCGTCCGCATCGGCCACCTCACAAGCCCAGGAAAAGAATTCCACCGGCGGCACCTCCGCAGCTGGATCGACCGCCGAGTCGTCGAGTGACAGCAACTCACTCTGGATTGCCATCGGCGCCGCAGCTGCGGTCATCCTCGTCGGCGGCGTGGGCGTAGCCGTAATGCGCGCACGGCGGACCAGGTGACCGGGATCTCCGGTTCGGACCACGAGACAGTCAACACGAGAGTCAATAGAAGAAGGGTGAGCTGACCATGTCCAACAAGCAGAAGCTCGAAGATGCCGCAGTAGTCGATATTCAGAAGCAGATGCTCGACAAGTACGACGGTATCGCCAAGCGCGTGCACGGACTTCAGGGTGTCATTGATGGGCTTGAGGGGCAGTGGCACGGAATCGGTCGTGCCGCTTTCGACAAGAAGCAGTACGAGATCAACGAGTCGCTGCAGAAGATCGGCACCATCCTCGGTGACGTCATCGAGGCGATGACCGCGACGCGCAACATCAAGGACAGCAAGGAAGACGAGGTCCGCGCGGCGGTCAACAAGATCGACGTACAGGACGGCGCTCCGACCGTGTCCTCGTTGAGCTCCTACTGAGTCACGCCACCGGACTCACCGGCCCAAGCCCCTACGAACGAGACGAGGTAGACACGCATGAGCCGTAACTCCGACGGCCTTTCCGTCACTTATGACGGGCTGGACTTCGCGGCCACCAAGATCGGTAATGAGGCGAAGCAACTGGAGCAGGATCTCCAGGAGCTCCGCGCTCTGGTCGTGAAGAGCCTGCAGTACTGGGAGGGTGACGCGCAGAACACCTTCAACGAGAAGCTCCACAAGTGGGACAAGGAAGCCAACGACATCCACACCGCGCTGACCGGCATCGGCCACGTCGTGTACACGTCGGGCGGTACCTACATGGAGGGCGACAAGAAGGCCGCCAGCTACTTCCAGTAGGACGAGCAGGACGCAGCCGGACGAGGCTCGTCGGGCTCCTAGAAGCAACTCCAGGGTGGGCGCGCGCGGGAGGCGCCCACCCTGCTGCTGTGCCGAGCCGTACACGTGAAAGGTGAACATGCGCGTGCCTGACGCCGGCCGACGTGCAACGCGGCTGATCGGCCCGTACACGGTCGTCACCCGGCTCGACACCCATACCGCAGCGCAGTCGCCGGTCCCGGAGCAGCGTTTCATCGCGCGCAGCGCCGACGGAGACCGGACCGTGCTGCTGAGCACACCGCTGCCGAGCACCGACCCGCAGCGCTTCATGATCGAAGCCGACGCCTCCCGTTATCTCCTGGGTCCCTGGGTCCTCCCGGCCACCGAACTCGCCACTTCGGGCGGCGAAGCCTGGCACGCCCGGCCCTATGTGCCGGCGCTGCCGCTTCCCGTCGCCCTCGCCGTGAACGGCGGCCCGCTGCCCGAACGGACGGTGCGGGCGCTCGCTGTAGCGCTGGCCGAGACGCTTGCGGTGATGCACGGGCAGAAGTTGACCCACGCCGGGCTGTGCCCGTCCGCTGTGCTGCTAGCCGCCGACGGGCCGCGGCTCACCTGCTTCGGGGCGGTCCGGGCCGCCGCTTCAGACGGCGCCCCGCGGCACGGACTCCCGGGGCTCGACGCCGGCGGCCTGCCGCCCGAGCAGGCTGCGGGTGGACAACCTCGTCCGCTGGGTGACGTATACGCGCTGGGTGCGACGCTCGCGTACGCCGCCGCGGGGCACACGATGCCGGAGCGGGCCGAGTTGCCTTCAGTGCTGCGCTCGCTCGTTCCCCGATGCCTGTCCCGGGATCCGGCGCATCGACCTCAACTCTCCGACGTCATTGATGAGTTGGCGACCGATTCACCCATGCCGGTCCTCGCGGGCTTCAGTGGGTTCGGGGCCGGCTCCCGGGCTGACACGTTGCTGGGGCCCGGCTGGCTGCCCGCCCGGGTCGTCGCCGCTGTCGTTCATCAGTCGGCTTCCGTGCTCGCCGCTGAAGTGCGGTTGCCTATACCGGCGCGCCCGGCAGGGCCGCTGCCGGGAATGCCGCACCCGGCGGCTGCCGTTCACCCTTACCGCCCCTGACGACAAGAACCCGATGCCGACTCCACTCACCCACGACGACCCCGTCACCCTCGGCCCGTACCGGCTCATTGCCCGGCTGGGCAGCGGGGGCATGGGCACCGTCTACGTGGCGCGTTCCGTCGGCGGAAGCACCGTCGCGGTCAAGACCATGCACGCGGGCATGGCCTCCGATCCTGCGGCCCGTACCCGTTTCCGCCTCGAAGTGGACGCGGCCCGGGTCATCGGGGATCGGTTCGGGGCCCGGGTGATGGACGCGGATGCGCTCGGTGAGACGCCTTGGTTGGCGACCGAGTACGTACTCGGGCCCGCGCTCGACGAGGCCGTCGAGACCGGGGGACCGCTGCCCGAGGCGTCGGTGCGGGCACTGGGGGCCGCCCTGTGTTCGGCGCTCGGCCAGTTGCACCGGTCGGACGTCGTGCACCGCGATCTCAAGCCGTCCAACATCCTCGTCACCGCCTACGGCCCGAAGGTCATCGACTTCGGTATCGCGCGGGCCATCGGCGACGACCGGCTGACCCGTACGGGTTCCGCCGTGGGCACGCCGGCGTTCATGTCTCCGGAACAAGCGACGGGACAGGAACACGACGCGACCGGCGATGTGTTCGCTCTCGCCGGAGTGCTGGTGTACGCGGCGACGGGGCGCGGCCCGTTCGGGCACGGGCAGCCGGCGGATCTGTTGTACCGGGTGCGATACGCGGAGCCGGACCTGAGTGAGGTACCGGCTCCGCTGGTGCCGTTGCTCGCCCGGTGTCTGGCCAAGGAGCCGGGGGAGCGGCCGGGGACCGATGAAGTGGCGGCTCAACTTCACGATGGGCAGGGGGAGTTCGCCGACCATCTGTCCGATGCGGTGCTCGCGGACATCGGGCGGCGAGCCGTCGACGTCTGGTCGGTGGTGCCGCAGCGGCTGCCTGCGCCCGTGGTCGATCCGGGGCCCATGGCGACGACTCCGTCGTCCGGCGGCCGATTCTCGCGCCGCCGGATCCTCGCCCTCGGCGGAGTGCTCGCCACGGGTGCGGCGGTGGGGGGCGGAGTGTGGTGGCGCGGACGGGCGTCCAGCGGAGGGGGTGGCGATACGACGGGCACGAGCCGAAGCGCCCCCGAAGCCCGGAACCTTGATCCACTGTGGCAGTACGAGGTCCACCACACCGGTATGGAGTACGAGGCGCTGGTCGTCCCCCATACCGTTCCGGGGACCGTCATCGTTCCCACCGGAGGTAACACGGAAGGCGTCAACGCGTCGAACGGGGACGAGAAATGGCAGTCCACCACCTGGGAGAGCGGATGGCAGATGGTCGTGACGGACGGCCAGATCTACCGGCTCGGGGTGGCGCCTTCCACCGACTCCATGATCGGGTCCGCGGTCACACTCCAGACGTCCCGGCCCGACAGCGGAAAGACCATCAAAACACTGGCTCGTTTCGCGGGCACCAATGACCAGTTGCTCGGAGCGCACCAACTGCTGAACATCTCCGACGGAGTTGCGTACGTCGCCGTGGGTGCCGGGAAGGCCTCGCCGATCGATGCCTTCCTGGCGACACAGACCTGGACCTTGCGCGCCGCCGACCTGGAATCCGGCACGACCCTGTGGTCCAAGGATCTGCCCAGGCGCCCAGACAAGAGCCTGCGGCACCACTTCCTCGCAGCGAAGGCCGTCGGCGACCTCCTGGTCACGTTCCAGGAAGTGAAGGAGTGGACCGTACACATCGTCGTACGGAACAGGCGTACCGGAGCCGTCGTATGGGACAAGCCGTATGACGTCCTCAACCCCGACGTCCTACGCGGCGAGATCGCCGTGGACGACCGGTACCTCTATCTCGGTGGGGCTCATCTCCGCGCCGTGCGGCTGAGCGACGGGGCACAGGTGTGGGCGAGCAAGGACGAGCGCAGGTACGGACCGCCGACTCTGAAGGCGGGCGTGGTCTATTCCGTAGGGGCCAACGCTGGTCTCACGGCGGTGGACGCGGCCGAGGGGCAGGTGCTGTGGACCGAGCAGGGCGGCGAGGTGGACGAGGCGTTCACGGGCTGGCGGCCCATCGTCGGCACCCGCTACGCGTACTACAAGAACGGGGCGTTGCTGAGAGCGATCAGTTTGTCGCATCACGGAACCGCGTCGACGTACCAGACGACCGGTAAGTCCTTCTACGAGCACGCGCAGTCGAAACTGGTCCTCGCGGTGGACCTGGAGTCGCTGGCCGCCTATCCACTGAAATGACCGACCGCCTCCAGACAGAAAGCTCCACCATGAAGCCCCTCGGCACCGGCGACCCGCTTCGCCTCGGCCCCTATCGCGTTCTCGGCGTCCTCGGTGAGGGCGGGATGGGTAAGGTCTACGTCGGTCAGGACGGTGTCGGCACCCTATCTGCCGTCAAGGTGCTGAGGCCCGAACTCGCCCACGACACCCACCTCGCCCAGCGCTTCGTGCGTGAGGCGCAGGCCGCCCAGGCGGTGCGGAGCAAGGGAGTCGCGGCGGTACTGGGCGCGTGGACCGAGGGCGGACGGCCGTGGATCGCCACCGAGTTCCTCGCCGGACTCACCCTGGACCAGGCAGTCGAGGCTCACGGCCCATTCGGCGAGCGGGCCGTCCGGGCACTGGCCTCCGCGCTTGCCGGCACTCTCGCTGACATCCATGCGGCGGGGTTCATCCACCGGGACCTCAAACCGCCGAACATCGTGCTCACTTCGGACGGGCCGCGCATCATCGACTTCGGCATCGCGCGGCCGGAACACGGCCTCACCCTCACCACCACCGGTCAGGTGCCCGTCACCCCCGGCTACGGAGCGCCCGAGCAGGTTCTCGGGCAGCGAGTCGCTCCGTCAGCCGACGTGTTCTCGCTGGGCGCGGTTCTGGTGTACGCCGCCAGTGGCCAACGGGCGTATGAGGGCACCCATGTGGCAGCCGTGCAGTACGAGGTGGTCCACGGCGAGCCTCGGCTCGACGCCGTCGTACCGGATCTGCGGGCCCTGATCGCCCCCTGCCTGGCCAAGGAGCAGGCTATGCGCCCCCTGCCCACTCAGATCGTCCAGGCCATGGGCTTGCCCAAGGGCGCCGAACGGGTCTGGCGACGCGGACCGGTTGCCGACGCCATCAAGGAGCGAGAGGCAGGGGCGCACCGGCTGACCACGCTTGTGACGACCGGGGCGACTCCGTCCGTTCCTCGAAGACGACTGCTCACCGGACTTGGCGCGGGTGGTGCGGTCCTTGTGGCCGGAGGCGGTACGACGGCCTGGTGGCTCGGATCGCGCGGGAGCCGGGAGGGTGCCGGGCAGGTCAAGAGCGACCCGTTCGACATTCCTCCCGCGGCCCGCACCCCCACGCGCGCCCTGGATACCAAGGGCGTCAAGGACATCATCGGTACCGACATCCAGCCGACCGGACTCTGGGCGGTTAACGGGGAAGCAGATGTCTACTCACGAGTCCTGCTTCCCGTGCGGGACGTGATCATCTTCGGTGTCGCGACCGGTGGCATTGCGGCATACGACGTCAGGACCGGCGTCCGACGCTGGAGCGCACCCGGCATCAGAACGAAGGGAGGCTATCTGTCACTCTCGGACCGGCTCGTCGTGGCAGCCGATAAGCAGGGAGTGCTGCGCACCTACGTTCCCTCCACCGGTACACCCAAGTGGACCTGCCCGGCCGCCGAGGCTGCGACACTGCTGGCCGTCGACCAGGAGGCGGTGTACTTCGTGACGCTCGACGACAAGCTGCGCAGCGTGAGCCGCGCGGACGCGAGGGTGCGGTGGACGGCCGCCGTTCCCGCCGAATTCCGCAAGAAGTTGCTCAACCCGGCCGGCGCGGGCCAGGGCAGGCTGGTCATGTCGACGTCAGACGGCAACGTGCTCGTCGTACACACCAGCGACGGCACCAAGGCCTGGAGCCGAATCGACCACGCCGACGTGACGGTCCGCCCTGCCGTCCACGGCGACACCGTGTACATCAACGGCAAGAGCATGCGGGCCTGCCGGCTCGGTGACGGAGAGGTTCTGTGGAACTCCGAACTCGGCGACTGGGAGACCGACTGGGATCAGTGGGGCCCGCCGGCCGTCTACGCGGACGCCGTCTACGCCAACGCGGGCACCAACACCCGGCGCCTGGACAAGAAGGACGGCAACAGGCTGTGGCTCGGCTATAACACGGTGACGGCAGAGAGCCCCGCGTTGCTCCAGGGAAACGCTGTCTGGGCACTGAACACCAGTTCCACCGCCGATGCGACGCACATGACGGTCTGCGCGGTGCGGGCGGCCGACGGAAGCAAGGGATGGAGCTACACGCTCACCATGCCCGAGTACGCCCGGTTGGCCGCCGACGGCAATCGAGTCTTCGTCATGGGCGACAGCACGGTGGTCGCCCTGTCGACGTTCTGACGCCTGCGCCGCCACCGTCCAAACACCAAGGGCTGTGATCGCCGAAGCGACCACAGCCCCAACACCCCGCCGAGATCAGCGAGTTCTTACACGTCCCCGTCCACCCGCCCCACCTGCACCAACGGCTTCCCCCGCTTCCGAGAAACGAACACCCCCCGCCCCGCAGGCATCGGCCGCGGCCGAACCCCGCCGAGCAGGTCTCCCTCGGCCGGGTCGCCGGCCAACACCACGCCCTGTGCGCCGAGTTCCTTCATCCGCTGCATGAAGGACTCGTATCCGGCGCGCCCCGCGCCCGCCGTGGAGCGGGCGATGATGAAGCGGACGCCGACGTCGCGGGCGAAGGGCAGCAGCTCTGTCAGGCCCGACAGCGGGTTGCCGCTCGACGTGGAGACCAGGTCGTAGTCGTCGATGATCACGAAGACCTGCGGGCCTCGCCACCAACTGCGGTCGCGGAGCTGCTGCGGGGTCACGTCCGAGGTCGGTGTCCTGCGCTGCATCAGGTCGACGAGGGCGTCCATGTGGTGCTGCATCTGGTTGGACATGGGGATGTACTCGGCCAGGTGCGAGGACGGGGTGACGCCCAGCAGGGAGCGGCGGTTGTCGACCACGAAGAGCTTGCAGGCGTCGCCGTCGTAGCGCTCGCTGAGGCGCTTGATGAGGAGCTTGAGCAGGTTGGACTTGCCGGACTCGCTCTCGCCGAAGACGAGGAAGAACGGGTCCTGGTCGAAGTCGACGAACACCGGCTCCAGGTTGTCCTCGTCGAGGGCGAAGGAGATGCCCCGGTTGGGGAAGCGGTCGCCCGGCGGGAGCTGGGCCGCGGCGAACTCGCGGGGCAGCAGGCGGACTTCGGGGGCCCCCGGCTCCTGCCAGTGCCGGGAGACCTCGGCCGTGAGGGCCGTCGTCGCCTCCGCGAGATCCGTGTCGGAGGACAGGCCGTCGATGCGTGGGACCGCCGCCATGAAGTGCTGCTTCTGCGGGGTCTGGCCCCGACCCGGCACGCCCGTGGGCACGTTGGCCGCGACCTTGCGGTCGAACTCGGAGTCCATCGGATCGCCGAGTCGCAGCTCCAGACGGTTCATCAGGTGGTCCTTCATGTTCGCGCGGACCTCCATCGAGCGCGAAGCGGTGAGGATCACATGGATGCCGTAACCGAGGCCGCGTGCCGCGATGTCCAGCACGATCGGTTCCAACGCCTCGTAGTCCGTACGGAAGTTGCCCCAGCCGTCGATGACGAGGAAGACGTCGCCCCAGGGCTGGTCGGTCAGCGAGATGTCGCCCCGCGCGCGGCGGGTGCGGAACTCGGAGATCGAGGAGATGCCCGCCGTACGGAAGTACTCCTCGCGGCGCGTCATCACGCCGTAGACCTCGGCCGCCGTACGCCGGACCTTCTCGGGGTCGAGGCGGGAGGCGACCCCGCCGACGTGCGGCAGGCCGGCCACGGCGGACAGGCCGCCGCCGCCGAAGTCCAGTGCGTAGAACTGCACTTCGTGCGGAGTGTGGGTGAGGGCGAACGAGGCGATGAGTGAGCGCAGGAGTGTCGACTTGCCGGACTGGGGGCCGCCGAGGATCTGCATATGGCCGGCCGCGCCGCCGAAGTCGGTCCACAGTGGGTCGCGTCGCTGCTCGTACGGCTTGTCGACCAGGCCGACCGGGACGATGAGGCGGCCCGCGCCCTCGTAGCCGGGCTGGGTCATGCCCCGGCCGGGGACGGCCGCCAGTCCGGGCAGCAGCGAGTCGAGCGACGGCGGGCTGTCGAGCGGGGGCAGCCACACCTGGTGGGCGGCCGGACCCTGCGCCTCCAGGCGCCGCACGATCACGTCGAGCACGGTGTCGGCGAGGGCGTCGTCCTTCTCGTCGACAGTCTTCTCCTGGCGCTGGCGCGGCACGGGCGCGTACTGCACCGGCACCTGCGCCGCCGTGAAGAGGACCGGCCTGCGGTCGACCGGGAGCGGTCCGCCGAGCGCGGCGGACTGCTGCGAACTGGTCCGGTACACCCCGGAGACGTACGCCGCCTTGAAGCGCACCATTTCGTCGGTGCCGTACTTCAGGAAGCCGGAACCCGGCACGTTCGGCAGCTCGTACGCGTCCGGCACACCGAGCGCGGCCCGCGACTCGGCCGCCGAGAACGTGCGCAGGCCGATCCGGTAGGAGAGGTATGTCTCCAGGCCGCGCAGCCGGCCCTCCTCCAGGCGCTGCGAGGCGAGCAGCAGATGCACGCCCAGCGAACGGCCGATGCGGCCGATCTGCACGAACATCTCGATGAAGTCCGGCTTGGCGGTGAGGAGTTCACTGAACTCGTCGATCACCAGGACGAGGGAGGGCACCGGTTGAAGGGGGGCGCCCGCCGCGCGTGCCTTCTCGTAGTCGTGGATGTTCGCGTAGTTGCCCGCGTCGCGGAGCATCTCCTGGCGGCGGTTCAACTCGCCGCGGATCGAGTCACCCATACGGTCGACGAGGGTCAGGTCGTCCGCCAGGTTGGTGATCACGGCCGCCACATGTGGCATCTGCGCCATACCGGCGAAGGTCGCACCGCCCTTGAAGTCCGCGAGGACGAAGTTCAGTGTCTCGGAGGAGTGCGTCACCGCGAGGCCGAGGACCAGCGTGCGCAGCAGCTCCGACTTGCCGGAACCGGTGGCGCCGACACACAGGCCGTGCGGGCCCATGCCCTCCTGCGCCGCCTCCTTGAGGTCCAGCATCACGGGCCGGCCGTCCTCGCCGAGCCCGATCGGCACCCGCAGCCGCTCCGCCGTCGAGCGCGGGCGCCAGGTCCGCTTCGGGTCGACGGAGGCCGCGTCGCCCAGGTTCAGCAGATCCGTGAACTCCAGGTTGGCGAGCAGCGGTTCGTCGTCGTCACCGCCTGACACCATGCGCAGCGGCGCCAGTTGACGGGCCAGCGCCTCGGCGGCCTCGTACGACAGCACGTCCGGCGTGCCCTCGTAGACCATGCCGTGGCCCGACTCCAGACGGAGTTCCTTCGGGTGTACGACGACGGAGAGGTCGCCGCGGCCGCTGCTGAGGTCGCCGGGCACGACCTCGACGATCGTCACACCCTGGAGGCCCTCGGGGCTCGCCAGGAACGAGGTCGGCGGCAGGGAGACGCCGTCCAACACGACCACCAGGTGCGGCTGTTCGGGCACCGGTGCTCCGGAGGGGTGGAAACGCGGCCGGCCCTGGAGCCGGTCGGCCAGCATCTCCTCCAGATGCATCGGGTCGGTCGTGATCAGGCGCACACTGCCCGCGCCGTCCGCGAGGCCGGGGGACTGCGCGTGCGGCAGCCACTTGGCCCACTCCCACTCGGGCACCGACTCGCGCCCGGTGGCGACGGCGATGACCAGGTCCTCGGGGGAGTGCAGCGAGGCGAGGGAGGCGGTGACGGCACGGGCCGCGCCGCGCACGGTGGCCGGTTCGCCGCTGATCGTCACGTGGTAGAAGGCGCGCAGCGAGACCGCCATCGGCAGGTCCTCAAGGGTGCCGTGCGTGGCCAGGAAACGCTGCATGGCGCCCGCGGTCAGCGGTTCCAGCTCGTCGACCGGGGCGGTCTGCGGCGGGATCAGCGGGGTGGCGAGCCCCTGTGGGCCGAGGCCCACCCGGACCTGTCCGAAGTCCTCGTCGTTCGTCCGCCGTTCCCACACCCGGCTGCCCTCGGCGACCAGTGCCCACAGTTGCTCCGGCGAAGGGTGCAGGTAGTACTGGGCGTCGCGCTGGGAGCGCGCGGTCTCCAGGGCCGTACGCCGGGTCTGCGACAGGTAGCGGAGGTAGTCGCGGCGCATGTCGGCCATCTGCCCCTGGTTGCCCCGGCGGTAGCGGACCAGCATCGAGACACCCATGGCGAGCGTCGACGCGATCATCACCATGCCCATGATCTTCATGAAGGGCTGGGCACTGGGGTTGAAGAAGAACACCACCGACCCGCCCATGCCGAGCATGGGCAGGAGCTGCATCAGAGCGCCCTCCTGCTGGCCGCGCGGAAGCTCCGGCGGAGCCTGCAGCAGCACCTCGTCCGTGGGCACTTCCTTCGGCAGCGACCTCGGCGGCCGCTTGACGACGATCTGGCTCACTAAGCACCAATTCCCTTGCCGGACCGAGTTGTTTCGTCCGCCGCCCCGTGTCGGGCGGACGCCGATCCGCACTGCGCGATCCTACTGACAACCACTGACAACGGCGGGCGGTAGGGTGCCCGTGAGACGTGTGAGCAGTTGCGAATCGTTCCGGGAAAACCGGACAAAACCACAGCGTTCGGAGCGTGCGAATCCCGTTGTGAGCCGGGCGCGACGGCGCGGTTGACCGGCGGGACGGGCGGCACGGCACGACCTACACAGGATCTTTACGGCGGATGCCCGCAGCGTCGCGAACGAGCGGCGGCTTCGCGAGCGACCGGCCGTCACTGACGAGGGGGAACAGCAGGTGAGCATCACGGCCTCCGCGCCGACCGGCGCGACCGGCGGAACGGGCAGCGGAGCCCCTTCCGGAGCGGGCATGGGCTTCGGCTTCTGCCGGGTCACCATCGTGGCCCCCGACAGCCGGATCGACGTGGCCCTGCCCGACGACGTACCGGTCGCCGACCTGTACCCGGAGATCCTGCGGCTCTCCCAGCAGAGCCTCGCCGAGGGCGCCCCCGTCGGCTACCACCTCGTACGCCGCGACGGCACCGTCCTCGACGGCGCCCGCTCCTTCGCCGCCCAGCGCATCCTCGACGGCGAACTCCTCACCCTGCGCCCCTTCGCCGACTCGCTGCCGCCCGCGGTCTACGACGACGTCTCCGAGGCGGTCGCCTCCGCCGTCACCCGTGACCGTGCCCTGTGGAACGGCGAGTTGACGCGCGCCGCCGGTCTCGTCGCCGGCGGCATCCTGCCCGCGCTGCTCGCGTTCGTGGCCTGGAGCTCCCAGATCCACCACGACATGAACAGCCTCCAGGGCATCGTCGCAGGCCTCGCCGGCATCCTCCTCATCACCATCGCCTGCGTCCGCGCGCGCGTGTACGACGACCGGGGCTCGGCGGTCGCCCTGGGCCTGGGTGCGCTCCCGAACATCGCCGTGGCGGGCTCCGGACTGCTGCCCTTCTCCGAAGGGCAGGGCATCGGGCGGCTCCAGTTCCTGCTCGCCTGCGCCGCCGTCCTCGTCGCCTCCGTAGTCCTCACCCTGGTGTCGCCCGGCGGCGACGGCCCCTTCGTGGCCTTCGTCTTCGCCTCCGCGATCGGCCTGCTGACGACGTTCGTCGCGATGCTCGCCGAACTGAAGCCCATCGAGACGGCCGCCGTCTGCGCCCCGCTCTCGGTGTGCGCGCTCGCCTTCCTGCCGGGCCTGTCCATGCGCTTCGCCCGCCTCCCCATCGGCTTCGAACCGCCCAACCCCAGCCGCGGCGGCTACGGCGACGGCGAACCCGTGGTCCAGGAGCCCGTCGACGCCGAGCGCATCGCAGCACGCGCCCGCCGTGGCCATGAACTCCTCGTCGGCCTGGTCGGCGGCTGCGCCCTCGTCTCCGTGGGCGCCTCGATCGTCCTCGGCTTCTCCAGCGACGTGTGGGCCCAGCTCCTCGCGCTCGCCACCGGTGTCGCGATGCTGATGCGCGCCCACCTGTTCCGCTACACCGCCCAGGTCGGCGCCACCCTCGCCGCGGGCCTGGCCGCCCTTGTCTTCCTGGGCCTCGGCCTCGCCCTGAACCCGCCGCACGCGTACGTGCGGGACGCCTTCCTGGGCGACCCGAACTCCCTCGACATCCGCAGCGTGTGGCTCGCGGCTGCCGTCGCCGCCTCCACCGCGCTGGTCACCGCCGTCGGCCTGATCACTCCGAAGCGCGGAGTCACCCCCTTCTGGGGCCGCTTCCTGGAGATCGCCGAGAGCTTCGTCCTGCTCACGCTGATCCCGCTGTCCCTGGCCGTCTTCGACGTGTACGCGCAGGCACGGGCGATGACCAGCTGAGGACCGTAGACAAAAAGGAGGAGGGGCGGCACGCACGCGTGCCGCCCCTCCTCCGTACCTACGACTTCTGCACCTACGACTACTGCTCCTCCGGAGCCGGCTCCAGATCGAACTCCCCGTCCCGGGCCCCCAGCACGAACGCCCGCCACTCCGCCTCCGTGTACCGCAGCACGGTGTCCGGGTCGAGCGACGAACGCATCGCCACCGCCCCGTCGGGCAGGTCGGCGATCTCGACGCGCTCCTCGTGCTCCTCCGTGCCCGGCGCGCTGCGCCACTCGACGCCCGAGATGTCGAGGGCGTACAGCTCGTCCCGCTCCCGCTCCTTGCGTGCCTTGATCTCCTGCTCCGTCTCCGCCATGGCGAAGCGACCCCTTCCCGACGAACCGACGTGATCCACCATCCACATGTGGACGTGGATCACCCTAGTGGCCGTATCCGCCCCGGCCAGGGCCCTTCGCGGACCTGGACCGACGCGTCCCCCCAGGCTGGTACGCTGTGTAGCGGCCGTTTGTGTACGCACCCCCGAAGCTCACCGCTCCGGAGGCAGCGCCCAGCGGATCCCGCCTTCCGAGTCACGGAAGCTCCCCTGAGAAGTGGACCAGGGGCACTCGGTGGCACATCAAAGACTACGAGGAGTACGCGTGTCGCTCGACGCCGCTACGAAGAAGCAGCTCATCAGTGAGTTCGGCCAGAAGGAGGGCGACACCGGCTCCCCCGAGGTCCAGGTCGCCATGCTCTCGCGCCGCATCTCGGACCTGACCGAGCACCTCAAGACCCACAAGCACGACCACCACTCCCGTCGTGGTCTGCTGATCCTGGTCGGTCAGCGCCGCCGGCTGCTCCAGTACCTGGCCAAGAAGGACATCCAGCGCTTCCGTGCGCTGGTCGACCGCCTGGGCATCCGCCGCGGTGCGGCGGGCGCCAAGTAAGACGCCGTGAAGGGAGCGGGTCCCGAAACGATCGGGAGCCGCTCCCTTTGCCGTACGTGCGGAAACTCTGCCGTGCGTGCAGAAACATGCGGAGTGTCACTGACGCTTTGTAGTGTGGTAGCACAACGCAACACCACGAGGAGAAGTGCACCTCGCCGCCGCCGGTCCTCGGTAGTGGCTCCCGGGCGATGCGAACCCGGGTGCTTCGATCGAAGACCGGCCCGCACCAGATGGAGCGCTTCTCCGCGCACGTCCCCCCGCCACACGGGCGGACCGGGACAAAAGACGAACGCAGACGAAAAGTAACGGAGAAAACACTAGTGGAGAACGAGACCCACTACGCCGAGGCCGTCATCGACAACGGCTCCTTCGGCACCCGCACCATCCGCTTCGAGACGGGCCGCCTGGCCAAGCAGGCCGCCGGCTCCGCCGTGGCGTACCTGGACGACGACACCATGGTGCTGTCGGCCACCACCGCCTCCAAGAACCCCAAGGACCAGCTCGACTTCTTCCCCCTCACGGTGGACGTCGAGGAGCGGATGTACGCCGCCGGCAAGATCCCCGGCAGCTTCTTCCGCCGTGAGGGCCGGCCCTCCGAGGACGCGATCCTCACCTGCCGCCTGATCGACCGCCCGCTGCGCCCCTCCTTCAAGAAGGGCCTGCGCAACGAGATCCAGGTCGTCGCGACGATCATGGCCCTCAACCCCGACCACCTGTACGACGTCGTGGCGATCAACGCCGCCTCCGCGTCCACGCAGCTGGCCGGTCTGCCCTTCTCCGGCCCGGTCGGCGGCGTCCGCGTCGCGCTGATCAACGGCCAGTGGGTCGCGTTCCCGACGCACACCGAGCTCGAGGACGCCGTCTTCGACATGGTCGTCGCCGGTCGCGTCCTGGAGGACGGCGACGTCGCGATCATGATGGTCGAGGCCGAGGCCACCGAGAAGACCATTCAGCTCGTGCAGGGCGGCGCCGAGGCGCCGACCGAGGAGGTCGTCGCCTCCGGTCTGGACGCCGCGAAGCCCTTCATCAAGGTGCTCTGCAAGGCCCAGGCCGACCTCGCCGCGAAGGCCGCCAAGCCGACCGGCGAGTTCCCGATCTTCCTCGACTACCAGGACGACGTCCTGGAGGCCCTCACCGCCGCCGTCCGCCCGGAGCTGGCCTCCGCGCTGACCATCGCCGGCAAGCAGGACCGCGAGGCCGAGCTGGACCGCGTCAAGGGTCTCGCCGCCGAGAAGCTCCTCCCGGAGTTCGAGGGCCGCGAGAAGGAGATCTCCGCCGCGTACCGCTCGCTGACCAAGGCCCTGGTCCGTGAGCGCGTCATCAAGGAGAAGAAGCGCATCGACGGCCGCGGCGTCACGGACATCCGTACGCTCGCCGCCGAGGTCGAGGCCATCCCGCGCGTGCACGGCTCGGCGCTGTTCGAGCGTGGCGAGACCCAGATCCTGGGCGTCACCACCCTCAACATGCTCCGCATGGAGCAGCAGCTGGACACCCTCTCCCCGGTGACCCGCAAGCGCTACATGCACAACTACAACTTCCCGCCGTACTCCGTCGGCGAGACCGGCCGCGTCGGCTCCCCCAAGCGCCGCGAGATCGGCCACGGTGCGCTCGCCGAGCGCGCCCTGGTCCCGGTCCTCCCGACGCGCGAGGAGTTCCCCTACGCGATCCGTCAGGTCTCCGAGGCCCTCGGGTCGAACGGCTCGACGTCCATGGGCTCGGTCTGCGCCTCCACCATGTCGCTGCTGAACGCCGGTGTGCCCCTCAAGGCCCCCGTCGCCGGTATCGCCATGGGCCTGATCTCCCAGGAGATCAACGGCGAGACGCACTACGTCGCCCTCACCGACATCCTCGGTGCGGAGGACGCCTTCGGCGACATGGACTTCAAGGTCGCCGGCACCAAGGAATTCGTCACCGCCCTCCAGCTCGACACCAAGCTGGACGGCATCCCCGCCTCCGTCCTGGCCGCCGCCCTCAAGCAGGCCCGTGACGCCCGCCTCCACATCCTCGACGTGATGATGGAAGCGATCGACACGCCGGACGAGATGTCCCCGAACGCCCCGCGGATCATCACCGTCAAGATCCCCGTGGACAAGATCGGCGAGGTCATCGGCCCGAAGGGCAAGATGATCAACCAGATCCAGGAGGACACCGGCGCCGAGATCACGATCGAGGACGACGGCACCATCTACATCGGTGCCCAGGTCGGCTCGCAGGCCGAGGCCGCCCGCGCCACGATCAACGGCATCGCCAACCCGACCATGCCGGAGGTCGGCGAGCGCTACCTGGGTACGGTCGTCAAGACCACCACCTTCGGCGCGTTCGTATCGCTGCTCCCGGGCAAGGACGGTCTGCTGCACATCTCGCAGATCCGCAAGCTCGCCGGCGGCAAGCGCGTGGAGAACGTCGAGGACGTCGTCGGTGTGGGCCAGAAGGTCCAGGTCGAGATCGCCGAGATCGACTCCCGCGGCAAGCTCTCCCTGATCCCCGTCATCGAGGGTGAAGAGAACGCCGATGACGACAAGAAGGACGACGGCGACAAGTGACGTCGACCAGCACCACGACGACGGCCCGCACCTCCTCGGAGGCGCGGGCCGTCGCCCGTACGCAAACCCTCATCCAGGGCACCAACGGCATCGGTACGGTCCGTAAGACCACCCTCCCGGGCGGCCTGCGCATCGTCACCGAGACGCTGCCCTCGGTCCGCTCCGCGACCTTCGGCATCTGGGCACACGTCGGCTCCCGCGACGAGACGCCGTCCCTGAACGGCGCCACGCACTACCTGGAGCACCTGCTCTTCAAGGGCACGCACACGCGCAGCGCGCTGGACATCTCCTCCGCGATCGACGCGGTCGGCGGCGAGATGAACGCGTTCACGGCGAAGGAGTACACGTGTTACTACGCGCGCGTGCTCGACACCGACCTGCCGCTCGCCATCGATGTGGTCTGCGACATGCTGACGGGCTCCCTGATCCGCGAGGAGGACGTCAACGTCGAGCGCGGCGCCATCCTCGAAGAGATCGCGATGACGGAGGACGACCCGGGCGACTGTGTGCACGACCTGTTCGCGCGCACGATGTTCGGCGACAACCCCCTCGGCCGCCCGGTCCTCGGCACCGTCGACACCGTCAACGCCCTCACCGCGGACCGCATCCGCCGCTTCTACAAGAAGCACTACGACCCGACCCACCTCGTGGTCGCGGCCGCCGGCAACATCGACCACGACAAGGTCGTACGACAGGTCCGTGCCGCCTTCGACAAGGCCGGCGCCTTCAAGAACGCCCAGGCCGCGCCCATCGCCCCGCGCGACGGCCGCCGCGCCCTGCGCACCACGGGCCGCGTCGAACTGATCGGCCGCAAGACCGAACAGGCGCACGTCGTGCTCGGAATGCCCGGCCTGGCCCGCACGGACGACCGTCGCTGGGCGCTCGGGGTCCTCAACACGGCCCTCGGCGGCGGCATGTCCTCCCGCCTGTTCCAGGAGGTCCGTGAGAAGCGCGGCCTGGCCTACAGCGTGTACTCGTACACGTCCGGCTTCGCCGACTGCGGCCTCTTCGGCGTCTACGCCGGCTGCCGGCCCTCGCAGGTCCACGACGTGCTGAAGATCTGCCGCGACGAACTCGACCAGGTCGCCACGAACGGCCTGTCCGACGACGAGATCGGCCGCGCCGTCGGCCAGCTCCAGGGCTCCACCGTCCTGGGCCTCGAAGACACGGGCGCGCTGATGAACCGCATCGGCAAGAGCGAGCTGTGCTGGGGCGAGCAGATGTCCGTCGACGATCTGCTGGCCAGGATCGCGTCGGTCACCCCGGACGAGGTCCGCTCGGTCGCCCGCGAGATCCTGGGACAGCGGCCCTCGCTGGCGGTCATCGGCCCGCTCAAGGACAAGCAGGCGGCCCGACTTCAGGACGCCGTCGCCTAACACCAGTCGTAAGGAAGCAAGAACGATGAGCAAGCTGCGCGTGGCGGTCCTCGGTGCCCAGGGCCGTATCGGTTCGGAGGCCGTACGAGCCGTCGAGGCCGCCGAGGACATGGAGCTTGTGGCCGCCCTCGGCCGCGGCGACACCCTGGAGACGCTCACGGCGAGCGGCGCCCAGGTCGCGGTCGAACTGACCACCCCCGCCTCGGTGATGGACAACCTCGACTTCTGTGTGGGCCACGGCATCCACGCGGTCGTCGGTACGACGGGCTGGACCGACGAGCGCCTCGCGCAGTTGACCGGCTGGCTGGACAAGTCCCCGGAGACGGGCGTCCTCATCGCGCCCAACTTCTCCATCGGGGCCGTCCTGACCATGAAGTTCGCGCAGATCGCCGCGCCCTACTTCGAGTCGGTCGAGGTCATCGAACTGCACCACCCGAACAAGGTGGACGCCCCCAGCGGCACCGCCACCCGCACGGCTCAGCTCATCGCGGAGGCCCGCGCCAAGGCGGGCTCGGCCCCCGCTCCGGACGCCACGACCACGGCCCTGGACGGGGCGCGCGGTGCGAACGTCGACGGCGTCCCGGTGCATGCCGTCCGGCTGCGCGGCCTGCTGGCCCACCAGGAGGTCCTGCTGGGCGGCGAGGGCGAGACCCTGACCGTCCGGCACGACTCCCTGCACCACAGCAGCTTCATGCCGGGCATCCTGCTCGGCGCCCGCCGCGTGGTGACGACCCCGGGCCTCACGTTCGGCCTGGAGCACTTCCTGGACCTGGGCTGACATGCGCGCCAAGCTCACCTACGGCGTCACGGCGGCCGTCCTGGTCTTCTACTTCGTCCTGGTCGGCAGCCGCGGCGTCATGCTCATACAGTCGGGCACGGTCATCACCGTCACCTTCGGGATCGCGGTCCTGATCCTGCCGGTGATCGGCGTGTGGTTCCTCTGGAAGAACACCCAGTTCGTCCGCAAGGCCAACCGCCTCGCCGCCGAACTCGACGCCGAAGGCGGCCTGCCCGTCGACGAGTTGAGGCGCACACCCGGCGGCCGCATCGACCGCGACTCCGCCGACGAGGTCTTCGCCAAGCGCAAGGCCGAGACGGAGGACGCCCCGGACGACTGGCGCAGTTGGTTCCGCCTCGCCGTCGCCTACCACGACGCCCGCGACACCCCCCGCGCCCGCAAGGCGATGCAACGCGCGATCGCCCTGCACGACGGCAGACCCGTGCAGGTCTGAACGTCCGTACACGCCGAAGGGGCCGGTCCGCACGCGCTGCGGACCGGCCCCTTCGGCATACGGCTGCTGTCGGGCGGTCAGCTGCGCCGGTACTCGTCGGACCACACCTCGACCGAGTCCGCGGCCCGGTCGAAGGCGGAGGCACGCGCCACGAAGTCGAGATCGTGCGTGGTCAGCAGCGCGGGCACGTCCCCGGGGGCCCGGTCCTTCCGTACGAGGACCAGCGCCTGCCCCTGCACCGTGCGCGGCAGCCCGAGCCAGCGCACCGGCTGCTGCACCGTCCGCACGGCGACGATCCGGTCCCACGGCACCGTACGCGTGAAGAGGAACCGCACCCGGCGCAGCCCGCGCGCGCTCACCCACACGCCCATGCGCAGCAGCCGCAGGGAGCAGACGATGACGACCGCCGCGATGCCGAGGATCACCCCGGCCTCGGACGGCGAGCCGGTCAACGCGATGATGACCGCCGCGAACAGCACATACGACGCGAGCAGCAGGACGAGCGCGGCCACCGCCACCCGCCACGGTCCGGGCCGGTAGGGGCGGCGCCAGTGGTCGCGGTCGTCGAACGGCAGCGCGAGCTCGTCCGCGGCCTCGAATGCGCGGTCGGCCGTAAGGAAGGGCAGGGGCACGGCTGGTGTCCTCACTGAATTCCATGCGTGGGCTGTGCCCGGTGAGGCTATCCGGCCGTGTTCCCGCTCACCACCCTTGGGGGTCCGGATGAGTCAAGACCCAGTACGTGCCTGGTCAGCGGTTGTCGGCGGCCTGCGACTGTTGGTTCTGTGTCGAGAGGTTGTTCTGGGACAACGCCGGCATCCCGAGGACCAGGGAGCCCACGATCCCCGCGACGATCGTGAGGCCCAGGAGCCAGCGCCCGGTTATCTGAGCGGCGGACGCACGCTCATGGGGCGGCGGGGTGACATTGCTGCGGAAACGGTCGTGCTCGGCGATGAAGGCGAACGGGACGGGTTCGCGCCGACGGAACATCGGTGGTGCTTCTCCCTTCGGGGATCGAATCGGGATCGAACGGGTGGCTCTCACCAAGACAGACGAGCGAACGCCTCAATTGGTGCCCCGTTTCACCGAATTCGCAGAAGAATGTCGCGGCACAGCACCGAACGCCCCGATGTCAGTGCCGGGCCGTAGAGTGGGCGCCGCCCGAGAGCCCTGATGGAAGGACCCGCCGAGCCGTGACTGATACTCCCGCCGATGACCTCAAGCCCAGTTTCCGTAGCGATGTCACCGTTGAGCTGGTCAAGCACACCGCGTCCGACGCGGACGTGCTCTTCGCCGCCCGCGTCTCGACGATCGGCGAGCAGTCCCTTGACGAGATGGGCAAGGACCCCGAGCGCTCCAAGGGCCTGATCAACTTCCTGATGCGGGACCGGCACGGCAGCCCCTTCGAGCACAACTCGATGACCTTCTTCATCAGCGCCCCGATCTTCGTCTTCCGCGAGTTCATGCGGCACCGCGTGGGCTGGTCGTACAACGAGGAATCGGGCCGCTACCGGGAGCTCCAGCCGGTCTTCTACGTCCCCGGCGAGTCCCGCAAGCTGGTCCAGGAGGGCCGCCCGGGCAAGTACGTCTTCGTGGAGGGCACCGAGGCCCAGCAGGAGCTGGTCGGCCGCGCCATGGAGGACTCGTACCGCCGGTCGTACGAGGCGTACCAGGAGATGCTCGCCGCCGGCGTCGCCCGCGAGGTCGCCCGCGCGGTCCTCCCTGTCGGCCTCTTCTCCTCGATGTACGCCACGTGCAACGCACGCTCGCTGATGCACTTCCTCGGCCTGCGCACCCAGCACGAGCTGGCGAAGGTCCCGTCCTTCCCGCAGCGGGAGATCGAGATGGTCGGCGAGAAGATGGAGGAGCAGTGGGCCAAGCTCATGCCGCTCACCTACTCCGCGTTCAACGCCAACGGCCGTGTCGCCCCGTAGCGCACCTCAGTTTGTCGATCGGGCACACATGTACGGATGGCTTGCGCGAAGTGTCCGTATTGCGGCATTTAGAGAAGTTCATCTAGCCTGATCAAACGGACCCGGCACTGCTTGAACCCCCGAGCAGGCAGTGCCGGGCTCCATATTTGTCACGACTTGTCGCCTGCCCCGAGGGCAGACCCCGCATTGAGCAGCGAGTAGCGTGTTACCCATGGCTCCGACCTCCACTCCGCAGACCCCCTTCGGGCGGGTCCTCACCGCCATGGTCACGCCCTTCACGGCGGACGGCGCACTCGACCTCGACGGCGCCCAGCGGCTCGCTACCCACCTGGTGGACGCAGGCAACGACGGCCTGATCATCAACGGCACCACCGGTGAGTCCCCGACCACCAGCGACGCGGAGAAAGCGGATCTCGTACGAGCCGTACTGGAAGCGGTCGGCGACCGGGCCCACGTCATCGCGGGCGTCGGCACCAACGACACCCACCACAGCGTCGAACTCGCCCGTACGGCCGAACGCACCGGCGCACACGGCCTGCTCGTCGTCACGCCGTACTACAACAAGCCCCCGCAGGAGGGCCTGTACCGGCACTTCACCACGGTCGCGGACGCCGCCGAACTGCCGGTCATGCTCTACGACATCCCCGGCCGCAGTGGCGTCCCGATCGGCACCGAGACAATGGTCCGACTCGCCGAGCACCCGAGGATCGTCGCCAACAAGGACGCCAAGGGCGACCTCGGCCGCGCCAGTTGGGCCATCGCCCGGACCGACCTGGCCTGGTACTCCGGCGACGACATGCTGAACCTGCCGCTGCTCTCCGTGGGCGCGGTCGGCTTCGTCTCGGTCGTCGGCCATGTGGTCACTCCCGAACTGCGAACCCTGGTGGACGCGTATGTCTCCGGTGACGTCCAGAAGGCCACCGAGATCCACCAGAAGCTGCTCCCCGTCTACACCGGCATGTTCCGCACCCAGGGCGTCATGACCACCAAGGCCGCGCTCACCCTCCAGGGACTGCCCTCCGGACCGCTGCGCTCACCCATGGTCGAGTGCTCGCCCGAGGAGATCGCCCAGCTCAAGATCGATCTTGCCGCCGGCGGGGTACAGCTCTGACAACGGACTTCACAACTGAATACGCAGGGCCTCGGCGCCTGCACCCCACACAGACAACAGCACTTGCACGAACGTCATGCGCGCCACGTGCCTATCGGTACGTGGCGCGCATGGGTAGGAGAGTCTTTTGAGTCATCCGCATCCTGAACTCGCCCCGCCGCCCAAGCTCCCCGAAGGCGGCCTGAGGGTCACCCCACTCGGCGGCCTCGGGGAAATCGGCCGAAACATGACGGTCTTCGAATACGGCGGCCGTCTGCTCATCGTCGACTGCGGCGTGCTCTTCCCCGAGGAGGAGCAGCCCGGAATCGACCTGATCCTGCCGGACTTCACGTCCATCAGGGACCGCCTCGACGACATCGACGGCATCGTCCTCACGCACGGACACGAGGACCACATCGGCGGAGTGCCCTTCCTCCTTCGCGAGAAGGCGGACATCCCGCTGATCGGCTCCAAGCTGACCCTCGCCCTCATCGAGGCGAAGCTCCAGGAGCACCGCATCCGCCCGTACACGCTTGAGGTCGCCGAGGGGCACCGCGAGCGCATCGGCCCCTTCGACTGCGAGTTCGTCGCGGTCAACCACTCGATCCCGGACGCCCTCGCGGTCGCCATCCGCACCCCCGCGGGCATGGTCGTCCACACCGGCGACTTCAAGATGGACCAGTTGCCGCTGGACGGTCGACTGACAGATCTACACGCGTTCGCACGGCTGAGCGAGGAGGGCATCGACCTGCTCCTCGCCGACTCGACCAACGCCGAGGTGCCGGGATTCGTCCCGCCAGAGCGGGACATCTCCAACGTCCTGCGGCAGGTCTTCGCCGGCGCCCGCAAGCGCATCATCGTGGCGAGCTTCGCCAGCCACGTGCACCGCATCCAGCAGATCCTGGACACGGCCCATGAGTACGGCCGGCGGGTCGCCTTCGTCGGCCGCTCGATGGTCCGCAACATGGGCATCGCGCGTGACCTCGGCTACCTCAAGGTTCCGCCGGGCCTGGTCGTCGACGTCAAGACGCTCGACGACCTCCCGGACAGCGAGGTCGTCCTGGTCTGCACGGGCTCGCAGGGCGAACCGATGGCCGCCCTGTCCCGGATGGCCAACCGTGACCACCAGATCCGCATCGTCGCCGGCGACACGGTGATCCTGGCGTCGTCACTCATCCCGGGCAACGAGAACGCCGTCTACCGGGTGATCAACGGCCTGACCCGTTGGGGTGCGAACGTCGTCCACAAGGGCAACGCCAAGGTCCACGTCTCCGGACATGCCTCGGCCGGCGAGCTGCTGTACTTCTACAACATCTGCCGCCCGAAGAACCTGATGCCGGTCCACGGCGAATGGCGCCACCTACGGGCCAACGCCGAACTGGGCGCCATGACCGGCGTTCCGCACGACCGGATCGTCATCGCCGAGGACGGCGTGGTCGTCGACCTTGTCGGGGGCAAGGCCAAGATCTCGGGCAAGGTCCAGGCGGGTTACGTCTACGTCGACGGTCTCTCGGTCGGCGATGTCGGCGAACCCGCGCTGAAGGACCGCAGGATCCTGGGCGACGAGGGCATCATCTCGGTCTTCGTCGTGGTCGACTCGTCCACCGGCAAGATCACGGGCGGTCCGCACATCCAGGCCCGAGGCTCCGGCATCGACGACTCCGCCTTCGTCGAGGTGGTCCCGAGGATCACGGAGGTCCTGGAGCGCTCGGCCCAGGACGGCGTGGTGGAGCCCCACCAACTGCAGCAACTGATCCGCCGGACGTTGGGCAAGTGGGTCTCGGACAACTATCGGCGCAGGCCGATGATCCTCCCGGTCGTCGTGGAGGTCTGACCGTCGTACGACCCCCTCGTACGCGTGAACCTGGAGCGGGCCGCCTCGATTTGCATCGAGGCGGCCCGCTCCAGTACGTTTACGGCTCCGCCTGAGGGGGAACCCGGACACTTCGCGTGTACGGGAGCCACTCCCGGGGGGCCGGAAATTCCGACTCAGAACTTCTGATAAAGTCGGAAACGCCGGAAAGGGAAACGCGGAAGCGGAAACCTGGAAAGCGCCGAGGAAATCGGGTCCGGAAACGGTCTGATAGAGTCGGAAACGCAAGACCGAAG
>NZ_JBFAZO010000014.1:0-360307 GCF_040681835.1 Streptomyces sp. NPDC051576
GACTTCTTCGTTGATCGGGTGATGTGCCTTAGCGGCGAAGCGGGATGCTGGGGGCGGCCCATGGTCGCCAGCATACCCACCCCGGGTATCAGGCGGACACCGGCTCCGGTGCGGGAGCGGACCTCTTCGCACTGCGGTAGGTGGAAATCCCCAGTGCCAGCAGCCAATAGCTGAGAATCGCACCCATCAGCGCGGTGGTGCCCCAGCCGTTCGCCGCGTAGAAATGCGCGGGAGTGTTCCCGAAGAACAGCGACGGCACGAAAGCCAGGTTGATACCGGCCAGGGCATAGGCCGACCTGCTGGTCCAGCGCGGCAGCAGTTCCGTGCGAGAGATGACGAACCCGAGCGCCGTGAGGAAGAACGCCAGCATGAGCCGGGAGATCGACCCGTAGAGGATGTACGTGCCGCTGACCTCGATCGTCGGGTCGATGGGATGGTCGGCGGCGATGACCGCGCCGGCCTCCAGACCGCTGGAGACCAGCGTGATCGTCGTGTAGACCAGGCCCGCCGTGAAGGCCAGCGAACCGGCCCATTCGTACTCGGGACGCACGCGCTTCACCAGCTCGCGGAACGCGGTCACGAACACGAGCAGAAACGCCAGCGCGAAAATCCCGATCAGCAGCCGGGCCAGCACGTTGGCGTCCGGCGGCGGGCCCGAATAGATGAAGTACAGCGGAACTTCGACGATGAAAGCGACCGCGGCGGCGATTCCCGCACCGCCCGTCAGACGCCTGGCCGACATTTCGTTCATGGGGTCCCCCGGAATTCCGTGTGGTGGATTCGGTACGCCATGAATCCTGCCGCCGACGACCCTCGCCGTCCCTGGCCCTGAGGACCGGATCGGGGGTGTTCCTACCGACACCCCCAGCCCCACGTAGGGCTCACGGCCACTGCCGACGGACCCTGACGGTCCCCGCGCCAACAGGCAGTAGTTTCAGAGAAACCCGCCAGAGGATCGGAGAAGGATGCAGTCCGGACAGCATGAAGAGGTGGCCGCCGCTGCGGAGCTTCCGGCACGGCTGCGGCACGTTTTCTGGATCGGTGGCGGGAGCGGTGCGGGCAAGTCGACGACCGCCCGCCGACTGGCCGACCACTACGGTTGGCGTCACTACGCGACCGACGACGTGATGCGGGATCACGCGGGGCGGACCACCCCCGGGGAGGCCCCCTTTCTGCACAAGTTCCTCGCCATGGACATGGACGAGCGCTGGGTGAACCGGTCACCGGAAGTCATGCTGGAGACGTTCCACTGGTTTCGAGGTGAGGGCTTCGGTCTGATCGTCGAAGACCTCCTTCGCCTGCCACCGGAACCGTGCGTCATCGTCGAGGGATTCCGACTGCTGCCGCACCTCGTCAAACCTCTGCTCGCCGCTCCCGAGCACGCCGTCTGGCTTCTTCCCACTCCCGACTTCCGCCAGGCCGCCATCCGGAGCCGGTCCGCAGCAGGGGAAGGGTTCGTCTGGAAGACCAGCGATCCCGCGAAGGCCGGCCGCAACATCGCCGACCGAGACCGCATGTTCACAAGTCACCTCATGCGGGAGACCGAGCGTCTCCGACTGCGCACCATCCGGGTCGACACCACGATGACGGAGGACGCTCTCGCCGAGCAGGTGGCCACGGCGTTCGGACTCTGACGTCCGACGGCACGACGCTCGCCGGTCCCCCGGCTGACCGAGCACCGGGCAGGCAGGGCAGCACCCGCTCGGCGCGTACGTCCGTGCGGTCGACCCACTCGGCGGCCTCCCGCAGCGCTTTCGACGCGGCCGGTACGTGTCTGGCGCCGCCCAGCGAGATCTGACGCGCCACCAAGCTCTGCTTCTCACGCGCCGGATCCGCCCTGCCCACCAGACGCCCGCCCGCGAGCAGCGGCACGGCGAAACAGCCGTGCACCCTCTTGACGAGAGCAGAGTGGTGCGGTGGAAAAGGATGGCGGTCAGCCGGCAGAGCTTGACTTTTTGCGCTTGTTCGCGAGGAAACGTGCCTTTTTCTCGCGATTCCCACACGTATTCATCTCGCACCATCTGCGTGTGCCGCTTCGACTGATGTCGAAGAACGCGGCTCTGCACGTCGGTGATTCACACAAGGCCATCTTTCCGTGACGCTCTCCCGAAATGATGCTGACCGCGTCGGCGGCGATCACGCTGAGCGCGTCTTCCACAGAAGCAGAACCCAGCCGCCACTCCCAGCCGCCCTCGGACGTCAGGATTACCGAGGCCCGACCGTCAGTACTGCAGTCATTGATGACTTGAACAGCCGACGAGGGAAGCGGGCTCCGGTTTGCGACGGCGGTAGCAGCGGCGTGAATTGATTCACGCAGTTCACGGGCGTGGTCGAGCTGGGACATGGTGCAGGAACCGACCACGAGTCCATTGATCGCCAACCAGTCCACGAGGCGGGATGGCACAGGGATGCGCTCCACCGGCTCACCGCAACGCTCCGTCAGAGTCGCCGTGAAGCTGGTCGCCAGCACCTTGCCGAGGCGGAACTCAGGGAAGTGACTCACAGTCATGGAACCATCTTAGCTGGTTGCCTCCCGAAGCGCAGGCGTGGTAGAACCGCCTTAGGTGGTTCCGCGTCGACTCGGAATCACTTCCAGCACTGCGCAAATCAGACAAAACATGCCAAAACCGAAGTGCGCTTCACTCGCCACAGATTGCCAACTGAGACGAGGCCTGCCATGCCGGGAAGTACTCTTTCTCTCGCGCGGTCCACCGTGCCCAAAAAGATTCTTTTCCCTCTGCTCCTGGTCCCGATTTTTCTCGGCGGTGCGGACTCGACGCTGTTCAACTCCGTCGCCTATGACCTGCCGGTGTTGACCGATTCATGGCGTCTATGGTTTATCGACGGGTACACGATTGCACTCGCCTCGTGTGTCGTCCTTGGGTCCCGTCTGGGTGCACGAATGGGCCCTGGCGTGACGTTGTCGATCGGGCTCTGCGTGTTTGCGATCGCGGGTGCCGGCCCTGCCCTGTTGGATTCACCAGCGACATGGACAGTGACTCGGTTCGTACAAGGCTTTGGCTACGCGCTGATTGTTTCCAGCGTTGCCTCGGTCATCGGCGGGCTGCCTCACACCGCAGAGCGCATACTGGGCTACTCCCTATGGATTTGCACGTATAGCATCGGGGCCGGCGCGGGACCACTGCTCGGCCGGGCGTTCGTTGATATCGGCGCCTACACTCTGCTCTTCTGGTTGCCGGCCGCAGTCGCTCTGCTGTGTGGACTGCTTGCGAACCTGCTCTTGCGCGGTATCGATCTGGGACAGGCCTCGTCGACCAAAATCGATGTCGCTTCCTCGGTCCTGGCTTTTCTTGGCTTCGGGCTCTTCGTGGGAGGTCTGCAGAGTCACAGTGAGGCGCTCGGACGAGTTCTGGCGACGGTATTCGGATGTGGCATCCTGGCGGTATTCTGTGTGCGCCAGCTCCGCTCCCGGGACCCGCTCATCGATGTACGGATGCTCAACTTCTCCCGATTCGGCGCCTGTTCGCTTGCCCTCGTCTTCGGTTCTGGGTGCTACACGGGATCAGTGTTCCTTTTCAGCGCAGAGGCTGATTCGCTGCTGTCCATCCTGCCGGTCTCGATTTTGGCGTTGTGGGTGTCGTTCGGAGGGTTCGTTTTCCACAAACTGCAATCTCGATTTCCTCCAGTGCACATGTTGCAGGTCAGCTTGGCCACGTGCGTTCTCGGCCTCGTGGTAGCTGCTTTTGTCGGTTTGTGGCCGGCCAGCTTTTTGATCGGTCTAGGGGTGGGTGTCGCAATGGCGTCCGGAGACGCGTACCTGCTGGGGAGCGTTCCGCCCAAGGATGTGGCACGCGCCGCAGCTCTCCAGGAGACCAGCTGCGCGGTGGGAGCGGCTCTGGGAGTGGCCGGGTTCGGCGGCATTTTCGCCGCGACCGGCTCGGGCGCGGGAACGGCGCTCATTACAGCTGTCGCCGTTGCCATCGCCGTGTGGACTCTTCGTTTCCATCGCGGTGTTCTCACGGCATGATGCTGCGTGGACCCGCGAGGGTGAAGCCCTACTGACAGCCCGGCGGGAGAATGATCAAGGGCCGGTTTCGGATATCTCCGAAACCGGCCCTGACCTGCGACTGTCTCCAGTCGGGACGACAGGATTTGAACCTGCGACCCCTTGACCCCCAGTCAAGTGCGCTACCAAGCTGCGCCACGTCCCGATGCGCTTCCCACGGTGAACCGCGTGATTGCGCGAACAGCACTTTACCCCACGCCCGGGGGTGCGCCGAAGCCGGCACCGGGCGCGGGACAATCGTCGTATGGACGACACATCGTCAGGCGGTACGGCCGACGCACGTGACCGGGACGGGGAGGGGCGGGCGCGCAACGCCCGGCCGCGCGACGGGCTCGGGCGGCCGCTGCCGTACGACGCGGACGGCGTGGCACGGCAGCCCGAGGGGGTCGTGCGGGCGCCGGAGGACAGCGTCGTCGAGGCGCAGGCGCTGCTCGACGCGGGGAAACCGTTCCATGCGCACGAGGTCTTCGAGGACGCCTGGAAGTCCGGGCCGGACGACGAGCGTGCCCTGTGGCGCGGGCTGGCCCAGCTCGCCGTGGGTCTCACCCACGCGGCCCGGGGCAATGTCACCGGCGGCGCGCGGCTGCTGCGGCGCGGGGCCGGCGGGGTTGAGGAGTGGGCAGCTCTGACCGGGCGCGAGCAGCCGTACGGGATGGATCTCGCGGGGGTCGCCGCCTGGGCCCGAGGGCTCGGGGACGATGTCGAGCGGGGCGGTGGGGTGGTCGACGCGCGGGCGCGGGCGCCCCGGCTGCGCGGGACGTCGTAGCCGGTCCGTGCCGGTGCGGTGTACGGACTGTCAGTGGCGTGGGGCAGACTCGGGGGCGTGCGAAAGATTCATGTCATCGGTATCGGCGCGGGCGACCCCGAGCAACTGACCCTGCAAGCGGTCAGGGTGCTGCGGAGCACGGACGTGTTCTTCCTCCTCGACAAGGGCGAGGTGAAGTCCGACCTGACCCGGCTGCGGCGGGACATGCTCGACGCGCACATACCTGAGGGGACGTACCGTCTGGTCGAGGTGCGCGATCCGGAGCGGGACCGGGCGGCCGGGGGTGCCGCGTACTCCCCCGCGGTCGGGGACTGGCGCAGCGCCCGGGCGGACATCTATGAGCGGCTCATCGTCGAGGAGTTGGGCGAGGAGGAGAGCGGCGCGTTCCTGGTGTGGGGAGACCCTTCGCTGTACGACAGCACGCTCGGCATTCTGGAGGAGATCCTGGAGCGGGGCGCGGTGGCGTTCGAGCACGACGTCGTGCCCGGCATCAGCAGTGTCTCGGCGCTCGTCGCCCGCCACCGCACGGGGCTGAACCGGGTAGCGCGGCCGGTGCAGATCACCACGGGCCGGCGGCTGTCCGAAGGGTTCCCGGAGGACGTCGACGACGTGGTCGTGATGCTGGACGCGCACCAGGCCTTCCGGCGGTATGCCGACCAGGACATCGACATCTACTGGGGCGCCTATCTGGGCACCCCGGACGAGATCCTCGCCTCCGGACCGATAGCCGAGGCCGCTCCGCGCATCGAGCGGCTGCGCGCGGAGGCCCGTGAGCGCAAGGGCTGGATCATGGACACATATCTGCTGCGCCGGCACCCCAACGGCGAGTAGGACGCGGGGTACCCGAGTGGACCGCCCCCGTAGCGCGAGTAGCCCATCGGTGTGAGGGTGACCTCGTGACCGTCACCGAGGAAACCGCGCTGCCCGCCCCGCAGCAGCCCCCTGTGCTGGACCACCGCCGACGCAATGTCGTCTTCGTGACGATCATGCTCGGCATGCTGCTGGCGGCCCTCGACCAGACCATCGTGGGTACGGCCCTGCCGACGATCGTGTCGGACCTGGGCGGTGCCGCGCACATGTCGTGGGTGGTCACCGCCTATCTCCTCGCGGAGACCGTGGCGACCGTGCTGGTCGGCAAGTTCGGTGACCTCTTCGGCCGCAAGGTGGTCTTCCAGGTCTCGGCGATCGTGTTCATCACGGGGTCGTTCCTGTGCGGTCTCGCCACCAACATGACGCTGCTGATCGCCTGGCGGGCGGTGCAGGGCATCGGCGCGGGCGGGCTGATGGTGACGGCGATGGCGCTGATCGCCGATGTCATCCCACTGCGGGAGCGCGGCAAGTACCAGGGCGCGATCGGCGCGGTGTTCGGCGTGGCCACGGTCATCGGGCCGCTGCTGGGCGGCCTGTTCACCGACCATCTGACCTGGCGCTGGGCGTTCTACGTCAACGTCCCCATCGCGATCGTCGTCGTCATCGCGGCGGCCCGCACCATCCCGGTGGTCAAGTCGGCGGTGCGGCCGGTGATCGACTACCTGGGCATCGCGCTGGTCGCGGTCGGCGCGAGCTCCTTGATCCTGGCGACGAGTTGGGGCGGCAACGAGTACGCCTGGGGTTCGGCGACCATCATCGGCCTGTTCGTGGGCGGCGCGGTGGCCCTCGGTCTGTTCTGCTGGGTGGAGACCCGGGCGGAACAACCCATGCTGCCCATGCGGCTGTTCGCCAACCCGGTGTTCACGGTCTGCTCGATCCTCAGCTTCATCGTCGGGTTCGCCATGCTCGGCGCGATGACGTACCTGCCGACCTATCTGCAGTACGTCGACGGCGACTCGGCCACGATCTCCGGGGTACGGACGCTGCCGATGGTGATCGGCCTGCTCATCGCGTCCGTCTTCAGCGGCAACGTGGTCAGCAAGACCGGGCAGTACCGCTACTTCCCGATCGTGGGCTCGCTGGTGATGGGCGTCGGGCTCTATCTGATGTCCCTCATGGGGCCGGGCACCGGGGCGTGGCTGGAGTCGGTGTACATGTTCGTCCTCGGCACCGGTATCGGGCTGTGCATGCAGGTCCTGACGATCGCCGTGCAGAACACCGTCGAGTACGTCGACCTCGGCACCGCGACCTCCGGTGTCACCTTCTTCCGTACGCTGGGCAGTTCGTTCGGCACCGCCGTGTTCGGCACGATCTACACCAACAGCCTGGGACCCAACCTCAAGGACGGGATCGCGTCCGCCGCGAGGTCGAGCGCGCTGAACCCGGTCGTCATCACCAAGGCGGCCACCAGCCCCGAGGGCCTGCACAAGCTGCCGGCCGCCGCCGCGGCCCCGATCATCGACGCATACGCGGACACCATCCAGACGGTGTTCCGGTGGACGGTCCCGGTCGCGGTGATCGGCTTCGTCGTCGCCCTGTTCCTCAAGCAGGTGGAGCTGCGCGACAGCGCGCGGATGGGCTCCACCGACATGGGCGAGGGCTTCGCGTCACCGCGCGGCGCGGACTCGCGACAGGTCCTCGAAGCGGCCGTAGGCAAGGTCATCGGCAGTACGGACCTGGACACCGCCCGGCGGATCATCACGGAATCGGACACCCGGCTGGACGTGGCCGGTGCCTGGGCCGTCATGCAGGTCGAACTGTTCACGAGGATGGTCGGGCATGCGAGTCTCGGCCTGATCGCCGCGCGCCGGCACATGCCTCCGGAGGTGCTCCTCCCGGTCTTCGACCGCATGGTCGGGGAGGGCTATCTGACCCGCGACGGCTATCTCCTCTCGCACACCGCGGCGGGCGAACGCGAGGCCGAGGTCATCGGCAGGGCGTGGGGCAACTGGCTGGAGGACCGGGTCCAGCAGGACATCGGCCGCCCGTCGACCGCCGACCTGCGCGCCGCGGTCGACTCCATCGCCAAGCGGCTCCTGGTGGAGGACCTGTCCACGGGACTGCCGCAGCGCCCGGCGCAGTTGGCGGCGAGCTCGGCCTCCTGAAAAACCGGGTGCCGGTCGACCGGGCCGGTGGTCGTAGTCACGTACCCGCGTTGTGAACGGGTCGCCCACTTCGAGCAGCGCGGGTGCACCTGCAAGAGGTATCAACACCCCCTCCTCTGCCAGTCCTGCCGCTTATGCCGGACCGCGCGGCGCACCGGCGAGCGGAACTACCCACCACTGCAGACACGGTGAGCTGTGGGCGTACAACCTCCAACACCTGGACCTGATCAGGCGGTTCGTCGCCGCCGACCTGCGTGAGCGCGCGCCCTGGTACGACACCGGGCAGAAGATGACGCTGGTCACCCGCCTCCCGGTATGAATCAAGACCGCCAAGAACCGCGACGAGATGACGAGATACTGCGCACGGCGGACCGACTCCGAGCCACGCTCATCGCCCCGGACTGAGCCCCAGCCGCTCCAGCACCCCGGCGACATCGGGCACCGCGCTCACGCCGTCCGGCAACGGCGGTCGTCGTACGACCACGACCGGGATGCCCGTGTCCCGGGCGGCCGTGAGTTTGGCGGCGGTCGCTGGTCCCCCGCTGTCCTTCGTCACGATCACGTCGATCCGGTGCTCGCGCAGGAGCGCCCTCTCGTCGGCGAGTGTGAACGGGCCGCGGGCCAGCAGCAGTTCGGCGTCCGGCGGCATCGGTGGCTCCGGCGGTTCCACCGACCGTACGACGAAGTGCAGTCGGTCGAGGTGGGCGAAGGCGGCGAGGCCGAGGCGTCCCGTGGTCAACAGGATCCGGCGCCCGAGTCCGGGCAGCGCGTCGGCGGCCTCGCTCAGGGAGGCGACCGGGTGCCAGTCGTCCCCGGGGCCCGGCCGCCAGCCGGGGCGGCGCAGCACGACCGAGGGCAGCCCCGTCGCCGCGGCGGCCCGTGCCGCGTTGGCGGTGATCGACTCGGCGAAGGGGTGTGTGGCGTCGACGACGGCGTCCACGTGGTGCTCCCGGAGCCACTCGGCCAGCCCCTCGGCCCCGCCGAACCCGCCGATCCGTACGTCCCCGGCCAGCGCGCCCGGCCGCGACACCCGCCCGGCGAGGGACGTGGTCACCCGCACCTCGGGCCGCCGTACCGCCAGTTCGGCGGCCAGTTCGCGTGCCTCGGTGGTGCCGCCGAGGATCAGGATGTGCGGGGGCATGGGGTGAGCGTACGAGGTCAGCGGAGGAGCAGTTGGAGTCCGCCCACGATCGTCGCCGCGATCACGAGTTGCTCGAACAGCCGCTGGTTGATTCGGGGCACAGCCCATTTGCCGATGAACGCACCGGGCACGACGAATGCGGCGAGCGCCGCGTCGAGCAGGAGCGAGTGCCCGTCGATCAGACCGAGGCTCACGCTGAAGGGCACCTTGGTCACATTGACGATCAGGAAGAAGAACGCCGACGTACCGAGGAAGCCTAGCTTCCGGAAACCCGCGGAGAGCAGGTACATCGACATCACCGGGCCGCCGGCGTTGGCGACCATCGTGGTGAAGCCGCCGAGCACACCGTACGAGCGCGCCTTCGCCCGACCGGACCGGGTGGCGACGGCATCGGGCTCGTCGTCGGCCTCCGCCTTGCGGCGGCGCCACACCGTGACCCCGGCCATCAGAAGCAGGATCGCGCCGATCGAGGTCCGTACGACCGCGTCGTCCGCCCACACCAGGAACAGGGTCCCGATCACGACTCCCGCCGCGACCGCCGGGAACAGCCGCCACAGCGTGGGCCAGTGGGCGTGCCGGCGATAGGTGAGGACGGCGAGGACATCGCCGACGATCAGGATCGGGAGCAGCACGCCGGTCGAGGCGCGGGCGGGCAGGACGGCCGCGAAGATCGCCAGGCTGACCGTGTTGGCCCCGCTCACGGCGGTCTTGGAGAAGCCGACGAGCAGGGCCGCGGCGGCGAGCGCGGCGAATTCCCAGCCGGATATGTGCCAGAGAGTCATCGTGTCCATGCGAGCACCGATGCTATGTCCTTACATCCGGTCGCATAAGGAGCGTCTCGCCAGGTGGCCCCTGCACTGTCGCAGCGGGCCGGGATGTCCGATGAGCGATGCTAGTTTTCCGGTGTGGACGACACCCGCGAGCACGTCCTGCCCGGCACCAGGAACCCGATCACCGCACACGAGTGGCCGCACGAGCACCCTCGGTACCTCGCCCTAGTCGCGCACGGATATGGCGAACACCTGGGCCGGTACGCCGAGTTGGCCGCCGTACTGACAGCGCACGGCGCGGCCGTCCTCGGCCCCGACCACCAGGGCCACGGCAGGTCGGCCGGTGAGCGCGTGCTGATCGAGGACTTCGAGGACGTGGTCACGGACCTGCACACCGTCGCCGGCCTGGCCCGCGCCACCCACCCCGGTGTCCCCCTGGTCCTGATCGGCCACTCCATGGGCGGCCTGATCGCGTCCCGCTTCGCTCAGCGGTACGGCGACGAACTCGCTGCCCTGGTGCTGTCCGGGCCGGTGATCGGCGCCTGGGAGCTGCCGGGCCGGCTGCTCGCCCTCGACGAGATCCCCGACCTTCCGATCAGCCCGGCCGCGCTCTCCCGCGACCCCGCCGTCGGTACGGCGTACGCGGCGGACCCACTGGTCTGGCACGGCCCGATGAAGCGGCCGACGCTGGAGGCCTTCGCCCGCACCCTGGAGACGGTCGCCGCGTCCGGCGACATCGGCGACCTCCCCCTCCTCTGGCTCCACGGCACCGACGACCGGCTGGTCCCGCTCGCGGGCAGCCGTGTCGGCGTCGAGCGGTTGAGCGGGGGCGAGCCGACCGAGCACGTCTATCCGGGCGCCCGGCACGAGGTGTTCCACGAGACGAACCGGTCGGAGGTCTTCGCCGACCTGATCCGTTTCCTGGACGACGTGTTGTTCCAAGGGAGTTGAGCCAGGCGGAGCCGGGGCTCCCCATCCTCACGACCCCCGCACCGGAAACACCGCCCACACCTCCCACCCGCCCCCATCCCGCGGACCGGCCCGGAGTTCACCACCCAGTGCCGTCACCCGTTCCGTCAGACCGACGAGGCCGAAGCCTCCGCCGTGTGCGGCCGGCGGGAGTCGGGTGCCGCCATGGCCGTCGTCCGTGACCGTGCCCTCCAGGCGGCGGCCTGCACCGGGTGCGGGAGGTCGTCGAACGGGGTGGGGTCGCGGCGCAGGGTGACCTTCTGGACGGGGCTCGCGAAACCGTCGACCAGGTCCGCGACGGCCGCCAGGTCGCCGATCGTGCGGCGGTCGGCCGCGTCCGGTCCCGCGTCGCGCAGTACGCCGACCGTACGGCGCATGGCGGCAAGGGCCTCGGTGGAGGCGCGTTCGATGGCCGCGAGGACCGGGTCGAGGTCTTCCGGGCGGGTGGTCGCCAGCATGCGGGCGACCTGGGTCTGCACGAGGATTCCGGTGACGTGGTGGGCGACGAAGTCGTGCAGGTCGGCGGCGATGGCCGGCCGCTCCGCCCGGCGGTCTCGGTGACCGCGACGGTACGGCGGTGGTCGAGCGGGCGCAGATAGCCGGCGAGGCCCGCGACGATGCCGAGGAGCACCAGACCCAGCACCACGACCGGCAGCATGTTCTCGTCGGTGACCGAGTAGTAGTAGCGCACTGGCAGGGCGAGCAGCGCGATCCCGGTCAGGACTCCGCACGCCACGGCCCACCGCTGCCGACAGTGCCGTACGGCGATGAAGGTCAAGGACAGCAAAATCAGGGTCCCGCCGGAGCCGGACAGTGCCGACCGGTCGGCGACGAGCGCGCCCGCGCCGTACAGGAGCGAGAGAGCGACGGGCACGCCGGTGCGCAGTTGCGGGGTGAACCACGGTGGGCGCCGGGCGATAGGCCAGAGGACGGCGGTCGGTCCGGCGAGGAGCACCAGGACCGCCGGCCGGACCGTCCGTCCGGCGGAGGCCGCGAGGCCGAGGTCGTGCGCCTGGTCGCGCTCGGCCGGACCAACGCCGAGATCGCCGCCGAGCTGTACGTCTCCCTGTCCACGGTGAAGACGCAACTCTCCAACGTCCAGCTCGGACTGGCCGCGCGGAACCGCGTCGAGATCGCGGCCTGGGCGTGGCAGCACGGTCAGGTGCGGCCGGGTCCCTGAGCGGGTCAGGCGGGGGTTTCGAGGTCCACGGGGGTCTCGGCGTGGGTGACGAAGTCGTCGACGAGGCGGTGGAAGAGCCCGGCGAGGTGCCGCAGGTCCTCGGAGGACCAGTGGGCCAGTGCCATCTCCATGCCGCGCCGGCTCGCGTCCCGTATGCGGCTGACGGCGGCCAGTCCGCTGTCGGTGAGCTGGACGCGCTGGGCGCGGCCGTCGTCGGGGTCCGGGATCCGGATCACATAGCCGAGTTGCTCCAACTGCCGTAGCTGGCGCGTGACATGAGAAGCCTCCACGGACATCCTGACGGCCAGTACGCCGGGGCGCATCGGCTCGCTCTCGGCGATGTACCGGAGGATCGCGACGGCGGCCCGGTCCAGCGGCAGCCCGGCCATGGCCATCAGCCGCTCGTGCTGCCGGGCCCGCCCGGCCAGGTAGGCGATGCGGGTGAGGACCCGCTCGATCTCGGCTACGTCCGCCGGAACGGGCGCTGCTGCGGGTGGCGGTGTGGACATGCGCCCACCGTAACAGCTACTTGCCTGAGTTAAGCAAGGTCGGAGACGATTGCTTGACTCAAGTAACGCCTTTATGGTTGCCTAACTCAAGCAAGTCAAGAGCTGGGGTCGCCTGAGCGGAGGTGCCCCCGTAGCGCCGTAGGCCGTGGGGACGGAGTACGGCGCAGTCACCGGCCCCGGCGGCCGGAGTACTCCCCCCGTCCGCCGCCGGGGCCGGTGACACTCCTCACGCACATGGAAAGCGAGCCCCCACATGGCCACGATGAAGTCCGTGCAGACCGGCGCCGTCGACAAGATCGAAGTGGTGGACGTCGAGCGGCCCGTGCCCGGGCCGAAGGACGCCCTCATGAAGATCCGCGCCGGCGGCATCTGCGGCACCGACACCTTCTTCCTGCACATCGGCGGCGGCCCCTTCGGACCCGGCGGCGCCATGGCGCCGATCCCCCTCGGACACGAGCCGGCCGGTGAGATCATCGAGGTCGGCGCGGAGGTCGAGGGTCTGAAGGCCGGGGACCGGGTGGTCGTCAACCCGCAGGGCTCCCCCTCCGGGATCATCGGCTGCGGCGGCAAGCACGGTGCTCTGAGCGAGTACCTCCTCCTGGAGGACTGCGAAATCGGCAAGAGCGTCACCGTCTTCCCCGACACCGTGCCCTTCGACGTCGCCTCGCTCAACGAGCCGATGGCCGTGGCCCGGCACGCCGTCAACCGCTCCGAGGCGAAGCCCGGCGACAAGGTGGTCGTCTTCGGCGCCGGGCCCATCGGCCTGGGCGCGGCGATCTGGCTGAAGCTGCGCGGGGTCGAGCACGTCGTCGTCGCCGACGTCATCCCCTCCCGCCTGGAGACGGCGCTCGCCGTCGGCGCGGACGCCGTGATCAACTCCGCCGAGGAGGACGTCACCGCCCGGCTGACCGAGCTGCACGGTCAGGCCGCCAACGCGCTCGGCCAGCCCCGCCCCGGCACCGACATCTACATCGACGCCGCCGGCGTCGCCGCGGTCGTCAACACCACGGTCGACTCCGCGAAGTGGGGCGCCAAGCTGGTCATGGTCGCCGTACAGAAGAAGGGCGCCGACATCGACCTCGGCGGGATGCTGCGCAGCGAACTGACGCTGATCGCCTCGCAGGGCTACCCCACCGAGATCTTCGAGGTCACGCGGGAGATCGTCGAGCACCACGAGCGGTTCGCCAAGCTGATCAGTCACCGTGTGCCCTTCGCCCAGGTCGAGGACGCCTTCGAGCTCGCGCTGACGCCGGGCGCGGCGGAGAAGATCGTCGTCACCTTCGACGAGTAGCCGCGGGCGCGTCGGGTGCCGCGGACGGCCGCGGCACCCGACGGACGGCCGGCCTTCTCGGACAGGAACCCCCACTCCATGATCCACGACCTGCAGCGGCTGCTGCGCTGCCATCCCCGTACCGTCGACCTGGTCGTCGCCACCACCTTCTTCGCCTGCTCCTTCCCCGGCAGCGTCCTCACGCTCCCGGGCCGCACCCTGGACGTCCCGTGGTGGCCCGGCGTACTGATCGCGGGCATCGGCTGCGCCGCCCTGCTGTGGCGCCGCACCCACCCGCGCACCACCGTGGTCGTGACCCTCTGCTGCGCCCTGGCCGTGGCCGGGCTCGGCTACGTCCTCACCGCCCTGCTGATCGGTCCGCTGATGGTCGCGCTGCACGCGCTGGCCCTGCGCTCGGACCGGACCACGGCGAACGTCTTCACCTTCGCCGGCATCGCCCTGCTGGTCGCCACCACGCTGTTCGTCGCCCCCACCGGGGAACCGCTGGTGCTGAAGCTGGTCGGCCCGGCCTTCTGGCTGCTGCTGCCCACCTCCCTCGGCACCACGACCCGGCTGCGCGCGGCCTATCTGGAAGCCGTGCAGGCCCGTGCCGAACACGCGGAACGGACCCGGGAGCAGGAGGCGCGGCTCCGTGTCACCGAGGAGCGCATGCGGATCGCCCGCGATCTGCACGACGTCGTGGCCCACCATCTGGTGCTGGCCAACCTCCAGGCCGGCACCGTCGTCCGGATGCTGCGCACGCGGCCCGAGGAGGCCGAGCGGATCGCCGGTGAACTCGCCGGCACCACCAGGTCGGCGGTACGCGAACTCAAGGCCACCGTGGGCCTGTTGCGCCACGCGGAGGACTCGGAGTCCCCTTCGGGACCGGCCCCCGGACTGGCCCAACTGCCCGACCTGGCCGCCTCGTTCGAGCCCGCCGGGCTGTCCGTCACCGTCAGCACCGAGGGCAGGCCGCAGCCGCTGTCCGCCGGCGTCGACCTCACGGCGTACCGCATCGTGCAGGAAGCGCTCACCAATGTGACCAAGCACGCGGGCACCGGCTCGGCGGAGGTGCGGCTCAGCTACTCCCACGACCGACTGGGCATCACCGTCACCGATCACGGCGGTACGGAGGCGCCCTCCTCCCCCGCGCCGAGCGGCGGCTACGGCGTCATCGGGATGCGTGAGCGGGCGCTGTCCGCGGGCGGCCGGCTCCAGGCCGGACACCGGCCCGAGGGCGGCTTCGAGGTGGTCACCGAACTGCCGCTCCTCTCCTACACCCAGAGCGATCCCCAGAACCACTCCCAGAGCCACTCCCAGAATGCACTTGCTTAACTCAATCAATTTCATTATGGTTGTGTGAGTCAAGCAAGTCAGCTTGTCCCCGATCGTCGCAGCCCGTTCTTGATGGAGGCCCTGCCATGTCCGACGCCCTTGCCCGACCCGCCGAAGCGGGTTCCTCCGCTCCGCCGAGGTCGAACGCCGTGGTCGCGGTGCTGGCCTTCGCCGGAATCGTCGTCTCGCTGATGCAGACCCTGGTCATCCCGATCATCCCGGAGCTGCCGAAGTACCTGGACGCCTCCGCGTCCAACACCGCGTGGGCGGTCACCGCCACCCTGCTGGCCGCCGCCGTCGCCACCCCCGTCGTGGGCCGGCTCGGCGACATGTTCGGCAAGCGCCGGATGCTGCTGACCAGCATCGTCCTGCTGGTGTCCGGCTCGATCGTCTGCGCCCTGGCCGACTCGCTGGTCCCGATGGTCATCGGCCGCGCGCTGCAGGGTCTGGCCGCGGCGGTCGTCCCGCTCGGCATCAGCATCATGCGTGACGTGCTGCCCAGCGAGCGGCTGGCCGGCTCCACCGCCCTGATGAGCGCCTCGCTCGGCGTCGGCGGAGCCCTGGGTCTGCCCTCGGCCGCCTTCATCGCCGACCACTACAACTGGCACATCCTCTTCTGGACCTCCGCCGTCCTCGGCGCCGTCTCCTTCCTGCTGGTCCTGCTGATCGTGCCCGAGTCCAAGGTCCGCACCGGCGGCCGCTTCGACCTGGTCGGCGCCCTCGGGCTCTCCGCCGGACTGGTCTCGCTGCTGCTCGCGATCTCCAAGGGCTCCGACTGGGGCTGGACCAGCGCGACCACGCTGATCCTCGGTATCGCCGCCGTGTCGATCCTGCTCTCCTGGGGCTGGTACGAACTGCGCAGCGCGCAGCCGCTGGTCGACCTGCGGACGACCGCCAAGCCGCAGGTGCTGTTCACCAACCTGGCCTCGATCGCCCTCGGCTTCTCGATGTTCGCGATGTCCCTGGTGCTGCCCCAGCTCCTCCAGCTGCCCGAGCAGACCGGCTACGGCCTCGGCAAGTCGATGCTGACGGTCGGCCTGGTGCTCGCCCCGCAGGGCCTGGTCATGATGGCCATGTCCGCCGTGTCCGCGAAGGTCACCCGGGCCAAGGGCCCCAAGGTCACCCTGATGATCGGCGCGCTGATCGTGGCCGGCGGCTACTCCCTCAACATCCTGCTGATGTCCGAGGTCTGGCACCTCATCCTGGTCTCCTGCATCATCGGCGCGGGCGTCGGCTTCACCTACGGCGCGCTGCCCGCCCTGATCATGGGCGCGGTCGACCCGTCCCAAACCGGCGCGGCGAACAGCCTCAACACCCTGATGCGGTCCCTGGGCACCAGCTTCGCCAGCGCCATCGCCGGTGTGATCCTCGCCCAGATGACCACGGACTTCGGCGGTACCGCACTCCCCTCGGAGAACGGCTTCAAGGTGGTCATGGCGATCGGGGCCGGGGCCGCACTGCTGGCCTTCTTCCTCGCCACCCTGATCCCCAAGCGCCGTACGGCCCTCGCAGCCCCGGCCGAGGAGGCACCGGCCGCCACCCCCGAGGTCTCCGAGGCCAAGGCGTAAGGCATTCTGATCACCGAGCGCACGACGGTCGCCGTCCCGCACCACGCGGGGCGGCGACCTTCCGCGGCTCGACCGCGCACCCTGTCGTTCCACCGGCACACAGCGAGGAGTCAACGATGACGACACCCAACTCCCTTGACACCGCGGCCGATTCCACCGAGCCCGTGGTGCGTCTCGGCGCCGGTGCGGTGCGCGGACGGCTGGAGGACGGGCTGGCCGTCTTCCGCGGCATCCCGTTCGCCGAACCCCCCGTCGGGGAGGACCGGTTCCAGGCACCGCGTCCCGTGCGCGGCTGGGAGGGCGTAAGGGACGCCTTCGAATTCGGGCCGCCGCCCCCGCAGGAGTCCGGGATCCAGGGCCGCACCGGTGTGCTGGAGGGGCCGACGGGCGACGACTGGCTGACCGTCAACGTGTGGACACCGGAGCCGGGTTCGGCGGCCCGTCGTCCGGTCATGGTGTACATCTACGGCGGCGCCTACAAGTTGGGGCACTCGGGCAGCCCCGGCTACGACGCACAGCACATCGCGCGGGACGGCGACCTCGTGGTCGTGACCCTCAACTACCGTGTGGGGATAGAGGGGTTCGCACGGATCGAGGGCGCGCCCGCCAACCGCGGGCTCCTCGACCAGGTCGCGGCGCTGGAGTGGGTGCGGGACAACATCACGGCGTTCGGCGGTGACCCCGAACAGGTCACGGTCTTCGGGGAGTCGGCCGGTGCCGGTTCGGTGGCCGCGCTGCTGGTCATGCCGAGCGCGGCCGGACTGTTCCGGCGGGCCATCGCACAGAGCGTGCCGGGCACCTTCTTCTCCGACGAGTTGGCCGCGGACATGGCGGCCGCGATGGCCGCCGAGGCCGGACTGCGCCCCACGGCCACCGACCTCGCGACCGTCGACCCGCGTGAACTGCCCGCGCTGGGCGAGGCGTTGGCGCCCAAGATGACCCAGCACGAGGACCGGTGGGGATCGGTGGTGCACACGCTGACCCCCTTCTCGCCCGTCGTCGACGGCGAGGTGCTGCCCACCACGCCCTGGCAGGGGCTGGCGGCCGGGGCGGCCCGCGACGTGGAGCTGATCGTCGGTCACAACCGCGACGAGTACCGCCTGTTCGTCGTTCTCGCCGGCCGGCTCGGGCAGCTCGGCGAGGAGGACGCGGCGACGGCACTGCGCCGGTTCGGGCCGGGCCCGGACGCCGAACAGGCCTACCGCGCCGCCTTCCCGGACGCCTCGGCGGGCGAACTGTACGAACGCGTCCAGACCGACTGGCTGTTCAACATGCCCTCGCTGCACCTGGCCGAGGCACAGCTCGCCGGCGGCGGACGCGCGCACGTCTACGAACTCACCTGGCCCGCCCCGGGGTTGGGCGGTGTCCTGGGCGCCTGCCACGGCCTCGACATCCCGCTGCTGTTCGGCACGTTCACCGCCGACCTGGGCAATCTGCTGTTCGCCGAGGTCGAGCCCTCCCCCGAGGCCCTCGCCCTGTCGTCCCGTTTCCGCGCGTCCTGGACGGCGTTCGCCCGCACCGGCGACCCGGGCTGGCCCGCGTACGACACCGAGCACCGGCCGGTGCAGGTGCTCGACGCGGAACCGGTCGTCACGGCCTACCCGGAGGAGGCCTCGCGGCGACTGTGGGAGGGGTACACCTTCCCGGCGCTGCCGCTGGCCCCCTAGGAAAGCCTCAGTCTCCGAGGATCGCCGCCCGGGAGCCGCCCACCGGCCCCCGGGCGGCGCTGTCCGCGAGTTCCTTCACCCGGCTCGCGGGCACCGGGACGCCCGGCGTCTCGAAGAACCAGCGGCCCGCCTCCTCCTGGTTCAGGCCCTCGGGCCGCGCCGCCATGTACGGGTGGACGTAGACCGGGGTGCCCGGCTCGCTGCGCCAGCTGTCGGCGAGGGTGCCGATGTCCACCGTGTCATAGCCGAGGACGTCGAGGAGCTGGGCCACCTCCGCCTTGGCGGTCGGGTCGTCGCCGGCGATGGGCAGGGCGCTGCGGTCGGCGGCGCCGGCCGGGCGGGCGCTGGTGAACAGGCGGCGGAAGTCGATGTTGTTGAACGCCTTGACCACGCGCGAGTCGGCCAGGTGCCGCTGCACCAGGACGCTGGAGGTCGCCTCACCGGCGTCCAGTGCGGCGAAGGCGCCGTCGCGCTCCGGGTAGTAGTTCATCGTGTCGATCACGGTCCGGCCCGCGAGCGCGGCTGCCGGAAGCCGGTCGTAGGCCTTCAGCGGGATGGTCGCCACCACCAGGTCGGCGTTCCGCGCGACCTCCTCGGGGGTGGCCGCGCGGGCGTGGGCGCCGAGTTCGGCGACCAGGTCAGCGAGGGTCTCCGGGCCGCGCGAGTTGCTCAGTACGACGTCGAGGCCGCCGGCCACCGCGAGGCGGGCCACTGCGCTGCCGATCATGCCGGTGCCGATGAGCCCGAGCGTCCGAATCCGGGACATGGGTGTCCTGCCTCTCTTGAGCCTGCACATCTCTTGTGAAACTGAGTGTCACGCTAGCCACTGAGAATCACGACTGCAAGTGAGGGTCAGGCCAGAGGTAGGATCGCGGGGTGAGTGGAGCAGCGCGGACGAACACGAGAGACATCGCACGGGCCGCCGTACGGGCCGAACTGGCTCAGGTGGCCTTCGAGTTGTTCCGTCGCGAGGGTTTCGACAAGGTGACCCTCGACGATCTGGCGGCGGCGGCCGGGGTGTCCCGGAGCACGTTCCTGCGCTACTTCGGCACCAAGGAGGACGCGGTTCTCCTCGCCTTCGACGCCCATGGCCGGCAGGTCGCCGACGCGCTGCGCGCCCGCCCCGCCGCCGAGGACGACTGGACCGCGCTGCGCCGCGCGCTGGACACCGTGCTGGAGCGCTACCGCGAGGACCCGGTCAGCTCCCTGGCGATGACCCGTCTCGTCCTGGACACACCGGCCCTGTGCGCACGGCAGTTGGAGAAGCAGCTCGGCTGGCGGCCGGCTCTCGCCCGGGCGCTCGCCGAGCGCGACGGGTCCTCGCACGCCACGGCACTCGTTCACTCGGTGCGGGCGGCGGCCGCCCTGGACTGTCTGAACGTCGCCCTCGACCACTGGACCGCCGCCGAGGGCCGGCTCGACCTCACAGACTTGCTGGACGAGGCCTTCGGCGCCCTCGGCTGAGCCGTCAGGGGTTCTCGTTCCGCCCGGCCAGCAACCGCTCCAGCCGGTCGAAGCGCTCGTGCAGGGCGCGGGCGGCCTCCTCCCCCAACTCCTGTGCCCCGTGTGCGAGATGATGCCGGCGACGCTGCTCCCGGCCGACGAACCAGGTGGCCAGGGCCGCCGTGACCAGGCCGTAGGTGGTGATGCCGACGACCATCACGACCGAGCCGACGACGCGGCCCCAGAGGGTCACCGGGTAGAAGTCGCCGTAGCCGACGGTGGTCGCCGTCTCGATCGACCACCACAGGGCCCTCGGGTACGTCGTCAAGTTGGCGCCGCGTGCACCGTGTTCGGCTGCGACCACCGCCCAGGAACCGACGAGCATCACCACGCCGAGCACCGCTGTCGCCGCGCCCGCCGCCTTCAGGTGCAGCGAGCGGCCCTCCTTGCCGAGCAGCAACTCGACCGCCCTGGTGAGGAATCCGGGCAGCATGGTCACTCCTTCGCGTCACGGTGGCCGGGGCCTGGGTCCAGTGTCGGGGCGGGCCGGGGGGCGGGCATGCCGGGCGGGGCGTTCGAGTTGCCGTACGACGTGCGGTGTTGTCCGCTGAGGGCCCCGCTTCCCCGCCCACTCGACGGAGGACCCGCGATGAACGCGGAACCCCGAGCCGTGCCGGAGACCTTCGCGTTCACCTGCGGAGACTGCGGCCACTCCTGGGAGGCCACCTTCCAGGTCATGTTCTTCACGAATCCGACCGACGCCTTCGGACTGACCACACAGGAGTACGTCGACGAGGAGGGGAGGGCTCTGAGGTCGCCCCTCGCCGACGCGATCTGCCCCGAGTGCGGCGGGCGCAGGGTGCGGGTGCTGGCGGCCGGGCTCGCCGAAGCCGAACGGGCGCGACGGGCGGAGCACGAACACCGTCCGCACCCGCACTCCGACCCGCCGGACGACGGGACGCCCTGACCCACCGTGACTCACCCGAACGGCCCCCTGCGCTGGAGGGCCGGGCGACCCGGTGGTGCGCTGAGGGGACCCGCCGCTCCCCCTGGAGGCCCCCGCCATGCGACCTCGCCCGTCCTCCCGCGCCGTCCGTGTGCTCGCCTCCGCCCTGGCCGTCGGCACGCTGCTGACCTGCGCGGCCTGCTCCGGTGGCGGGGGCAGTGCGGACGTCGCCGCCTCCCCGCTCGCCGCCGAGTCCTCGCTCGCCTCGCCCCACGGGTCGGCCGCGCCCGTCCTCACCGAGGCGGGAGCCAAGGCCGCGTTGATCACCGAGGCCGATCTGGAGGACAACTGGAACCAGGTGAAGAACGCCGCCGACTGGGGCGACGAACTGTCCATCGGCAAGGTCGACGTCGCCGCACTGCTCACCGCGAAGACGAACGCCGCCGACTGCCAGAGACTGCTCGACGCGCTGTACGACGACGATCTGCTCGGCCAGCCGTCCGGCGCGTCCGCGCTGGCCGGATTCGAGCAGCGCGAGTCCCGGCTGCTCTACCAGGTCGCCGCCTACGACCGGGCCCGGCTCGGCGCCTCCCTGAACTGGCTGAAGACCCTGCCGGTGAAGTGCGACCAGTTCACCGCGACCGACTCCAAGGGCGGGCACCGCACGGTCCAGGTGATCGAGAACCCGGTGCCCTCCGTGGGCGACGCCCGCCAGGGTCTCCAGGTGACCGTCACCGGCACCGGCGGCACCGAACCGACCACGCTCACCCTCGAGTTGGCCGTGGTCCGGGTCGGCACCGACGCGATCACCGTCACGTCCGGCGGCCTCGCCGGCACCGAGTCCGACACCACCCAACTCGCCGTCCGGCAGGGCACCGCGCACCTGAAGGACGTACTGGCGGGGAAGACACCGCCCGCCCAACCCGGCAACCAGGACTGACGGTTCGCCCTTCCCGAAGGTGGGCCCGAAGAAGATTCGGCCCGATCCTCGCGAACGCTTGGGCCCGGTGATCACCTGACGGCACAATGGCGGGGACGGCAACGCGGGCGAGAAGGAGCCAGGACGTGAGTGACAGCGACACCCCGGCAGAGGGACCGACCCGGCTCAACACCGGAGTGGCGCACAACGCGCGCGTCTGGAACTACTGGATCGGCGGCAAGGACAACTACGAGATCGACCAGCGGGTCGGCGAGCACGTCGCCGGAATGTTCCCGGTGATCCGTGAAGTGGCCCGCGCCGACCGGGACTTCCTCGGCCGCGCGGTCCGGTACCTCGCCGGAGAGCGCGGGGTACGGCAGTTCCTCGACATCGGCACCGGACTGCCGACCGTCGACAACACGCACGAGATCGCCCAGCGCGTGGCACCCGACGCGCGGATCGTGTACGTCGACAACGACCCGCTGGTGCTGATCCACGCCCGCACCCTGCTGACCAGCACCCGTGAGGGCGTCACCGACTACATCGACGCGGACGTGCACGACCCGGCGTCGATCGTCCAACGGGCCGCGGACACCCTCGACTTCGACCGTCCCATCGCGGTCATGATGCTGGGCATCCTCAACTTCATCCTCGACACCGAGGAGGCCCGGGAGGCGGTACGCAGCGTCATGGCCTCGGTCCCCTCGGGCAGCTTCCTGGTCCTCACGCATCCCACCTTCGACGCCGACCTCGGCGGCGAGGGCAACATCCCGGCCATGGAGTTCTGGAACGAGAACGCCACTCCCCCGATCACCGCCCGCAGCCGCGCGGACGTCGCCGCCTTCTTCGAGGGCCTCGACCTCCTGGACCCCGGCCTGGTGCCGTGCTCCCAGTGGCGCCCGGACTCCGACTCCCCGTCCGCGGTACCGCAGTTCGGAGCGGTCGCCGTGAAACCCTGACGGCGACACCGACCGCCCAGGACGCGACCGTGGAGGACGTATGACCACCCTTGCCGACCCGTTGCCCGGCGGCCGTCCCGGCGAGGTCGAGCGCGCCACCGCGCTGGCCGCGGAGCTGACCGGGCGGGGGGTGCACGGGATCGTCCTGGCCTACGTCGACACCGCGGGCGTGGGCCGGGTGAAGACGGTCCCGACCGCGAGGCTCGCGGCGGCCGGCGCGTGGGGCGTCGGCATGTCCCCGGTCTTCGACACGTTCCTGGCGAACGACTCGATCGTCACCACCGACGTCCTCGGCTCACCGGACGGCGATCTGCGCCTGTACCCCGACCTCGACCACCTGGCCGTGCTCGCCGGACAGCCCGGCTGGGCCTGGGCCCCGGTCGACCGCATCACCCAGGAGGGCGACCGGCACCCCGGATGCAGCCGCACCTTCCTGCGCCACGTCGTCACGGACGCGGAACAGCGGCACGGGCTCACCTTCCGGGCGGCCATCGAGATCGAGTGGGCACTCGGCCTGGACTCGGCGCCCGACGGCGGGTTCGTCCCCGCCACCTCGGGTCCGGCCTACGGCGCCACCCGACAGGTCGAGTTGAGTGACTACGGCGCCGACCTCCTGTCCGCCCTGGCGACACAGGGCGTGGACGTCGACCAGTTCCATCCCGAGTACGCCGCCGGGCAGTTCGAGCTGTCGGTGGGCGCGCTCGACCCGGTGGCGGCGGCCGACCGCAGTGTCCTCGTACGGCAGACCGTCCGCGCGGTCTCCCAACGGCACGGCCTGCGCGCCTCGTTCGCACCGGCCGTCTTCGCGCAAGGGGTCGGCAACGGCGGGCACGTCCACCTCTCGGCCTGGCGCGACGGCACGAACCTGCACACCGGGGGCGAGCGCCGCCACGGCATGACGGCCGACGCCGAGTCCTTCGCCGCCGGTGTCCTCGCCCACCTCCCGGCCCTCACCGCGATCACCGCGCCGAGCCCGGCCAGCTACTTCCGCCTCCAACCCTCCCAGTGGGCAGGGGTGTTCACCGCCTGGGGCCGCGAGACCCGCGAGGCCGCGGTGCGCGTGGTCACCGGTACGGCCGGGCAGCGCGCCCAGGCGGCGAACCTGGAGGTGAAGCCGGTCGACCTGGCCGCCAACCCCTATCTCGCCCTCGGCTGTCTGATCACCGCCGGCCTCGACGGCCTCACCACGTCCGCGACCCTGCCCGAGGAGACCACCGGAGACCCCGCGCACCTCGGCGCACCCGAGGCGAAAGCCCGTGGCGTACGCCGGCTGCCGACCTCCCTGGCCGAGTCCGTCGCGGAGTTCCGGGGGGACGAGCGGCTGCGGGCCGCGCTGGGGACGGTCCTCGCCGACGCCGTCATCGCCGTACGGGAGGGCGAGATCGCGGCCGTGGACGGGCTGGACGACGAGCAGGTGGCGGCGGCGTACCGCTGGAGGTACTGACGGTGGGCGCCGGGCCGGTCCACGAGGCGCTCGCCGCAGTGGAGTTGGTGGACCACCACTGCCACGGAGTCGTCACCGGCGACCTGGACCGGCCCGCCTTCGAGTCGCTGCTCACCGAGGGGGACGTCTGGCCCGGCAGCGGCATCTCACCGTTCGACAGCCCGGTCGGCATCGCCGTACGCCGGTACTGCGCACCCCTGTTGGACCTGGAGCGGCACACGCCCGCCGACCACTACCTCGCCCGGCGCGCCGAGTTGGGGCCGGAGGAGGTCAACCGGCGGTTCCTGGCCGCCGCCCGGACCGGTGTGTTCTGCGTCGACACGGGGTTCGCCCCGCACTCCGTCACCCCGCCCGCCGAACTCGCCGAGGCGGCCGGCGCGGTCGCCCATGAGGTCGTACGACTTGAGGCCGTCGCGGAGTCCGTGGCCGCGCGGGGCGTCGAGGCGGACGGGTACGCCGACGCGTTCCGGGCCGCCGCGCTGGACGCGGTGCGGCGGCCGGGGGTGGTGGGGGTGAAGTCGGTGGCCGCGTACCGGACCGGGTTCGCCCTCGACCCGGCCAGGCCCTCGGCGGAGGAGGTGACACGGGCGGCCCGGGACTGGCTGGCCCGCGGCGGGCGGCTCGAAGACCCGGTGCTGGTACGGGAGTTGCTGTGGACCGCGGTCGACCTGGGTCTCCCCCTCCAACTGCACACGGGCTTCGGCGACAACGACCTCCGTCTGCACCGCACGGACCCCGCCCTGCTCACCGACTGGCTGCACCTGACCTCCGGCACGATCCCGGTGCTGCTGCTGCACTGCTGGCCCTATCAGCGTCAGGCCGGCTACCTGGCCGCCGTCTTCGAGCAGGTGTACCTGGATGTGGGGCTCACCCTGCATCATGTAGGTCCGGTCCGGGCTCGGGCGGTACTGGCGGAGGCACTGGAGATCACACCGTTCCGCAAACTGCTGTACAGCTCCGACGCCTATGGTCTCGCCGAGTTCTACGGGCTCGGCGCGCTGGCGTTCCGCCGGGGTCTGGGGGATCTCCTCCAGGACTGGGTGGACGCCGACGAACTGGGCCTGCCCGACGCGCTGCGACTGGCGCGCTGGGCGGGAGCGGACAATGCCCGCCGGGTCTACCGGCTATCCGACGGACACTGAAAGTATGATCAAGCAATGTCTGACATGACCGACACCACGCCCGGTTGGCTGTCCGCCGACGACCTCGAACAGGCACGCGCGCGCATGCCGATCCTCTACGTCGAGGCGGTTCCCGTCCGCGTCGACGACAGCGGTGAGGTGACCAGCATCGGACTGCTGCTGCGCATCGGCCCGGACGGCACCGTCAGCCGCACCCTCGTCTCCGGGCGCGTGCTCCACCACGAGCGGGTCCGTGACGCCCTGCTGCGTCACCTGGAGAAGGACCTCGGCCCGGTCGCGCTGCCGCGCATCCCGACCTCGCTGCAGCCGTTCACGGTCGCCGAGTACTTCCCGACGCACGGCGTCACCCCGTACCACGACCCCCGGCAGCACGCGGTGTCGCTCGCCTACGTCGTCCCGGTCACCGGTGACTGCCGGCCCCGGCAGGACGCCCTCGACCTCGTCTGGTTCAGCCCGGAGGAGGCGGCCTCGGAGGCGCTGCGCAGCGAGATGCCGGGCGGGCACGGGGTGTTGCTCAAGCAGGCGCTGGCGCACGTGGGCTGCGTGTCCTGACGCGGCGCGCTCAGCCGGTGGCGCCGGGCTCGCCCGTGCCGCGCTGGCTGGTGCCGGGTTCGCCGGTGTCGCGGCGCCACTCGACGACGAGTTCGTCCTTGGTGCCGAAGCGGACCAGATGCCGGCCCACCACGTCCTCCAGCCGGTCGAGGAACTCGGGCTCCGCCTCCACCGCGAGCAGCAGCGCCCCCTCGGTGGCGGTCAGCGATCCTGTGCCGTCCTGGAAGACGAGACGGCCCTCGCCGGTCTCCTCGTCCCAACTGGTCTCGCTGCGGCGGCCCAGGTGCGAGGCGAGCTGCTTGGCGTAGCGCTGCGGTCGGTCGGTGGCGACGCGGGCTTCCGAACGGGACATGGACGGCTCCTGGGTGGCGTGGACGCGGAACGACTCGATGATGCCGGAGAGTCGGCCCCACCGCGCGGATCCGCTACCCGCCGAGTACCGAAACGTATGGATGCCCTACCGGTCGCCTTGATGTGCTGCCCCACGGCTCAGGCCGACCCGCGTTCGATGACCCGCCCCGGCGCCCCGGTGATGCCGCCCGGGTCGAGGCCGAGGGCGACCCGTGCGGCGATGCGGCCGTGGGCCTCGGCGTCGATACGGACGGTGGTGAGCGCGGGGGTGACCAGGGCGCCGTACTCGGTGTCGTCGTAGCCGATGACGGCCACGTCGGAGGGGACGCCCAACCCGAGGTCGAGCAGGGCGGTCACGGTGCGCAGCGCGATGTCGTCGTCGAAGGCGGCGACCGCCGTCACCTCCGGGTGCGCGGCGCGGAACGCCCTGACGGCCTCCGTTCCGGCTTCCCTCAGTCGGGGCACGACGAAGGGCGTCAATGGAGGCAGCCCCAGCCGGTCCGTGGTCGCGCGGGCGAAGCGCAGGCGCAGTTCGGTCAGCGGATAGTCGTGGCCGTGCAGGGCCATCCCCATGTGGGTGTGGCCGCGGTCCGCCAGATACCCGATCTGCAGGGCGGCGTGGGCGGCGAAGCCGGTCCGCCAGTCCTCCTCGTCGGGCTCGTAGCCGCTCAGGTAGGGCTCGGCGAAGCGGAGTACGGCGCGGGGCGCGATGGTGTCCAGGATCTGCTGGGTCGACTGCGGCGCCGAGTGGCCGTGCCTTACGAGCAACACATGGTCGTGCGCGGCGAGTTCGTCGTCCAGGCCGCGGACGTAGCTGCGCGAGTAGTTGCCCTCAAGACCCCACTCGATGTTGAGTACGACGATCCGCGAGGAGCCTTCCCGCAGGGCTCGCGCGATCCCGTGCGGGACGTAGCCGAGATCGCGGGCCGCGCCCTTGACCCGCTCGCGCGTCGCCGCCGAGATCGTCTGGTTCGGATCGTCGTTCAGGACGAAACTCACGGTGGCCCGCGACACCCCGCTCGCCGAGGCGACATCGTTCAGCGTCACCCGCCGCGACCCGCCCATCACCGTTCCCCGCATCCGACTGCCGTACTTCTGCCGAAACCTCGCATGTCCGCACCCTAATCCAGGGGGCGCGCCTTCGTTCCGCGAGATCACCGCGGGATTCACGTGATCACCGGCGGGCACGCCTCACACTGGCACAGGTCCTCGGGACACGTTTTCGGAGACCCGCTCCAGCCGGACCACGACGCTCTTGGAGGTGGGGGTGTTGCTGATGTCGGCGACGCTGTCGAGGGGCACCAGTACGTTGGTCTCCGGGTAGTAGGCGGCCGCGGAGCCCGGTGGGGTGGAGTAGGCGACGACCCGGAAGGCCTCGGCCCGGCGTTCCACGCCGTCCTGCCAGACGCTGACCAGGTCGACCAGGTCGCGGTCGGCGAGGCCCAACTCCCTTAGGTCTGAAGGGTGGACGAGGACGACGCGGCGGCCGCCCTTGATGCCCCGGTAGCGGTCGTCCATCGCGTAGGGGATGGTGTTCCACTGGTCGTGGGAGCGCAGGGTCTGCAGGATCAGGTGACCCTTCGGCGCCCGGAGCATGGTGAAGTCGTTCCGGGTGAACACGGCTTTGCCGCTGGGGGTGTTGAACTTCATCTGGTTCACCGGGTTGGGCAGCCGGAAGCCGCCCGGCTGCCGTACCCGGGTGTTGAAGTCGTCGAAGCCGGGCACCACGCGGGCGATCCGCTCGCGCACGGTGTCGTAGTCGGCCTCGAACTCCGCCCAGGGGATGGAGGGTTGGTCGCCGAGGACCAGCCGGGCGAGGCGGCTGATGATGGAGACCTCGCTGAGCAGCCGGTCCGAGGCGGGGGCGAGCCGGCCCCGGGTGGTGTGCACCTCGCTCATCGAGTCCTCGACCGTCATGAACTGCTCGCCGCCCGCCTGGACATCACGGTCGCTGCGGCCCAACGTCGGCAGGATCAGGGCGGTTTCGCCGCAGACGGCGTGGGAGCGGTTGAGCTTGGTGGAGATGTGCGCGGTCAACCGGCAGGTGCGCATGGCCCGTTCGGTGGCGTCACTGTCGGGGGTGGCGCGGACGAAGTTGCCCGCGACTCCGAGGAAGAGCTTCGCGCGGCCGTCCCGCATGGCCCGGATGGAGTCGACCGAGTCCAGGCCGTGCTTCGTGGGCGGGGTGAAGCCGAACTCCCCTTCCAGTGCGTCCAGGAAGGCCTGCGGCACCCGCTCCCAGATGCCCATGGTGCGGTCGCCCTGCACGTTGCTGTGACCGCGCACCGGACACACCCCGGCGCCCGGACGGCCGATGTTGCCGCGCAGCAGAAGGAAGTTGACCACCTCGCGGATGGTCGGCACGCCGTGCTTGTGCTGGGTCAGTCCCATCGCCCAGCACACGATGATCTTCTTGCTGCCGAGCACCCGCGCGTGGACCTCCTCGATCTCCTCGCGGCTCAGCCCGGTCGCGTCGAGTACGTCGGCCCAGTCGGTCTTGCGGGCGTGTGCGGCGAAGTCGTCGAAGCCGGTGGTGTGCGCGGCGATGAACTCCCGGTCCAGGACCGTACCGGGGTGTTCGTCCTCGGCTTCGAGCAACAGCAGGTTCAGCGCCTGGAACAGGGCGAGGTCGCCGCCGGGCCGGATCTGCAGGAACTGGTCCGCGATGGCCGTGCCCCGCCCGATCACTCCGCGCGCCTTCTGCGGGTGCTTGAACCTCAACAGCCCTGCCTCGGGCAGCGGGTTGACGGCGACGACCTTCCCGCCGCGCAGCTTGGTCTCCTCCAGGGCGGACAGCATGCGCGGGTGGTTGGTGCCCGGGTTCTGCCCTACGACGAACACCAGATCGGCGTCGTAGATGTCGTCCAGGCTGACGCTGCCCTTGCCGATGCCGAGGGTCTCGTTCAGGGCCGAACCGCTCGACTCGTGGCACATGTTGGAGCAGTCGGGCAGGTTGTTGGTGCCGAGGGCGCGGGCGAACAACTGGAGCAGGAAGGCGGGTTCGTTGGCGAGCCGGCCCGAGGTGTAGAAGAGGGCCTCGTCGGGGCTGTCCAGGGCGCGGAGTTCGGCGGCGAGGAGGCCGAGGGCCTCGTCCCAGCCGATCGGCTCGTAGTGGTCGGCGCCGGGGCGCTTGACCATGGGTTCGGTGAGCCGGCCCTGCTGGTTGAGCCAGTAGTCCGAGGCGGCGCCCAGTTCGGCGATGGTGTGCTGGCGGAAGAAGTCGGCGGTGATCCGGCGCGAGGTGGCCTCGTCGGCGATGTGCTTGGCGCCGTTCTCGCAGTACTCGTTCTTGTGCCGCTTGCCCGGCGCGGGCTCCGGCCAGGCGCAACCCGGGCAGTCGAAGCCCTTGGTCTGGTTGATGTTGAGCAGGGTCAGGGCGGTGCGGCGCACGGTGGTCTGGCCGAGGGCGTACTGCAGGGCGTGGGCGACGGCCGGTGCTCCGGTCGCCCAGGTCTTGGGAGCTGTGACGGACAGGTTTTCCTCGCCCGGATCCTCGATGCCGCCGCCCATCACAACCGCCGTGCCTCTCGTCCGCTCATCGACCGCGCGCGGGCTGATGCCCTGCTCTCCGCACTCTCCTTCGCCGGGTGATCACGGTCAAACACACAGATGTGATCACGTGATAGGCGGCACCTATCAGCGGGTCGTGCGGGCGTCGGCGCCCGCACGAGGTAGACCTGTGGCGTGCTGCTTCGCCAACTCGAATACCTGGTCACCCTCGCGCGCGTACGCCACTTCGCCCGCGCGGCGCAGGAGTGCTATGTCTCACAGCCCGCCCTCTCCGAGGCCATCCGCAAGCTGGAGGAGGAACTGGACGTGCCGCTGGTGCGGCGGGGGCGCAGGTTCGAGGGGCTCACACCGGAGGGTGAGCGCATCGTCGTATGGGCGCAGCGCATTCTCGCCGACCGCGACGCGATGACGGAGGAAGTGCGGGCGCTGCGCGGCGGGTTGAGCGGTCGGCTGCGCATCGGATCCGTGCCGACCGCCTCGACGGCGGTGTCCCTGCTGACCGAGCCGTTCTGCACGGAGAACCCCCTCGCGACCGTGCAGGTGCTCGCCGATCTGCGGGCGGAGGACATCGTCGAGAAGCTCAAGGCGTACGAACTCGACGCGGCGATCACCTACTTCAGCGCCTCCGCCGCCCGCCGGTTCCGGTTCATCGCCCTCTACCGGGAGCGGTACGTCCTGCTGACACGGACACCGCCCGACGCCGGGCAGCCGGCCGAGGCGTCCTGGGCGGAGGCGGCCCAGCAGCCCCTGTGTCTGCTGCATCCGATGATGCAGGGCCGTCGCGTACTGGACGCCGTCTTCGAGGAGGTGGGCGCCCCGGCCCGGCCGCGCGTCGAGACCGACTCGATCGCGTCCTTGTTCGCGCATGTGCGGACGGGCCGCTGGGCGAGCGTCGTCCCCCACGCCTGGCTGCATGTCTTCGGCGTACCCGCCGGCATGCGGGCGGTGCCGCTGGTGAATCCAGTCCGCACGGAACGCATCGGCCTCCTGCTGCCCCGCCGCGAGCCGGTCTCCGTGACGGGGCAGGCGCTGGTCGAGATCGCGGCGCGGGTGGATGTGGCCGGTACGTTGGAGCGGGTTCCGGGGCGGATGTGAGAGCGGCCGGCCGCCGTCACCCGGTCCGCGTAGCGGTGACCGCCACCGTGGCGTAGCGCATCGTGAAGCTGCCGCCGGCCTTGTCCACGGCCGCCCCGACATCCTCCAGGAGCGGCTCCAGTTTCTCGCGTGGGAGCCGGGTCAGCAGGCCGACGGTGGGCAGTTGGTCCAGCCACGCGTCCCGGTCGTAGGTCCGCTCCCAGTCGAACCGCCACTCCTCCGACTCGCCGAACCCGCCCGCCGTACGGAACCCGTCGGCGGCCTTGGTGAGCATCCCCGCGTAGGTGGCCTCGGGCGGCCCGGACAGGCTCCCGAGGTTGATCGGTATCTCGGGCACCACTCGTGCGAAGACCTCGGCGAAGGCTTCCGCGATGTCGGGCGGGAGTTGGAGGACGTGCCAGAACGCGGCCAGTCGTCCGCCGGGGCGCAGTACCTGTGCGGCCTTGGCGGCGCCCGCGACCGGGTCGATCCAGTGCCAGGCTTGGGCGGCGACCACCGCGTCGAACGCCCGGCCGGCCGGGTCCCAGGTCTCCAAGGTCGACACCTCGACCTCGACGCCGAGCCGTCGCGCCACCTCGGCCATCCGCGCGTCGGGTTCGACGCCGAGCACCCGGCAGCCGGCCTGCTGGAACTGCCGTGCCGCGATGCCTGTTCCGCAGCCGGCGTCGAGGACGTCGGGCCCGGGGCTTTCGTCGACGATCCGGTCGATCAGGGCGCCGGGGTAGCCGGGCCGGGCACGCTCGTAGCGTTCGGCGTCCGTGCCGAACGACTCCGCGATCTGCCGCGCCCGGTGCGAGTCCTGCACGCTGAGCCGCTGTTCAGGGGTGGGAGTGGGCATGCGCCCACCATAGTGGGCACACGCCCACTCGTCTACGGTGGGGCACGCGTCCACCTGCCGGGGCACGGCAGGGCGCGGAAGGAAGGTCGCACGGTATGCCGACAGGGGTGGCCCTGCGTGATCCGCGTGAGCAGTTGTTCGACGCCGCCGAGCGGATCCTGCTCCGGGACGGGCCGAGCGCGCTGACCAGTCGGGCGGTGACCACGGAGGCGGGCTGCGCCAAGGGCGTCCTGCACCGGCACTTCGCCGACTTCGACGCCTTCCTCGCCGACCTCGTCCTGGACCGCATCGGCCGGCTCGACGCCCAGTCCACCGCCCTGCGCGAGGCAGCCGGGACCGGCACCGTCGCCGACAACCTCACCGGCGCGCTGTCGGATCTGTTCGGTCCGGTCGCGGTGGCGATCGTCGGCCTGGTCATCTCCCGGGACGCCCTGCGCGCCCGGCTGCGCCGCACCACGCCGACCGGCATCCCCCTGCTGACGGAAGGCACCGCGATGTTCGCGTCGTACCTCTCGGCGGAACGCGACCTCGGCCGTATCGCACCGGACGCCGACATCGACACCCTCGCCCGCACCCTGATCGGAGCGGGGCACCTCCTGGCCGCCGGTCAGGACAACAGCCCGCCGGAGACGGAGGCGCTGCGCAGGGTGGCGACGACGGTGACGGGCGGGGTCGTCACAACGACGCGGCCCCCGGCGTAGAGCCGGGGGCCGCGAGGTCAATCAGCGGACTGCCTGGGGCAGTTCAGTTCTTTCCCTTGGTGACGACCCACTGGCGGCCGACCCAGTTGCCGACCGTCTCGTAGCCGGAGCGGAAGGAGCCGAGCCAGTTGAGCTTGAGGCCGGCCTCGGCGGTGGACTTGACGGGGGTGTAGCTGCTCGCGTCGGTGGCCGAGCCGCCGGTGGTGTTCTTGGCGTAGTACGGGAAGGGGTAGACCGGGCGGGTCGCGGTGGTGGTGCCGCTGCTGTCGACCGACTTGGTCGTGAGGCTGTCGGGGGCCGTGCCCTTGGTGACCCAGTCGGTGATCGCGGTCAGCGCGTCGAAGGTGTCCGGGCCCTGGCCGCCGCCGCAGTGCGCGACGCCGGGGAGCAGGAAGAGCCGGGCGAAGGTCTTGGTGGCCGCCTCGCCGCCCATGACCTTCTCAACCGCCTTGTAGTAGGCCATCGTTCCCACGGCAGGGATGTGCTGGTCGCCCAGGCCGTGCCAGAGGATGAGCTTGCCGCCGGCCTTCTTGAACGCGGTGAGGTCGGGGTCGGTGGCGTCGTACATGCCCTCGTTGGGCCGCATGACCTTCTTGTAGTAGGCGGCCGTGAACTTGATGTCCTTGTACGTCAGGGCCGGTTGGGGGCTGTCGAAGATCTGGTAGCGCAGGGTCTCGCGGACGAAGCTGATGTCACCGGAGTTGGCGGTGGCGGTGGCCGGGGTGATGATGCCGGCCCAGTTCAGCTCGGAGCCGCGCAACTGGTAGCCCGGGTAGAGGAGTTGGCCGTGCTCGTCGGTGGGTCCGGCGTAGATGCGGCGCAGGGTGGTGACCTGGTCGGCGGTCAGGCAGTAGGCGTCGGACGTCGAGGTCTGCCCGGTCTCGCACTGGATGGTGCCGGGGTCCCAGGTGCAGCTCAGCGGGTCGGCGATGATGCCGTCGGCGGGGGCGTCGCAGCCCTTGAGCACGGCCTTGTGGAGGTCGGCGAGGTCGGCGTTGGTGATGGTGGCCGGGCCGCCGTTCAGGTACACCGACTGGGCGGTCCAGGCGTGCGAGAAGGTGTTCAGCGCGGTGAAGTTGTTGGCCGGGGCGCCGGCGATGATGCCGTCGAAGTCGGTCGGGTAGCGCTGGGCCTCGGTCAGGGCCTGGTGGCCGCCCTGGGAGCAGCCGTCGAAGTAGGAGTGCGTGGCCGCCTGGCCGTAGTACTTCTCGATGATGGCCTTGGACGCCTGGACCAGCTCGTGGTCGGACTTGTAGCCGAAGTCGGCGCTCAGGGTCGGGTCGGTGGAGAAGAGGCCGCCGCCCTGGTAGTGGCCCTCGTCGCTGGAGGCCACGGCGAAGGCACCGGTGGTCAGCGGGACGCAGCCGGTGGAGGCGGGCGCGTTGGTCACGTTGGTGTTGCCGCACAGGCCGCCGCAGCCGACCTGGAGGTAGTTGGCCTGCCAGCCGGTCTCGGGCAGCTTGATCTCGAAGTGGAGCTGCGGGGCGATGACGCCCTTGACGTCACAGGCGGCCCAGTTGCCAAGGGTGTTGGCGCTCGCCGTGAGCTCGGTGGCCGAGGTGATCTCGAAGGGCACGCCGGGGACGGCGGCGGCCAGGTCGAGTTGGGCGATGCCGGAGCAGGACATGGCAGGTGCGATGCCGGAGGTCGTGGTGGCCGCCGAAACGGCGTCGGCAGAGGCCGAGTTGGCCGTCTGCGCACTGCCGGTCGCACTGTTGGCCAGCGCCACGCTCGCACCCGTCACCAGCGCGAGGGCTGCCGCGAGGGTGGTGATGAAGGTGGCTGAATTCCACCGACACCTTCTGAACAGCTTGGGCATGCCGGGTACTCCGTTCGATCGCCGATTGGGGACGTGCGAGGGGCACGGCGAGGAACGTAACCCTCCGACAATCCGCAGGCAATAGCGTCGACCAGATTGTTGACGATTTTGTCGAAGACGCAGGCCATATCACCGGCGGACCTATTTCTGCGCGAACCATTGATTGTACCGACCGTTAGGTCTAATTTATCGCCAGCCTCAGCCCGGCCCGGAGCCGCCCTCCAGGCCGCCGCTCACCCATGGAAGGCCGCACCATGTCCCAGACCCAGACCAGTCCCCCGTCGGCAGACGAGAGACCAACCTCCACCGCCCGCAACGTCCTCATCGTCGTCGCGCTCGTGTGGACCGTCCAACTGGTCTCGCTCGTCGCCGCGTTGTCCGGCATCGCGCAGGCCGACATCGCGATCCACTTCAGGACGACCGAGATCGCCTGGTTCACCCTGATGACCCTGCTGACCGGGACCTTCTTCCTGCCCTTCGTGGTCAAGGCGGCGGCCATCTTCGGCAAGAAGCGCGTACTTCTGGTCGCCACCGGGCTCGGCTTCGCCGGCGACCTGCTCGCCGCCGTCGCCACCGACTACCGCACCCTGCTGATCGGCCGCGGCATCGCGGGCATCTACGCCGCGACCGCCCCGCTCGCCTACGCCATCACCCGTGACGTCTTCCCGCGCCGCTGGGTCGGACTGGCCAGCGGCGTCCTGGCCGGCGGCGTCGGCCTGGTCGCCTTCGGCGGCCCGTTCCTGTCCGGCTGGCTGCTCGACGACTACGGCTTCCGCGGCGTGCTGTGGTTCATGGCCATCAGTACGGCCGTCAGCTTCCTGCTGGTGGCGGTGTTCGTGCCGGAGAGCCCGATCCGCGCGGCGGCCGGCCGTATGGACTGGATCGGCGGACTCCTCCTGGGCGGCGGCGTCACGGCGATCGTCTACGCGGTCGGCCAGGGCTCCCACTGGGGCTGGGGCAGCGGCAGGTTCGTCGCCTGGGTCGTCGGCGCGGCGGTCGCGCTGGTCGTCTTCGTTCTCGTCGAGCGCCGGGTCGCCGAGCCGCTCTTCCCGCTGTCCATGACCCGCCGCCGTCCGGTGTGGACCGTCCTGCTGGCCACCTCGATCGCGGCGGGCTCGCTCAGCGCCGTGGGCGTGGTGCTGCAACTGCTGATCCTGATGCCGAACATCCCCACCATCTCCGAAGGCCTCGGCTGGTCCGGCACCCACAACGCCCTCGTCACCAGCCCGATCAGCGCCATGATCATCGTGGGCGCGGTCGGCACCGGCCTGCTCGCCCGCCGGGTGGACGCCCGCATCCTGCTGGCCACCGGTTCCGCGCTCACGGCGATCGGCTACGGCATCGGCACACACCTGCACCACAACGCCCCGCAGATCATCGAGATGGGTGTGATCGCGGGACTCGGCACGGGCATCGTGGTCGCCGTCGTCCCCATCATGATCATCGAGGTGGTCAGCCCCGAGGAACAGGCGCTGGCCAACGGCGTCCAGACCCTCGGCCAGGGCGTCGCCCAGATCGTCGTCTCGCAGTTGGCCTTCGTCGTGATGGCCCAGCACGGAGCGGTCCTCAAGGGCACCCAGTTCTACCTCGACAAGGGTTTCACCAACGGGCTCTGGCTGGTGGTCGGTTGCGTCACCGCGGGCGCGCTCCTCGTCGCTCTCATCCCCAGGAGCAAGCGCCTCGACGAGGCGGAGGTCGGGCAGGCCGCCTGAGGCCGTGAACACCGAACACGCAGAAGGCCGTTCTCCCGGTGACGGGCGAACGGCCTTCGGCATGCGGCCCGTTCAGTCGTGCCGCACGTACTCCGTCGCCGCGTCCAGCAGCCAGTCCGTCATATACCTGGCGAAGGACGAGCGGACCAACACCCAGACTCCGGCGCCCAGTTGGTCCCGGGCGACCAGCACGACCTGGGCGCGGGCCAGGGTGGTCCGGGCACAGCGTCCGGGGCCGAAGGCACGCGGGTGCAGGTCCAGGGCGCAGCCGTGGGCGAGCAGGTCGCGGGCCCGGGCGCCCGAGACGACAAGGGTGGTGCGCTGCGCCGAGACATCGGTGACGGCCACGAACTCGTCCCCGCTCGCCTCCCGGATCCGGCGCTCCAACTCCCCCTGGCTGTCCGGCGGCCCCACGAGCAGCCATTCGTCGGGTCCCAGCCACAATGCAGTCAACTCCCCGGACCGCTCAAAGGTGTTGGGCTCAAGCGGCACGGACAGACCAAGCGCCAGTCCTACGGCGTCCGCCGCCGCGCCCTTCGGGTCGAGTCGGATGTTCACCCGGGCCAGGAAGGGGACTTCGGCCAGCCGGACCGCTCCGCCGGAGGAGCGGGTCGCCGCGGCCATCCGCTCCGCGGCACCGGCAAGGGGGCTGCGGCGGGGCACGGAAAGGGCGGTGTCAGCCATCGCGGCGGGCTCCCTCGGGGTCGTAGAGGACGGGACTTGCGACGGTCACCGGGACCAACCGGTCGCCCACGGGGGCGGCGGGCTCGTACAGTCGCGCAGGTGCGGGTGGAGCGGGTCGCTGCGGCTTCGGCGGATCAGGAGGAAGTGGGCGAATCCGTCGGTGGGCTCGTCGTCCTTGACGTCGACTTCGAACAGGTCCCAGTCGCAGAAGCGTTGGCCCTTTGCACCCTCGCCGCACGACCGTTGTTCCCACTGCTCGAGGCTGGTGCGGGTGAGGAGGCCGTCGGCCCGCGCTGTTCCCGCAGGTGGTGACGGACCGTGGTGTACTGCCCGTAGCCGCCGTCCGCCGCGACCCGCCCGAACGGCTCCCGCGCGGCGATCGCCTCACCGATCAGCTCAGCGGCCTGGGCGGGCTCGGTCGCGAAGGCGACCTCGTCGGGAACGCCCGCCTGACGGCAGCGTTCCGTATCCGACGTCCAGCGTTCGGGGAGGTGGAGACGGTGCCCGATGAAGGCGTGCCCGCGCGCGGGTCCAGCCGTCGGACAGCAAGCCCGCGATCAGATCACGGAAGATCACCCGCGGCTCGGGCTGCGCGAACAGGCTGGCGACCGAGTCCGTGAACGACGTCAACTCCGCGTCCAGCGACGCGATTTCACTAGTCGGCGCATCCGGCATCATGACGACTCAACGCACGTGACCGCCAACCGTTACAAGATCCGCAGCTCTAGTACAGATGGCGATAAATCCCTCCCGAAACGGGACTCCTGACCTTGATCAGCAATATTCATCCAGTGTTGACACATGGGAGTCCCGTTGCTCTGTGCACTGTATTTGACATGCAGTTATGCCAGTTTCACGCAACGGCATCGACATCCCGACCGGGCGGTTTTGCCGATGCGGTTGGATTTCGCGCCCTAGTGGTGCGTGATTGGCGAAGGTACGCTCCCGGCGGGTGATCCTCTGGGGGCCATCTTCCCCCGCAGCGGATCGAGGGCCCCTCTGTAGCTGAATCCTGGTCAACACGAATGGAGGCCCCATCTGTGGGCGTTTCGCGGACGACATTACCGGCTATGTTCGAGTTATGCGCCGATGCCTGTCCTGACGCCGTGGCGCTGGTCGCGGGGAACCACACATATACGTATGCCGAGTTGAATTCCGGCGCCAATCGACTGGCCCGATCCCTGGTCTCGCGCGGTATCGGCCCCGAGGACTTCGTGGCTATCGCGCTGCCGAGGACCGTGGAGATGGTCGTCGCCCTCCTCGCGGTGCTCAAGGCGGGGGCCGCGTACTTCGCGATCGATCCCCAACAGCCTGCTGAGCGGGTCGCGTTCATGGCCGAGGAGGTGCGTCCGAAACTGGTGTTGACCACGACCGGGTCGCGCCCACTCGGCCTGGAAGACGCCCATTTCCCGGCCATGACGCTCGACGATCTGTCGCTGTTCGCGGACAGCGACGAGTGGGCCGATGGTGACGTGACGGATGACGAGCGCATCGCGCCGCTCGACTCCTCCCACCCGATTTACGTGATCTACACCTCTGGCTCGACCGGCCGGCCCAAGGGGGTCGTGGTCACCCATGGCAACCTGGTCAATCTGCTGACCGACCTGGGTGAGCGGTTCGGCCTGACGTCCGACGACCGGATGCTGGCCACCTCGGTGCTGGGCTTCGACATGTCCGGCGTGGAGTTCTTCCTGCCGCTGGTGCGGGGGGCCGGCCTGGTGCTCGCGCCCTCGGGCGCCAACCGCGAGCCGGCGACCGTGGCCGAGCTGCTGGGGCAGGGCGTGACCATCGCGCAGGGCACGCCAACCTGGTGGGGCATGCTGGTCGAGCAGATCCCGGACAGCCTGCGTGGCCTGCGGATGCTGGTCGGCGGTGAGGCGCTGCCCTCGACCGTCGCCACCGCGATGCTCAAGCTCGGCCGAGAGGTGGTGAATCTGTACGGCCCGACCGAGACCACCGTGTGGTCGACCATCGCGCCGTTGAGCGAGATCACCGGCCCGCCGCCGATCGGGCGGCCGCTCGCCAACACCGAGGTCTATGTGCTCGGTCCCGGCATGGAGCCGACGCCGCCGGGTGAGGTCGGTGAGCTGTACATCGCCGGAGCCGGGGTCGCGCGTGGCTATCTGAACCGGCCGGCCCTCACGGACGAGCGCTTCGTCGTCAACCCGTTCGACCCGGCCGGGGCGCGGATGTACCGCACGGGTGACCTGGTGCGCTGGTCCGCCGACGGCGACCTCGAATTCGTCGACCGAGCCGACCGGCAGGTCAAGGTCCGTGGCCACCGAGTCGAACTGGGCGAGATCGAAAAGGTCGCGGTCACGCACCCGTTGGTCAGCCAGGTGGCGGTCGAGCTGCGCGAGGACCAGCCCGGTGACCAGCGGCTGGTGGCCTATGTGGTGGCGGCCTCCCAGGCGGAGTCCGAAGAGGCGTCGCGGGAGAAGATCGACGAGTGGCAGCAGGTGTACGACTCGGTCTACACCGAGACCGACACCGAACGGCCGCCGCTGGGCATGGACTTCGGGGTCTGGAAGAGCAGCTACGACGGCCGTCTGCTGCCCATCGAGCACCTCCGGGAGATCCAGGACGACACCGCGACCCGGCTGCGGGCGCTGGGGGCGCGCAGGGTCCTGGACATCGGGGTGGGCGCCGGTCTGACGCTGGCCCGGGTGGCGCCGCACTGTGAGGCGTACTGGGGCACGGATCTCTCCGCCCCGGTCATCGACAACATCAGGGCCCAGTGCGACAGGGACCCCGCGCTGGCCGACAAGGTCGAGCTGCGGTGCCAGCCGGCGGACGACCTCGACGGCCTGCCCGAGGACTTCTTCGACCTGGTCGTCATCAACTCGGTGATCCAGCACTTCCCCACGGTCGACTACCTCGTGCGGGTCCTGACGAACGCGATGGACCTGATCCGCCCCGGCGGCTGTGTCGTCGTCGGGGACGTACGCCATCTCGGTCTGCTACGGAGTCTGAAGACCGCGATCCACCTCCACCGTGCCGACGAGCAGTTGGCTGCCGCCGAGGTGCGGCGCGACGTCGATCACGCGCTGGCGCTGGAAAAAGACCTGATGATGCCCCCGGAGTTCTATCTCGCGCTCGCCGACAAGATGGACTCCGTGGCCGCTGTGGACATGCGTCTCAAACCCGGCCGGTATCACAACGAGTTCACCCGGTACCGCTACGACGTCGTGCTGCACAAGAAGTCGGACGGGGCCGAGCCCGCGGCCGGGACCCTGGGTGAGCTGCCCGTCCTTCGGTGGGGGCAGGACATCGCCGAGCTGGACCAGCTGGCCGGTCACCTGGACGATTCGGCGAAGGCGCCGGTCCGCCTCTCGGCAGTTCCGAACGCCCGTATTGCCAACGAGACCGCCGCCTCCGACCTGCTCGTCGAGGGCGCGGACATCGGCACGGTGCTCTCCGAACTGCGCGGCCCGATCCACGGTGTCGACCCCGAGGAACTCCGCGTCCTGGCCGAGCGGCTGGGCTATCAGGCCATCTTCACCTGGTCGGGGTCCGGGGACGGCAGCTTCGACTGCGTCCTGGTCGCCGCGGACGGGCCGGACTTCCCGGTGCTGTCCGACCTCTACCGGCCCGTGGCAGAGGTGAAGGCGCCACTGGCCTCGTACGCCAACGAGCCGATGCGGGCCGTCGCGGCCGACCTGCCGGCCGCCTCGTTGCGGGCACACCTGGCCAAGACGCTGCCGGAATACATGATTCCCACGGCCTTCGTGCGACTGGAAGCACTGCCGTTCAACTCGAACGGGAAGCTCGACCGCGCGGCGCTGCCGGCACCGCGACGGGCGAGCGCCTCATCGGGTCGCGCGCCGGGCAACTCCATGGAAAAGACGCTGTGTGAGCTCTTCAGCCAGGTGCTCGGGGTGCCGGAAGTCGGGGTCGACGACAGCTTCTTCGAGTTCGGCAACAGCATCCTCGCGGTCCGGCTGGCAAGCCAGATAAAGGAGCGGCTCGGCGTCGGCGTACCGGTGCACGAGATATTCGCCCGGCCGACCGCGGCTGCGCTCGCGGACCTGCTCATCAGCCCGGACTCCGGCGAAGAATTCGACGACGCGGTGGATCTCGTCGAGGAAGCCTTCCTCGACCCGGCCATTTCGACCGCGGGAAGTGAGCCGCTGGACCGGGACCTGGTCCGTACGCCGCGCAAGGTCCTGTTGACCGGTGCGACCGGCTTCGTCGGGTCCTTCGTCCTCAGAGAAATTCTCGACAGCACCGACGCCCAGGTCTACTGCCTGGTGCGGGCCCGAGCGGACACCGAGGCGGCGGGCCGCGTTCTGGACAGCCTGCGCGGCTACGGTCTGGCGGACGGCGTGGACTCCGGCCGGATCACGGCGATCGCCGCCGACCTGGAAAAGCCCCTGTGCGGGCTGTCGGAGCCGCAGTTCGACCTGCTGGCCGAGCAGATCGACCTCATTTTCCACAATGGGGCCCGGGTCAATCTGGTCGATGCCTACGACCGGCTCAAGGCGGCCAACGTCGGGGGCACTCGGGAAATGCTGCGGCTGGCCGCGAGCAAGCGGGTCAAGCCGCTGCACTACGTCTCCGCGACGAGCGCGCTGATCGCGACCAAGGACAATCCGGAGCCGCTGGCCGAGGACCGGCGGGTCGACCCGGAGCTGATGCCCGCCGAGGGCTATGCGCGCACCAAGTGGGTGGCCGAGGAAATGCTCCGCATCGCTCGTGTGCGCGGCATTCCCTCCGCGGTGTACCGGCCCGCGCAGATCGGTGGCCACACGGCCACCGGTGCCGTGGGAGTCAACGACGGCCTGTGGCACTACATCCGGGCATGTGTGGAGATCGGGGCCGTGCCGCACGCCGGTGAGGGCTGGACCGAGGTGAACATGGTGCCGGTCGACCACGTCGCCAAGGCCTACGTGCGCCTCGCGCTGGACCCCGAGTCGATCGGCGGCGAGTTCAACCTGACCAATCCGCAGATGGTCAAGATCCACGCGATCATCGACCGGGTCCGCGCCGTCGGCCACCGCATCGAGGCCGTGCCTCACGAGGACTGGATGCGTCGGCTCCAGCGGCACGCGGACGCCGGCGCCGAGGACCAAAGGAGCTCGGTGCGGGCAACCCTTGTCCTGGTCAGCGCGGGGGTGGATTCGCTGGAGCTCGATGACCACGGTTACGACCGGACCAACACCACGCGCGCTCTCGCCGAATCGGGCATCGACTGCCCCGAATTCGATGGCCCCCTTCTCGACCGGTACATCCAGTACCTCGTCGGTTCCGGTTTCCTGCCCGCGTTGAACGGACGCCTGGGCTGAACTCCCGGTAGGCGACAACGACTTCGAGGAGAATCGATGGAACACCGTCACGTCGGTAAAAGCGGCCTGATGGTCAGCGAGATCGCGTACGGCAACTGGCTCACCCATGGCCAGCAGATCGACGAGGACGCCGCGTCCGCCTGTGTGCAGGCCGCACTCGATGCGGGAATTACCACCTTCGACACCGCCGACATGTACGCGGACACCCGCGCCGAAGAGGTGTTGGGGCGGGCACTGGCCCAGCAGCGGCGGGCGGGGGTGGAAATCTCCACCAAGGTCTACTGGCCAACCGGCTCCGGGCCCAACGACCGCGGTCTGTCCCGCAAGCACATTCTGGACTCGATCGACGGATCTCTGCGCCGCCTGCAGACCGATTACGTGGACATTTACTGGGCCCACCAGTTCGATATCGAGACGCCGCTCGAAGAGACGATGGAGGCGTTCTACGACATCGTCCGGGCGGGCAAGGTCCGCTATATCGGGGTATCCGAGTGGCGCGCCGATGATATCCGCGCCGCGCACCGGCTCGCCCGGGAACTGCGCATTCCGCTGATCGCCAACCAGCCGCAGTACTCCATGCTGTGGCGGGTGATCGAATCCGAGGTGATTCCCACCTGTGCGGAGCTGGGCATGGGACAGATCGTCTGGTCGCCGATTGCCCAGGGCGTGCTGACCGGCAAATATCTGCCCGGTCAGCAGCCGCCCGCCGGATCGCGCGGCGCTGATGCGGAGGGGCGCAAGTGGCTGGATCCGTTCATGCGCGACGAGGTCCTCGGCCGGGTCCAGAAGCTGCGGCCGCTGGCGGAGTCGGCCGGGTTGACTCTGGCTCAGCTCGCGGTGGCGTGGACGTTGCAGAACCCCCATGTCGCCGCCGCGATCGTCGGCGCGTCCAACCCGGAGCAACTGATCGAGAACACCGCGGTAGCAGGCGTCGTCCTGGAGAAGGAACTGCTCACGCAGATCGACGAGATTCTGGATCCGGTCGTCGAACGGGACCCGGCCAGGACCGCTCGGGAGGACCCGCGCCCGTGATGACCGCAGCACACGCCGAGATCACCGAGATATTCGCTCGCCTGACCAACGGAGGGGACGCCTGATGACGACGACCACACCAGCTGATTGGCCACAGGCACCGCTGCCTCTCGACCAACTGCAGCGTGTGACCGGGCCGTTCGGGAAATCCAGCATGCTGCCGGCGGCGGCCTACACCGCGCCCGAGGTGTTCGCCTGGGAACAGCGCCACCTGTTCGCCGGCACGTGGAGCTGCCTCGGTCGGGTGGAGGAGATCTTCCCCGAGGGTGTGACCCAGTACGCCAAGCAGGTGGGAACCGTACCGGTTCTGCTGACCAGGGAGGGCGACCGGATTGCCGCGTTCGGCAACACCTGTCGGCACCGCGGACACGAACTACTGGGCGACGGCTGCTCGTCGAGCAAGCGAGTGGTGCACTGTCCGTATCACTCCTGGACGTTCAAAATGGACGGCTCGCTGCGCACGGCACCCCGGTTCCCGGAGCTGCCGGAGGACCACGGGCTGATCGAGCTCCCGTCCGAGGTGTGGCACGGCTGGGTCTTCGTCAACGCCAGTGCCGACGCCGCGACCTTCCCTGAATACCTGGGAGCGCTCGCCGGGCATGTCGAGCCGTACGCGCCCGAGCGGCTGAAGCTGGCCTCCACGCGCACCTACGAGGTAGCGGCGAACTGGAAGGTCATCGTCGAGAACTACCAGGAGTGCTACCACTGCCCGCACATCCACCCCGAGTTGACCGCCGTGGCGCCGCCCAACAGCGCCTCCTACATCGCGGATGAGCCGGGAGCCTGGGTCGGCGGCACGATGGACCTCGCAGAGGGCGCGCAGACCATGTCGATGGACGGGCGGGCCGGCGGCGCGATCCTGCCCGGCGTCGACCAGCACCGGGTGTTCTACGCCGCGCTGGTCCCCAACCTGTTCATCTCGCTCCACCCCGACTATGTGCTGATCCACCACCTGGTGGCGCACTCCCCGGACCACTCCACCGTCAACTGCTCCTGGTACGCCGTGGACGGAGTCCTCGACGACAGCCCCGTCGCCTTCTGGCACCGGATCAACCTGCAGGACTGGGATGCCTGCGAATCCGTCCAGCGGGGGCTGACCTCGGAGCACTACCGTCCCGGACCGTTCGCGCCGATCGAGGACTCCGTGCACCGATGGGTGTCCCTCGTCGGACGTGCGTACAGCGGCATGCCGCCGTGGGAGCGGCCGTCCGCTGACGCGTGACGATTTCCCGGTCCGTGCCAAGCATGGGCCAGCCGCTCTGAATTGAGGCGGAGAGGCGGGCAGGGTCACCCTGCCCGCCTCTCCGCGTGAATCACTCGCTCAATGCTTCCCGGTCAGGTTGAGCAGGATTACTCCGCCAATAATCAAAGCAATCCCCAGGATTTTGGCTGTGTTCGCCGCTTCATTCATGAACACCATCCCGATGACCGCGATCGCGGCGGTGCCGAGGCCGGACCAGATCGCGTAGGCGATGCCCAGCTCCATTTTTTTGAGCGCCTGTGCCAGCAGCGTGAACGAGGAGATGTAACAAATCGCGACGACCAGACTTGGCAGCAGTTTGGTCAACCCGTCACTCAGCTTCAGGAACGAGGTGGCGATCACCTCAGCGGAAATGGCGCTAAGCAGCAGGAACCAGACCATAGCCGCCCCCAATCTGTCGTTCGGCCAGGGAAATCGTCCGTGTTGATCGACTGTGAGTCTACGTTCTCTTTGATGTGGCTGTTCGAATTCGGAAGGTGAAGGAAGTTGGGGCACTGTGCAGGGCTTCGGCGTAGTTGGATAGCGACGTATCATCGCCGATCCCGCCTGCCCTTGACCCGCTTCGCGAGCATCCCGCGGTCGCCTGTGAGGAGGTTCCTGACCTGCTGGAACGCCTCGCAAAGGAGCCGGCTCAGGTCCCTCAACGGGTGGGTGGTCGCCTCGATCCGCCGCTGCCGAAACGGGCGCTGCTCGCCGAGAGCACGGGCGGACCGCGGGCTCTTGCGGTGGACGGCAAGAGCCTGCCCGGAGCGGCGAAAGAGGACGGCCGCAGGATCCACCCGCTCGCTTCGTTGGAGCACACCACCGGTCTGTCCTGGCCCAGTTGGACGTCGGTGAGAAGACGAACAACCTGCCGGAGACCGCGGTGACCAGCGACGTGATGCACACCCGGCGCGATCACGCCGACGTGGACTCCGCTGCGCAATGGGTGAGGTCTACGCGGTGAGCCGGTGGACGAGGCGTTCGAGGCGGCTGGTGCGGGCCCGGCGCAGGCCGGTGACGTCCAGGGCCTGGTCGACGGTGCCCTCGATGCCGGCGCGCAGGGCGTACTTGGTTCGTCAGGCGCCGCCGCGCATCCGCTCGAAGGCCTTCTCGACGTCCTCCCGTGCGATGGTCTCCGTGACGAACGCGTCCAGATCCAGCCGCCCCCGGAGGCGGAGGTCGATGAGCATCGGGAAGTCGCGGGAGGGCAGGCAGTCGCCGTACCAGGACGACTTGAGGGCTCCGCCGCGTCCGAAGACGTCCAGGAGCGGGAGTTCAAGCTTCATCTCCGGGCGGCCGACCGCCTCGATCACGACATCGGCACCGAAGCCACCGGTCAGCTCACGGACCACCTCGACGGGGTCCGTGGACTTCGAGTTCACGGTGTGCGTGGCACCCAGCAGCCCGGCGGCGGCAGCCGATGCGGCCCGGTCGACCTGATGCACTGCCCCGCCGCGACCAGCATCTTCTCGGCGAACGCGCCGATACTCAGGGTCGGGGAGAGCAGTACTGCGGGCGGCCGCGTCGGAGCAGGCTCGGCAATTGCCGCACACGGCAGGCCAGTTGAGGGTGACGAAGTCGCCGGTGGGCAACCTCGGTGACATCCTCCCCCACGGACTCCACCACGCCCGCGCCCGTCCTCAGCGGGAGCGTTCCGCGAGGGTGATGAGCAGGTGGGACGACTCCGGGTGGAGGTAGTCCGAGTGGGCGCCCACCGGGTTGAGCCTGGTGCCCCGGTAACGCCAGTCCGCGTTCACGTTCACCAGCCTGTTGTCCAGGGCGAGTTGGGGGTATGTGGTGTCGGTCGGGAGCAGTTCCGTCGAGAACAGGCCGACCGGGGCGGTGCTCGCGCCCGAGTGGCCGATGCCGGGGGCCTTCTCCGCGCGCAGATGCCAGTAGCCCGTCGCGCGGTCCCAGCGGGAGTGGGTGAGGGCGATCGGGCCGCGCAGCGGGGCGCCGGGGTGGTCGTCCGTGGGGAAGAGGGTCTCGAAGTGGGTGGTGAACGCGTTCCTGGGGGCCGCCATCTGGAAGATCAGCATGCTGTCGACCGTGAACGGGCGGCGCGGGTCGTGCGGGGTGGACCAGCCCAGCACCGGCGGCGGCTCGGCGGCCCGCTGCACCGCCTCGCAGAGGAAACGGCCCCCGAAGGAGTGGCCCATCAGATGGAGGTACTGGCCGGTGCGGCCCCGAAGGACCGCCGGAGCCGTCGGGTCGCCGCGCTCGCCGTCGAGGTAGCCCAGCAAGTGACCTATGACGTACGGGGCATGGCCCTTGCCCTCCGCGCTCATCGCGTGCGCGCGGTCGCGGATGCGCTCGTAGCCCCCTTTGAGTTTCGAACGGCTCGACGACGGCCAGCGCACCACCACGCACCATGGGCGGTAGCCCGCCTTCAGGCCGGGGTACCGGTCCGGGTTCGCCTCGTACAACTTCCTTGCCCGGGACAGGAGTTCCATCGCGACCTTTGTCGCCTGCGCCGGCGGGGTCTGCCAGCCGTGGACCCAGACGTGGATGTCCGTGGCCCAGGCCGGCAGGGGGATCGTGCGGGCCAGGTGGTCAGCGACGCGGTTCACCGGGACCGGAGTGCTGTCCGGCCCCTTCAGTCGTCCGGCTTCGTCGAGGTCGATCTCCGCGGGGGTCATGAGGCCAGGTCCAGGCGGCTGTTGATGCCGCAGTTCAGGGAGTAGGCGAGGGCGAGCGGGTTGCGGTAGTCGCGGGCGAACCTGCGTACCAGTGACTGCCCTATCTCGCCCGCCGTGTGATCACCCGTCAGATACCGGTCGAGGAACTCGTACGCGTACTCGGTCGCGAAGATCTGCGGCATCCGGATCTGCGGGGCGAGGATGCCGGACGCGCCGAGGTCGATCAGTTGCTGCCCGAGGTGTTCCAGCCGTCCGGGGTCGGCCGCCTCGGCGGTCTGGCAGGCGTTCAACAGGACGAAGGGCCGGAAGCGGGCCTGCGGGCTGCGGACGTAGGAGCGCCGCTTCCGGAAGACCAGCGGGCCGTCGATGTTCTCGGTGTCGGACAACTGGACGGCCACGAAATGGCTCGCCGGACCGCCGTTGACGAAACGGCCGTGGCACCAGAAGTACATGACGTCCTCGTGCAGCACGGCGCGGGAGAACGCTTCCAGGAGTTCTCTGCCCTCGGTGCGCACGACCAGCCGGGAGCGCTCGTGCAGGAGCTGGTGGACCTCCTCGGCCCGGCCCACCTTGTCCAGGGACTTGTCCTTGTTGAGGCTGGTGGTGGCCCGATCGCGGTGGCCCAGCGAGGCATGGGCCCACGGGTACCGGGTGTTGGTCTGTTCGACCTGGTGGCGGTGGCCGAGGAACGCCTCCCACGGACTCGGGCACCCGGCCGGGTCGACGGCCAGCATGGACCAGGGCAACTGCCACTCGGAGACGAAGCTGACCCGCAGCGTCCGCTCCCCGGCGAGGACTCCGAGGAGGAATTCACGGAACCGGCAGAGGTCGTAGCCCGTGCCGTCGAGCATCATGTCGAGGACGTACCAGCCCTCTTCGGCCAGGGTCTGCGCCAGTTTGTCGGTCTCGTGGTGGAGCCCGGTCAGGTCGGCGGAGTCCACGAAGGGATGCCCGCCCGCCCGCTGCCCGGGCCCGGGGTCGTCGTCGCGGTGGTCGACCACCTTGTCGTGCCAGACGGTGCGCAGCCGTTTGCCGTAGTCGAGCAGTGTCTCGGCAGGGATCTCCAGGTCGGCGGAGTGCCAGGGGCTGGTGCCGGGTGTCTCCGGGTCCTGGAAATGGGCCTGGATGCGCAGGCCGTGCGGGCCGTTGCCGCGCAGTTCCACCCGCAGCTCGGGGGGTCCGCCGCGCGGGGACGGGGTCTGGGTGCCCCCGTCGGACGGGTCTCCCAGGATCTCGAAGGCTTGCTGTCGTGCCATGTGATCAGGCCTCCCCCGTGTCGTCCCCGACGCCGAGCGTCGTCCGCAGATCCTGTAGGACCAGCCCCGACGCATGGTCGTAGAGCGTGAAGCGCACTTCGTGGTCGCCCGGTTCCCCGGCGGTGAAGGTGAACCGCGCCGGAGGCCCGCCGGGGACGTACTCCGCCAGCGCCGGGTCCACCGAGGCGCCGGTGCGGCAGGCGGGGGCGATCACGACGCGGGCCGGGGGCGCGGCGTCCGGCTCCCGGGCCAGGTCCACATCGATCGGCAGCGGTCGGCCGGTGACGGGTTCGTCGTCCGTCGGCAGCGTCAGCCGGACCCGCCACGCGGGTCGTGCGGCGCGCAGGCGGCGGCGCAGCTCGGCCGTCTCCGGGTGGTCGGGGCCGAAGGTCCGCTCCCAGCGGGCGATCACGTCGGCGGGCGGCGGGGCGTCGGCCTCCGCGCGGAGCAGGGCGAGGGTGGTGAGGCTCTCCAGGGTGTGCGGGTGGTCGGGGCCGAAGAGGTGCGAGCGGGCGGCCGTGACCGCTTTCAGCAGCCGGACCGCCATGGCGTCCTCGCCCGCGTGGGCGAGGGTGTCGGCCAGTTGGACGGCGTGGCTGGGGTGGGGCGCGTCGTAGTTCCGGGCGAGGAGTTCCACGACCATGGCGGTGCGCAGGTCGTCGTCGCCGGCGTCCGGGTCCACGCCCACCGCGCGCTCGTGCGCCGCCACGACGCCTTCGACGGTGTCCGGGTACGGCAGCCCCGACGCGGGCAACCGGGCGCGCCCGCGCAGCAGTTCGCCCAGGACGTCCAGGGCCTCCCGGGGGCGTCCCGCCTGGGACAGGGCGTGCGCGAGGACCGGCAGGTGGCGCAGCACGAGGCGGTGCCCCGGACCATGGAGACGGGCGCAGTCGTCGACCAGCTCGCGGGCCAGGTCCACCGCGTGGTCGGCGGAACCGGTGTCGGCCGTCGCCCAGGCCAGCGCGCCGCGCGCCCAGAACGTGCTCGGGTGTTCCTCGGGGAGTGCCGCCTCACCGCGCCCGACGAGGTCCTCCCAGATCGTGGCGGCCTGCCGGGGGTCGCCCAGCTCCAGGTGGGCGAGCGCCAGGTCGTCCCGGCAGCTCAGGGACTCGGGGTGGTCCGGCCCGCGCTCCCGGTCGCTGTCGTCGACCAGCGCGAGCAGTTCCCGCACCGCCTGGCGCCGGGAACCGGTGATGCTGCGGTACCGGGCCAGTTGGCGGCGCGCTTCCAGGACCGCGCTGTGCCGGGGGCCCTGGATCCGGACCCGGTCCGTCACGAGCGCTTCCTGGAGCGTGAGGGCCTGCGCGAGGTCGCCCACTTGCTCGTGCGCGGCGACGAGGCGCCGGCGTCCGTCCAGGGTGGCGGTGTCGTCGGGCCCTTGTATCCGGGTCAGGTCGTCGACCAGCCGGGTCGCGGTGTCCAGGGCCCGGCGGGCGGTGCAGGGGCCCATCAGGGTCCAGGCGATCTGGCCCCGCAGGGCGAGGGTGCCGGGGTGGTCGGCGCCCAGCACGCGTTCGTGCTCGGGCAGCAGGGCGGCCTGCTCCCGCAGCGCTCCCGCGCGGTCGTTCGCCCATGCCCGCCAGTAGGCCGCGTCGCGCCGCTCGCGCAGGACGTCGGGGTGGTCGGCGCCCTGGATGCGGGCACGGTCCTCCGCCAGGGCCCGCCCGAGCGCGACGGCCGGCTCGTAGTCGAGCTGGTCGAGCAGGGCGATGGTCAGCAGGGCCCTGACGGCGAGCGTCTCGCTGTGGTCCGGTCCGTGGAACCGTCCGCTCGCCTCCACCAGTTCCTCGTGCTCGATCACGGCCCGCCGGAGCTGACACGACTGCCGCCACGCCTCCGCCAACTGCATCTGGGTGTTGAGGGTGGCGAGGTGGTCCCGGCCCCGCACCCGGGCGGTGTCGGCCAGCAGTTGTTCGGCGAGGATCGCGGCGCGGACGTGGTCGCCCGCCGCGTTGTGGCCGGTCACCAGGTCGTAGCGGAGCGAGAGTACGGCGGGATGGTCGGGTCCGTCGATGTCCTGGCGGTCGGCGAGCACGGCCTCCAGCGCGCTCAGGGACGCCCGGTGCCGCCCGGCCGTCCGCTGGATCATCGCCAGTCCCCGCCGGGACTGCAGGGTGCGTGGATGTGCGGCCCCCTGCTTCGCCGTGCGGCGGGCGACGGCCTCTTCGTACCGGGCGAGGGCCCGGTCGTAGTGTTGTGCCGCCGCGTGGGCGTCCGCGAGGTTCTCCAGCGTCTGCAGCGTGTCCGGCGCGTCCTCGCCGAGCAGTCGGCGGAAGTCCGCGAGCAGTTCGGTGAATCCGCGGACCGCACCGTCGTGGTCGTTGTCGTCCAACCGCGTGAGTGTCAGGGCACTGCGCTCGTGCAGGGTGCTCGGGGAGTCCGGGCCGAAGAGCCGGGTGCGGTCATCGACAAGTCGCTCGTACGCCTCGATCGCTCTCCTGTACTCCCCCGCGGTCCGGTGTAGCCAGGCGCGCCAGCTGCGGACGTTGAGCGTGTCGGAGTGGTCCGCCCCCTTCACGCGCGTGTAGTCGTCGGTCAACGCGTCGAAGATCTCACCGGCGCGGTCGTACCGCCCGGCCGCGCGGTGGACGATGCCCGTGCGCAGCCGCACGGAGAGGGTCGCGGGGTGGTCGGGGCCGCGCAGCCGGGCCCAGTCCTCGGCGAGCGGCTCGTACAGCGCGAGGGCCTGGGCGTGGCGGCCCTCCTCCGTGAACACCCAGGCCAGGTCCAGCCGGACCCCGAGGACCCGTGGGTGGTCGGGTCCGAAGAACCGCTCCACGTCCGCGCGCAGGGCGGTGAGTTCCTCGACCGCGTCGCTGTGGCGGCCGGCCCACTGCAGGGTGTGCGCGAGCCCCGAGCGGGTGGCGAAGACGACCGGGTGCTCGCGGCCGAGGACCTCGGCGCGGTCGGCCAGGACGTTCTCGAAGAATTCGACGGCGGTCCGGTGTGCGGCCGCCGCGCGGTGGGCGTAGGCCAGGTTGGCCCGTGCCGTGAGGGTGGCCGGGTGGAGTGGGCCCTGTACGCGGGTGCGGTGGGCGACCAGGCGCTCGCGTTCCCCGATGGACCTCCGGTGGTCGCCCGCCAGCTGGCAGGTGAAGGCCAGGTCGCCGCGGGCCCGCAGGGTTTCGTGGTGGTTCTCGCCCCTGACCCGGGTGAGATCGGCGATCACGGCCGTGTACGCCTCGATCGCGGCGGCGTGGTCCGACCGCTTGCGGTGGGCCAGCGCGATGTCGTCGCGGTAGTCGATGGTGGCGGGGTGATCCGGTCCCTGGGCCCGGGCGCTGTCCGCCGCGAGCGCCTCGGCGTGCCGCAGCGCCGCGTCCGGACCCAGCGTCTCGGAGATCACCCATCCCAACGCCTGGCGGCTGCGCAGGGTGTCCGGGTGGTCGGCCCCCTGGACCCTGGTCCGGGCGGCCACCACCTCCTCGTACAGCTCGACCGCTTTGCGCGGGTCGCCCGCCGTGCGGTACGCGGCGGCCAGCCACCCCACACTGGTCAGCGCCTCGGGGTGGACCACCCCGTGCTCGCGCCGGCGGTCCTGGACGGCCTGCTCGTACAGTTCCAGCGCCGTGGCGTGCTCCCCGGCCTCCAGCAGGGCGTAGGCCAGCCCTGTCCGACTGGCCAGGGTGTCCCGGTGGGAGGGGCCCAGAGCGCGCTCGCGGTCTGCGAGGACCGCCCGGAACTCCGCCACCGCCGCCTGGTGCCGGCCGGCCCACTGCAGGGCGTAGGCGAGCCGGTCCCGGCTTCTGAGCGTGTCCTTGTGGTCCTCGCCCTGGACGCGTCGACGTTGTGCCACGGCGGCCGTCAACTCCTCGACGGCCTGCACGACTTCGCCCGCCTTGCGGCGTGCGTACGCCAGTTGCTCGCGCGCGGCGAGCGTTTCCACCGCGTCGGCTCCACAGGTGCGGACCCGGTCGGTGTACACGCTCTCGCAGAGTTTCACCGCGTAGGCCGGATCGTCCGCCTTGGCGTGCAGACCGGCCAGCCGGTCGCGGTCGGTGAGGGTGACGGAGGCGGTCGCTCCGCACAGCCGGGTGCTGCCGTCGACGACCATCTCCGTCAACGGGATGGCCAGGAACGGCTGTTCACGGGCGATCAGTTCGTCGGCGCCCCTGCGGTACATCTCGACGGCCGCCGGGTCGGCCTCGGTGGCCGGCCCGGTCGCGGCGAGCGCCTGGACATGCGGCAACAGCCGTCGTACGGCGTCGGCCTCCGGACGATCGGCGAGTACGGCGGCCAGGGCGCGTTCGGCGAGGTCGCGGGCGCCCGGGCCGGCGGCGTCCTGGAGGGTGCGGCGGACCAGGCGGTGCAGGGTGGGGCCCTCGGCGCCGGGGGTGAGGAGGTGATAGGCGGCCAGTGCCGTCAAGGAGCCTTCGATGTCGGGGAGTTGGACGCCGAGGCGGGTGACGACCTCGGGCGGCACGGGCTCGGGGGCGTACCAGGACAGGGCGTGCAGAAGGGGCTCGGCCGAGGGGTGGGCGGCGGCGATCGAGGTCAGGCTGGTGCGCCAGATCCGGGTGATCGTCGGGCCGGTGTCGTCGGCCAGGACCAGGGCGGGGTTGAGGTTCAGCAGGTTCCGGTAGGCGGAGAAGTCGGCGCCGGTCTCCCGCAGATAGGCGCCCGCCTGGGTCAGCGCGAGCGGCAAGTGGCCGAGGTCCGCGGCGAGTTGGGCGGCGTCCGTGGAGGCCGTACGAGCGGTGGTACGGCGCAGAAGGTGGACCGCGTCGTTGTGGTCCAGGACGTCCAGGTCGAGGAGAGAGGTGCCCTCGGGCCAGCCGGACCGGCAGCGGCTGGTGACCAGTTGGTGGCCGTGCGAGGGCAACCGGCCCAGGAACGGGGTCAGTTGCTCCGGGTGCTCGACGTTGTCGTAGACGACGAGCCAGTCCCGGTGGGCCGCCAGCCAGGTCAGCGCCCACTCGGTGCGCTCCCTGGCGGTGGCGGTGCGGGCCCAGGACGGGTGCAGGCGCAGCGCGAGGTCGGCGAAGCCGGACGCGGTCTGCTCCTGGGTGTCGGCGACGATCCACCAGACCAGTTGGTAGCGGCCCCTGCGGTCGTGCGCGTGGCGCAGGGCGAGGGCGGTCTTGCCGATGCCGCCGAGGCCGCTGACGGTGGCGGTCTGGGTGACGACTCCGCTGCCGGAGCGGAGGTGGCCGTCGAGCAGTCGCAGGTCCCGGGCACGGCCGACGAACGGCTGCTCGGGGAGGGCGGGGAGGTTGTCCAGCGGGGCGGGCAGCGCGAGGTGGACGGCGGCGGCCATGGCTCCGGCCGGCAGGACGGTCGCAGGGCGTTCGAGGTGCGGATTGCCGCCGGGGTGGGAGCCCCTGATGTCCTGCCCTGGGGCGGTCGGATCGCCTTGCGGGACGGTGTTCTCCCGCTCCGGGACGGCGGTTTCCATGACCCGTAATTCACCTGCGACCGCCATGCTTCCCCCGAAGCTTCCCCCGAACCGCGCACCTTTTGCGTCAACTGTACTGACGTAAAGGGCCAGTTGTCAGGAGGTGCGGCAACACTGCCGGGCATGGTCCGCGGCCAGCCTCAGGCTCTGCTCGACCGCGTGCGGGATGTCGTCGACCGGGAACAGCGCGTGCCGTACGGTGCGTTCGGCGTCGGCGATTAGGATCAGCCGCTTGTGGCGCAGCCGGCCCGCACCCCGGAAGGTGGGCAGCCGCAGAGCTGCCGCCAACCGGTGGGCGGCGTCCGACAGCAGGGCGTACGGGATGTCCTCCGCGCGGGCGAACTCCGCCTGTTCGTGGACGAGTTGGGTGCTGATTCCGCGGATGTCCACGCCCGCCTCCCGGAAGTCGGGCCAGGCGTCACGGAAGAGCCGGTTCTCCAGCGTGCAGCCCGCGGCGCCGGGGATCGGGCCCCATTCGATTCCGGTTCCGGGGTAGGTGAACAGCACGGTCGCGGCGGCGTCCGGGGAGACCAGCGGCAGGTCGGCGCCCCGCGCGCCGGGCAGTTGGAGGTCGTCGGGCAGGCGGGTGCCGACCAGGACGTGGACGCGGGCGTGTTCGGCGCCGTCCGCCTCGGCGGTCGCGGTGAGGCTGCCGTCGCCCAGTACCCACCGGTCGCCCCAGTCCTGCATGGCGACCAGCAGCGGCAGCAGCCCGGCGCCGGAGTCGGTGAGCAGGTATTCGTAGCGCACGGGACGCCGCTGGTAGAGGCTGCGATGCAGGACGCCGTGGGCGACGAGCCGGCCGAGCCGTTCGGTGAGGACCTTGCGGGACAGTCCGATCTCGGCGGCCAGCGCGTCGAAGCGGACATGTCCGCGGGCGACCTCGCGCAGCACCAGCACGTTCCACCAGTCCCCCAGGACCATGGCGGCCTGGGCGATGCCGCAGGTTTCGTCAGCGTTGTGCATCCTCATGCGGCCATAGTAAGTTCCTTTTCGGGACTCACTTTGTTTCCGCATGGAACTTACCGCCCGCCGATGTCCGACACGCGGGCCCAGCGCGAGGAGTTGCACCGTGACCGCCATCAGCCGGGTCGTCGCACGGGAGATCATCGACAGCCGGGGCAATCCCACCGTCGAGGTGGACGTGGAACTGGGGGACGGCTCGCTCGGCCGCGCGGCGGTGCCGTCGGGCGCCTCCACGGGAGCCCGGGAAGCGGTGGAGCTGCGGGACGGCGATCCGACGCGCTTCCACGGCAAGGGAGTTCGGCGAGCCGTGGACGCCGTGAACGAGAGCATCGCGGACGCCGTGACGGGCCTCGACGCCGAGGACCAGGCGACCGTGGACCGCACGATGATCGACCTGGACGGCACGGACACCAAGTCACGGCTCGGCGCCAACGCCCTGCTCGGCGTCTCCCTGGCCACCGCCAAGGCAGCCGCGGCCGCCCACCGACTCCCGCTGTACCGCTACGTCGGCGGGGTCGACGCCCGCCTGCTGCCGGTGCCGATGATGAACATCGTCAACGGCGGCGCGCACGCGGACAATCCGCTGGACTTCCAGGAGTTCATGATCGCCCCGATCGGCGCGGCCACCTTCGCCGAGGCCGTCCGCATGGGTTCGGAGGTCTTCCACACCCTCCGCGGGAGCCTGGTCGCCGCCGGCCACAGCGTGAACGTCGGCGACGAGGGCGGTTTCGCCCCCGACCTGCGCACCGCCGACGAGGCCCTGGACTTCGTCGTACGCGCCATCGAGCGGACCGGCTACAAGCCCGGCACCGACATCACCCTGGTCATGGACCCGGCCAGCTCGGAGTTCTTCCGCGACGGCGTCTACGACTACACGGGCGAGGGCGTTCGCCGCACCCCCGCCGAACACGCCGACTACCTGGTCGAGTTGGTCGACCGCTACCCCGTCGCCTCCATCGAGGACCCGATGGCCGAGGACGACCACGACGGCTGGCGCGACCTGACCGCGCGCCTCGGGGCGCGCTGCCAGCTCACCGGCGACGACGTCTTCTGCACCAACGAGACCCTGCTGCGCGCCGGGATCCGCGACGGCATCGCCAACTCCATCCTGGTGAAGGTCAACCAGATCGGCACCCTCACCGAGACGCTGGCGACGGTCTCCGCCGCACACCGTGCCGGGTACACGGTCGTCATGTCCCACCGCTCCGGCGAGACCGAGGACACGACGATCGCCGACCTCGCTGTCGCCACGGGCTGCGGCCAGATCAAGACCGGCTCGCTCTCCCGCTCCGACCGCACCGCGAAGTACAACCAACTCCTGCGCATCGAGGACGAGTTGGGCACGCAGGCCCGTTACGCGGGCCGGGAGGCACTGGGACTGCGCCACTGACACCGGCCCGGCACGCCACACGGACACGCAAGAAGGGCCCTCACAGGCTCTCGCCTGCGAAGACCCTTCGCACTGTCGGGACGACAGGATTTGAACCTGCGACCCCTTGACCCCCAGTCAAGTGCGCTACCAAGCTGCGCCACGTCCCGTTGCCCATCTGACCTGGGGTTTCCCCTGGCCGAACGCGCATGCAAACAATACCGCACTCCCGTCGGTGATCGCGCACGCCTTTATGCGGGGCCGACTCCCCGTACGGCGGCACTTGACCTGAAGTTTGGTTGAGGTTGCACGATCGTCCTCATGACGATCACCACCGAACACAGTCGTCCGTACACACACGGCGACCTGCCCCGGCTGATGGGGCTGATGACCGGTGACGAGAAGCACGGTCCGGCGGCCACCTCGACGCTGGACGTGCTGTGGGTGCTCTACGACCGGGTGCTGCGGGTCGGCCCGGAACGGCTGGAGGACCCCGAGCGGGACCGGTTCCTGTTGTCCAAGGGGCACGGGCCGATGGCGTACTACGCTGTGCTGGCCGCCAAGGGATTCGTGCCCGTGGAGTGGCTCGCGGGCTTCGGCTCGTACGACTCCCGGCTCGGGCATCACCCCGACCGGGTGCTGGTGCCGGGCGCCGAGATCGGCAGCGGGTCGCTGGGGCACGGGCTGCCGATCGCCGTCGGGACGGCACTGGGGCTGCGTGCCCAGGGGCTCACCGGGCCGCGGGTCTGGGTGCTGATCGGGGACGCCGAGCTGGACGAGGGCAGCAACCACGAGGCCATCGCCTTCGCCGGGCCCGCCGGATTGGACCGGCTGCACACCGTCGTCGTCGACAACTCCTCCGCCGGCCACGCCCGGCCCGGCGGCATCGCCGCCCGCTTCGAGGCCGCGGGCTGGTCCGCGGTGACGGTCGACGGCCGTGACCACGAGGCGCTGTACGACGCCTTCACCGCTCCGCACCCCGGCCGGCCGCACGTGGTCGTGGCCCGGGTGGAGCCGAAGTCCGCCTGATCATCGGCCCATTCGGCAATCCGTCGAGCAATCCACTCAACAGCGGCTCAAGAAGGGCTCCTCCTCCATGGACACCATGCGTGACCGTTTCACCCCGGTCGTCTCCCGCCTGCTCGACGAGGACCCGCGGGTCGCGGTCGTCCTCGCCGAGATCGGCAGGGACGCCTTCACGGACGCCCGGCTCCGGCACCCCGACCGGGTGATCAACGTCGGCATCCGCGAGCAGCTCCTCGTCGGCGCGGGCGCGGGGCTCGCCCTGACCGGGATGCGTCCGATCGTGCACACCTTCGCGAGTTTCCTGGTCGAGCGCCCCTTCGAGCAGGTCAAGCTGGACCTCGGGCACCAGGACGTCGGCGCGGTGCTGGTGAGCGCGGCGGCCTCCTTCGACTGGCCCGCCGGCGGGTTCACGCACATGGCTCCGGGCGACGTGGCCCTCCTCGACACCCTCGACGGGTGGACCGTGCACGTCCCGGGCCACCCGGACGAGGCCGAGACCCTGCTGCGGCACGCGGTCGCCGCGGGCGACGACAAGGTGTACGTACGACTGTCCGTCCAGTCGAACACGGAGGCCCTCCCGGTCGACGGCGCCCGCTTCCGCACCGTCCGCGAGGGCAGCTGCGGTGTGGTCGTCGCCGTCGGTCCGATGCTCGACGCCGTACTGGCCGCGACAGAGGATCTCGATCTCACCGTCCTGTACGCCACGACCGTACGGCCCTTCGACGCGACCGCACTGCGTCACGCCACGCGGTCGGCCGGCACGGACGTCGTCCTCGTCGAGCCGTACCTGGCCGGCACCTCGACGACGGCCGCGAACGACGCGCTCGCCGACGCGCCGCACCGCGTGCTCGGCCTGGGCGTGGGCCGCGCCGAACTCCGGCGCTACGGCACCCTCGCGGAACACATCACCGCACACGGCCTCGACCCCCGGACGCTGCGCGAGCGGATCGTCGGCTTCGTCGGGAGCGGGCGGGTGGCTGCGACCGCGACATGAGCCTGATACCTCCGCACGGGCGCTCAACTCTCCTGCGGGCACGCCCGCTCACCCATCACCGCGTCGCCCGGGTCGCTCACGCCGACCGCGTCGGCGCGTATCAGCCCCCGTACGGCAGGTATCAGGAGCAGAGCGGTCGGCACGACGAAGCTCATCGCCCCCGCGACAAGGAGCACATGGTCGGTGCCGAGGGCCCCGGCTGCCGGGCCCGCCAGGGCCTGGCCGACCGGCATCATCGCGAGGGAGCCCGCCACGTCGTAGGCGTGGATGCGGTTGAGGACGTCCGGTGGGACCTGTGTCTGGACGGAGGTCGCCCACATCACGCCCCAGAACGACATGCCCGCCCCGGCGACTGCGGCGCCGGTCGCCATGGCCGGTACGCCGAGCCCCGCTCCGACGGTCGCCGGGAAACCGGCGAAGGCGAAGAGGGCGATCGCGCCGGCGCGCAGCATCCGGCGGGGGCGCAGTCGCAGGGCCAGCAGTCCGCCTACGACGGTGCCCGCGCCGAGGGCCGAGTTGATCAGGCCGTAGGCGCGCGGGCCGTGTTGTTGCACCACCTGGGTCGCCACGAGCGGGACGGTCGGGCCCCAGACGGCGATCATGTAGAGGCACCAGACGGCGATGACTCCCCAGAGCCAGGTGCGGGAGCTGAACTCCCGCCATCCCTCGACCAGATCGGCCTTGAAGGCTCCCGTCCCGTGCCCGGGTTCGCGGCTGCCCGGGGCGAGCGGGGGCAGTCGGAGCAGCAGCAGGCAGAGGGCGCTCACGGCGTAGGTGGCGGCGTGGGCCGCAAACACGCCTCCGGGCGAGGCGAATCCGACGAGCACGCCCGCCACGGCCGGACCCGCGAGTTGGGCGGCGGACTCTGCGGTTCGTATCGCGCCGTTCGCGCCCTGGATGTCGGAGGCGAGTCGCGGCACCGTGCTCGCCACGCCGGGCTGGAAGACCGCGCCCGCCACGCCGTTGACGAAGCCGATCGCGCAGATCTCCCAGAGCACGACATGGCCGGTGAAGAAGAGGACGGCGGCGAGGGACTGGGTGCCGAGGCGCACCAGGTCGGCGCCGATCATCAGCTTGCGGGTGCTGAAGCGGTCCGCGATCACACCGCCGAAGACGACAAGTCCCGCGAAGGCGGCGGCCGTCGAGGCCATGGCGAGGCCGACCGCGCCCGCGCCGTACCCGTGTTCCAGCAGGCCGGCGGCGAGGGCCACGGGCAGCATGGTGTCTCCGAGCCGGGCGACCGCGCGCGCCACGAAGAACAGCGCGAAGTCCCTTGACCAGACCGGCCGTTCACCGCTGCCGACGCTCCCCGTCATGCCCCACCGCCCCCTCCCCTGAAGCGCGCCTCCGGCTCCCCCGCGGATGGGAGCCGGATCCCCCTCCGTCCCGGCTCCCACTCCCGTCTCCGGATGATGCCACGCACCACTGACAACGCCCGAAGGAGTTTCGGTCAGTCGCCGGACGGAAGGCCCAACTCCGGGTAGGCCTCAAGGAGTCGGGGCGGGGCCGCCTGGCGCCAGGAGTCGGCGAGGATGTCGCGCAGTTCGTCCTCGCTCTCCAGCGCGGCGAGGCGGGCCCGGACCCAGGCGAAGCCCGCCTCGTGGTCGGCGATCCAGAACTTCCCGGGCTCGGCCAGGACCAGTTCGTCGCGCTCCTCCTTGGGGCAGCGCACGGCGATGGAGGTCTCCTCCTCGGGCACGGTGACGAACATCTTCCCGGCGACCCGGAACGTGGGCATGTTCCAGGCGACCTTCTCCGTCGTGTCCGGGAGGGAGAGGGCGATACGGCGTACGTCTTCGGCATCCGGCATGAGACGCAACATAGTGGCTGCCACTGACAATCACCTGGTGGGAGTGGCTGCCCGCACGGTCTCCCCCACGCGCTTGTAGTACAGCGTCGTAGGCCGCAGCACCCCGGCCGGGCTCGTCGCGTAGTCCGGGATCACACCGGCCCGGGTCCAGCCTGCGGAACGGTAGAGGTGCTCGGCGGGACTGTCCGTCTCGGTGTCCAGATGGAGCAGGGTGATGCCGACGGCGACGGCCGCGTCCTCGGCGACGGTCAGGAGGCGGCGGCCGAGGCCCTCTCCCCTGGCCTCCCGGTGCACCATCAGCTTGACCAGTTCGGCGCGATGGCGGCTGTTGGGCTTGGCAGGGAAGGCGAGGCTCACCGTGCCGACGACCCGGTCGCCGCTCAGGGCCGCCCACACGGCGAGTTGCCCGGCGGCCACCCCGTCGGCCCGCTCCCGCCACCAGTCGACGGCGGCCGTACGGGCGAGCGGCGCGAGGAAGCCCACCGAGGCGCCGTCATCCACGGTGTCGGTCAGCAGGTCCGCCAACTCATCGACGAGGGAGAGGAGTTGAGGCATCTCCAGCCGCGTCACCCTCACGGCAGCACCACCGCCAGCACATAGCGCGCCTCGTCCCGGCCGGAGCACCGGAACCGCGTCGGCCCCCACACCCGCAGCCGCAGACAGTCACCGGCGTCCAAGTGGTGCTCAACGTCCTGGGCCGTCACGTCGAGGGCGCCCTCCAGGACCCAGATGTGCTGTTCCAGACCGGGCACGGGCGGCCGGTCGTAGGCGATGTCGGCGCCCGACCCGAGCCGTCCCTCGACGAGTTCGCCGCGCAGCCCGGTGTGCGGGGGCGACACGGATCGTCGTACGAAACCGGAGGCGCGGTCCTCCCACACCGGTTGCTCGGCGGCTCGTACCAGTAGGGCGGGTTCGGCCTCCACCTCGCTGAGGAGTCGGGACATGGTGCGGCCGTAGACACCGCACAGGCGGTTGAGGAGGGAGGCGGTGGGGCTGATCTCGGCGCGTTCGGCGCGGGAGAGGGTGGAACGGCTCACTCCGGTGCGGTCCGCCAACTCGCCCAGGGACCAGCCGTGTTCGGCGCGCAGCTCGGCCAGGCGGGCGCCGAGCCGGGCGTCCACGGGGTCCGGGATCGTCACCAGGTCGTCGGGTTTCATATTCGGGACGGTATCCCAGATATGAAACGCGCGGGTTACGTCCGCGCGACCTCTTCCAGCGCGTCCAGGACCGGTCGGATCAGCGGGTGCTCCTCCGTGCCGCGCCGTACGGCCGCGAAGACCCGGCGGGTCGGAGCCACCCCGTCGACGGGACGGACGACCACGCCCGTCAGGTCCGTGCCGCGCAGCGCCGAGCGGGGGACGAGGGCCACGCCCGCGCCGGCCGAGGCGAGGGCTACCACGGCACGGAAGTCGTCGGAGGAGTGTTCTAGGCGGGGCTGGAATCCGGCGTTCTCGCAGGCCAGGACGGTGACCTCGTGGCAGGGGTTGCCAGGGTACGGGCCGATCCACGGGTCCTTGGCCAGTTCGGCGAGGGGGACCTCGGTGGCGTCGGCGAGGCGGTGGGCGACCGGGACGACCGCGTCGAACGGCTCGGCGTAGAGCGGCACATGGATCAGGCGGGGGTCGTCGGCGGGCGGTGCCCCGCGGTACTCGACGGCGACCGCGACATCCACCTGCCGGTCCAGCACCATCGGCAGGCTGGCGTCGCCCTCGGCGTCCTGGACGCGGAGACGGATGCCGGGCGCGAGGAGGGAGAGACGGGACACCGCGGGCGCCACGACCTCCGCGATGCCGGTCGCGAAGGCGGCGACGGTGACCGTGCCGGCCGCACCCGAGCCGTAGGCCGCGAGTTCGGCCTCGGCCCGCTCCAGTTGAGCCAGGACGACATTGGTGTGGCTGAGCAGGATCTCGCCGGCCGGAGTGAGCCGTACGCCCTTGGCGCCGCGCTCGACCAGCCGGTGGCCGGTCTCCTGCTCCAGGGCGGCGAGCTGCTGGGAGACCGCCGAGGGGGTGAGATACAGCGCGGCGGCCGCCGCCGTCACGGTGCGGTGGTCGGCCACCGCACGGAGGATGTGGAGCCGCCGCGCTTCGATCATGGGATCGATTATCGCAATATGTCCGAGCTGTTCAGCACCCTCAGGCGTCCAGCTCCGCCCGCGCCGCGACGAACGCGTCCACCGCCCGGTTCACGTCCTGGGTGGAGTGCGCGGCGGACAGTTGGACCCGGATACGGGCCTTGCCCTGCGGGACGACCGGGTACGAGAAGCCGATCACGTACACGCCCCGCTCCAGCAGCAGCTCCGCCATGCGGCCGGCCACCGCCGCGTCGCCGATCATGACGGGGGCGATGGCGTGGTCGCCGGGGAGGATGTCGAAGCCCTCCTCGGTCATCCGGCGGCGGAAGAGGGCGGTGTTCTCGGCGAGGTGGACGCGCAGGTCGTCCGCCGACTCCAGCAGGTCGAGAACCTTGAGCGAGGCCGCCGCGATCACCGGGGCGAGGGTGTTCGAGAAGAGGTACGGCCGGGAGCGCTGGCGCAGCAGGGCGACGATCTCGGCGCGGGCGGCGACATAGCCGCCGGAGGCTCCGCCGAGGGCCTTGCCGAGGGTGCCGGTGATGATGTCGACGCGGTCCATGACGCCGTGCAGTTCGGGGGTGCCCCGGCCGCCGGGGCCGACGAAGCCGACGGCGTGCGAGTCGTCGACCATGACCATCGCGTCGTAGCGGTCGGCGAGGTCGCAGATCTCGCGCAGCGGTGCGACGTAACCGTCCATCGAGAAGACGCCGTCGGTGACGATCAGCTTGCGGCGGGCGCTCGCCGATTCCTTCAACTGCCGTTCCAGATCGGCCATGTCGCGGTTCGCGTACCGGTAGCGGCGGGCCTTGGAGAGGCGGATGCCGTCGATGATCGACGCGTGGTTGAGGGCGTCCGAGATGACCGCGTCCTCCGGGCTCAACAGGGTTTCGAAGACACCGCCGTTGGCGTCGAAACAGGAGGAGTAGAGGATCGTGTCCTCCTGGCCGAGGAACGCGGAGAGGCGGGCCTCGAGTTCCTTGTGCACCTCCTGGGTTCCGCAGATGAAGCGCACGGAGGCCATGCCGTAGCCCCAGCGGTCGAGGGCCTCGTGGGCGGCCGCGACGACTTCGGGGTGGTCGGCGAGGCCGAGGTAGTTGTTGGCGCAGAAGTTGAGGACCTCACCGGGCCGGCCGCCCGCGGTGACGTTGACGGTCGCCGACTGCGGGGAGCCGATCACGCGCTCGGGCTTGTGGAGTCCGGCGGCGCGGATCTCGTCGAGGGTGGTGCGGAGGTCGTCGCGCACGGAGTCGAACATCATCAATTCCCTTACTGCAGAGTCCAGTTCCCTACTACGGAGTCCAGTTCCCGTACTACGGAGCCCAGTCCAGGATCACCTTGCCGCCGCGTCCGCTCGCCGCGTCAGCGAACGCCGCCTCGAAGTCGCGGTATCCGTACCGCCCTGTGATCACGGGCGCGAGGTCCAGGCCGCCCTCCAGCAGGACGGACATGGCGTACCAGGTCTCGAACATCTCACGGCCGTAGATGCCCTTGATGGTGAGCATCGAGGTGACGACGCGGGACCAGTCGACGGGGAACTCCTCGGCGGGCAGTCCCAGCATCGCGATCCGGCCGCCGTGCGTCATGTTGGCGATCATGTCGCGCAGGGCCTCGGGACGGCCGGACATCTCCAGCCCGATGTCGAAGCCCTCACGCAGCCCCAACTCCCGCTGCCCGTCGGCGATCTGAGCGTCTGTCACATTCAGTGCCAGACTCACGCCGATCTTGCGCGCGAGAGCGAGACGTTCCTCGCTCACATCGGTCACCACGACGTTGCGCGCACCGGCGTGCCGGGCAACTGCCGCCGCCATCAGGCCGATCGGACCCGCGCCGGTGATCAGTACGTCCTCGCCGACCAGCGGGAAGGACAGCGCGGTGTGCACGGCGTTGCCGAACGGGTCGAAGATCGCGGCGACATCGAGGTCGACGGGCACGCGGTGCACCCACACATTGGCGGCGGGCAGCGCGACGTACTCCGCGAAGGCCCCGTCACGGCCGACGCCGAGTCCGACCGTGGCACGGCACAAGTGGCGGCGTCCGGCAAGGCAGTTGCGGCACCTGCCGCACACCAGGTGGCCCTCGCCGCTCACCCGGTCACCGGCCTTGATGTCGACGACGTCCCGGCCGGTCTCCACCACCTCGCCGACGAACTCGTGCCCGAGCACGAGCGGGGTACGGATCGTCTGGCGCGCCCAGCCGTCCCAGGACCTGATGTGCAGGTCGGTGCCGCAGATCCCGGTGCGCAGCACCTTGATCAGTACGTCGCCGGGTCCGACGGCGGGCTCCGGGACGTCCGCGAGCCACAGCCCGGGCTCCGCCCTCTCCTTGACCAGCGCCTTCAACGCTACGGCTCCTGTGGGTGAGGTCCCGGGCGCGGGCACGCCGAGCGAGCCCGTTCCGGGGGTGGGGGTGGATTCTGTGAGCAATCTGCCTCACCGGGGCGCCCGGGTCCATCGAGGTTTTCTTAAGCCGTGCCGCAGCTTTCCTTCACATGAGGCCCTCTCAGCAGGGAGCGAGCCTGTCGTGGCGCCCGCGCCGGTCTCGGGTCACGATGAGGGCACCGGAGTCCGGCGCCCTTCGTCGCGCCGGGCGGGCCCGAACGGAGCGAGGTCATGCGAGAGTTCCTGGTCGAGATCACCACCACCGTCCCCGAGGGCACCAGCAAGGACGAGGTCGACCGGCGCCGCGCCGCCGAGGCCGTCCGCTCCCGCGAACTGGCCGACACCGGCCATCTGGGGCGGCTGTGGCGTCCGGTCGGCGAGCGGCGCAGCATCGGCGTCTGGCGTGCCGACGACGAGGAGCAACTCCACGAGAAGGTGCTCGGCACCCTGCCCCTGCACGCGTGGATGACCTTCGACGTCACCCCGCTGGAGCCACACCCGAACGACCCCGGCCAAGCGGAGTAACGGCCGCACCTGCCCGGCTGGGCTTTCGGCGGGTGGGCGCCGGTATCGCGCTCTCGGGGCTGCTCGTCCTCGCCCTGCGCCCGGTCACGGACTGGCGGGCCGCGTGGTGGGCGGCGGCTTCGTGGAAGCTACGGCCCGAAGTGCCGGCCGCGCCGACCACGGAGGCGCCCGCGACCAGGGCCGACCGACGCTGCGGCGCAATTGGCCAGGCCTCCCCCGGCCGGCTCAGCGGCGGCGCGTGGATGCTCGTCGGGCCGGCCGCCGTACCGTCCTCCGCGCTCTGGGCCCGGCTCGGGCCAGGCGGTCGGCATCGCGCTGCCCACGCCGGCCGGCGGGGTGGCGGCGACCCTGGCCGCCGGGGCCCACCTGCGGGTTCCCGCGCTCGGCGGCGCTGCCGACCGCCGGGCACTCCGTCGGCAGATCCTCGGCCCGCTCGCCGTCGGGCCGCCCCGGTGGTCCTCGCCGCGACCGCCGCCGTCCTGCGGACCGGCTTCCCGCAACCACGCGGTGGCGGTACGACGCTCCGTGCCGGACCAGGGACGGCGGACCGCGCCGACGAATGCCGGTCGCCGACTCAGGCGGCGCGGGCTCCGAGCCGGGCGCGGCAGTTCGCCCAACGAGGGCTCAGCCGCCCGGTGTTGTTGCACGGCTTCGCGAACATCAGCCGGCCCTCCGACTGGGCTACGACCCGGTCGGCTACGCACCGCCGAGTCCCTCCAGCCTCGGCACCAGGTCCGCCGCCGTCGACTTGATCGTCTCCAGGCCGGGCTTCCCCCACGGCCGCGGCTCCGTGTCGACGACGCACACGGTGCCCAGCACCATCCCCGTGGAGTCGATGAGCGGCGCCCCCAGATAGGAACGGATGCCGAACTCGTCGACGACCGGGTTCCCCGCGAACCGCGGATAGTCGCAGACATCCTCGAGCACCAACGCCTTACGTCGGACCACCACATGGGGGCAGAACCCATAGTCGCGCGCCAACTGCCGCCCCACCTGGGGCTTGGCGTGCTCCCCGCCCGAGACGGGCCTCGGCAGCCCCGCCCCGCCCGGGGTGTGCAGACCGGCGAAGAACTGCCGGTTCTCGTCAATGAAGTTGACCATGGCGTACGGCGCTCCGGTCAACTCGGCGAGCTGGTCCGCGAAGGCGTCGAGCACCGGGTCCGGGCGCTCCCCCAGGCCCAACCCCCGTAGCCGTCGCCTCCGTTGGGGCGCCTCCCTGTCCTCGGGCGTGAGCAGCAGACGACCGGCCGGACGCGGCGGGTCGTAGCTCATGGGCGTACTCCGTCCCTGTGGACGTATGTCATAGAGGAACTCCGTAAGAGTGTGCGGGGATCACATGTGGGCACCATGGCTCGGCGCATGTGCCGGGGCGTGCTCGATGAGATGGCGTACGAGGGTCAACAAGGTCTGCACTCCGGAACTGGAGATCCGCGCATCGCAGCGCACGACCGGGATCCCCGGGTCGAGGTCGATGGCGGCACGCACCTCCTCGGGGTCGTAGCGGTAGGAACCGTCGAACTCGTTGATCGCGACGATGAACCCGAGGCCGCGCTGCTCGAAGAAGTCGACGGCGGCGAAGCACTCCTCCAGGCGTCGGGTGTCGGCGAGGATGACCGCGCCGAGCGCGCCTTCGGACAACTCGTCCCACATGAACCAGAACCGCTCCTGTCCAGGCGTACCGAACAGATAGAGCACATGTTCCGGGTCGAGGGTGATCCGGCCGAAGTCCATCGCCACGGTCGTCTCGACCTTGTTCTCGATGCCTTCGAGATCGTCGGTCGCGGCACTGACCGTGGTGAGCAGCTCCTCCGTGCTGAGCGGCGCGATCTCGCTCACCGCTCCGACGAAGGTCGTCTTGCCGACGCCGAAGCCGCCCGCCACCAGGATCTTCAACGCGGTGGGGAAGGGATCGTGGCCGCTCTCGTAGTCAGAGCTGTCGTCGTAGTCCATCGAGCACTGCCTCCAGAAGAGACCGGTCAGTGGGGTTGTGGTGGAACTCGGGCGGCTTGGTGGTCAGCGCCCCGCCGTCGACGAGGTCCGACAGCAGCACCTTGGTGACCACCGCCGGCAGCTTCAGGTGGGCGGCGACCTCGGCCACCGAGACGGGCGCGCGGCACAGGTCGAGCGCCTGCGCGTGCTCGGGGCCGAGATAGCCGAGGGGCGTGGCGCCGGTGGCCATCACCTGCGACAGGAGGTCGAGCGCGATGGAGGGCCGGGTCCGGCCGTTGCTGACCGTGAAGGGGCGCACCAGACGTCCGGCCGCGTCGTCCAACCAAGGCCCGTCGCCGGCCGTCGCCACGCTCAAGGCCTCATCGCAGGGGATTCGACGGCATGCTGCCGGGGCGCGGTCACGAGGTAGGGGCGGACGCTCTTGACCAGCATCGCCATCTCGTAGCCGAGGACGGCCGCGTCGGCCTCGCGGCCGGCCAGCACGGCGAGGCAGGTGCCCGAGCCGGCGGTGGTGACGAAGAGCAGCGTCGCGTCGAGTTCGACGACGACCTGCCGGACGTCTCCGCCTTCACCGAAGCGGACGCCCGCGCTACGGCCGAGGGAGTACAGGCCGGAGGCCAGCGCGGCCATGTGGTCGGCACTGTCGGGGTCGAGACCGTGAACCGACTTCACGAGCCCGTCGCAGGAGAGCAGTACCGCGCTGGTGGTGTGCGGTACGCGCTGCACGAGGCCGCTCATCAGCCAGTCGAGATCGGATACATGGCCGGTCGGCGCATCGCTCGCCATGGTGGATCGACTCCTTGGGGTACGAAGGTCTGCGGGAGCGCGGGTGGGGGTCGGCATGCGGGTGGGTGTGTCCGTGGGGGTGGGGGCGTGCGTCGTCATCCGGCTGATGCGCTCCCGTCGTGCCGGGCGGTGAGATCGTGACCGGGCGCGTGCGCGTGCGCCTCGGCTATGGGTGCGGCGCCCATGTGGGGGGCGAGGGTGAAGGGGGGCAGCTCTGTGTGGTCTGCGGGGGACGGCTCCGGGGTGGATGGGTTCGGGTGGGAAGCGTTCAGGTAGATGCCGCCCGTGTGGACACCGTCGGCCTGGAGGAACTGCGCACGGGACGGCTCGGTGGACGACGGGTCCGTGAGGGGCTGCTCCGTGTGGGACGGCTCCGTGTAGGACGGCTCCGTGTGGAGCGCGCTCGTATATGCCCCGCCCACGTGAATCGCGCCTGTGTGCGGGAAGTCCGTGTGGTCCGCCTCTGTGTGGACTGACTCCGTGTGCTCTGGGTCCATGTGGTCTGAGTCCGTGTGCTCTGGGTCCATGCGGGCCGAGGCCGTGTGTGCCGCCTGCATGTGGCTCGGCTCGGCGCTCAGCAGCGGTGCCTGCGCCCCATTGGTGTGGCCCGACTCCATATGGAGCCGCTCCACATGTGGTGACACCATCTCCGGCGCCGTCTCCGCCACCTCCTCCACCGTCTCCATGTGCTGCTGTGCTTCCGCGAGGCCGATCCCCCGTTGGAACGCGGCCATCAGGCCCGGGTCGTGGCCTGCGGGGTGTTCGGAGTCCTGGCGGGGGGCCGGGCCGTCGCGGAGTTGGGGGGCGATGTGTTCCTGGGCGCGGCGCCGGGGCAGTTGGGGCGGCTTGCCCATGGTGCCGCGTACCGCTCCGCCTCGGGGGACGGGCGGTGCGCTCACGTTCTCGGCCACGGTCCGCCGGTCGTCGGGTCGGATGCCGGGTACCGCCTCGGAGGGGTTGGCCCGTTCCGCGTGGGCGCCTCGGACGGGCAGCGGCACCGGTCCGCCACCAGCGTTCGGCCCCGGCGCGACGGGCGGTGCGGATGGTGCGGGTTCCCGTCGTTGATGCCGCCCGGGTGCGGGAGCCGCAGCGCCCCGCCGGACGGCGGCCTGTTGGCCCCCCTCGGTCGCACCCTGCGGCGGCAGGAGCGGCTGCCCTCCGCCCAGGGTGTCCACGGGCTGCCCCACGGTTCCGGGAGCGCCCGGCGCCGTACCCAACAAGGCCTGTGGCACGACGAGTACGGCCTGTACCCCGCCGTAGATGTTGTTCTGCAGGCGGACGTGGATGCCGTGGCGGCGGGCGAGTTGGGAGACCACGAACAGGCCGATGCGGCCGTCGGCCAGCAGGCTGGCGACGTTGACCTGGTCGGGGTCGGTGAGCAGGGCGTTCATCCGGCTCTGTTCGCCGACGGGCATGCCGAGTCCGCGGTCCTCGACCTCGACGGCGAGTCCCGAGGTGACGAGGTTGGCGCGGAGCAGTACCTGGGTGTGCGGCGCGGAGAACACCGTGGCGTTCTCGACGAGTTCGGCCAGCAGGTGGATCACGTCGGCGACGGCGTGGCCGCGCAGGGTGCCGTCGATCGGCGGCACGAGTTTGACGCGGGAGTACTGCTCGACCTCGGCGATGGCGGAGCGCAGCACCTCGGTCATGGAGACCGGGTTGCTCCACTGTCTGCGGGAGACGGCGCCGCCGAGGACGGCGAGGTTCTCGGCGTGACGGCGGATGCGGGTGGCGAGGTGGTCGACGTGGAAGAGGCCCTTGAGCAGGTCGGGGTCCTCGATCTCGTTCTCCAGCTCGTCGAGGATGGAGATCTCGCGGTGCACGAGGGACTGCAGGCGCCGGGCGAGGTTCACGAAGACCTCGACCTTCTGTTCGCTGCCGGCCTGGCTGGAGAGCTGGGCGGCCGATACGACGGCGGTGACGGCGCCGTCGTGGGCCCGGGACAGATCGGCGGCGAGCAGGTCGAAGTCGTCGGCGTCGCCCGGGGGCCGGCTGCGCGGCTTGCGCTGGGGCGGGCCCTCGCCGCGGCGCAGCGCTTCGACCAGGTCGCGCAGGTCGGCCTCGCCGCGCGCGCTGCTGCGGCGCAGTGCGCCGATGCGGTCGCTGACAGAACCGGCCGCGCGACCGGCGGCCACGGCGGCGATCAGGATGCCCGCGCAGGTGACCGCCGTGGCGCCGGCTAGGACGCCCCACAGGGTGAGGCTGGTCCGTGCTCCGGTGGAGCGGACGGTGAACAGGACGGCCGCGCTGGCGCTGAGCGCGACCGCGACGGGCGGTAGCACGGCGAGGCGCAGGAGTTGGGGCCGTATGTGCGTATCGGGCAGCGCGGGCACGGGGCGGGCGGCCGGTCGCCCGTGCCGGCCGCCCTCACGGCGGTCTGCGCGGGCGGCCGGTGCACGGAGTTGAGACATCGGCGTCCTCGTACTGGTGCGTCGGGCCGGTTTGCTCGCGCGGGGTGCGCGATTCGGGCATACGCCATCACGGTGCCGGTCGGGAGAGCCGAAGAATTCGGCCCTGCGTCGCCCGGCGGACACTCACAGTAGTCGTCAACGCATCATGTGCGGTGGGCAGTTGACAAAGTCCCACGGGGAGCGTCCCGCTCTGGTATGAGGCCTCGCACGACAGACCGATAACCCTCTCGGCGCCACGCCGAAGAAGGACAAAGAATCGATCGCCCCTGATCGGAACCGGTCATGAACGGGCGCCGGAAGCCGGGGAGTTCGGAGCCGCCCAACCCGGGATGTTCACTCGTCCCGCGCCCCCGGCCGGACGGCGGCGGCGGTTGCCGGGGCCCTGCCCCCCCTCCACCGCGCCCCGGCACATCACAGGCCGTGTCTGCCGAAGCGCACGCATGCCGTTCGCAGAAGTACAGCAATACCTTGCCGTGTGCCGAAGCCGACCGTCAGGCGTCGAAGCGGCGGAGGGCGGCCTCGATGTGGCCGAGGTACCGGTGGATCCAGCCGATCCGCAGGTTCTGGGTGAGCGTCTTGTGGCTGACGCCCTCGATCCGGTTCCGCAGCTCGCTGAAGCGCAGGGCGCCTTCGCCGAGGACGTCGATGATCAGGAACGCCCACTTGTTGCCGACCTCGCCGGAACCGGCCGAGAACGATTCCGCCGGCCGGCGCCGACCGAGGGGCACGGTTTCGCGCCGTCAGCGCTCGTTCGCCAGGTCCAGTTCCGCCGGAGTCGCCGTCGGGTTCGGTTCCGTCCCGACCGGCTCCGGGCTCCGCCAGGGGTGGGTGATCGTCCCGCCGTAGGGCTGCCACCAGCGATCCGTCGCCAGGTCACCGCCCGGCTCGAACGGCTCGCCCGGCCTCGGTGTGGCCACGGCCTGCCCCGCCGCCTCCGCCGCGTCCGCGGTCCATTCGCCGGGCTCGGCCCACGGGTGCAGGGCCAGATTGAAGGTGCCCCAGTGGATCGGCAGCAGCACCCCGTGCGGCTGCCCGCCCTGGAGGTCGAGGTGGGCGCGCATGCCCTCCTCCGGGGTCATGTGGATGTCGGGCCAGAACTCGCTGTACGCGCCGATCTGGATCATCGTGGCGTCGAACGGGCCGTGTGCGGCACCGATGTCCTGGAAGCCCTCGAAGTAGCCGGTGTCGCCGCTGTGGTAGATCCGGTGCTCGTCGCCGGCGACCACCCAGGAGGCCCAGAGCGTGTGCTGGGTGTTGCGCAGGCCGCGACCGCAGAAGTGGCGGGCCGGGGTGGCGGTCAGGGTCAGGCCGCCGACCTTGGTCTCCTCGTGCCAGTCCAGCTCGCGCAGCCGGTCGGCGGACACGCCCCAGTGCTCCAGGTGGGCGCCGACGCCGAGCGGCACGGCGAACAGGGTGTCCGTGTCGGCCAGCGCCTTGATGGTGGGCATGTCCAGGTGGTCGTAGTGGTCGTGCGAGATGACCACGACGTCGACCGGGCCGAGCGCGGCCAGTGGCAGGGGCACCGGGTGCAGCCGCTTGGGGCCGGCGAAGGGGAACGGGGAGCAGCGCTCGCCCCAGACCGGGTCGAAGAGGACCCGGTGGCCGTCGATCTCCGCCAGCACGCTGGAGTGCCCCATCCAGGTCAGCCGCAGCCCGGTGGCGGCGGGCCTGGCCAGGTCGGCGAGGGTGGTGGCGTGCACGGGCAGCGTGCCGGCGGGGGCGCGGCGGGCGCGTGCCTCCTTGTCGAGGTAGGACTTGCCCATCTCGCGCATCGTGCCGCCGGAGGGGCGGACGTTCGTGTTGCCCCCGGGATTCTGGAAGACGCCGTCCTTGAAGTGGGGTGATCTGCGGATGCGCGCCAGGCGCTCGCCGCTCGGGTCCGCGCCGAAGGCCGCGGGCCGCAGCGCGCGGAGCCCGGGGCTCAGGGTACGGATTCCGGTCACGGTGCCTCCAGGTGGAGTCGGTCAGGCTTTCCATTATGGTCGACCCCTCTGACAACGACGGCGCATCGGCGTCACGGGGGCCGCTTTCCAAGGAAAGACCAAAGTTCCGCGCCCGGGGTTGACACCCGAAGGACCCGAGGCACGGAATTCGATCTTCCGTTGACAGGACCCGACGCCGCTTCCGATACTGACTCGCCGTTCAGTACTCGTCCTGTCGGCCCGTGCCGCGAGGAGTCCGTATGACCGCGCCCCTGATGTCGCTCACCTGGACCGACCACGTCACCGGCCGCCAGGGCTTCCTGGTCGTCGACCGGCTGGTGCGCGGTGTGTCGAGCGGCGGTCTGCGGATGCGGCCGGGCTGCACCCTGGAGGAGGTGACGGGGCTCGCCCGCGGCATGACCATGAAGGAGGCGCTGCACTACGACCCGGAGGGCCGTTACGTCCCTCTCGGCGGTGCGAAGGGGGGCATCGACTGCGACCCACAGGATCCGGTGTCGTACGGCCTCCTCGTGCGCTATCTGCGGGCCATGCGGCCGTACATCGAGAGCTTCTGGACGACGGGTGAGGACCTCGGGCTCAGCCAGGACCTGGTCGACCGGGCCGCCGCGGAGGCGGGGCTGGTGTCGTCGATCCAGGCCGTGTATCCGCTGCTCGACGACGAGGCGACGGCGCGGCGGCGGCTCGCGGACGCCTTCGCGGTCGAGGTGGACGGCATCGGTCTCGACGAGTTGGTCGGCGGCTGCGGGGTCGCGGAGTCGGTGCTCGCGGCGCTGGACCGGGCGGGGGTGCCGTACGCGGGGACACGGGTCGCCGTGCAGGGGCTCGGCACCATGGGCGGGGCCACGGCACGGTTCCTCACGCGCGCGGGGCTGATGGTCGTGGCCGTGGCCGACATCAAGGGCACGATCGCCAACCCGGCCGGGCTCGACGTGGACGCGCTGCTCGCGGCGCGGGACGCCTACGGCACCGTGGACCGCCGCGTGCTGCGCCCCGACGACCGTGAACTCCCCGGCGAGGACTGGCTGTCCGTCGCGGCCGAGGTGCTGGTTCCGGCGGCCGTGTCGTACGCGATCGACACCACGAACCAGCGGGGGATCACCGCCCGCTGGGTCGTCGAGGCGGCCAACATGCCCGTGCTGCCGGAGGCCGAGGAGGCGCTGGCCGAGCGCGGGGTCACCGTTCTCCCGGACGTGGTTGTGAACTCCGGGACGAACGCCTGGTGGTGGTGGACCCTCTTCGGCGACATCGGCGCGGACGCGGACGAGGCGTTCGCCCACACGCGGCGGTCGATGCGCGCCCTGATCGACCGGATGCTGGCCCGCGCGGAGGCCGACGGCACGACACCGCGGGCCGCCGCGCACGCCATCGTCGCGGACCGGCTGCCGGTCATCGCGGAGCGGTTCGGCTGGTACCGGTGAGGCACGGAGCGACGCCTTCGCGGGCCACGGATTAGGGTGATCGGGTGGCGAGAGTGCGGTTGAGCGTGGCGGAGCGGCGGGCGGAGTTGTTGCGGGCCGCCGTGGAGCAGATCGAGGCGCGGGGCGTGGCGGCGGTCAGGATCGCCGACGTCGCCTCGGCGCTCGGGGTGAGCAACGCGCTGGTGCTCTATCACTTCTCGACCAAGGAGAAACTGGTCGCCGCCGCGTTCGCCTTCGCCGCGGAGGACGACCTCGCGCATCTGCGCAAGCTGCTCGGCCGCCGGACGACCGCGCTACGGCGGCTGCGGTCCGCGGTGCGCTGGTACGCGCCGACCGGGCAGGCCAAGGGCTGGCGGCTGTGGATCGAGGGCTGGGCGGCGGCCCTGCGCGAACCCGCCCTCCTGGACGTCACTCGCGATCTCGACCGGCAGTGGAAGCAGGCGCTCGCGGAGGTCGTCGCCGAGGGAGTCGCCGCCGGCGAGTTCCGCTGCCCGGACCCGAACGGCACCGCCCTGCGCCTCACGGCCCTCCTCGACGGCCTCGCCGTACAACTGACGGCGTACGCGGGAGCGGTGCCGCGGGCGCGGGCCCTGGAGTGGGTGGACGAGGCACTCGCTCGCGAACTGGGTTTGGAACGGGCGGCGTTGACCGCCACGTCTTGAGTCGGGCGGCTGCGCGGTCGGGGTGACGGATCAGGGCTCGGCATACGCCGACACCCGCCCCGATAGAACGGCCCGCACGCGCGCGTGCGGGCCCAACCCCTCCCCCTCAGGCCACCGACTCGATCCGCATCTTGATGTCGTTCGGTGACAGCGCTCCCTTGGCCTCCACATGGTCGCCCGAGGACTCGCCGCGCAGTCGCCGCCCGATCCATGGCACCAGGTATTCGCGGGCCCAGTGCACGTCGTCGCGCCGGATGTCGAGCGGGCCGCGCGGTGGCAGCGGGGGCCAGGGCTGGTCCGGATCGGCCGGGACCTCCACGCCGAGGACCTGCCCGGCGCGGAGCGCCACGCGCGTGTGCCCCTCGGGAGAGAGGTGGAGCCGGTCGCCGTCCCAGGCCCGCCGGTCCTGGACCGTCTTCAGGGACCACAGGTCGAGCACCGGGCAGCCGTACCGGTCGGCGATGGCCCGCACATGGCCGTTGTACGTGGCGATCTTGCCGCGCAGATGCTTGAGCACGGGCACGCCACGGGTGTCGAAGCCGGTCGTCACCATGACGGTGCCGACGGCGGCGGTGAGGTCGGCGACCGCGCGTTCGAAGCGCTCGGCGACCTCGTCGGGGTCGGTGCCGGGACGGATGATGTCGTTGCCGCCCGCACAGAAGGAGACCAGGTCGGGGCCGATCTCCTTGGCGCGGGTGAGCTGGTCGGCCACGATCTGGTCGAGGAGTTTCCCGCGCACGGCGAGGTTGGTGTACTCGAAGTCGCCCTCGGGCCGCCGATCCGCGAGCAGTACCGCGAACCTGTCGGCCCAGCCGACCATCGCCCCGTCGGGCCCGGGGTCGCCGACGCCCTCGGTGAAGCTGTCCCCCACCGCCACGTACGACCCGATCACTGATCTGCTGTCACTCTTCGAATCGTCTGCCACGGCAACCATAATTCACCCTGGACTGTGACCTACGCGATCGTATTTACGGGTTGACGGTCGGTGAGATAAGCCACTTGTAAAGGGTTGTCCAAAGTCGGAATAAGTCTCTGATCAGGGGCGTTGACTACGGAACCGCCGCGCCCCTGACCAGGCGTCAGCACCGAACTCAGCCGACGGTGACTCCGTGCGAGCGGAGGTAGGCGACCGGGTCCACGTCCGAGCCGTAGTACGGCGTGGTCCGGATCTCGAAGTGCAGGTGCGGGCCGGTGACGTTCCCGGTCGCGCCGGAGAGGCCGATCTGCTGCCCCTCGGTCACGGTCTGGCCGGCCGAGACGGACAACTGCGACATGTGGGCGTACTGCGAGTACTCGCCGTCCGCGTGCCGGATCACGACCTCGTTGCCGTACGCGCCGTCGTAGGCCGCCGAGACGACCGTGCCCGCGGCGATCGCCTTGACGGTGGTGCCGGTCGGGACCACGAAGTCGACGCCCGTGTGGTAGCCGCTGGACCACATGCTGCCCGCGACGTGATAGCCGGTGCCGATGGTGGCACCGGTCACGGGAAGCGCGTAGCCGGTGGAGGTGCTCTTCGACGAAGAAGCCGAAGACGCCGAAGAAGAAGACGAAGAGGCGCTCGTCTTCGACGAGTTCGACGAGTTCGACGAGCTGGACGACTCGGTCTTGCCCGTCCCGCTCGTCGTGGCCTTCTGGCCGAGGGTGAGCTTCAAGCCCGGGTGGATCAGCGACGGATCGCCGCCGATGGCCTCGCGGTTGTCCTGGTAGAGCTTCTTCCAGCCGCCGGTGACGTTCTGGTCCTCGGCGATCTTCGCGAGCCAGTCGCCCGACCGCACCGAATACGTCTTGACGCCCGCCGACTTCGAGGCGGTCTTCTCGACGACCGTCTTCTCGGACGCCGGAACTGACTGAACCGCCTTTTCCGGAGCGGAAGTCGTGGTCGCGGCATGGGCGCCGGTGGCTCCCATGAGCGGAAGGGCGAGCGCTGCGCCGCCCGTTCCGGCTACGGCCATCGAGCGGGTGAGGCGCTGGGACTTCGGGCGGCGGTGCTTACCCTTCGCGGGCATGACGAATTCCTCTCCGGCGCCTGCGAGGTGAGCTGTCGGGTGCGGGCTGGAGATGCCCGGCCGCGCGCTGGTCGCGGCTTTACCCCAAGCCCGTTCCGGAGACCGGAACAGGCGTCCTACCTGTGGGTCCCCCGCTCCTGCCGCATTCGGGTGGGTGTGTGCGGAGTCCGGTCGGCGGCAGGATTGGGCGTCCGTCCGGATTGGTGGCGAACGTAAGCGAGGAAGACGCAAAGGGACAAGCAGGAGGTTCCACGGATTTGCGTTTCTTGTGGCCTCCTGTGGGAATTAACAGTCACCCTCCGTGAATTCCCACCGGACTCCCGCCTCAATTCCCCTGGAAAAGCACGCCAATTACGTGAACATGACGAACGACGTACGGTCACGAATATGACTCTGCTCACGTACCTTCTCCTCAGCTTCCTTTATTCCAGAGCGAGTTGGACTAAGGCTGCAATTAGGACAGAAGGTTCAGATGCGACGCAGTCGGAGAACCGTCGCATCAAGGTCACCGTGCAGCCCGGTGCGCAGTCCGTGGTGCAACAGGACCGCACCTCGGTGGACTTCGCCCGTTTCGAGACATTCGTACGACGCTGTCGGGTCGAGCCCACGCAGTCGGAGGGCAGGTACGGGCTCGCCGTAGTGCTGCGCCTGGAGGAGGGCAAGGACGACGGACTCCTCGCCGCGCACGTACTGCACCGCGCTCAGTCCACCCTGCGGCGGGCGCAGCCGGTGGAGGTCGCCGTGCTGGACGAGCGGGCGGATCTCCTTGTAGAGGTCCACCCACTGGCGGGCCTCGGCGAGTTCCTCCTCGGTCCACTCCGAGAGGTCGCCGCCCACGCCGAGCACTCCGGACATGGCACTCACGAACCGGAAGCGCAGACTGCTGACCCGGTCGTTGAGCTGGGTGTTCGGGCTGTCGGTGACCCAGGCCGCCATCACGCGCGCGGGATGGATCTGACTGAAGCCGTGCTGGATGGCGAGCCGGTCGAGCGGGTCGGTGTTGTCCGAGGTCCACACCTGGTCGGTGCGGCTCATGATGCCGAGGTCGATCCGGCCGCCGCCGCCCGAGCAGGACTCGAAGGCCACCTTGGGGTGGGCCGCCCGCAGCCGGTCCAACAGGCCGTACAGGGCGCGCACATGGTCGACCCAGAGGCGCTGCGGATAAGCGTCGCCGGGCCAGCCGGCGTCGGTGAAGCAGCGGTTGAAGTCCCACTTCACATAGTCGATGGGGGCGCTGCTCAGGAGCGTGTCGAGGCGCTCCCAGAGGTACTCCTGGACATCCTCGCGTGCCAGGTTCAGCACGAGCTGATTGCGGAACTCCGTCCGCTTTCGTCCCGGTTGGAACTGCACCCAGTCGGGGTGCGCGCGGTACAGGTCGCTGTCCGGATTGACCATTTCGGGCTCGACCCAGATGCCGAACTGCATGCCGAGGCCGTGCACGTAGTCGGCGAGCGGCTTGACACCGCCGGGGAAGCGGTCCGGGTTCGGCGTCCAGTCGCCGAGTCCGGCGCGGTCGCTGGTGCGCTTCCCGAACCAGCCGTCGTCGACCACGAACAGTTCGACCCCGGCCGCCGCGGCGCGCCGCGCGAGGACGCCCTGCTGCTCCTCGGAGATGTCGAACTGGGTGGCCTCCCAGGAGTTGTAGAGCACCGGCCGGTCCTGGTCCGCGTCCGGGATGACGTACGTCCGCTGGTACGTGTGCCAGGTGCGGCTGGCGCCGCCGTAGCCGCCGTCGCTCCACAGGCCGGCGAAGACGGGGGTCGTGAAGGACTCACCGGGCTCCAGGAGCAGCAGTCCGGAGTCGTCGTACCCGGCGCCGCCGCCGATCTGCACGCGCGCGTCCGGGAGTTGGGCCACGGCGATCCGCCAGGACCCCGACCAACCGAGGGCACAGCCGTAGACCTCGCCGCGCTCCTCGGTCGCGTCGGTGTCGAGGGCGACCCAGGGCAGGTGCTGGTGTCCGGTGTGGCCGCGGCGGCTGCCGATGACCTTCTCGCCGTAGGTGAGCTCGGAGCGCGTCAGCCGGGACTCGGCGGCCCAGCGCCCGTGCAACTGCGACAGCCGCCAACCGTCGCGCTCGGGCAGGGTCCACACGGCGGAGTCGGCGCGCAGCAGCTCCAAGGGCTCGGACCCGTCGTTGCCGAGGGTCGTCCAGCGTTCTACGACGTCGTCGCGCATCCGGTAGTGCAGGGTGATCGCGAGGCCGGTGTCCCGGAAGCGGAGCCGGAGTTCGTCGCCCTCGGTGTCGTACCGCTCGAAGGTCCACTCCGTGCCGCGGCGCTCGGGGGTGCGCACGGACAGGGCGGGCCGGGCGAAGCGGGGGCCGCCCTCGACGGGGTACTCCTCGCGTCCGTCGAGCGGCGACTCGAAGGAGGAGGCCGCGGGCAGCGGGCGGGCGGCGAGTTCCTCGGCGTCGGCGAGGGCGATTGCCGGGCCCCAGTGCAGGTGGAGCAGCTCGTCGTGCTCGGTGAGATGGACGGCGTAACTGCTCGTGGGGCCCGACAGCACCCACGTACGGCCGTTCTCGGCGATCTCCAGCATCAGGTCCCTCACAGATTCGAACAAGTCCACTCAAGCACCAACATCATCAATGGCGCGGACCTGCGAGGCAACGCCTGTGGACAACTCGTTGCCTGTGGAATCTCCCGTCGCGAGTTCGGATCAACGGTGCCGGCCCGGGCCGTTCAGCACTCCACTGAAGCCGGCCGGCAGCGAGGGATTGTCCGCCTCGGCGGCAGGCTCCCGCCGCCGACGGGCTGGGTGGGCCGAACGCCGCGACCGCCGAAACCCCCGAAGTTACGGAGGGATTCGAACTCGTGAAGAACCCGGAACGGGAAATCCCCGAGATCCGCCAGTGGGAAGTGGGATGGCATGTGTCCGACGGGACACATGGTCGTGGGCCTGCACGCCAGAACTCGGACGCCCCTTCGGCTCCGGCCGGAGTGGCGGGCCGATCGCCCCGACGCCAGGCTGACGTCAGGGAGCGGCACACGGCACGGACACACATACAAAGGGACTGGTTCCACATGCAGATCGATCTGACCGGACGCACCGCCCTGGTGACGGGCTCGACGCAGGGCATCGGCGCGGCGATCGCCGCCGGACTCGCGCGCTCCGGCGCCCGGGTGGGGGTGAACGGCCGGGACGAGGGGCGGGTCGCGGAGGCCGTGGCCCGGCTGACGGCGGAGGTGCCCGGCGCCTCCTTCGTGCCGGTGGCCGCCGACGTGGCGAACGAGGAGGGCGCGGAGCGTGTCGTAGAGGTGCTGCCGGACGTCGACATCCTCGTCAACAACCTCGGCGTCTTCGGCTCCGCCGACCCGCTGGAGATCAGCGACGCGGAGTGGCGGCGTTATTTCGAGGTGAACGTACTGGCCGCCGTACGGCTGACCCGGATGTACCTGCCGGGGATGACCGGGCGCGGCTGGGGCCGGATCCAGTACATCGCCAGCGACTCGGCGATCGTGATCCCGGCCGAGATGATCCACTACGGCATGTCCAAGACCGCGCTCCTCGCCGTCGGCCGCGGCTTCGCGAAGCAGGCGGCGGGCACCGGGGTGACGGTCAACTCGGTCATCGCCGGGCCGACCCACACCGGCGGTGTCGAGGACTTCGTCTACGAACTCGTCGACCGCGACCTGCCCTGGGACGAGGCGCAGCGCGAGTTCATGCGGAAGCACCGGCCGCAGTCCCTGCTGCAACGGCTGATCGAGCCCGAGGAGATCGCCAACATGGTCGTCTACCTCGGCTCGGACCAGGCGTCGGCCACGACCGGCGGCGCCCTGCGGGTCGACGGAGGATACGTCGACTCGATCCTGCCCTGACGGCATGGTCCGCGCCTCCCACCTCCCACCTCCCACCTCCCACCTCCCACCAGGAAGAAGACCCTGGTCAGCGCCGTAACGGCCGACCAGGGGCGGGATGTATGTCGTATCGTCGACAGCGTGCCCGCCGGTGAGCCGCGTCGTCGGGCCGAGTGGGAGGAGCCCTCGTGACGCAGCAGATCCCGTCGACCGAGCCGGAGTTGTCCGGAGTGCGTAATTTCCGGGACGTGGGCGGACTTCCGACGGTGGACGGACGGCGGGTGCGGCAGGGTGTGCTGTTCCGCAGCGGCCATCTCGCGCACGCGACCGATGAGGACGCCGTGTTCCTCGGCTCGCTGGGCCTGCACACGATCTTCGACTTCCGCAACGCGTCGGACCAGAAGCTGGAGGGTCCCGACGTCGAACTGCCCGGTGTGCGCAATGTGAACCTGCCGCTGAGCGACCCGGCGGACGGCTCCGAGTTCTGGAAGATGGTCCGCGACGGCGAGATCGAGCAGCTGCGCGGCATCCTCGGCGACGGCAAGGGCGCGCACCGGATGATCACGTCGTACCGCACGATCGTCAAGGAGCGCACCGCCGAGCACTCCCAGGTGCTGCACGCGCTCGCGGAGGACAGTGTTCCCGCGCTGATGCACTGCGCCGCGGGCAAGGACCGCGCGGGCCTGTCGATAGCCGTGACGCTGCTCGCCGTGGGCGTGGAGCGCGAGGCGATCCTGGCCGACTACCTGGAGTCGAACGCCAAGCACCGCCGCTACAAGGTGCGCCGCAGCGGCTCCGCCGCCACGGCCTACTCCCCCGAGGTGATGGAACTCCTCAGCCCCCTCTTCGACGCCCGCGCCGAGTATCTGACGGCGGCCTTCGAGACCGTCGAGGAGACCTGGGGCGGCGTGGACGCCTACCTGGAGCAGGGGTTGGGGATCACCCCGGAGACCCGGGAGCGGCTGCGCGGACGGCTGCTCGACTGAACTCGCCGCTGCGGCAGGCTACTTGGCGCCCACCGAGAACAGCAGGTAGATGAAGGCCGCGAAGACGTGACCGACGGCGATGTAGATGATGAGCCGGATCCACAGGGCGCGGGGGAACTTCTCTTCCATGTCCATCATGGTGTGTCTCCGGTGATCGGGCCCAGGCACAGGGCGGCCGTGGGGCTCTGCAACAGGGTGTGGACGAACAGGACCTCGACGCCGGTCGCGTCGGCTGCGGCGAGCCGGTGCGGGGTCAGCGAGTCGAAGTGGGCGCTGTCGCCGGGCGCGAGGATGTGCGCGGTGTCACCGAGGCGCAGCCGCAGCCGCCCCTCGATGACGTACAGCCACTCCTCGCCGGGGTGCACGCGCACGATGTCGCCCTGGGAGCCGTGCGGGATGCGGACGCGCAGCGACTGCATCCCGCGGCCGGGGGCGCCGGCCTGCCAGTACGTCCAGCCGCCCGCGCGGGTCGGTTCCATGTCGGCGGCGCGCACGACGGCGTCCCGGTCGATGGCCGTCTCGCCGAGCAGATCCGAGACTGTCGTACCGTAGATACGGGCCAGTGCGAGCAGCATCGGCAGTGAGGGCTGGCGCTGCCCGGTCTCCAGACGGGAGAGGTGGGCGGGCGAGAGTCCGGCCGAGCGGGCGGCGGCCTCCAGGGTGAGGGAGGCGCGGCGGCGCAGGGCGCGGAGCTGGGGTGCGACGGTGGCCGGCAGGTCGTCGGCCGGCCCGGTCGGCGGTTCCGGCGCTGTCTCGGAAGAGCTGCTCATGCCCTCCATTCAGCCGGACTTTTGCCCCTGCGGCAAACTTCTTGCCTCAGGGGCAAAAACACCCCGGCGCGCCCGGCGGACCTCCCTACCGGTTGGCCACCGCCTGCTTCACGAGCGTCTTGCTGAAGTCCCACATCAGCCCGCCGCCGCTGTGCGCGTCGTCCATCACGGCCGTGAAGGCGTCCACGAACCGGTCCACCTCGCGTTCGCCGACGATCAGCGGCGGGATCAGCTTGATGACCTCCAGGTGGTCGCCGGAGACCTGGGTGAGGATGCGGTGCCGCTGGAGCAGCGGTACGACCACCATCTGCGCGAACAGGCCCTTGCGCGCGGCCTGGAGCATGGTCCAACGGCTGCGCAGCTTCAGGGACTTGGGCTTCCCGAACTCGATGCCGATCATCAGGCCCCGGCCGCGGACGTCGGCGAGCAGCTCGTACTTGTCGACCAGCGCGGCGAGCCGGGTCCGCAACTGGTCCCCCGTCGCACGGGCGTTGGCGACGACCTGCTCGTTCTCCATGACGGACAGCACGGCGAGACCGGCGGCCATGGCCTGTGCGTTGGATCCGAAGCTCGCCGAGTGGACCAGGACGCGGTCCATGGACGAGTAGACCTTCTTGAAGATCCAGTCCTTGCCGAGGGTGGCGCCGACCGGCACATAGCCGCCGGACAGCGCCTTGGCCACGCAGACCAGGTCCGGTTCCACGCCGTCCTCGTGCTGGTAGGCGTAGAAGTCGCCGGTCCGGCCCAGGCCGGTCTGCACCTCGTCGGCGATGAGCAACGCCTTGTGCCGGTGCAGGAGTTCCTGCGCGGCGCGCAGATAGCCGGGCGGGGCCTCGTGGACGCCCTTGCCCTGGATCGGCTCGACGACCAGGGCGGCTACGTCGCCCTTCTTCAACTCCCTTTCCAGGGCGTCGAGATCGCCGAGGGGTACCGCGGTGTCGGGCAGCAGCGGCGCGAAGCCGTCCCGGAAGCCGTCCTCGCCGTTGACCGACAGCGAGCCGGTGGTCAGGCCGTGGAAGGCGTGGTCGCAGTACAGGACGCGGGGTTTCCCGGTCGCGTACCGGGCGAACTTCAGCGCGGTCTCGACCGCCTCCGTACCGCTGTTGCCGAAGAACACCCGGTCCAGGTGCGGGCTGTGGGTGAGCAGTCGCTCGGCGAGCAGGCCGGGCAGCGGCTGGCAGTCGAACCGGGTGAGGTCGGCGAGCTGGGCGTCGAGGACGTCGTGCAGCGCCTTGCGGACCACGGGGTGGTGGCGGCCCAGGCCCATCACCCCGAACCCGGCGAGCATGTCCAGGTAGTCGTTGCCCTCCGCGTCCCAGAAGTAGGCGCCCTCGCCCCGCTCGTAGACCTTGTCGAAGCCGATGGTGTGCAGCATGCGCGGGAGCTGGTGGTTGAGGTACTTGGCGTGCAGCTCGTAGCGCTCGGCTCCCCGCCCGGCCAACAGCGCGTTGAGGTCGAACTCCTCGGTCATTCGGGTTTCTCCTTGGCTGCGTGGTCGGTCATGTCCTTGACCGCCAGGCTTGCGCTGATCCGTCCGGCGACCTCGACGGGTGTGAGGCCGATGTCGGCGAGCACCTCGCCGCGTTTGGCGTGCGCGAGGAACTGCTCCGGGATGCCGAACCGCCGTACGGGCACGTCGACTTCGGCGTCACCGAGGGCCAGTGCCACGGCGGCGCCGACGCCGGAGGCGCGGCTGTTGTCCTCCACGACGGCGACGAGGCGGTGTTCGGCGGCGAGACCCGGGAGTGCCGGGTCGACGGGTTTGACCCAACGGGGGTCCACGACCGTGCAGTTGATGCCGCGCGCTTCGAGGAGTTCGGCGGCCTGCAGGCAGACGGGCGCCATCACTCCTACGGCAACGAGTAGCACCTCGGGGGTCGTTGGGCCTCGGTGGAGGACGTCGAGGCCACCCACGCGGTCGATCGCGGGGATCTCCGGTCCGACCGACTCCTTCGGGAAGCGGACGAGGGTCGGAGCGTCGTCGACGGCGACGGCTTCCCTCAGCTGGGCGCGGAGTTGGTCGGCGTCGCGCGGGGCGGCGATCCTGAGGCCGGGCACGACCTGGAGGATGGACATGTCCCACATGCCGTTGTGGGAGGCTCCGTCGACACCGGTGACGCCGGCCCGGTCGAGCACGAACGTCACCCCGCAGCGGTGGAGCGCGACATCCATGAGGAGTTGATCGAAGGCGCGGTTGAGGAAGGTGGCGTAGACGGCGACGACGGGGTGCAGTCCGCCGGTGGCGAGGCCCGCCGCCGACACGGCCGCGTGCTGCTCGGCGATGCCGACGTCCCACACCCGGTCCGGGAAGCGCGCGGCGAACTTGCCGAGGCCGACCGGATGCAGCATGGCCGCCGTGATGGCCACGACGTCGTCGCGCTCCTCCCCGATCCGCAGGATCTCGTCGCCGAACACGCTGGTCCAGGAAGGGCCGTTGGAGGGCGCGAGAGGCGCGCAGGTGAGCGGGTCCATCACGCCGACGGTGTGGAAGTGGTCCTCCTCGTGGGCGAGGGCGGGTTCGTAGCCGCGGCCCTTCTCCGTGAGGCAGTGGACCAGGACCGGGCCGTGGAAGCGTTTCGCGCGGCGCAGCGCCGACTCGACGGCACCGATGTCGTGTCCGTCGATCGGGCCGACGTACTTGAGGCCCAGGTCCTCGAACATGCCCTGCGGGGCGAACGCGTCCTTGAAGCCCTTCTTCGCGCCGTGCAGCGACTCGTAGACGGTGTTGCCGACGACCGGGGTGCGCAGCAGGACGTCCTTGCCCCAGGCGAGGACCTTCTCGTAGCTGTCGGTCGTGCGCAGGGTCGCCAGGTGGTTGGCGAGGCCGCCGATGGTCGGCGAGTAGGACCGCTCGTTGTCGTTGACCACGATGATCAGCGGCCGGTCCTTGGCGGCGGCGATGTTGTTCAGCGCCTCCCAGGCCATGCCGCCGGTGAGGGCGCCGTCGCCGATGACCGCGACGACATGGCCCTTCTCACCCTGCACCTGGCGGGCCTTGGCGAGTCCGTCGGCCCAGCCGAGAGCGGTGGAGGCGTGGCTGTTCTCGATGACGTCGTGCTCGGACTCCTCGCGCGAGGGGTAGCCGGACAGGCCGCCTTTGCCGCGCAGCTTCGAGAAGTCCTGACGGCCCGTCAGCATCTTGTGCACATAGCTCTGGTGGCCGGTGTCCCACAGGATGCGGTCGGTCGGTGACTCGAAGACCCGGTGGAGCGCGATGGTGAGTTCCACCACGCCCAGGTTGGGCCCGAGGTGACCGCCGGTCCTGGCCACCGCGTGGACCAGGAACTCCCTTATCTCTTCGGACAGTTCGCCGAGTTCCGCCTCGGACAGCGCCTTCAGGTCGCGTGGTTGACGGATGCTCTCCAGAATCGTCACGTCGGGCCCCCTTCGGTCCGTGCTGGTTCAGCTCACGGTGACGGCCGGCTCCCCCGCCGCGACGCCGTCCTGCTCCATCTGCTCGGCGATCTTCATCGCTTCCTCGATGAGGGTCTCCACGATCTTCGACTCGGGGACGGTCTTGATGACCTCGCCCTTGACGAAGATCTGGCCCTTGCCGTTGCCGGAGGCGACCCCGAGGTCGGCCTCGCGGGCCTCGCCGGGTCCGTTGACGACGCAGCCCATGACCGCGACGCGCAGCGGGACCTCCATGCCTTCCAGACCCGCCGTGACCTCGTCGGCGAGCTTGTAGACGTCCACCTGGGCGCGCCCGCAGGACGGGCACGACACGATCTCCAGGCGACGGGGCCTGAGGCCCAGCGACTCCAGGATCTGGTTGCCGACCTTGACCTCCTCCACCGGGGGCGCGGACAACGACACCCGGATGGTGTCGCCGATGCCCTCGCTGAGCAGCGCCCCGAAGGCGACCGCCGACTTGATCGTGCCCTGGAAGGCGGGCCCGGCCTCGGTGACCCCGAGATGCAGCGGGTAGTCGCTCTGCGCGGCCAACTGCCGGTAGGCGTTGACCATCACCACGGGGTCGTTGTGCTTGACGGAGATCTTGATGTCCCGGAAGCCGTGCTCCTCGAAGAGGGACGCCTCCCACAGGGCCGACTCGACGAGCGCCTCGGGCGTCGCCTTGCCGTACTTCTGGAGCAGACGCCGGTCCAGGGAACCGGCGTTGACCCCGATCCGGATCGGCGTGCCGTGGTCCTTCGCGGCCCGCGCGATCTCCTTGACCTTGTCGTCGAACTGCTTGATGTTGCCGGGGTTGACGCGAACCGCCGCACAGCCGGCCTCAATTGCGGCGAAGACGTATTTCGGCTGGAAGTGGATGTCCGCGATCACCGGGATCTGCGACTTGCGCGCGATGGTCGCCAGCGCGTCCGCGTCGTCCTGCGTGGGGCAGGCCACGCGGACGATCTGGCAGCCGGACGCGGTGAGTTCGGCGATCTGCTGGAGGGTGGCTCCGATGTCCGACGTACGGGTCGTCGTCATCGACTGGACCGAGACGGGCGCACCGCCCCCGACCGGTACCGGTCCGACCTGGATGCGTCGCGACACACGTCGCTCGGCGATCGGCCGGACCGGCATCTCGGGGACGCCGAGGGATACGGCGGTCATGGCGTCAGTCGCGGTTTCCCGCGACGGTCTCGCGCATGGCCCGCAGGGACTCCTTGAGGGAGCCCATCGTGGCGAGGACGGCGGTGGGTTCGTAGCCGCAGTGCGCCATGCAGTTGGCGCAGCGCGGGTCCTTGCCGCGGCCGTACTTGTCCCAGTCGGTGTCCTCGATCAGCTCCCGGTACGTCGGGACGTACCCGTCGCTCATCAGGTAGCAGGGGCGCTGCCAGCCGAAGAGCGAGTAGTTCGGGATCGCCCAGGCCGTGCACGGGAAGTCGACCTTGCCCTCCAGGAAGTCCAGGAAGAGCGGGGAGTGGTTGAGCCGCCACCTGCGGCGGTTGCCGCCCGCGAAGGCCTTCTTGAACAGCTCGTGCGTCTGCGCGACGCCCAGGAAGTGCTCCTGGTCGGGTGCCTTCTCGTAGGCGTAGGCGGGCGAGATCATCATCTCGTCGACCTTGATGTCGTCGTTGAGGAAGTTGAGCACCTCGATGATGGTCTGCGGGGTGTCCGTGTTGAAGAAGGTGGAATTGGTGGTGACCCGGAAGCCGCGCTTCTTGGCCTCCTTCATCGCCTCCACCGCCTCGTCGAACACCCCCTCCTTCGCGACGGACTCGTCGTGCCGCTCGCGCAGCCCGTCGATGTGCACCGCGAAGGCGAAATACGGCGAGGGCTTGAACTTGTCCAGCTTCTTGCGCAGCAGCATGGCGTTGGTGCAGAGGAAGACGTACTTCTTCTTCGCCACCAACTGCCGGACAATTTCGTCGATCTGAGGGTGCATCAGGGGCTCGCCGCCCGCGATGGACACCATCGGCGCACCGGATTCGAGCACCGCCCCGACGGCCTGCGCCACCGGCATGCGCTGCTTCAGCACACCCGCCGGGTGCTGGATCTTGCCGCAGCCCTCGCATTTCAGATTGCACGCGAAGAGAGGTTCCAGCTCCACGATCAGGGGGAACTTGTCCCGCTTGCGGAGCTTCTGTTCAGCCAAATATGTAGCGACCTTGATGGACTGGCGCAGCGGCATGGCCATCTGGCTCACCTCCGGGGGAGCAGCAAAGAACGGTGCCATTCGACAAAAGCGGGAAGAACGGATCGAAGAACGCGGAAAGCCGATATTCCACCGCGCACCGTGCCGATCCGGACGAGTTCATGTTCAGGAGCGTCCACGACCACCCGTACGGCCGCAACCGGGCGCACGCCCGTACGCACGGCGCTCAGCAGCGTGGCCGCCGATTCCATGTCGACCGCGATTGCGCCGGTCGTGAGCAGCTCCGACCGTTCCTGTCCGCGGACGACATGATCGGAACCGGCCAGGGGGCCGGTGTGGACGGTGCGTCCGGGCAGGGCCCGCACGAGTTCCTTGACGAGCAGCTCGGTGCCGACGCACGGAACGGTTCCGCGCGGGTCCCGGGTCTCCTCGGCGACCACCAGGTCGCCGGGGTGCATACCGGGGGCGAGTCCGGCGCAGAAGCCCGTGGCCAGTACGGCGGCCCCGGACAGCGCCGGATCGGCGAGACGCCGGGTGACGGCCCGCTCGGCCGCCCCCGGCCCCATGCCCGTCCGCAGGACGGTGACCGGCCCGTCGGCGCCGGAGCGGTCGCCGGCGCGCAGGGCGAGGTGCTCGATGCCGAGTGCGCAGGCGATCACCAGCGGCGGTGCGGCGGGCTGTGTGCTCATCAGCCCCCCTTGACCTGAGAACGCGGGGTCTGCGGGAGCGGGGTCTGGCTGAACGGTTCTCCGTGCACATAGCGCCCGAGCGCGGTGAGCGGGAACACCTGCCGGTAGAGGTGGTAGTTGATGGAGAAGTCCCACGGAAAGCCCGTGCCGGTGAAGTAGGGCTCGTCCCAGGAGCCGTCCTCCCGCTGGGTCGTCGCGAGCCATTCGATGCCGCGCTCGACGGCCTTGGAGTCCTTCTCCCCCGCCGCCAGCAGGGCCATCAGCGCCCAGGCCGTCTGCGAGGCGGTCGAGGCGCCGCGACCGCTCCACTCCTTGGCGTACTTGTAGGAGCGCAGGTCCTCGCCCCAGCCGCCGTCGTCGTTCTGCACGGTCTCCAGCCAGGTCACCGCGCGCCGGATCGCCGGGTGCGAGCCGGGGAGGCCGGCGGCGGCGAGGGCGGGCACCACGGACCCTGTGCCGTATACGTAGTTGACGCCCCAGCGGCCGAACCACGAGCCGTCCGGCTCCTGTTCGGCCAGCAGCCACTCGATGCCGCGCCGGGTGCGCGGGTCGTGGGCCAGGCCCTCGACGGCGAGCATCTCGACGACGTGCGCGGTGACATCGGCCGACGGCGGGTCGATGACCTCACCGAAGTCGCAGAACGGCAGCCGGTTGGGGAACGGGCTGGTGTTGTCGACGTCGAAGGCGCCCCAACCGCCGTTCTTCGACTGCATTCCGAGGTTCCAGCGGACCGCGCGTCCGGCGGCCCGGTCCAGGCGCTCCGGGTCGTGATGCCTGACCCGGCGCAGCGCGAGCACGACCTCGGCGGTGTCGTCGATGTCGGGGTAGTTGTCGTTGTGGAACTCGAACGCCCAGCCGCCGGGCGGCAGTTGGGGTCGTTTGACGGCCCAGTCGCCGGGGCGGACGATCTCCTCCCCGAGCATCCAGTCGGCCGCCTTGACCAGTTGGGGGTGGTCGGCGGGCACGCCCGCGTCGGCGAGCGCGATGGTCGCGAGGCAGGTGTCCCACACCGGGGACTGGCAGGCCTCGATCATCCGGGCCCCGTCCTCGCGCCAGACCACGAACCGGTCCAGCGACTCCAACCCCGCGCGCATCACCGGGTGTTCGAGGTCGTAGCCCAGCAGGTGCAGGGCGATCACCGAGTACACGGCCGGCGGCTGGATACCGCCCCAGCAGCCGTCGTTCTCCTGCCGCTCGATGATCCAGCGCGCGGCCGTGTTCATCGCCGACCTGCGCAGCTTGCGCGGGGCGACCTTGCGGTAGAGGTGCAGCGCCTTGTCGAGCCGCTGGAAGGCGCCGTCCCAACTCGCCACCGGGGCAAGCGGCTTGACCGGGTTCGGGTTGTCCGGGTCGGTGTGGAGTTCGTCGAGCGGAAAGGGCGCGGGCCGTACCGGTCGCTTCGCGGAGACGACGGTGAGCGGCACGATGGTCTGCCGGGCCCAGCATCCGAAGTCGTAGATGTTGAGCGGTACCCAGGTGGGGAAGTAGATGAGTTCCGGCGGGAGTTCGGGCAGGTCGTCCCATTTCCACCAGCCGAACAGGGCGAGCCAGATCCGGGTGAAGACGCGGGCGGCGGCGATACCGCCCCGTTCGCGGACCCAGGCGGACGCCTTCGCCATGTGCGGGGCGTCCGGCGCGTCACCGGCCAGCCGGAGGGCGACGTACCCCTCGATGGTGGTGGAGAGTTCGCCGGGCCCGCCGTAGAAGCTGGCCCAGGTGCCGTCCGCGCGCTGCTCGCCGCGGATGAAGAGTGCGGCGGCGTGGGTCGTCGACTCGTCGCGGATGCCCAGGAACTGACGGAGCAGCAGGTCCTCGGCGTCCATCGTGACGTTCGTTTCGAGGTCGCCCTTCCACCAGCCCTGGGCGTCCTGCCGGGAGAGCAGGAAGTCGGTGGCGCGTTGTACGGCGAGTGCGGCGGCGTCGTGCACCCCGGCCGCCACGGGGGTGTTGATGTCGGTTTCGCTGGCCGCGGCAGCGCGGGGAGGCATGGCCCCGGTGCTTCCGTCGGTCGTCGCTGTCATGGCTTCCCCTTCGTGCAGTGGCATGTCTCTGCTGTGGGTCCGCCGTCGGCCGGTGCTCGTATCTCCGCAGCACCGGCCGGCGACTACGCGAGGGCTATTCGACCGATAGTGATCATCTCTTTCGTACGACGACGAAGTCGGCGAGCGCCGTGAACTGGGCCCGAACCCGGTCGGGCATGTCGATGGCGTCGAGGGCCTCGATGGCGATGGTGTGCTGACGGCGTGCCTCTTCGGCGGTCCACTCGCGGCCGCCGGCCTCCTCGATCAACGCGGCGCGAGCCGCGAACTCCTCCTCGGAGAAGTTCTCGAAGTCGCTGCTCTTGGCGTCGGCGGCGAGCATCTCGCCGAGCCGCTCGGAGGCGGGTCCGCCCGCCGCGAGCGCCGCCACCACGGGCAGGGACTTCTTGCGCTGGCGCAGATCGCTCCAGGTCTGCTTCCCGGTGGACTCCGGGTCGCCCCAGATGCCGAGGAGGTCGTCGACGGCCTGGAAGGCCAGGCCGAGGTGGTAGCCGTACTTCTCCAGGACGTCGGCGGTGCGGTCGTCCGCGCCGCCGAGCACGGCCCCGACGGAGGAGGCGCAGGCGAGCAGGGCGCCGGTCTTGTTGCCCTCCATCTCCAGGCACTCCTCGACGCTGACGCGGTCGCGGTGCTCGTAGGAGATGTCCTGCGCCTGGCCGTCGATGAGGGCGCGGGTCGCGGTGGTGAGGCGGCGGGTGGCGCGGCCGGCCTCGACGGTGCCGAGTTCCAGCAGGACCTCGTTGGCGAGCGCGAACAGGGCGTCGCCGACGAGGATGGCCTGGGAGGGGCCGTGCACCTTCCAGACGGTGTCGCGGTGGCGGCGCTGCTCGTCGCCGTCCATCAGGTCGTCGTGCAGCAGCGAGAAGTTGTGGACCAGTTCGACGGCGACGGCGCCGGGGATGCCGATCTCGGGGGCGGCGCCGGTGACCTCGGCGGAGAGCACGGCGAGCGCGGGGCGTACGGCCTTGCCGCCGTCGCCGTCGGCCGGGTTGCCCTCGGCGTCGATCCAGCCGAAGTGGTAGGCGGAGACGGTGTCCATGGGGGGTGCCAGGCGGTCCACGGCCGCGCGCAGTACCGGTGTGGCAAGGGTCCGGCCGCGCTCCAGGAGCGCGGACACGTCCACCGCGGTCCTCGCAGCGGCCGTCTCGGCCGGGGGCACAGTGGGCACAGTCTCTCCTCTTGTCGCGGTACCGGGGGTGCGGGGGCCCGCCGCGTGCTGATCGAGCATCACGCCGCCTCCTCGAACTCGAAGAGCTGACGGGGGCGGGGCCGGCCCAGGGCGGCGAGTGCGGCGTCCGCCGCGCTCACCCCGCTGCGGACCGCACTCTCCATGGTCGCGGGCCACCCTGTGGCGGTCCACGCTCCGGCCAGATACAGACCGGGGGCCTTGGTGCGGGCGCCGGGCCGCAGCCGTCCGACGCCGGGGGCGGGAGCGAACGTCGCCGTGCGCTCCCTGGTCACGAAGAAGTCCTTCACCTCGGCGCCGCGCGCACCGGGCAGCAGCCGCTCCAGCTCGGGAAGATAGCGCTCCCGCAGTACGGCCACGGTCTCGTCGATCTCGTCGTGCGCGGCGGACTGGGACAGCGCCAGATACTGGCCGTCCTTCAGCCCGGAGGCGTCGGTCCGGTCGAACACCCACTGCACGGGGGTGCCCAGCGCCGCGAAGAAGGGCCGGGCGAGCACCTTGCGGTCGTAGACGACATGGACGTTGAGGATCGGAGCGGTGTCGATGGCGAGCAGCCGCTCGGGGGCGTCGAGCGCGCCGCCGGGCAGCAGATCGTGGGCCTCGCGCTGGGGTACGGCGAGGACGACGGCGTCGGCCTGAAGGGTCTCGCCGGGAACCTGAACGCTCCAACGCCCGTTTTCGTCAGTGGAGACGGAGGTGACGCGTGTACGGACTTCGGTGCGCACGCCCGCGGAGTCGAGCGCCTTGCGGGCGAGCCGGTCGTGCAGTTCGCCCAGCGGGACATGGGCCCACCCGATGTCGGCCGCGCCCGGGTCGGAGAGCAGACCGGTCTTGAACACCATCGCGGCCAGCGCCAGCGAGGAATCGCCCGCGACCGCGTTGAGGGTGGCGACCCCCACCAGGTCCCACAGTGCCTCGACGGCACGCGCCGACTGACCGTGCGCGGCCAGCCAGGTGCCGAAGTCCTGGGCGTCCAGGGCAGGATCGGCGAGGTCGAGCGCCTTGAGCGCGAGCGCGGCACGTCCGACCTTGGCGCGCTCGGCGAGCGAGAGATGCGGGTAGGTCGCGAGGCTGCGCCCCAGATGCAGGGGCACCGGCAGCGCGTCGCGTCGCAGCCTGCCGAGTCTGCGGCCCTCGGGGCGGTCGATGTCGAGCACGGGCACGTCGAGACGATCCTGCAGCGGAGCCAGCGCCGCGCCCTCGATGCGGTCGAGGAACCAGCGGTAGGCGGTGCAGCAGCGCAGATACACATGCTGTCCGTTGTCGACGGTGAGGTCGCCGCGCTGGAAGGAGAAGGCGAGTCCGCCCAGGCGCGGGCGGCCTTCGAGGAGGGTGACGCGGACTCCGGCGTCGGCGAGCGCGAGCGCGGTGGTGATGCCGGCGAGCCCGCCGCCGATCACGACGGCATGGCGTCCGGCGCCTCCCGTCGGTTTGCCGGAGGGCGGCCCGTCGGACCGCGTCCCGTCGCTCATCGTGCACTCCCCCTCGCGTGCCCGCGGTGGCACCGGATCCGGCCGCGGCAGGTCGTCGCAGTCAGGGACGCCGCTTCGCACCGGAGGGTTGCGTGCCGCATTTCTCCGGCGACATCACCTTGGCCCACTTTGTCCATCAGGCGCGCCTCCTGAGGGTCCGCCGCGTGACGTGCCGGGTGTCCAGGCCGGACAGGCCGCGTACGGCGACGTAGGCCTTCTCGCGTCCGGGGAGCGAGACCCGGCCGCGCAGCACGGCCTCCGGCTCGCGCTCGATGCGGTCGAGGAGGCGACGGTAGATGCCGGCCATGGCGGCGACACAGGCGCCGCTGCGGCGGTCGAGCATGGGGAGCAGCCGGTAGCCCTCGGCGAAAAGGGTGCGGGCCCGGCGCACCTCGAAGTGCACGAGACCCGCGAAGTCGGAGCCCTCCGGCGGGGTCGGCCCGTCGAATCCGGCCGAGCAGCCGAATTTCGCGAGGTCGTCGGCGGGCAGATAGGTACGGCCACCCTCGGCGTCCTCGCGGACGTCTCTCAGGATGTTGGTGAGCTGGAGCGCGAGCCCCAGCGTGTCGGCGTACTCCGAAGCGCGCTCGGAACCGCGCGCCCCCGCCTCCGTGCCGAACACGCCGAGCGAGAGCCGCCCGATGGCGCCCGCGACACACCGGCAGTAGACCTTCAGGTCGTCCCAGGTCTCGTAGGTCTCGCCCTGGACGTCCATCAGGACGCCGTCGATCAGCTCGTCCAGGCCGCCGAGCGGGATCGGGAAGGCCTCGGCCGCGTGCGCGAGGGCGACCGCGACCGGGTCGGTGTCGTCCTCCTCCACCTTGCCCTCGCGGACCCGGGTGAGCAGCGCCCGGGTGTCCTCCAGCCGCGCCGACTTGACGTCGGTCGCCAGCGTGCCGTCGCCGATGTCGTCGACACGCCGGGAGAACGCGTACAACGCGGACATGGCACGGCGCTTGGGCGTCGGCAGCAGTCTGATGCCGTACGCGAAGTTGCGTGCCTGCTGTCCGGTGACGGCCTCGCAGTAGCTGTAGGCGGCGAGTACCGGCGCGGACATGTGCGGTGCAGACTCCACGGTCCGGATCACCCCTCTCCTCGCAGAGTCACGCCCACCTCACGCAGCAACTGGAACCTGCCGGGTTTGGGTGGGCCGGGAAGTACGTCGTATTCGGCGGCGGCGATCGCGCGGATCGCCGCCCTTCCCCCCGCCACGAATCCCGCGAGCAGCAGCTTCAGTCTGCCGTGGACGCTACCCACCAAGGGGGCGCCTTCATTCAGGAGATCGCGGGCGCGTTCTGCTTCGTATGCGACCAGTGCGCGCACCGATGCGCCCGCGGAGGGCGTGGCGAGATCCGCTTCCTGGACGTGAAAGCGCTTCATGTCCTGGGCGGGCAGGTAGATGCGGTCGCGGCCGAGGTCCTCGGTCACGTCCTGAATGTGTTCGACGATCTGCAGTGCGGTACAGATCGCGTCGGAGAGCCGGACCCGCTCGGGGGTCTCGGTGCCGGTGACGCCGAGGACGAGGCGGCCGACCGGGTTGGCGGAGAGTTCGCAGTAGGCGAGGAGATCGTCGTAGGACTCGTAGCGCGTGACGAGCTGGTCCTGGCGGTTCGCGGCGATCAGGGCGAGGAAGGGCTCGGGGGTCAGCGCGCGGCGGCGGACGGTCGGCTGGAGGCGGCGCAGCAGCGGGTGGCCCGGGGTGCCGTCGAAGACGCGGCGCAGGTCGGCCTCGAAGGCGTCGAGCAGGACGAGGCGGTCCTCGGCGTCCTCGGGCGACACCCCGAGCAGCCTGGCGTCGGCGCCGCCGGGGGCCAGGTCGCCGTCGCCGATGTCGTCGACGAGGCGGGCGAAGCCGTAGACCGCCATGAGGTCGGTGCGCCAGGCCTTGGGCAGGAAGAACGGCGCCACGGGGAAGTTCTCACCCGCGGCCTTGTCGAGTGTGCCGCGCTCCGGATCACCGGGGGCGGCGGCGCCGCTTCCCGTCACCGCTCGCTGCCAGGGGCGGGGACGGCACATGCTTCGGTGAGCTGGGGAGTTTCCGTAGCCATTGCCGTCACATCTCCCGTTCTACACTGCCGACCCAATACACACTATTTCGGACACGCCGCCCAGTCGTCCGCACCGTTACCCGGATTAGGGTGTCGCGCATTATCGCCCCACTTGCCGCTATTCGGCACCGGTACAGCTTACGTTGTACAACGCAGCGAGCTTCCTCGGGGTGTCCTGCACATCACAACAACACACCGATTGGCGTCAAGATTCCTTGGGCCGGGCCGAGTTGACGTTTCCTTTGCAGACGCGGGGCCCCGCCGGAGCAGTTCCGGCGGGGCCCTGAGAAGCATTCTGGGCTTTTGTACCCGTGTGGGAGTGGACTACTTGCCCGTGAACTTCTCGTACTCCTTGAGTACCTCGTCGGTGGGGCCGTCCATCCGCAGCTCGCCGCGTTCCAGCCACAGCACCCGGTCGCAGGTGTCGCGGATCGACTTGTTGTTGTGGCTGACCAGAAACACCGTGCCCGCGGACTTGCGCAGTTCGCGGATGCGCTCCTCGGAGCGGACCTGGAACTTGCGGTCGCCGGTGGCCAGCGCCTCGTCGATCATCAGGACGTCGTGGTCCTTGGCGGCGGCGATGGAGAAGCGCAGCCGGGCCGCCATGCCGGAGGAGTAGGTGCGCATCGGGAGGGTGATGAAGTCGCCCTTCTCGTTGATCCCGGAGAAGTCGACGATCTCCTGGTAGCGCTCCCTGACCTGCTCGCGGCTCATGCCCATGGCGAGCCCGCCCAGGATGACGTTCCGCTCGCCGGTGAGGTCGTTCATCAGGGCCGCGTTCACCCCGAGCAGCGAGGGCTGGCCGTTGGTGTAGACCCTGCCCTTCTCGGCCGGGAGCAGACCGGCGATGGCCCGCAGCAGGGTCGACTTGCCGGAGCCGTTGGAGCCGATCAGACCGACGGCCTCGCCGCGGTAGGCGACGAACGAGACACCCTTGACGGCGTGCACCTTGCGCACCCCGCGCTCCTCGCCGCGCTTGACTATGCGGCTGAGGGCGGAGGTGGCGCTGCCCTTGCCGGTCTTGGCGCCGTGCACCCGGTAGACGATGTGCAGCTCGTCCGCCACGACGGTGGGGATCTGGTCCTCGGGGGTCTGTCCAGGGTTCTGCTCAGCCACGGCCGTACCTCTCCTCCGCCTGCCAGAAGTACACGAAGCCGCCGACGAACAGGACCACTGCCCAGAAGACGGCGATGGCCCACACGTGCGGCGGCAGGTTCGATGCGCCGTAGCCGTCGATGAGCGCGAAGCGCATCAGGTCCATGTAGATGGCGGCCGGGTTCACCTGAAGCACGCGGACGACCGCCTCGGAGCGGCCCTCCATCATCGCGCTGATGGAGAACATGACGCCCGACGTGTACATCCAGGTGCGCAGGATGAACGGCATCAGCTGGGCCAGGTCCGGCGTCTTGGCGCCCATCCGCGCCACGATCAGCGCGAGCCCGGTGTTGAAGAGGAACTGCAGCAGCAGGACCGGGAGGATCAGCAGCCAGGACAGGCTCGGGTAGCTGCCGAAGCCGATGACGATGAGGAACAGCACGGTCATCGAGAACAGCAGCTGCTGGAGCTGTTGCAGCGCGAACGAGATCGGCAGCGATGCGCGCGGGAAGTGCAGCGCGCGCACCAGGCCGAGGTTGCCGGAGATCGCGCGCACGCCCGCCATGACCGAGCTCTGCGTGAAGGTGAACACGAAGACGCCCGTGACCAGGAACGGGATGTACACGTCCCGCGACATGCCCCGGCTGGCCTTCAGGATGACGCCGAAGATGAAGAAGTACACGGCCGCGTTCAGCAGCGGTGTGGCCACCTGCCAGAGCTGGCCGAGCTTCGCCTGGCTGTACTGGGCCGTCAGCTTCGCCTGGGAGAAGGCGAGGACGAAGTGCCGGCGTCCCCAGAGCTGCCGGACGTACTCGGCGAGTCCGGGGCGGGCACCGCTCACGGTCAGCCCGTACTTGGCGGCGAGCTGCCCCGCCGTGAGGCCTGCGTCGGGCGACGGGCGCGGGCTCACCGCGATTCCGCCGTCATGCGTTGTCTCACTCAAGAGTGGAAGCCTTCATCTGAGGATGCGTCTTACGATCGTCTTGCGTTCGTCTTACGGAATTGTGCTACAGGACGCGACACGTCTCCGCCGCCGGACAGGTTTCCAGGGGGCGGTCGCGCGCCCGACGCGCGACCCCGCACCTGTCGGACCTGTCAGATCACGGGGGGACGACCCAGCCGGGTCAGCCGCCACACGGTACGCCACCTGATGGGCCGGCGCGGTCCGCACGGAGTGGTCCAGCCCTCCCTGAAGCCGCCGAACCAGGCCTGGAGCGCCGGGCGCGAGGGGCGGCGCAGGAGGGTGAGCAGCAGCCACACCCCGAGGTAGACGGGGACGAGGGGCGCGGGGAGGTTGCGGCGGGCCAGCCAGACCCGGTTGCGGGCGACCATCCGGTGGTAGACCGCGTGCCGGGAGGGGGCGGTCGTCGGGTGGTACAGCACCATGTCGGACCGGTAGTCGATCATCCAGCCCGCGTCGAGGGCACGCCAGGCGAGGTCGGTCTCCTCATGGGCGTAGAAGAACTCGTCCGGGAGTCCGCCGACCTCGGCGAAGACCTTGGTGCGTACGGCGTTGGCGCCGCCGAGGAAGGTGGTGACCCGGGAGGAGCGCATCGGGTCGGAGGCGCGCAGCCGCGGTACGTGGCGGCGCTGGGTGAGGCCGGTCTCCGGGTCGGCGATGCGGAAGCTGATGATGCCGAGTTCGGGGTCGGCGGCGAAGGCCTGCCGGCACAGCTCGGCGGTGTCGTGCTGGGCGAGGAGGCCGTCGTCGTCGAGGAACATCACTATGTCGACATCGCGACCGGCGGGTCCGAAGGCCTCCAGGCCGACGTTGCGGCCGCCGGGGATGCCGAGGTTCTCGGGCAGTTCCAGGGTCCGTACGCCCTCGGGGACGTCCGGTACGGGCGAGCCGTTGCCGACCACGACCGCCTCGACCCGGTCGCCGTCCTGCTTGGCGACCGAGTCGAGCAGGGCACGGAGTTCGTCGGGCCGGTTGCCCATGGTGATGATCACCGCGCCGACCTTCATGCCGCTCACTTCAGCCTGCTCGACGCGAGGATCGACACCAGGTGCAGCAGGGTCTGGAGCAGCGCGATGCCGGCCAGTACGGCGACGCCGAGCCGCGAGAAGTACAGGTCGCCGCGGGCCTGGTCCACGATCGCCAGGACCAGGATCAATAGGGAAGCCTCGATGCCGAGGATCAGCCGGTGGAACTTGAAGGCGGCGGCGGCCCGGCGGGCCAGCGCCATCCCGGAGGAGCGCATCTCGGCGGCGGCCTCCTTGACCGGCTCCTTGCCGGTCTGGTGCCGGGCGACCCCGACCAGGTCGGTCTCGGCCTTGATCAGGATCGCGCCGAGCGCGGCCAGCGTCCCGAGGAAGGCCCACAGCCAGTCGATACGGCCGCTGCCCCACAGGTCGGCGGCGCGCAGCCCGAAGCCGACGAGCACGGCGGCGTCGGTGAGGTAGGCGCCGACGCGGTCCAGATAGACCCCGGCGAGCGAGTACTGCTTGCGCCAGCGGGCGATCTCGCCGTCGACGCAGTCCAGCAGCAGATACATCTGGACGCACACCACGCCGAGCACGGCGCCCGTGATCCCCGGCACCAGCAGCGCCGGGGCGGCGAGCACGCCGAAGACGGTCATCAGGTACGTGAGCTGGTTGGGCGAGACCCTGGTGTTCACCAGGTAGCGGTCCACCCGCAGGGACACCTCACGCATGTAGAGGCGTCCCATCCAGTGCTCACCGCTGCGCCGGTCCTTCACCCCTGCGGGGTGGACGACAGGACGGAGTTCAGCTACCGATGGCCTTGACATAGTCGGCGTAGATGTCCTTGATCTGGTCGGTTTTCAGGTCGAGGTGTTCGAGGATCGTGTAGCGGCCGGGCCGGGTCTCCGGAGCGAACTCCACGGCGCGGACGAACTCGTCCACCGTGAAGCCGATCTCCTCCGGCAGCACCGGCAGTCCGTGCCGGCGCAGTACCTCGGCCATGTACGCCGATTCCTCATGGGCTCCGCGCAGGTACATCGCGAAGGCCGCGCCCAGTCCGCACTGTTCGCCGTGGGCGGCGGCGCGTTTGGGGAAGAGCAGGTCGAAGGCGTGGTTGATCTCGTGGCAGGCGCCGGAGGACGGGCGCGAGTCACCCGACACCGACATGGCGATACCGCTGAGGACGAGCGCCTCGGCGAGCACCTGGAGGAAGGCGTTGTCGCCGACCCCGCCCGGGTGCCGCAGTACCGCCTCGCCGGCCTGCCGGGCCATGGCGGCGGCCAGCCCGTCGATCTGCTCGCCCTTGACGCGGTTCGCCAGCTCCCAGTCCGCGATCGCGGAAATGTTGGAGATCGCGTCCCCGATGCCCGCCCGCACGAAGCGGACCGGTGCCTCGCGGATAACGTCCAGGTCGATGACGACGGCGATCGGGTTCGGCACGCCGTAGGAGCCGCGGCCCGCGTCGTTGTCGAGGGTGGCGACCGGCGAGCACAGACCGTCGTGCGCGAGGTTCGTCGGTACGGCGACCAGCGGCAGGCCGATGCGCGCGGCGGCGAACTTGGCGCAGTCGATGATCTTGCCGCCGCCGAGGCCCACGACCGCGTCGTAGTGACCGGCCTTCATGTCGCCGGCCAGCCGGATCGCGTCGTCGAGGGTGCCGCCGCCGACCTCGTACCAGGTGGCGCCCGGCAGGCTCGGTTCGAGGCGGGCGCGCAGCCGGGCACCGGAGCCGCCGCTGACCGCGACGGCGAGCCGGCCGGAGTGCGAGATGCGCTGGTCGGCGAGGACGCAGGCCAGGTCGTCGAGGGCGCCCGGGCGGATGTCGACGACGACCGGCGAGGGGATGAGCCGGGTCAGTACAGGCACGCGATCTCCCGTCCCTTGGCCAGATCGTCGTGGTTGTCGATCTCGACCCACTTGACGTCGCCGATCGGGGCCACGTCGATCCGGAAGCCGCGGTTCACGAGTTCCTGGTAGCCGTGCTCGTAGAACTGCTGCGGGTCGGTCTCCCACACCGTCTTGAGCGCGTCGGCCAGTTCGGACATGGCGTCCCCCTCGATGAGGGTGACGCCGATGTACTCGCCCGTGGCCTCGGCGGGGTCCATCAGCTTGGTGATCTTCGTCATGCCCTGGGCGGGGTCGACGACGACCTTCATCTCCTCGTCCGCCAGGGACTTGACGGTGTCGAGGGCAAGGATGATCTTCTTGCCGTCGCCGCGGGCGGCGAGCAGGGTGTGTTCGACGGAGACCGGGTGGACGGTGTCGCCGTTGGCGAGGATCACGCCGTCCTTGAGGGCGTCACGTCCGCACCACAGGGAGTAGGCGTTGTTCCACTCCTCGGCCTTGTCGTTGTCGATGAGGGTGAGCTTGAGGCCGTACTTCTGCTCCAGGGCCGCCTTGCGCTCGTACACGGCTTCCTTGCGGTAGCCGACGATGATCGCGACCTCGGTCAGACCGATCTCGGCGAAGTTGCCGAGGGTGAGGTCCAGGACCGTCGGTTCGCCCTCTATGCCCGCGGGCCCCACCGGCACCAGCGCCTTGGGAAGGCTGTCGGTGTAGGGGCGCAGACGCCGTCCGGCGCCAGCCGCCAGCACGAGGCCGATCATGCGGGTTCTCCTTCATCGTGTACGGCGGGCGCCCCTGCGGACACCCAGAAGCGGATGCTCTCGACGAGCACCAGCAGGGCCACGGCCACGGCCAGGACCGTGAGCGCGACCGTGAACTGCGACGCGGTGAGCGCGGCGGCGAGAACGGTGACGAGCAGCGTCCGCCCCTCGTGCCCCCCTGTGGCGCGCACCAGCCAGGCCGGGGGCGCCCCGGCGTTGCCGCGGATGCGGTACACCGTGTCGTAGTGATGGTAGGCGACGGCGGCCACCAGGCCGAAAGCCGCGGGAAGTGCTCCGTTCACCTCCGCTTCAGCCGCGAGGATGAGGACCGTGCAGTATTCGGCCGCCCGGAAGAACGGGGGGATCAGCCAGTCGAGGGCGCCCTTGAGGGGACGGGCGACGGCTTCGGAGGACAGCAGCACATAGACCGCGGCACACAGGACGAGCGGCCAGCCGGGTCCCTCGAACCAGGCGGCGAGGAGCAGCACGGCGGTGCCCGCGAGGGCCCAGAAGAACGCCGGGATCCTGGACGTGCCGGGCAGGACGCGGGCCAGCGGCCGGGCGAGCGGCCCGCTGTCCGCCAGGTCCGCCAGCGCCTGTGCGGCCCGGTCCGTCCGCCTCGCCTTCCGGGTCAGCGAGCGCAGCACCCGGCCCGCCGTCGTGTACGTCGCCGCGAAGGCGCAGCCGACGAGGAGGACGTAGAAGGTGATCCGGGGGGTCGCCACCGCGGTGAGGACGGCGATCATCGCCCATCGTTCGCCGATGGGCAGCACTATCATCCGGCGCACCCAGACCGTCCAGCCGACGCTGTCGAGCTTGTCGGAGAGGGCGGCGGTGGGACTGGTGTTGGCGGTGGCGTCGTGGTTGGCCTCGTTGAAGGAGAAGTCGACGACGTGCCGGCAGGTCTGCAGGATCATCGCGCCGAGCGCGAGCGCCCATACGTCGTCGCCGCCCTTGGCCGCGCCGAGCGCGAGGCCCGCGTAGTAGGCGTACTCCTTGGCGCGGTCGAAGGTGGCGTCGAGCCAGGCGCCGAGCGTCGAGTATTGGAGGGAGTAGCGGGCGAGCTGGCCGTCGGTGCAGTCCAGGACGAAGGACGCGATCAGCAGGACGCCGGCCGCGACGAACCCGGCGCGGGTGCCGGTGGCCGCGCAGCCCGCCGCGATGATCGCGGTGAGCAGCGAGGCGGTGGTGACCTGGTTCGGGGTGAGGCCGCGGCGGGCGCACCAGCGGGCGAGGTAGCGCGAGTACGGGCTGATGAAGTGGGTGGTGAAGAAGCCGTCGCGGGACTTCACGGCCGACCTCAGACGTACGGCCTCGTCGTCGACGGCGGCGACGGCCTGGCGTGCCTCGTTGCGGGCCTGCGGGTCGGCGGGGACGGTGGCGACGAGGCTGCCCAGTTCGGGGCGGTGCACTTCGGAGCCGTCGGCGTCGAGAGCGGTGACGATGCGGTCGGCGAGGCTGTCGAGGAGGGTCGTACCGCCGCTCGCCGAGTTCTCGCGGGCGACCGCGCGGGTCAGCGCCTGGCGGCCGGCCGGCTGGGCGGTGACGGCGCCCGGTACCGCGGCGAGCGGGAAGCGGGGGTCGGTGAGGCCGAGGCGCAGCGCGTGCAGATGGCCCACGAAGCGGGCGTCGACGACGGCGACCCGCCGGTCGCCGGGGACGGCCGCAAGCAGCGTCTCCGCCTCGGTGGCGTCGGCGGCGGTCCGGACGTCGAAGCCGAGCGACCGCAGATCGCCCTCGATCGACGATCCGGGGACCGGCTGACCGGTGAGGATGGCGGTCGGCAACCGAACTCACTCCCTGGTGCCGACGCGTGGGCGCCGGTCATGTGCATGGTGGTGGCGCCCTGCGGGTGGCACCCGGGCGGCATGTCGGCAGAGGCTATCGGATGCTCTCAAGCCCGTGTTCACCGGCCGTTCATGGGCTGATCAACAGGGTCTGGCAGCGCCTCCGCCGAGATCATCATCAGGGATTCGGGCCCCGCCCGACAAACCGCACCGGCCAGAGCGGGCATCACCGGACATTGCGGAGGCACGCCCGGGGAGCGGGTCGCCGCGGAGCCGGGGTGCACGGCCCGGAGCGGGATGCGGGGCTGGCCGCCTACCACCCCGAGCGCACTTAGGCTGCCCTGACCTGCGATTTGTTTGCGCAGGTCAGGGCACATGACAACGGTGTTCAGTGCCGCGTTGCCCGATACCCCCCACCCGTAGTTCACTGGGGTCCCGGACAGCGATCAGGAGGGCGGCTCCCATGGGGGCAGGGCACGACCACGGGCATACGCACACCGCTCCCGTCACCGGTACGGCGGCGGCCGCGTACCGGGGCAGGCTGCGCGTCGCGCTGGGGATCACGCTCACCGTGATGGTGGTCGAGGTCGTCGGCGGGCTGCTCGCGGACTCCCTCGCGCTCATCGCGGACGCGGCCCACATGGCGACGGACGCGCTGGGTCTCGGCATGGCGCTGCTCGCCATCCACTTCGCGAACCGCCCGGCGTCCGGCAACCGCACCTTCGGCTACGCCCGCGCGGAGATCCTCGCCGCGCTCGCCAACTGCCTGCTGCTGCTCGTCGTCGGCGGATACGTCCTGTACGAGGCGATCCAGCGGTTCGTCACACCGGCCGACACCCACGGCGGGCTGACCATCGTGTTCGGTCTGATCGGCCTGTTCGCGAACATGATCTCCCTCACGCTGCTGGTGCGCGGGCAGAAGGAGAGCCTGAACGTGCGCGGCGCGTTCCTGGAGGTGGCCGCCGACGCGCTGGGCTCCCTCGCGGTGATCATCTCGGCCGTCGTGATCCTGACCACGGGCTGGCGGGCGGCCGACCCGATCGCCTCGCTCGCCATCGGCCTGATGATCGTGCCGCGCACGCTGAAGCTGCTGCGCGAGACCCTGGACGTACTGCTGGAGTCGGCCCCCAAGGACGTCGACATGCAGGAAGTGCGCTCGCACATCCTGGCACTCGACGGGGTCGAGGACATCCACGATCTGCACGCCTGGACGATCACCTCGGGCATGCCGGTGCTCTCCGCGCACGTAGTCGTCCGCTCGGACGTGCTGAACGCCATCGGCAACGAGAAGATGCTCCACGAACTCCAGGGCTGCCTCGGCGACCACTTCGACGTCGAGCACTGCACCTTCCAACTGGAGCCCCGCGGACACGCGGAACACGAGGCGAAGCTCTGCCACTGAGCCTGCCGTGCGGGTCCCTGCCGAAGCTTCGGCGCTGACGGATATCGACCGAATTCGACGGAACGCAGCCCTCCGGCGCGCGCCCGCGTCCTCACTCCCACAGCCCGGCCCCCCGGCGGTTCCGCCATCGCCGCGCCGGGCACGATGAACTGCCGGGAGTGCCGGATTCGTACGGCAGACTTGGCTTTGAAGACCGATGTGAAGGATGGGTATGCCGATCACACCTGCCACCGCGACGCACAGCTCGTCGAACGGCACCGCTGAAGCGATCTTGCTCGAACTGGTCGACGAGAACGGCGTGACGATCGGCACCGCGGAGAAGCTCGCCGCCCATCAGCCACCGGGGCAGCTCCACCGCGCCTTCTCCGTCTTCCTCTTCGACGAGCAGGGCCGGCTGCTGCTCCAGCAGCGGGCGCTCGGCAAGTACCACTCCCCCGGTGTGTGGTCCAACACCTGCTGCGGTCACCCCTACCCCGGCGAGGCGCCCTTCGCGGCGGCGGCCCGGCGGACGTACGAGGAGCTGGGGGTGTCCCCGTCGCTGCTCGCCGAGGCGGGCACGGTCCGCTACAACCACCCGGACCCGGACTCCGGCCTGGTGGAGCAGGAGTACAACCACCTCTTCGTCGGGATGGTGCAGTCCCCGCTGCGGCCGGACCCGGAGGAGGTGGACACGACCGCGTTCGTGACCCCCGCCGAGCTGGCGGAGCGGCACGCGAAGGACACCTTCTCGTCCTGGTTCATGACCGTGCTGGACGCCGCCCGTCCCGCGGTCCGGGAGCTGACGGGTCCCTCCGCGGGCTGGTGAGCGGCGGTCCTACGGCACCTGCGCGAGGGTGAGCGGCAGGGCGGCCCAGATCACCTTGCCGCCGCTCGCCGTGTGCTCGACGTCGCACACGCCGCCCGCCTCCCGGGTCACCTCGCGCACCAGCAGCAGTCCCCGGCCGCCGGTCTCGTCGTGGTCGGCGACCAGGGCGGTCGGGCGGTAGGGGTGGTTGTCCTCGACGGACACCCGCAGCCACTCGGCACCGACGGCGACCTCCACGGCGAGGGTCGGCGACAGCAGCGCCGCGTGCTTGACCGCGTTGGTGACCAGCTCGGAGACGATCAGCAGCAGCCCCTGGAGCAGGTCGTCCGAGAGGGGCACGCCCTGGCGGTACAGCAGGTCCCGTACGGCGTGTCGCGCCTGCGGGACCGAGGCGTCGACGGCGGCGGCGGTGAACCGCCAGACCCCCTCGTACGGCAGCGGATCCGGCGGGGCGGGGGCCAGGGGATCATCCCCGCCGCCTTCTGGGCGTGGGCCGGACCCGCGCCCATGGTCGTCCATCGTCCGGTCGCCACCCTTGCGCTCGATTGTCACCACACGACGAGTGTTGGCATCGGCCCGCTCCACTCCGGACGGCTGAACAGAAGTCAGCGGTTATCGGCGTCTTCCGATCGTTTCCGCGCAACCTGGTTGACTGTGGGACCGCTCCTGTCCCGATCGTGCCGACTTCGCGATCTCTTCGGGTTGTACGTAGCATCCGGCGCATGGAGCCCCGTCTGCTGCACGACGTCACCGACGCGGTCGCCACCGTCGTCGTCCACCACCCCGGCAAGCGCAACGCGATGACGGCCGCGATGTGGCGCGCGCTGCCACCGCTGCTCGACACGCTGGCCGCGGATCCTGCCGTACGGGCACTCGTGCTGACCGGTGAGGGCGGGACGTTCTGCGCCGGGGCCGACATCTCCACGCTGCGGGAGTCGGCGAGCGAGGCGCAGGGCCTCTCGGTGCTCGCGGAGGAGGCGCTCGCGGCGTTCCCGAAGCCGACGCTGGCTGCGATCCGGGGTCATTGTGTGGGCGGCGGCGCGCAGTTGGCGGCGGCCTGCGATCTGCGGTTCGCCGAGCAGGGGGCACTGTTCGGGGTGACTCCGGCGAAGCTCGGAATCGTGTATCCGGCGTCCTCCACCCGGCGGTTGGTGTCACTGGTGGGCCCCGGGGCCGCCAAGTACCTCCTGTTCTCGGGTGAGTTGATCGACGGGGAGCGGGCGCTGCGCACCGGGTTCCTCGACGAGCTGCTGCCCGAGGGGGAACTCACCAAGCGGGTCACGGAGTTCACCCGGGTACTGGCCGCCCGCTCGCAGTTGACACAGGCCTCGGCGAAGGAGTTCGCGGACGGGCGCACGGACCGGGACGGTCACTGGGCGGAGCAGGCGCGCGGCAGCGGCGACAGGGCGGAGGGCGTCGCAGCGTTCCTGGAGCGCCGGCCGCCTCGGTTCACCTGGACCGCGTCGGGGTGAAACGTCGGCGCCCGGCACTGGAGCCCGTACCGACCAGTCGGTAACGTGGTCGTCATGACTACTGCCGCCGTCGATCCCCGTGCCGGGCGCCGCTGTCACAACGCGCTCAACTCCCTGCACGCCACGCTCTACTTCTCGCCCGACCTGGGAAGGGAACTGGCCGCTCTCGGAGTCGAGGACTCCCGGGCCGTCAACTTCGCGGTGCGGACGGCCGCGATGGGGGCGGTCGGGCCGGGGACGGTGACGGCGGCCTTCTACAACTACAAGTACGAGCTCGTGGCCCGGCATGTGCCCGCCGTGTGGGAGACCGCCTCCCCGGAGCAGGTCCTGCACGCACGCGCGCGTGCCGTCGACGCGACCCTGCGCCGGCTGCTGGGCGACGACGTGGTGGAGTCGCGGGAGATGGCGGAGGCGGCGCGGCTGGCCCTGCGGGCCGCCGAGGCGTGCGGCCGCTCCGCCCGGCCCCTGTACGCCGCCCACGCGGATCTGGCCGTCCCCGAGGAGCCGCATCTGGCGTACTTCCATGCGGCCACACTGCTGCGCGAACACCGGGGCGACGGTCACCTCGCCGTACTGATGTCCGCCGGACTCGACGGTCTGGAGGCCGTGGTCACCCACACCGCGACCGGCAAGGGCATGACCCCGAAGTGGGTGTTCGGCACGCGCGGGTGGAACCAGGAGGACTGGGACGCCGCCTCGGGACGACTGCGCGAGCGCGGACTGCTCGACGGGGACGGCGAGTTGACGGAGGCGGGTGTCGCGCTGCGCGCGGACATCGAGGCGGAGACCGACCGGCTGGACCGGGCGCCGTACGAACACCTGGGCGCCGAAGGGGTCGTACGACTGACCGAACTGGCGACCGGGTTCGCGCGGCGGGCGCTCGCGGCCGGGGCGTTTCCGGCGGATCTGCTCGGGAAGCGGTAGGGGCGCCGGACCCGCAGGACAGCGCCCTGATCCCCGGTTGTCAGTGTGACCTGCCACAATTGCCGCGCAACCTCAGTGGAGAAGGCGGTACGGGCGTGACGACACCCCTCGTAGGGTCCATCGAAGGCAGGATCGCCGAGGAGCTCGGCGTACGGGAGCGGCAGGTGAAGGCCGCCGTCGAGCTGCTCGACGGCGGTTCGACGGTGCCCTTCATCGCCCGCTACCGCAAGGAAGCGACCGAGATGCTCGACGACGCGCAGTTGCGCACGTTGGAGGAGCGACTGCGGTATCTGCGGGAGCTGGAAGAGCGGCGGACCGCGATCCTCGAATCGGTGCGCGAGCAGGGGAAGCTCACCGAGGAGCTGGAGGCGCAGATCCGTGCCGCCGAGACCAAGGCGCGCCTTGAGGACATCTACCTGCCGTACAAGCCCAAGCGGCGCACCAAGGCGCAGATCGCGCGCGAGGCGGGTCTTGAGCCGCTCGCGGAGGGGCTGTTGGGCGACCCGTCCGTGGAACCGCTGGCCGCGGCCGCCGCGTTCGTCGACGCCGACAAGGGTGTCGCCGATCCGCAGGCCGCCCTCGACGGGGCCCGGGCGATCCTCACGGAGCGGTTCTCGGAGGACGCCGACCTGATCGGCGAACTGCGCGAGCGGATGTGGGCGCGCGGGCGCCTCGCCGCGAAGGTGCGGGACGGCAAGGAGGAGGCGGGCGCCAAGTTCGCCGACTACTTCGACTTCGCGGAGCCGTTCACCGCGCTGCCCTCGCACCGCATCCTGGCGATGCTGCGAGGCGAGAAGGAGGACGTCCTCGATCTCGTCCTGGAGCCCGAGGAGCCGTCCGAGCAGCCCGGCCCGTCCTCGTACGAGGGGATGGTCGCCCATCGCTTCCAGATCCACGACCGGGGCCGCCCCGGCGACAAGTGGCTTCAGGACACGGTCCGTTGGGCCTGGCGCACCCGCATTCTCGTGCACCTCGGCATCGACCTGCGGCTGCGGCTGCGTACGGCCGCCGAGGACGAGGCGGTCAACGTATTCGCCTCGAACCTGCGGGACCTGCTGCTCGCCGCACCGGCCGGCACGCGCTCGACACTCGGCCTGGACCCCGGTTTCCGTACGGGGGTGAAGGTGGCCGTCGTCGACGCGACCGGCAAGGTCGTGGCCACGGACGTGATCTACCCGCACGTCCCGGCCAACAAGTGGGACGAGGCTCTCGCCAAGCTGGCCCGGTTGGCCGCGCAGCACTCGGTCGAGCTGATCGCGATCGGCAACGGCACGGCGTCCCGCGAGACCGACAAGCTCGCCGGTGAACTCATCACCAAGCACCCGGAGTTGAAGCTCACCAAAGTGATGGTGTCCGAGGCCGGCGCGTCCGTGTACTCGGCCTCGGCGTTCGCCTCGCAGGAACTGCCCGACATGGACGTGTCGTTGCGCGGCGCCGTCTCCATCGCGCGCCGACTCCAGGACCCCCTGGCCGAGTTGGTGAAGATCGACCCCAAGTCGATCGGTGTCGGCCAGTACCAGCACGACCTGTCCGAGGTGAAGCTGTCGCGTTCGCTGGACGCGGTGGTCGAGGACTGTGTGAACGGCGTGGGCGTGGACGTCAACACGGCCTCCGCGCCGCTGCTTTCACGCGTCTCCGGCATCACCTCCGGTCTCGCGGAGAACATCGTGTCGCACCGTGACGCCAACGGCCCGTTCAAGTCGCGTACACAGCTCAAGAACGTGGCACGGCTCGGCCCGAAGGCCTACGAGCAGTGCGCCGGCTTCCTGCGCATCCGGGGCGGCGACGACCCGCTCGACGCGTCCAGCGTGCACCCCGAGGCGTATCCCGTGGTGCGGCGGATGGTGAAGACAGCGGGCAGCGAGGTTGCCTCGCTGATCGGCAACACGTCGGTGCTGCGCTCGCTGAAGCCGACCGAGTTCGTGGACGAGACGTTCGGTCTGCCGACCGTGACCGACATCCTGAAGGAGTTGGAGAAGCCGGGGCGTGACCCGCGGCCCGCGTTCAAGACGGCCACGTTCAAGGACGGCGTCGAGAAGATCTCCGACCTGGCGCCCGGGATGGTCCTGGAGGGTGTCGTCACCAACGTCGCCGCGTTCGGGGCGTTCATCGACGTCGGTGTCCACCAGGACGGTCTCGCGCATGTCTCCGCCCTGTCGAAGACGTTCGTCAAGGACCCGCGTGATGTGGTGAAGCCGGGTGACATCGTCAAGGTGAAGGTCCTCGACGTCGACATCCCGCGCAAGCGGATCTCGCTGACGCTGCGGCTGGATGACGAGGCTCAGGCCTCCGGCGGGGAGCGGCGAGAGCAGGGGGGCGAGCGCCGGCAGCGGGGTGGTGGGCGTCCGCCTCAGCAACGTCAGCAGCAGCGGCAGGGGGGTGGCGGCCAGGGCGGCGGATCGCGGCAGGCGGCTCCGCCGGCGAACAGTGCGATGGCCGATGCTCTGCGCAAGGCCGGGTTGCTTGATCCAAAGAAGGGGCGTCAGTAAAAGGGCGTGGGGAGCTGCGGGTTCGTTGTGGCTGGGCGCGCAGTTCCCCGCGCCCCTTACGGGGCACGGCTCGCGGCACGATGAAAATCGGTGGACGTCGATCATCTCGCCGACAGACTAGGGCGATGATCGCACCGGACTTCAAAGCCGACCTCCGCGTCTTTCTGCAGGACGCCCGTGACACCTTGCTGTGGAAGCTCGAAGGGCTGTCGGAGTACGACATCCGGCGCCCGATGACCCCGACCGGCACCAACCTGCTGGGGTTGGTGAAGCATCTGGCCGGTGCCGAGGCGTTCTACTTCGGCACGGTGTTCGGGCGGCCGGTGGACGGGCCGGCGTTGTGGATCGCGGGCGACGCCGAGCCGAACGCCGATCTGTGGGCGACCCCCGACGAGACGCGAGAGCGGATCGTCGGGGACTACCGGCGGGTGTGCGCCCACTCGGACGCGACCATCGAGGCGCTGCCCCTGGACGCGATCGGCCGTATACCGGGCGAGCGGGTGACCGAACTGACCCTGCACCGCACGCTCGTGCACATGACCTACGAGACGTCCCGGCATGCCGGGCACGCCGACATCGTGCGGGAACTCGTCGACGGGAGCGTGGGCCAGCGGGCCGGGGGCACCAACATGGCCCCCGGCGACGCGGCGTGGTGGGCGGGACACCGGGACCGGGTGGAGCGTGCCGCCAGGGAGGCCGAGCGCACGCTCTAACGCTGTTCGGTCACCTTGCCGTCCGCCACCTCCAGGCGGCGGGTCACCTGAACCGCGTCCAGCATGCGGCGGTCGTGGGTGACGAGGAGGAGCGTGCCCTCGTAGGCGTCGAGGGCCGACTCGAGTTGTTCGATGGCGGGCAGGTCGAGGTGGTTCGTCGGCTCGTCCAGAACCAGGAGGTTCACCCCCCGGCCCTGGAGCAGCGCCAGCGCCGAGCGGGTGCGCTCACCCGGTGAGAGGGTCCCGGCCGGGCGCATCACGTGGTGCGCCTTCAGGCCGAACTTGGCCAGCAGCGTGCGGACTTCGGCGGGTTCGGTGTCCGGGACGGCCGCGCAGAACGCTTCGAGCAGGGACTCCGTGCCGTGGAACAGGAGGCGGGCCTGGTCGACCTCGCCCACCAGGACGCCGGAGCCGAGCGCCGCGTGTCCGGCGTCCAACGGGATACGGCCCAGCAACGCGCCGAGGAGGGTCGACTTGCCCGCGCCGTTCGCGCCGGTGACCGCGACCCGGTCCGCCCAGTCGATCTGCAGGGACACCGGGCCGAAGGTGAAGTCGCCGCGCCGGACCTCGGCGTCCCGGAGGGTCGCGACGACCGCGCCGGAGCGGGGCGCTGACGCGATCTCCATGCGCAGCTCCCACTCCTTGCGGGGCTCCTCTACGACGTCGAGGCGTTCGATCATGCGCTGGGTCTGCCGGGCCTTCGCGGCCTGCTTCTCGCTGGCCTCGCTGCGGAACTTGCGGCCGATCTTGTCGTTGTCGTTGTTCGCCTTGCGGCGGGCGTTCTTGACACCCTTGTCCATCCAGCCGCGCTGCATCTGGGCACGGTCCTGGAGGGCCGACCGTTTGTCGGCGTACTCCTCGAACTCGTCGCGGGCGTGCCGGCGCGCCACGTCCCGCTCCTCCAGATAGGCCTCGTAACCGCCGCCGTAGAGGTTGATCTGCCCCTGGGCCAGGTCGAGTTCGAGGACCTTGGTGACCGTCCGGGTGAGGAACTCGCGGTCGTGGCTGACGACTACCGTGCCGGCGCGGAGGCCGGAGACGAAGCGTTCGAGGCGCTCCAGGCCGTCGAGGTCCAGGTCGTTGGTGGGCTCGTCGAGGAGGAAGACGTCGTAGCGGGAGAGGAGGAGGGAGGCGAGGCCCGCGCGGGCGGCCTGGCCGCCGGACAGGGACGTCATCGGCTGGTCGAGGTCCACGGCGAGACCCAGCGAGTCCGTCACCTCCTCGGCCCGCTCGTCCAGGTCGGCGCCGCCGAGGTCGAGCCAGCGCTCCAGGCTCGCCGAGTAGGCGTCGTCGGCGCCGGGTGCACCGTCCACCAGTGCCTGGGTGGCCTCGTCCATCGTGCGTTGTGCCTCGGCGACGCCGGTGCGGCGGGCCAGGAACTCGCGCACGCTCTCGCCGGGGCGTCGTTCCGGCTCCTGCGGGAGGTGGCCTACGGTGGCGGCCGGCGGGGAAAGGCGCAACTCGCCCTCCTCCGGTGCGAGCAGCCCGGCGAGCATCCTGAGCAGGGTGGACTTGCCCGCGCCGTTGGCACCGACAAGACCGATCACATCGCCGGGGGCGACGACGAGGTCGAGCCCGGTGAAGAGGGCGCGGTCGCCGTGTCCGGCGGCGAGATTCTTGGCGACGAGGGTGGCAGTCATCAGACCGCCGATCCTAATGGCTCGCTTTCGTGCCCCGCGCCTCGGTTTCTCCGCGCGCCATCGCCTCCACCAGCACGCTCCCCGTGGTCCGGGCCACGACGAAGGACTCGCCCTTCACCGCTTTCGCGTCCAGGGGGATGCGGTGGTGGCCTGGTTCCAGGACGCCGTCAAAGACGTCCTGGGTGTGGCTGCGGTAGAGACGGTCGAGTCGGTACGCGGTGAGGCGCACCCGGCACGGCGAGCTGACCTCGATGCCCGCCTCGCCGTCGGCCGCGACCAGCCGGGTCAGGCGGTGCTGCTCGGCGGGACGGCGGTCCAGGGCGTGTTCGATCTGGGCGACGAGGAGGGGAACGATCGGGGCGAGGCCGTCGACATGGGCCACGTCCACCCCGGCGCGGTCGAACGCGGCGCGTACGGCGGCGCGTTGGTCCGGGGTGACGGCCCGGCCGAAGGCGACGGCACCGTAGCCGCGGAGTTCGTCGGCGGGGACGTGGGTCGCGTCGCCGGTGATGTCGGCGCCGATGCCGATGGCCCGGAGGGCCGCGGCGAGCTTGGCGAGGACGGCGACGCGGGCGCCGATCAACAGGACGCGGCGTCGGGCGGCCGGGGGCTCGGTGCCGTCGATCAGGGAGTCGAGGGCCGCACGGTACTCGGCTCCGGCGAAGCGGAAGGGCCCTATGCCGTGGTAGCCGTTGCGCTCCAGGTCGGCGTGTTCCTCGGTCTGCCAGGCGAAGTCCCGCCAGATGTAGTCGGCGCCGTCCCGCTGGATGACGGCGGTGACTGCGCCGCAGGCCAGGTCCTCGCACTCGGGGCAGCCGTAGATGACGTAGCGTCCGCCCTCCAGCGGTGCGTCCGTCTCCAGGAGCAGGCTGCGGACCTGGGCGGTGAAGATCGCGGGCGGGACGTCGGAGGCGAGCGGGGAGACGGCGTCCAGGTCGGTGAGCTGGAACAGCAGCGGGCGGCCGTCGACGATGAAGTCGACGAAGTCGCGGTGCACCTGGTAGCCGCCGTCCGCGAGGACTTCACCGGCGCGCATCGCCGGTGCCAGGCCGAAGGCCGCGTATTCGGCAGACATGTTGTGAGTATCCCCACAGTGATGGGGATGTGAGCACTGCATGACATATTCCGCTACGGTCCGCGCATGGAGAGCGGTGTGCGGGGCGATGTGATCGTGGTCGGCGGGGGCGTCATCGGGTTGACGACGGCCGTCGTGCTGGCGGAGCGCGGGATCCGGGTCCGGGTGTGGACGCGGGAGCCCGTCGAGCTGACGACCTCGGCGGTCGCGGGCGCGCTGTGGTGGCCGTACCGGATCGAGCCGGAGGCGCTCGTCGGTGAGTGGGCGCTCCAATCGCTGGTCGTCTACGAGGAGTTGGCGACGCGGCCCGAGGAGACCGGCGTACGCATGGTCGAGGGCGTACAGGGCGAGACCCGGCTGGACGAGCTGGGGCCGTGGGCGGCCCGGGTGCCGGGGCTGCGGTCGGCGCGGGCCGAGGAGTACGCGGGCCGCGGGCTGTGGGCACGGTTGCCGCTGATCGACATGTCGACCCATCTGCCGTGGCTGCGGGAGCGGTTCCTGCGGGCGGGCGGGACCGTCGAGGAGCAGTCGGTGACGGACCTCTCGGAGGTACCGGCGGCCGTCGTGGTCAACTGCACCGGGCTGGACTCCCTGGACCTCGTGCCCGACCGCTCGGTGCGGCCGGTGCGCGGTCAGTTGGTCGTCGTGGAGAACCCGGGCATCACCACCTGGCTGACGTCCGTCGACCACTCCGCCGACACGTCCACCTACTTCTTCCCGCAGCCGGGCGGCCTGATCCTGGGCGGCACGGCCGAGGAGGACGCCTGGTCGATGACCCCCGACCCCGCGACCGCCGAGGCGATCATCGCCCGCTGCGCGGCGATCCGCCCGGAGATCGCCGGGGCGCGGGTCCTGGAACACCGGGTAGGGCTACGGCCGAGCCGGCCCGCGGTACGGCTGGAGCGTCAAGTACTGCGTGGCGGGCGGGTGTTGGTGCACAACTACGGCCATGGCGGGGCGGGGATCACCGTGGCGTGGGGCTGCGCCGAGGAAGCGGCGGAGCTGGTGGGGGCGGGGTGGGGCTGAGGCACACGGGACGGCGGCACTCGGCAGTACCGCCGCCCCACTCGGAGCCGGGTGATCAGTTGCCAGGTACCCGCTGTGCGGAACGCGGGGCCCGGACGCCGTCCAGGGTCGTGGACGTGGGTGTCGTGGACCTGGCGCCCGCAGTGGCCTTCGCGAAGGCCGACTCGCCGCCGACCAGCGGGAGTTGGGCCGAGGTGCGGGAGAGGTCGAGGGTGAGGGTCGGGGTGGTGGACGGGGGGTCGATGAGGTCCTTGTCCGTGCCCGCGACGATCAGCGCGAGGCGGTGGCCGGCCGGGACGACGTGGTCGGTCGCGGCCAGGTCGAGGGTGATGGTGTAGGCCTTGCCCGGAGTGAGGGGTACGCCCTTGCCGGCCGAGGCGTAGTTGCCGAGGTCGGCCCAGCCGCGGCTGACGATGTTGTAGTCAACTGCCTTGGTCTTGGCCTGGGTTGCCAGGAAGCAGGCGCTGTCGCCCGCCGTGCTCTCGCCCCAGCAGGTGCGGTCGGTGAGCGTGGTGATGCCCTCGGCCGCGTCGGCGTAGTCGCGGATGGTATCGGGGCCCAGGTCCACGACGACAGCGGACAGATGGGCCGTGGAGGTCGTGGGCGTCGCGGTGATCGTCACCTTCGAGGAACCCGCCAGGTGTACGTCCTTCTTGAGCGGCCCGGTGACGAAACCGGCCTTGTCCGCGGTCGGCTTGTCGATCGCGGCGGCCCAGTCGGTCTCGCTCTCCTGGGGGTTGTCGGTGAACGTCTCGGTGCCCGCGCCCGTGCGGAGGCCGAGCGTACCCACGCCCGCCTGGGTGCCCTGCGCCGGATGGAGCGTGGTGGTCGCGGTGCCGCTCGGCGGCCAGACCTTCGACGTGACCCACTGGTCCGGGTGGCGTTCGACGTCGGCCATCGGCTCGCGGTCGATTCCGTTGTCGTAGCCGAGGAGTTCGTGGTCGAACCAGCGGTGCAGGGTGTCGACCCAGGCGCCGCGGCGGTAGTCGAAGGGGTCGACGTGGCCGGTCTGGGAGAGCCAGATCTTGCGCTCGACGCCGTTCTTGGCGAGGGCGTCCCACCACTGGCCGAAGTTCTTGGTGCGGACGTTGAGGTCCTGCAGCCCGTGCACGAGGAACACGCTCGCCTTGACCTTGCTCGCGTCCTTCACGTAGTCGCGCTCGGTCCACAGCGAGGTCCAGTCGCCGGTACGCGGGGCGCCGTCGACGAGCTTCTGCTGTACGGCGGCGCAGTGGGCCTGCGCGTCGGGGCTCTCGACGGCGTCGGACAGCCAGTCGGGGCCGGAGTCGTAGAGCGGGGCGCCCTGGGCGAAGTAGTAGTCGTACCAGGAGGAGATGGAGCTGATCGGGACGATCGTCTTCAGGCCCTTGACGCCGGTGGCGGCGACGCCGTTGGCGATGGTGCCGTCCCAGCTCTTGCCGATCATCCCGGTCCTGCCGTTGGTCCAGCTCGCCGTGGCGCGGGCGGTTCCGGTGCGGCTTGTGTAGGCCTTGGCCCGGCCGTTCAGCCAGTCGACGACGGCCTTCGCGGACTGGATGTCGGAACGGCCGCCGACGTCCACGCAGCCGTCGGAGCGGTTGGTGCCGGCGAGGTCGACGCCGACGAACGCGTAGCCGCGGGGCACGAAGTAGTTGTCGTAGAACAGCGGCATCTGGACAACGTTGCCGTCGGTGTCGTACGTCTTGATCTGCCCCTCGTTGCCGCGTCCGCAGCAGGAGTAGTAGGGGCTGGCGTCCATGATGACGGGCACTTTGTGGCCCTGCTGGGCGGGTTCGCTCGGGCGGACGATGTCGACGGCGACCCGGTCGGTCTTACCGTCGCCGTCTCCGTCGAGTCCGGTGTCCACCCACACCGCCTCGCGGATGGCGTTCGCGTAGGAGTAGACGGGTTGGCTTTCCTGCGGGGCGCTCTGGGCCGCTGCCGGGGTGAGGAAGGCGGCCAGGAGGGCGGCGATGGCCGCCGTCGCGAGCGATCTCCAGATCGTGAAGCGCGTGCGTTTCGGCATGCGCGGACGGTACATCGGTCAACTCCCGTGCTGGAAGAGGCACTCGGAGTCATGTCGGCCGAATGGCGATCGTGTGACAGGAGGGGCCGCGGACAGGCGAAGGGCCACAGGGACTGAATAGCCTGCGTACAGACTTCGCGCCTCTACGACTTGGAGTTCTCGTGCACCGCAGACTGATCGCGCCGGGCGCACTCGCGGCGGCCTCCCTCATGCTGGCGATCCCGGCGTCGGCGGCAAGCTACTCCCCCGGCGCTCCGGGCATCGGCGACCCCTACTACCCGGCCTACGGCAACGGCGGATACGACGTCTCGCACTACGACCTCAGGCTCCAGTACCAGCCCACCACCGACGAGTTGACGGGCACCGCGACCATCCTCGCCAGGACGACGCAGGATCTGTCGCGGTTCAATCTGGACTTCCTGCTGGACGTCAGTGACATCAGGGTCAACGGCGCCGAGGCGACCTTCGCGACCTCCGGCCAGCACGAGCTGGAGATCACCCCGAAGACCCCGCTGCCCAAGGGCACGCCGATCACCGTCGTGGTCCGCTACAGCGGGGTGCCTTCCACGAAGAGCGCGTACGGCTTCACCACCTGGCACCGCACACCGGACGGCGCGGTCGCGGCGGACGAGCCCGAGTCGGCGTGGTGGTGGTTCCCGAGCAACGACCACCCGAGCGACAAGGCGACCTACGACGTGTCGGTCGCCGTGCCGAACGGCACGCAGGCCATCTCCAACGGCACACTCCAGTCGACGAGTTCACAGCTCGGCTGGACCCGCTACAACTGGCGCCAGAACAAGCCGCAGGCCACCTATCTGGCCACGCTCGCCCTCGGGAAGTTCGACATCACCACCAGCACCTCGGACGGCGGTGTCCCGGTCGTCAACGCCTACAGCAAGGATCTCGGCGACAACGACGGGGCCGCGCGGGCGAGCGTGGAGCGGACCGGGGAGATCGTCGACTGGCTGAGCGGCTACTTCGGGCCGTATCCGTTCAGCAACGCGGGCGGGTACGTGCCCAACACGACCACCGGGTACGCGCTGGAGACCCAGACCCGCGTCTACTACAGCCAGAAGCAGTTCGCGAACGGCGCCAACACCTCTGTCGTCGTGCACGAGTTGGCCCATCAGTGGTACGGCGACGACGTGTCACTGAAGGGCTGGAAGGACATCTGGATCAACGAGGGCTTCGCGCGCTACGCGCAGTGGCTGTGGTCCGAGCACGAGGGTGAGGGCACCGCGCAGCAACTCGCCGACTACGTCTACGCCTCGCACCCGGCCGACGACGCCTTCTGGACGATCGCGCCCGGTGACCCGGGTCCGGAGAACCAGTTCGAGCTTCCGGTCTACGACCGGGGCGCGCTGGCCATCCAGGCGCTGCGCAACGAGGTCGGCGACGACGCGTTCTTCGCCATTCTGAAGGGCTGGCCGAAGGAGCACGCGTACGGCAACGCGTCCGTCGCGGACTTCCGTACGTTCGCGGAGCAGGTATCGGGGAAGCCGTTGTCCGCGCTCTTCGACACCTGGCTGTTCCAGCCGTCGAAGCCGGCCGCTCCGGCGGCCCGGGCCGCGTCCGTCGCGAAGGCGTCGACGGCTCCGGTCCGGCCGAAGTCGTGGAAGAGCATCGCCGCCACGAACGACGTGCACGGCGGCTGACGGGTGAGGGGCGGCCCGGGGGCTGTGGGTTCCTGGGCCGCCTACGCCGTGCGGGACTCCGAATCCACCAGATCGGCCAACTCGGCCAACTCAGCCATCTGCGCGAGGAGTTCGTCGCGGCCGATCGCGTCGATCTCCGTCGACGGCACCGTGCAGGCGTAGGCCCCGGCCACCGCGCCGTAGCGGGCACAGCGCTGCGGGGACTCTCCGCCCAGCCAGCCGAAGAGGAAGGCGGCGGCGAAGGCGTCGCCCGCGCCGTTCGAGTCGATCACCGGTCTGCGGGGCGTGACGACGGGGATGTGGGTCATCTCGTCGTCGGCCAGCAGATAGGCGCCCTCCGCACCGGCCGTGGCAACGACCAGGCGGGCCCGGCCCCGCTCGGCGATGGCGCGCATGGTGTGCTCGGGAGTGCCGGTCAGCGCGGTGGTGGACAGGAAGACGATGTCCGCCGCGTGGGCGAACTCCGCCTGGTACGGGTTCACGCCGTCCCAGTTGTGCAGATCCGTGGAGATCGTGGCGCCGGCCTCGCGCAGGGTGGGCAGCGCGTGGGCGCAGGGCTGGGTGATGGAGACATGGGCGTGGCGACTCGCGGTGGCGAGGGCGCGGACGGTGGGTTCCGGCAGGCGGTCGTCGGGGTGGCCGCGGGTCGAGTCGTAGAGGGACAGCCGCCGTCCGTCCGGGCCGACGAGGTTGACCGCGCGCTTGGTGCCGGCGGGCCCGGGCACCTCGGTGAGCGGGATGGCGCGGTCCCGGTGCAGGGCGCGGACCAGGTCGCCCTCGGGGTCGGCGCCGAGCATGTCGAGGTGGTGGGTGCGCAGGCCCAGGGCGCTCAGGCCGAGGGCCACGAAGTCGCCGGTCTGGCCGGCGCGGGTGCGGATGCCGGGGTCGATCATGTAGCTGTCGGCGTACGGGAGCGGCAGCTCGGGGACGTGGACGATGGTGTCCACGCCGGCGCCGCCGAGGACGAGGACGTCGATGTCACGGCTCATGGTTCACGACCCTCCCTGTGGTTGCGCAAGATTCTGCAACTCCTTTCAGCCGGGGGCAAGTTCGGGGCAGGTCGGTTCGCCGGCTCAGTCCTCGTGGTCGTACACGGTCACCGCGATCCCCCGCCGTACCAGCCGCTCGGTCACCAGCGGTTCGACCCGTGACCACTTGCCGCCCGCGAGGCCGCACCCTATGCGGGGCATGTGCACGGACGCGCCCAGCTCCGCCGCACGCTCGGCCAGCAGGCCCAGCGCCGTGTCGATCGCCTCGTAGCGCACCGGGACGCCCTTGCTGCCCGTGCGTATCCCCCGCTGGCCGATCATGTTGGCCACCCACACATGGCGCTCGACGCGCACGAGCTGGACGGCGCCCAGAGCGAAGTCGTTGGCCGCGCGCCCGCGGTGCCAGGCCCGGTACTCCTTCTCCGGCTCCGGCCAGCGGCGCGACACGGCCAGCACGAAGCCCTTTCCCCAGCCCCCCAGGTCGTTGCAGACATGCGCGATCACCTTGACGCCCTTGACCGACGGAACGGTCGCGTCACCCCGGACATAGTTGATCTCCCCCATGCCACCCACCGTAGACGGCACCACTGACAACGTCCTTCGGTGGTTTCACAGCGTTGGTGAGACAGCGATACTGCTGCGCATGACGACCGACACCGAGGAGCCCACGCTCACGATCGACGAACTGGCCGCGCGGGCCGGTACCACGGTCCGCACGGTCCGGTTCTACAGCACCAAGGGCCTGCTGCCGCCGCCGGTGCTCGGGGCGCGGCGGGTCGGGCACTACGGGCAGGAGCATCTGTCACGGCTGGCGCTGATCGAGGAGTTGCAGCACCAGGGCATGACACTGGCCGCGATCGAGCGCTATCTGGGGCAACTGCCGCCGGACCTCAGCGCGCAGGACCTCGCGATCCACCGGGCGGTGGTGGCGTCCTGGGCGCCGGACGGTACGGAGACCCTGGACCGGCGGGAGTTGGAGCGGCGGGCCGGCCGGGCACTGGACGAGGAGGACGTGGAGCGGCTCGTCGCGATGGACGTGGTCCGGCCCGACGGTGCCTCGTACCGCGTCGACGCCGGTCTGCTGCGGCTCGGCGTACGACTGCTCGACGTGCCGCTGTCGCAGGGGGCGATCCTCGCCGCGCGGAACGTACTGATCGAGCACTCCCGCGCGGCGGCCCACGAGTTGTCGCGGCTCCTGCGCGAGGAGGTCTCCCAACGCGCCACCCAGGACGTGAAGTCGCTGTCCGCGCACATGCAACCCCTGGTGGTGCAGGCCCTTCTGACGGCCTTTCAGCGATCACTGCGCGAGGAACTCCGCGAGTGGCTCAAGGAGTCGGCGGGGTCGGAGGAGGGCTGATCCGTCGGGCACGCTGCCCCGTCCCCGGAGGGCAAGGGCAGCGCGTCGATCGGTGCGGCCACGCGTCAGCGCGCGTCGGTGAACCGCTCGCCCTTCTCGGCCTTCTCCACCAGCAGCGCGGGCGGCGTGAAGCGGTCCCCGTAGCGCTCCGCGAGTGCACGCGCGCGTGCCACGAAGCCGGGCAGGCCGCCCTCGTAGCCGTTGATGTACTGGAGGACGCCGCCGGTCCAGCCGGGGAACCCGATCCCGAAGATCGACCCGATGTTGGCGTCCGCGACGGACGTGAGGACGCCCTCCTCAAGGAGCTTGACGGTGTCGAGCGCCTCGGAGAACAGCATGCGTTCCTGCATGTCCGTGAAGGGGGTCTCGGCGGGAGTCCCGGCGCCACCGTGGGTGAAGTGCTCGCGCAGGCCCGGCCACAGACCGGCCCGCTTGCCGTCCTCGTCGTAGTCGTAGAAGCCCGCGCCACCGCTGCGGCCGGTGCGGCCGAACTCGTCGACCATGCGGTCGATGACGGCCTCGGCGGGGTGGGCGGGCCAGGTGCCGCCCGCCTCCTCCACGGCCCGCCGGGACTCGTTGCGGATCTTGCGCGGGAGCGTGAGCGTCAACTCGTCCATCAGGGAGAGGACCTTGGCCGGGTAGCCCGCCTGCGCGGCGGCCTGCTCGATCGACGCGGGCTCGATGCCCTCGCCGACCATCGCGACACCCTCGTTGATGAACTGTCCGATCACCCGTGAGGTGAAGAAGCCGCGCGAGTCGTTGACGACGATCGGTGTCTTCTTGATCTGCCGGACCAGGTCGAAGGCGCGGGCCAGTGCCTCGTCGCCGGTGCGCTCGCCCTTGATGATCTCGACGAGGGGCATCTTGTCGACGGGCGAGAAGAAGTGGAGCCCGATGAAGTCGGCCTGGCGGTCCACGCCTTCGGCGAGGACGGTGATGGGGAGGGTGGAGGTGTTGGAGCAGAGCAGCGCGTCGGGTTCGACGATGTGCTGGATCTCCTGGAACACCTTGTGCTTGAGGGAGGTGTCCTCGAAGACGGCCTCGATCACCGCGTCGCAGCCCGCGAGTCGCTGCGGGTCGGCGGTGGCGGTGATGCGGGCGAGCAGCGCGTCCGCCTTCTCCTGGCTCGTACGACCGCGGGAGACGGCCTTCGCGCAGAGCTTCTCGGAGTAGGCCCTGCCCTTGGCCGCCGCCTCCTCCGTCACGTCCTTGAGGACGACGTCGATGCCCGCGTGGGCGCACGAGTAGGCGATGCCGGCGCCCATCATCCCGGCGCCGAGGACGGCGACCTTGCGGACCGGGCGCGAGGCGATGCCCTGGGGGCGGTTGGCGCCGGAGTTGACGGCCTGGAGGTCGAAGAAGAAGGCCTGGATCATGTTCTTCGAGGTCTGGCCCGCCGCCAGTTCCACGAAGTAGCGAGCCTCGATGACCTGAGCGGTCTCGAAGTCGACCTGCGCGCCCTCGACGGCGGCGGCGAGGATGTTGCGCGGGGCCGGGTAGGGGGCGCCGCCCGTCTGCTTGCGCAGGGAGGCCGGGAAGGCGGGCAGGTTGGCCGCGAACTTCGGGTTGGCCGGGGTGCCGCCCGGGATGCGGTAGCCGGGCCTGTCCCAGGGCTGCTGCGACTGCGGGTTGGCGTCGATGAAGGCGCGGGCCTTGGCGATCAACTCGTCCGGGGTGGCGGCCACTTCGTGGACGAGGCCGTTCTCCTGGGCGCGTCGCGGGCTGTACTGGGTGCCCTGGAGCAGCACCTTCAGCAGCGCGTCGGCGATGCCGAGCAGCCGTACCGTACGGACGACTCCGCCGCCGCCGGGGAGCAGGCCGAGGGTGACCTCGGGGCAGCCGATCTTGGAGCCGGGGGCGTCGAGGGCGACCCGGTGGTGGCAGGCGAGGGCGAGTTCGTAACCGCCGCCCAGGGCCGCGCCGTTGATCGCGGCGACGACGGGCTTGCCGAGGGTCTCGATGCGGCGCAGGTTCCGCTTGATGGCGAGGCCGCCGTCGAGCAGTTCCTGTGCGGTGTCCGGGGTGACGCGGATGAGGTCGCGCAGGTCGCCGCCCGCGAAGAAGGTCTTCTTGGCGGAGGTGACGATGACGCCGCGGATGGAGTCCTTCTCGGCCTCCAGGCGGTCGGTGATCGCCGCGAGGGAGTCGCGGAAGGCCGCGTTCATGGTGTTGGCGGACTGGTTCGGGTCGTCGAGGACGAGGGTGACGACGCCGGTGTCGTCCTGTTCCCAGCGGATGGTGGTGCTCTCGGTCATGGTGAGGGTCTCCGTGAAGTCTCTTGGTTCCGCCGGGGTTTCAGACGCGCTCGACGATCGTCGCGACGCCCATGCCGCCGCCGACGCACAGCGTGGCGAGGCCGTAGCGCTTGTCCTGGCGCTCCAGTTCGTCGACGAGTGTGCCGAGGATGATCGCGCCGGTGGCGCCGAGCGGGTGGCCGAGCGCGATGGCGCCGCCGTTGACGTTGACCTTGTCCAGGGACAGGCCCATGTCCCGTACGAAGCGCAGGACGACGGCGGCGAACGCCTCGTTGATCTCGACGAGGTCGATGTCGTCGATGGTCAGCCCGGCCTTGGCGAGGGCCTTGCGGGTGGCCGGGGCGGGACCGGTGAGCATGATGGTCGGCTCGGAGCCGGAGACGGCGGCGGAGACGATCCGCGCGCGCGGGGTGAGGCCGTAGCGCTCGCCGACCTCGCGGGAGCCGATCGCGGCGAGGGAGGCGCCGTCGACGATGCCGGAGGAGTTGCCCGCGTGGTGGACGTGGTCGATCTTCTCCACCCAGTGGTACTTCTGCAGGGCGACGGCGTCGAAGCCGCCCAGTTCGCCGATGTCCGCGAAGGACGGCTTCAGCTTGGCGAGGGAGTCGGCGGTGGTGCCGGGACGCAGATGCTCGTCGTGGTCGAGGACGACGAGGCCGCTGCGGTCCCGCACCGGGACGACGGACCGCTCGAAGCGGCCCTCCTTCCAGGCGGTGGCCGCCCGCTCCTGCGAGAGCGCCGCGTACTCGTCCACGTCGCGCCGGGAGAATCCCTCGATCGTGGCGATCAGGTCGGCGCCGATGCCCTGCGGCACGAAATTGGTGGCGAGGTTCGTCATCGGGTCGTTGAACCAGGCGCCGCCGTCCGAGGCCATCGGCACCCGGGACATCGACTCGACACCACCGGCGAGGACGAGGTCCTCCCAGCCCGAACGCACCTTGGCGGCGGCCATGTTGACGGCTTCGAGACCCGAGGCACAGAAGCGGTTCTCCTGTACGCCGGCCACCGTGTCCGGCAGTCCGGCGGCGACGGCGGCGATCCGGGCGATGTCGGAGCCCTGGTCGCCGACCGGGCCGACGACGCCGAGCACGATGTCGTCGATCGCGGCCGGGTCGAGGTCCGGGAAGCGGTCACGGATCTCGTGGATGAGTCCGACGACCAGGTCGATGGGCTTCGTGCCGTGCAGGGATCCGTTCGCCTTGCCGCGCCCGCGCGGGGTGCGGATCGCGTCGTAGACATACGCTTCGGTGCTCACTGCCAAGCCTTTCAACGAGGGTTTTCAACAGCGTCGAGAAGTCGGGGGACGTCCCAGTCCCGGGCCACGTCGGAGGTGTCCGCGCCGGGCAGGGCGGGCCCGCCGCGCACCGAGGTGGGCGTCGTCGAGAACCGGGGCGCGGGGGCGGGCTGGGTGATCCCGCCGTACTCGGTGAAGGTGCCGCGCGCGGCGAGGTGCGGGTGGTGCGGGGCCTCGCGCAGCGACAGCACGGGCGCCACGCACGCGTCCGTGCCGTCGAAGACGGCGGTCCACTCGTCTCGGGTACGGCCGCGGAAGCGGGCCGCGACCGCCTCGCGCAGCTCGCCCCAGCGCGTCCAGTCCCGGCGGGCGTCGGTGAAGTCGGCGAGGCCGAGCAGGCGCACGAACTCGTCGTAGAACCGGGGCTCCAGGGCGCCCACCGCCATGTGCTTCCCGTCGGCGGTCTCGTAGGTGCCGTAGTACGGGCAGCCGCCGTCGAGGAGGTTGGCGGCACGCCGGTCCTGCCAGCCGCCCGCGGCGAGCATGCCGTGGATCATCGCGGAGAGGTGGGCGGTGCCGTCGACGATGGCGGCGTCCACGACCTGGCCGGTGCCGGTGGCGCGCGCGTGGTGCAGGGCGGCGAGGACGCCGACGACGAGGTAGAGGGAGCCGCCCGCGTAGTCGCCGAGGAGGTTGGCAGGGGCGGGCGGGGGCTCCTGGGGGCTGCCGATCATGCCGAGGGTCCCGGTCAGCGCGATGTACGCGATGTCGTGGCCGGCGCGCTGGGCGAGGGGGCCGTCCTGGCCCCAGCCGGTCATCCGGCCGTAGACGAGCCGGGGGTTGCGGGCGTGGCAGGCCTCGGGGCCCACGCCGAGGCGCTCGGTGACTCCCGGCCGGTTGCCCTCGATGAGGATGTCGGCGCGTTCGACCAGGTCGAGGACGCGCGCGGGGCCCTCGGGGGTCTTCAGGTCGACAAGCACCGAGCGCTTGTTGCGGTTGGTGACGTCGTGCTCGGGGGCGACTCCGAGTCCGGGACCGCCGGGCCGGTCGACGCGGACGACATCGGCGCCGAGGTCGGCGAGGAGCATGGCCGCGAAGGGGCCGGGGCCGATCCCGGCCAGCTCGATCACACGCACGCCGGAGAGCGGGCCGTGCCCGGGCGTCGTTGCCGCTGTCATCCAGCCCCCAGCTGTGACACAACTGATGTAACACCGATGATGCCAAGAACGTGTTCCACTCGACAAGACCGGGGCGAGCAAGCGCTTGGCCACGGTACCTCCGGGCTCGTCGTCGGGCTCCGCACCCTTCACGCTAGCCTCAGCCACCGACAGCGGCGCGGGCTGCGGGATCCAGGAGTGTCATGAGCAGGCTGAACAGAACGGGCCGTCCCTACGACATCGTGCTCTTCGGGGCCACGGGCTTCGTCGGCGTGCTCACCGCGGAGTATCTCGCCACGCACGCGCCCGAGGGCCTGCGCTGGGCGATCGCCGGCCGGGACGAGCTGAAACTGAAGCGGCTGCGCGAGCGGCTGCCCGGCGGCACGTCGGTGGGTGTCCTGCGGGCCGACGTCTCGGACCCCGCCTCAGTGCGCCGACTCGCCGAGCACGCGCGCGTGGTGGCCACGACGGTCGGCCCCTATGTGACCTACGGCGAGGGCCTCGTCGCCGCCTGCGCGGACACCGGCACGGACTATCTGGACCTCTGCGGTGAGCCGGAGTTCGTCGACCTGACGTACGTCCGCCACGAGGCACGCGCGCGTGAGACCGGTGCGCGGCTGGTGCACGCCGCGGGCTTCGACTCGGTTCCGCACGACCTGGGGGCGTACTTCACCGTGCGGCACCTGCCGGAGGGAGTGCCCCTGACGGTGGACGGCTTCGTGACCGCCGACGCGATGTTCTCCGGCGGTACCTTCGCCTCGGCGCTCGGCCAGTTCGCGCGCGGCCGGCAGATGCTGGCCGCCGCCCGGGAACGGCGACACCATGAGCCGCGCCTGGTGGGACGCCGGGCCACCGCGCCCGCCGGGGCACCGCGGTTCGCCGGGGAGGTCGGCTCCTGGGCGGTGCCGCTGCCGACCATCGACCCGCAGATCGTCCGACGCTCCGCGAAGGCCCTGGAGCGCTACGGCCCCGACTTCCGCTACCGCCACTACGCGGCCGTACGGCACCTCCCCGTCGCACTCGGCGGCATCACGGCCGCGGGCGCGCTGTTCACGGCGGCCCAACTCCCGTCCGCCCGGCGCTGGTTGTCCGACCGCCTCAGGCCCGGAGACGGACCGGACCCGGAAAAGCGCGCCAAGAGCTGGTTCTCCGTGAAGTTCGTGGGCGAGGGCGGCGGACGCCGGGTCTTCACGGAGGTCGCGGGCGGCGACCCCGGCTACGACGAGACCGCGAAGATGTTCGCCGAGGCGGCCCTCTCCCTGGCCCTCGACGAACTCCCGCCGACAGCGGGGCAGGTGACGACGGCGGTCGCGATGGGCGACGCCCTCATCGAACGGCTCCGGGCGGCGGGCATCACGTTCCGGGTGGCGGCGATCCGGTGAGCGGGCCGGGTCCCCGTGTCACGAACTGACCGCGCTGATCGGGGAGTTCGAAGCGCCCCCGGGGATGGGCTATGCTGGATCTTGAAGCCGGTCGCCGGAACTCCCGGAGTCTGGTCGCGCGTTGGTGGTCCAAGGAAAGACGTCCCGCTTCCTGCGGGAAGATGCAGGTGCAAGGCCTGCCCGGCGCTCAAGTCCGAGCCCCACACCGCTTGTCGCGGTGTGGGGCTCGTGTGTTTCCGGCCCCGGTACGCCCGTTGGGCTCACGGCCACAGTGTGTAGAGCATCGCGCCGATCCAGGCGAGGCCGGCCGCCACGGACAGGACCAGTGCGATCATCACGGCGCGCTCAAGGGGCTGGCTCGGGTGGGCAACGGGCTTCGGGGAACGGTGCGTTGTCATGCGGCACAGCCTGCCGACCGCAGGGGCACGGCCACATCCGTACAGGTACTCAGAACACGTACTCAGAACGCGACGCGCCCCAGGTCCTCAGGCGGTCGCCTCCCGCAGCGCCCGCCGGCACAGCGCGTCCGCCCTGCGCGTCGTCTCCGGGAGGCGGTACTCCGGGGTCAGCGCGAGGGTGTGCGCGCAGGCGTTGTCGAGGCCCACCCGGTGGCCGACGGAGACGAAGACCGGTTTCACGCCCTCACGGGTGCGCAGCGCGCGGCCGACCTCGTCGGCGCCCGCACGGAGCGGGGACGCGGAGCCGCGCGGGATGCCCGGGTCGTCGTAGGTGAAGGTGAAGGGGTTCTTGGCGACGCCGATCGTGGGCAGTCCGGTGAGGACGCCGAGGTGGCTGGCGAGGCCGAAGCGGCGGGGGTGGGCGAGGCCGTAGCCGTCGCACACCACCAGGCCCGGCGGGCAGGGCAGGGCGTCCAGCGCGGCCAGCACCGTGGGGATCTCCCGGAAGGCGAGCAGCCCCGGCACGTACGGGAAGGAGACCCGGCCTACGGCCGTGGCCTCGGCCACGACGGCGAGGCTCGAAGCGTCGAGCACCACGGCCGCTGCCACGACCACGTCCCGCTCGTCGTCGTAGGCGACATCAACTCCCGTGACACGACCGGTCCCTGGCTGCGGTCCCGGTTCGTCGGTCACCACCCGCTCCCGCAACTCGTCCTGGACGGCGCGGGCCTGCTCCTCGGTCGCGGGCCAGCCCGCGGGAATGCTTACGGTCGTCATCGTGGTGCCGAGCGTACGGGGCACGGTGAAGCGGCGGGGACCCCCACGGTCCCCGCCGACCCCGGTCGCCTCACTTGCCCAGAGCGCGCTTGAGCTGCTGCTTGTTCATGTCCGAACGGCCGTGGACGTTACGCCGCTTGGCCTCCTCGTAGAGCTGGTCGTAGGTCGGGCCCTGCGCGCCACTGTGCGAGCGCTGACCGCCGCGCTCGCCGGACGACTTGTCCTGGACTGAGGTGCGGCTCGCTTCCTTGGACTCACCGGAGCGGGCGCGTTCCTTGTTGACGGTCCGCGCGGCGATCTCCTTGGCGCGCTCGGGGCTCTCGCCGCGGTCCCGCGCACTCTCCCTGATGTGCTCGTACTGGCGTTCCCGCTTGGGGCTGGATCCGCGTGGCATGGCCACCTCCTCGTTTCGGCGCCACGACGAGTACCCGGGACGCCACGGGTGAACCACCCCCGTCAGTCCTCCAGCCGCGCCACGCGCCCCTGCTCCCCCGCCGCCCAGCAGCCGAGGTCGGCCGCGCAGTCCACGGTGTCGTACGAGCCGGTGTCCACCGTCCTCCAGGTGCGGCCGGCGTCGGTCGTCAGGTCGGTGCCGGTGGGGCCGACCGCGAGGGCGGTGGCACGGCTGCGGGGCAGCCAGGTGACGCCGGAGCGGTAGGCGGGCGGCGGGATCGTGGCGGGGCGCCAGGTGCGGCCGCCGTCGCCGGTGACGGCGGCCGCCAGGGGCGAGGGCCGGTCCGCGGTGTAGTCGCCGCCGACGGCGAGGCCGTGCGTACGGTCGCGGAAGGCGAGCGCGAACACTCCGCGCGCAGGGTCACCGGCCGGGATCGGCGTGTCGGCCGCCGTCCAGGTGAGGCCCCGGTCGGCGGAGTGCAGGACACGCGCGCGTGCGGCCCCGCCGGTGGCCAGCCAGACGTCCCTGGGCCCGGAGCTCACCAGACACTGTCCGCTCGCGGCGAAGCCCGCCTCGCCGTCGAGCGCGGCCGGCATTCCGGTGTCGGGCAGCACCTGCCAGGAGCGGCCGCCGTCGCCGGTCGACAGGATGCGGAACTTCCCGTTCACGGGGTCACTCATCGCGAGGCCGTGGCGGCTGTCGAAGAAGGTCATGCAGTCGTAGAAGGCGTTCGCGTCGGTGTTGCGGAAGGACTCCGTCCAGGTCGCCCCGCCGTCGTCGGTGCGGTAGACGCGCGAGGCCTCGCCCTCGCCGATCGCCAGCACCACCGCGCGGTGCGCGTCGAAGGCCTCGATGTCCCGGAACTGGAGGTCGGCGGCGCCGGGCGGCGAGACGTTCCGCCAACTCGCCCCGCCGTCGGTGGTGCGCAGCACGGTGCCCGCGGTCCCGGCCAACCACGCGGTGTTCCGGCTGACGGCCGACAGCCCCCGGAAGCGCACATCGGCGGCTCCGGTGTCCTTCAGCTCCCAGTGCGGAGCCCGGTGCGCCGACTCCCGCGCCTGTGCCGGTACGGCGGTCAGTACGGCCAGCGCAGCCCCGCACATCACCCATACCGCCGTCCTGCGGTATGCACGTCCCACCCGTCGCGTCTTCCCCATACGCCTCATGGCGGGCGAAGCTAGTCCACTCCCCCGGGGCCGTCCAGACGGCCTGTGCCCACCTTGGGGGCATATGGGCGGCGGTGACACAGGTCACTCGAAATTCATGTGCACGGATCGGCCCGTTCCGGCGTCTCTTCCAGTGCGGACGCATCCACTCGGGGGTCCGTTCCGGAATTCGTTCGGGGAGTCCGGCAGGCCGTCACCGCAGTCCGCACCGCCGTCACACAAGGGAGCAAGGCGTTGTCCATCGTCATCGAGCAGCCCGTAGAGGCCCGTCTCGTCGCCGCCGCACCGCGGATGCCGAGCATTCCCGCCACCTTGCACTACGACCGGCGGGACCCTTTCGCCGTCCGGATGACCTTCCCGGCGCCGGCCACCCTGGAGGGCGTCGAGGTCTGCTGGACCTTCGCCCGGGAACTCCTGGCGGCCGGTCTGCACGGCGCCGAGGGCCACGGCGACGTCCGGGTGCGGCCCTACGGCTTCGACCGCACCGTCCTGGAGTTCCACGCCCCCGAGGGCACCGCCGTCGTGCACATCCACTCGGCCGAGGTGCGCCGCTTCCTGCGGGCCACCGACGAGCTGGTGCCCGCCGGTCTCGAACACCTCCAGCTCGACCTGGACCACGACCTCGCCGAGCTGATGCGGGACGCCTGCTGAGCTACTTCCCCCGGCCCAGCAGCGAGTTCAGCTCCCCGTAGTCGAGCCCTCCCCGCTGCGTGTCGTAGGTTCCCGTGTCCAGCAGCTCCCGCGCGGCACGGCGGACCACGGCGTACGCGGCCAGTGCCACGCCGGAGCCCGCGCTCACACGCGCCACGCCCAGCGCGGCCAGTTCGGCGACCGGCGGCGCGCCGGGGCCGACCAGCACATTGAGCGGTGCGTCGATCCCGTCGGCGAGTTCCTTGACCGTTCCCGGGTCGACGGCCCCGGGCACGAAGATCCCGTCCGCGCCCGCGGCCCGGAAGGCGGCGGCCCGCTCCAGGGTCGCGTCCACTCCCCCGGCGCCCCGCAGAAACGTGTCGGTGCGCGCGTTGATGAACAGCGCCACCCCCTCCGCGTCGGCGGCCGCACGGGCGGCGGCGATGCGCTCGGACTGCTCGGCGACGGAGCGCAGGACGCCCGCACCCCCGTAGAGCGCGTCCTCGATGTTCACCCCCACCGCACCCGCCGCGAGCACCGCGCGGACCGTGTCGGCGACGCCCGCCGCGTCCGGCGCGAAGCCGCTCTCGATGTCGGCGCTCACCGGTACGGCGACGGTCGCGGTGACCCGCGCGACCGCTTCCATGGCCCGCCCCCGGTCCAGCCGGTCGCCGTCCGGGACGCCGAGGGCCCAGGCGAGGCCCGCGCTGGTGGTCGCGACGGCCGCCGCGCCCGCGTCCTCGACGATGCGGGCGCTCGCGGCGTCCCAGGCGTTCGGGAGGACGAGCGGACGCCCCGGCACATGCAGCGCGCGGAAGGCCTGCGCCCGGTCACGGAGGGTGTTCTGGTTCGTCATGGGCCCCACTGAAGCAGCCTCGGGTGCGCTCCGGCTGGCAGGAATGCGACGTCGTGGTGTCGGACGCGGGCTCCCGTTTAATGCGTTGACAGCCGCCGAGGGGGGTTCGTAGCGTTTACCCCGGTCCTGTTGCCGTCGATTGGAGAAGGACGTTGCTCGTCTGAGGTTCTGAGACACCGCGTCACACACCCCTGAGGTGTGTTCTCGTCGTGTTCGACCTCGGCGTCCGAGCCGTCCTTGCGGAACAGGGCCTTTCCCGTGCCCTCCAGGACCAGTCTCCCGCCCGCGGTGTCTCGCTGCGCGTCCGCCCTGACCGCGTCAAGCAACCGCGAGGCCCTCATGCATACCTCCGTCACCTGTACCTCCCTCTCCTTCGCGTGGTCCGACGGCACCCCCGTCTTCGAGGAGCTCGATGTCGCCTTCGGCGCCGGCAGAACCGGCCTCGTCGGTGTCAACGGATCAGGGAAATCAACCCTGTTGAAGCTGATCGCGGGTGAACTCGCCCCGGCCGACGGCCTGGTGCGGGTCGCCGGCGAGGTCGGGTACCTCCCGCAGAACGTCACGCTCGACACCGCCCTGCGTGTCGACGAGGCACTCGGCATCGCCGCGCGACGGGCCGCCCTGCACGCCATCGAGGCCGGTGACACGGCCGAGGAGCACTTCGAGACGCTCGGCGACGACTGGGACGTGGAGGAGCGCGCGCTCGCCACCCTCGGCGAACTCGGCCTCGGACACATCGACTTGGACCGCACCATCGGCGAGGTGTCGGGCGGCGAGTCGGTGCTGCTGCGCCTGGCCGCGCTGCTGCTCGCCCGGCCGGACGTCCTGCTCCTCGACGAGCCGACGAACAACCTCGACCTGTACGCACGCAGGCGGCTCTACTCGGCCGTCGCGTCCTGGCCGGGGGTGATGATCGTCGTCAGCCACGACCGCGAACTCCTGGAACTCGTCGACCACATCGCCGATCTGCACTCCGGGGAGGTCACCTGGTACGGCGGCAACTTCTCCGCCTACGAGGAGGCCCTCGCCACCGAACAGGACGCCGCCGAACGGATGGTGCGCGTCGCCGAGGCGGACTTCCGCCGACAGAAGCGCGAACTGTCCGACGCCCAGGTCAAGTTGGCCCGGCGCAAGAAGTACGGCCAGAAAATGTACGAGCAGAAACGCGAACCGAAGATCGTGATGGGCGCGCGCAAGCGGGCCGCTCAGGAGTCCGCCGGCAAGCACCGCATCCTGCACGAGGAGCGGCTCACCGAGGCGAAGGAGCGCCTCGACGAGGCGGTGGAGGCCGTCCGGGACGACGACGAGATCCGCGTCGACCTGCCGTACACGGCCGTACCGCCGGGTCGGCAGGTCCTCACCCTGCTGGACCTGGAACTCGCGTACGGCGCGCGGGTGGGCGGCGGGCTCGATCTGCGCGGGCCGGAGCGGATCGCGCTGATCGGGCGCAACGGCGCGGGCAAGACGACGCTGCTGCGCACGATCGCCGGGGAGCTGGCGCCGCTGTCGGGCGAGGCGACCACGCATGTCCCGCTGCGTTTCCTGCCGCAGCGGCTCGACGTCCTCGACGACGAGCTGACCGTGGCCGAGAACGTGGCACGGTTCGCGCCGGGCGCCACCAACAACCGGGTCCGGGCGCGGCTGGCCCGCTTCCTGTTCCGGGGTGCCCACGCCGACCAGAAGGCGGCGACCCTGTCCGGCGGCGAACGCTTCCGGGCGGCGCTGGCCGCGCTGATGCTGGCGGAGCCCGCCCCGCAGCTGCTGATGCTGGACGAGCCGACGAACAACCTCGACATGGCGAGCGTGCGGCAACTGACCACGGCGCTGGAGTCGTACGAGGGGGCGTTGATCGTGGCCAGTCACGATCTGCCGTTCCTGGAGTCGATCGGCATCACCCGCTGGCTGCTGCTGGACGGGGAGCTGCGGACGATCACGCCGGAGGAGGTGGAAGACCCGGCGTAGCGCGGCCCGCCGCGTTGCAGGAGGGCCACAGCCGCACTCCAGGGGTTTTGTCGGCGCGGACGGGTGACGCATGATGGCCAACCGGTGCCGCGACACAGCGCCGAAAACGATCACGCCGATACGGAGATCCGCTCGTGCCCAGCAAGAAGGCCCTCGTCCGCCGCCCCAGCCCGCGCCTGGCCGAAGGGCTGGTCACGCACATCGAGCGGGAGAAGGTCGATGTCGAGCAAGCCGTCGAGCAGTGGGAGGCGTACGCGCAGACGCTGCGGACGCACGGCTGGGAGACGATCGAGGTGGACGCGGCCGACGACTGCCCCGACTCCGTGTTCGTCGAGGACGCGGTGGTCGTGTACAAGAACGTGGCGCTGATCACCCGGCCCGGCGCCGACTCCCGGCGCGAGGAGACCGGCGGGGTCGAGGAGGCGGTGGCCCGGCTCGGCTGCTCGGTGAACTGGGTCTGGGAGCCGGGCACCCTGGAGGGCGGTGACGTGCTCAAGGTCGACGACACGATCTACGTCGGCCGGGGCGGTCGGACGAACGCGGCCGGGGTGCAGCAGCTGCGGGCCGTGTTCGAGCCGCTCGGGGCGCGCGTGGTCAGCGTGCCCGTGAGCAGGGTGCTGCATCTGAAGTCGGCGGTCACCGCGCTGCCCGACGGGACGGTGCTCGGGCACATCCCGAAGGTGGACCGGCCGTCGCTGTTCCCGCGTTTCCTGTCGGTGCCCGAGGAGGCCGGCGCGCATGTGGTGCTGCTCGGCGGCGACAAGCTGCTGATGGCGGCGAGCGCGCCCAGGACGGCCGACCTGCTGAGCGATCTCGGCCACGAGCCGGTCGTGGTGGACATCAGCGAGTTCGAGAAGCTCGAAGGATGTGTGACGTGCCTCTCGGTCAGGCTCCGGGATCTGTACGCCTGAACGGGTGATCGCCTCACCCGTTCGGCGCCGGGACCTGCGGCCCTGGGGCTGTGGGGGTTTTCCCCGGAACGCGGCCTGAACAGCGATCTTTTACAGCGCCCTTAACCTACGGTCTCGTAACCTACGGTTTCGTAGCCTACGATTCCGTAAGTTCCGCAGCTTCCGGCCCCGCTCGCCGGTTTGTTCAGTTTTGTACCGCGTCCCCCTGGAGTCCCCGTGACGATCACTTCCCCGCACCTCGGCAGCCCCGCAGTCTGGACCGACGCCAAGCTGTTGTACGCGCTGGAGGAAGTCGTCGAGCAGGAACTCAACCGGCACCTGAAGGTCACCAAGGACTGGATGCCGCACGAGTACGTGCCGTGGAGCGACGCCCGTAACTTCCCCGGCTTCTTCGAGGACGGCGAGGCCTGGGGCAAGGAGCAGTCCAAGGTCACCGAGATCGGCCGGATCGCCCTCGTGGTGAACCTCCTCACCGAGGACAACCTCCCCAGCTACCACCACGAGATCGCCTCCCTCTTCGGCCGCGACGGCGCCTGGGGCACCTGGGTGCACCGCTGGACGGCGGAGGAGGGCCGGCACGGCATCGTGATGCGCGACTATCTGCTCGCCTCCCGCGCGGTCGACCCGGACAAGCTCGAAGCGTTCCGCATGCAGCACATGAGCGAGGGCTTCGAGTCGGACAACCGGCACTCGATGCTGCACTCCGTCGCGTACGTCGCCTTCCAGGAGCTGGCCACGCGCGTGTCGCACCGCAACACCGGCCACCAGTCCGGCGACCCGGTCTGCGACCGCATGCTGGCCCGTATCGCGACCGACGAGAACCTCCACATGGTCTTCTACCGCAACCTCCTGAAGGCCGCCTTCGAGCTGGCCCCCGACCTCACCATGCAGGCCGTGCGGGACGTCCTCGTCAACTTCCGGATGCCCGGTCACGGCATGCCCGGCTTCGAGCGCTTCGCCGCGCAGATGGCCATCGGCGAGGTGTACAACCTGCGCATCCACCACGACGACGTGATCCAGCCCGTGCTGCGCTTCCTGAAGGTCATGGACATCGACGGTCTCGGCCCCGAGGGACTTCAGGCACAGGAGGAGATCGGCCTCTACATGGGCGGCCTGGACTCCGAGGCCTCCAAGTTCGACGAGAAGCTCGCGACCCGCAAGGCCCGGATGGCGGCCCGCGCGAGCGCCTGAGCGCCCGCCGACCGATTCTCCGGTGCCAGGGCCCACCCGGCTGCGGCATCATGCCGCCATGCGTGAGAACAGCCCGTCAGGGGCGGCCGTCGGCTTTCTGCTGGGCCTGATCGACACCACAGACGCCGAGCGGATACGGCGGCGGATCGGCCTGCCGGAACCGACGGGCGAGGCACCTCCCGAGATCCACGGCAGCACACACCTCTGGTCCTGGACGAGGACGGCCGTCCCGGCCTCCGTGCTGCTGTGGGTCCTGGAGGAGGACGATCCGGAACGGAACGAGTGGGTCTGGCGGCACGTCTCCGCCGACAACGCGATGCGGCGCGCCATCGCGCGGGGCGTGCCGTTCGGGCCCGCGCCCAAGGGGCCGTTGACCGTCGCCAGGAGCGTGCGACGGGAGGACGATCCGCCGGTTCCCGAGAACTTCACCCGCTTCGGCCTGGTCGGTGCCCTGCGCGAGGGCACCTCCATGCGGGCCGCGCGGACGGCCGCGTCCATGGTGGTGGAGCGCGGCGACTGGCAGGCGGTCACCGAGGCGGACCGGGACCGCCCTCTGCCCGGCTACGCCCGCTGGGCACTGTCGATACGGCCCGACTGCCCACCCGGACTACGCGCGCGGTTCGGCACGCACCGCAAGTTCACCCACCGCGTGGAGGAGGCCGGCGTGCTGGACGGCCCCGCCGACTACGCGACCGCCTGGGGTCCCGCGTCACACGTCCTGAAGGTGCTGTCCATGGGGCGGCTGATGTTCCCCGCGCGCGTGGGCGACGCCGAGGACGCGCTGCGCCCGCTCGTGCACGACCACTTGGGCGACCGCGAGGACGCCTGGGCGGTACTGGCCCAGCTCGTCGACACCTTCCGCGGGAACGCGGTGGAGCTGATGGTGACGGCGGGCGCGATCGCCTGAGGGGGCGGGGCGGCTGGATTCGAACCAGCGTGTTCCGGTTCTGGAGACCGATGCGCCTGCCTCTGCGCTACGGCCCCGCCCTTGGGACCGGAGCGTAATGCCTTGGCCCGTTGTCAGTGGGGCCTGGTACCAATGAGGCACTGGGGGAAGCACGGCGCGGGGGGCGTGGGATGGCGTACGGGGAGCGGGGCCGGCGTACCCCTGTGGTCGATCTGGCCGACCGCAGGGCGCTGGAGCGGTACCGGCCGGCGGACCCGGTGGCGGTCGCCGAGGCGCGGCGGCTGAAGGAGGCCGCGCTGCTGGACTTCGGGCTGACCGAGTCGGCGGTGGCGTCCTGGCTGTACGCGAAGTGCCACCACCAGATCCCGACCACGGCGGTGGACACGGCGGCCGTGGTGGCCTCCGGGGACGGCTCCTGCCTGCTGCTCTTCAACCCGGACTTTTTCGTCCGACTCGGCCTGGACGGCGTGAAGTTCGTGCTGTTCCACGAGGCCCGGCACCTGGTGCAGCGCCATCTGTTCGCCGACCCCGAGCTGCGCGACGACCCGGTCTTCGAACTGGCCGCCGAGGTCTCCATCAACCATGTCGCCCTGGTCCGCCTCGGCCGCCCCGAGCTCCCTTTGCTGGGCGGCCGGCCGTCAGGCATCGACCCCCGCGAGATCCACGGGCTGTACCGCGAGGACCTCACCGCGCACGGCCTGGAGCCGGTGCCGTACGAGGAGTTCGTCGCGACCGACATGAAGGTCTACGGCGAGCTGAAGCGGATGCGGCGTCCTCCGGTCCCGGAGCGGCGGCTGTGCGTGCACCTGGTGGACGGCTGGGTACCGGCCGACCAGGAGACCGTGGACGCGGTGGCCTCGTCCGCGCTGCTCAACTCCCTGCTGGCGGCCCGGCGCGGACACGCGGGCGCGGAGCGGGAGTTGCTCGATCTGATGGGCCGTACGGAAGACGGTTCCGCGCGGGCCGCCCGGATCTGGGGGAACCTGGGCGCGGGCGTCCTGCGCGGCGAGACGGCACGCACGCGTACGGTCCACTGGTGGCAGCGCTGGCTCGTCGACGTCCTCGGCTCGAAGCTGCGCGACGGCGAGCGGCTGGTGTACCCGAAGAAACGCGGCGCACTGCTCGCCGCCCTCGGCCAGGACCCGATGCTCTCGCGGCGCGGCCCGGTCCGCGACAAGGTCCTGGTCATCGCCTACGACACCTCGGGCTCGATGCCGCACCAGGTGATCACCTGGCTCACCGAACTCGTCGGCCGGATCGACGGCGTGGAGGCGCACTGGCTGTCCTTCGACGCCGTCGTCATGCCCTTCGCCCCCGGCGAGCGGGTCCACGGCGGTGGCGGCACCAGCTTCCAGGCGGTCGCGGACTACGTGGAGGGACGCACACAGGTGAACGGCCGTCGGCTGGACGTCACCCCGGACGCGGTCGTGGTCCTCACCGACGGGTACGCACCGCCGATCACTCCCGCCGAGCCGGACCGATGGATCTGGCTGATCACCGAGGGCGGCAGCGAGTGGCCCGAGACGCACACCCCGGCGATGGACTGCCATCGCGTCACGACAGGATCCCGGTAGATGAGCACGGACACAGGGCATTCGACGGCCACTCAAGGCGGGCGCGAGGTGTCGCGGCTGGAGTCCTTCATCGACGCGATGATCGACCTGGGGCAGACCGGGCAGATCTTCGGCGAGCACGGCATCGGCAAGACGGCGACGTTCTTCTCCCACCTCGACCGCGCCCACCCTGGGACCGCGCTGGTGTACGTCCCGGCGGCGAATCTGACGCCGGACGACCTGCTGGTCAACGCACCGGTGCGGGACCCGCACACCGGTGAACTCGTGCTGCGCCAGCTCGTGATGAGCCAGTTGAAGCCGGGCACGCCGTTCGTGCTGCTCATCGACGACTCGCTGCAGGCGGGCGACACGATCCAGTCGCAACTGATGCAGATCGCCTGCAACTGGACGCTCGGGGAGCACGATCTGCGGGCGCTGGGCTGCGTCGGTGTCTTCCTCACCGACAACGAGTCGCTGTCCGAGACCTCGGCCCGGCGCGGCGATCTCGCGCTGCTCGACCGCATGGTCACGATGCGGATCACGGCGAACGACACGTCCTGGCGCCGGCACCTGGCCGCCAAGTACCGTCCGTGGGACCTCCGTCCGGTGTTCGCCGTATGGGCGTCGCTCTCCCCCGCGCTGCGCGAGCTGCTGTCCCCGCGCACGCTGGACCATGTCCTGGCCAACGCGAAGGAGGGCTTCCCGCTCCGCTGGGGCCTGCCCCTGATCGACGGCGAGCGGCTGCGCCTTGCCGAGCCGGGCCCCGACGGCAGGCCCGGGCAGAACCGCACGGCGGAGATCCTGGACCGCGTGGCCGAGGCCCTCGGTGTGCCCAACCCGGCCACGATCCCCGACCCGGTACGGCAGGTGGTGCGGGCCGCGCTGCGCAACCGCTGGACGGTGCTGCTCCAAGGGCCGCCCGGCTGCGGCAAGACGGAGCTGGTCCGGGAGACGGTCCGCGCGGGGCTGGGCCGGGAGCCGCTGTACTTCTCGCTCCCGGTGACGAACGTCGAGGACCTGTGCGCGCCGATCCCGGCGGCGGACGGCACCCTGGACAACCTGCTGGCCGCGAACTTCATCGGGTCCGCCCCCAAGGCGATCGTGTGGGACGAGTACAACCGGCCCAAGGACAAGGCCGCGTTCGCCAAGCTCATGGAGATCACCCAGGAGTGGTCGCTCGCCGGACGGCGGATCGAGAACCTGCGGGCGCAGATCGCCGTCCAGAACCCGCCGTACCATCTGGGCCGCAAGCTCCTGGTCTCGCGGAACAACATCGCCCAGGCGACGCGGTTCACCGCCTCGCTGACGGTGGAGCCGCAGGACATCCCCGCCAACGAGTGGTTGCTGGCGCGCTACGGCCCGGACGCGGAGACCGTGCTGGAGTGGTGGAAGCACGACATCGACGACGACGGCCGCGCCTGGATCACCAAGCGCACCCTGGAGCGGCTCATCAAGCTGCACCGGCGCGGGCTGCCGCTGGAGATGGCGACGGTCTATCTCGGCGACGGCGAGTACGCGCCCGTGCCGCTCACCGCGCTGATCGACCGCTTCAAGGGCCGCCCGGTCACCGGCCTGCGCGAGCTGGCCCGTGACGCGGACCGCTGGGAGGCCCGGCTGCGCCGCGCGGCCGAGCACACCGACGAGGGCGGCGACGACAGCGACGTGGTCCACCAGATCCTCGCGAACGCGGAGTTGTCACAGCTCAAGAAGCATCGCGCGGTGGTGGCCCGCATGGTGGCCCTGCTGCCGGCGAAGCTCCGGGCGACCTATCTGGTGGGGGCCTCGGAGCAGCAACAGCGGTTCTGGACGGACGTGTTCACGGGGTTGGCGCGTCGCTGACCCCGTGCCCGGCCTGCCCCGGCCGTGCCGTGCGGTGCACGCTGCGTACGGCGGCCACATCGGGAGCGAGCGGTGGCGCGGGGAGATGGGCAGTGAGGGACTCCAGGCGGCGCTTGATGCTGGCGGCGATCCCCTGGCCCAGGACGAAGCGGGTGGGGGTGATCGCCCGCGGTGCCGTGTCGAGGAGGCGATGGGCCTCACGGCTGCGCATCCCGGTGTGGGACAGGACGAGATGGGTGAGGCGGTGCTCGGCGCCCACAAGGGCTTGCGCGATGGTGTCGGCTGCGGACAGATCGACGTGGTTGTCGGCCGCCCCGAGGACGGCCGCCGCCCGGACCCGGCCGAGGTCCAGCACACGGACTCCGGCCGCGGTGGCCGCCGTCACCAGCCGCGCCGTGCCCCGCGGACCGAGGCCGTTGCTGGCGACGGACAGTCGCGTGAGCCGCCCGTACGGCGCCCGCTCCAGGGCGTCGGCCAGCCGGAGGGCGCCCGCGTCGCCCAACCGGGCAGCGGAGACGTAGAGTTCGTCGATCGCGCCCGCCGCGACGACGACGGCGAGGGGCACGGCGCCGTCCGCGCCGAGCGGATTGCCGCCGACGAAGAGGCGCTCGATCCGGCGCCCGTTGCCGGCGGCGGCGAGCAGCGCGTCGGCGAGGACGGTCGCGCCCGCCGGGTCGAGCCCGGTCTGCACGAGGTCGAGTGTGCGCAACGACCGTGCGGAGTCGATGAGTTCGGCCGCCGCCCGCCCGCCGCCACTGCCCAGCGGGTTGCGCTTGAGCCATACGCCGGTGACGACCTGCGGCGAAGCGCGCAACCGGTCGGCGATCCGGCAGGCGCCACCGGCCGTGATCCCGTTGCAGCCGAGGTAGAGCGTCTCGACGTCACCGCTCCCACCGGCCACGGCCTCGGCGCCCTCGTCACCGAGTCCGTCCGTGCCGAGCAGCAAGTGCCGTACGGGCGAAGGGCCTTGGCCCAGGACCTCGGCGATCAGCGCGGCGCCCTCCGCCCCCAGCTCCTGCTTGCACAGATCGAGCCGTCCGTCCGGCAGCGCCGTGCCCACGGTGAAGTCCAGCCTCTCGCCGGCCGGCCGTCCCGCCCGCAACCAGTCGAGCAGCGGCCCGAGTTCGGCGACCGGCCGGGGCACGACGGACCGCACTCCGGCGAAGCCGACCGCCGCCGAAACAGCCTTCCCGTCCCCGTCCCCGCTCACCACGCCGCCTCCTGGTAGTCCTTGAGGAACACCCCGGACACCGGATCCCCGAACTCGCCGCGCACGATGGGGTCGTAGACGCGGGCCGCGCCGTCCACGACGTCCAGCGGGGTGCGGAAGCCGGCCTCGGCCATGCGGCCCTTCTTGGGCGCGGGGTTCTCGTCCGTGATCCAGCCCGTGTCGACGGCGCACATGTGGACGCCCCGGTCGGCGAGTTCGGCGGCGCTGGTGCGGGTGAGCATGTTGAGCGCGGCCTTGGCCATGTTGGTGTGGGGGTGCCCGGCCGTCTTGTTGCGGACGGCGAACCGGCCCTCCACGGCGGTGACGTTGACGACGTACCTGCGCGGCCGCGGCGAGGCGAGCAGCAGGGGCAGCAGCCGGTCGCACAGCAGGGCGGGGGCCAGTGCGTTGACGAGCTGGGTCTCCAGGACCTCGGCCGGGTCGAGGGCGCCGAGCCGCGCGGACCAGGAGTTCTCCGGGGACGGGTCGGGCAGCAGACCGGCCTCGTCGGCCTCGCGCAGCACGACGGGCAGCGCCGAGGCCCCGCCCGCGAGCATCCGCATCGGGGTGAACCCCGGCGCCTGCCGTGCCCCCTCGGGCAGTGCGTCCCGCTCGCCCGCGGCCAGCAGCGCGTACGACTGCGGAGGGCGCCGTACGGTCTGCGCGGCGTTGTTGACGAGGATGTCCAGTGGTTCGCCCGCCTGCCGCAACTCCTCGCACAGGCCGAGGACTTGGCGCGGATCGCGGAGGTCGACGGCGAGTACGGTCAGCCGGTCCAGCCACTTCTCGCTGCCGGCCTGCGCGCGGAACCGGCGCACGGTGTCGTGCGGGAACCGCGAGGTGACCAGCACCTCGGCACCGTCCCGCAGCATCATCAGCGCCAACTGGAACCCGATCTTCACCCGGCCGCCGGTGAGCAGCGCCCGGCGCCCGCTCAGGTCCGTACTCAGCGCGCGGCGCGCGGAGTTGTCCGCCGCGCACTCGGGACACAGCCGGTGGTAGAAGGAATCCACCTGTCGATAGGGCGACTTGCAGACATAGCAACCGCGCGGCTTGCGGTAGACACTTCCGGCGTCACGACGAGCCGGTTCGGCCGTCGGGCTCAGCGGAGCGTCCTCGCGGCGGTCCACCGCGCCGGTCGCCGTCGCGGTCATCACCGCCGCGTCGGCCGCGGACAGGTCGGCGCTACGGGCCTTGCGGCGCCTGAGCCGTCCGTCCCGGGCGAAGGACGCGGCGACCTGTTCCGCCCGCAGGCGCACCGGATCGTCGACGGGCAACTCCCGCAGCCTGCCCACCGCCTGGTGGAAGGCCGCGAGTTCCGCCTCGGTGATCCCGCCCTCGTCAGTCATCGTTCCCCGCCCCGGCCGTGCCCTGGAGTGGGGCCCCGGCCGGATTCGAACCGGCGTATCCGCCATGAGAAGGCGGCGAGTCTGCCTCTGCTCTACAGGGCCCCGAACGCAGCCCGGGGATCGGATTCGAACCGACGTAGTTCGTCTGAGCAAGACGTGCGCCTGCCTCTGCGCTACGCCCGGGTGCGCCCCCGGATCCTAACCGCCCTCACCCGCGCGAACAGCACCGATGAACGCCCCGGTCAGTGCGAGCCCCGTCTGATCTCCAGGCGCTCCTTCTCCGAGAGACCGCCCCAGACACCGAAGCGCTCGTCGTTGTCGAGGGCGAACTCCAGGCAGGCGGAGCGGATCGGGCACATGCCGCAGATGCGCTTCGCCTCCCGGACGGAGCTGCCGGGCTCGGGGAAGAAGAAGTCCGCCCCGGTCTGCGCGCACAACGCCTCCTGCTGCCAGTCCAGGTCGGGCGAGGTGATCGTGTCGATGTGCATGCCCAGAAGCGTGCCGTGCGGCGAAAAACGTTCGATCAACGCGGGATCAACGCCGCGCTGCGAGGCCTCCGGCCACCCCGATGGTGGCGCCGCGTCCGCGAGGGCGCACGGCGGCGCGCGGAACCACAGGAAAACACGGAGAACTTCCTCGGTCACCGAGGGTGAACAAGGCGCCCGGACCGACTCACCACGGCGCTCCGGCAGCGATTGTCAGTGGGCGGTGCCAGACTCGGCACTGCAGAGAACGGGACCCTTCAATGAGGAGGGCAACAATGCTCACCACCCGTTTCGTCAACGGCGCTCCCAACTGGCTGGATGTCGGCTCACCCGACATCGACGGCGCCATCTCCTTCTACGGCGGTCTCTTCGGCTGGCGGTTCCAGTCGGCGGGACCCGAGGCCGGCGGCTACGGCTTCTTCCAACTGGACGGAAAGACCGTCGCCGGCGGCATGCCACTGCCCCCGGAGCACGACTCCTCCGCCTGGACCGTGTACTTCCAGAGCCCGGACGCGGAGGCCACGGCCAAGGCGGTGGAACAGGCGCACGGCACGGTGCTGTTCCAGCCCATGGACGTGATGGGCCAGGGACACATGGCGGTCCTCGCCGACCCGGCGGGCGCCGCGTTCGGCGTCTGGCAGCCGGGCCTGACCAAGGGGGTCGACGTCGCGGGGAAGCCCGGTTCGCTGACCTGGGTCGAGTTGTACACACCGGACGTCGCGGCGGCGGCCGCTTTCTACCACGCCTCACTCGGTCTGGAGACCTCTGCCGCGCCCATGCCGGGCGGTGAGTACACCTGTCTCAACCCGTCCGGCACCGGTGAGGACGCGATGTTCGGCGGTGTCGTCCCGCTCGACCTCGATCCGACCGGAGCGGCCGCCAGGGCCTACTGGCTGGCCTACTTCGAGGTCGCCGACGTGGACGCCACCGTGGCCAAGGCGCTGGAGACGGGCGGCAAGGTCACCGTGCCCGCCGCGAGCATGGAGGGCGTCGGCCGCATGGCGCAGCTCACCGACCCGCACGGCGCCCGCTTCGCGATCATCAAGAGCGAGCCGCCGCAGGGCTGACGCGGTCCCTGTGTCCGGGGGCAGATCTACGCGGAGGCGCGGTGGACCAGTGTGGTCGGCAGGATCACGCTGGACGGCGCGCCTCCGACGCCCTCGCGGGAGGTCCGGCGGTCGAGGCCGCGCAGCAGCAGGCGGGCCATCAACCGGCCCATCTCCTCTATGTCCTGACGGACCGTCGTGAGGGGCGGTTCGGTCTGTTCGGCGATCGGGAGCATGTCGTCGAAGCCGATCACGGCCACGTCCTCGGGCACCCGCAGCCCCTCCTCGCGCAGCACCTTGAGGGCGCCGTAGGCGGTGAGGTCGTTGGCGGCGAACACGGCGTCCACGTCGGGGCAGCGGTCGAGGAGTTCGCGCATCGCGCGCTCGCCGCCCCCCGGGGTGAAGTCGCTCTCGACGATCAGCCGGGGGTCGGCGTCGACCATGACGTCCCGGAAGCCGTCGAGCCGGTCCACCGCGGACGTCTGGTCGAGCGCGCCGGTGATGTGCGCGATCCGGGTGCGGCCGAGTCCTACGAGATGCCGGACGGCCTCGCGGGCGCCGCCCCGGTTGTCGCAGTCGACGTACACCGTGGGGCCCAGGCCGCGTGTCCCCTCGCTCCAGGAGGGCCGGCCGCCGAACACCGTGGGGACGCCGGCGCGTTGGATCAGTCCGGGCAGCGGGTCGTCGAGGTGCAGGGAGAAGGCGAGCGCGCCGTCGACGTGGCCGCCGGCGAGATAGCGGCCGACGCGGGCGTGGTCGTCGCGGCCTTCCGTGAGGAGCAGCACGAGTTGGGAGTCGTGGGACGTCAACTCCTTGCTGATGCCCCGGAGTTGCATGGCGAAGAAGGGGTCGGCGAAGACCCGGGCCTCCGGTTCGGCGATGACCACGGCGATGGCGTCGTGCCGCTTCGTCACCAGGCTCCGGGCCGCCTGGTTGGGGACGTATCCCAGCTCCTCCACGGCCTGCCGGACCCGCTCGACGAGGGGTTCGCGCACCCCGTCCCCGCCGTTGACCACCCGGGACACGGTGGCCCGCGACACCCCGGCGCGCGCGGCCACGGCCTCCAGCGTGGGACGCGCTGCTGTCTCGGTCACTTCTGGCCCCCCTCGTTGCTGCGGCTCAGGATAGCCGCGGCCGAACCCGAAGGTGAGAGCGCTCCCAACTCGGCGGCACCCCGGCTCACCCCAGCAGATTCACCCGCCGTCCCACCCCGTCCCGCTCCGCCCGCTGGTATGCCAGCCAGGCGAGCGCCAGGTCCTGCCACGGCAGTCCGACGGGGGCGTAGACGGAACGGCTGGTGGTGTCGGCCCGTCCCGGGTGGCTGCCGCGCAGGACGTCGCCGAGTGTGGTGTCGATGTCCGTCGGGGCCAACGCGCCCACGGACGCGACCAGTTGGCGGTCGTCCACGACGACCAGGGCCGCGCCGAGCAGATCGGCGGCGAGCTCCCGCTTGCCGGGCTCGTCGGCGCCCAGACTGGTGAGGTGTTGTCCCGCCCTGGTGTCGGCGAGGGACAGCAGCTGTGTGCGGGACCAGGTCGCGAGCAGGACAATGTCGGCGGCCGAGGCGATCTCCGTCGCAGATCCCAGCACCCGGCCGCCGTGCCGTACGGCGAACTCGGCGGCGCGCTCGAAGTCCGTGTCGTGGACGACGAGTTCAGCGCACGGCCGCAGGGCGCCCAGCCCTCGGACCATCAGGTCGGCCTGCGCCCCGGCGCCGATCACCCCCACCACCGCGTCCTGGTCCGGGCGCGCCAGGACGTGGGTGCCCAGGGCCGCCGCCAGTCCGGTCCGCCACGCGGTCACCGTCGCCGAGTCCAGCAGGGCGAGCAACTCTCCGTCCGTACCGCTGTGCAGGCAGATCACTCCCCTCAACGCGGGCCGCGCGCCGGGGAACTTGGCGTTGACCTTCACCGTGTAGGCCTCGATGCCGGGCAGCAGGCCGGGGATGAGGGCGGTGGCCGTACCGGGGAACGGCAGGTCGGTGCGCACCCGTTGGCCCGGTATCGCCACCGCGCCTCCCGTGGCGAGGAAGCCCTCACGCAACGCGGTCAGACAGTCCGAGGGTTCCAGCAGGGCACCGAGGTCGCTTCGCGTCAGCAGGCGGGTCATCCGCTCATGATCCCTCGGGGTCCTTCTTCGCCCTGCTCGGCTGCACCCGCTTCGGCTCCCCCGGCATCTTCGGATACTCCGGCGGGTACGGCAGATCGCCGAGTCCGTGGTCGTGTTCGTCGCGGCGGGCGAGTTCGAGGAGGGCCTCCAGGGAGAAGCGGTGGTCATCCATGTCGGCGTGCACATCGCCGAGTTCGGCGAACCGGGCCGGCATGGTCGCGAGGTCGAAGTCGCGGGGGTGCGCGCTGCCGACCTCGTCCCAGCGGAGCGGTGCCGAGACGGGGGCGTGCGGGCGGGGCCGTACAGAGTAGGCGGAGGCGATGGTGCGGTCGCGGGCGGTCTGGTTGTAGTCGACGAAGATGCGCTCGCCGCGCTCCTCCTTCCACCACTTGATCGTCACCCGGTCGGGCATCCGGCGCTCCAGCTCCCGGCCCACGGCGATGGCCGCGCGGCGGACCTGGGTGAAGGTCCAGTTGGGTTCGATGGGGACGAAGACGTGCAGGCCGCGGCCGCCGGAGGTCTTGGGGAAGCCCTTCAGGCCGCCGAACTCGTCGAGTACGGCACGGAGTTCATGGGCGGCGCGGACCGCGTCGTCGTAGTCGGTGCCGGGCTGCGGGTCGAGGTCGATGCGGAGTTCGTCGGGGCTGTCGACGTCGTCGCGGCGAACGGGCCAGGGGTGGAAGGTGAGCGTGCCGTACTGGGCGGCCCACAGCACGGCGGCCTCCTCGGTGGGGCACATCTCGTCGGCGCTGCGTCCGCTGGGGAAGGTGATGTGCGCGGTCGGGATCCAGTCGGGCATGTTCTTGGGCGCCCGTTTCTGGAAGAAGTTCTCGCCCGCGACGCCGTCCGGATAGCGCTCCAGGGTGGTGGGGCGGTTCCGCAGGGCGCGGAGGATTCCGGGGCCGACCGCGATGTAGTACCGGGCGAGGTCCAGCTTGGTGAAGCCGCGCTCCGGGAAGAAGATCTTGTCGGGACTGGACAGCCGTACCGTCCGGCCGCCCGCCTCCAGTTCCACCGCTTCGCCCATGCGAGCCACCGTAGGCCCGCCGTACAGACATCGCATACCGGGCGATAAACACCGTACGAGAGCACAATCGGAACCATGGATCTGCCGGTGATGCCGCCCGTGAAGCCGATGCTCGCCAAGTCGGTGGCGAGGATTCCGCCGGGCATGCACTACGAGGCGAAGTGGGACGGCTTCCGGGCGATCGTGTTCCGCGACGGTGACCAGGTCGAGCTGGGCAGCCGTACCGGAAAGACGCTGACCAGGTACTTTCCCGAACTGGTCGAGGCGCTGAAGGAGAGGGTGCCGGAGCGTTGCGTGCTGGACGGGGAGATCGTGATCGCCCGGGAGGGGCGGCTCGACTTCGACGCGCTGACCGAGCGCATCCACCCGGCCGACTCACGGGTGCGGACGCTGGCCGAGCGGACCCCTGCCTCTTTCGTCGCCTTCGACCTGCTGGCCCTCGCCGAGGAGTCACTGCTGGACGTGCCGCTCGGCGACCGCCGGGGCCTGCTCGCCCTGGCACTGTCGGACGTGACCGCGCCCGTGCATCTGGCGCCCGCGACCACCGACATCGAGGTGGCGCGGCGCTGGTTCGAGCAGTACGAGGGGGCCGGGCTCGACGGTGTCGTGGCCAAGCCGCTGGATCTGCGCTACCGCCAGGACGAACGCGCCATGTTCAAGATCAAGCACGAGCGGACGGCGGATGTGGTGGTCGCCGGGTACCGCCTCCACAAGAGCGGACCCGTCGTGGGCTCGCTCATCCTCGGCCTCTACGACGAGCAGGGCACCCTGCAGCACGTGGGGGTGTCCGCCGCCTTCACCATGAAGCGGCGCGCGGAGCTGATCGAGGAGCTGGAGCCGCTGCGCATGACCGACCCGTCGGGGCATCCATGGGCGGCCTGGGCGGAGGAGGCGGCCCACGAGACGGCCCGGCTGCCGGGTGCGCCGAGCCGCTGGTCGAACAAGAAGGACTTCTCCTGGGTGCCGCTCGCTCCGGAGCGGGTGGCCGAGGTGGCGTACGACCACATGGAGAACGGTGTGCGCTTCCGGCACACGGCGCGCTTCCGCCGCTGGCGCCCGGACCGGACGCCCGAGAGCTGCACCTACGCACAGCTGGAGGAACCGGTCCGCTACGACCTCGCGGAGATCCTCGGACCGCCGGAGTGACCTCTTCCGGATCTCCGGGTGGGCCGATCGGCCCATTCGACGCGCACAATCACAACCGATCGGGTATGGCCATCAATGAACTTATAAGAGCACAATCGAAAACACAGACTTGGTGGCAACGGTGGGCATGGGACAGAGGGCGCCCCGGCGTCGCGGCGCGAGAAGAGCGGCGCTGCTGGCCGCCACGATGACAGCTTCCCTGGCGGTGGGCTGCACGGCACATCACGGCCGCCCCGCCGACGACGGACGGGGACAGAGCCAGTCCCCGACGCAGAGCCCGAGCGGTGGCGGCACGGTCGCCGCCGCCGGTCCGGTGCTCGCGGTGAAGATCGACAACGTGTCCGCGGCCCGCCCGCAGACCGGCCTGGACTCCGCGGACGTCGTGTACGCCGAGCAGGTCGAGGGCGGGCTGAGCCGGCTGATGGCGGTGTTCGCGACCAAGCTGCCGAAGTCCGTCGGGCCGGTGCGCAGCGCCCGGGTGTCCGATCTGGAGCTGCTGCGCCAGTTCGACGACCCGACGCTCGCGTTCTCCGGGGCGCAGCACAAACTCCTCCCGCTGATCGCCAAGGCGCCGCTGCGGTCCGCGTCGCCCGAGCAGGCGTCCGGCGCCTACTACCGGGGAGTCGACAAGTCGGCCCCGCACAACCTCTATCTCCGCCCGGACAAGCTGCTCTCCGCCGCCCCGGGCTCGGCGGCCCTGACGACCGGCTTCCGCTACGGCGCGGCCCCCTCGGGCGGCAGGCCCACGGCCTCCCGGACCGTGCGCTATCCGGCGGCCCGCTTCACCTTCACCTGGTCCGAGGGCAAGCACCGCTGGCTGGTCACCGAGGACGGCACGCCCACCGTGACCACCGCCGGCAAGCGGCTGGCCCCGGCGACGGTCGTCGTGCAGTACGTGCGGATCCGCAAGTCCGTGTACCACGACGTCCTCGGCAACAACACGCCCGAGACGGTGACCGTCGGCTCCGGGAAGGCGGACGTGCTGCGGGACGGCCGTACGTACAGCGTCGACTGGAAGCGGCAGAAGGCCACGGACGGAACGGAGTTCACCACCTCGGACGGCACACCCGTCAACTTCGCGAAGGGCCAGGTGTGGGTGGTGTTCGCGAAGGCCTGACACCGTGGAGCGGTGACGGTTCAGCGCTGGGCCGCGAGGGGTTCCGCGGGGTTGCGGAGCCCCTCCGCCGCGTCCGCGACCCGCTGGATGAGGTCGAAGAACACGGTCTGTTCGGCGGCGGAGAGCGGGGCCAGGAAGACCTGGTTCATCCTGGCCGTGCGCACGATCAGCTTGCGGTGGGTGCGCATGCCGTCGCCGGTCAGGCGCAGCAGAAATCGGCGGCCGTCCTGCGGATCGCGACACTTGTCCAGCAACCCGCGTCGGATCAGCCGGCTGATCACCTCGGCGATGGTCGACCGGTCCAGGCCCACCCGCTCCCCCACCGTCCGCTGGTCCAGCCCGGGCTCGTCGGCGAGCGCGTTGAGCACCGCGAACTGCGGCGAGGTGATCTCCTCGGAGACCATCGTGTTCCACAGCAGGTAGTGCGCCTGCTGCAGTCGCCGGGCGAGGTGCCCGGGGTGGGTGGTGAGGTCCACCGCGGCCATGTGCCCTCCCGAGGTCATATTCATCCGTGCACTGAACGATACCCGGATGCCCTACGGCCGAGTCCAGCCCTGCGTACCGAGCTGACCTCACTGTTCTCCCGGGTCTTGACGCGAAGTCCGCACAGTGACAGCGTGAAGGAAACTTCACCGAAATGCTCAGTGCCCTGATGAACTGCTGACCGGGCGCTCGGACGGGACGGAGCTTCACGGATGGACAAGGTGGTCGCCACGGCCGACGAGGCCGTGGCCGATGTGCCGGACGGAGCGACGCTCGCGGTCGGCGGCTTCGGGCTGAGCGGGGTGCCGAACTTGCTGATCCAGGCCCTGTTCGAGCGCGGGGTCGGCGCACTGGGCGTGGTCTCCAACAACTGCGGGGCGATGGAGTCCGGTCTGGCGATGCTGCTGTCCGCCGGGCGGATCGCGCGGGTGACCGGCTCCTACATCGGCGCCAACAAGGAGTTCGCCCGCCAGTACCTCGCCGGGGAACTGGAGGTCGAGATGATCCCCCAGGGCACCCTCGCCGAACGGCTGCGGGCGGGTGGGGCGGGCATCCCCGCGTTCTACACCCCCGCGGGCGTCGGCACCCAGGTCGCCGAGGGCGGACTGCCCTGGCGCTACGACGGCTCCGGCGGCGTCTCGCTCGCCTCGCCGCCGAAGGAGGTGCGGGAGTTCGACGGCACCGAGTACGTCCTGGAGCACGGCATCCGCACGGACTTCGCGCTGGTGCGGGCGGCGAAGGGCGACCGGCACGGCAACCTCGTCTTCAACAAGTCCACCCGGAACTTCAACCCCCTCGCGGCGATGGCGGGAAGGGTGACCATCGCCGAGGTCGAGGAGCTGGTCGAACCCGGCGAGATCGACCCGGACGCGGTGCACCTGCCCGGGATCTTCGTACAGCGGGTGGTGGCCCTCACCCCTGAGCAGGCCGCCGACAAGCGGATCGAGCGGCGGACGGTGAGCAACTGATGGCCTGGACACGCGAGCAGATGGCGGCCCGTGCCGCGCTCGAACTCGAAGACGGGCAGTACGTCAATCTCGGCATCGGTCTGCCGACCCTGATCCCGAACTACCTCCCGCCGGGCGTGGAGGTGATCCTGGAGTCGGAGAACGGCATCCTGGGCACCGGTCCGTATCCGACCGAGGACCAGGTCGACCCGGATCTGATCAACGCCGGCAAGGAGACCGTGACGGTCCTGCCGGGCGCCTCCTTCTTCGACTCCTCGCTCTCCTTCGGGATGATCCGGGGCGGTCACATCGATGTCGCCGTGCTGGGCGCGATGCAGGTGTCGGCCGGGGGCGACCTGGCGAACTGGGCGGTCCCCGGCAAGATGATCACCGGGATCGGCGGGGCGATGGACCTCGTGCACGGCGCCCGCACGGTCATCGTCGTCATGACCCATGTGGCCAAGGACGGCTCCCCGAAGATCCTCTCGGAATGCGTGCTGCCGCTCACCGGGAAAGCATGTGTGAACCGAGTCATCACCGATCTCGGCGTGATCGACGTGACACCCGACGGTCTGGTGCTGACCGAGACCGCGCCCTCAGTCGCGGTCGAGGAGATCGTCGCCAGGACCGACGCGAAACTCATCGTCACGGAAGGCCTGCTGTGAACCCGGTTTACCTCGTCGACGCCGTCCGCACCCCGTTCGGCAAGCACAGCGGAGGGCTCGCCTCGGTCCGCCCCGACGACCTCGCCGCCCACGCCCTCCGTGAACTCCTCGCCCGCACGCCCCAGTTGGACCCGGCCCGCATCGAGGACGTCTACTTCGGCAACGCCAACGGCGCCGGCGAGGAGAACCGCAACGTCGCCCGCATGGCCGCTCTCCTCGCCGGCCTGCCCACCTCGGTGCCGGGCGTGACCGTCAACCGGCTGTGCGCCTCCGGGCTCGAAGCCGTCATCCAGGCCGCCCGGGCCATCGCGGTCGGCGACGCCTCCATCGCCGTTGCGGGCGGAGTGGAGTCGATGACCCGCGCCCCGTACGTGCTGCCCAAGTCGGACCGGCCCTTCCCCGCCGGGCACACCGAGCTGTACTCGACCACGCTCGGCTGGCGCATGACCAACCCGGCCATGAACCCGCGGTGGACCGTCCCGCTCGGCGAGAGCGCGGAGCTGATCGCCGACAAGCACAAGATCGGCCGCGAGCAGCAGGACGAGTTCGCGCTCGCCAGCCACCGCAAGGCGGCCGAGGCGCAGGCCGCGGGTCTCTTCGACGACGAGATCGCGCCCGTCCCGGTCCCGCAGCGCAAGGGTGACCCGGTCGCCTTCGGCGCCGACGAATGCGTACGCCCGGACGCCTCCCTCTCGGCGATGGCCCGGCTCAAGCCGTCGTTCCGCACCGAGCACGGGACGGTCACGGCGGGCAACGCCTCGCCGCTCAACGACGGTGCCGCAGCACTGCTCCTGGTCGACGAGGAGGGGCTGAAGGCCACCGGCCGCGAACCCCTCGCGCGGATCTCCGCGACCGGGGTCAGCGGTATCGACCCTGACTACTTCGGACTCGCCCCCGTCGAAGCCGTCGATCGCGCACTCACCAAGGCGGGCAAGGGATTTGACGATCTGTCAGTCCTCGAACTGAACGAGGCCTTCGCCGCCCAGGTCCTCGGATGCGTCGCCGAATGGCCCGAGTTCGACCCCGCGATCCTCAACCCCCAGGGCGGCGCCATCGCGCTGGGCCACCCCCTCGGCGCCTCCGGTGCCCGGCTCGCCGGCACCGTCGCCCACCAACTCGCCCGCAAGGGAACAGGAGTTGGTGTCGCCACCCTCTGCATCGGCGTGGGCCAGGGCCTCGCCCTCGTCCTCGAACGGTAGGAACCCCATGGCTCTCACCCAGCACGACATCGACCTCGAAATAGCGGCCGAGCACGCGACGTACGAGAAGCGGGTCGCGGACGGCGCCCCGGTCGAGCACCACCCGCGCCGCGACTACGCCCCGTACCGCTCCTCGCAGCTGCGTCACCCGAAACAGCCGCCGGTCACCATCGACGTCTCCAAGGACCCGGAGCTGGTGGAACTCGCCTCCCCCGCCTTCGGCGAACGGGACATCACCGAGATCGACAACGACCTGACCCGGCAGCACCACGGGGAGCCGATCGGTGAGCGGATCACCGTCTCCGGGCGGCTGCTGGACCGCGACGGGCGTCCGGTCCGCGGGCAGCTCGTGGAGATCTGGCAGGCGAACTCGGCCGGCCGCTACGCGCACCAGCGCGAGCAGCACGACGCCCCGCTGGACCCCAACTTCACCGGTGTGGGCCGCACGTTGACCGACGACGAGGGCCGCTACCGCTTCACGACGATCCAGCCGGGCCCCTACCCCTGGCGCAACCACGTCAACGCCTGGCGTCCGGCGCACATCCACTTCTCGATGTTCGGCACGGCGTTCACCCAGCGGCTGGTGACGCAGATGTACTTCCCGAGCGATCCGCTGTTCCCCTACGACCCGATCATCCAGTCGGTGACGGACGACGCGGCCCGGCAGCGCCTCGTCGCGACCTACGACCACAGCCTGTCCGTGCCCGAGTTCTCGATGGGCTACCACTGGGACATCGTGCTCGACGGCCCGCACGCCACCTGGATCGAAGAAGGACGCTGACCCGCCATGACGAAGATCGACACCAATCGTCCGGAGTCGGTGCTGCCGACCCCGTCGCACACGGTCGGCCCCTTCTACGGCTACGCGCTGCCCTTCCCCGGCGGCGGTGACATCGCGCCCGTGGGCCACCCGGACACGATCACGGTCCAGGGATACGTGTACGACGGCGAGGGCAATCCGCTGCCGGACGCGTTCGTGGAACTGTGGGGGCCCGACCCCGACGGCACCCTGTCCACCGTCGACGGTTCGATCCGGCGCGACCCCGCGACCGGCGGCTATCTCGGCCGCAACGGCGTGGAGTTCACCGGCTGGGGCCGTATCCAGACCGACGCCAACGGCCACTGGTACGCGCGGACCCTGCGGCCCGGCGCACGCGGGAACAGCGCCCCGTACCTCAGCGTGTGCGTGTTCGCGCGCGGGCTGCTGGTCCATCTCTTCACCCGGATCTATCTGCCGGGCGACGACGCGGCCCTCGCCGCCGACCCGCTGCTCACCCGGGTGGGCGACCGGCGCGACACGCTGATCGCCGCCGACCAGGGCCGGGGGACCTACCGTTTCGACATCCGCCTTCAGGGCGAGGGCGAAACGGTCTTCCTGGAGTTCCAGTGACATCTGAGTACGACACCGGTGACCACGTCGACGCCGGGCTGCTCGGGCCCGGCTGGACGGGTTCCCCCGCGGTGACCGCGACGAGCGACAGCGCCTATCTGCGGGCACTGCTCGACGCGGAGGCCGCGCTGACCCGCGCCCAGGCCGCGCTGGGGCTCGCCCCGGCCGGGGCCGCGACGGCGGTGACCGAGGCCGCCGACCCCGGCCGCTTCGACATCCACGCGCTCGCCGAACGCGCCCGCGTGGGCGGCAACCCGGTCATCCCGCTGGTCGCCGATCTGACGGAGGCGGTCGGCGGGAAGTACGGCCCCTACGTCCACCGGGGTGCGACCAGCCAGGACATCATGGACACGGCCACAATGCTGGTCGCCGCCCGCACCCTGGACCTGGTCCTCGGCGACCTGGCCCGCACGGAACAGGCGCTGGCCCGGCTCGCCGCCGACCACCGCGACACCGCGCTGCCCGGCCGGACGCTCACCCAGCACGCCGTACCGACGACCTTCGGGCTGAAGGCCGCCGGATGGCGGTCACTCGTGCTCGACGCACGGGACCGGGTGCGGGCCGTTCGGGACGGGCTCCCGGCTCAACTCGGGGGCGCGGCAGGCACCTTGGCGGCCTTCACCGCCTACGGCGCCGAGGACCCGCTCGCCCTGCCGGACGCGTACGCCCGCGAACTCGGCCTGACGGCACCGCTGTTGCCGTGGCACACGCTGCGTACCCCGATCGCCGACCTCGCCGGGTGCCTGGCCTTCACGGCGGGGGCGCTGGGCAAGGCCGCCGCCGATGTGCTCGTGCTGTGCCGCACCGAGATCGCCGAGGTCGCGGAGGGCAGCGGCGGGGGCTCGTCCGCCATGCCCCACAAGGCGAATCCCGTACGGTCCACGCTGATCGCCGCCGCCGCGCGCCGGGCACCGCAGCTCGCGGCCGTCCTGTACGGCTCGCTGGTCGCCGAGGACGAGCGGCCGGCCGGGGCCTGGCACGCCGAGTGGGAACCGTTGCGGGAGCTGCTGCGACTGGTCGGCGGTGCGGCGCGCGACGCCGCCGAGCTGGCCGAGGGACTGCGGGTGCGTCCGGAGGCGATGCGTGAACACCTCGGTCTCACCCACGGGTTGATCGTCTCGGAGCGGCTGTCGGCCGACCTGGCACCGCTGCTCGGGCGGGCCCGCGCCAAGGAACTGCTCACCGAGGCCGCCCGGCGGACGTACGCCGAGGGCCGCACGCTGGCCGAACTGCTCGCCGAGGAGCCCGAGTTGAAGGACCTCGATCTCATCGCCCTCACCGACCCCGCCCGTTACACGGGTTCCGCCGGAGCCCTCACCGACCGTGCGCTGGAGCGACGTTGACCGAGACACTGCTCGACTTCCGTACCGAGGGCCCCGATTCCGCTCCCCCGCTGCTGCTCGGGCCCTCGCTGGGCACCTCCTACGCCCTGTGGGACAAGGTCGCGCCCGAACTGTCCCTCACCCACCGGGTGATCCGCTGGAACCTGCCCGGGCACGGCGGTTCGGCGGCCGACCTGATCGGTCCCGACGCGACCGTGGCCGACCTCGCCGACCTGGTGCTCGCACTCGCCGACTCGCTCGGTGTCGATCAATTCGCCTACGCGGGTGTGTCGTTGGGGGGCGCGGTCGGCCTGCACCTCGCGGTGACGCACCCCGAGCGGATCGCGTCGCTCGCCGTCATCTGTTCCTCGGCGCACTTCAACGGCTCTAAGCCGTGGGAGGAGCGGGCCGCACGAGTGCGGAGCGAGGGGGTGGACTGGCTGGCCGAGAACGCCGACTCCCGTTGGTTCACGCCCGGGTTCACCGTGCCGGAGCTGGTGGCCGACCAGCGGTCCGCCGACCCGGCCGCGTACGCCGCGTGCTGCGACGCGCTGGCCGCGTACGACCTGCGCGAGCGGCTGTCCGGGATCGGCGTACGGACGCTGGTGATCGCGGGACGCGAGGACCCGGCGACCCCGCCCGCCCATCTGCGGGAGATCGCCGACGCCGTCGCGGGCGCGGCCCTCGTGGAGCTCCCGGGCGCCTCCCATCTGGCGCCCGCGCAGTGCCCGGAGGCCGTCCTCACCGCGCTCCGCGCCCACCTGGGCGGGGGTGCGAGGCGTGGGATGGCGGTACGGCGGGAGGTGCTCGGCGACGAGCACGTGGACCGGGCGCAGGCCCGGCAGACAGCGTTCACGGCCCGCTTCCAGGACTTCATCTCCCGGTACGCGTGGGGCGAGATCTGGACCGACCCCACGCTGACGCGCCGCGAACGCAGCATGATCACGCTCACCGCGCTGATCGCGCACGGCCACTACGACGAGCTGGCCATGCATGTCCGCGCCGCGCGCCGCAACGGGCTCACACCGGAGGAGATCGGCGCCGTACTGCTGCAGAGCGCCGTGTACTGCGGGGTGCCGGCGGCGAACTCGGCGTTCGCGACCGCGCAGCGGGTCCTGGCCGAAGAGGAAGAAGAGCAAGAAGAAGGGTGACCCTGCCGGTCGTAGCCTCAGCAACAGCACCCAGCCGTTCCCGCCCGGCACCCGGCCGTGCCTAGGCTGGCGGTATGTCCACTGTTCTGATCACCGGTGCCACCTCCGGTCTGGGCCGGTTTCTCGCCTTCGAGCTGGTCCGCTCCGGGCATCTCGTCCTCGCGCACGGGCGTGACCCGGGCCGCACCGACCGGCTCGTCGAAGAGCTGAGGGCCGAGGGCACGGCCGAGGGGTTCGTCGCCGACCTGGCCTCGCTGGCGCGGGTGCGGGAGCTGGGCGACCGGGTCGCCGCCGCGCATCCCCGGCTCGACGTGCTGATCAACAACGCGGGCGTGGGCGGGGGTTCACGTGGTGCGGGGCGTGAGCTGAGCGTCGACGGGCATGAACTGCGGCTGGCGGTCAACTACTTGGCGCCGGTCGCCCTGACCCGCGCCCTGTTGCCGGTGCTCCGCGCGGGCGCCCCGTCCCGGATCGTCAACGTGGGCTCGGCCGGCCAGGAACCCCTCGACTTCGACGACCCCGAGCTGACCCGCGGCTACAGCGGTGTCTCCGCGTACTGCCGCAGCAAGTTCGCCCTGGCCGCCCATACCTTCACGCTCGCCGAGGAGTTGACGGGTACCGGCGTCTCGGTCAACGTGCTGCACCCGGCGACGTACATGGACACGGCGATGGTGCGCGAGAGCGACATCACGCCCTGGAACTCCGTGGCCGACGGCGCCCCGGGTGTACTGGCCCTGGCCACAAGGGACTTGGGCACGGGCGGCTACTTCGACGGCACGAGTCCCTCGCGGGCGCACGAGGCGGCGTACGACCCCGAGGTGCGCAAGCGGCTGGCCGCCGTCACGGATCAGTTGCTGGCCATGTGAGGTGTCAGCGCAGGCCCCGGCCCGTCTCCAGAACCTCCAGCGCCTGCGCCACCAACCCGTCCGCCCCGCACGAACGGGCCAGCGTCAGACCCCTCTTGATCTCGGACACCGACCTCGCCGCGATGCCGTACTCGACCCGTGCCGCCGCGTGTTCGTACTGGCAGGGTGAGGACTCCAGATACGTGGCGGCCTGCCCGGCGAGCCGTACCGCGCGCTGCCCCGTCTCCAGCGCGGCGGCGCAGCGCAGAGCCTCGCCGATCGCGGTGTCGGTGCCGAAGCGCTCGGCCTGGCGGCGGGCGTCGGAGGCGAGTTGGGCGGCGCGGGTCGGGTCCTCGGTGGCGAGCGCCCGGGCGAGGTCCACGGCCCACGGGACCGTCACCGGGTTGTGGTGGCCACGTACGGTCGCCGCCTTCGCGGCCTGCTCCAGTTCGTTGATGCCCTCCTTCTTCCGGCCGACGGCGAGCAGCAGCCGGCCGCGCACGCAGCGGAGGTCGGGCAGCACGATGGTGGACGGGTAGGGCGGTGCGAAACCGTACTGCTCCGCGGTCGCCCAGGCCTCGTCGACATGACCGCGGGCGAGCAGCGTGTCGACGAGGTTGCAGGCCGCCGACCAGTACACGGGCAGTCCGCGGCCGACCCGCTCGGCGACCTCAAGCGACTCGCGCAGCACGGCCTCCGCCTCGCGGAGACGTCCGCGCCTGCGGTGTCCGAGACCGACGTAGGCCTGGGCCAGGGACAGATGGCCGCCGCTCCATCGAGCGGACTCGTAGGCACGCAGGGCCTCGTTGTACAGGCTCTCCGCGCGGTCCAGGCGGTCCGTGTAGGCGTACGAGGCGGTCAGCATCAGGAGCATCTCGACGCCCCACTCGCTGTCCGTCCAGCCGAGCCCGGGCGCGAGCCGTCCGTTGACGAGGGCGCGGTCGCAGAATTCGACGACCTCCTCGGCGTTCTCGCCGTGGGCCATGGCGTCGAAACCGCGCAGGATCAGCAGCGCCCGCTCGGAGTTGTCGCGGCCGGTGCAGGTACGGGCGAGGGCGGCGAGGCGCTCGGAGCGACCGGGCAGGCCGGCCTCGCCCGCGTGGACGCCCTCCCACATGTACTGCACGGCCTGCAACCGCATCTTGGCGACGCCCGGTTCGTGCCGGGCGGCCTCCGCCTCGACCGTGCGGACGGCCACCTCCAGTTGGTCGTTGTGGACCAGCGCCTGGGACAGCCGCAGGACGGCGTCCACGCGCGCCTGACCGTCCAGCCCCGGCATGCCGAGCGCGGTCTGCAGATGGCCGATGGTGACGGCGGGCGCGGTCAGCAGGGTGGCGCAGCCGAGTTCGTAGAGCACGTGCGCGTGGACCTCGGGAAGGGGCGGCTCCACCAGGGCCCGTTCCAGACAGCGGCGGGCGGCGTCGGGGGCGCCGATGGAGAGGTGTTCCCGGGCGGCCTCGCGCAGTTGACTCGACGAGTTCCTGGTCGTCGTCCGGGTGCACCTGGAGGAGATGCCGTGAGGCGGAGGCGGCGCCCAGTCCGGAGTCGGTGACGACCTGGGCGGCGATGCCGTGCATGGCCGTACGCCATCCGCCCGGAATCGAGTCGTAGACGGCGCTGGCGATCAGCGGGTGGACGAACTCCAGCTCGCCGGCGTCGGCCTGGGACGCGGCCGGGTCGGGTGCGGTGAGGATGCGGGCGCTGCGCAGCAGATCGGCGCAGCGCTCCGCCTCGTCGCTGCCCATGGTGGCGAGCCTGGCCACCAGCTTCACGGAGATGCCGGTGCCGAGGATGGCGGCGGCCCAGGCGAACCGGCGGGCCTCGGCGCCCAGGTCGTCGAGGCGGGCGACCAGTCCGCGGCCGCGTGCGGAGCGGTTCAGGGCGCGCAGTTCGGCGGCCGAGGCCTCGACGGGTTCGAGGGCGCTGTCCTGGACCTTGGCGAGGAGTTCCACGGTTTCGTAGGGGTTGCCGTCGGTGACCGCCCACACCTCGCGGCAGAAAGCCGCGTCGGCGTGCGGGCCGACGGTGGCGCGGGTGAGCCCGGCCGTCGCGGCCGGGGTCAGGGCGTTCACGTCGGTGATGGCATGGCCGGCGGTGGCGGCGATCGCCTCCAGGTACTGGGCGCTCTCGCCGCTGACCTCGCCGGGCCTGCGGGCGACCACGACCAGGACGGACAGGTCGTCGAGGCGCTCGGCGAACGCGGCGAGCCAGCGCAGGGTCTCCTGGTCGGCCCAGTGGGCGTCGTCGATCAGCAGGACCAGCGGCCAGTAGCGCTTGGAGAGCCGGCTCATCGCGGCGACCAGACCGTCGCACACGCCCTGCGGGTCGGCCTGCCGCTCGCCCGGTTCCGTGACGCCGAGGGCGGGTCCCGCGATGTCGAACCAGTCGCCGAGGTACTCGCGGATCTCCTCGGGCATCAGCGAGATCAGGGCGGGCTGCAGCAACTGCCGGACGACATTGAAGGGGACGGACTTGAGGGTCTCGCCGCCGCGGGCCTGCCAGACCTGGCAGCCGCGCGCCTCGGCGACGCGTCGGGCCTCCGCCAGGAGCGCGGTCTTGCCGAGTCCCGCCTCGCCGCGGACCAGCAGCAGCCTGCCCGAGGACGACTCGTCCGCGCACAGGGCGTCGATCGCCTCCGCCACGCCGGCGACTTCCTCCTCGCGCTCCCACAGGGAGGCCGAGGCGGCGTCCGCAGGCCGTTCCTCCGTCATCCCGAAACCTCCCCAGTAGGCCGAACGACGTACGGACCTTGAGCGTAGCCGTCCGGATGCCGATGTGAAGGCCGGTCCGGGCACCTGTTGCCGCAACGGGTGACGCGGGCCGCCCGGCGGGGCTCGCGGATATGACGAACGGTCAAGAGGCGTTGAAATGAAGGTGTTTTCCGATCGGTTCCGGCCCGTCCCGGACAGGTCTGGGGTAAGGGCTCTGATCGCGGGGTCGGTGGGCAATTTCATCGAGTGGTACGAGTTCGGTGTCTACGGCTACTTCGCGACGGTGATCGCGGCGCGGTTCTTCACCCCGGCGGGCGGGGGCGCCGCCGAGGGCCTGGTGAGGACGTACGCCGCGTTCGCGCTGGCGTTCTTCTTCCGGCCTCTCGGCGCCGCCCTGTACGGCCGGCTCGGCGACCGGGTGGGCCGGCGTCCGGTGCTGATCCTGGTGATCGCGCTGATGACCGGCGCGACGACGCTGATCGGCGTGCTGCCGACGTATGCGACGGCCGGTGCCCTCGCGCCCTGGCTGCTCACGTTTCTGAGGGTCGTTCAGGGGCTGTCCGCGGGTGGGGAGTTCGGGGGCGCGGTGTCGGTGCTGACGGAGTTCGCTCCGCCGGGCCGGCATGGGCTGTACGGGGCGTGGCAGTCGTTCACCGTGGCGCTGGGGCTGTTGGGCGGAGCGGGCGTGGCGGCGCTGCTCGCGACCGTCCTCGATCCCGTCCAACTGGGCGACTGGGGCTGGCGGTTGCCGTTCCTGCTGGCGTTGCCGATGGGACTCGGGGCGCTGTGGCTCCGGCTGCGGCTGGAGGAGACGCCGTCGTTCCGGAACGGGCCGGTGCGGGTGGTGCCGCCCGCGCGTGAGGTCAGGGCGGCGATCGCGCTGGGCGCCGGGCGGGTGATGGGGTGGGCGGCGGCCGGTTACACCTTCCTCGTCGTGCTGCCGTCGTATCTGCAGAGCACGCTCGGCGCGAGTTTCCGGCAGGCGCTGCTCGCGACGGTCCTGGCCAACGCGGGTTTCGCGGTCGCCGTCCTGCCGGCCGGGCTGCTGAGCGACCGGGTGGGGCGGCGGCCGGTGATGGTGACGGGGGCCGTGCTGGTCGTGGTCCTTTCCGTGCCCCTGCTCAACCTCCTTCAGGACGGCGGGACTTCGGACGCGGTGATGGGTGTCGGGGTGTTCGGGGCGGGTGCGGTGGTCGGGCTGATGGCGGGGCCCGGCCCGGCGATGCTCTCCGAACTGTTCCCGACGAGCGTGCGCCACACCGGTCTGGGACTCGCCTACGCCCTGTCCAATGCGGTCTTCTCGGGCTGTGCGGGGCTCATCATCACCAGGAGCGCGGAGCGGACCGGGAACGCGGACATCCCCGCGTACTACGCGGCGGCGGCCTGCGCGGTGAGTGTGCTCGCGCTGACGGTGGGCAAGCGCCCGGTGGGACAGGCGGGTCGGGAGGACACGGATGCGGGTGATCGGGCTGATGTCCGGGACGTCGTACGACGCGATCGACGCGGCGGCGGCCGGGCTGAGCCTCGTCGGTGACAGTGTCGTACTGGAGCCGCTCGGGATGGTGAGCGAGGCCTACGACGACGAGGTGCGCGACGCGCTCGCGGCGGCGCTGCCGCCGACGGCCACCACCCTGGCCGAGGTGTGCCGGCTGGACACCCGGATCGGGCAGGCCTTCGCCGCGGCGGCCGTCCGGGCGAACGTCGAACTGTGCGACGGGCGGGCCGAGTTGGTGGCCTCGCACGGACAGACCGTCTACCACTGGGTGGAGGGCGGCACGGTGCGCGGCACGCTGCAACTGGGGCAGCCGGCCTGGATCGCCGAGGCGACCGGGCTGCCGGTGGTCGCCGACTTCCGGCCGCGCGACATCGCCGCCGGGGGCCAGGGCGCGCCGCTGGTCAGCCTGGTGGACCTGCTGTGGCTGCGCGGCCGTCCGGGCACCCCGGTCGCGCTCAACCTCGGCGGGATCGCCAACCTCACCGCGCCCGACGGGACGGCCTTCGACACCGGACCGGCGTGCGCGCTGATCGACGCGGCGGCCCGGGGGTTCAGCGGCGGGCGTCTCGCGTACGACGAGGAGGGCGCCCTCGCCGCCCGCGGAACGGTCCAACAGCCGCTGCTGGACCGGCTGTTGAAGGAGCCGTACTACGCGCTGCCCGCCCCGAGGACGACCGGCAAGGAACTGTTCCACCTCGGCTATCTGCGGGACGCGCTGGCCGGCCTAGGGACCCTGTCCGCCGAGGACGTCGTCGCGACCCTCACCCTGCTCACGGCCCGCACGGTCGCGGACGCGGTCCGGTCGGTGGCCGCGACGGAGGTGATCGCCTCGGGCGGCGGCACCCGCAACCCGGTCCTGATGGACCTCCTCGCCGCCGAACTCCCGGACATCCCCCTGCGCACCTCCGACGAACTGGGCCTGCCGTCCACCGCGAAGGAGGCCTACGCCTTCGCCGTCCTCGGCTTCCTGACGGCCCACGGCCTACCGGGCACCGTCCCGACGAGCACGGGCGCCCGGCATCCGAGCGTGCTGGGCTCGGTGACACCGGGGCGACGCGGACTGCGGTTGCCCCCGGCGGCGGAACGGGCGCCGGTGCGGCTCGTGTTGGGGTGACGGGCGGGTGGGACCGGTACGGGTGATCGAGCGCGGCCGGGAACAGGCAGGGAGCCGACGGGCCGGGACGCCGAGGACCAGGCCAGCGCCCCGCCACGACGACGGAACAGGCGCCGCAGCGGCTCGTATTGCGGTCACGCGGCAGCCGGGTAGGACCGGTACCGGTGAACGAGCACGGCCGCAAACAGGCGCGAAGCCGACCGGCCCGGACGCCGAGGGCCGGGCCAGCGCCCCGCCACGACGACGGAACAGGCGCCGGTGCGGCTCGTGTTGGGGTGACGGGCGGGGCGGCCGGGGTGAGACCGGTGCCGGTGAACGAGCACGGCCGTAAACACGCAGGAAGCCGACCGGCCAGAACGCCGAAGACCAGACCAGCGCCCCGCCACGACGGCAGAACAAGCGCCGACACGGCTCGCATTGAGATAACCGGCCGGGGCAGCCGCGCAGGACCGGCGCCGGTAATCGAGCACGGCCGCAAACAGGCGGGAAGCCAACGGGCCAGGACGACGAGGACCGGGCCAGCGCCCGCCCGCCGTGCCTCTCCGGGCGCCGCTCCGCCCCCTCCGGCCGATTCGGACCGGATCCTCTCATCCCGCTTTCACCGACGCCTCATACGGTAGGTACATGACGCAGGTGACTCCCCCCGGGTGGTACCCCGATCCCGGGCAGACGAATGACGGTCCTTCCACCGAGCGCTGGTGGGACGGCAAGGCTTGGACGGACCAGACCCGCCCCGCCGGGTCGGCCGCCGAATGGGGTCCCCCGACGGAACCGCCCGCCGCCGGGGCCTACCCGGCGTATCCCGCGCTGCCCCCGGCCGCCCCGCGCCGCAATCTGCGCACGGGCATAGCCGTGGCGGCGGCGGTCGCGGTGCTCGCGGCCATCGGTGTCGGTGCGTACGCGCTGTCCGACAACGGCAGCGGGAACGGCGACCAGGCCGGCACGCAGCAGGCGCCCAACGGCCAGGGCGGCTTCGGCGGACAGGGCGGCCCGGAGGGACAGGGCGGTACGGGTGGCCAGAGCGATCCCTTCGGCGGGTCCGGCGGGACGGGCGGGTCCGGTGGCACGGGTGGTGCGACGCCCGCGCCCAGCCAGTCCGCGCAGCCGAAGGTCGAGGCGGGCGGCAAGGTGACCGACTCCCTCGACGGCATCAGCCTTCCCGTGCCGTCCGACTGGTACGGACAGGTCATCCAGGTCGGCGCGCAGGTGTCGTCGAACACCTCGTACAAGTGCCCCGGCAACACCGCGCAGACCTGCACCAACGGCGGCGCGTACTCGGCGCCCGCGGTGGTGCTGGGCACGAAGGGCTCCACCGCCGAGGCGGTCGCGAAGGCGGACATCGCCGCCAACGCCAAGGAGTCCTACGGCGGTACGACCTACGGCAGCATCACCTCGCACCAGGTGCTGGCGTCCAAGGCCGTGACGGTGGCCGGGCAGAAGGGCTACCTGGTCCGCTGGAAGGCGGTGACGAGCAAGGGCGCCGACGGCTATGTCGAGTCGCTCGCGTTCCCGTCGCCGGCCAGCGCCAGTCAGATCGTCGTGGTCCGCTTCGGTGTCGACGTCGGCCAGAAGCAGTCCGTCATCGACGAGATCACCTCGGGCATCAAGGTGGCCTCGGGCGGCGGCGACGGCCAGACGATCTGATCCTCCCCGCACACAGTCGGCCGGGTGGGGCGCCTCTCCGCTCAAGAGGAACCCCACCCGGCCGGGGGGTGCGCGCCGCCCCCGTCCCCACGGTGCGGCGCGAACAGGTCACCGTCCAGTCATCCCAGGGACGGCGGCCTGATTCTCAGGTGAGTCCGAGTGCGGGTAGCACCGCGGCCTCCACGAATTTGACGAGGTAGTCGGGGTCGGCGTAGCAGCCCTCCAGGACGGGACGGGCCCGCAGGACGCCGAAGATCTGGGCCGGGACGTACGGCAGAGCCGGGTGGTCGGCCGGGATCTCGCCGCGTTCCACTCCGCGCCGCAGGATGTCCTCCAGCGCGGTGATCTCGGGGTGGACGAGTGCCTCGCGGAGCGCTTCGGCGAGTTCGCTGTCCTGGGTGACGGCGTGCCCGAGCGCCGAGACCAGTTTGGTGTCCTTCGCCGACCAGGCGCCCGCGGCCCGCGCTGCCTGGCGCAGGTCCTCCGCGAGGGATCCGGTGTCGATGCCGGTGAAGTGCACCCGGCGGTTGGCGCGGAGCGCGGCGGCGACGAACTGGGGCTTGGTCCCCCACTGCCGGTACAGCGTGGACTTGCTGCACCGGGTGCTGGTGGCGACGCCCTCCATGCTGACGGAGTCGTAGCCGCATTCTCTTATCTGTTCGAGCACGGCGTCGAAGAACTCCCGCTCACGCTCGGGCGTGATCTTGGAGCGGCGCGAGGCGGCGACCGTGTCCGGTCCGTCCTCAGCCTGCGACGTCATGGGCTCTTCTCCTCGCTCGGTTCCGCGGCCCGGGGGCCCGCTCTCCAGTGTGTCTCGTTTCGCTATCGATACGCCAGTGTACCGGTACTCCACCGTATCGGTACCCGCTCGTATCGGTACACTGGCGTATCGGAACGAACTCGTACCGATGAATTCGGTCCGCCGGAAGGGTCACAAGCCCTGCCAGCACCACCACACGCACCACCATCAGCGAAGGGGCCGGGGGATGAATGCCCGAACCGAGCCTGCAGAGAAGGAGACCGGCGCGATAGCGCGGCCTCCGCTCGTCCGTGAGCTCCTGCTCGTCGCGGGGCTCTTCCTCGTCTACAAGCTCGGCCGCCAACTGGCGACCGGCCACACCGGTGAGGCCCTGCACAACGCCCGCCGCGTCTGGGACCTGGAGCGGACCCTGCACATCCCCGGCGAGGGCTCGGTGCAGTCGGTGCTGCTGCACAGCGACACCCTCGTGCACCTCGCGAACACCTTCTACGCGACGGTCCACTTCCCGGCCACCGTGGCCTGCCTGGTCTGGCTGTACCTGCGGCGCCCCGCGCACTACGTCTGGGCCCGCCGGGTCCTGGCGACGGTCACCTCGGCCGCCCTCGTCCTGCCCTTCGTGTTCCCGCTCGCGCCCCCGCGGATGCTGGCCGCGACCGGCCTGGTCGACACCGCCAAGGTCTACGGCCCCTCGGTCTACGGCCCGCCGACCAGCGACCACCTCTCGAACCAGTTCGCGGCGATGCCCTCGCTGCACTTCGGCTGGGCGCTGATGGTGGCGATCGGCCTGATCGTGGCGACCCGCTCGCGCTGGCGCTGGCTGTGGCTGCTGCATCCGCTGCTCACGCTGCTGGTGATCGTGGGCACCGCGAACCACTACTGGCTGGACGCGATCGTGGCCGCCGCCATGCTCGGCGCCGCCCTCGCGCTCATCCACCCGCCGCACCGGACGGCGACGACGGCCGGCCGCGGTCAGCCGGAGCTCGCCCCCGAGAAGCAGCCGGTACTCGTCGGAGCCGGCCGATGAACGCCACCCTCGTCGCCGTCGCCCTCTCCCTCTTCTCGGCCGTCGCCTACGCCGCCGCGGCCGTGGCCCAGGAACGACTGGCCGCCCGCAACTCCGACGCGGGCATGATGCGACTGCTCGCCACGGGAGCCTGGTGGTGGACGGTCGTCCTGAACGCGTCGGCCGCGCTGCTGCACGTCGTGGCCCTCAACTACGGCCCGCTGACCGTTGTGCAGCCGCTGGGCGCGCTCACCCTCGTCGCCGCCGTCCCGATGGGCGCGCGGGTGGCCGGGCGGCGGGTCAGCCCGGTGGAGTGGCGCGGCACCGCCCTGACCCTGCTGGGACTCTCCGCTCTGCTGGTCACGGCGTCCGGGCCGCAGCCCGACCAAGTCCTCAGCGTTCCGCAGGCGTTGGCGGTCGCGGGTACGACGGCCGCGCTGATCGGGGTGCTGGCACGGCGCGGCGCACGGCCGGGGCTACGGCACGCTTCGGCGTCCGGGGTCGCCTCGGGTGTCGCCTCCGCGCTCACCCAGACCGTGACGGTCGCGGCGACGGACCGCTCGGGCCCGCTGCTGAGCATGCAGGTGGTCGGGGTCGCGCTGCTGGTCGCGTTGTTCGCGGCGGGCGGGCTGCTGCTCTCGCAGACCGCCTACCGGGGCGGACTCGGCGCCCCGCTCGCGGTGGTGACGCTGGCCAACCCGGTGGCCGCCGCCGCGATCGGCCTCGCGCTGCTGGGCGAACGCCTCCAGGGCGGCGCGGCCGGCATCCTCCTCGCGCTGGCGGGGGCCGGGCTCGCCTCGTGGGGTGTGGTGCTGCTGACCCGGGTGGTCCCCGTGGCACCCCTGACACCCGAATACGGCGACCACGAACATCCCGTGGCCGCCGTACTGGCGCTGGAGCCCGAATCGGCCTCCGCGGAACCGGCGTTGCTGCCCCGGCAGCCGGACCGGAAGTCCGCGCCGGGGCATCTCACCGCGCTCTGAGCGAGGTCAGCCGAGGCCCCGCGAGTCCTGCTTGAGGGCGGTGTCGACGGTCAGCGCCGTCGCCACCACCAGGCTCAGCAGCGGCTCGGGCAGCTGGTAGTGGATCTGCAGGACGTAGTTGTCCGCGGTGGTGAACATCGTCTTGGCGAGGCCTTCCCAGGTCTTGGTGATCCGGGCGACCTCGTTGTCCGCGTGGTCGACGATCGCGAAGTTCCACGCCCGCCAGTTCTCCGCCTTGATCGCGCCGACCTGCCGGCCGTTCGCGGTCATCGCGAAGTTGATCTTCCCGATCATGTTCTGCTGGACGATCTCGCCCACCGGCGAGCCGTCCGGACGGGACACGATCACCTTGGACTTCATGATCTTCGCCGGCCGGGTCAGCACCAACTGCGGCTGCCCGTGGGCGTCGCGGATCTCCAGCTTGTGGGTCATGAACTGGTCGATGCTGGAGACGAAGCGCAGCGCCTTCTTCAGCGTGCTCTGGCCGATCTCGGTGACCGAACCGATCAGATTGCCGTTCTGATCCATGACCTTGTACTCGTTGGTCAGCTCGATCAGCTTGGCCTTCTGGTTCACCACGAGGACCGGCTCGTTGAACAGGCTGCCGCCGCCGGGGCCGCCCGCGGCGACCCCGGCCTGCTGCTGCACCTGCTGCTGGACGCGCGGGTCCGGACCGGCCGCCTGCTGCGGCACGGCCTGCGGCGGCGCCTGCTGGGCGCCCTGCCCCTGCTGGTCCGCGTTGGTGTGGTCGGTCCACTTCGCGCCGTCCCAGTAGCGGAGGGTCTGGGGCGCTCCGTGCGGATCCGGGTACCAGCCTGCAGGTGTGTTCGAATGCGTGGTCACCGGGGCACACTACCGCGAGTGCCCCGGAAAACAACCGGCGTCACGAAAGCCCTTACGCGGTACCGAACGCCGGGTCGCTGACCCCCGGACGGCCGTTCTCGACATGTCCGGCGAATCGCCGCAGGAAGCCCGCGTCGGCGTCGGAGGTGACCGTCAGGTCGTACCACCGCTTGCTCGCGCCGAGGTCGAAGGTGTGCCGTACGGTGGCGCCGGCCCGCACCTTGAAGGTCCGGTCACGGCCGCCGTAGCCGCTGGTGACCTTCAACTGCACCGTGCCGGAGCCCTTGTTGGTGAAGGTCAGCTCGACGTCGTCGCCGCAGTCGCGGGCGGTGACCTCGGGGCCGGCCTTCTTGCCGGGGTTCTTGAAGACGCGCAGGAAGCCGTTGGGGCCGTGCACGGTCAGGTCGTGGGAGCCGTTCGAGTACGCCGAGTTCCAGGCGTCCGAGACCTTCTTGCCGGCCTCGGTGGTGTAACTCCAGGGCCCGTCCGTGCGGTTGCCGGAGGTGACCAGGAAGTTGGCGCCGGCCTTCGCGCCGGAGGCGAAGGCGAGCGTGAACGTGCCGGCCCCGGTGTCCGCCGAACCGTCCACCGTGGGCGCGTACTTGAGCGGCCGGGCGGGGCGCAGTCCGCGCTCCTGCTTGGGGAGCACCGGGTTGGCGGGCGGGGTCGGCACATAGTCGGGGTGCCGGTTCTTGTCCGGCGGCTGGTAGCCGTCGGTGGCGGGCAGGGGAACCGGCTTGGTGTCCTTGTGCGAGAAGTCGAAGGCGGTGGTCAGGTCGCCGCAGATCGCGCGCCGCCAGGGCGAGATGTTGGGCTCGTGCACACCGAAGCGGCGCTCCATGAACCGGATGACCGAGGTGTGGTCGAAGGTCTCCGAGCAGACGTAACCGCCCTTGCTCCAGGGCGAGACGACGATCATCGGCACGCGCTGGCCCAGTCCGTAGGGACCGGCCGGGTGGCTGGCGTCGCCCTTGAAGAGGTCGGGGCCGACGTCGACGGTCGACTTGCCCTGCGAGGCCGAGCCCGGGGCGAACGGCGGTAGCAGGTGGTCGAAGAAGCCGTCGTTCTCGTCGTAGGTGATGAACAGGGCCGTCTTGGCCCACACCTCGGGGTCGGAGGTCAGCGCGTCCAGGACCTGGGCGACGTACCAGGCGCCGTAGTTCGCGGGCCAGTTGGGGTGCTCGGTGAAGGCCTCGGGGGCGACGACCCAGGAGATCTCCGGCAGCGTGCCGCCCTTGACGTCGGCCTTCAACCGGTCGAAGAAGCCCTCGCCCTTGGTGGCGTCGGTGCCGGTGCGGGCCTTCTCGTAGAGCGGGTCGCCGGGCTGGGCGTTCTGGTACTGCTTGAAGTAGAGGAGCGAGTTGTCGCCGTAGTTGCCGCGGTAGGCGTCCTGGATCCAGCCCCAGCCGCCGGCCGCGTCGAGGCCGTCGCCGACGTCCTGGTAGATCTTCCAGGAGACCCCTGCCTTTTCGAGGCGCTCGGGGTACGTCGTCCAGCTGTAGCCGGCTTCGTCGTTGCCGAGGACGGGGCCGCCGCCCTGGCCGTCGTTGCCGGTGTAACCCGTCCACATGTAGTAGCGGTTGGGGTCGGTGGAGCCGATGAACGAGCAGTGGTACGCGTCGCAGACGGTGAAGGAGTCGGCGAGCGCGTAGTGGAAGGGGATGTCCTCGCGCGTCAGGTACGCCATCGTCGTGGAGCCCTTGGACGGCACCCACTTGTCGTACTTGCCGCCGTCGAACGCGGCGTGTCCGTCGTTCCAGCCGTGCGGGAGGTCCTGGATGAACTGCAGGCCCAGGTCGTCGGCCTCGGGGCGGAAGGGGAGGAGGTCCTTGGTCCCGTCCGACTGGTACCAGACCGGTTTGCCGTCCTGCCGGGTCACGACCGGACGGGGGTCGCCGAAGCCCCGGACGCCTCTGAGCGACCCGAAGTAGTGGTCGAAGGAGCGGTTCTCCTGCATCAGGACGACGATGTGCTCGACGTCCTCGATGCTCCCTGATCGGTGGTTCGCGGGGAGCGCGGCGGCACGCTCGATGCTGTTCGACAGTGCCGTGAACGCCGTGGTGGCACCCGCGAGTTGGAGAAAGCGACGCCGATTGACTTCGGACATGGGTGAGGCACCTCTCATCCTGACGCGCGGCCGGCCGGAACATGGCGAAATGCGCGCGGTGCGAGTGTTCCAAGAGCAACAAACGTCAGGGAAGGGTCTGGTGGCGCCCGTGTGAAAGTCGTCCGTACGTGCGGGGGCGCACGGGCGGCGCCGGACAGTCACGGTGCTGGTCGGACCGCCCTGGCCCAGGGCAGCGCCACGGCCCCGGTGCCGAACCGGCCCCGGATCCGGCCCTGTTGGGGCCCGGCGCCCGCAGTTGGCCGGTCTCCGCGCGGCGTTCGGGGACCGAGAGGCTCCGTATCGGCCGGCCGGTGTCGAGTCGAGGCACCTGCGCCGGCGGCGGTCGGGCCTCGCCGGCGATGTGGCCCCTGTACCGCGCACTCCGCCCGGTACCGATCGGGGCCGGCTGGAATCCATGCGGGACGGCATCGTCTACGGTCTTCGGGGCCGCGCGGGGACCACCGGCGTGCCCCCACCATCCGTACCGGCCGACGTGCGCCGCTACCCGGCCGGCTGCGGCAGGCGCATCCCCGCGAGGTCCGGCGGTACCGAGGTGTCCGGGCGGAAGAGTCAACGGCCTTCGGGGCCGCGCCGAGACAACAGGCCCGCCGTCACCGCTACTCGTTCGCCGGCGGCAGACGCATCCCCGCGAGGTCCGGTGGGACCGGGGTGTCCGGGCGGAAGAACGGTTCCGAGGGGTCCTGGGCGTTGGCGGGGGCGTCGGTGAGGCGGAAGCGGTCGCGCAGCCGGCCGTAGAAGTCGGTGGGACGCAGCCGGACGAGGCGGACGCGTTGCGGGGCGCGGAAGACGCCGATCCAGTCGCCGGGGTCCAGGACACCGCGGAGTTGGCCGTCGACGCTGACGGCGGCCTGGCCGGAGTGGGGCAGGACGCGCAGGCCGACCGGTTCGTCGGGGGCGGCGATCACGCTGCGGTTGAACGTCATGTGCGGGGCGATGGGCGTGAAGACGACGGCGTCCATGTGGGGTGAGAGGACGGGTCCGCCGGCGGCGAAGCTGTAGGCCGTGGAACCGGTCGGGGTGGCGACGGCCAGGGCGTCGGCCGAGTAGGTCGCCAGCAGTCGGCCGGCGAGGTAGACCCCGACACCGACCTGCCGGTCGCGGGCCAGCTTCTCCAGTACGACGTCGTTGAGGGCGGTGACGTCCAACGCGCAGCCCCAGCCGCCCCCTTCGGTGGTCTCGGGCCGAACTCGCGGCGGCGGCAGGGCGGGACCGCGGCCGTAGCGCAGCATGGCCTCCATCTCGGCGGGGATGTCCAGCGGCCGGGAGGCACGCATGGTCAGGGTCATGCGCTCCTCCACGACGGCCCTTCCCTCGTGCACGGCGTCGAGGGCGTCGCCGATGTCGCGGGCCGGGACCTCGGTGAGGAAGCCGACCTTGCCGAGGTCGACGCCGAGGACGTCCGCCCCGCTCTTGACAGCGATCCGGGCTCCGCGCAGGAAGGTGCCGTCGCCGCCGAGGGTGACGACGAGGTCGGGGTTGCCGGCGGCCTCGGCCTCCTCGCGTCCGGCGCGGCGGTGGTGGTCCTTGGCCCACACGTCGATCTCCGTACAGCGGACGCCGTGCGCCTCGCTCCAGGCGTGCACGGCGCTCGCCGCGTCCCGGGCGGTCTCGCGCCCCTGATGGACGACGAGGCCGATACGGCGTACGGGCATGGAGCCTCCAGGAAATGCGGCCGGGGGCGGGGCGTTCGTCCGGCGGGACCGTCGGTGACCCACCGAAGGTACTGCCACTCGGTCATGACTTCAGGAGACTGGCCGCCCCGTGCCGGAGGCGTCGAAGGCGTGGGTGACCTCGGGATGCGTGCCCGGCAGGAGGAGGGCGCGGGCGTGTTCCTCGAAGCCGCGGTCGGTGGCGGTGAGGCGGTGGTGGTGCTGGGCGAGGTGTTCGGCCCAGGAGCCGACGAGGTAGTTCTCGATGAAGCGGCCGGGTTCGTTGCCGTCCTGGAAGAGGCCCCAAGTGAGGGCGCCGGTCCGGCGCCGGGATCGCGCCACGTGGTCCATGGCGTCGACGAACGCGGCGCCGTCGTCCGGTGCGACGCGGTAGACGACGGAGACCAGCACCGGGCCGTCGGACGGGCCGGGCACGAAGACCAGGGGCGGGGTGGGCCAGTGGTCGGAAGGTGTGGGATCGATGCCCTCCATGCCGTAGAGCCGCCAGCGGTGGAGGCTGAGCGCGCTCAGCAGCATGACGGCCGTGCCGGTGAGGAGGGCCGTGGTCAGGCCCAGCCACTGGACGAGGGCGCCCCACACGGGGGCGGCGAGGGCCTGGCCGCCCTGGAAGACCAGCAGGTAGACGGCGAGTCCGCGGGCCCGGACCCAGCCGGGCAGCCGGGTCTGCATCGCCGCGTTGAGCGTGGACAGCACCCCGATCCAGGCCAAACCGGCGGGCAACAGGACAAGGACCGCGAGCCAGGTGACGTGCACGGTGGCGAGGACCAGCAGGACGAGGGCGAACACGACGGCACCGGCGGCCAGAACGCCGTTGACGCCCAGGCGCCCGCGCAGCCACGGCAGTGCGAACGCGCCGCCCACCGCGCCGAATCCGACCGCGCCGAGCAGCAGTCCGTAGCCGCCCGACCCCATCCCGAGCGAGTCGGCGGCGATCAGCGGGAGCAGCGACCACAGCGCCGCCGCGCCCGGGATGAACAGGGCGGTGCGCAGCAGGACGCGCCGGATGCCGGGCGCGTTCCACACATAGCGGCGGCCCGCGTACAGCGCGGTCAGCAGCCGTTCCCGCTCTGCGGCGGGCACGGTCGTCCTCGGACGGTGCCACAGCAGCAGTACGGCGGCGATGCCGAGGAACGAGAGCGCGTTGAAGCCGAACACCCAGCCCGCGCCGGCCGCGGCGACCACCACACCGCCGAGCGCCGGTCCCACAGCGCGCGCGAGGTTCATGTTCACCGCGCCCAGCGCGGACGCCTGCCCCAACTGCTCCCGCTCCACCAACTCAGGCTGGATCGCCTGCCACGACGGCCCCATCAGAGCCGTACCGCAGCCGAGCAGGAAGGTGAGCGCGAGCAGGGGTACGGCGGACAGGGCGTCCGCGAAGGCCAGCGCCGTCAGTGCGGCGGACACGGCGAACATCGCGAACTGCGCGGCGAGCAGCAGCCCCCGTCGGTCGAACCGGTCGGCGAGGACGCCCGAGGGGAGCGCCAGCAGCACGATCGGCAGACTGGACGCCGTCTGGACCAGGGTGACCATGGTCGCCCCGTGCCCTAGCAGCAGCCATTGCGCGCCGACCGTCTGCATCCAGGTGCCGGTGTTCGACACGAACTGGGCGATCCACAGGGCCCGGAACACCGGCCGGGCCAGCGGCGCCCAGGCCGAGCCGGACCGCGCGTCGCTCCCGGTCGTCGTACTGGCGCTCATGGTGCTGCTCCCGGGGCGAGAGGACTAGGGGACTAGAGGGACCGGAAAGGAGAGGTGTGGACCGTACGGCGATCAGAAGCAGCCGTCCAGCGGGTCGAGCGCACCGCCGAGTTGGTGCGGCACCGGGGCGGGGTCTCCGCGCCGCTCGCGCCAGGCGCGCTGCTCCTCGGAGTCGGCGGCGGCCTCGGTGAAGGCACGGGCCTGTCGTACGCCCGTCACCGCCCGCGCCTGGTAGCCGCCGAAGCGGGCGACCGGGCTCCAGGCCGGGCTGATCTCCGGCAGCGGGGCGGCGATGTTCTCGTAGTCGCCGGCCGCGTGCACGATCTTCCCGCCCGCCACGGTGAGCAGCGCCTCGATACGGTCGATGTCCTCGTCGGGGACGGAGAAGTAGTCGGCGGACAGCACGGCCAGGTCGCCGTACTTGCCCTCGGTGATGGTGCCCTTGACGTCGGCCTCGCCGGTCAGGTGTGCGCCCGCGGCGGTGTACATCTCCAGGGCGGTGGCGCGGTCGACGCGGTTCTCGGCCGGGTAGAGGAGCGTGTCGCCGACGGTGCGGCCGGTGACCAGCCAGGACAGCGACAGCCAGGGGTTGTAGCTGGAGACGCGGGTGGCGTCGGTGCCGGCGGCGACCAGCAGGCCGGTGTCCCGCATGGCGCGGATCGGGGGTGCGGTCGCGGCGCGCTCGGCGCCGTAGCGGTCGATGAAGGCCCGGCCCTGGAACATCATGCGGTTCTGGACGGAGACGGCTCCGCCGAGGGCCTTGATCCGGTCCAGGCTCGCCTGGCTCACGGTCTCGGCGTGGTCGAACAACCACCGTGTCCCGGACGGGAATCCGCCGTCCGCGGCGATCTTCTCGAAGACGTCCAGGTCCTGACGGATCGTCTCGTCGTAGGTGGCGTGCAACCGGAAGCCCCAGCCGTTGCCGAGCAGCAACCGGGCCGCCGCCTCCAGGTCCTGGCTCGCGCGGGCGGTGAGTTCGGGGCGGGGCTCGGCGAAGTTCTCGAAGTCGGCCGGGGACCAGGCCAGGTTCTCGCCGGCGCCGTTGCAGCGCAGCCACTCGTCGCCGTCACCGGGACGGACCATGCCGATCCAGCGGCGCAGGTCGTCGAGTTCCTGCCCGGCGGTCTGCGGGAAGAGGTGGTAGGCGATCCGGACCGTCAACTCCCCGCGCTCGGCCAGCTCGGTGACGGCCGCGTAGTTGTCGGGAAAGTTCTGGAAACCGCCGGCGGCGTCGATGGCGCTGGTGATGCCGAAGCGGTTCAGCTCGCGCAAGTAGTGGCGGGTGGAGCCGAGTTGGTCCTCGGGGGCGAGGATCGGGCCCTTGGCGAGGGTGGAGTAGAGCAGTCCGGCGGCGGGCGCGGCGAGCAGGACGCCGGTGGGGTTGCCCGCGAAGTCGCGGACGATCTCGCCGCCGGGCGGGTTCGGGGTGTCACGGGTGAAGCCGACGGCCTCCAGCGCGGCCCGGTTGAGGATCGCCGACTGGTACAGGTGCAGCACGAAGACCGGGGTGTCGGGCGCGGCGGCGTTCAGCTCGGACACGGTCGGCAGCCGCTTCTCGGCGAACTGTTCGCCCGTCCATCCCCCAACCACCCGTACCCACTGCCCGGTTGGCGTCCGCTCGGCCTGCTCCCGCAGCATGCGCAGCGCGGTGCGCAGCGACCGTACGCCGTCCCAGCGCAGTTCCAGCAGATAGTTCAACCCGCCCCGGATGACGTGCAGATGGGAGTCGTTGAGCCCGGGGATCACCCGCCGGCCGAGCGCGTCCACGACACGGGTGGCGGGGCCGATGTGCGGGGCGATCGTCGAGTCGTCTCCTACGGCGGTGAAGACACCGTCGGTGACGGCCACGGCCGACGCGGCCGGACGGGCCGGATCGCCGGTGTGGATACGGGCGTTGCGGACGACGAGCTGGGCGGGGTTCTCGACCCCGTCGTGCGGGCGTATGCCACCCACGGGCATGGTGCTGCTGAACACGTCTCGGCTCCTGAGGTCGGTCGGCTGGTGGCGGTTCGACGCTAGGTCTGGGACGATGGATCGGTCCAACACATGGTTCCTGTCGAATCAATAAGTCAAATGGATGGATGAGAGGACGGGAGCGGGCGTGGATCTGCGCCATCTGAAGTACTTCCTCGCCGTCGCGGAGACCCGCAACTTCACGCAGGCGGCGGCCAGTTGCTATGTCGCCCAGTCCGCGCTGAGCCAGCAGATCGCCCGTCTGGAGAAGGACGTGGGCGCCCGGTTGTTCAGCCGCACCAGCCGTTCCGTACGGCTGACGGCCGCCGGGGAACTCCTCGAACCGCTGGCCCGCCGCATCCTCGCCGACGTCGACAACGCGCAGGCGGCCCTCGACGCCCTGTCCGGGCTGCGGCGCGGGCGGCTGCGCCTCGGCCTCGTCCAGACCCGCGCCTCCTCGGTCGACCTGGTCGAGGTGATGGCGGACTACCACGCCCGCTATCCCGGCATCGACTTCCATGTGACCAACGCGCCCAGCGTGGAGATGGCCGCGTCGGTCCTGGCCGGGGACCTCGACATCGCGATCGTGGGCCTCGGGCCGCGTCAAGTCCCGGAAGGGCTCGACCACTTGGTGCTGGCCGTCGACCCGCTGGTCCTGATCGTGCCCGCCGATCACGCCCTGGCCGGCGCGGACACGGACTCGGTCGACCTCGCCGATCTGCCGGAGAGCCATCAGCTCATCCAGTTCACCCGGGGCAGCGGACTGCGCCGCCAGGTGGAGGCGGCTTTCGCCCGTGCCGGGGTGGAGCCCGGCCAGCACTTCCAGGTCGGCCAGATCCACGACATGATCCGGCTGGCCGCGCGGGGCATCGGCGTGACGGTCGTACCGCGCTCGTCCGTGTTCGACGACTCGATGGCCGGCGACGACTCCCCGGGCGCGCTGCCGTACGGGGCCCGCGCGCTGCGGGTCGCGGACGAGGCGGCGGTGCACACCATCTGCGCGGTCCACGACAGCAAGCGGCTGGCGCCCGCGGGGGCCGCGTTCCTGGAGGTGGTGGAGCGGCACGCGATACGGGGCAGGCCGTAGCGCGATCGATCGGCTGATCGATCGGTGTAGGAGATTGCTGCGCCCGTATCCATATGTTGGACGGAACGCTCCTGTGGCGCGAGGCTCGTGAGGAAGCCAGATCTCCAGCGAATGGGAGCAATGCCATGCCTGCCGCACTGCGCGACGCGTGGGCCACGGTCGTCCCCGACATGGAGGACCGGCACGGCCCGCTGCCCCCGTTGATGCTCGCGCTGACGGTGGTGACCGGGCTCGTGGACGCGTTCAGCTATCTCGTGCTGGGCCATGTCTTCGTCGCCAACATGACCGGCAACGTCGTCTTCTCCGGCTTCGCGATCGCGGGCGCGGCCGGCTTCTCGCTGGCCGCGTCCGTCGCCGCACTCGCCGCGTTCGCCGCGGGCGCGCTGCTCGGCGGCCGGCTCGCGCACGGGGCCGGGGCCCACCGCGGCCGGGTGCTGCATCTGGCGCTGCTGCTGGAGACGAGCCTGGTCCTGGCGGCCTACGTCGTAGCCCAGGTCACCCACACCACCACCGCGCACATCGGCACGGCGGTCCAGTACACGTTGATCGCGCTCCTCGGCCTCGGGATGGGTGTGCAGAACGCCACCGCCCGCGCCCTGGCCGTACCCGACCTGACCACGACCGTGCTGACGCTCACCATCACCGGAGTGGCCGCGGACAGCCGGCTCGCGGGCGGCAGGGGCAGCAAGGTCGGCCGTCGACTGCTCTCGGCCGGCGCCATGTTCGCCGGGGGTCTGGCCGGTGCCCTCGCGGTCCAGCACGGCGGCCCGGCGCTGCCCCTGCTGTTCGCCGCGCTGCTCCTGGTGGCGGCGTCCGGCACCGCGTTCGCCCTGACGCGCTCCGACGCCTCCTGGACGAAGCCGCTGTGACCGGCGAACGTGCGCGTACCCTGCACTCCGCCCTGCTCGAACTCGCCCTGACCGCACTGATGTTGTTCGTCGTGGCCACCACGGTCCGCTGGCTGATGGGCTCCATCGACCCGGGGTCCGGCGGCTGGTGGAACACCCCCGAGGGCCGGCTCCTCGCCGTGGCCCCGCTGTCCGGGTACACCGTCACCGCCGTGATGCTCTCGCCCTGGGGCCGGACGACCGGCGGACACGTCAACCCGGCGATCACCCTCGCCATGTGGCGCTACGGCCGCACACCCGGCCGAGATGTCCTGCCGTTCATCGTGGGCCAACTGCTCGGTTCGGTGCTCGGCATCGCGGCCGGACGCCTCGTCTGGGGACCGGTGTTCGCCTCTCCGCCCGTGGACTTCGCCGTCATCCGGCCCGCCCCCGGCTGGAGTTGGGCCGCCGTCGCCGCGGTCGAGGCCACCACGATGTTCGTCATCGTCGCCGTCGCGGGCATCGCCGGCTCCAGCCGCAGACTCGCACCGTTCACCCCCTGGGCGGTCGGCACGATGATCGCCGCGCAGATCATCGCCTTCGGCACCCTCTCCGGCGGAATCGCCAACCCCGCCCGCGAGTTCGGCCCCGCCCTCCTCTCCGGCGACCTCTCCCTCCTGCCCGGCTACCTGCTCGCACCACCACTCGGGGCACTCGCCGCGACCACCCTGATCACACGGCTCGGCACCGGCCCTCACACCACCGCACGGGCACCGGCACCCCACACATAGGCGCCGCGACCCGTCCTCGTCCAGCACCCCCGAGGTGGCCGAACGACCCTGCCGGACGGGCGGGTTCATGCGGGCGGTCGCTCGACAATCGCCACGGAGAACGTCACCTTCGACACCCCGACCGGCCGAATCGCCAACCACGCCCCCACGTTCGGCCCCACCCTGCTCACCGGCGACCTCACACGCCCGCCCGGCTACCAACTCGCACCACCGCACCGGCACCCCACGCATACGCGCTGCGACCCACCCTCGCCCAGCACCCCGCGAAGTGACCGAACAGCCCTGCCTGATGGGCCGGTTCATGCGGGCCATCGGCACAATGATCGCCACACAGATCATCGCCTTCGACACCCCGACCGGCCGAATCGCCAACCACGCCCACGAGTTCGGCCCCACCCCGCTCACCGGCGACCTACTCGCACCACCGCACCGGCATCCCGTACCTAGGCCCCGCGCCCCGCCCCCGTCCAGCACCCCGCGAGGTGCCCGAACAGCCCTGCCGGACGGGCGGGTTCATGCGGGCCGCCCGGAGTCGCCGGGTGGGGATTCCGCGCTTCTCCGCGCCCCGGCAGACTCGCGGCCGACGCCGTGCGGTCACCCTGTCCGGAACCGGCCGGGCGGGAGCGTGGTGTGCGCCGGGAGAGGACGTGACGCCATGGAGGGTGTGGGAGGCCTTGGGGTTCCCCTGCCGGTGGACCGCCTCGGAGCGGGCTCCTGCTCCGGTACGGCCGTGGAGTCCAACTCCCGCTACCGGCAACTGATCTCCCGCGGGGCGACGGACCTGAGGGTCGTCTTCGACCTGCCGACCCGGCGGGGCCACGACTCCGATTCCCCCCACTCGCGGGGCGAGGTCGGCAGGGCCGGATTGGCGGTCGACTCGCTCGACGACATGCGGGTGCTGTTCCACGGGATCCCGCTGGAGAAGGTGTCGACGTCGATGACGATCGACGCACCGGCCGCTCCACTGCTGCTCCTGTACCACCTGGTCGCCGAGGAACAGGGCATACCGGCCCGGCAGTTGACGGGCACGCTGCACAGTGACGTGCTCAAGGAGCACATCGTGCAGGGCACCTCCCTCTTCCGGCCGAGGTCGTCGCTGCGGCTCACCTCCGACCTCCTGCGGTACTGCCGGGCCGAACTCCCCGGGTGGAACGCCCTCTCGATCTCCGGCCGTCCCCTGGCGGAGGCCGGCGCGTCACCCGCGCAGGAGATCGCCTTCACCCTCGCCGACGGCATCGAGTACGTCCGTGCGGCGGTCGCGGCCGGCATCGACATCGACGGCCTGGTACCCCGGCCGTCCTTCTCCTTCGCGGCGCGTACGACCCGTGCGACCACGCTCGACGAGGTCGCCAAGTTCCGTGCGGCGCACAGAACTTGGGCCCGGGTGATGCGGGACGGGTTCGGCGTGAGGAGCACCGGGGCGGTCATGCCGTACGTCCGGACACCGGCGTGCGGGACCGACGTGACCGCGTCCCTCGACGCCCGCCTCCTGGAGCGGACGACCGACGACATGGAGGCGGCGGCAACCGGGCTGATGGCCGAGGTCGCGGCGCTGGGCGGCGCGGCCGTCGCGGTCGAACTGGGCTTCCAGCGGCGCGAGATGGGGCGGGACGCCTGCGCTCCCGGCCACCGCTTCCGGGCGGACGAAGGGGAACCGTACACGTCCGTGTGTGTCGATCCGGCCGTCGAGGCCCGGCAGGTCGAACGGCTGGCGAAACTGCGTGCCTGGCGGTGTCATGAGCGGGTCGGCACGGCCGTCCTGGCGCTGCGGAAGGCGGCCGAGGGCGACGACAACGTCCTGTATCCGATGAAGGACGCGCTCGCCGCCGGTGCCACCGTCGGGGAGGTCTGCGACGCGCTGCGAGGAGTGTGGGACACGGACAACCTGCTGGACGATTGCCATCGCGTCTCCGACACGAAAGGGTAGACTCGCCGATCGAACAGTTCGAGCTTGGCACATGGGGGAAGAGTTGCTCAGCTTGCCGCTGAAAGCACGGCTTGACACGGCCGCTTCGAGTCGGCGCACACCCGACGCCGGCAGAAGCGGCAGACCGAGGGGCGCGGCACACGGCCGAACACTGTGAGGCCCGTCATGGACGACGGCCGCCACCCCACCCTCCGTACCCGCGCGCGCCGGGGTACATCGTGCCCGACCGGTCCGAGTCCCACTGGTGACAACGATGTCCCGTGGTACGGGTTCACGGAGGCGGCGGCATGACGGCGAGGACGGCTCCAGGGCCGCCCGGCACCTTCGCCGACCCTAGCGCGCATCACCCCTCCGCGTCAGCCTCCGCCCGGCAGGAACGTCACGGGCGCCGGCGCCGGGCACCGGCGTACGGCAACTCCCGGGACACCGGCGGAAGATGTCCGCCGGGTACGGCCGGACCGCTCCCCGCCCGCCAGGGCTGTCGCCCTTCCCACGGCTGACCCACCGTGGCCGTTCTCCGTCGCCCCCACCGACGGAACCGTCGTCCCACCACAACCGCACGCTCCGGGCCGCTCTCCCGGGGTGCCGGTGCGCCGCGTCCGGCGGACATCCGTGCGGTCTTCCTCCGACGAGTCCCCTCGTGCGCTCCTCACCTCCCCAAGTCCATGCTTCACGCGCCACGTCAGGAGTACTCATGTACAGCCAGGACGCGCGTTCCCGCGCCGAAGGACCGAACGCCGGCGGCCAGAAGCGGATCCGGTTCCATGTGCTGGGTCCGCTGTCCGTCCGGGGCGAGGACGGGCGGACCGTCCCCGTCCCGGGGACGAAGCAGCGGGCCGTGCTCGGCTTCTTCCTGCTCAACCCCAACCAGGTCGTCGCGACCAGCCGGTTGGTGGACACGCTGTGGCCCGGAAGGAAACCGGCGACCGCGCGGAAGATGGTGCAGAACTCCGTCTCGGCACTGCGCACGGTGCTGGCCCAGGGCAACGGTCCGGCCGACGAGGTGGTCCTGCTGACCCACGCGCCCGGCTATCTGCTGCGCGTCGACCCCGACCTGGTCGACCTGCACCGTGTCCGGCGTCTCGCCGAGCAGGGACGGCGGGAGATGGACGCCGGATCGCCCGCCACCGCGGCCGAGTTGTTCCGCCAGGTGCTGGCCCAGTGGCACGGCACGGTGCTCGCGGATCTCGTCGAGGCGGGCGTCTCCTGGCCGGAACTGGCCGCCATGGCCGACGAGCGCCAGGCGGTGCGCGAGGACCGCGTCGACGCCGAGCTGCGGTGCGGCCGGCATCAGCAGATCCTGGGCGAACTGCGGCTCCTCGCCGAGGCGGAGCCCATGAACGAGCGGCTGTGCGCGCTGCTCATGACCGCGCTCTACCGCAGCGGCAAACAGGCCGAGGCGCTGGAGGCGTACCGGCGCCAACGGGCGGTGATAGCCGAGCGGTTCGGGAGCGAGCCCACCCAGGAGCTGCGGGATCTCGAACGGGCGGTGCTCACCCACGACCCCGTCCTCGACCTGACGGTGCCGTCCGCCCCGGCCCGGTCCCAGCCCGCCGCTGCGGCGACCCCGCCGGCGCCCGCGCCGCCCGCCCCGGCCCTCGTCACCGAAGTGCCGCCGTCGTCCCCGGACCCCGCCCCCGCCCCTGCCGCCGGCCCGGACGCCGTGCCGGACCGGGAGGGTGCCCCGGAGACCGGACGGCATCCCGGCGCGGGGGAACGGAAACGGCTGAGCGCCGTCCTGGTGCGGGTCGAACCGCCGACCCCCGGTCCCTGCGACGACGCCGAGGCCTTCGACTCGCACTTCCGCGAGATGTCGGCCGTCGTCGCGATGGAGGCCGCGCGCTACGGCGGAACGGTCGCCGGGCAGATCGGCTCCACGCTGCTGATGCTGTTCGGGCTGTTCCGCAGCCGGGTCGACGACGCGCTGCGGGCGGTGCGGGCCGCGCACGCCGTACGCGACCGGCTGCTGCGGCATCCCCGGCCGGGCGGTCCGTCGTCGGTGCCGCTGCAGGTGCGGGTGGCGGTCTCGACCGGTGACGCGCTGGTGCGCTCCGCCGAGCCCGGCTCCGCCGCCGCGCCCACGGTCGTCGGCGCCCTCCTCGACCGGTGCCTGCGCCAGTTGGAGTCCGCCGAGCCCGGGCACATCCGGCTGTGCGAGGCGACCCGCCGGTCGGCCGAGCTGCTCACCGGCAGCCTCGGGGACGCCCTGCGCCCCTTACCCGTGACCGGCGCCGCGGGAACGTCCGGCCGGCGCCCGCACGCGCCCGGAGCGACGGCCCCGCTCGTCGAGCGCGAGGGCGAACTGGCCGTCCTCACCGCCCTGTTCAACCAGGCGGTGCGCACCGGCAGGCCGCACCAGATCACCTTGCTGGGCGAGCCGGGCGTGGGCAAGTCCCGGCTCGCCGAGGAGTTCGGCCGGGCGGTGCGTGCGCGTGCGGAGGACGCGCACGTGCTGCACCTGCGCATCTCGGTCTTCGGCCGTACCACCGGCCTCGCCACCCTGGGAGAACTGGTCGGTCTGTGCGCGGACGTACAGCCCTCGGACTCCCCGGCGACCGTCGACGAGAAGCTCGCCGCCGCGCTCCGACGCTGGCTGGGCCCGGACGCGGAGGCCCGGGCGGCGGTCCTGCGGCACCTGCGTGTCCTGGTCACCCGGCCGCGGTCCTTCGACACCACGGCCGCCGAGGCGATCGCGGCCTGCCGGAGCGTGCTGGAGGCCCTCGCGTCCAGGAAGCCCCTGCTGCTCGTGGTGGACGACCTGCACCTGGCGGACGACTCCGTGCTGCACTTCATCGACGGGCTGGCCGAGTCCCCGGCCCGCGCTCCCCTGCTGGTGGTGACGACGGCCCGTCCCGACCTGATAGAACGCAGGCCCCACTGGGGCGGGGGCGGCTACCGGACGTCGAGCACCATGAACCTGGAACCGCTCAGCGCGACCGCCACGGCACTGCTCGTGACCCGGCTGTGGGAACGCTGGGGCGTGATGCGGCGGAACGCCGCGACCGACCCCGCGGCGGTGACCGGCGGCAACCCGCTGTTCGTCACGGAGTACGCGGCCCTGTTCCGGCCCACCGAGTCCGGCGTCCACGCGAGCCCTCCGGACCCGCTCACCGGTCAACTGCCCGAGCGGGTACGGGCGGTGGTCACCGAACACATCGACGCGCTGCACCCCCAGGCCAAGGCGGTGCTGCGGGACGCGTCGGTCCAGGGCACCAGGCTCTGGCCGGCGGCCGTCGCGGCCGTCGGACGGCGGGAGGTGGCCGAGTCCGAACGGTGGCTCGCCCATCTCGAACGGCGTCACTTCCTGGTCCGTGCCGCCCGCAGCTCGGTACCGGGATCGGCCGAGTACGTGTTCCGCAGCGCCTGGGTGCGGGAGGTGGCCCGGCTCTCGGTGCTCCAGCCGGCCCGGCAGGAGGGGCGGCGCCGGGCGGACGCGTGGCTCGCGGAGCGGACGCCGCTGCACCGGTGACGCTCAGTGGACCGGGTGTGGAAGGTTGCCTCTACGTCCTCGACCTGGTCGCTGACATGCTGTCCTCCTGGGGCCGGTGAGACCACCGTCGCGCCCGGCTCCGGAAGTGTCCAGGTTCGTACGAGGGGGATGACCGATGTCGTACTTCCACACGGAACTAGAAAAGCCCGCCGACCGGGCGGGCGCGGACGTGCCCGTGCTGACCGTGCTGCCCAACGAGATCGCCCGCCGGGGGGTCGGCAGTCTGCTGGACGGGCACGGGACAGGACGTCCGGCGGTGGCCTGCGCCGATCCGGAGGAGGCCGTCGCACGGCTGCGCGTCAAGCCGTTCGGCGTGATGATCGTGTCGGCCGTCTACGGTGAGCCGCAGCTCGCCGAGCTGGTCGCGGAGAGCTCGCGGCACGGGGTGAAGTCGCTGCTGCTGCTCGACAGCGCCGAGCCGGAGTGCATCCCGTGGATCGCCGCCATACCGTTCGACGGCTATCTGATGCAGGAGGATCTGACGGCGGACTCCCTGGCGGAGGCGCTGAGCCGGCTGGAGCAGGGCAGTCTGCCGATAGCGGACCGGCTGGCCCGGCTGTTCATCCGGCACGCGGGCCGGAGCCGGGACGGGCACCGCAGTCCCCGCGTCCAGCTCACCCCGCGCGAGCAGGCGGTGCTGGGGCTCATCGCGGAGGGGCTGAGCAACCGGATGATCGCGCGCCGGTTCGGTATCTCGGAGCACGGTGTGAAGCGTCATGTGGCCAATCTGCTGGCCAAGTTCAACTGCTCGAACCGCGCGCAGGCCGTGTCCGTGGCCCTGCAGCAGGGGCTGCTGGCCTGAGCGGCATGGTGCCGCCGGAGCACGACCGGCTCCGGCGGCACCGGTTGCTCGCGGCCCGGGCCGAGGCTCAGTCCGCCGACGACAGGGCGTGCCACGCCCCGGTCGCCATCGTCTCGGGGGGAACCGGGTCCGGCGATGTCAGCCAGTGCCGCAGGACGCCGATGAAGGCTCCCGCCGCGCAGTGCGCCCGAAGGGCGACGTCGGAGCCGTCGCCCGGTCCGGCGGAGCGCTCGGTGAGCTGGTGCGCGACCTGCTCGGCGACCAGCTGCTGCAGGCGGTTGAGGAATCGGGCCGAGCCGCACGGGCCCAGCATGCGCCGGTAGAGCACGACATGGGACTCGATGTGGCGGAAGACGTCGACGAAGGCCGACGGTGTCCGGCGCGGGCCGTCCACCAGCGGGCAGCGCGCCAACAGCGCCACCAGTCCGGTCAGTTCGTCCTCCGTGGCGTCGAGCAGCAGCGCGTCACGGTCGCTGTAGTGCTGATAGACCGTCGCGCGGTTGACCGTCGCCCGCTCGGCCACGTCCGCGATGGTGATGCCGGTCAGCTCGCGCTCGGCGGCCAGTTCCAGTGCGGCCGACCGCAACAGCGCCCGGGTGCGCAGCACGCGCGGATCGACGCGTTTGGCGCCGGGTTCTGTCGTCGTGTCGGACATTCGGCCAGGCTACCTCGGTATCCGACAGATGTCGCAGAGTGGTCCGGGCGGGCCGGTGGCGGTGCCCGCACGGTGTGCCCGGACGGCCCGGCCGGACGGGCCTGGGCGGCCCGGCGGGTCTTCGTGAGGATGGCCGACGACCGACGGCCCGAAGACGGAGGAACCCGATGACCGCAGACGATCACAACCCAGTCGACGCCGAGGTGGACGTGTGCGTGGTCGGCGGCGGGGCGACGGCGCTCTTCGCGGCGCTGCGCTGCGCACGGGCTGGCCGTTCCGTCGTGCTCGTCACCCCCGACGCGGAGTTCGAACCGGCCGGCGCCGGCATCTCCCCCCTCGTGGCCCCGCCGACCCTCGGTCTGCTGGGCGCCGAGGGGATCGAGCAGGAGCTCCTCGACGGCGGTCAGCGCATCCTCGGCGCCGAGGACCACGGGCCGGCCGGTCTCCTCCACAGCTGGCGGTACGCCGACATCCCCGGCATCGACCGCCCCTACGGTCTGGCCGTGCCCACCGGGACACAGGTGCAGGCGCTCCTCGCCCGGCTGCGGGCGGAGCCGTCCGCGACGGTGCGCACCGGGCTGCGGGTGAGCGCCGTCGACCAGGACGACAACGGCGTCCGGATCGCCTTCGCCGCGACCGCCGACACCGGCACTGACACCGACGGGGACCCGTACCGGGTCGGGGCCCGGTACGCGGTCGCCGCGGACGGCCGGCACTCCCCGCTGCGGGACCTGGTCGGCATCACCGTCCGCGACACGCCGTTCGGACGTCCCGCATGGCTGGTCGCGGCGCCCGTCGTGCCGCACCGCGAACCGGTGCTGCTGGTGCGGCACCCGGCGCCGCAGGCACTGTTCACCATCCCCACCCCCGGCTCGTCGATGGCCGTCGTCTGGTGCCCCGACCGGCAGCAGGGCGAGGCGCTGGAAGCGGGGGATCCGGAGGTGTTCGCCGCGCAGATCAAGGCGGTGGACCCCGAACTCGCCGACTGGCTGGGCCAGGTGCGGGAGCGGACCTCCCCGGTGTTCCGGATCGACTTCGCGATGTGGCGGGCGGACGCCTGGCGGGCCGGCCGGGTGCTGCTGCTCGGCGAGGCCGCGCACGGTCTGCACACGCTCGGCGGGCAGGGCCTCAACCAGTCCCTGCACAGCGCCGCGTCGCTGGCCCGTGCCGTGGACGACGCGCTCGCGCACCAGGACCCCTCCCGGGTCGAGGTCTACGAACGCGTCCGGCGGCCATACGTGGAGCGGCTGCAGGAGTTGCAGTGGAACACCCCCGCACTGCGCTCGTACAGCGCCGAGCCGCCGGAGCGGGGCGCTCACCAGGACTTCGTCGACGTGATGACGACCCTGCAGCCGGAAGTCGCCGAGCAGCTCGCGGCCGGTCGCTGACCCATCCGTCCCACCACCTCGGTCCGGTCTCCCTCAGGGGGGCCGGACCGTTCGCCGTCCCCGGGCGGGCGGCTGAACGGGTACCCCCGACGCGCGGTCCGGACAGCCGCTCGAACAGCCACGCCGTCCGCGCATTACCGCGCTCCCCCACCGCCGGGAAGCTGTTGCTGCACCGCCGCAGGAGGTGACGGCAGGTATCCGCCGCGCCCCACGTCACGTACCGAATCGAGGTCGACATGGCTCTACCGGACGGCTGGTGGGCACCGCACGACGGCTACGTCGCGCAGGTGCTGTCGGCGCTGACGGCGCACCCGGACCGCATCGTCCTGCACTGGCGTCAACAGGCCCTGTCCGCCGGGGAGTTCGCCGCGTCGGTCGCCGAAACGGCGGACCTGCTGCGGGAGTCGGGCACCGGGCCGGGCAGCGTGGTGGGCATCCTGACCGCGTCCAACAGCCCCGACATGCTCCGGGTGCGGTACGCGGCGCACCTGCTGGGCGCGGCCGTCTGCCATGTGCGGTCCACCAACCCGGGCACCTCCGCGCCCGCGCTGCCCGTCGAGACCCAGCTCCGCATCCTCCTCGACACCCGGGTCGGGGTGCTGTTCACCGACCGGGAGAACGCCGGGCGCGCGCACGTCCTCGCCGAGCGGGCCCGGGGCCGTATCGCGGTCGTGGGACTCGACGTCCGGGACGGCACGCGGGCCGTCGCCGCCGCTGAGTGGCAGCCCCGCGCCCTGGCGGTGATCGGCTTCACCAGTGGCAGCACCGGCCGGCCCAAGGGGATCCGCCTCTCGGCCGCCGCCTGGGACAACCTGGTACGGGTGACCGGGGAGGCGTTCGCCGGGGCGGAGGGGGCCGGCACCCGGCTGCTGGTGACCACACCGCTGAGCCACACCGTGGCCACCATGGCGGACGCCGTACTGGCCGGCGGCGGCGCGGTCGTGCTGCACGAGGAGTTCGCGGCGGACGCGGTGCTGGGGGCCCTGGCCGAGCACCGGATCACCCACACCTTCATGGCCACGGCCCACCTGTACCAGCTGCTCGACCACGAGCGGACGCCGGCCACCGACCTGTCCGCGCTGCGCCAGCTGATCTACACCGGCAGCGCCGCCGCGCCCGCCCGGATCGCCGAGGCCGTACGGCTGCTGGGCCCCGTCCTGGTGCAGGGCTACGGGACCAGCGAAAGCGGACGGATCACCTATCTGCACCCCGGCGACCACCAGGATCCCGCTCTGCACTCCACCGTGGGCCGGGCGTTCCCCGAGAACGAGATCCGCGTCCACGACCCCGACACCGAGCAGGAGGTGGCGCCGGGCGTCACCGGCGAGGTGTGGGTGCGCTCCCCGCACCTGATGGACGGCTACTGGGCCGATCCGGCGCAGAGCATGCGCACCCTGCGCGAGGGCTGGTACCGGACCGGCGACCTCGGCCGGCTCGACGAGCGGGGGTATCTGCACCTGCTGGGCCGGATCGCCGACGTGGTCAAGGCCGACGGGGTGCTGATCCATCCGGCCGTCGTGGAGCGCCGGATCCTGACGCTGCCCGGCGTCGCGCAGGCCGCCGTCTACAGCGTGCGCGACGCGGACCTGCTCGAACACCTCCACGCCGCCGTGGTGTCGCGGCCGGATGCCCGGGTCGGCGCCGAGGACGTCCGCGCGCACCTCGCCGCGGGCCTGACCGCCGAGCACGTGCCCGAGGAGGTCCTGATCCTCGACGAACTGCCCCTCAACGCCGGGGGCAAGCCGGACAAGCACCGGCTACGCCTCGCATGGCAGGACATGACCCATCCGAACACCCGTATACAAGAGGTGAGTTGACGCCATGAACCAGCATCTGGAGCACTTCGCCGGCGAGATGGAGGAACTGGGCGCGCAGCGCCGGGACTTCCTGGAGATCGGCCGTCGCGCCGGCCGGTTCCCCAGCGCCCTCGCCCGTCTGCACGACGCCCCCTCCGACGTGGAGATCAGCGTCTGGTGCAGCAACGACTACCTCGGTATGGGGCAGCACCCCTCCGTCCTGGAGGCGGCCAAGAGCGCCGTGGACGCGTTCGGCGCGGGCTCCGGCGGTTCCCGCAACATCGGCGGGACGAACTTCTACCACGTGCTGCTGGAGCGGGAGTTGGCCGAACTGCACGGCAAGGAGGCCGCGTTGGTCTTCTCCTCCGGGTACACGGCGAACGACGGGGCGCTGACGGTGCTGGCCGGCCGGGCGCCCGGCACCCTCGTCTTCTCCGACGCCCTCAACCACGCCTCCATCATCGACGGACTGCGGCACAGCGGCGCCGAGAAGCACATCTTCCGCCACAACGACGTCGCCCACCTGCGGGAGTTGCTGGCCGCCGCCGACCCCGACCGGCCCAAGCTGGTCGTCCTGGAGTCGGTGTACTCGATGTCCGGCGACGTCGCGCCGCTCGCCGAGATCGCCGCCGCCGCCGAGGAGTTCCACGCCACCACGTTCGTCGACGAGGTGCACGCGGTCGGCATGTACGGTCCGCAGGGCGCCGGCATCGCCGCCCGCGAGGGCATCGCCGACCGCTTCACCGTGTACATGGGCACCCTCGCCAAGGGCTTCGGCACCGCGGGGGGTTACATCGCCGGGCCCGCCGACCTGGTGGACGCGGTGCGCGCGCTGTCCCGGCCGTTCATCTTCACCACCTCGCTGCCGCCGGCCACCGCCGCGAGCGCCCTGGCCGCCGTCCAGCACCTGCGCTCCTCGGAGACCGAACGCGACCGGCTCGCGGCCAACGCGCAACTGCTGCACCGGCTGCTCGGCGAGCGGCGGATCCCGTTCGTGTCGAACATGTCGCACATCGTGTCGGTGTTCGTCGGGGACGACGCGCGGTGCCGCAGGGCCTCGGCGATCCTGCTGGAGCGGCACGGCATCTACGTCCAGCCGATCAACGCGCCCAGCGTCCGGGCCGGCGAGGAGATCCTGCGGGTCGCGCCCTCCGCGACCCACACCCTCGGCGACGTGGAGAAGTTCGCCGAGGCGCTGGACGGCATCTGGCAGGAACTGGGCATCCCCCGCGGCGGCGTCCGCGGCGCCTGACCCCTCCCGGAGTCCGACCCCGCGGGGCGGCCGCGTGACGCGGCCGCCCCGCACCTCTCGGCCGCACAGGCCGGTGCCCCACACCCCTTGCCCGTCGCCGGTGCCCGAAGTCGGCCCGGGCGGAACGGAGTTGATGGCCGATGTCCCTTTCGGTGGCCGCCGTGCTCAGTGAGCCGGCCGCGCGACGCCCGCACCACCCGGCGATCGTCCAGGACGGACAGGAGTGGTCCTACGAGCAGCTGTGGCACCGGGCCCGGCAGTACGCGGCCGTGCTCGGCGAGCACGGGGTGCGCCCCGGCGACCGGGTGGCGCTGCTGCTGGCCAACACACCGCACTTCGCCATGGCCTACTTCGGGGCGCTGGCGGCCGGCGCGGTGGTGGTACCGGTGCACGCGCTGCTCAAGGCCGAGGAGATCGCGTATGTGCTGCGCGACTGCGAGGCCCGGCTGCTGGTGTGCTCGGGCGCCTTCCTCGGCGAGGGCGCGAAGGCGGCCGAGGTGGTGGGCGTCGAGGTGCTGACGGTGCTCGCCGAGGAGGACCCGGAGCACCGGCGGCTGGACGTCCTCGCCGAGCGGGCGGTGCCCCTGGACCACCCGGTGCCGCGCGACGCCGAGGACGCCGCCGTCGTGCTCTACACCTCCGGTACCACCGGCCGGCCCAAGGGCGCGGTGCTGACGCATCTGAACCTGACGCTGAACATCGGCGTCACGATGCTCTCCCCGTTCGACTTCCGCGCCGACGACGTGCTGCTCTGCCCGCTGCCGCTGTTCCACACCTTCGGCCAGATCTGCGGCATGGGGGTGTGTTTCCGCGCGGCGGGGACCATGGTGCTGATGCGGTCCTTCGACGCCGAGGAGGCCGTCGAGCTGATGACCCGTCACCGGCGGATGGCCTTCATGGGCGTGCCCACCATGTACCTGGCCCTGCTCGACGCGGCACGCGAACGCCGGGGACCGGGCCGGCCGCTGCTGGACCGCGCCTACTCGGGCGGCTCCGCGCTGCCGGTGAAGGTCCTGGAGGAGATCCAGGAGGTGTTCGACTGCCCGGTGTACGAGGGCTACGGCCTCACGGAGACGTCGCCCGTGGTCGCGTACAACCAGCCGGGGCTGCCGCGCCGCCCGGGCACCGTGGGATGGCCGGTCTGGGGCGTGGAGGTGGCCGTCGCCGCGCCGGACACCGAGGGCCGGATCGAGACGCTGCCCGCCGGTGAGGTCGGCGAGATCGTCGTCCGGGGGCACAACGTGATGGCCGGTTACCTGGGCCGTCCGAAGGCCACCGCCGAAGTCCTGGTGGACGGCTGGTTCCGCACCGGCGACCTGGGGACCCTGGACGAGGACGGCTGTCTGACCCTGGTGGACCGCAAGAAGGACATGGTGGTGCGGGGCGGATACAACGTGTACCCGCGCGAGGTCGAGGAGGTGCTGTCCCGGCATCCGGCGATCGCGCAGGTCGCGGTGATCGGCGTGCCGCATCCGCGCTACGGCGAGGAGGTGTGCGCGGTGGTGCGCGCGGTGCCCGGCGCGGACGCCACCGGGCGGCTCGGGGCGGAGATCGTGGCCTGGAGCAAGGAGCGGCTGGCCGGGTACAAGTACCCGCGGCGCGTGGAGTTCGTCGACTCCTTCCCGCTGGGGCCGAGCGGGAAGGTGCTCAAGCGGGAGCTGACGGCCCGGCTCGCGGGCTGACGAACTTCCCCTGCGGAAAAGGGCGTTGCCCGGCACCTGGGAGGGTGCCGGGCAACGCCCGTTCTGGTGTCGTCTACTGGCCGGCGAAGGCGCGGGCGAGGTCGGCCGTCCACTGGTAGGAGCCGCTGACGCCCTTGAGGGAGCCGTTGAAACGGGGCGCCACGAACCGGGCGAGGAGTTCCAGACTGCGCTTGGTCTGCTCGCGCCCGGCCCAGTCCATGACGTTGACGAGCAGCCGCCCGAAGCCGCCGGTCTCCTCCTGCACGTCCCGGATCGACTCGACGACCTCGTCGACGGAGCCGACGATCGTGGAGCGCTGGTCGATCAGCTCCTCCAGCAGCATGCGGGCCTCGCCGCGGGAGTGCACCGGCGGGGTGCCGAGCAGGGACCAGTACTCGTTGCGGTACCGCGTCCAGCCGTCGACGATCTCGTCGAGCGCCTGGGCCCGGCTGTCCGACACGTGCACGCTCAGCGCGACCCGCCAGTCGGCCCGGTCGAGCTTGTGGCCGTGCTCGGCGGCCGACTCCTCGGCGTGCTGCCACTGGCCGACGAGGTCGCCGATACGGCTGCCGGGTTTGGGCGGGATGCCGAACGACAGCGGGGTGATGCCGTACTGGCCGGCCAGCCGCATGCCGAACGGGGAGACCGCGCTGGAGACCGCCATCGGCAGCCCGGCGGGCATGCAGGGCCGCAACTGGAGGCGGGCGTCCCGCAGTTGGAACCAGTCGGTCTCCTGGGTGACGGGCTCCTCGCCGGCCACCAGTTTCCGGATCACCTCCAGGGACTCGGCGGTACGGCGCCGGGTCTGCGCCGGGTCGATCCCGAGGAAGTGCATGTCGGTGGGGATCGAGCCGGCCCCGACGCCCAGGGTGAAGCGCCCGCGCGTGAGGTGGTCGAGCTGGAGGGCGCGCGTGGCGACCATGAAGGGGTGGTGGTAGGGCAGGCTCACCACGCCGGTGCCGAGGCGGATGTGCCTGGTGCGCTCGGCGGCGGTGGCGATGAACAGTTCGGGCGAGCCGATGGTTCCCCAGCCGGCCGAGTGGTGTTCGCCCACCCACAGCTCCTCGTAGCCGAGCTGGTCGAGCCACTCGGCGAGTTCCAGGTCCCGCCACAGGCTCAGGGCCGGGTCCTCTCCCAGCGGGTGCAGTGGCGATAGGAAGGCTCCGAAGCCGATCCGGTCCATTGTGCTCCTCAGTCACGAAGTCACCTGGTCGTAGCGGCCCAGTCTGGTGACGTCGGCGGGTGCCCGTACCCCCCGAACGCCGTGCCCGATCGGGCGCCTCAAGAGGCTCGCCCGCCCCGAACCACTATCCGACACATGTTGTCAACACGACATGTGTTGTGGAACGCTGAGGCGGAAGCTCTTCCGGACGAGAGAAAGAGATCGACGTGACGACCCATCAGGAGCGAGCCGTGGCGGACGACTCCGACCACATCGATCCCGACCTGTGGTGGCTCGCCGCCATCATGGCCTTCGGCAGCTTCGCCGGGTTGCTGGACGCCACCATCACCAACGTCGCGATCGGACCGCTGGCCACCGCCTTCGACACCGAGATCGCCACCGTCCAGTGGGTGGTCACGGGGTATCTGCTGGCCATCACCGCCACGCTCCCGCTGGGGGCCTGGGCGATGGCACGCTTCGGGGCGCGGCAGACACTGATCTTCTCCCAGGCCGCGTTTCTGCTCGGGTCGCTCCTCTCGGGGCTCGCCTGGGACGCGCCCAGCCTGATCGGGTTCCGCATCCTCCAGGGCATCGGTGGCGGTCTCGCCCTTCCCGTCGGGCAGGCGCTGATCGCCCAGGCGGCAGGACCCCGCCGCCTGACCAAACTGATGTCCATCGTCACCGTGCCGGCCCTCTTCGCCCCGCTCCTTGGCCCCTCGCTCGGCGGTGTCCTGGTCGACCACGCCAGCTGGCGGTGGATCTTCCTCATCAACGTGCCGTTCTGCGTCGTGACCATCGCCCTGATCCTGTGGCGGGTGCGCAACGTCATCGCCCCCACCAAGGACGCCGTCCTCGACACCCTCGGCCTGGTGCTGCTGGTGCCCGCCCTCGCCGGGCTCGTCTACGGCCTGTCCGAGGCCGGCTCGTCCGGCGGGTTCACCGGCACCAAGGCCCTCACCGGTCTGACCGCCGCCCTCGTCCTGGGCACCGCGTTCGTCGTGCACGCGCTGCGCCGGCGGGCCGAAGGCGTCCTCGACCTGCGGCTGTTCCTCGTCCGCGACTTCGCGGCCGGCAATCTCACCAGCATGGTCATGGCCGTCGCGATGTACGGCGTACTCATCCCGCTGCCGCTGTACTTCCAGGTCGTCCAGGGCACCAGCGTGCTGGTCTCCGCGCTGCTCCTGCTGCCGCAGAGCGTCGGCTACCTCATCGCGGTCACCCTGCTCCAACGGCTGACGGCGGCCCTCGGGGTGCGCACCGTGACCCTGGCCGGTGTGGTCCTCGTCGCGGTGGGGACCCTGCCGTACGTGGTGATCGACGCCGATCCGAACCAGTTCCTGCTGAGCTCGGCGCTGGTCGTGCGGGGCATCGGCCTCGGGGCCTCGATGATGCCGACCATGACCGCTGCGTTCAGCAGTGTGCCCAAGGAGGTCGTGCCGCGTGCCACCAGCGCCTTCCACGTCTTCCAGCGCATCGGCGCCTCGCTGGGCACCGCCGTGCTCACCGTGGTGCTCCAGAACGAGGCGCTGCACCATCTGCCCGCCCGGGTCCCGGGTCTGACGGCCGTACTGCCCGACAGCGCCGTGGCCCACGGGCTCGCGACGTCCTTCCGGGCGCCGTTCTGGTGGGCCCTGGCCTTCACGGGCCTCGCGCTCGTCCCCGCCTTCTTCCTCCCCGGCCGCCGCCCGGCCGCCGCGACCGACGGCTCCGCCGCGCCCACCGGCGTCGCACCGCTGCTCTCCGAGTAGGGCGACACGACAACCGGACACAGAACGGCAGAACGACCCGCACGTTCCCCCCGCTCCGCGCGGTGACGCAGTCCGCGTCACCGCGCGGAGCGCTGTGCGCCCGACCGCCCTGCGAGCGCCAACAGGGCCGGCCCGGTCCGTACGGGCCCCTCGGGACTGCCCGTACGGCCACCTCCTCGACCCTGGCCCCGGGGCCCTGCCGGAGGGCCACCCCGTTCGAGGATTCTGCGGGCGGGCCGCCGACCACAGACTCGGATCACCACAACAGCCGGCGCCTGCGCGGGCGGACAGGGGTGATGGAGCATGGTCGCACTCGACACCGGGGCCGGGGTCCGGCTGGCCCGGCTGTCACGACACCGGGACGGACGCTTCCTGTTCGTCCCGATGGACCACTCGGTGGCCGACGGACCGATCGTCCCGGCGGCCCAGTTCAACGAACTGGTCCGGTCCGTCGTGGAGGGCGGCGCCGACGCGATCGTGGTGCACAAGGGCCGCGCCCGTGCCGTCGACCCGGCCCTGCTGCGCAACTGCTCGCTGATCGTGCACCTCAGCGCCAGCACCCCGCACTCCCCCGACGCCGACGCCAAGGTGCTGGTCGGCGCCGTGGAGGAAGCGGTACGGCTCGGCGCCGACGCCGTCAGCGTGCACGTCAACATGGGCTCCGACACCGAGGCCCGTCAGCTCGCCGACCTGGGCAGTGTGGCCGAGGCCTGCCAGCGGTGGTCCGTACCGCTGCTGGCCATGATCTACCCGCGCGGCCCCCGGATCGCCGACCAGCACGACCCGGCGCTCCTCGCGCACGCGGTCAACGTGGCGGCCGACCTGGGCGCCACGTTGGTGAAGACCACCTGGCCGCTGCCCCTGTCGGAGCTCGCCGCGATCACCGCGAGCTGCCCCGTACCGGTCCTGGTGGCCGGCGGCGGCGACCAGGACGCCGACCTCACCGCCTTCGCCACCGCGGCCATGGAAGCCGGCTGCGGCGGCCTCGCCGTCGGACGCCGGGTGTTCCTCAGCGCCGCCCCGGCCGCCGCCCTCAAGGCCCTGGCGTCCGTGGTGCACGCCGATGTGCCGGTGCGGACGGCCGCGCGTCGCCTCGACGTCGACGCCGCCGTCTGAGGCGCCGTCCCCGACGGAAACCGCAGTCCACCCGCGTCAGAAGGAAGACACCATGCGTGACGAGATCCGCGCGTTCATCCTCACCACCATCGGCGAGGTGATGAACCTGCCGGTCCCCGAGGACACCACGGACGCCACCCCGCTCGGCGAAACCGGCCTCGGCCTGGAATCGCTGTCGAGGCTGGAGCTGATGATCCAGATCGAGGGCGCCTACGCCGTCGAGGTCCCCGAGGCGGACAGCGACGGCCAGCAGGACACGACCCTCGGCGAACTCGTGGACGCCGTCGTGGCCCTGCGCGGCGGCGCGCTCGCCGACGGAGTCGGCCGGTGATCGACGACGCGGCCATCGGCGGGTTGCTGCGCGACTGCGGACTGCTGACCACCGACACCTTCGACGACGACACCGAACTCGCCCTCGACTCGCTCACCCTCGTCTGGCTCGCCCACCTCCTCGACGAACAGCACGGCATCGTCGTGTCCGTCGAGGACGAGGACGGACTGGCGTCCTGCACCTCGGTGCGGGCCCTGCGCCGGTTCCTCGCGGAACGGGCCGACGGCGGCACGGCCGTACCGGAGGTGCTCCATGGCTCATGACGTCGCCATCACCGGCTTCGGGGTCCTCACCGCCTTCGGTTTCGGCGAACAGGCCCTGCTGGACGGGGTGTTCGCCGGCCGGCCCGGCTTCACCCCGGTCACCCGCTTCGACCCGGCGCCCTACCGGGCCGGCCACGCGGCGACCTACGAGGGCGAGGGCCCCGAGATCCCCGGCGTGCCGGTCAAGCCGGGGGTGACCCCGGGACAGGCGGAGGTGCTGCTGGCCTGCGCGGCCGAGGCCCTGCGGATGGCCGGCACCGACGGCCGGGGCGCCCCCGTGCTCCTCGGCACCAACGGCGACCACTCGGCGGCCCCGGACTTCTGGTCGGGCACCGGCGCGCGCACCGCCGCCGACCCGCGCACCCTCGACAGCGTGCCCGCCCGGCTGCCCGAACTGCTCGGCGACGAGCTCGGCCTGGGCACGCCCCGGACCGCCTACGTCAACGCGTGCGTCGCCGGGACCAACGCGCTCGCCCACGGCGCCACGCTGATCCGGCGCGGCATCGCCGACACCGTGGTGTGCGGCGGCGCCTACCTGGTCACCGAGGACGTGTTCGCCAAATTCGACTCCGGCCGGGCGCTCTCCCGCGAGGACGCGGTGCGCCCCTTCGACGCGAACCGGCAGGGACTGCTGCACGGGGACGGGGTCGCCGTCCTGGTCCTGGAGTCCGCCGACCGGGCCCGGGCCCGCGGCGGCGAGGTCCTCGGCCGGATCACCGGCTGGGGCATGGCGGCCGACGCCCACCACGTCATCCAGCCGCATCCGAAGGGGGACGGTCTGGCCAGGGCGGCACGAACCGCCCTGCGCCGGGCGGGCGTCCGACCCGACCGGATCGGGTACGTCAACGCCCACGGCACGGGCACCCCCCTCAACGACGTCGCGGAGACCGCCGCACTGCACCAGATCTTCGGTGTCGACGCGCCCGCCGTTCCGGTCAGTTCGACCAAGAGCAGCACCGGCCACATGCTGGAGGCCACCGGAGCCGTCGAGGCGGTCATCACCCTGATCGCCCTGCGCGAGGGCCTGCTGCCGCCCACCGTCGGGGGCCTGACGCCCGACCCGGCGTGCGATCTGGACTACGTCCGCGACACCGCCCGCCCGGCCCCGATCACCCACGCGCTCTCCCTGAACGCCGCGTTCGGCGGGGTCGACGCGGCGCTCGTCCTGGAGCGGGCGTGACCATCCCGAGCACCCCGACCACACCCAACAGCCCGAGCACGCGCACGCGCACGGAAGGGTTCCCCATGACGGCGACGTCCACCCCGGCACGCGCGGTCCTCGCCGCGGCCTGCCGTACCCCCTGGGGCGGTGCGGCGGCAGGGCTGCCGGGCGCGGCACCGGTCGAACTGCCCAGGGTCGTCGGCTTCGTGACGTCCCGCTTCAGCCCGCTCGTCCACGCGGTGGCCACCGAGTGCCTCGGAGCGCCCGGCACCGCCGAGGACCTGGTCGGCGCGGCCGGTCCCCGTACCGGGATCGTGCTGGCCACGATGTTCGGGGACACGGTGACGCTGGACACCGCCACCCGGCGCCTGACGGAGGGTCAGGTGCACAGTCCGCTGCTCTTCTTCCAGTCCGTGACCACCTCGATCCTCGGTCACCTGGGCAAGACGTACGGCATCACCGGCCCCGTCGAATGCCTCTCCGTCGCCCGCGACGGCGCCGCCGAGGCACTGTTCGCCGCGGATCTGATGCTGGACCAGGACGACGTCGACCAGGTCCTGCTGATCGGCCTGGAACTCGCCGCGAACGAGCGCGCCACCTGGGTGCTGCGCCGCACCGCGGGGGACGGCGGCCTGGATCCGCTGCCCGACGGGGACTGCGGGGTCGCGCTGCTGCTGGCCCGCGAGCCGGCCGACGGCACGACACCGTCGCGGCTCGGCGTCACCCCGGCCGCCACGGAGGCGGCACTGCCCGACTCCCGTTACGCGCGCTTCGGTTGGCTGGCACCGCTGGTCGCGGCCTGCGAGACCGTGCGTCCGCCGGACGGCGTCCCGGTCGGCCCGGTCCGGGTGCCGGGGTGGCACGGCTATGTCGTCGAGCCCGTCGAGCCGGTCCTGTCGGGGAGCGCGGCATGAGCGCCGCCGCCCCCGCCCCGGACACGCTGGCGGATCGCATGGGCATCGAGATCCTGGAGGACGACCCGCGGCGGCTGGTCGCCAGGATGCCCCTGGCCGGCAACCGCCAGATGTACGGCTTCCTGCACGGCGGGGCGAGCGCGGCCTTCGCGCAGGCCCTCGCGGCGCACGCCGCCGCGCTGGAGGTCGGTCCCGGCGGCCGGGTCACCGGCCAGGAACTCTCGTGCACACATCACCGGGCGGCCCGCGGCAACGGCTGGGTCCGCGGGGTGTGCACACCGCTGTTCCTCGGCGACACCCTCGGTTCCTACGACGTGGCCGTGGAGGACCAGCGCGGCAACCGGATCGCCTCCGCCCGCCTCACCTGCCTGCTGCGGCGGTCCGCCGCGGCGGACCGCCGGAAGGAGTCCCTGTGAACCCGGCCCAGCTCCTGGAGGAACGCACCGCGGTCGTGGCCGGCGTCGGAGGCTGGGTGCCTCCGCACGTCGTCACCAACGAGGACCTCTCCGCCCACCTCGACACCTCCGACGAATGGATCCGCACCCGCACCGGCATCCGCACCCGGCACCGGGTGTCCCCCGGCATGGCCACCTCCGACCTCGCGGTGGAGGCGGGACGGCGGGCGCTCGCCTCCTCCGGCGACGAGCGGGCCGGGGCCGTGGTCCTGGCCACCACCACGCCGGACCGGATCTGCCCGGCCACCGCTCCGGACGTGGCCGCCCGGCTCGGCCTGGCCGGTGTGCCCGCCTTCGACGTCTCCGCCGTGTGCACCGGGTTCCTCTACGGACTCGCGACGGCGGCCGGCCTGATCGCCACCGGCCTCACCGACCGGGTGCTGCTCATCGGCGCCGACGCGTTCACCACCATCGTCGACCCCGCGGACCGTTCCACCGCGGTCATCTTCGCGGACGGCGCGGGGGCCGTGGTCCTGCGCGCCGGTCACGCCGACGAACCCGGAGCGCTCGGCCCGGTGGTGCTCGGCACCGACGGAACGCTCAGCCACCTCATCCGGGTCCCGGCCGGCGGCTCCCGGCAGCGGTCGCTGCGCAGGCCGCAGGAACCCGGCGAGGAGTACTTCCAGATGGAGGGCCGGGACACGTTCCGGCACGCCGTCGACCGGATGACCACCGCGTCCCGGCAGGCCGTGGCGTCCACGGGCTGGTCGATCGGCGACATCGACCGGTTCGCCGCCCACCAGGCCAACGCGCGCATCCTGACCGCCGTCGCCGACCGGCTCGGCATCCCCGCCGAGCACCAGCTGTCCAACATCGCCGACGTCGGCAACACCGGGGCCGCCTCGATCCCGCTGCTGCTGGCGCAGTCCCACGCGGACGGCAGCCTCGCCTCGGGACACCGCACCCTGCTCACCGCCTTCGGCGGCGGCCTCGCCTGGGGCGCCACCACTCTCACCTGGCCCAAGCTGCCCGCCAGTTGAGGCCATCCATCTGTCGCAAGGAGACGACCCGACCATGTTCACAACGCTGCGCGACATCCTCGCCGGCCCCTTCAAGGTCGACCCGGAGAAGATCACCCCTGAGTCGACCCTCGAAGAGCTGGGCCTCGACTCGCTCTCCGTCGTCGAGCTCTCCCTCATCCTGGAGACGAACCTCGGCGTGAAGATCAGTGACGACGAGCTGCTGGAGACCCCGACGATCGGTGCCATGGCCGAGCTGATCGGCGAGCGCGGCGCCCCGGTCTGATGACCACGTCGACGAGCGGGACCCACCATGTCCTCGACGGCCCGCGCGCCCTGCCGGACGGCGACGCCTTCCGGCGCGCCATGGGACGGTTCCCGACCGGGGTCGCCGTCGTCACGCAGGGCTGCGGACCACGGACCCGGGCGGTGACCGTCAACTCGGTCACCTCGGTGTCGCTGGAGCCGCTGCTGCTGTCGGTCTGTCTCGGGCAGGTCAGCTCGATCCTCGAACCCCTCCTGGAAGCACGCCACTTCACCGTCAACCTGCTGAGTGCCGGACAGCGCGAGCAGTCCGTGCGCTTCGCCGACAAGAGCCGGCCGACCGGAACCGACGCACAGGAGCACCTGGGCGGACGCCGCGGGGACAACGGCTGCCTGGTGATCGGCGACGCGCTGGCCGCGCTGGAGTGCCGGGTGGCCGGCACGGTACCGGCCGGCGACCACGTGATCGTCCTGGGCCAGGTCGAGACCCTGCACCAGGGGTCCCCCGACGCGGAACCGCTGGTCTTCTACGGCGGCGGCTACCACCGGCTGACCCCGCCCGGCACTCCCTGACACCTCTTTCCGCACCGCACCCACCGGAACGCCGATCGACACCGAGGAGCCACCCCATGTCCGACCACCGTGCGACCGCCGAGGCACAGCCGTTCGGCGTGGGCATCAGGACCATCGGCCAGTACCTGCCCGAACGGGTCGTCACCAACGCCGACCTGGAGCGGATGATCGACACCAGCGCCGACTGGATCACGGAGAAGATCGGGATCCAGTCCCGCCGCTTCGCCGCCGAGGACGACACCACCGCCACCATGGGCGCGAAGGCGCTGCTCGACGCGTGCACCCGGTCCGGCATCGATCCGGACTCGATCGACCTGGTCATCTGCGGCACCGTCACACCGGATCTGATGGCACCGGCCACGGCCGTGGCCATCATGCGGCACGCGGGACTCTCCGAGGCCGTGGCCTTCGACGTCAACAGCGGCGGCTGCGCCGGTTCCGTCTTCGCCCTCGACGTGGCCGCCAAGTACGTGCGCTCCGGCGGCTACCACCGGGTGGCCGTGGTGCTCGCCGACACCGTGACCAAGCTGCTCGACCCGACCGACCGGATGACCGCGGTGATCTTCGGTGACGCCGCGGCCTGCTACATCGTCGAGCCCACGGTGCCCACCAGCGGCATCGGCACCACCGTGCTGCGCAACGACCCCGACGGCTACCACTCCGCCCTGGTGTCGCGGGACCCGGTCACCGACGCCGAGGGCAACGAGGTCCACTCCTCCTTCGGTCAGAACTTCATCCGGATCGTCGGCCGGGACATCCGCAGCTTCGCCCTGGAGAACATCCCCGGCTTCGTCCGCAAGCTCGCGGAGGAGGAGAACCTCACGCCGGAGGACCTGGACATGGTCGTGCTCCACCAGGCCAACCGGCGCATCGTCGAGGGAATCATGGACGCGCTGCAGCTGCCGTACGACAAGACCTCCATCAACGTGGACCGCTTCGGCAACACCTCGGCCGCCGGTTCGGTGCTCGCGCTGCGCGAGGCGGTGGACGCCGGCCGGATCACCCCGGGCGACCGGGTGGTGCTGGTCTCCTTCGGGGCCGGACTCAGTGTGGGCGGCGCGCTCATCCGGTGGAGCGGCCCGCAGGACTTCCTCGCCGTCCCCTGACCGGTGCCGGCGAATCCCCGCACAGCGACGAGGAGCGGCGTGGACACCATGAGGACGCACGACCGTAGGAACGAACCCGACGCCACGGCGGCCGGACCGCCGCTGGCCCTCGGCGCCCTGGACCCGGCGGAGCTGGTCACCACCACCCTGGGCGTGCGGATCACGCGGTGGGACAGCGGCCGGCTCGTCGGCACCCTGCCCGTCGCGGGCAACCGCGACCGCTACGGGCGCCTCGACAGCGCAGCGCTGGCCGTGCTGGCGGAGACGCTCGGCTCGGTCGCCGCCGCGCTCGACCTCGGGGCCGGCGGGATCGTCCTGGGCCAGGAGCTGTCCTGCGCGCATCACGAGGACGTCCGCGACGGCGTCGTCACCGGCGTCTGCCTGCCGCTGCACCGGAGCGACTCCGTCGCCACCTACGAGATCACCGCCACCGACGAGGACGGTCGGCGCCTGTGCACGGCCCGGCTCACCTGCCGGCTCCGCCGCACCGGGCGCCGCCCCGCCGAGCACCCCACCGACAGGAAGGCCTGAGTCATCATGCAGTCCCCCCGGCAGCCGCGGGACCCGTACTGGGACCGGATCGGCTATCACGGCCCGCTGGAGCCGACCCTCGACGTCCTGCGCGAGATCTGCCGCAAACACGTCCTGGAGGTGCCCTTCGAGACGCTGGAGGGCCCCGAGGGCCTCCGTCCGGCCATCGACCGGGCGAGCGTCTACGACAAGATCGTCACCCGGCGCGGCGGCGGCTTCTGTCTGCAGGCCAACGGGCTGCTCTCGCACCACCTGCGGGAGATCGGCTTCGACGTCACCGTGCTGGCCGCGCACATCTGGGTCGCCCACCGGGAGTACTTCAGCAAGGGCGGCGACCACCTGATCATGAAGGTCCGGATCGACGGGGTCGAGTGGCTGGTCGACCCCAGCTACACCCAGCTCGTCTATGTGGAGCCCATCGAACTGGTCCCCGGCGAGCAGCACCAGGACGGCTGGGTCTACCGCGTGCTGTCCGAGGACGGCTGGTACGTGGTGCAGCGCCGGGGCGAGCGGGAGTGGCTGCCGCTGTACCGGTTCGTCCCCGAGCCGCGGACGGTGGAGTACTTCCAGGAGGCGATCACCTTCCATCTGGACGGTGAGTCGGTCTCCGAGACCACCCGGGCGCTGATGTGCTCACGCGGCATCCGCGGCGGCAAGGTCTCCCTGGTCAACAACGTGTTCACGGTCGCCGAACGCGGCACGGTCACCAGCCGTACGGTGCGCGACCCGGAGGACTGCGCGCGGATCATGGCCCGCATCTTCCGCGGTCACCCGGGTCTCGCCGAGCGGGGCCTGCGCGTCTGGCAGCGGATGCGGGACGCGAGCGACGCCGCCGGGCGCGAGGCCGCGCACAGCGCCTGACGCCGGCCCGTCACCTCACTCGACTCCCCTCACCCGTCGCGCACAACCCACGAAGGACAGCCGATGACAACTGACAGCACGTCACCCGTGGCCGTGGTCGGGGCCGGCGTCATGGGCGCGGGCATCGCCCAGGTCGCCGCCGCCGCCGGACGGGACGTGGTGCTCTACAGCCGGGGCCGGACCACCCTGCGCCGGGCGCTGGAGACCGCCCGCGCCTCCCTGGAGCGCAGCGCCGCCCGGACGGGACGGCCGGCGCGGGAGGTCGAGGAGACCCTGGACCGGATCCGTCCGACGACGGACCTGGACGAGGTCGCCGACTGCCCGGTCGCCGTCGAGTCGGTCGCCGAGGACCTCGCCCTCAAGAAGCGGGTCTTCGCCGAACTGGACCGGCTCTGCCCGCCCGGAGCCCTGCTCGCCACCAACACCTCCGGCATCCCCGTCTCCGCGATCGCCGAGGCCACGGCCAGGCCGGGCGACGTCGTGGGCACGCACTTCTTCTCGCCGGTGCCGCGCATGGAACTGTGCGAGATCGTCCGGGGCCGGGCCACCACCGACCGCACCGTCGCCGCGGCCCGCGCCTTCGCGGAGCAGATCGGCAAGCAGTGCGTGGTGGTGGAGAAGGACCTGCCGGGCTTCGTCACCACCCGGCTGATCATCGCCTTCGTCCTGGAGGCGGTCCGGCTCGTGGAGAGCGGCATCTGCGGGGCCGCCGACGTGGACCGGGCCTGCCGGCTCGCCTTCGGACACGCCATGGGCCCGCTGGCCACCGCCGACCAGGCCGGGCTCGACGTCCTGCGCGAGGTCGCCGCGGGACTGGCGAAGGAGTACAGCCACCCGGCCTTCACCACGCCGGACCTGCTCGACCGGCTGGTCGCCGAGGGCCGGCACGGCCGCAAGAGCGGACACGGTTTCCACCGCTACGACGACCTGGGCGCCCCCGTCCCGACGCGCCCCTGACCCCGCCCCGCCCCCTTTTTCACCGTCGTTACCACCATCGAAAGGTACTCCTGTGAAGTTCGCCTGGATCGACCTTCGTTCCACCCGTGACGAAATGCGCGCGGGCGTCGTCGACGCCGCCGTCCACGCCCGCCTCGAAGGAGTGCTCGACGACCGGCTGGAGGTCCTCGCCACCCTGCCGCCGACCGTCACCAAGGTGCTGCTGCCGAAGCCCGGCGTCCCGCTGCCCGCGGAGGCCACCGAGGTCGCCGACATCGTGCTGACCCGCATCGACACCGTCGCCGAGCTCGACAAGCTGAAGCTGGAGAGCGAGGCCGAACCGGCCCGCACCGCCGCCTTCGTCGAGGTCGTCGACGACGCCACCCTGAAGGTCGCCTGCGCCGCCGCCCAGGCGCTGCCGAACACCCTGGTCAAGTTCCGCGACCCGACGAAGATCCCGCTGGAGATCGTGATCGCCGCCGCCGACCACAGCCCCGGACGGCTGATCTGCGAGGCCGGTGACCTGGAGGAGGCCGGCATCATCCTCGACGTCCTGGAGAAGGGCTCGGACGGCCTGCTGCTGGCCCCCAAGGACGCCAACGACGTCTTCGGGCTGACCGGGCTGCTGCGCGAGGGCAGCCCCGACCTGGCGCTCACCACCCTCACCGTGCGGTCGATCGAGCACAACGGCCTGGGCGACCGCGTGTGCGTCGACACCTGCTCGCACTTCGGCCAGGACGAGGGCATCCTCGTCGGCTCGTACGCGCACGGTTTCGTCCTGTGCGTCAGCGAGACCCACCCGCTGCCGTACATGCCGACGCGTCCGTTCCGGGTCAACGCCGGCGCCCTGCACTCCTACGTCCTGGGCGAGGACAACCGCACCAACTACCTCAGCGAACTGCAGGCGGGCAGCACGGTGCTCGGTGTCACCACCGAGGGCCGCACGCGACGGATCGTGGTGGGCCGGGTCAAGCTCGAATCCCGTCCCATGCTGACCATCCGCGCGGTGTCGGAGTCGGGGGTGGAGGTCAGCCTGACCGTCCAGGACGACTGGCACGTGCGGGTGCTGGGCCCGGGTGCCGCCGTGCTCAACGTCACCGAGCTGAAGGCCGGGGACCAGTTGCTCGGCTACCTCGCCGACGACAAGCGTCATGTCGGCTGGCCCGTAGGCGAGTTCTGCATCGAGAAGTGACCGAACGCCTCCGGACGGCCCGGTCCGCCGGTCCGTCCGGAGGCCGGGCGGTCCGTCCACCGCACATCGCGCACAGGTGAGGAAGGATTGTGATGGCTGTCGACACTGGCGCCCCGACGTTCGAGCGCTGGCTCGGTGCGGCGCTGACCGGCGACGCCCTGGACGACACGGTCTGGGGGCACGGCGAACGGGCGGTGACCTTCGGCCGGATGAGGAAGGAGACGGCACGTACGCGTGACGTCCTGGCGGCGCACGGCATCGGCTCCGGCAGCACGGTCGCCGTCCAGCTGCTGCCCAGCTTCACCCTGCTGTGGACGGTGTTCGCGGCCTGGTCGGCGGGTGCTCAGGTCATGCTGATGGACCCGCGGCTGACCCCGGCGGAGACCACCCGGCTGCTGGACCTGTGCGAGCCGCAGTTCCATCTCACCGTGGACGGCCCCGCCCCCACCCTCACCTCCTTCCGGGACGAGTGCGAGACCGTGGTCCTGCCGCGCCGCTCGGGGCGCCCGGCCGAGACCGACCACCGTCTGGTGCAGTTCAGTTCGGGCTCCACCGGTCTGCCCAAGGTCATCGGACGCACCGGGCGGTCGCTGCTCGACGAGCTCGACCGCTTCGCCCTGCTGCCGGAGATGCCCCGGCGCGGTGAGCGGTTGCTGCTGCTCAGCTCCATGGCGTACTCCTTCGGCCTGATCGGAGGGGTGCTGCACGCCCTGCGCCACGGGGTGTCGCTGCACTTCAGCGGCAGCCCCCAACCACGGGATCTGCTACGGATCCTGACGGAGCGTCAGATCCACGCGGTGTTCGGTGTCCCGGTCCACTTCGACCTGCTGAGCCGGGTCGGCCGCCCCGGCGACCTCCCGGCGCTGCGGCTGGCGGTCTCGGGCGGCGAGATGCTGCGGCCGGAGGTGTTCCACCGCTTCGAGGAGGCCTTCGGCGTACGGATCGGCCAGGCGTACGGCATGTCGGAGGTCGGCATCATCGCCACCGACCTGGCCGGCCGTGACGCGCCGCCCGCCGTGGGCCTGCCCGCGGCCGGGGTGCACACCGACGTCGTGGAGGGCACTCTGCGGGTGCGGCTGCCCGAGGACCCGTATCTGCACGCCGACCGCACCCGGCGCTACGAGGACGGCTGGCTGAACACCCACGACCGCTGCCTGGTGCGGCCCGGCGACGGTGTGCTCGAGATCCTCGGCCGGACCGACTCGACCGTGGTGATCGGCGGCCTCAACGTCGACCTCACGGAGATCGAGGCGGCCCTCCTGGAGCATCCGGCGGTGACCGAGGCGGTTGTGGTGTACGGCGAGGCCATCGAGTGCCATCTGGTCGCGGAACCCGCCCTGGCCAAGGGGGAGTTGCTGGCCTGGTGCCGCGAGCGGCTCAGCCCGCACAAGGTGCCCAAGGCGCTGCACTTCGTCCGCAGGCTGCCGCGCACCGCCAACGGCAAGGCCGTCCGCAACCGCGAACTGCTGCACGCCAGCCGGGAACGGGAACGGCAGGTGATCATCCGGTGATCGACGCCTCGTACGCGGGCACCCGCGTCCCGCCCTTCACCGCCGACGTCGAGCGCGGCCGGCTGCGGCAGTTCGCCGCGGCGGTGGGCGCGGTGGGCTCGGGGGACGACGTGTTCCACGACGTCGCCGCGGCCCGCGCGGCCGGCCATCCCGACCTGCCGGTGCCGCCCACCTTCCTGTTCGGCCTGGAGATGGAGCACTCGCAGGACCTGCTGACCGACATGGGGGTGGACGTGACCCGGGTCCTCCACATCGAGCAGGGCTTCGTCTACCACGGCACCGCCCACGCCGGGGACCGGCTCACCTTCGCGCCGGTCATCGTCTCGATCCGCGCCCACCGCGGCGGCAGCCTGGAGCTGATCACCAAGGACACCTCCGTCACCCGGGCGGACGGCTCCCCGGTGGCCGACCTCCATCAGGTCCTCGCGGTGCGCAACACCCCCGACACGCGCGGCTCCGGAGGCCCGGCATGAGCGAGGTCGACCTGTCCGCCGTCACCGTCGGCACCGAACTGCCGGAACTGGTGACACCGCCCGTCACCCGCGCCGTGCTCGCCCTGTACGCCGGGGCCTCGGGCGACCACAACCCCATCCACATCGACTCGGACGCGGCGGTGGCCGCTGGCCTCGACGACGTCATCGCCCACGGCATGCTGTCGATGGCGTTCCTGGGCCGGGTGCTCACCGCCCAACTGCCCGTGACGGACCTGGTGTCCTTCCGGGTGACCTTTCGCGCCCCCACCCCGGTGCACGCCCGGCTGCGCTGCACCGCCCGGGTCGCCTCGGTCGATCCCCCGGCCCCGGGGACGGACGGCCCTCGCACGGCACGGCTCGACCTCGCCGTGCGGATCGAGGGCGGCCCCCTGACGGTGCGCGGCGAGGCCGTCGTACGGCTGCGGGACGCGCCCGGTCCGGCGGACGGCACCCCTCCCCGGGTGGACGCCGTCGCCGGCCCCGCTCACTGACACCGCACGAGAAGGAGACTCGACGATGGCACGTTCCGTGCTGGTCACGGGAGGAAACCGGGGCATCGGCCTCGCGGTCGCCCAGGCGTTCGCCCGGCAGGGCGACCGGGTGGCCGTCACCCACCGCGGCTCCGGGGCACCCCCGGACCTGCTCGCGGTGAAGTGCGACGTCACCGACGCCGGACAGGTGGACGCCGCCTTCAAGGAGGCCGAGGCCGCCCACGGCCCGGTGGAGGTGCTGGTGTCCAACGCCGGCATCACGGACGACGCGCTGCTGCTGCGGATGTCGCAGGAGCGGTTCACCACGGTGCTGGACACCAACCTCACCGGCGCCTACCGCGTGGTGAAGCGGGCGGTGCCGGGGATGCTGCGGATGCGGCGCGGCCGGATCGTGCTGATGTCGTCGGTGTCCGGTCTGTCCGGCGCCGTCGGCCAGGCCAACTACGCGGCGAGCAAGGCGGGGATGGTGGGCATGGCCCGCTCCCTGGCCCGCGAGCTCGGCGGCCGGGGCATCACGGTGAACGTGGTCGCCCCCGGCCTGGTGCTGACGGACATGGCCGAGACGGTCTCCGAGGCGCGCAGGGCGGAGATGCTGGCGGGCGTCCCGCTCGGCCGGCACGCCGAGCCGGACGACGTGGCGGGACCGGTCCGCTGGCTCGCCTCGGACGAGGCCCGCTACATCACCGGAGCCGTGCTGCCCGTCGACGGCGGCCTGGGAATGGGGCACTGACATGGCGAACGGAAGCGGAGCGCCGGCGCGGCCCGGCGGCCCGGAGAGGGGACGCTGATGCGGATCGCCATGGCCCTGCCGTACGCCGGATCCGCGTTCCGCGAGACCGCGGCCCGGCTCGTCGACTACGAACGGGCGGGCCTTGACCGGGTGACCGTCAGAGAGGCCTACGGCTGGGACGCGGTCAGCCAGTTGGGGTATCTGGCCGCGGTCACCGAACGGGTGGAGATCGCCTCCGGTGTCATTCCGCTGCCCACCCGCACGCCGGCGCTCATCGCGATGACGGCCGCCGGCCTCGACCATGTCTCCGGCGGCCGGTTCGTGCTCGGGCTGGGAGTGTCCGGCCCCCAGGTGATCGAGGGGTTCCACGGGGTGCGCGCCGACGCCCCGGTGTCCCGGACGCGGGAGGTGATCGAGATCTGCCGCACGGTGTGGCGGCGCGAGCCCCTGGCGTACCGGGGCCGGCACTACGGGATGCCGCTGACCGTCGAGGACGGCGGCACGGGGCTGGGCAAGCCGCTGAAGCTGATCAACAGGCCGGAGCGGGACCGTATCCCGATCGTGCTCGCCGCGCTGGGGCCGCGCAATGTCGCGCTGGCCGCCGAGGCCGCCGAGGGCTGGGAGCCGATCTGGTTCCACCCCGAGCGGGCCGAGCGGGTCTGGGGCGAGGCGCTCGCCGCCGGTCTCGCCCGCCGCGATCCCGCGCTGGGCCGGCTCGACGTCGTGGCCCCCGTCCACCTGGCGATCGGCGAGGACGCCGACCGGCGCGGGCTGGATCCGGTCCGCGCCGACCTCGCCCTGTACGCGGGCGGCATGGGAGCGCCCGGCCGCAACTTCTACAACGACCTGATGGGCCGCTACGGCTACGCGGACGAAGCGCGCCGCGTCCAGGAGCTGTACCTCGCGGGCCGCAAGGAGGAGGCGGCCGCCGCCGTCCCCGAGGAACTGGCCCGCGCCGTCTCGCTGGTGGGCCCCGAGGACGCGGTACGCAAACAGGTCGCCGCGTTCCGCGAGGCCGGCGTCACCACCCTGAGCGTGGTCCCCACCGCGAGCACCCACACCGCCCGGGTGGCCGCGGTCGAGCGGCTGCGGGACATCGTCGGACCGCGCGCCTGACCCGGATCCGCCCTCTACTGCCGCTCCGGCAGCGGGAGTTGGGGAAGATCGACGGATCTTGCGGCATCGGGGGTCGCCTGGTAGGACTGTGACGCGCCGTCACCGTCGCATGGTCGATTCCGCGGGGGTTCATGTGGTCGCCACGGCCTCCAGGTCCGCCCCGCGGCGCCGCCCGGTCGCTCCGCGTCCGTCGCGGAGGCGGCTTCCCGCCGCTGCCCGGCGGGCCGCTCGGCACGGGCTGGTGCTGGCCGCCGTATCGGTGACCGTGCTGCTGTGTGCGACGGCGCTGGCCACGCTCGCGGCGCTGGCGGGAAGTTCGGTGCAGGCGGGGGCCGTACGGCGGCTGGCCGCCGATCTCGGCGCGCAGGTGACCGTCAACGCGTCCTTCCGGGCCGGGGGGATGGCCGCCGCCGACCGGGATGTGCGGGCCGCCGCCGACCGGGTGTTCGCCGGGGTGCCGCAGCGGACGTACGTCGGACTGCTGGGCACGTCGGCCGTCTCCGTGACGGCGATCGACGGGGACGCGGGCCGGCCGCGCGGTCCCGGAGGCAGCGGGCTGCACCCGGTCGCGGTCCAAAGCGCGGGCAGGTTCGGGGAGTTGACCGCCGGACGATGGCCCGTCGGCACGGCCGACGCCCCGGCCGGCGCGTTCACCTCGCTGCCCGACGTCCGGGTCTCCACCGGGTCCACCGCGCCGGTCGACGCGGCGGTGCCCCAGGCGCTGGCCAGGCTCCTGGGCGTGCGGCCCGGCTCCACCCTTCAGGTGCAGGACGCGTTCGAGCGGAGAATGACCCTGCGCATCACCGGCGTCTTCCGGGCGACCGGTGCGGTCGGGTTCTGGCCCGCGATGGCCGGCGACCTGGCTCAAGGGGAGACCGCCGACCAGGAACTGCTGGTGGTCTCGGCGTCCTCGCTCAACGGCAGCGCCGTACTGAACGGGACGCTGACCGCCCACTGGGCCGTACGTCCCGACCTCTCCCGGCTCGACGCGGACGGCCTCGCCGGGCTGCGCGACCGGCTGCGTGCCTTCTCCGGCAGCGAGAGCCGGGTGTCGGTGTTCCAGGGGCGGCAGCCGTCGTTGGACGACCTGACGGTGGGCTCCGGACTGCCGGGCGCGATCGACGACCTGACGGTGCCGACGGTGGTGGCCCGGTCCTCGCTGTACCTGCCGAGCGTGATGCTGGCCGTCCTCGCCCTCGCCACCCTGGTGCTGGCCGCCCGTGAACTGACGGTGCGCCGGCGCCACGAGCTGGCCCTGCAACAGGCCCGGGGCGCCGGCACCCTGCGGTTGCTGCGCGGTGCGACGGCCGAGTGGGCGCTCACCGGTGTCCCGGCCGCCGCCGTCGCGCCCTTCCTCGCCGGGCTGCTGCGTCCCGGCGGCCGGGGCACCGACGCGTGGGCGGCGGTGGGGCTGACCCTGCTGGTGCACGCCGCGGCCGTCCTGCTGCCGGTGCTGCCGTCGTCGCGGTCGCGGCCGTCCCGGGGCGCGCGGGCCGCCGCCGCGCAGCGGCTGGGCGCCGACCTGGCACTGCTGGCCGTCGCGGTGCTGGGGTATCTGGAGCTGCGGCGGCACCACTCGCTGATCGCCGACGTGGGCACCGGCAGCGCGGCCGCCGACCCTGTGCTGGTCCTGGTACCGGCCCTGGTGGCAGGCACCGCCGCGCTCCTGCTGCTACGGCTGCTGCCGCTGACGGCCCTGCTGCTGGACGCGTTCGGCCGGCGCAGCCGGGGCCTGGTCCTGGCGCTCGCGGGCTGGCAGGTGAGCAGGCGGGCCGCGCGCACCGCCGGACCGGTGGTGCTGATGTGCCTGGCCGTCTCCGTGAGCGCCTTCGCCACCACCGCGCTGGCCTGCCTGGGCGGCCTGGCCTCCGAACAGGCCGCGTTCACCGTCGGCGCGGACGTACGCATCGACCCGTCCGCGGACAACGGCTACCCCGCCTCCGTCCTTGCCGCTGCCTATCGCGCGCTGCCCGCGGTGACCGCCGTGACACCGGTGACGCAGTCCACGGTGAACCTGCCCGGCGGCGCCACCGAGGGCCTGGTCGGCACGGTCGGCGGGCCCGCGCCCCGCACCCCGTCACCGGTCGTCCCCGGGATCCCGCTCCCCGGACTTCCGACCGCGCTGCTGCTGGACGAGCGGCTGCGCAGCGACGGCGGTCGCGCGGCACCGGACCTGGAACTGACCGTGCAGGACGCGTCCGGCCTCGTCAGCGCCGTGACGACCCATCTGCCCGCCGCCGACGGAGCCAGGCACACCGTGGTGGTCCCGCTCGACGTGGCGCTGAGCGACGGCCACCCCCGGACCTATCCACTGACGGTGACCGCCGTCAATGTCCTGCCGCAGCCCAACACGCGCCCCGCCCGGCTGGACCTGGAGCTGCTCCGGATCGGCGCGCGCGGCACCACGGACACCTGGGTCACCGGGCTGCCCGCCGGGCAGATCTGGGCCGACGGCACGGACCATGCCGCCGACGCCACCGCCGGAGCCTGCGCGGGAAGACTGACCGGCGCCTACGACCTCGGCACCCCCGGCGTGTGCTCGATCGCCGCCGGCCGCACCGAGGCCCTCCGAACCACCATCAGCACCGGCATCGCGCCCTCGACGGCGACCAGCGACGCCTTCGGCGGCCTGGCCGTCAGCGACTACGACACCCGGCCCGGCGGCACGGTGCGCTTCGTGGCCGGCCAGGCCGGCACTCCGGCGCCGCTTGCGGTACGCGCCGACGCCACGGCGCTGCGCGACGCACGCCTGAAGGTGGGCTCCACCACCACGCTGGACCTGGGCGCGGGCGGCCGGGTCACCGCCAGGATCGTGGGCCGGGTCGAGTCGCCGCCCGGACTGGGCCGCGGCCAGGGCCATCTGATCGCCGACCAGCGGGAGTTGTCCGCGACAGTGACACGGGCCGGTGGCGACCAGGAGGATCCCGCGTTCTGGTGGCTCGCCAGCGCCGACAGTGCGCGCACGGCCACCGCAGCCGAGGCGCAGCCCGCGCTGGGCCGGGTCACCACCACGGCACGCACCGCCGCGTCCCTCCGGGCCGACCCGTTCCGCGGCGGGCTGCGCCGGGTGCTCGAACTGGTCCGGTACCTGGCCCCCGGTTTCGCGGTGATCGCCTTCACCGCCCACGCGGTGGTCTCCACCCGGCAGCGCCGCACCGAGTTCGCCCTGCTCCGGGCGATCGGCGTCCGCACCAAGAGCCTGTCCGCGCTGCTGGGCGCCGAGCAACTGGGACTGGCCCTCTTCGCGGTACTGCCGGGCGCGCTGATGGGCATGGCCCTGGCATCGGCGGTCCTGCCGCTGGTCACCGTCGACGACACCGGCCGAACCCCCTATCCACCCCTGCCCCAGCTCGTCCCCTGGACCACCGTGACCCTGACCGCACTGGCCACCGCCCTCGCCATCAGCGCGGTGGTACTGGCCCTGGCCCGACTGCTGGCCCGGGTGGACCTGGTGCGCGTACTGCGAGCGGGGGAGGACCGTTGAGCCAGGCAACCGGACCCGACCCGAAGGCGTCGGCGCAGACACCGCCGGCCGGAGAAGACCGATGAACCGGCCGCCCGCACCCGCCCGAAAGGCACCGGCGCCGCCACGCCCCGGCCGCCCGCACGCGGCCGTGACCCGCCGCCTCATCCGCAAGGAGACCCGGGGCGACCTCCCCCTGCTGGCCTGTCTCGCCGTGCTGGTTCTCGTGCTGACGGCGCTCTGCGCCTGGGCCCCCGCGCTCGTGGGCCGTCAGGAGGACCGGGCGTTGCGGCAACGGGTCGGTGCCGCGCAGGCGCGGGGGCCGCTGATCAGCCTGAGCACCACACCGGAGATCTTCGCCACCGAGCCGCCCGCCCTGGACACCGCCGCCCTGCTCGGCTCCGGCCGCACCCTCACCGACCGGCTCGGCGGCTCCGCCGGACGGCTCCTGAGCTACGCCGGCGGCAGCTACGACTACGACCCGGCGACCCTGCTCTCACCGCGACCACTGGGACCCGCGCACACCGACACCCGGCTGACCGTCAGCTATCTGCCGTCCGCGCGGGCTCATCTCCGCTACGTCAGCGGCCACGCGCCCGCCGATCGCGCTCCGGTGGGCAGCGCGCCCCAGATCGGCCTGTCGCAGAGCATCGCGCGGGCGCTCGGCGTCCGGGCCGGCAGCAGGCTGTCCCTTGAGTTCGCCGCGACGCCCGCCGTGCAGAACGCGCCGCCGCACGCGGAGTTGCTGGTGAGCGGGGTCTACCGCACCACGGCCGCGACGGACGGTTTCTGGACCGGCCGGGAGACGCTGGACCAGCCCTCGCGCTATCCGGCGGAGCACTCCGCCGGCACGGTGCTCGCCGTCCGCGGCCTCGTCGGCCTGGACGCCGCCGACCTGCTGGCGGGCGCCGGGGTGGGCGGCCCCCGGGTGACCTGGCAGGTGCGCGCCGATCTGTCGGGGGCCGCGTTCGACCGGGCGCGCGGACTGACCGGGCCGCTGTCCCGCTACAGCGCGGACCTGAGCGCGGACCTGTGCCAGGGCAGCGACCCGATCACCGGCGACGTCGGCTGCCGGTTCGGCGGTCAGACCACCGGGCCCCTGCTGGTGACCGACTCCCTGACCCCGCTGCTGTCCGCGTTCACCGCCCAGGACGAGCAGGCCAGGTCGCTGGCGACGTTCGCCGTCGACGCGCTGGCCGCGGTCGCGCTGGCCACCGTCGCCGTGGCGGTACGACTGCTGCTGCGCCGGCGGCAGGCGCATCTGCGGTTGCAGCGCGCGCGGGGCGCGTCCAGCGCGCGGCTGGTGCTGCTGCGCTGTGCCGTGGCCTGGCCGGTGGTGCTGATCGCCGCGCTACTGGGCTGGGCCGCCGGTTCGGCCCTGGCGCCCACCGGCACGTCCGGTTCGCCGCGTCCGGTGGCCGCCTCCCTCGCCGCCGGGATGGTGGCGCTGACGGTGCCGCTGATGACCTGGCTCGCGGTCCGCGAACCGCGCAAACCCGGTCGGCTGCGCCGCTCGCGCCGCAGGACCCCTGTCGGCCGGCGCGTGGTCCTGGAACTGACGGTGCTGCTCGCGACGGCGGCGGGCGTGGTCGCGCTGCGCTCGCAGGGCCCCGACGGGATTCTGGGCGCGGTACCGGTGCTGGTCGCGCTGGCCGTCGTACTCGTACTGCTGCGCGTCTCCCCGCTCGTACTGCGCCTGGTGCTGCGACGGACCCGGCGCGGCCGGGGAACGGTGGGCTTCGTCGGAGCGGCCCGGGCCGCGCACGACGCCCCGGCGACCGGACTGGCCCTGTTCGTCCTGGTCCTGACCCTCGGCACGGCCGTCTTCGGCGGACTCGTGCACCGGACGATCGACGACGGCCTGGCGACGGGTGCGGCCTGGACGAGCGGCGCCGACGCGAGCGCGACCGTGGCCGGGACCACCACTTCCAGCCCCGGCACTTCCGCCGGGATACGCACCGCCCTCCTGCATCTGCGCAGCCTCGACCTGGTGGGACAGGCCGACGGCGCGGTGATCCCCCAGGTCGCCGTGGTCACCGTGGACCCGCGCCAACTGGCCGCCGTCGCCCCGCAGTCACCGCTCGCCGACGCGCTGCTGTCCAGGCTGCCCGACCCCGCGGGAACCAGGGTCGACGCCGACACCCCCCTGCCGTCCTTCCTCTCCCCCGGTCTACGGACGAGCGAGCACACCGACGGCTTCACCGCCACGGTCGTGCCCGACGGCCGGCCCCCGGTGAACCTGACCTTCAGGCCGGTCGGCACCCTCACCACCACCGACCTGCGCGACCCGCTCCTCGGACCGGTCACCGCGCAGATCGCCGCCGGGACACCGATGCTGATCACCACGTCCACCGCAGAGCAGTTGATGCCCCCGCAGTCCTCGGGAAGCACCGTCCTCCTCCTCAAGGGCGACGGGCCCACCGCACTGCGCTCGGCTGCGGCGAAGGCGCTCGGGCCCCTGGCGCAGATCCGCGTCCGCTCCGAGACGCTGAGCGCCCTGCGCGCGGACGGTCTGACACGCGGACTCTCCACGGTCTACACCGTCGGTTCGATCCTGGCCGCGCTGTCGGGCCTGCTCGCGCTCGCCCTGGAGCTGGTCCTCACGTCCTACGAGCGGAGCCGTACCACCTCGTTCCTGCGCACGCTCGGCCTCGGCGGCAGGGCGGCCGGGACGATGCACTTCCTGCAACTGCTGCCCCTGGCGGTGGCCTCGGCCGTGGGCGGCACCCTGCTCGGCCTGCTCGAACCGCGGCTCATGGAACGGATCATGGACCTGCGGCAGTTCACCGGCGGCCCCGCCCAACCGGCGCTGCGCGCCGACTACTCACTGACCGCCGCCCTCGTCGCCGGCGTGACCGTGTTGATCCTGGCCGCCGCGGCCACCGAGACCGTCCTCGCCCGCAGGCGCCGCCTGGGTTCCGTACTGCGTCTCATGTGAACGCCCGCGCGGCGCGCCCTCCGCGTCGCCCCCGTCTTCCGCCTCTGACCTCGCCCGCCGGGCTGCCTCGTCGGGCCATACGCCGATGTGGTCGCTCTCCAGGGCCAGCCGCACCCGCTTGCGCATGTGCAGCCGCTCGGTGAACTCCCCCGGCAGTTGCAGCCGACCGCTGCCGTCCAGCACCGCGTACTCCTCGGCGGTGAGCACATCGACGCCGTCCTCGCCCGTGGCGACCCGGCGCAGCACCTCGGTCGAGGTCCGGCCGTTGCGGATGAGTACGGTGCGCTGGACCTGCTCGGACACCAGCGCGTCGTGGGTCACCACGATCACGGTGACGCCCAGGTCCTCGTTGGCCCGGCGCAGCGCGGCGAAGACCTCGTCGCTGGTGGCGGTGTCGAGTTCGCCGGTGGGTTCGTCGGCGAACAGCACCCGGGGTTCGTTGGCGTTGGCCACGGCGACGGCCACCCGCTGCTGCTCGCCGCCGGAGAGGGTGTCCGGCGTACGGTCCCGGCAGTGGCCGACGGACAGCAGGTCGAGCAACTCCTCGGCGCGGGCCCGGCGTCGGGAGCGTTTGATCCCGGTGTACGTCATCGGCAGCATCACGTTCTCGGCCGCCGAGAGGTAGGGCAGCAGATTGCGGGAGGTCTGCTGCCAGACGAACCCCACGGTGCTCCGCCGGTACGCGAGCCGCTCGCGGCGCTTCATCGCCAGCAGGTCGTGTCCTGCGACCTCGGCGGCCCCCGCGGTGGGCACGTCCTGGCCGGAGAGTATGCCGAGCAGCGTGGACTTGCCGGATCCCGACGCCCCGATCACCGCGACCATCTCGCCCTGACCCACGGCGAGATCGAGCCCCTGGAGGGCCTGCACCTCGACGCCCTCGGTCCGGTAGATCCGCACCAGGTTCTCGCAGACGACCAGCCCCTCCTCACGCCGCGGCACGGCGGCCACGGCGGCCCGCCGCCGCAACTCGTCCAAGTCCGGTGCCCCGACCGGCTGTTCGTGCACTGCCACGCGGTCTCCTGGGGGGATGGGGTCGGCGGATGCCGCTGTCGGACAGGCGTCAGGGTAGTGCGGAAGGCCGTACGAGGGGCGTGATCCGCCGGGTCGATCTGGCCACCGCCCCCACAACGGACACGGCCCTCAATACCCTGGGTGCTCGACGAGACACGAGCGCCGGCGATCGAGCAGGGGATCATGAGCAGCGAACACACCGACGGGCCGGCGGATCTTCCCGAGGGCAGTCCCGGCAGCGACCAAAGCGCGTCACCCGTCGCCGAGTTGTCGGACATCCTGCTCGTCGTCGCGACGATGGCGGCGACACCGTTCCTGCAGGCGATCTCCACCTACTTCGGGAACGCTCTGGCCAAGGGGATGGGCTCGGGGACGCGCGCGATCATGCACCGGTTCATTCTTCGACAGGCGCGAGCGAGTCTCGAGGATCCCGCCGAGATCGTGGATCTCATCCATCTGCGCACCGAGGACGGGTGGCTGGTCGAGATGAAGGTGTCCGTGGAACCCGAGGCGCTCGCTCAGCTTCCGGAGCTGTGCGCCGCGGACGCACCCGTCGGCGAGTCCGACCGGCGCCCCGGCACCGCGGCGACGATCCGCTGGGACCACGACGGCTACTGGATCGCCGCGACGGTACGGGCGGACGGATACCGCGTCGCCTTCAGGTGGGACCCGGAGGCGAGGCAGTGGCGCGAGCGCACCTACCGCCGTCCCATTCCCGTCACGTAGGCCCGAGCCGAGCGGTCGCGTCGCTCAGGACGCCGCGAGAGACGAGCCCCGATGTTGGACGACCGTCCAAGACGCTGCGTTAACATGGTGGTTCCGTGGATACGCGGATCACTTCCGAAGGAGCGGCGGACCGGATGTCCCGTATGGCAGCGAAGGATCGACGGGAAGAGCTGATCGCGGCCGCCCTTCGAGTCATGGTCCGCGACGGTGTGGCCAAGGCCACGACGCGTGCGATCGTCAACGAGGCCAAGATGCCGCTCGGCGTCTTCCACTACTGCTTCAACTCCCGCGAAGAACTCCTTCAGGAGGTCATCTCCCGTTTCACCGACCGTACGGTCGCGGCGGCACGGAAGGTCTTCGAGGGAGACGGCGACCTCACGTCACGTATCACCAGGAGTCTGAGCGCCTACTGGGACGCTGTGGAGCTCGACCCAGGAGAGCACCAGGTGAGTTACGAGCTCACCCACTACGCCCTGCGCCAAGCCGGATTCGAGGAACTCGCCCGTCAGCAGTACCGGCACTACCTGGAGGTCCACGAGGAACTCCTCGCGGAAGCGGCCAGAAGCACCGGAATCGAGTGGACCGTTCCCCTTCCGGTCCTGGCGCGCTATCTCAACTCGGTACTGGACGGCGTCACGTTGTGCTGGCTGGTCGACCGCGACACCGAGCGGACGCGCGAGGTCCTGCATCTGACCGGCGAGCACCTCATGGCGCTCGCCGGTCGCAAGGAGTGAGCCGGGGCGGGCCTCAGTCGAACAGATCGGGCTGTTCCGCGGTGATCTGGTCCCACAGCGGGCGGAACTGGAACCAGCCCGGAAGCGCGCCGGAGATCTGCGCCCGGACCTGCCGCGCCGTCTCCGGGTCGATGATCTCCGGTTTCCCCGCGGCCATGGCCAGCAGTTGGGCCTGGCAGGAGCGCTCCATGGTGATGAAGTACCAGGCCGCCTCGGCGACTGACGCCCCGACCGTCAGCAGCCCGTGGTTGCGCAGGACCACCGCCTTGCCGTCACCCAGCGCCGCTCCGATCCGGCGCCCTTCCTCGGTGTCGTTGACCACGCCCCGGTAGTCGGCGTAGAGGCCGTGGTCCTCGAAGAAGGCGCAGGCGTCCTGGGTGATGGGCTCCAGCGGGACACCGAGAGCGGAGAAGGCCTTGCCGTGCAGGGAGTGGGTGTGCGCGGCGGCGACCACGTCCGGCCTGGCCCGGTGCACCTCGGAGTGGATGCAGAACGCGGCGTTGTTGACCGGACGTCGGCCCTCCAGGAGCGTGCCGTCGTGGTCGACGAGGATCAGGTCGGAGACCCGGATCCGGCTGAACGCCATGCCGAAGGGGTTCACCCAGAACGCCGACGGGTGCTCGGGGTCGCGGGCCGTGATGTGTCCGGCCACGCCCTCGGAGAAGCCGAAGCGGGCGAACAGGCGGAAGGCGGCGGCGAGTTCCCGCTTGCGCACCAGGCGCTCCTCCTCGACACCCAGGTCCGGGTCGGGCAGCGGAAGGTGCACACCTTCCGGCAGGGCGCCGACGGAGGCGTGCGGAGCTGCGTCGGATGTCACGGTCATGGGTCTGGCCTCTCGTGAACTGAACGGTGGGTGAGGGGAGTTACTCGGCACGGCCACCCAGGCCCGCGCCGTACAGGACGTCGGCCAGGCGCACCATGAACCGGTAGGCCGCGGGCCGGTACGGGATCATGTGCGGGTCCCTGCGCATCGGGAACCGGTTCGTGCTGACGGACTGGAGCCTCGTGTACTTGCGGATTCCTTCGGCGCCGTGCCGGACGCCTAGTCCCGAGTCCTTCCAGCCGCCCATCGGCAGACCTAGCGCCATGTAGTTGGTCTGCGCGTCGTTGATCGTGACGCAGCCGGCCTCGATCCGCTCGGCCAGCCGGCGGGCGCGCCGCGTGTCCGATCCGACGACGGTGGCCTGCAGCCCGTAGTCGCTGTCGTTGACCAGTCGGACGGCCTCCTCGGCGTCGGCGACCTTCATCACGGGCAGCGTGGGGCCGAAGGTCTCCTCCCGCATGCACGTCATGGTGTGGTCGACGTCGACGAGCAGCGTGGGCTCGAAGAACCGGCCGGGGCCCGGTCCGGCCCGGCCGCCCGCGAGGACCCGGGCACCCTTGGTCAGCGCGTCCTGGACGTGGTCCTCCATGACGGCCAGTTGGGGCGGGAAGGTCACGGCCCCCACGTCGGTGCTGCCGAGTCCGGCCGGCCTGCCGGAGGTGACCTGCCGGAACCGTTCGCGGAGCAGGTCGAGGTAGGCGTCGTAGACGGACTCCTCGACGTACACCCGCTCCACCGAGGTGCACATCTGGCCGCCGTTGGAGAGGGCGCCCTGGACGGTGACGTTCACGGCCCGTTCCAGGGAGGCGTCGGCGAGGACGATCAGGGCGTCCTTGCCGCCGAGTTCGAGCGAACAGGGGATCAGCCGCTCGCCCGCGCGTGCCGCGACCAGGCGGCCGGTCCTCGTCGATCCGGTGAACATCACGAAGTCCGCGGTGTCCACCAGCGCCCGGCCGGTGGCTCCCGCGCCGGTGACGACCTGGAAAACGTCCTCGGGCCAGCCGCACTCGCGGGCCATCCGCTCCATCAGCAGCGCGGTCAGCGGGGTGTGTTCGGAAGGTTTCAGGACCACGGCGTTGCCCGCGGCGAGGGCGGGGATGGCGTCGCCGAAAGAGTTGAGCAGGGGGTTGTTCCACGGGCCGATGACGCCCACGACCCCGAGCGGTACCCGACGGGTGTACATACCGCGGCCCAGCACGAAAGGCGAGAGGGATCGGATCCTCGTCCCGGCGAGCAGCTTCCGGGCACGCCCGCCCCAGTGGGCGAAGGCGCTCGCACAGTAGATGATCTCGACGATCGCGTCCTCCTGCGCCTTGCCGTTCTCCTCGACGATCAGGTCGGCGATCTCCTGCCGGTGGGCCATGAGCCAGCGGCGACCCCGTGCGAGGTACCCGGCACGCGACCGGGCGTCCGATTCCGCCCAGTCCCGCTGTGCCCGCCGGGCCCGGGCGACCGCTCGCGTCACCTCTTCCGCGGACATGTCGGGGACGTGGCCGACCACGTCTCCGGTGGCCGGATTGTCCACTGCGATACGGGCGCCCACCGGGGCGCCGCCTGTCATGGGGGATCGAGTCTGAGCCACGGAAACTCCCGCCGGAACGTTGACTTCTCTTCGTTCAGAATGAGACGGTCACTCGTACAAGTCAAGCGTCTTGGTCATACGTCCAAGTCGCACACCTCGCGAAGGTCTCTCTCGATTCCCTCGCGAAGACCCCCTCGATCCGCGCCCCGAAGGAGCGGCCGGATGAAAGGAGCGGCCCGATGAAACGCACGGCGGACGTGGCGTTGCGCGGCCTGGGCGTGCCCGAGTCCCTGCGCTGGTACAGGGGAGCCCTGTGGTTCTCCGATCTCGCGCACGGCACGGTGCACCGCTGGGACGGCACCGGAGAACCGGAAACGGTGCTGAAGGTCCCCGGTCGGGCCGGCGGGCTCGGCTGGCTGCCGGACGGCCGCCTGCTCGTCGCCTCCATGGACGGAGGCCTGGTCTACCGACTGGAACCCGACGGCGAGCTGGCCGAGCACGCCGATCTGCGGCAGGTCGTCGGCGGTCCGGTCAACGACATGCTCGTCGATCCCCAAGGGCGGGCGTACGTCGGCAACTTCGGCTTCGACTACCACGCGTTCTCGCGCGAGAACGCGAACGCCATGCTCTACTCACCGCCCGGCCCGCCGGCCGCCTCCATCGCCTGCCTCGCCCCCGACGGTGGCCTGCTCGGTACGACGGAGCCGCTGCTCTTCCCGAACGGCACCCTGCTCAGCGCCGACGGCGGCACCCTGGTGGTGGCCGAGACCCTGGCCATGCGGCTCACCGCCCTCCCCCGGAACCCCGACGGGACCCTCGGGGAACCGCGCCCCTGGGCCCCGCTGATCCCACCGCTGCTCTGGCGCCTCCTGAACCACCCGGGACCGGCCGGACGCTTGACCCGCCGGGTCTCGGCGCTCCTGGACCGTCCCGCCGTCGCCAAGCGCTCCGCGTCACCGATCGCCCCGGACGGAATCGCCTGGGACGCCGACGGCGAGACGGTCTGGGTCGCCAACGCGCTCCGCGGCGAGTGCGTACGGGTCGCCCCCGGCGGCCGGGTGCTCGACCGGGTCGCGACCAGCCAGAACACCCTGTGCTGCCTGATGGCGGGAGACGACGGACGCACGCTGTTCGCCGCCACGGTGCCGACGGACGATCCGGTCCGCGCCGCCGAACTGAACGGCGGGCGCATCGAGTTGGTCAGGCTGTGAGCCCCCGATTCAGGGCAGCTCCGGTCCCTGTCCACACACCGGCCCGGACGGCCGGCCGAGAGGAGCCTGTGGCCATGCGTACACCATCCGCGAAGGGCCAGGTCGTGCTCGTGACCGGCGCGGCCAACGGAATCGGTGCCGCCGCGGCCGAACTCGCGATCGCGCGCGGCCATCGCGTCCTGCTGACCGATGTCGACGAGAAGGCCGTCCTGGCCCGGGCCGGCGAGCTGGGCCCCCGCGCCACCGGCCTCGTGCTGGACATCCGGAGCACGGAGGACTGGAGCCGCGCGTTCGACGTGGCGGAAGCCGCGTTCGGAGCCGTCGACGTCCTGGTCAACAACGCCGGCATCACCCACACGGGCCACGCCCGGGATCTGAGCCCCCAACAGCACCGCGACATCGTCGAGATCAATCTGCTGGGCACGATCAACGGGGTCTGTACGGCGGTCGAGCGCATGACCGCGCGGGGCCGCGGCCACATCATCAACGTCTGCAGCATGACGGCGTTCCTGCCGCTGCCCGGATACGCCACCTACTGCGGAACGAAGTACGGGGTGCGGGCCTTTCACCACAGCGTCGCCATCGAGGAACGCGACGGCCCTCTCGACTTCACGATCATCCATCCCCCGTCCACCCGGACGGACATGCTCGCCCGGGAGATGGCCGATCCGGCCTGCGCCATCACCTTCGCGGAGAAGTCGTACGCGCCCGAGCGGATCGCCCGGGCCGTGGTCGACGCGATCGCCGGCAAACCGGTCGAGGTGGTGTTCCCGCCGCTCGCGGGCCGCGTCCAGCGGATCGCCGGAGTCTTCCCGAGGCTGATGCGCCGCGTCATCCCCCTGGCGGAGGCCCGGGGGCGCCGACAGCGGGAGGGGCTCCTGTCCGCTCCCCGGCATCGCACCTGACCGTCCGTCGAACACCCACCGCGCCGCCCCGGCCGCCACCGGTCCGGTCGGCGGCGCCAACCTCCCAGAAAGGTGCGGATATGACCGCGCACACGATGTCCGGTCCGGACACGACAGGGGCCGGCTCCGCCGTCGCCGGTACCGGCGAGGTTCGGATGACCCAACTGAGCCGGGCGACCGAGCACTTGGAGCCGCCGTTCGCCGTGGTGGACCTCGACGCGTTCGACGCCAACGCCGCGGAACTGGCCCGTCGCACGGCCGGACGGGCGACCGTCAGGCTGGCCAGCAAGTCGGTCCGCAGCCGCGACCTCGTCCGGCGCGCCGCCGGGCGGCCGGGATACCGGGGCATCCTCGCCTTCACCCTGCCCGAAGCCCTCTGGCTGGCCGAGGAGCACACGGACGTCGTCGTCGGATATCCGACGACGGACCGCACGGCGCTGCGGCGGCTCGCGGCGGACGAGCGCGCCGCCGCACGCGTCACCCTGATGATCGACTCCGTAGGCCAACTGGACTTCGTCGACGCGGTGGTGGGCGCCTCCCGTCCCGAACTGCGCGTCTGCGTCGACCTGGACGCCTCGCTGGAACTGGCCGGCGGCCGTCTCCACCTGGGCCCGTACCGCTCGCCGGTGCACTCCCCGCCGCAGGCCGCCGCCCTCGCCCGGGCCATCACCGAGCGAGCCGGATTCCGTCTGGTCGGAGTCATGTCGTACGAGGGCCAGATCGCCGGACTCGGGGACAACCAGCCCGGGTCACCCCTGCGGCGGGCCGCGATCCGCGCCATGCAGCGCTTCTCCGCCCGGGAACTGGCCGACCGGCGTGCCGCGGCCGTCACCGCCGTCGAGGCGGTCGCACCGCTGGAGTTCGTCAACGGCGGCGGCACGGGCTCCGTCGAGCAGACGGCGGCCGAGGACGTCGTCACGGAGATCGGCGCCGGGTCCGGCCTGTACGGGCCGGGGCTGTTCGACTTCTACCGGCGCTTCAAGCCGCGCCCCGCCGCCTACTTCGTGATGTCCGTCGTACGACGCCCGAACGCCGTGGCCGCCACCGTCCTAGGCGGCGGCTGGATCGCCTCCGGTCCCCCCGGCCGCGACCGCCAGCCGACCCTGAGCTGGCCGCGCGGGCTGCGCATGAACCCCAGGGAAGGAGCCGGGGAGGTGCAGACCCCGGTGCTGGGCGCCGCCGCGCGCGGGCTGCGGCTCGGCGACCACGTGTGGTTCCGGCACGCCAAGGCGGGCGAACTGTGCGAGCGCGTGAACACCCTCCATCTGGTGTCGGGCGCGGACGTCGTCGACCAGGTCACCACCTATCGCGGCGAAGGACACGCCTTCCTGTGACCCGCACCGCCGGGACCGACACCGGCCACGAGCCGACCGAACCCGTCACCAGGAGCTGGACCGCCCTGTTCGGTCTGGTCTGGTTCGGGTACTGGATGGCCGCTCTCGTACCCCTCCAACTGCTGCTCCCCCAGCAGTTGGAGGCGATCGATCCGACGTCCAAGGTGCGCGACTTCGCCGTCGTCAACGGTGTCTCGGGGCTGGTCGCGCTCATCGCCCTGCCGCTGTGCGGCGGACTGTGCGACCGTTCCCGCAGCCGCTTCGGGCGGCGAAGACTCTGGCTGGCCGGCGGAGCCCTGGCGTTCGCCGCCGGCCTGGTCGTCACCGGCGAACAGACGACGGTGACCGGTGTGGCCGCGGCGTGGGGGGCCACCATGCTCGGGCTCGGCGCGGCCACGGCCGGGCTGACCGCCACCGTCGCCGACCGGGTCCCGGCCGAACAGCGCGGCATGGTCTCCAGCGTCATCTACGGACCTCAGGCCCTCGGCGTGGTGGTCGGCATAGCCGTGGTGTCCGTTCTCGGCCTCACCCCCGCGAGCGGCTACACCGTCGTGGCGGCCTGCCTGCTCGTCTGCACCGTGCCGTTCCTGAGGCAGCACCGCGACACCGCTCGCGTCTCCGAGCCTCCGCTGGGAGCAAGGGCGTTGCTCACCTCGATGGGCCGCTCGCTCCGATCACGCGAGTTCGCCTGGGCGTTCGGGGGCCGGCTCCTGGTCAACCTCGCCAATTCTCTCGGCACTTGCTACACGCTCTACTTCCTGACCGACGCCCTGAAGGTCCCCGACCCGGCCGCATCCCTGCTGGCCTGCACCCTCCTCTACGTCCTGGCCGGCATCCTGGCCACGGTGGTGGCGGGGGTGCTGTCCGACCGCCTCGGCCGACGGCGGATCTTCGTAGCGCTGGCGGCGCTGCTCCAGGCCGGCGCGGGTTTCCTCCTGGCCGGCTTCCCGAACCTCCCCGTCACGCTGGTGGCGTCGGCCGTCATGGGCGGAGGCTTCGGCGCCTACATGGCCGTCGACCAGGCCTTGATCACCCAGGTCCTGCCCGACGCCGAGAGCCGGGCGCAGGACCTGGGGATCATGAACATCGGCACGGTCGTCCCGCCCACACTGGCCCCGCTGATCGCGAGTCTCTTCATCACCTCGGACCGCGGCTATCCGCTCCTGTTCACCTGCGTGGGCGCGACCGCGGCCATGGGAGCCCTGCTCGTGTACCGCATCCGGTCCGTCCGCTAGCGCGTCTCCGACCGGCGTTCTCCCGGAACCTCTTCCGTCTGGCAGAAGCCGCCTTGCCCGCCCCCGGCAGGCGTCACGACCCTGGATCCAACCACGGCACACGGGGCGACGATGCCCCGCCGACAGGGACGGGAACGCCATGCCTCACATGACCGCCTTCGCCAGGAACCAGTGGTACGTCGCCGCCTACAGCCACGAGGTCGGCCGCGACCTGCTCGGCCGGACGATCCTCGGCGAACCCCTCGTCTTCTACCGCACCGAGGACGACGGCACCGTGGTCGCGCTGCACGACCGCTGTGTGCACCGCAGGTTCCCGCTCTCCGAGAGCCGGCTCGACGGGGACCGGATCGTGTGCGGGTACCACGGGTTCACGTACGACACGACGGGCGCCTGTGTGTACGTGCCGGGGCAGAAACGCGTCCCCCGCACCGCCCGCGTCGCCTCGTACCCGGTGGCCGAGCAGGACGCGCTGATCTGGGTGTGGATCGGCGACCCGGCCCTCGCCGACCCGCAGGTCCTCCCCCGCGCCCCGCACCTCGCCTCCCCCGACTGGGTCACGGTCAGCGGCATGGAGCCGATCGACGCCGACTACGGCCTCCTCGTCGACAACCTCCTCGACCTCTCCCACGAGACATATCTGCACGGCGGTTACATCGGCTCCCCCGAGGTCGCCGAGACCCCGATCACCACTGAGGTCGACGAGGGCGCGGGCGTCGTACGGGTGAGCCGGCACATGGACGACGCCGAGTGCCCGCCGTTCTACGCAAGGTCCACGGGGATATCCGGGCGGATCACGCGCTGGCAGGACATCGAGTACCACGCGCCCTGCCTCTACCTCCTGCACAGCCGGATCGCCCCGGTCGGCGTGCTCCCCGAGGCGGACGGCAGCGACCCGAACGGCTTCCACACCGAGATCACCTACGCCATCACGCCCTCGTCGGACGGCAAGGTGTACGACTTCTGGGCGGTCTCCCGCGACTGGGCCACCGACGACGCCGAGGTCACCGAGTTCCTGCGGAGCAACAACCACACGGTCGTGATGCAGGACGTGGACGCGCTCAACCTCCTTCAGAAGACGCTGGGTTCGGAGCGCAGCGGCTATCAGGAGCTGAGCATCAACATCGACACCGGTGGTCTCGCCGCCCGCCGTATCCTCGCCCGGCTGGTCGAGGAGGGCGCCAAGCCCGTGGAGAGGGTCCAGTGACCGCTCCGACCGGCGAGGTCTACCGCATCGACTGGCTGCCGGGCACCGACGTCCTGCACGGCACCTGTCACTGCGGCCGCGAGCACACCTCGCAGGACCCGATCGAGATGTGGGAGTGGATGCTCGCCCACCCCCGCGGCCACGCGGTCGACGACCAGCCACAGGGAGCCGGCACATGACCGACCACGAGACCGAACTCGTCGTGGCGGAACGGGAGTTCGCGGCCGACGGCGTGCTCGCCCTCACCCTGCGCCACCCGCTCGGCGAGCAACTCCCCACCTGGGAGCCGGGTGCGCACATCGACGTCGTGCTCGGCCCCGGTCTGGAGCGCCAGTACTCGCTGTGCGGCGACCCCGCGGACCGTACGGCCTGGCGGATCGCGGTGCTGCGGGAGCCGGCCGGGCGGGGTGGATCGGCCTATGTGCACGAGGAGTTGGGGCAGGGCGACAAGGTGCGGGTGCGCGGTCCGCGCAACCACTTCCGGCTGGAGCCCGCGCCGCGCTACCGCTTCGTCGCGGGCGGCATCGGCATCACCCCCCTTCTGCCGATGCTGGCCGCGGCGGAGGCGGCGGGCGCGGAGTGGAGCCTGCTCTACGGCGGTCGCACTCGCGAATCCCTGGCGTTCGTCGGGGAGTTGAGCCGCTACGGCGAGCGCGTCACCCTCGCCCCGCAGGACGAGGTCGGGCTGCTGGACCTGCCGTCGGTCCTCGACGGCGTCCCCGAGGGCACCCTCGTCTACTGCTGCGGACCCGGGCCGCTGCTCGACGCGGTCGAGGAGCGGTGCCCGAGCGGGATCCTGCGGGTGGAGCGGTTCCAGCCGAAGGTCCGACAGACGGGCGCCGACAGCGAGTTCGAGGTGGTGCTGGAGCAGAGCGGCAGGACGGTCACCGTCCCGGCCGGGGTGTCCGTGCTCGACACCGTGCGCGCCGCCGGGGTCGAGGTGCTCTTCTCCTGCACCGAGGGCACCTGCGGGACCTGCGAGACCGACGTCCTCGAAGGCACCCCGGACCACCGGGACTCGGTGCTGAGCGAGGAGGAGCGGGCGGCCGGCGAGACGATGCTCATCTGTGTCTCGCGCTGTCTGGGGAAGCGGCTCGTGCTCGATCTGTGATCCGCAGATCGTCGTCGATCCGCGCCACCGCCGCCAGCAACTGAGGCAGCAGGTCCCGCCGTACGGCGTCGGCGGAGTGCCGGCCGGCGTGCGCCCCGACGCTCACGCCGGCGACCACCGCGCCGTCCCGGTCCCGCACCGGGGCGGCGACCGCTCTGAGCCCCTCCTCCAGTTCCTCGTCGAGGAGCGCGTACCCCTCGTGCCGTATCCGCCGAAGTTCCTTGCGCAGCACGTCGGTCGGCGACCGGGCGTCCAGTTCCGCATCCGGTAGGTGGGCCAGGAGCACCCGGCCGACGGCGGTGGCCCGGGCCGGGTGGCGGGTGCCGACGGTGATCGTGGCGGCCAGAATGCGGCGGGCCGGAAGCGCGGCGACGTGGACGACGTCGTCGCCGTCGAGGACGCACAGGGACGCCGACTCCCCTGTCCGCGCGACGAGTTGCTCCAGATGCGGGGCCACGATCTGCGGCAGGGTGGAGCCGGCGAGGTAGGAGTAGCCGAGCTCCAGGACGCGCGGGGTGAGCCGGAACAGGCGCCCGTCGGACTGGACATAGCCGAGGTCGGCCAGGGTCAGCAGCAGCCGGCGGGCGGCCGCGCGGGTCAGCTCGCAGGCGCGCGCCACCTCGCTGAGCGTCCGGGCGGGGTGCTCGGCGTCGAAGGAGCGGATGACGGCGAGACCGCGCTCGAAGGACCTCACGAAGTGCGGTGCGCGGACTGCCGCAGGCATCGTCGCCTCCAGACGGACGCACGAAGTGCGCTCCGGGAGCACGGTAGAAGCGCGATTCGATAACTGTCAACAATTTTGTTAGCCAAACCATTGACCGGATCGGACGCCGGGTTCTACGTTCCCGCTGAGCACCAAGAAGAGCACCACTGTGCGCTGTGCGCACAGCCTGTCGGAACACCGATGTCTGCACAGGAGGAGCCATGCGTCGTCTGCTCGCCGGTCTCACGGCCGGCACATTCCTGCTCGCCACCGCGGCCTGTGGCTCGTCCGACGGCTCAAGCACGTCGAAGAGCACGTCGTCCGGGGGCATCACCACGGTCAAGGTGGGGGTCATCCCCATCGTCGATGTCGCGCCGCTCTATCTCGGCCAGAAGAAGGGCTTCTACACCAAGCACGGCCTGAAACTGACCACGACCCTCGCGCAGGGCGGCGCGGCCATCGTGCCGGGTGTGGTCAGCGGCCAGTTCCAGTTCGGCTTCTCCAACATGACCTCGCTGATGCTCGCCCAGACCAACGACGTCCCCGTGAAGGCCATCGCCAACGGCGTCGCCTCAACGGGCGTGTCCGGCAAGGACTTCGGGGCCCTGGTCGTCAAGAAGGGCAGCACCCTCAAGTCGGCGAAGGAACTGGAGGGCAAGAAGGTCGCGGTCAACACGCTGAAGAACATCAACGAGACGGCCGTACGCGAATCCGTCCGCAAGGCCGGCGGCGACCCGGACAAGGTGAAGTTCGTCGAGCTGGCCTTCGACCAGATGCCCGCCGCGCTCGACAAGGGCCAGATCGACGCCGCGATGGCCGTCGAACCCGCGCTCACCACCATGCTGGGCCAGGGCGCGCAGCAGATCGCCTGGCCGATGGTCGACGTGGCGAAGGACCTCACCGTCGCCATGTACTTCACCTCGCAGACCTACGCCACGAAGAACCCGGCCGTCGTCAAGGAGTTCCAGGAGGCCACCGCCGAGTCCCTGGCCTACGCCGACGCCCACCCGGACGAGGTCCGGCAGATCGTCGCCACCTACACCAAGGTTCCCGCGAGCGTGCTGGCCAAGGTGATCCTGCCCAAGTGGCCTGCCGACCCGAACCGTTCCTCGATCGAGGCGCTGGAGAAGCTCAGCCAGTCCGACGGGCTCTTCAAGAAGTCCCCCGACCTGGACACGCTGCTCCCGTGAAGGGACTGAACACCGCACTCGGTGCGGCCGGACTCGCGGCCTTCCTCGCTCTCGGCGAGGTCGTGCCGCGCGTCGGCATCGTCAAGGAGGCCTACTTCCCGCCGACGAGCAGGATCGCCTCCGCGTTCTGGGACGAGCTGAAGGACGGCGCGTTCTGGTCGGCGCTCGGCGACACCCTCACCGGCTGGGCCCTCGGCCTCGCGATCGCCGTCGGCGCGGGCATCGTCGTCGGCGTCCTGCTCTCCGTCGTCCCGCACCTGCGCGAGGCGACGGCCTCGACGATCGAGTTCCTGCGCCCGATCCCCTCGGTCGCCCTCATCCCGCTCGCGGTGCTGCTGTACGGCACCGAACTCAAGTCGGTGCTCCTGCTCGTCGTCTACGCCTCCTTCTGGCAGATCCTCATCCAGGTCCTCTACGGCGTCCAGGACGTCGACCCGGTCGCCGAGGAGACGGCACGGTCCTACGGCCTGGGCACCTGGGCCCGGGTGCGGCACGTGCTGTGGCCGAGCGCGCTGCCGTACGTCATGACGGGTGTGCGGCTGGCGGCGGCCGTCGCGCTGATCCTCACCATCACCGCCGAACTGGTCATCGGGGCACCGGGGTTGGGGGCGACCATCGCGGTCGCGCAGACCTCGCAGGCGGTGCCCGAGATGTATGCCCTGATCGTGGTCACCGGGCTGCTGGGGCTGCTCATCAACGTGGGCGCGCGCACGGTGGAGCGGCGGGCGCTGGCCTGGCACCAGTCGGTGCGCGGGGAGGTGGCGGTGTGAGGCGGGTTCTGATCCGGCTGCTGTTCGTCGTCGCACTACCGGCGGTACTGGTCGCCGTATGGTGGCTGGCTTCGGACGGCAGTACCAATGTGTACTGGCCGCCGCTGCGCACCACCCTGCGGACCTTCCCCGACGTGTGGACCGGCGACCGGCTGAAGTCCGACGTCCTGCCCAGCGTGTGGCGGCTCGCGGCCGGCTACGCGGGCGCCGCCGTGGCCGGGGTCGCGCTCGGCACCCTGATCGGCTCCTACCGGCGGGTGCGGGCGGTGTGCGAACCGGTCCTGGAGTTCCTGCGCGCGGTGCCGCCACCGGTGCTGGTCCCGGTCATCATGCTGTTCGCGGGCATCGGCGACACGATGAAGATCGTGGTCATCGCGAGCGGCTGCGTCTGGCCCGTCCTCCTCAACACCGTCGAGGGCGTCCGCGCGGTCGACCCGGTGATGCAGGAGACGGCCCTCTCCTACGGCATCACGGGCACCGCCCGCCTGCGGAACCTGGTGCTGCGCGCGGCGAGCCCGCAGATCTTCGCGGGGCTGCGCCAGGCGCTGTCCATCGGGATCATCCTCATGGTCATCAGCGAGATGTTCGGCGCCACGGACGGACTGGGCTACGCCGTCGTCCAGTTCCAGCGCAGCTTCGCGATCCCCGACATGTGGACCGGCATCCTCGTCCTCGGGATGCTGGGATTCCTGCTCTCCGTCGTCTTCCAGGTGGTCGAGCGGCGGGTGCTCGGCTGGTATCACGGTCTGCGCGCGGCCACCCGCCGGTCCCCGTGAACATCGTGAAAGGGCGGTCCATGCACGCGCTACTCGACGTATCCGGCCTGAACAAGGTCTACGAGGGCTCCGGTCGCCGGGTGGAGGCGGTGCGGGACCTCACGTTCACCGTCGACACCGGTGAACTCGTCTGTCTCGTCGGCCCGTCGGGCTGCGGCAAGACGACCCTCCTGAAGTGCATGGGCGGACTGCTCACCCCGACCGGGGGCGAAGTCCGCCTGAGCGGCCAGAAGGTGAGCGGTCCGCCGCCCGGGATGGCGTTCGTGTTCCAGGAGTACGGGCGCAGCCTGTTCCCCTGGATGCGGGTCGCCGAGAACATCGAACTCCCCCTCAAGCAGAAGGCGTTGACCAAGGCGCGCCGGCGCGAGCTGGTCGCGGACGCGCTGGAGTCGGTGGGGCTGACGGATGCCGCGGGAGCATATCCGTGGCAGCTGTCGGGCGGTATGCAGCAGCGCGTCGCGATCGCCCGCGCGCTCGCCTACGAGCCCGAAGTCCTCTTGATGGACGAGCCGTTCGCGGCGGTGGACGCGCAGACCCGGGCCGATCTGGAGGACCTGGTACGGGGGTTGTGGCGGGAGCGCGGGATCACGATCCTGTTCGTGACGCACGACATCGACGAGGCCGTGTACCTGGGCGAGCGGGTGGTAGTCCTGTCCGCGTCCCCGACCGTCGTGCAGGAGCAGCTGAAGGTCGATCTGCCCGTGGAGCGCGACCAGTTGCACACCCGGGTCGCCCCGCGCTTCGCCGAACTGCGGACCCATGTCTACGAGCAGATCCAGGCGGCGAAGCGCGGGACGCTCCCGGTCCAGGACGCGCTCACCAAGTCCGATACGCCTCCCCTTCGCTGACGGCGCTGCGAAGCCAGGCAGCCGTGTCCCGCGGGAGGCGGCCCCGGTCGTCCAAGGGGCCGCTGGTGAGCAGGAGTTGGGTGTACGGCGGGAGTTCGGCGGGTGTGTCCGACAGGTTGACCACGCAGGTCGCGCCGTCCGTGCGGGTGAAGGCGAGGACGCCTTCGGGGGCGGGCAGCCAGGTGAGAGGGCTGTTGCCGAAGGCCGGGCGGAGGCGGATCGCCTCACGGTAGAGGTGGAGCATGGAGTCGACGGTCCGCTGCTGACGGTCGACCGCATACGACGTCCAGCCGACCGGCTGCGGAAGCCACGGTTCACCGCGCGAGCCGAAGCCCGCGTACGGCGCGTCGGCCACCCAGGGCAGCGGCACCCGGCAGCCGTCGCGGCCGGGGTCGGTGCCGCCCGACCTGAGGTACATCGGATCCTGTATGCGGTCGACCGGCAGCTCGACCTCGGGCAGACCCAACTCCTCCCCCTGGTACAGGTAGACCACTCCGGGCAGGGCCAGTGACAGCAGGGCCGCCGCCCGGGCGCGGCGGGTGCCGAGGGCGAGGTCGGTCGGGGTGCCGAAGGCCTTGGTGGCGAAGTCGAAGCCGGTGTCGGCGCGGCCGTAGCGGGTGACCGTGCGGGTGACGTCGTGGTTGCAGAGCACCCAGGTGGCGGGTGCGCCGATCGGGGCGTGCTCGGCGAGGGTCTCGTCGATCGAGGCGCGCAGCCTGTCGGGGTCCCAGGGGCAGGACAGAAAGGCGAAGTTGAAGGCGGTGTGCAGTTCGTCCGGGCGCAGATAGCGGGCGAAGCGTTCGGTGTCGGGGAGCCAGACCTCGCCGACGAAGACCCCGTCGTACTCGTCGGCGACGGCCCGCCAGGCGCGGTAGATGTCGTGGAGCTCGTCGCGGTCCACGAAGGGGTTCGGGTCGCGGCCCTCGACGAAGTCGGGCAGGGCGGGGTCCTTGGCGAGCAGCGCGGCCGAGTCGATACGGACGCCCGCGACCCCGCGCTCGAACCAGAACCGCAGGATGTCCTCGTGCTCCTGACGCACCGCCGGGTGGGCCCAGTTGAGGTCGGGCTGTTCGGGGGTGAAGAGGTGGAGGTACCAGTCGCCGTCGGGGAGGCGGGTCCACACGGGTTCGGTGGAGCCGGCGAACTGGGACGGCCAGTCGTTGGGCGGGAGTTCACCGTGCTCGCCGCGCCCCGGGCGGAAGTGGAACAGCTCACGCTCGGGGCCGCCGGCCAGGGCGGCGCGGAACCACGGGTGCTGGTCGGAGACATGGTTGGGCACGATGTCGACGATCGTGCGGATTCCCAACTCCCGTGCCTCGGCGATGAGTTTCTCGGCCTCGGCGAGCGATCCGAAGGCCGGGTCGATGGCGCGGTAGTCGGCGACGTCGTAGCCGCCGTCCTTCAGCGGTGACAGATACCAGGGGTTGAACCACAGGGCGTCCACGCCGAGTTCGGCGAGGTAGGGCAGTCTGGAGCGGACGCCCGCCAGATCGCCGGTGCCGTCGCCGTCGCCGTCCGCGAAGCTGCGGACGTACACCTGGTAGATGACGGCGGAGCGCCACCAGTCGTGGCTGAGGGCAGGGGTGGGCTGTCCCACGGTGCTGGCCTTTCTGTCGGAGGGCGTCGAGGGGCGGTGTCAGCCCTTCGTGCTGCCCGCGCTGATCCCGGCGATGATGTGGCGCTGGAAGACCAGGAACATGGCGACCATGGGGATGCTCGCGATCACCATCGCGGCGATGAGCACGGTCAGTTGGATGTTCTGCGACAACTGGACGAGGGCCACGCTGATCGGCTGTTTGCCGGTGTCGGAGAAGACCATCAGCGGCCACAGGAAGTCCTGCCAGACGGCGACCAGCGCGAAGATCGACACGACGCCGAGCACCGGCCGGGACATGGGCAGCACGATGGACCACAGGATGCGGAGTTTTCCGGCGCCGTCGATCTCGGCGGCCTCCATGACGTCGCGCGGGAGCTGGTCGAAGAACCGCTTGAGGAGATACAGGTTGAAGGCGTTGGCGACGGCCGGCAGCCAGATGCCGAGGGGGTCGTTGAGCAGGCTGGTGTGGATCAGTGGGAGGTCGGCGACGGTCAGGTACTTCGGTACGACCAGGGCCTGCGCCGGGACCATCAGCGTCGCCAGGATGCCGCCGAGGATCAACTTGCCGAAGGCGGGCTTCAGTTGGGAGAGGGCGTAGGCGGCCGCCGTGCACAGGACCAGTTGGAACGCCCAGGCGCCGGCGGCCTGGACGACGGTGTTCCACAGGTGCTGCGGGAGTTGCATCAGGTCCCAGGCGTCGGTGTAGCCGCTGAGGTGCCAGTGCTCGGGGATCAGGGTGGGCGGGGTCCGCGCCACCTCGTCCGGCGACTTCATGGCGCCGGTGACCATCCAGTAGACGGGGAAGAGGAAGGCGAGCGCGAAGAGCACGACGACGCCGGTGAACACGGTCCAGTAGACGGCCCGGCCGCGGGGCCGGCCGAGTGTCGCCGGGGAGAGCAGCGTACGGGTGGCGGTCACAGGTCGTCCTCTCCGGAGCGGGTCAGCCGCAGATACCCGGCGGAGAAGACGCCGAGCAGCACGAGGAGCATCACGCTGAGCGCGCAGGCGCCGCCGAAGTCGTTGTAGAGGAAGGCGTATTTGTAGATCAGGTAGAGGACGGTGACCGTGGCGTTCTCCGGGCCGCCGCCCGTGATGACGAACGGTTCCGTGAACACCTGCATCGTGGCGATGATCTGAAGGAGCATCAGCATCAGGATGACGAAGCGGGTCTGAGGGATCGTCACGTACCGCACGCGCTGGAGGAGGCTCGCGCCGTCGAGTTCGGCGGCCTCGTACAGCTCGCCGGGGATGGACTGGAGCGCGGCCAGATAGATCAGGACGGTGCCGCCCATGTTGGCCCAAGTGGCCACGATGACCAGGGAGATGAGGGCGGTGTCGGTGCCGTTGGACCAGTTCGAGGTGGGCAGGTGCAGGAAGCGCAGCGTCTCGTTGGCGAGGCCCGCCCCGGGGTCGTAGAACCACTTCCACAGCAGGGCGGTGACCACCGGCGGGATCATCACGGGGAGGTAGACGACGATCCTGAAGAACGCCTTCCAGTGCCTCAACTCGTTGAGGACCAGGGCGAGTACGAACGGGATCGCGAAGCCGATGAGCAGGGCCAGCAGGGTGAAGACGAGGGTGTTGCGCCAGGCGGCGGTGAACTCGGGGTCGTGCCAGACACGGGTGAAGTTGGCGGTACCGACCCACTCTGGCGAGGAGCCCGGCGTGTACTTCTGGAAGGCGATCACGACCGCGCGGATCGCCGGGTACCAGGAGAACAGGGCGAAGCAGAGGAGCCCGCCGATGAGGAACGCGTAGGCGCGGGCCTGGTCCAGGAGGCGGCGCCGCCCCCGGCCCCCTGCCGGGGGCGGCGCCTGGACCGGTTCTGCCGCCGTCGCCTCGACGGGGCTCCGGGTGGCCGTCCGGGTCATCGGGTCAGCCCCGGGCCAGGATGCCGTCGATCTTTCCGGAGGCGTCCTTGAGGAGTTGGTCGATGTTTGCGTCCTTCTTGGTGAGGACGGCGGAGACGGCTCCGTCGAGGACGGAGTAGATCTGCTGGGCGTCCGGCGGCTCGATCTTCATCTGGAGGGACTGGTTGCCGTCGAGGAAGGCCTGGTAGTTCTGCACCGGGACATTGGCGTTGGCCTTCTTGACCTGCTGGTCCTTGGCGTCGGCGGCGCCGGTGAACAGCCGCGGCTCGGGCAGTCCGACGGGTGCGTTCGCCTTCTTGGCGCGGGCGTAGTCGCCGAGGAAGCCGGTTCCGGGTGTCAGGAACATGTGGTCGAGCCACTTGAGGCCGGCGCGGATCTGGGCGGGCGTGTCGTGCTTGTTGAACATGTAGCCGTCGCCGCCGATGAGCGTGCCCTGGCCGCCGGGCATCGGGCCGAGGGCGAGGTCGTCGTAGTTGCCGCCCTTCTCCTTGACCAGGATCGGGATGTTGTCCGGGGCGGAGAGGTACATGCCGAGCTTGCCCGAACCCATGAGCTGCTGCACGTCGTTGATGACGAGGAGCTGCTTGCTGCCCATCGAGTTGTCGCCCCAGCGCATGTCGTGCAGGTTCTGCAGGACGGCCTTGCCCTGGGGTGTGTCGACGGTGGCCTTCTTGCCGTCGGCGCTGACGACGTCACCGCCCTGCGAGTACATCTCGGCGGTGAAGTGCCAACCCCCTTGGTTCTGGGCGCTGTAGTCGGCGTAGCCGACGGTGCCCTTGCCGAGCGCGGCGATCTTCTTGGCGTCGGCGCGGACCTCGGCCCAGGTGGCCGGGGGCTTGTCGGGGTCGAGACCGGCCTGTTGGAAGAGCTTGCGGTTGTAGATCAGGCCCATCGAGTAGCCGGTGCGGGGGATGCCGTAGATCTTGCCGTCGACGGTGTAGATGTCGCGCAGTTGCCGCTGAAGAGTGTCGTAGCTCTTCAACTCCTTGATGTACGGCGTGAGATCGGCCGCCTGGTTGATGTTCACGACGTGCTTGGCGTCGGTGAAGTACGTGTAGAACACGTCCTCCATCTGACCGCCGGCGAGTTTGGCGTCGAAGGTCTTCGGGTCCTGGCACGGGAACGCGTCGTGCGTGACGACGTCGATGTCCGGGTTCTGCTTCTCGAAGGACGCGACGTCGGAATCGAAGAACGTGCGGTCGACCTTGGCGCTCTTGGGCGGCTCGCAGTTGACCGTGATGCGCGTCTTGCCGCTCGCCGAGTCGTCGCCGGACCCGCAGGCGGCGGCGGTGAGCGCGAGCGAACAGACGCCGATCGCGGCGAAGGTGCGGCGGAACCCGGTGCTTCTCATCGGTGGACCCCTTTGGGCAGGAGCGGTGGGCGCCGCACACTCAAGCACCGCCGACACCTGTCCGCAAGATGTCGCGCAGAATCTGTAATTATTCGACAGCGCGACGGCTCTCAGCCGCGCGGCGCTTGCGCGGTGGAACCGCGGACCACCAGTTCCGGTTCGAAGAGGAGCTCCTCGGCGGGTACGGCGGTGCCGCCGACCTGAGAGTTCAGCAGCTCCACGGCCGCCCGGCCCATGGCTTCGATGGGCTGGCGGACGGTGGTCAGCGGGGGCTCGGTGCAGTTCATGAAGGCGGAGTCGTCGTAACCGACGACAGAGATCTGTGACGGTACGTCAAGTCCCTTGCGGCGAGCGGCCCTTATGGCACCCAGGGCGAGCGGGTCACTGGCGCAGATGATGCCGGTGACGCCCCGGTCGATCAGCCGGGAGGCGGCGGCGTGGCCGCCCTCGATGGAGAAGATGGCCCGCGCGACGAACTCGTCCGGCAGGTCCCCGGCCAGGGCCCGGGCGGCGGCCAGTTTCCGCGCCGACGGCATGTGGTCGGCCGGTCCGAGGACGAGCCCGATGCGCTCGTGCCCGAGGGAGGCGAGGTGCCGCCAGGCCTGCTCGACGGCGACCGCGTCGTCGCACGAGACGGCGGGGAAACCGAGGTGGTCGATGGCCGCGTTGACCAGGACGACCGGGATGTTGCGCTCGGCGAGCAGCCGGTAGTGGTCGTGCGGCGCGTCCGCCTGCGCGTAGAGACCGCCGGCGAAGACCACTCCGGAGACCTGCTGTTCCAGCAGCAGGGTCACGTAGTCGGCCTCGGAGACGCCGCCCTTGGTCTGGGTGCACAGCACCGGGGTGAGGCCGAGTTGGGCGAGCGCGCCGCCGATCACCTCGGCGAAGGCGGGGAAGATGGGGTTCTGCAGCTCGGGCAGCACCAGTCCCACGAGCCGCGCGCGTTCACCGCGCAGTTGGGTGGGCCGCTCGTAGCCGAGGACGTCCAGGGCGGAGAGCACCGCCTGTCGGGTCGGCTCGGAGACTCCCGGTTTGCCGTTGAGCACCCGGCTGACCGTGGCCTCACTGACCCCGACCTTCTTCGCCACCTCAGCAAGTCGTCGCGTCATGCGCGCAAGAATAGCGCAAGATACGCAAGTGGTTTGCGTTATCGGGCGGAAGAAAGAAACGGATCGGTGTTACCGGTGCCGGTCAGTCGTGGGCGGCCCACAGTCCGCGGACATGCCCGAGGTGGCGGGTCATGATCTCGCGTACAGCCCGCTCGTCCCGGTCCAGCAGGGCGTCGAGGAGTTCCAGATGCTCCTGGGCGGAGGCCAGCAGGCGTCCGGCCTCGACGAGAGCGGTCAGCCCGTAGAGGCGGGAGCGCTTCCGCAGGTCGCCGACGACCTCGACGAGATGGGCGTTGCCGGCCAGGGCGAGCAGCGCGAGATGGAAGCGGGTGTCGGCCTCGACGTACGCGATGAGGTCACCGGTCACGGCGGCGCCGACGATCTCCCGGGCGGCCGGACGCAGCGCCTCCAGCGACACGGGGTCGGTGCCGGCGGCCAGCCCCACCACCGTGGGGATCTCGATCAGCGCGCGGATGTGGGTGTACTCGTCGAGCTGCCTCTCGGAGACCGCGGTGACCCGGAACCCCTTGTTCGGGACGGTGTCGACCAGCCCCTCCTTGGCGAGGTCCAGCATGGCCTCGCGCACCGGGGTCGCCGAGACACCGAAGCGGGCGGCGAGCGTCGGCGCGGAGTACACCTCGCCCGGCCGCAGTTCGCCCGCGATCAGCGCGGCCCTCAGGGCATCGGCGACCCGCTCGCGGTAGCTGCTCTTCGTGCCGCCCAGCGAGGGCAGCTCCGGAGCGGTGGCGGGCGGGGCACTGGTGCGCTGGGCGGCCATCGGGTCTCCTAGTGGTGCAATGTCACACATGCCGCACGTCAGGCACGGTACGGGTCATGCGTGATGCAATGTCACGCGTGACATTGCCCCCATTATCCCCGAGCTAGAGGACGAATCCGCCCGGGAACGGGTCGGTGGGATCGAGCAGGTACTGGGCGGTGCCGGTGACCCACGCTCGCCCGGTGAAGCTGGGCAGGACGGCGGGGAGGCCGGCGACCTCGGTGGTGTCCAGCAGCCGCCCGGTGAACCGTGTCCCGATGAAGGACTCGTTCACGAACTCGGTGTGCAGCGGGAGTTCACCCCGTGCGTGGAGCTGTGCCATGCGGGCGCTGGTGCCCGTGCCACAGGGCGAGCGGTCGAACCAGCCCGGGTGGATCGCCATCGCGTGCCGCGAGTGCTGAGCGGTGGCGCCGGGCGCGTACAGGTGGACGTGATGACAGCCGCGGATGGAGGGGTCCTCCGGGTGGACGGGCTCGTCCCGCGCGTTGATCGCGTCCATGAGTGACAGGCCCGCCTTGATGATGTCGTCCTTGCGGGACCGGTCGAAGGGCAGCTCGAACTGGTCCAGCGGCAGGATGGCGTAGAAGTTGCCGCCGTACGCCATGTCGTATGTCACCGTCCGCCCGTCGGCGAGGGTGGCCTTGCGGTCCAGGCCGACGGAGAACGACGGGACGTTCCTGAGGGTGACGTTCTTCGCGGCGCCGTTCTCGACCGCGACCTCGGCGACGACGAGTCCGGCCGGGGTGTCGAGCCGGATCGTGGTGACCGGCTCGACGACCTCGACCATGCCGGTCTCGACGAGCACGGTGGCCACGCCGATCGTGCCGTGCCCGCACATCGGCAGATAGCCGGAGACCTCGATGTAGACGACGCCCCAGTCGCAGTCCGGGCGGGTGGGCGGCTGGAGGATCGCGCCGCTCATCGCGGAGTGGCCGCGCGGTTCGTTCATCAGGAACTGCCGGATGTGGTCGCGGTGTTCGCGGAAGTACAGCCGCCGCTCGTTCATGGTCGCGCCGGGGATGGTGCCGATGCCGCCGGTGATCACCCGGGTGGGCATGCCCTCGGTGTGCGAGTCGACGGCGTGCAGGACGAGTGTGCTGCGCATGACGCTCCTGGTGGATCGATGCGAGGGTGCTCAGGCGAGTCCGGCCGCGACCGCCTTCTCGGTGGCGGCGCGCACGACGGCCTCCTGCTCGGGCAGCAGCGGGACACGCGGCGGGCGGACCGGTCCGCCGTGCCGGCCGACGATGTCCATGGACAGCTTGATGGCCTGCACGAACTCGACCTTGGAGTCCCAGCGCAGCAGCGGGTGCAGTTGCTCGTACAGCTTCTTCGCGGTGGCCAGGTCGCCGCCGGTGGCCGCGTGGTACAGCTCGACGCTCGCGGCGGGCAGCGCGTTCGGGTAGCCGGCCACCCAGCCCTTGGCGCCGGCGAGCGCCAGCTCCAGCAGAACGTCGTCGGCGCCGATCAACAGGTCGAGTTCCGGGGCGAGTTCGGCGAGCTGGTAGGCGCGTCGGACGTCTCCGGAGAACTCCTTGACGGCGTGGATGTACCCCTCGCCGTGCAGCTTGGCGAGGAGTTCCGGCACCAGGTCGACCTTGGTGTCGATGGGGTTGTTGTACGCCACGATCGGCAGCCCCGCCTTCGCGACCTCCGCGTAGTGCGCGAGGACGGAACGCTCGTCGGCGCGATAGGCGTTGGGCGGCAGCAGCATCACGGAGGCACAGCCGGCGTCGCGGGCCTGCTCGGCCCAGCGCCGGGACTCGGCTGAGCCGTAGGCGGCGACGCCGGGCATCACCCGCGCGCCACCGATCGCGGCGACGGCCGTCTCGACGACCTTGGCGCGCTCCTCGGGAGTGAGCACCTGGTACTCACCGAGCGAGCCGTTGGGCACGACGCCGTCGCAGCCGTTGTCGACGAGCCAGGAGCAGTGCTCGGCGAACTTGCCGTGGTCGACGGCCAGTTCGTCGGTCAGCGGGAGCGCGGTGGCGACGAGGACGCCGCGCCAGGGGCGGTTCGGGGCGGTGGTCATGGGGAGTCCCCTCTCGATGGTTCTGATCGGTCGTCGTCGGTCCCGCCGGCGCGCGCCAGCACACCGAGCGGCACAGGAAGCGCGAACGGCCGCCGGGATACGGCGAGTTCGCACCCGGCGAGCCCCGCCACCCCGGGTCCGCACATCCGTCCCTGGCACCAGCCCATCCCGGCCCGGGTCAGCAGCTTCACGGTCCGTACGTCACCGGCGCCGAGCCCGTCCACCGCCTCGCGGATCACGCCCGCCGTGACCTCCTCGCAGCGGCAGACGACGGTGTCGTCGGTGACGAGGTCGGCCCAACGGGCGGGCGGCGCGTACACGGCTTCGAGCGCGGCGGAGAACTCCCGTAGTCCGCTACGGGACTTGGCGGCCCTCGCCCAGGTGCGGGGGTCGGGTTCGGTGCCGTTCAGGCGTGCGGCGGCGGAGCGTCCCGCGATATGGCCCTCGGCGAGGGAGAGGGCGGCTCCGCCGACGCCGGTGGTCTCGCCCGCCGCCCAGACGCCGGGGACGTCGGTGCGCTGTTCGTCGTCGACGTGGACGTCCGTCCCGTCGAGCCGGCAGCCGAGGGTCTCGGCGAGGTCGGTGTGCGGGAGCATGCCGTGGCCGACGGCGAGGGTGTCGCAGGCGATACGGCGCGCGGTGCCGGGCCGGACCCGCCCGTCGGTGTCGAGCGCGGCGACGCTCACCGCCTCCAGCCGGTGAACGCCGTGCGCCTCGACGACGGTGTGCCGGGTGAGCAACTCGACGCGGCGGCGTAGGAGTTGGGCGGCATAGCGGGCACCTTCGGCGACTTTGCCCGGCTGCGCGCCGAGTGCGCGGGTCCGTCGTAGGAACGCCTTGGGGTCGGCGGACTCGACGAGCGCGGCCACGTCGACTCCGGCGGCCGCGAGTCCGGTCGCCACCGGGAGCAGGAGGGGGCCGGTGCCGGCGACCACGGCGGTGCGGCCGGGGACGGCGAGGGTGCCTTTGAGCATGGCCTGGGCGCCGCCCGCGGTGAGGACTCCGGGGAGGGTCCAGCCCGGGAAGGGGAGGACCTTCTCGTAGCCGCCGGCGGCGATGAGGACGGCGTCGGCGCGCACCTCGACCGGGTCCTCCTGCGCGGGGCCGAGCAGGGCGTGCACGGTGAAGTGGTCCGACCGGCGTTCCACGAACCAGACATGATGGTCCGTCAGGTGTGTCACGCGGCCTGCCCTTACCTGCTCGTCGAGGGCGTCCCGCAGCCGCTCCCACGTGCGCCACTGGTGGTGCAGGGCCTGTGGGCGACGGGCGTTCAGTCCGGTGGCGGGCTGCCGGTGGAACTGTCCGCCCGCCCGTGCCCCCGAGTCGAGCAGGGTGACGCGCACGCCGTGCGTCGCGGCGGCCGTCGTGGCGGCGAGTCCGGCCGGGCCCGCGCCGATCACCGCGAGGTGCGGTCGGTCAGTCATCGTGGCCCGTCCCCTCCTGGGTGCGGATGGCGTCCCCCGGGTGCAGGGGCACCAGGCAAGCCCGTTGGTTCGGGCGGTCGTTGACGGTGACGAGGCAGTCGTAGCAGATCCCGATCCCGCAGAAGACGCCGCGCGGGCGTCCCTCGCCGCGGGTGGTGCGCCAGGACGTCACGCCCGCCGTCCACAGCGCGGCGGCGACGGTCTGGCCGGGGAGTGCTTCGATCTCGCGGCCGTCGAGGGTGACCGTGAAGGCCGGGTCCGGGTGGGCCCCGGCGAGGTCCAGGGGGGATCTCACGCGCCCTCCTCGACGGGGAGGCGGTCCGGGAAGCGATCGGGGCGGAAGGGTGTCGGGTCGAGGTCCGGGGGCCTGCCGCTCAGCAGTTGGGCGATCAGGTGCCCGGTGCCGGTGGCGAGTCCGATGCCGGCGCCCTCGTGCCCGCAGGCGTGCACGAGGCCGGGGACACGGGGATCGGGGCCGACGGCGGGGAGGTGGTCCGGGAGGTAGGGGCGGAAGCCGAGGTAGGAGCGCATCGCGCGGACGTCGGACAGGAACGGGAACAGCTTGGTCGCGCCCGCCGCCAGCGCCCGCAGGACCGGAAGCGAGAACGTGCGGTCGAAGCCGACGCGTTCGCGGCTCGCGCCGATCAGGACGGGCCCGGCGGCCGTGCCCTCCACGACCGGTGAGGTCTGGAGGGCGGCCGAGTCGCTGGCCACGTCGGCCACGTAGTCGGCGGCGTACACCTTGTGGCGGACCAGGCGCGGCAGCGGCTCCGTGACGAGGACGAAGCCGCGGCGCGGGAGGACGGGGAGGGCGACTCCGGCGAGGGCGGCGAGTTCACCGCCCCAGGTGCCGGCCGCGTTGACGACGGTGGGGGCGAGGATGTCGCCCCGGTCGGTGCGTACGCCGTCGACGGCGCCGTCCGCCTTGAGGAGCACGTCCGCCACCGTGTGCCCGGTGAGCAGGCGGGCGCCCGAGGCCCGGAGGAGGTGGGCGGCGGCCAGGGCGGGCATCACCTGAGCGTCCTGGGGGTAGTGCACGCCGCCCGGAAGGCCGGGGGCGAGTCGGGGTTCGAGGTCGTGGAGCGCTTCGCCGTCGACCGGTTCGGCGACGACTCCGGCGGTGCGCTGGCCCTCGGCGAAACGCTGGAGCGCGGTGAGGCTGTCGGGTGTGGAGGCCACGACGAGGCCGCCCTTGGCCTCGTATTCGACGAACTCCCCTAGTTCCTGGGCGAGTTGGTCCCACAGTCGGCCGGAGAGGAGGGCGAGGTCGAGTTCCGGGCCGGGTTCCTTGTCGGAGACGAGCAGGTTGCCCTCGCCGGCGCCGGTCGTGCCACCGGAGACCGGGCCACGGTCCACGACGACGACATCGAGGCCCGCACGAGCTGTGTAGAGGGCGCAGGCCGCGCCCACCATTCCGGCTCCGACGACCACGACATCGCAGGTCAGTACCTTGCTCACGACAGTACTATGTCACATGACGCCATAGCTGGGAATGCCGCCACGCACGTCGTTCGAGGCGAAGCCGACGTCGGGGCCGGGGCTCAGTCGGCCGCCGGGACCACCCGCAGATGCGCGGTGCCGCGCCCCTTCCCGCGGGCCCTGACGGGTGCGCGGCGGGTCTCGCGGAGGACCAGCGTCAGGCGTGAATAGCCCATGTTCTCAAGGGTTTTGGGGGTCTCACCGACGATCCGGCAGTCCGTCGCGCCCCAGCGCGGGTCGGGGTGCAGCACCGGGCGGACCGCTCCGTCGTGCTCCACGGCCTCCGCGCCGACCGCGCGGATCCAGTGCGGCAGCCCCTGCCGGTAGGCGGCCTCCATGATGGGGTCCTGGGCGATGTCACGGCGGATCGCCTGCAAGGCGTGGTCGTGACCGTGGTTCTCCACGACGGAGGCGAAGTGGGCCAGCATCGGCAGGCACCAACGCGACTCGTGCTCGCCGAGAACGGTGCTCGCGTCGGGGTGGAAGAGGACGAAGCGAAGGAAGTTGTCGCCCGGCATGGCCGTCGGATGCGGGCCGACCGCCCGGAAAAGTGACTTGAACGCGCCGTTGGTCAACACCACGTCCCAGCGGTGGTCCATGACGACGGAGGGGAAAGGAACGGCCTCCAGCAGCGTGGCGTAGTCCAGCAGATACGCCCGGGCCTCGGGACTCTCGGGGACGGGCCGCGGCGCTGACCGCTGCCCACCTGCCTGGTACGCCATCGGGAGGTCACCCCTCTTGCCTATGCGGCCTTCTCGCGGCGCCTTGATCCTGCTGCCCCGACGCGAGCCGTGTCAACTATCGTGGCATTTCATGCTGGTTGACGGCTGAAATTGGCCACAGTTGTGGCGAGACCTGGATGCGAGTTCGAACGAACCGCTACCCTCCGGGATGTTCACGGCCCCCCGTTTGTGAGAAGCCTGTGAGAGACGTAGGAGATCTGTCGGTGTCGGATGGCTTCGAGGTACCGGGTGCGACGGCGGACGCCGTGCTGCCCGCCGTCGTCGAGCGCGTCACCGCGCTCGCCGAGCGGCTCGACGTTCCGCAGGCCGAGGTCTTCCACCTGGGCCGGCTGTCGGCGGCCTGCGGGGTCCCGGAGTCCGTGGTCAGAGCCCTGCTGAACGGCCGTCCCGCGGGCGAGCCCGATGTGCAGTCCCGGTTCCTGCAGCGCCTCGACCTGCTGCGCCACACCAGGCTCAAGCCCAACGGACGCAAGTACACCCAGCAGGAGATCGCCGACGGCGCGGGCATGTCCCGCCAGCAGGCGGGCGCGCTCATCAACGGCGACCGGCGCCCCACCATGGAGCACTGTGACGCCCTCCAGCGCTTCTTCCGCGTGCATGCCGGTTTCCTCACGGCCGAGGAGCCCGAGGCCCTCGCCGGAGCGCTCCAGCGCACCGAGCAGGAGCTCCTGCAGAAGCTCGCCGACCGCGAACGGGCGGCGGCCGAGGCCGTGGACGACCCGCTGGAGCGGCTGCTCCAGGACCACGGCGTGCGCGGAATCGCCTGGCGCGCCGCCCAGTTGCCCACCGACCAGCACCGCGACAAGGTCGCCGAGTGGCTGGACATGCTCCTGGAGAGCGTGAAGCGTCCCGAGTCGTGAGGTGACGCGGCGTCAGGTCGCGCTGCGTTCGCTCGCCTCCCTCAAGTCCCGTTCCACCACCGTGCCGTGGGCCGTGGTGGTGCCCGGGTGGCCCTCGCGCAGGAGGTCGCGCCAGTGCTCGCGGCTCCAGTCGGCCGGGGCCGTGGTGCGGGTGAACTCCTCGACCAGGGCGAGGAATCGGGCCGGGTCGGTGTGGAACGGGAAGTGTCCCGCGCCCTCGAAGATCTCCAGCCGGCTGCCGGGCATCGCCTCGTGGGCACCGTACGCGTGCCGTACCGGCACCACGCTGTCCCGGTCGCCCCACAGCAGCATGGTCGGCATGCCCTCGGTCAGATAGCAGCGGTCGAGCATGGTCACCACCTGGCCCCGCCAGTCGACGACCGCGCGCAGGGTCCGGATGAAGGCGTTGCGGGCGGTCTCGTCGGGCAACGCGTCGACGAGGGTGAGGAGTTCGGGGGCGTCCTGGCCGAGGTCGGTGCCGAGCAGTCTCATCAGTCCCACGGTGAGGCCGACTTGGAGGCGCATGCCGGGCAACCGGAGTGCGGACAGGGCGAGATGGGAGCCCGGGAGCGTGACGAGCCGTAGTACGGGGTTGACCTCGCGGCCCACCCCGCCGGCGCTGACGAGGACGAGCCGTTCGGTGCGCTCGGGGAACTGGTAGGCGAACTGCATCGCCACTCCCCCGCCCAGCGAGTGCCCGAGCAGCGTCGCGGACTCGATGCCGAGGGTGGTGAGCAGATCGCGCAGGCCGTTGGCGTAGGCGGCGACCGAGTAGTCGGCCCGCGGTTTGTCGGAGGCGCCGTGGCCCAGGAGGTCGGGGGCGATCACCGTGTGGGTGCGGGCGAGTTCGGGGATCAACTCGGCCCAGGTGGCCGAGGAGTCGCCGATGCCGTGGATGAGGACCAGGGCCGGGCCCTGGCCGGCCATGCGGAAGGCGCGGCGGTATCCGTGCACGACGCGGTACCGCAACTCGCCTTCTCCGTCGCGCACCGGGCGCAGTCGTGCGGCGCGCACCGGGCGCCGTACCGGGACGTCCGCCACGCACTCGCCTCCCGTTCACCTGGCCGCCCGGAGACGGCCGAAAGCCCTTCCCTCCAGCGTAGGGCCGCTGTTCCACGGGGGATTTCGGTGACGTTTCGCCTCGGCTAAGCGGGCGAACCGGGGCCCGGTGGAACGGGATTGTCAGTGGCACCCGGCAAGCTGGAGTCGTGCCACCGCCGTGCGGGGGCGCATGACGCCGACCAGGGGAGAGCCGTCCTATGCAGACCGCAGTGATGACCGACCGCGAACGCGCCGCCGTCCAGGCCTATCTACGGCTGCTGCACACGGTCCGCGCAGCCTTCGACGGCCCGCCGGGCGCCGCCCGCCCCGTGCTCGTCCCGCCCTCGGTGCTGGCCGAGGCGGACCAGGCGCTGACGGACGCCGGGCTCGCGGGCAACGAGGAGGCGTTCTTCGGGCTGCTGGAGAGCTGGTGCCCGGAGGGGTGAGGAGCGGGGGCTGAGGAATGGGGGCCGAGGGGCGGGTTCAGGGATGCGGGACCGTGATCGCCGTGGCGACCAGTCCGCGCGCGACGGTCCAGCGGCCCTCGAAGACGCCGAGGCGCTCTCCGTCGACCACCGGGCCGGGGACGAGGAGGCGGGCGCGCAGGCCGCCGCGTGGTTCGTCCCCGGGGTCCGCGAAGAGTTCGATGTCCGCCTCCGAGAAGTCCAGCCACTTCCCGGTGAGGGGGAACCACGCCTTGTAGACGGACTCCTTGGCGCTGAACAGGAGCCGGTCCCAGTGCACGGCGGGCCGCTCGGCGGACAGTCGCGCCAGGCGGGCCCGTTCGGCGGGCAGGGAGACGGAGGGCAGGACGCCGTCGGGGAGCGGCGCGTGCGGTTCGGCGTCGATGCCGAGCGAGGCGAGGTCGCCGGCGCGGGCCAGCGCGGCGGCGCAGTAGCCGTCGCAGTGGGTCATGCTGCCGATGACACCCTCGGGCCAGGTCGGCGCGCCGTGGGCGCCGGGCAGGATCGCCTGTGCGGGCACGCCGAGCTTGTCCATGGCACGCCGGGCACAGGCCCGGACGGCGGTGAACTCGCGGCGGCGCTTGGGCACCGCGCGGGCCACGCGGGCCTCTTCCTCGGGGTACAGCGGGGCGTCCTGAAGCCCCTCGTCACCGTGTGTCTCCACGGTCACCACGGAGTCCGGGAGCAGCTCCTCGATCACCGGTCGCGACCTCCATCGGCAGGATGCGGCGCAGTCTGCCCGGGGGTTCCGGGCGCTTCTGCCACTCGCGGGGGTATCCCACGGACACCTCCTCGAAGCGGACGCCCTCGTGGTGGGTGGTCCGGGGGATGTGGAGGTGGCCGTAGACCATGGTGTCCACGCGGAACCTGCGGTGCCAGTCGGCGGTCAGCGCGGTGCCGCACCACATGGCGAACTCGGGGTACCACAGGACCTCGGTGGGGTGCCGGTCCAGCGGGTAGTGGTTGATCAGGACCGTGGGCAGGGTGTCGGGCAGTTCGGCGAGCCGGCGTTTGGTCTCGGCGACCCGGGCCCGGCACCAGGCCTCGCGGCTGGGGTAGGGGTCGGGGTGCAGCAGGAACTCGTCGTTGCAGACGATGCCGGTGCCGTGCGCGTACGCCAGTCCCTCGTCCTTGGTGGCGCAGCCCGGCGGGAGGAACGTGTAGTCGTAGAGCAGGAAGAGGGGGGCGACGACCACCGGGCCGCCGGGGCCCTCCCACACGGGGTACGGATCCTCCGGCGTGTTGACGCCCAACTCCCGGCACAGGGCGACGAGATGGTCGTAGCGGGCGACGCCGCGCAGGGTGACCGGGTCCTTGGGGTGGGTCCACAGTTCGTGGTTTCCGGGGGCCCAGAGGACCTTGCGGAAGCGGCCGGCGAGCAGTTCGAGGACCCAGCGGATGTCGGTCACGGTCTCGGCGATGTCACCGGCCACGATCAACCAGTCGTCGTCCGTGACGGGGCGCATGTTCTCGACCAGGGCGCGGTTCTCGGCGTATCCGATGTGGAGGTCGCTGATGGCCAGCAGTTGTCCGGCGCCGCCGCCCGTCGACTCCACCCCTGGCCCCCTCCGCGCTCCCGAATGACCCCACGAGATCACATCCCGCCGTTCCGCGACAAGACGGCAGGGCGGCAGGGCGGCAGGGCGGCAGGGCGGCAGGGCGGCAGGACCACCGGATGGCAGCGGGGCAGGGCGACCGGACGGACGAGGGCATCGGGCGGCGCGGCGACGGGCGTTCACGTGCCGGGTGGGCACCATCGGGAAATCCGTAACACGGGCGTTGCACGCGGCGCCCTTCGCAAGCCGTATGATCGCCCCAACACCACCGTCACGAACGCCCCTTCGCCGAGGGCGGTTTGGTGTACCTCCAACCACCCTGGCCGGGCACGGCCCTGCTTCGCCGTGCCCGCGAACCCGAAAGGACGGCCCTGCATGGTCTCTCGCGTACGCGTCTGGCTCAACCGCACGTACGCGGAGAACGTGTTCTTCATGGATCAGCTGCGGAGAAATCCCAGCGATCGGGCCGTCGAGATCCATGCCACGCACGGCGACGCGGACTCCCCCGTACTGGCCGCCGCCGACACCGCCGACCTGGAGCCCGAGGGCCTGTCCCCGGCCGCGTACGTCGAGTTCGCCCTCGACCAGTGCGCCCGTCGCGGCATCGACGTGTTCGTGCCCCGCCTGCACCAGTCGGAGATCGTGGCGCACCGCGCGGACTTCGCCGCGGTGGGCACGGCGCTGCTCGCGCCGACCCCCGAGGCGGTCGCCGTCTTCCACGACAAGGTGATCGCGTACGAGGCCGTCCAGGCCGTCGGGGTGCCCGTGCCGCCGTGGTGGCGGGTCCGTACGGCGCCCGAACTCGTCGCGGCCGTCGAGGAGTTGGAGGCCGCCGGGCACAAGGCGTGCTTCAAGCCGGCGTCCGGTGCGGGCGGCGTGGGCTTCCGCGTGATCACGCGCGCCCCCTTCTCACTCATGCACCTCAACGGCTTCCCGAGCCCCTACGTCCCGCTCGACACGGTGGTCACCGCGCTGGAGCAGGCGGACGAGCAGGTCGACTGGCTGGTGATGCCGCGCCTGGAGGAGCCGGAGGTGTCGGTGGACTGCCTGACCGGTCCCGACAACGCGGTCCGGCTCGCCGTGGGTCGCACGAAGAACGGCCGTCGTCGCGGTTTCACCCTGCACGAGCAGTGGCTGGAGCCGGCCCGCCGGATCTCGGAGGGCTTCGGGCTGCACTACCTGTCCAACATCCAGTTCCGGATGTTCGGCGACAAGCCCGTGCTGATGGACGTCAACACCCGTCCGGCCGGCGGTCTGCACCAGCTCTCGCTGTGCGGGGTCAACGCCCCTTGGGCGGCGGTGCAGTTGGCGCTCGGTGAGGACCCGGGCACGATGGAGCCGCCGTTCCTCGGCGCGGACTACGCGGTGGTGTCCGGCCCGCGGCAACTGCGTCCCGTGTCGCTCCCGCACCAGCGCGCGGAGGAGTCGGAGCCCCTGCTGCCGGCCGCGCCCGCACCCGTGCAGGACGCGGTTCAGACGGCGCCGGAGACCTCCGCGACCGGCAGTCGGGCAGCCGCCCGCGCCTGAGCCACAACCACACCTTCATACCGGTCTGGACCAATCATGGCGTAGCACCTTGACACCGTGATTGGTCCATACCAACTTGGTTGCGCACCTTCCTGCACTCCCGAACACCCCCATTCCAACAGGGAGATCGCGTGCGCAACACACTCAGACGTTCCAGACATCGCCTCCTCGCCCTCCTCGGCACCGTCGCCCTGGCCATGGCCGGGGCCATCGCGCTGCCCGGTACCGCGCAGGCGGCCAACGTGCTGACCAATCCCGGCTTCGAGTCGGGCAGCCTCTCCCCCTGGTCCTGCACCGGGAACCTCGGCTCGGTCGTCTCCTCGCCCGTGCACGGCGGCTCCAAGGCCCTTGCGGGAGCGGTGAGTTCGAGCGACACAGCGCAGTGCACCCAGACGGTGGCCGTACAACCGAACACGGCCTACTCGCTCAGCGGCTGGGTGCGCGGAAGTTACGTCTACCTCGGTGTCAACGGCGGCTCCTCCACGTGGACTTCGTCCCCGTCGGCGTACAGCCAGTTGACGACGTCGTTCACCACCGGCGCCTCGCAGACCAGCGCCACCATCTACGTCCACGGCTGGTACGCGCAGGGCACCTACTACGCGGACGACATCAGCCTCGACGGACCGGGCGGCGGCGGTGGCACGGACACCCAGGCGCCCACCGCGCCGACCGGACTGACGTCCACGGGCAAGACCTCCTCCAGCGTCTCGCTGTCCTGGGGCGCCTCGACGGACAACGTGGGTGTCACGGCGTACGACATCTACAGCGGTTCGAACCAGGTCCTCAGCGTCTCCGGTACGAGCGGCACGGTCAGCGGCCTTTCGGCCAGTACCGCCTACACGTTCACGGTGAAGGCGCGCGACGCGGCCGGGAACACGTCGGCGGCGTCCAACGCGGTGAGCGTGACGACGAGCGCCGGTACCGGCGGCGGCACCGGGTTCACCCAGGCCGCGCCCTATCTCTACGAGGGCTGGGGCGATCCGCCGAGCCCGAGCACGGTGATGAGCGCGACCGGCATCAAGTGGTTCACGATGGCGTTCGTGCTGGACTCCGGCGGCTGCAACCCCGCCTGGGACGGCAGCCGGGCACTGACCGGTGGCGTCGACCAGACCGCCATCAACCAGATCCGCGCGGCGGGCGGTGACGTCGTCCCGTCGTTCGGCGGCTGGCAGGGCAGCAAGCTCGGCGCCAACTGCTCCTCGGCGAGCGCCCTGGCAGGAGCGCTGCAGAAGGTGATCAGCGCCTACGGCCTCAAGGCGATCGACATGGACATCGAGAACACGGACGAGTTCGAGAACGAGGCCGTCCAGGCGAAGATCCTCACCGCGCTGAAGACCGTCAAGGCCAACAACCCCGGCCTGAGGACGATCGTCACCTTCGGCACCTCGACGACCGGCCCGACGTACTACGGCAACCGGCTCATCGAGCAGGCACAGTCGCTCAACGCCGGCATCGACGTCTTCACCATCATGCCGTTCGACTTCGGCGGCGGCTCCGACATGTACGGCAGCACGGTCGCCGCGGCCGAGGGCCTGAAGACCAAGCTGAAGTCCACCTTCGGGTGGGACGACGCCACGGCCTACTCGCACATCGGCATCTCCGGCATGAACGGCCTGTCGGACCAGCAGGAGACGACGACTCCCGCGATCTGGACCCAGATCCGCGACTGGTCGAACTCGCACCACATCGCCCGGCTCGCCTTCTGGTCGGTCAACCGGGACCGCGGGTGCGCCGGTGGCGGAGTGGTGAGCAACTGCTCCGGCATCAGCCAGAACACCTGGCAGTTCACCTCCATCACGGCCGGTTTCACCGGCTGACGGCCCCCACCCCTGGCGGCCGGTCCCCCGTGTGGGCCGGCCGCCTCGGTGCGTCAACCTCCGCCCCGATGCGGGTACTTCAGAAGCGCCCGGATCCCCGGTACAGCTCCAACTCCCCGTCCAGTTCCACGGCGAGCACCGTGGCGAGCGGGTCGAGATCGGCCAGGGGCGGCGGGTCGATCCACAACTGCCCCACGGCCTCGTGGAGTCCGCCGACGACCCGGTGGGCGAGTTCGGTGCCGGTGCCGAGCACGGTGACCCCGCGGACCGGGGTGACCAGTCCACGGACGCCGATCTCGGCACGCGGGATGTCGTACAGCGTGAGATAGAGGGTGCGCCGGTCGGCGGAGAGGGTGCTCGGCCCGTAGTGGTGTCCGGCCGGGAGGCCGCGCACCGTGCCGTACACGGCGTCGGCGTGCTTGCGGATCCACTCCCCGAGGCCTTCGAGGCGCTCCACCTGCGGCTGCGGGATCGTGCCGTCCTCCATCGGGCCCACGTCGAGGAGGAGGTTGCCGCCCCCGCCGATCGTCTCCGTGAAGTAACGGACCAGCTGGCTCAGCGACTTGTGGTTGACGTCGTGGTGCTGGTAGCCCCACGAGTCGTTGATGGTGAGGCACAACTCCCAGGGCCCGTCCGGGGGTTCGATGGGGGCGCCCTGTTCCGGCGTCGCGTAGTCGCCCTCGCTCAGCATGCGGGCGTTGAAGACCACGTCCGGTGTGTACGAGCGGATGAGCGCGGCGAGTTCTCCGATGCGCCACTGTTCCTCGCTGCGTTCCCACTCGCCGTCGAACCACATCAGGTCGGGCCGGTAACGAGAGGCCAACTCCCTTGTCTGGCCGTCCCGGTAGGCGATGAACCGCGCCCAGGCCGCCAGGTCCTCGTCCTCGGCGGCACACTCGGAGTACGGGTTGTCCTCCAGTTCCGGCGGGCGGCCCGGCTTGCGGGTGGTGGCGTAGTCGGGGTGGTTCCAGTCGGAGTGCGAGTAGTAGAAACCCACCTTGAGGCCCCGCTCGCGGAGGGCGTCCGCGTAGCCGGTGAGGTAGTCCCTGCCGAGGTCGAGCTCGCCGAACTCCGTGTCCCACAGGGCCACTCCGTCGTGGTGGCGGCTGGTGAGGACGGCGTACTTGGCTCCGGCGCGGGCGAACAGGTCGGCCCAGGCGCGGGGGTCGTAGTTCGCTCCGGTGAAACGGTCGAGCTGGGACATGTACTGCTCGTGCGGCACGACGCCGTCGTAGAACGACCAGGACTCCTGGACGCCGTCGACGGCGTAGATCCCCCAGTGGACGAAGATCCCCAACTTGGCGTCGGTGAACCACGGTTGCATGGGCACGGCTGAACTCCCGTTCCGTACAAGGTCGGTTGGGGAAAACATGCCAGGGGGCGGGGCCGGCGTGCGACGACCGGGCCCGCCCCCTGGGGTCTACTGGCCCGCGCCCGCCCGCTTCAGACGGAGCGTCAGGATCTGGAAGGGCCGCAGGGCCACGGCCACCGAGTCGCCGTCGACCTCCGCCGCCTCCAGAGGCCGCTCCAGCAGGTCGGTGATCTGGGCGCCCGCGAACGGGAAGCCCGTGCGCAGAACACCTTGAGCGCGGCCGCCGCTCGACTCGTAGAGCCGGACGACGACATCGCCGGACTCGTCGTCGGCGAGCTTGACCGCCTCGACGGTGACGCTCTCGCCGTCGACGGAGACGACCGGTTCCGGGGCGCCGTCCGAATCGGCCACCCGCAGCGGGAGGTTGAGGGCGTAGCCCTCGGCGACCGCGTCGTCGATGCTCGCGCCGGGCAGCAGCGAGTAGGTGAAGCGGTGCCTGCCCTGGTCGGCGCCCGGGTCCGGGATGCGCGGGGCGCGCACCAGGCTCAGGCGGACCGTGGTGGTCGTACCGCCGTCCTCGCGGACCGTGCGGGAGACGTCGTGGCCGTACGTCGAGTCGTTGATGACGGCGACGCCGTAGCCGGGCTCGGCGAGGTGCACCCAGCGGTGGCCGGAGACCTCGAAACGGGCCGCCTCCCAACTGGTGTTGGTGTGCGTGGGCCGCTGGATGTGGCCGAACTGGATCTCGGCGGAGGAGTGCGCCGCCCGGATGTCGACGGGGAAACCGGCCTTGAGGAACTTCTCGGCCTCGTGCCAGTCGATGTCGGTCTCGAAGTCGATCCGGGGGCTGCCCGCGCGGACGGTGATCGTCTGCACGATCTTCGAGCCCTTGCCGAAGGACCGCTCCACCCGGATCGCGCCGAGCAGCGGGTCCTGCTCGACCACCGTGACGGAGTCGGCGTCCAGGAGGTCGGTGAAGCGGTTCTTGTAGTGCTTGTCGACGTCCCAGGCGTCCCAGTAGTTCGGCAGGTCGGTGTGCAGACGGAGCAAGTTGCCCTGGTCGGCGAGGACTTCACGGCCGCCGTGGCGCAGGTCGCGCACGGAGGCGAGGGTGCCGTCGTCGGCGAGTTCGACGCGGACGATGCCGTTGTCCAGGACGCGGTCGGTGACGGTCACCGCCTGCGGGACGTACTCGGCGGCCAGCGGGGCGCTGCCGTTCGCGGGAACCGTCGCGTACATCGGGACGCCGGTCGCCGTGCGGATGACCTCGGCGCGGTCGTAGGGGCTGGTGTTGAAGACGCGGGTACCGCCGCCGCCCAGCGCGGCCACGGCCGCCGCCGTCAGCTCCTCCAACTCCGTTGCCACACGCGCGTATTCGGCCTCCGCCTCACGGTGCACCCAGGCGATCGAGGAGCCCGGCAGGATGTCGTGGAACTGGTGCAGCAGGACCGTCTTCCACAGCCGGTCGAGCTTCTCGTAGGGATAGGCGTAGCCCGGTGCGTGCAGCGCGGCCGTGGTCGCCCACAACTCGGCCTCGCGGAGCCGGTGTTCGCTGCGCCGGTTGCCCTGCTTGGTACGCGCCTGGGAGGTGTAGGTGGCGCGGTGCAGCTCCAGGTACAGCTCGCCGACCCAGACGGGGGCGTCCGGGTACTCGGCGCGGGCCTTGGCGAAGAACTCGTCGGGGTGCTCGACGACGACCTTCGGCGAGCCCTCCAGGTCGGCGAGCCTGCGCGCCCGTTCCATGATCTCGCGGGTGGGACCGCCACCGCCGTCGCCCCAGCCGAACGGGGCCAGCGAGCGGGTGCCGTTGCCTTTCTCCTGGTAGTTGCGGACCGCGCGGGACATCTCGACACCGCTGAAGCGGGCGTTGTAGGTGTCGACCGGCGGGAAGTGGGTGAAGATGCGGGTGCCGTCGATGCCCTCCCACCAGAAGGTGTGGTGCGGGAACTTGTTGGTCTGGTTCCAGGAGATCTTCTGGGTGAGGAACCACTCGTTGCCGGCCAGCTTGGCGAGCTGCGGGTAGGCCGCGTTGTAGCCGAAGGAGTCGGGCAGCCAGACGCCCTTGGTCTCGATGCCGAAGTGCTCGATGAAGAACCGCTTGCCGTGGACGAGTTGGCGGGCGATGGCCTCGCCGCCGGGCAGGTTGCCGTCGGACTCGACCCACATGCCGCCGACCGGCGCCCACTGGCCGCGCTTGACGGACTCCTGGATGCGGGCCCACACCTGCGGGTAGTTGTCGCGCACCCACTCGTACTGCTGGGCCTGCGAGCAGGCGAAGATGAAGTCCTCGTACTCGTCGGCGAGGGACGTCACGTTCGAGAAGGTGCGGGACGTCTTGCGCTTGGTCTCGCGGATCGGCCACAGCCACGCCGAGTCGATGTGCGCGTGCCCGACCCCGGAGACGATGTGCGCGCTGGCGTTGGCGGGCTTGGACAGCACCGGCTTGAGCGCGGCCCGTACGTCGGCCGCCGTACCGGCGACGTCGTCCAGGTCGAGCAGGTCCAGGGCCCGGTCGAGCGCGTGCATGATCTCGTGCCGGCGCGGGTCGTGCTCGCCGAGTTCCAGCATCAGTTCGCGCAGCACCTGGACGTCGAGGTCGAGGTGGAAGACCTCCTCGTCGAGGACGGCGAGGTCGGCGCGGCGGAATGTATACAGTGGACGGTCGCCCGCCGTCAGTACATCGCCGAGAGGGGTCGGCTCCGCGAAGTCGTTGGCGAGGATGTCGGGGTTGGAGGCCGCCTCGACCAGGTAGTCGATCACCTCGCCGCCGGTCGCCGGGTTGGCGATCGCCACGTACTGGTTGAGCGGGTTGACGGCCTTGAGCGGGGTCCCGTCCGTGAGGTGGACGAGCGCCTCGGCCTGGTTGCCGGGCCAGTCGCCCGTGAAGCCGAGGTCGATGACGGCCTCGACGCGCTTCCCGGCCCACTCGGCGGGCACCTCTCCGTGCATCCGGAACCAGGTGGTGCCCCAGGGCGGACCCCACGGGGTGTCCATCGCGAACGGCGCGTACGGCGCCCCGGCCGCCTCCTCGAAGGGGACCGGCTCCCCGGGGGCCTGCCAGGCCTCGACGGTGAGGGGCGCGGTGGCCGCGTAGATCGCGGGCTTGATGCGCTGGTTGTGGGCGCGCTCGACGCGCTCCTCGATCCGGCGGCGTTCGTCGTGCATGGGGAGTCTCCAGGGAACCAGGGAGCTGCTGAGAGGTGGGGAAGCCGCTGCGGACAGCGAACTGGCGAGAACGGGGGAAAGCGCTTACCAGACGGTTGCCTACTTAAGGTACGCCAGGCCCGGGTGGACCTCGGTATACCCCTCGACCAGCCTGCGCGCGACATTCACCGAGTCCACCAGCGGATGCAGCGCGAAGGCCTTCACCGCCGTCGCACGGGAGCCGTTCTCCGCCGCCGTGAGGATCTCGCGCTCGACGCCCTTGACCGCGCAGACCAGGCCGGTGGCGTGGTCGGGCAGCGGGTCGACCGCGACGGGATGGGCGCCGTTGGCGTCGACCAGGCAGGGCACCTCGATGACGGCGTCCGCGTCGAGGACCGACAGCGCGCCGTGGTTGCGCACATTGAGGATCAGGGTGGTGCGTTCGTCGCGGGCGATGGCCCGCATCAGGGCGAGGGCGACCTTCTCGTAGCCGCCGGAGAGGTCGTCGGCGTCGCGTTCGCCGGCGCCGGCGGTCTCCCGGTTCTCCGACATGTAGGTCGCCTCGCGCTCGGCGCGGGTGCGGTCCCAGGCGGTCAGCGCGGAGGCGTCGGGGCGCTTCATCTCGTCGTAGAACCGCGCCTGCTGGTCGCGCAGGAACGCGCCCCGGGTCTTCTCGACCTCGCGGTAGGCGCGGACGGTCTCGCGGTTGAAGTAGTAGTAGTGCAGGTACTCGTTCGGGATCGCGCCGAGGGACTGGAGCCAGTCGGTGCCGAAGAGCTTGCCCTCCTCGAAGGAGCCGAGCAGGTCGGGGTCGGCGAGCAGGCGCGGGAGTTCGTCCCGGCCGGCGACGCGCAGGCCGCGTACCCAGCCGAGGTGGTTGAGGCCGACGTAGTCGATGAAGGCCTCGCGCGGGTTGGCTCCGAGGACCTTGGCGATACGGCGGCCGAGGCCGACCGGTGAGTCGCAGATGCCGATGACGCGGTCGCCGAGGTGGCGGGACATGGCCTCGGTGACCAGGCCCGCCGGGTTGGTGAAGTTGATGACCCAGGCGTCGGGGGCGAGCCGGGCCACGCGCTGTGCGATGTCGACGGCGACGGGCACGGTTCGTAGACCATAGGCAATACCGCCGGCGCCGACCGTCTCCTGGCCGAGGACGCCTTCCGCCAGCGCCACTCGCTCGTCGTTCGCGCGGCCCTCCAGGCCGCCGACGCGGATCGCCGAGAAGACGAAGTCGGCGCCGCGCAGGGCCTCGTCGAGGTCGGTGGTGGCGGTGACCTCGGGGGCGTCGGGCACGGTGGCGGCCTGTTCGGCCAGTACCCGGGCGACCGCATACAGTCGACTGTCGTCCAGGTCGTGCAGCACCACCTCGGTGACCCGGCCCTCGCCGCGGTCCGTCAGGAGGGCCCCGTACACGAGCGGCACCCGGAACCCGCCGCCGCCCAGAATCGTCAGCTTCACGCTTTCACCTTTCCTGCCACGACGACCTCGACGCCCGCTTCCTCCAGGGAGGAGCGGGTCGCCGGGTCGACCGGGGCGTTCGTCACCACCGCGTCCAGGTCCTCGGGACCGCACACCTTCGCCATGCCCGTACCCGGGAACTTCTGCGCGTCGGCGAGCAGGACGACCTTTTCACCGGCCTTGATCATGGCCCGCTTGACCGGCACCTCGACGACCGTCGTGTCCATCACCTGCCCGCCGGGCCGCACCCCGCTGGTGCCGAGGAACAGCCAGTCGGCGTGCAGTTGGCGCAGATTGTCCTCGGTGAGGAAGCCCACCAGGGAGCGGTACTCGCGCCGGACCATCCCGCCGAGCAGCACCAGCTCGATGCCCTCGTCGTCGGCCAGCTCCTCGTAGACCACGAGGTTGCTGGTGATCACGGTGAGCCGGCGGCCGTGCAGTTGCCGGGCGAGCCGGTAGGCGGTGGTGCCGATGTCGAGGAGGACCGACTGGCCGTCCGCGACCATGGCGGCGGCGTGCGCGGCTATCGCGTCCTTCTCGGCCACCCGCACCTCGGCGACCTCGGCGAAGGGCTGGTCGCCCTCGTCGGCCACGGCACCGCCGTGGACCCGGGTGAGCAGCCCGTCCTCCTCCAGCTTGAGCAGATCTCGCCGGATCGTGGCGGGGCTCACACCCAGCTGCTCGGAGAGATCGGTCACGGCCGCGGGGCCACCGGAGCGCAGGGCCCGCAGGATGAGTTGATGTCGTCGTTCTGCCAGCACACCGCGAACACTACTCGTCATCTTCAATCATTTCTATGCTCAGTTCTGCTCGGGTATTGACCAATCTCGTCGAGCGGCGCACGATTCCCGTCACCGAAATGAAGAGTTTTGACGAGAGGATGTGCGCGTGGATGACGACCGGCCCGATGTGCTGCTGACCGGGCTGCTCTTCTACGACCTCGTCCTCACGGGTCTGGGGCAGCCGCCGACGCCGGGCGAGGAGATCTGGACGTCCGGCATGGGCTGCGGCCCCGGCGGTATCGCCAACCTGGCGGTCGCCGCGTCCCGCTTCGGCCTGAACACCTCTCTGGCCACGGTCTTCGGCGACGACTTCTACGGCACGTACTGCCACGAGGTCCTCGCCGGCCAGGAGGGCGTCGACCTCTCCCTGTCCCGCACCGCGAACGGCTGGCACACCCCCGTCACCGTCTCGCTCGCGCACGGCGAAGACCGGGCGCTGGTCACCCACGGCCAGGAACCGCCGTACTCCCAGGACGAGTTGATGGGCGACCCGCCCGAGGCGCGCACCGCGCTGGTGCACATCGAGGCCGAGCCGCGCGCCTGGCTCGCCAAGGCCTCCGCGAACGGCACGCACATCTACGCCGACGTCGGCTGGGACCCCACCCAGCAGTGGTCCCGCGACCTCCTGGACCAGCTCGCCCTGTGCCACGCCTTCCTCCCCAACGAGGCCGAGGCGATGGCCTACACCCGCACCGACAGCGCGGTCGCGGCGCTCGGCACGCTCAGCGAGCTGGTGCCGGTCGCGGTGATCACGCGCGGCGGCGACGGGGCGGTCGCCGTCGACCAGACGACGGGCGAGTACGCGGAGGTCCCGGCCCTGGACGTGGACGTGCTGGACGCGACGGGCGCGGGTGACGTGTTCGGCGCGAGCTTCGTCGCGGCCTCGCTCGGCGGCTGGCCGCTGGAGGAACGGCTGCGGTTCGCGGTCCTCGCCGCCGGACTGTCCGTCCAGCACCACGGCGGCGCGCTGGCGGCGCCCGGCTGGTACGGCGTCGACCGTTGGCTGCATACAGTCCGCGATCCCGAACTGCGGCGTGCATACGGCTTCCTTGTCGACAGGATCCCGGCGGACCCCGGCCCGCCGGTCACGTACGCGCCGGTCACTCCCCCCGCACCGCGGTAGCCCCCACACGTCTCGCAAGTCCCCCTGGTCACCACCTCGCAAGTCCCCCGGAATTCCCCCCACTCAGCCCCTCTGTGCACGACCCGAACAGATCGAACAGATCCGAAAGGCGGTGAGAGCTGTGCGGCTCTCACGAAGAGGCCTGCTCCGTGCGGGCCTGGCCGGTACGGCCGCCACGGCGCTCGGCGGCCTGGCGTCCGGCTGTGCCGTTCCGACCGGTTCCACCGGCCGGAACATGGTCCTGTGGTACTGGGACGGCGGCCTCGGCGACACGGTCGTCAAGAAGGCCAAGGCGCGTTACGACAGCACGGTCGACCTCCAGGCGATCAAGATCGGCGGCTACTACCGGTCGAAGCTGATCACCACGATGGCCGGCCGGGCCCACATCCCCGACATCGCCGGCCTCAAGGGCGAGGACATGGCGTCCTATCTGCCCAACTCCGACCAGTTCGTGGATCTCAGGACGCTCGGCGCGGACAAGTACAAGAGCCAGTTCCTGACCTGGAAGTGGGAGCAGGGCATCGCCGACGACGGCACGATGGTCGGCTTCCCGATCGACTGCGGGCCGGTGGCGCACTTCTACCAGTACGCCGTGTTCCGCAAGGCGGGGCTGCCGTACGAACCGGCCGACGTCTCCAGGGAGTTGAACACCTGGGAGAAGTTCTTCGCGGCCGGTGTGCAGTTGAAGAAGCGGATCCCGGGGACCTCGCTGCTGACCGACGTCAACAGTGTCTTCGAGAAGGTCGTCGAGCAGGGGAGCAAGCGGTACGTCGACAAGGACCGGCACTTCATCGGCGACCAGGAGCATGTGCGCAACGCCTGGGCGCTCGCGGTGGAGGCCAAGCGGCGCGGGATCGTCTCGGACCTCGTCACCGGCACCCCGGACCAGATCTCGGCGGTCGACACCGGGAAGCTGCCCAGTCAACTCGGCGCGTCCTGGGCGACGTACGACATCAAGAGCGGCAACCCGAAGACCAAGGGCAGGTGGCGGGTCGCGGACATGCCGGTGCGGCCGTCCAACAACGGCGGCTCGTTCCTGTCGGTCACCAAGGCGTGCCGGGAGCCCGAGCGGGCCTTCGAGATCATCGCGTGGATGCTCAACGCGGCCAACCAGGCGTCGGGTTACATCGACGCGGGCCTCTTCCCCTCCACACCCGCCTCATACGGGCTGAAGCAACTGCGGGCGCCCGACCCGTTCTTCGGCGGTCAGGTGACGACGGACGTCTTCGGTCCGGCCGCGCAGAAGATCACCGTTGCCTACAACAGCCCGTTCGACGTAGCGCTCGGGCAGCCCATCAAGGACGAGATCAAGAACGTCGGTGTCCTCGGGAAGGACCCCGAGAAGGCCTGGAGTGACGCCATGAGCAAGTGCCGGCGCATCGCGGACCACCTGGGGGTGAGCCACTGATGGCCACCGCACTCGACAAGCCCCCGGTCGCCGTGGACAGGACGTCCGCCGCCGCAGGACCCAGGACGGGATGGCGCAAGTACTGGCACCTGTATGCCGCCATCTCTCCGTTCTATCTGCTGTTCCTCTGCTTCGGGCTGATCCCCGTCGGCTTCTCGCTCTACCTCTCCTTCCACCGCTGGGACGGCCTCGGCTCGATGGAGTGGGCGGGTCTGTCGCAGTACAAGTACCTGCTGAGCGACACCGACTTCTGGAACTCGATCGGCAACACCCTGATCATCTGGGCGCTGGCCACCTTCCCCATGATCTTCCTGGCGATGGTCACCGCCGTGATGCTCAACTCGGCGGTCCGCTTCAAGAACGTCTACCGCTTCGCCTACTTCCTCCCGAACGTCACCTCGGTGGTGGCGATCGCGATCGTCTTCGGCTCGGTGTTCTCCACCAACTTCGGCCTGGTGAACGCCCTGTTGCAGGCGGTGGGGATCGATCAGATCGCCTGGCTCAACACCCCGTGGGGCATCAAGATCGCCATCGCGACGCTGATGACCTGGCAGTGGACCGGCTACAACGCGATCATCTTCCTCGCCGGTCTGCAGACCATCCCGAGCGAACTCTACGAAGCGGCACGGATGGACGGCGCCGGACCGGTGCAGACCTTCTTCCGGATCACGCTGCCGCTGCTGCGCCCGGTGCTGCTGTTCGTGCTCGTCATCTCGACGGTCACCGGACTGCAGAGCTTCTCCGAACCACAGGTGCTGCTGCAGAACACCTCGAACGACTCGACGTTCGCGGGCGGTCCGGGGCACTCCGGCCAGACGATGGTCCTGTACTTCTTCCAACAGACCTTCGACAACAACGACTTCGGTTACGGCGCCGCCGTGGCCTGGGGCATCTTCCTCGTCGTCATCCTCTTCTCCATCGTCAACTGGCGCCTGGTGCAGCGCCGGGGCGAAGACTAGGGAGTCGGTCACCATGGCATTCCTCCAAGGCACACGGCGGCCGAAGGCGATCCGGGGCACCCGGAGCCGCGGCATCGCCCTGCATGTCTCCCTGATCCTGGGCGTGTTGCTCTCGGCCTTCCCGTTCTACTGGGCCGTGATCATGTCGACGCACACCTCGTCGGAGATCTTCTCCTACCCGCCGAAGCTGCTGCCGGGTTCGCACTTCCTGGAGAACGTGCGCAGCCTCTTCGACAACATCGACTTCTTCGGCTCGATGTTCAACTCGGTGCTCGTGGCGGGGTCGGTGACCTTCCTGGTCCTGTTCTTCGACTCGCTGGCCGCGTTCGTCTTCGCCAAGTTCCAATTCCCGGGCAAGAACGTCCTGTTCGCCCTGCTGATGGTCATCTTCATGGTGCCGGCCCAGCTCGCGGCCATCCCGCAGTTCGTGATCATGGCCAAGCTCGGCTGGATCGGCTCGATGACCGCGCTGATCGTGCCGGCGGCGGCCAACGCGTTCGGCATCTTCTGGATGCGCCAGTACATGAAGAGCGCGATCCACGACGAACTCCTCGATGCCTCCCGCATCGACGGCGCGCACTTCCTGCGCCAGTACTGGCACGTGGCCCTTCCGGTGGTCCGGCCGGGCCTCGCCTTCCTGGGCATCTTCACCTTCATGGGCCAGTGGAACGACTACGCCTGGCCCCTGATCGCCCTCACCAACCCGAACAACGTGACGCTCCAGGTGGCTCTTTCCCAGCTCAACGGCACCCACGGCACCACCGACTACGGAATGGTCATGACCGGCGCGCTCCTCGCCCTCGTCCCCCTGCTGATCGTGTTCGCGGTCGGCGCCAAGCAGATCATCGGCGACCTCGGCAAGGGAGCCATCCGCTGATGACCGACCCGCTGCTCGCGCTCCGCCCCTGGGAGTCACCCGAGGTGACCTCCTGGGGGCGGTTGCCCATGTCCGCCGTCGACCGCCGCGCCGGCGCGCTCGCGCTCGACGGGGACTGGCGCTTCCAACTGCTGCCGGCGCCGGACGCGCCGGTCGGGGACGCTTGGTCCTCGGTATACGTGCCGAGTGTATGGACTATGGAATCCACCGGCGCCGCCGCCGACGCCGACGCCGCTGGCTCCGACGCCACCCACGCCGACCTGCCGCAGTACACGAACGTCCGTATGCCGTATACAGAATTCCCTCCACTGTCGCCCGCCGACAATCCGACGGGTGTGTACGAGCGGGAGATCGACGTCCCGGCCGACTGGGCAGGGCGGCGGATCGTGCTCCAGGTGGGGGCCGCCGAGAGCGTGCTGCTCGTGCACGTGGACGGACGGCCCGTCGGCATCTCCAAGGACTCGCACCTCGCCGCCGAGTTCGACCTCTCGGACGTCGTACGTCCCGGCGGGCGCGCCACTGTACGGCTGACCGTGGTCAAGTGGTCGGACGCCTCGCACATCGAGGACCAGGACCAGTGGTGGCACGCGGGCATCACCCGGTCGGTGCTGCTGTACGCGACCGATCCCCTGTATCTCGCCGACGTGACCGTGCGAGCCCGGTTCGACGGGGAGCTGCGGGTCGACTGCCAGGTGCGGGACGCGGGCGGTGCGCTGCCCGCCGGGTGGTACGTCGTCGGCGACCTCGACGGCCAACTCCTTTGCCAGGACGAGGAGTTCGACCGGTTCAACCAGGAGGACGACCGGGTCTCCGACTTCCTCGGCGAGGCCCGGATCAGGGCCACGGTCCCCGGGGTCCGCACCTGGAACGCCGAGACGCCCGAGCTGTACGGGCTGACGGTCCGGCTGCACCGCGCGGACGGAACGGTCGCCGACACGTCGTACCGGCGCATCGGTTTCCGTGATGTGGAGATCGTCGGGCGGGACCTGCTCGTCAACGGGGAGCGGGTGTTCGTCCGGGGCGTCAACCGGCACGACTTCCATCCACTGACCGGCCGCACGGTGTCGTACGACGACATGCGCGCGGATCTGGTCCTGCTGAAGCGGTTCGGTTTCAACGCGGTCCGCACCGCGCACTACCCGAACGACCCGGCGCTCTACGACCTCGCCGACGAACTGGGCCTCTACGTCGTCGACGAGGCGAACGTCGAGTCGCACGACCACGCGCACGAGATCGCGGACGACCCGCGCTATCTGAACGCGTTCGTGGACCGGATCTCGCGGATGGTGCTCCGCGACAAGAACCACCCCTCCGTCATCGTGTGGTCGCTGGGCAACGAGTCCGACTACGGCGCGAACCACGACGCGGCGGCCGGCTGGGTGCGCCGGCACGACCCGACCCGGCCGGTCCAGTACGAGGGCGCGGCCAAGCGCGGCTGGGCGGATCCGGATCTCGCCTCCGACATCGCGTGCCCGATGTACGCGTCGCTGGAGGACTGTGTCGCGCACGCGCTGTCCGGGGAGCAGACGAAACCGCTGATCCAGTGCGAGTACTCGCACGCGATGGGCAACAGCAACGGCACGCTCGCCGACCACTGGGCTGCCATCGAGTCAACCCCGGGTCTTCAGGGCGGCTTCATCTGGGAGTTCTGGGACCACGGGATCCTGCAGCGTGTGAGCGACGGAAGACCCACCGGCCGAGCGGGAGCCGGCCTCTATGACAACGGTGTCGCCGCGCCCGGCCACCGCTGGGCGTACGGCGGTGACTTCGGCGAGAGCGTCCACGACGGCGCGTTCATCGCGGACGGCGTGGTCTTTCCCGACCGCACACCCAAGCCGGTGCTGTTCGAGCACCGGGAGATCGCGGCGCCGGTGCGCATCGAGTGCTTCCGGCACGAGGGCATCGTCCTCGGCAACCACCAGCACTTCCGGGGCCTCGACTGGCTCGCCGGGACCTGGGAGTTGGCGCTCGCGGACGGCCGCACGCTGACGGCTCCGGCCGAACTGCCCGCGCTGTGCCCGGGCGAGACGGTGGCGGTTCCGCTGCCGTTCGACCTGCCGGAGGACGGCGGGGAAGCCTGGCTGACGCTGCGGGTGAGAACGGCCGAGGACCAGGCCTGGGCGCCTCGCGACACGGAGGTGTGCACACCCCAGGTCCGGCTGCGGGCGGCGGCGCGCGTGACGGCACGCCCCGTGACCAGCGGTCGGGTGGAGGTCGACGGCGAGGGCCTCCTCCTCCACCCGCTGCTGGCCCTCGCCCCGACCCTGTCCCTGTGGCGGGCGCCCACCGACAACGACGAGTTGGGCGGAATGGCGCCGCGCTGGCGGGCCTGGGGGCTCGATTCGCTGGTCCGGAAGGTCGTTTCGGTACGGCGGGACGGCGAGCGTGTGACGACGGTCGCCGAGTACGCCGGGGCGGTCGGTGTGGTCCGGCACTGCCAGGTGTTCACGCCGGTCGAGGGCGGGGTCCGGGTGGAGGAGTCGGCCGAACTGCCCGAGGAGTTCGACGACGTGGCCCGGGTGGGCACCGTGTTCGAGACGGTGCCGGGTCTTGATCTGCTGGAGTGGTTCGGCCGGGGTCCGTGGGAGTCGTACCCCGACCGGAGTACGGGCGCGCCCGTGGGTCACCACTCGGTCCCCGTCGACGAGTTGTTCACCCCGTATCTGCGGCCGCAGGAGAGCGGTGGCCGGCACGGGGTACGGCGGTTCACGCTGTCGGCGCCGGACGCCACCGGTCTCACGGTCGACCTCGACGAGCCCCGCCAGGTCTCGGTCACCCGCTATCGCGCCGAGGATCTGACCGCCGTACGGCATCACGACGAACTGGTGCCGCGCTCGACCTGTGTGGTGCATCTCGACGCGGCGCACCGGGGTCTTGGCACGGCCTCGTGCGGCCCCGACACCTCGGCCCAGTACCTCGTCGCACCGGGCGTCCATCGCTGGAGCTGGACCCTGCGCGTTCTCTGAACTCCCCAGTTCTCAGCTGCTTTCACGAGCACTCACCCTGTACGGAGCACACGTGTGTACTTCGCATGACCACGATCAGTGCGAGACGGCCCAGGCCGGCGCCGGACGGCGCAGTTTCCTCCGCGCGACGGCCCTGCTCGGTGCCGCCGCGACGGCCGGTGTCGCGCTGCCGGCCGGCGCCGAAGCGGCCCCGGCGACGGCGAGTTGGCGGCCCGACTCCGACAGCCGCCGCTTCACGCTGGCCGTGATGCCGGACACTCAGTACCTCTTCGACGGGCCGAGCATCGACAAGGCGCCGATCGAGGCCTCGCTGCGCTACCTCCTGGAGCACGGCAAGGAGAAGAACATCGTCTTCCTGTCGCACCTGGGCGACCTGACGCAGAACGGGGCCGAGCCCGAATTCGCCGCGATCGGCGAGGCGTTCAGGCTGCTGGACCGGCGGGGCGTCGGCTACAGCGTGCTGGCCGGCAACCACGACATCAAGTCGTCGACGGACGACCAGCGCGGCACGTCGCCGTACCTGGACGCGTTCGGCCCGCAGCGCTTCAAGGACAAGTCGACGTTCGGCGGGGCCTCTTCGGACGGCTACAACACGTACCACGTGTTCCAGGCGGCCGGGCGGGAGTGGCTCGTGCTCGCGCTGGACTGGCGGCTGTCGGCGAAGGGCTACGCCTGGGCCAAGGACGTCATCGCCCGGCACCCGAAGACACCGGTCATCCTCACCACGCACGAACTGGTCGTCGACGACGACACGTTGTCGGACTACGGGCAGCAACTGTGGGACCAGCTCATCGCGGACCACGACCAGATCTTCCTCACCCTGAACGGCCACTACTGGCCCGCCCGCCGGGCGACCCGCAAGAACGCGGCGGGCAACGACGTCCACCTGCACCTGACGAACTATCAGAACCGCTATTTCGGCGGCGCGGCGATGATCCGCCTCTACCACTTCGACCTGGACCGCGACGTCATCGACGTGGAGACGGTGTCGCCGTGGATCCTGGGCCGGGCGGCGAAGGGTCTCAACGAGCTGGAACGGCAGGAGATCGAACTCAGCGGCGACGCCGACCGGTTCTCCGTCGACATCGACTTCGCGGACCGCTTCGCGGGCTTCGACCCGGTGCCGGTCCGCGCGGCGCGCCCCGCGTCGAGGATGGTGATCCCGGGCACGGCCGCCTACTGGCGCTTCGAGTCCCCGGTCACCGGCACCGTCCGTGACCTGTCGGGCCGCGGCAACGACCTCACCGTGGTCTCCGTGAACGGCGGCACCCTGGGCTGGTCGGCCGAGCACCACCCCGACCAACCGGGCCACGGCAGCCTGGAGTTCACCGGCTACAAGTCCCCGCTGAAGGGCGCCTACCTGCGGACCGTCGACGGTGCTCCGCTCAACTCGGCGACGTTCAAGGACGGTTACACCATCGAGGCGTTCTACTGGCTGCCCGCCGACTGGAACGCCTCGCACAACGCCTGGGCGGGACTGGTCAGCCGCACCGGCCGCAACGGCTCCGTCGGCACGGTGACGGACGACCCCGACGAGCCGCTCGCCACCCTGTCCCTCTCCGACGGCCCGGGCCCGCAGTGGGCGGTGCACCCGCTCAACCAGCGGCAGTTGGCGACCAACTGGGGCGACGAGACCGACCCCGAGATCTGGTGGCACCTCGCCGTCGTCAACGACGGACGGCACACCACGATGTATGTGCAGGGCTGCCCGGTGGCCCGCAATCCGCACGCCCCCGCGATCGGCATCGCCTCCTCCGGACAGCCGTGGCTGCTCGGCGGCTACGAGTACGCGGACAAGATCGACCAGATCCTGCACGGCCGCCTCGGCGACGTCCGGATCGTCTCCCGGGCGCTGCCCGTGTCCTCCTTCATGACCCACTGACAGCCCTCCAGAGGAATCACACCGATCATGACCGAGCAGCAACTGCCCACCTGGGCCGACCCGTCCGTCTCCCCCGCCGCCCTCGACGCGCAGGGCGTCTCCCGACGTCAACTCCTGCGGCGCGCGGGGCTGTTCGGCGCCGCGTTCACGCTCGGCGCGGGACCGCTCGCCACCTCCGCGTCGGCGGCCGGTCGCGGCTACGGCGGCGACGACCCGCGCCTCGCCTACCTCGTCGGCGACCACCATGTGCACTCCGTGTACAGCCACGACGCCAAGTACACGTTCTCCCAGCAGGCGAAGGCCGCCGCGAAGTACGGTCTCGACTGGATGGTGTTCAACGAGCACTCCAACTTCGGACACGCCTACTACGGCGCCGAGTTGGAACATGCCGAGATCCTCAAGGCGCGCGCCGAGAACCCGCGTCAGCTCATCTTCCAGGGCCTGGAGTGGTACATCCCGGCCGCCGAGCACTGCACGGTGTTCGCCGCGCCCGGCCCTCACGAGGTCGATCTGCTCACCCAGTTCGAGCTGGCCTACGACGGCAAGCTCCTGGCCTACACGGAGGGCGCGGCCGGCGCCACGGACACCGCCCGCAACGAGGCCCATGCCGTCAAGGCCATCAAGTGGCTGGCCGAGCAGCGCCGTTCGGGCTATGTCGACGACGTCCTCGTGCTCGCCAACCACCCGCTGCGGCTCGGCATCGACTCCCCGCACGAGATGCGGGCCTGGCGGGACGCCGCCCCCGAGATCATGATCGGCATGGAGGGCGCGCCCGGCGCCCAGGGCGCGGCCCTCCCCGGCTGGCGCGGCGCCACCTCTATCCGCGGCGAGTACGAGAACAAGCCGTCGGCGCAGTCCTGGTCGGGCTATCCGGCGGACGCGTATGTGACCTACGGCGGTTTCGACTGGGCGACGGCGACCGTCGGCGGGCTGTGGGACTCGATGCTGGCCGAGGGTCGGCTGTTCTCGATCACCACCAACTCCGACAACCACCGTACGGTCTACGACACCTGGGCCAACGGCGCCTGGCCCGAGGGGCAGAACTTCGACAACACCGGCAAGCTGCCCGACCCGGTGAACACCGACACCGCGCAGCCCGGCAGCGACTTCTGGCCGGGCGAGTTCAGCCGGACGCACGTCGGTGTGACCCGTTACGGCTACGGCGCGGTGATGGCCGGTATGCGCGCGGGCCGGGTCTGGGTCGACCACGGGCATCTGCTGGACGGGCTCGACGTCCGGCTGAAGCGGGACTGCGACCACGGTCGGGGCGTCACGCTGGGCGGCCGGCTGCGGGTCCGCAAGGGTGACCGGCTCACCCTGGAGGTCACCGTGACGACGGCCTCGCGGCCCAACGCCCAGGGAATCCTGCCCGAGTTGGCGCACGTGGACGTGATCCGGGGCGCGGTGCGCGGTGCGGTGTCCGACCGGGACGCGTGGCGGGCGCCGGACACGAAGGTCGTCCGTACCGCTGAAGTGAGCGGCCGCAAGGGGACGTACACGCTGCGCGTCCCGGTGACCGCCGGGGACGAGTCCTTCTATCTGCGGCTGCGCGGGAGCGACGGCAAGCGGCACGGCGCGGGCTACCTCGGCGCCTCGATCGACCCGCACGGCCCGATCCCCCACGAGCCCGGCAACGGTGACCCGTGGGCCGACACATGGTTCTATTCCAACCCCATCTTCGTCGACCTGGCAGGTATCTGATGAAGTCTCTGATGAAGCGTCAACTCACCGTCCTCGCCGCCTTATTGGGTGCCCTCACGCTCGGCGTGAGCACCGCCTCCGCGGCCGGCTCCCCCTGGGCGGAGACCGGCACGGCCTACACCGACAGCCTGGGCGGCGGTGAGGGTGTCGCCAGTCGCGCGGACGGCTCGCTGCTGTACCGCGGCCTGGCGTCCATCCCGCTGGATCTGCGCAGCCAGGGCTGGAACCACATCGGTGACCCGGACATCGCGAACGGCTATGTGTTCGACGCCTACCAGGGCGCCGACACGGGGACGTCGAAGATGTTCGCGGTGACCACGCCGTCCGGGACGCGCTACACCTACGTCCACACGCTCGACTCGGGCGAGAAGATCAACAACTCCTTCGACGCCGTCTCGCCCGACACCCAGTGGATGGTGTCGGGCGAGTGGGGCGACCAGTCCAGACTCCAGGTCTTCCCCACACCCCTGCTCAACCCGTCCACGCCGGCGACGGGCGGAGCGCTGCCGCAGGCCGGGCAGATCACCCTGGACAAGACGGTGAACGACATCCAGGGCTGCGACTTCGTAACGGACACCCGCCTGGTGTGTGTCTCCGACGACGCCTCGGGGAGCAAGTTCCCCGAGATCCGCCCGCTGCTCCAGGTCGACCTGGAGCACAAGCTGGACGGGCAGCCGATCACCGGCACGGTCACGAGCCTGTTCGCGCTGCCCCAACGCAGCATCTGCACGGGCACGTTCGAGGCCGAGGGCATCGACTACGACGTGAACAGCGGCACGCTCCGCGCCGAGGTCGTACAGCCGGGCGTGTGCGTGGTGTCGACCAGCGTCTACTCGTACAAACAGCAGTAGACAGGCAGCAGCGGACGGGCAACAGTAGACAATCGACAGCAGGCGCCGCTCAGGCGTAGAACCGCGAGAGACTCTGCAGGACGGCGGCGGGCTTCGGCCCGCCGTCGATCTCTATCGTGCCGTCGACGGCGATCTGCACCCCGCCCGGCACGTCCTCGACCGAGGCGAGCCTCGCGACCAGCCGGATCCGCGACCCGACCTTGACCGGTGCGGGGAAACGCACCTTGTTCAGGCCGTAGTTGACCTTCGTCGACACGCCCTCGACGTCCAGCAGCTCGGTGAAGAGCGGAATGAAGAGGGAGAGGGTCAGATAGCCGTGCGCGATCGGGGCGCCGAACGGTCCCTGCGCGGCCTTCTCCGGGTCGACGTGGATCCACTGGTGGTCGCCCGTCGCGTCGGCGAACGTGTTGATGCGTTCCTGAGTGATCTCGATCCACTCGCTGGTGCCCAGGTCGCTGTCCGCGAGCTTCTTGAGTTCGTCGAGGCCGTTCACGGTGATACCCATAGAGCTGTCCTTAACTTGGGAGTCGGTACTCAGGAGTTGGTGCCGAAGCGCTGGCGCACCCGGGACTTGAGGAGCTTCCCGGAGGCGGTGCGCGGGAGTTCGTCGGCGACCACCATCGACTTGGGGATCTTGTACTTGGCGAGCCGGCCGGCCAGCGAGGCGAGCACTTCGTCGGGGTCGGGCGAGGCCCCTTCGCGTGGCACGACGACCGCCCTCGGTACCTCGCCCCACTTGTCGTCGGGGACACCGATGACCGCGCACTCGACGATGTCGGGGTGGGCCAGGAGCAGGTCCTCGATCTCGGCGGGGTAGATGTTCTCCCCACCGGAGATGATCATGTCCTTCATACGGTCGACGATGTACACGTACCCGTCCTCGTCGGTCCGGGCCGCGTCCCCGCTGCGGAACCAGCCGTCGGCGAAGACCGCGGCCGTCTCCTCAGGCAGCCCCCAGTAGCCGGGCATGACATGCGGTCCGCGCACCACGACCTCGCCGGTCTCGCCGACGTCGGCGGGGGTGAGGTCCGGCCGTACGACCCGTACGTCGCTGAAGAAGTGCGGTACGCCCGCCGATCCCGCCTTGCTCACGGCGTGTTCGGCGTCGAGGAAGAGGGTGCCGGGCGCGGCCTCCGTCATGCCGTAGCCCTGGAGGAAGGTCAGTCCGCGCTCCTGGTAGGCGGCGATCAGCGGTGAGGGGACCGGGGAGCCGCCGCAGGTGAGGATGCGCACCGAGGACAGGTCGGCGTCGGCCCAGCGGGGGTGCCGGGCGAGCTGGTCGAACATCGTGGGCACGCCGAACATGAAGGTGATCCGGTGCCGTTCGATGAGGTCGAAGGTGGCCGCCGGTTCGAAGGCCTCGACCAGGACGCAGGTCCCGCCCTTGAGCAGCACCGGCAGGGTGAGCATGTTGAGGCCGGCCGTGTGGAACAACGGGGCGGAGACCAGGGCGCGTTCGTCGGCGATCAGGTCGGTGTCGACGAGGACGTTGACCGCGTTCCAGGTGAGGTTGCCGTGGGTGAGCATGGCGCCCTTGGGGCGGCCGGTCGTTCCCGAGGTGTACATGATGATGCAGGTGTCGTCGGCCGCGACGGGCTCGTCGATGGGGTCGTCGGGCGCCGCGTCGAGCAACTCCTCGTATTCGGCGCCGACTTCGATGTAGATGCGTACGTCGGTGCTGCCCGGCAGTCCGGCGACGAGTCCGGCGTGTGTGGGGCCGTAGACGAGGATCTTGGCGCCGGAGTCGGCGAGTTGGTAGGCGATCTCGGGGCCGGCGAGGCGGGTGTTGAGGGGGACGAAGACCGCGCCGAGGATGCCGGCGGCGAACAGGGTCTCCAGGTAGGAGGGGTGGTTGGGGCCGAGGTAGGCGATGCGGTCGCCGCGTCGGACGCCCCGGGTGCGCAGGGCATGGGCGAGGCGGGTGGTTCGTGTATGCAATGTGCTGTAGTCGGTCGACGTATGCGAAGTGGTGTAGCCGGTCGACGTATGCGATGTGCCATGGTCGGTCGACGGTCCGTTGTGGACCAGGGCGGTACGGTGCGGGGTCTTGCGGGCCCGGCGTGCGGGCCATGACCCCAGTCCCTCGTTGCGCATCCGGCGCCCCTTATGTCAGCCCGAGCAGGCGGGCGGCGTTCTCCTTGAGGATCTTCGACCTGACCTCGTCCTTGATCGGCAGCTTCTCGAAGTCGGCGAGCCAGCGGTCCGGAGTGAGGACGGGGTAGTCGGAGCCGAAGAGGACCTTGTCCTTGAGCAGGGTGTTCGCGTACTGCACCAACTGCGGCGGGAAGTACTTCGGCGACCAGCCGGAGAGGTCGATGTGCACGCCCGGCTTGTGGGTGGCGACGGCGAGGGCCTCGTCCTGCCAGGGGAAGGACGGGTGCGCCAGAATGATCTTGAGGTGCGGGAAGTCGGCGGCGACGTCGTCCACGTGCAGGGGGTTGGAGTACTTGAGGCGGATGCCGCCGCCTCCCGGCACTCCCGCGCCGATACCCGTCTGACCGGTGTGGAAGAGGGCGATGGTGCCCGTCTCCTCGATGACCTCGTACAGGTCGTAGGCCACGGCCCGGTCGTTGGGGAAGAAGCCCTGGATGTTGGGGTGGAACTTGAAGCCCTTCACCCCGTACTCCTCGACCAGCCGCCGTGCCTGCTTCACGCCCGCCCGGCCCCGGAACGGGTCGATGGACGCGAAGGGGATGAGCACGTCGGCGTTGGCGGCGGCGGCCTCGGCGACCTCCTCGTTCGGGACGGGTTCGGTGCCCGTCGCGGACTCGGCGTCGACCGTGAAGATCACGGCGGCCATCTTCCGCTCGCGGTAGTAGGCGGCGGTCTCCTCCAGGGTCGGTTTCCGCTTGCCCTCGACCTTGAAGTAGGCGGAGGAGGCGTCGTGCAGTTCGTCGTCCAGGGAGGCGTGGCCCTTGGAGGACACCTCCGCGTGGGTGTGGACGTCGATCGCGACGAGGTCGCCGGGGTTCATGGGGGATGCCATCACGCCTCCGGGAGCTTCGGTGCGGGAATGCCCACCGACTGGAGTTCGGCGCCGACCGAGGTGGGGAAGGCGTCGGCCAGGGTGTCGGGGGTCCAGCCGCCGTCGGCGTAGGCGGCGCTGATCTCCTGCGGGTGGGACCAGAGTGCCACCTTGTCACCGCCGATGCCGATGGCCTGGCCGGTGATGGAGCGCGCGGCCTCGGAGGCGAGGAAGGGAACGAGGGCGGCACAGTCCTCGGGAGTGCCGAAGCCCTCGCCCTTGCGGAGGAAGTCCGGGAAGGACTCCCCGTTCTTCAGTGCCTCGACGTACGGGGCGAAGGCGGGGATCGTCTCGGTCATCGCGGTCGCGGCGACCGGCACGATCGCGTTGACGGTGATGCCCGCGCGCCCCAGCTCCATCGACCAGGTGCGGGCGAAGGCGGCGATGCCCGCCTTGGCGGCCGCGTAGTTGGTCTGGCCGAAGTTGCCGCGCTGGCCGGCCGGCGAGCCGACCAGGATCAGGGTGCCGCCCTCACCCTGCTCGCGCATACGTACGGCGGCGGCGCGGGCGCAGGTGAAAGTGCCCTTCAGGTGGGTGGTGATCACCGCGTCGAAGTCGTCGTCGGTCATCTTCCACAGCACCTTGTCGCGCAGGATGCCCGCGTTGGTGACCAGCACGTCGAGCCGCCCGAACTCCTCGACGGCCCGGTTCACCAGTCGCTCGGCGGCCTCCGTGGTACCGACCGGGACCACCTCGGCGACGGCGGTGCCGCCCGCCTCGGTGATCGACTTCACGGCCTGCTCGGCGACCGCCTCGTCGATGTCGTTCACCACCACGGACGCGCCGTGGGCGGCCAGGGCGTGTGCGTAGGCGAGGCCGAGGCCCCGGCCACTGCCGGTGACGACGGCGACCTTGCCGGTCAGATCGATGCTGGGCACGGGTGGGTCCCTTCACATGGGGGTGCGGCGTCCCGCACGGGTGCGGTGCCAGGATCGAAGCTAAGAGCAATAATTGTTGACGTCAATAGTTGTTGGCGGCCTCTCAGTGCGACATGCTGGAATCTCCAGGACGCCTCGGACCCAGGGAGCCCGCCATCACACGCCAGCACGTCACCCCCAAACCCATCGACGCGCACGAGCCGTGGATGCGCGGGCTGCACGCGGACACGGGCTACCTCATGTACCGGCTGGGGCTGCGCTCCGGCCAGTTGTTCAACACGTTCCTCCAGGAGTCGGGCCTACGGCTGCGCCACTACGCCCTGCTGCGCTTCCTCGCCACCTCCGAGGGCGCCCTCCAGCGCGAGTTGAGCACCCGGCTCGGCTACGACCCGAGCGCGATCGTCGGGCTGGTCGACGACCTGGAGAAGCTGGGTTTCGCCGAGCGCCGCCCTTCCCCCGACGACCGCCGCAGCCGCATCGTGGTCCTGACGGAGAACGGCCGCGGCTTCCTGCGCGACACGGACGAGGCCGGGCTGCGCGTCACGAACGAACTGCTCGGCCCGCTGGACGCGACCGAGCGGGAGACCCTGCACACGCTGTTGCAGCGGGTCGCCGAGGACGGACTCGCCTGACACCGACACCGACACCGGACGGAGGCCCGGCCGCCATGACCACCACCCGGCCTGTGCCCACCACACGGTCCGCGCCCACCACACGGTCCGCGCCCGACCGGCTGCTCGCCGTGCTCGCCGCCTTCGACCACGAGCACACGGCCCTGTCCCTGTCCGACATCAGCCGCCGGGCCGGCCTCACCCTGACCACCGCCCACCGGCTCGCGGGCGCCCTCACCGCGTGGGGCGCGCTGGAGCGGGACGCGTCGGGCGTCTACCACGTCGGTCTACGGCTGTGGGAGATCGCCGCCCTCGCGCCGCGCGGCCTCGCCCTGCGCCAACTCGCCCTCCCCTACCTGGAGGACCTGTACGAATCGACGCACGAGAACGTGCAGTTGGCGGTCCGGGACGGCGACGAGGTCGTCTACACCGAGTGGATCTCGGGCCGTTCGGCGGTCGGCGTGCACATCCGGGTCGGCGCCCGCTGGCCGCTGCACGCCACCGGCGTGGGCCTCGCCCTGCTGGCACACGACGGCCCGGACGCCCAGGAGGCCTACTGCGCGGGCCCGTTGGCGTCCTTCACGCCGTACACGATCACCGATCCGGTTCGGCTGCGGCGGGTGCTGGCCGAAGTCCGGCGCACCGGCGTCGCGGTGAGCAGCCGTCAGGTCACGGACGACGCGCTGTCGGTGGCCGCTCCGGTACGCGGGCCGGGTGGTGCGGTGGTGGCCGCGGTGTCGGTCGTGGTGCCCCATGTGGACGCCCAGGTACCGGCGTTGATCCCGGCGGTGCGGCTCGCGGCACGCGGGATATCCCGGGCGCTGGGGTGGCGGCCGGAGCCGTAGAAAGGTCCACCGTGCCGGGCGCGGATATCCCTCTCACCGGCGAGGCCGGGTCCGCGGGGGCTCGCGATACTGGAACGGCCCCTGCCCCGAGGAGCCGTTCATGCCCGTCCAGCACTGGTTCGCGCCGCTCACCGTCCGGCTCAGGACGGCCAATCCGTACGTCGTCGACTCGGCCCTCGCCGCGCTCGTCCTGTTCGCGGTGTCCTTGCAATGGCTCTTCCCCGACGAGGGCGGCGACCCGCTGAGCCCGCGGGGCTGGCTCCTCGGGGCCGCTACGGCGGTGCCGCTGGTGTGGCGGCGCAGGGCGCCGTTCGCGACGGCGTGGGTCGTGTCGGCGGCGACACCCGCGATGGCGGTCTACCACGCGCCACCGCCGGACGTGATGTACGGCGGCCTCGTCGTCGTGTACACCCTCGCGGCCCGGAGCCTGCCCTGGCAGCGGCGGCTGATGCTGGTGGGCTGGCTGATCGGCGTGTCCGTGGTCATGCGGCACAAGGAGCACGCCCAGCCCTTCGAGTACGCCTTCCAGCTGCTGAGCCTGCTGTGCGCGTACGGCTTCGGCACCCTCGCCCGGGTCCAACGCGCCTACACCGCCGCCCTGGAGGACCGGGCCCGGCGTCTTGAGCGGGAGCGCGAGGCCGACACGGCGCGGGCCATGGCCCAGGAACGGGCCCGGATCGCCCGGGACATGCACGACATCCTGGCCCACGCGGTGAGCCTGATGGTGGTGCAGGCGGAGGCAGGGCCAGTGGTCGTGCGCAGTGATCCCGAGCGGGCCGAGGCCGCCTTCGACGCGATCGCGGGAGCCGGCCGGGACGCGATGGCACAGCTCCGGCGCATCCTCGGCGTACTGAAGGAGGAGCAGCGGGAGGGGAGTTCGGGGCACCGGCCGCAGCCTGGGGTCGCCGCGCTGCCCGACCTGGTGCGCCAGGTCGCCGAATCGGCCGCTCTGCGCGTCGAGTTGAGGACGTACGGCGATCCCCGCCCGCTGCCCCCGGACACCGAGGTCGCCGTCTACCGGGTCGTGCAGGAGGCCCTCACCAACACCGTGAAGCACGCCCGCGCCTGCGCCGCTACTGTCGAACTCGACTGGACGGGGGACGAGTTGGTGCTCACGGTGACGGACGACGGAAGAGGTCCGGCGGGAACCGTCGGCGGGCACGGGCTGATCGGTGTCGGGGAGCGGGCGGCCGCCTGCGGGGGCACGGCGGAGACCGGTCGCGGACCCGACGGCGGCTTCCGGGTCGTCGTACGGCTGCCCGTCCCCACCGGCCGGCAGGCGGCCCTGGGGTGAGCATCCGGGTGGTGGTGGCCGACGACCAGGAGCTGGTCCGCAGCGGCTTCAGCATGATCCTGGAGGCCCAGCGGGACATCGAGGTCGTCGCGGAGGCCGGGGACGGCGCCGAGGCGGTCGCCGCGGTGCACCGGCACGCGCCGGACGTGCTGCTGCTCGACATCCGGATGCCGGTCATGGACGGTCTGGAGGCGGCCCGTCAGGTGTGCGCGCGGTCCGTCTGCAAGGTCGTCATGCTGACCACCTTCGACCTGGACGAGTACGTGTACGAGGCGCTGTACGCGGGCGCCAGCGGCTTCCTCCTCAAGGACGTGCGCCGCGACGACCTCGTGCACGCCGTCCGCGTGGTCGCGGCCGGTGACTCGCTGCTCGCGCCGACGGTGACCCGCCGGCTGGTCGCGGACATCGTGCGGCGGCGCCGCGAGGAGGCCGCCGCCGAGGTCGCACCGCAGCGCCTCGAGGTCCTCACCGCGCGCGAGGAGGAGACCCTGCGGCTGCTCGCCCGCGGGCTGTCCAACGCCGAGATCGCGACGACCCTGTTCGTCAGCGAGCACACCGTGAAGACCCATGTCAGCAATGTGCTCGGCAAGTTGGGGCTGCGGGACCGGGTGCAGGCGGTGATCTGCGCGTACGAGACGGGGCTGGTGTCGCCGGGGACACCCCAGTAGCGCCGTTCAGGAAGGCCGAGGGCTCTTCAACGCCCTTACCGGCAGCGGGGATTCCTCCCTCGGAGGGGTGAGAGACACCCCCGTCTCCCCCGCACGGGCGACCGCCCGAAACCCCTCGCCCCGGCGATCCGGCGACGCCCCCTCCCCCACCAGCCTGGGAGACACGTCATCCGATGCCCCGCCGGGAGGAACCGTGCTCTCCACACTCGCCCGGGCGGCGACCCGCCGCCCGCTGACCGTAATCGCCGTCTGGGTGCTCTTCCTGCTGCTCGGCTTCGGGCTCGGGACGGGCGTGTTCGGGCGGCTGTCCGACAACGTGCCCGAAGTCCCGGGCACCGAGTCGGAGTTGGCCTCGCAATATCTCGACCGCGTCGACCCGGTCGGTGAGACCGTCACCGGTGTCGTCGAGGGCGTCACCGTCACCGACCCCGCCGTGCGCGCCCAGGTCGAGCGGGCCGTGGCCGAGGTGCGCGCCCTCGCCGGGGTCGCCGCCGTACCGGACCCCTACACGACGGGCGGCCTCACCTCGCGGGACGGGCGGGCGCTGCTCGTCGCCGTCACGTTCAAGGGCGGCCTGAGCGACGACGCCGAGGAGCACACGATGGACGCGGCTGCGGACCGGATCCGGCAGATCGACGCGCCCGAAGTCCATGTCAGCGGCGGCCCGTTGCTGGGCGAGCAGATCGGTGGACGCGCTCAGGAGGACGTGAAGCGCGCCGAGTTGATCTCGCTGCCGGTCGTACTGGCCCTGCTGCTCGTGGTGTTCGGCGGTCTGCGCGCCGCCGCGCTCCCGCTGGTGATCGCCGTGAGCGGGATCGCGGGGGCGTTCCTGGCACTGTTCGCCTTCAGCCACGTCACCGACATCTCCGTGTACGCGATCCAGGTGACCACGATGCTGGGGCTCGGACTCGCCGTGGACTACGCCCTGTTGATGCTGGTCCGCTTCCGCGAGGAGCGCCGGCACACGGACGACGTGGTGGAGGCCGTGCACCGAACGGTCGCACGGGCGGGCCGAACGGTCCTGTTCTCCGGCCTCACGGTCGCCGTCAGCCTCACCGGTCTCCTCGTCTTCCCGAGCACGTTCCTGCGCAGCATGGGGCTGGCGGTGGCGGCCGTGGTCGTCGTCGACATGCTGGCCGCCGTCACCCTGCTCCCGGCCCTGCTGGCCCGGTTCGGCGCGAGGATCACGCCGGCGCGCACCGGGCCGGAGGCCGAGGAGGGCCGGGTCTTCGCCCGCCTGGCCCGCTTCGCGGCCCGCCGCCGTATCGCCGTCCTGGCCGTCGTCGTCCCGGCCCTGCTCGTGCTCGCGCTGCCCGTCGCGGGTCTGAGGATCAGCATCGGCGACGCCCAGCAGCTCCCGAAGTCCACCGAGGCACGGCAGTTGTACGACACGGTCGACGCGCACTTCCCGGCCGGGACCGGAGTGTCACCGGTGACGGTCCTCCTGAAACCGGGCACCGGCACCACGACCGCCGCCCGCATCCGCGCCCTCTCCCCGGCCACCACGTCCCGCGCCCTGCCGGACGACAGCACCGTCATGTCGCTGCAGCCGTCCGGCAGTGCCGACGGCAGGGCGGCGACCGACCTCGTACGGCGGATCCGGGAGACACGCGGCTCCGCACCGGTCCAAGTCACCGGCACGGCCGCCCGGTTGGTCGACTTCCGCACGATGCTCGCCGACCGGGCGCCCTGGGCCGCCGCGACCGTCCTGGCCGGAATCTTCCTGCTGCTGTTCGCCTTCACCGGCTCGGTGCTGATCCCGCTGCGCACGATCGCGACGACCCTGCTCAGCCTGGGGGCCGCGCTCGGCGCCGTGGTGTGGGTCTTCCAGTACGGCCATCTCGCGGGCGCCCTCGGTGCCCAGGGGCTGGGCTCGTTGAGCCTGACCGCGCCGCCGCTGATCGTCGCGATCGCGTTCGGACTCGCCATGGACTACGAGCTGTTCATCCTGGCCCGGATGCGCGAGGCCCGGCAGCGCACGGGCGACGACCAGGAGGCCGTGGTGACCGGTCTGCGCCGCTCGGGCCGCGTGGTCACCTGTGCCGCGCTCCTCCTGGCCGTCGTCTTCGGCGCCTTCATGACGGGCGGCTTCTCCCCCATCCTCCAGATAGGCCTCGGCCTGACCCTCGCGGTGCTGATCGACGCGACGGTCGTACGGATGCTGCTGGTTCCGGCGACGATGGCGCTGCTCGGCCACCGCGCCTGGTGGGCACCGAAACCACTGCGCCGGGCGCACGACCGGTACGGGTTGCGTGAAGAGCCGTCTGTGGAGCGGGAGTTGGCAAGCCGCTGACGCCGCTGATGCCCGCTGCTCCGCGGAAGGGCCGCGGAGTACCGGCACACCTCACTCTGGCAACCCGGCCAGCATCCGCCGGTCCCTGGGCGCCGCCTTCCGGTCCAGGCGCGCGTCCAGCAGTCGTCGTGCCGCGTCGCACCGGCCCGCCGACACCAGCGCGTACAGCAACGTCTCCTCGACGACCTCGCGTTGGGCCGCGCCGCCACCCACCTTGCGCAGGACCGGCAGCAGGGCGTCGAGGCCTCGCGCGGCCTCTTGGAAGCGGTGTTCGACGAGGGCGGCGAGGTCCTCGCAGAGCGGTGCGACGACCTCGCGCTGGACCGGGCCGGCGCCCGCCGCGTGTCGCGGAGGCGGCGCAGGGCGGGCAGATCGCCCGCGGCGGTCAGGGCCACCGCCGCGTGCAGCGCGGTGAACGCGGTCGCGGGGCGCTCCAGGACCTCGCAGGCCACGGCGTCCAGGATGTCCGAAGTGGGCAGCTCCCCCTGCCAGTTGCCGCTGAGCCGGGCCCACCAGAGCAGGGACCCGGAGTCGACCAGCGCACGTACCCCGGTGACCCGTCCGGGCGCCAACTGGGCGCACCAACGCCTGCGGCCGGCGGCCGTACCGTGGGAGCGGACGACGGCCCGGGCGAGGGTGTCGGCGAGGTAGGCGCCGTAGCGGTAGCGGGTGGCGAAGTCGGCGGCGCCGACGGTGGGTTCGCCGTGGCGGCACAGCCAGCGGGTGAAGTGGCCGGGGTCGTCGGGGTAGCAACTCATGCCGCCCGCCGGGACGTTGAGGCGGTGGCGTGGATCCTGGGTCGCGTAGGCCGTGCCGCGGCCGGCCTCCGGGGCCGGGTCGACCAGCACCAGGTCGAGGGGGGTCCGGCGGCGGGTGGCGCTCTCGCAGAGCTGGACGGCGGTCAGCGTGCCTGCCGCGCCCGCTCCGACGATCGCCACGGTGGGCCGCTTGCGGACTTCGGTCACGAATACCTCCGGCGGTGGTCCGCCACGGAGCCGTAGAAACGGAACTCCGCCTTCAGGTCCCCACCATTCCGACCGGACAGGTGGGGAAGCCATGACGGGACCGGGACCTCACCGGGTACTCAGGGCACCGGTCGGCGCGTTCATACTCTGTTCACACTCACGGAGCGTCCGGCAACTGTGGTTTCAGGCCTTCCTTCAGGCTCTCCTCACAGGAATCTCAGGTGGAGCCCCTGGGATTCAAAGATTCAACCCATGGAAGTGACGCAGGATGCAACGGCACTGGTGATCTCGTCGCGTACGACCAGGGGGCGGGCGCGACATGCGGAGGAAGGCCTGCCGTGGGCGTGTCGCACATATCCAACCGGTCCGAGAAGCAGTCGGAGAGGTGGTCCCGGCGTGGGGTCCTCACCGTGCTCGGGGTGGTGCCGGCCGCCGTACTGACAGGGTGCAGCGGTTCGGCGGACGCCACGGAGGGTTCCTCGTCCGGGGGTTCGTCGGCGACCGCGTCCGTGAAGGCCGCGAAGGCACCGACCGTCACGGTCTCGCCCGCCGACGGCACGAAGAAGGCCGATTTCACCGCCCCGGTCACGGTGACGGTGGCCGACGGCACACTCTCCACCGTGAAGGTGACCGGCAACGACGGCTCCACGCTGGCCGGGTCGTTCAACGACGCGAAGACCAAGTGGACGTCCACGAAGAACCCGTACTCGGGTACCAAGTACACGGTCTCGGCGCAGACGCAGGGAGCCGCCGCGCAGACGGCGACCTTCACCACCAAGTCGCCCGGCGAGACCTTCGTCGGCTACTTCACCCCCGAGGCGAACTCCACCTCCGGCGTCGGCATGCCCGTGTCGATCAACTTCACGCACGCGGTCACCGACCGGGCCGCCGTCCAGAAGGCGATCACGGTCACCGCCGAGCCCGCCGTCGAGGTGGTCGGACACTGGTTCAGCGACACCCGCCTCGACTTCCGCCCCGAGACGTACTGGGCGGCCGGCACGAAGATCACGCTCAGTCTGCGGCTGAAGGACGTCGAGGGCCAGGACGGTATCTACGGCGTGCAGTCCAAGGACGTCACCTTCGACATCGGCCGCGAGCAGATCAGCACGGTCGACCTGTCCAGCAAGGAGATGGTCGTCAAGCGGGACGGCAAGACCCTCGCCACCTACCCGGTCAGCGGCGGCAACGCCCAGCACACCACCTGGGCCGGGATCATGGTGATCAGCGAGCGGTTCAAGCAGACCCGCATGGAGTCCTCGACGGTCGGACTCGGCGACGAGTACGACATCTCCGACGTCCCGCACGCCCAGCGCCTGACCACTTCCGGCACCTTCGTGCACGGCAACTACTGGGCGTCCACCTCGGTGTTCGGCAGCGAGAACACCAGCCACGGGTGCGTGGGCCTGCACGACGCCAAGGGCGCGAACGACAGCTCGGTCGCGGGCTACAAATTCTACGACAGCTCGATGCTCGGTGACGTCGTCATCGTCAAGAACTCCGGCGACAAGACGGTGGCGGCGGACAACGGCCTCAACGGCTGGAACCTGTCGTGGACGGACTGGAAGGCGGGCAGCGCGGTCTGACCCCGGCCGGGGGGCGACATCTCGGAAACCTCCCTCTTCATCGCCTGAACTCCCGCACACCGAAAGGACTTTCACGGCTTCACCTCTTGACGGCCGGAGTTGCGACGAGCACATTGACCGCGCACCCACTGCGTGAGAGCGCTCTCAAGCAGGCACCCGCACCCCACTCCGTACCCGAGAGGCACCCATGAGTGAAACCTCCGGCACGCAGCGCAGACCCCGTCCCCTCCGGCGTGTCCTGATCGCCGTCCTCAGCACGCTCGGCCTGGCGGCCGCCACCGCCACGGCCTTCACCCTCCCCGCGAACGCCTCCGCGCCCACTCCCCCGTCGGGCTGGACCCAGGTCTTCCTGGACGACTTCAACGGCACCGCGGGCTCCGGCGTCTCCACCACCAACTGGCAGTACGACACCGGGACTTCGTACCCCGGTGGCGCCGCCAACTGGGGCACAGGCGAGGTCGAGACGATGACCTCCTCCACCAACAACGTGGCGCTGGACGGCAACGGCAACCTGCTGATCACCCCGCGCCGGGACGCCTCCGGCAACTGGACCTCGGGCCGTATCGAGACCAACCGCACCGACTTCCAGCCCCCGGCCGGCGGGAAGCTCCGCGTCGAGGCGCGGATCCAACTGCCCAACGTCACCGGCTCGTCGGCGCTCGGCTACTGGCCCGCGTTCTGGATGCTGGGCGCGCCGTTCCGGGGCAACTACCAGAACTGGCCCGGCGTCGGCGAGTTGGACGTCATGGAGAACGTCCAGGGCCTGAACACCGACTGGTCGACCATGCACTGCGGCACCAACCCGGGCGGCCCCTGCAACGAGACGAGCGGCATCGGCGGCAACACCGCCTGCACCGGGACGACTTGTCAGGCGGGCTTCCACACGTACGCCATGGAGTGGGACCGGTCGACGAGCCCGGAGCAGATCCGCTTCTACCTCGACGGCGTCAACTTCCATACGGTGAACGCCAGTCAGGTCGACGCCACCACCTGGGCCAACGCCACCAACCACGGCTTCTTCATCATCCTGAACGTGGCGATGGGCGGCGGCTTCCCGGACGCGTTCGGCGGCGGCCCCACCAGCGCCACCGACCCGAACCACCCGATGACCGTGGACTACGTCCAGGTGCTCCAGTCCACGGGCAGTGGGAGCGGTACCACGACCCCGCCGACCGGAAACCGGGACGCCTACGGCGCCATCCAGGCCGAGTCGTACGACAGCCAGTCCGGCACGGTCGCCGAGACCACCACGGACACCGGTGGCGGCCAGGACCTCGGCTCGATAGCCAACGGCGACTGGGCGCTCTACAAGGGCGTCAACTTCGGCTCCACGGCGGCCACCCAGTTCTACGGCCGGGTCGCGAGCGGTGCGGCGAGCGGGGTCAGCGGGCTGGTGCAGGTACGCCTCGACAGTCCGACCGCGACTCCGGTCGGCAGCTTCGCGCTGGCGAGCACCGGGGGCTGGCAGTCGTGGAAGACGGTGCCCGCGAACATCAGCTCGGTCACCGGGACCCATGACGTCTATCTCACGTTCAGCAGCGGCCAGCCGGCGGACTTCGTGAACGTCAACTGGTTCGACTTCGGCCACTGATCCCGACCGCCTGCGGGCGAAGGGGGGTTCACGCGTTTCGCGTGGGCCCCCCTTCCGCATGTCCGGGCCGTCAGCGCAGCTCGGCCCGGAACCCCGCCGGCGTCACATCCGTGTGCTGCTGGAAGAACTTGGAGAAGTTCGCGGCGTCGGGGAAGCCGACCGCCGCGCCGACGCGGCCGATCGGCAGGTCCGTGTGGGCCAGGAGACGCTTCGCCTCCAGGACGACGCGTTTGTCGATGAAGCCCTTGGGGGTCTCGCCGGTGGCGGCGCGGACCGCGCGGACCAGGGTGCGGCGGGAGTAGCCGAGGGCGTCCGCGTAGGCGCTGACGCTGTGGTTGGTGGCGAAGCCCTGCTCGACGGCGTCGCGGAACAGGGTGAACGTGGTGTCGGACTGCTGCCGGGCCGCCTCCGCCGAGCTGGCGGCGAGATGCGCGAGCCGGAGCAGGAACGCGGTCAGGGAGTGCCGCAGGACCGAGGTGTGCAGGCTCAGCGGGAGGGTCGTCGAGTCCTCGTACTCGCGCTGGAGCTGGCCCAGCGATGAGCGGAGGGCCGCGAGGCGGGGCTCGTCGGGGCGCAGGAGGGGCGGCAGGTCGTAGCGGTAGAGGCCGGTCGCCTCGACCGTGGCGCGGGGCAGGAAACCGGGCTGCATGGTCAGGACGGTGCCGTGGTAGGCGTCCATGCGGGAGAAGCGGTGGACCTGGCCGGGGCGGATCCACAGGACGTCGCCGGCGTTCGCCTCGTACTCGGCGAAGTCGATCATGTGGCGGACCGGGCCCTCGTCGAAGAGCATCACCACATGGAAGTCGATGCGGTGGACGCGGTGCAGGGGCGCGTCCGCGTGCCAGGGGCGCCCGGTGCTCATCGGGCCGACCTGCATGCCGACCCCGCAGACGCTCAGATCGACAGGGAAGGGAAACGTTCTGATCACGTCGCCGTCACCGCCGACGCCTTGGATGGTTCTGTCCGCCATGTCCTTCTCGTGCCGCCTCAGTGCGGGTCCCGGTGTCCCACTTTCACCACAGGCTGGCACACGGGCACCTTCCCTCCTAAAAGTCAGACTTTTAAGTTTGAACACGTCCGAGCAGTTCTTCCGCTCTACCGAGGACTTCTTGAAGATGAGCGCGCACACACCTGACAGCTTCGAGTGGACCGATCTCGACCGTCGAGCCGTCGACACCGCACGTGTTCTGGCAGCCGACGCGGTGCAGAAGGTCGGCAACGGCCACCCGGGCACGGCGATGAGCCTGGCCCCCGCCGCGTACACGATCTTCCAGAAGGTGATGCGTCACGACCCCGCGGATCCCGAGTGGACCGGCCGTGACCGCTTCGTCCTCTCCCCCGGCCACACCTCGCTGACGCTCTACACCCAGCTCTACCTCGCCGGGTACGAGCTGGAACTGGACGACCTCAAGGCGTTCAGGACGCACGGCTCGAAGACGCCTGGCCACCCCGAGTACGGGCATACGGCCGGAGTGGAGACCACGACCGGCCCGCTCGGACAGGGTGTCGCCAACGCCGTCGGCATGGCGATGGCCGCCCGCTACGAGCGCGGCCTGTTCGACCCCGAGGCCCCCGAGGGCGAGTCGCCCTTCGACCACACCGTCTGGGCGATCGTCTCCGACGGCGACCTGGAGGAGGGCATCTCCGCCGAGGCCTCCTCGCTGGCCGGCCACCAGAAGCTCGGCAACCTCGTCTTCGTCTACGACGACAACCACATCTCCATCGAGGGCGACACCGCGACCGCCTTCTCCGAGGACGTTCTCAAGCGGTACGAGGCCTACGGCTGGCACACCCAGCGCATCGAGCCCGGCGCCGACGGCGACATCGACGTCCACGCGCTGTACACGGCGCTGAAGGCGGCGCAGGCCGAGACCGGGCGCCCCTCGATCATCGCGATGCGCACGGTCATCGCCTGGCCCGCCCCGACGGCCCAGAACACCGAGGCCGCCCACGGCTCCGCGCTCGGCGCCGACGAGGTCGCCGCCACCAAGCGCGTCCTCGGCTTCGCCCCGGAGAAGTCCTTCGAGGTCGCCGACGAGGTCATCGCCCACAGCCGCCGGGCCCTGGACCGGGGCGCCGAGGCGCACTCCGCGTGGGACAAGCGGCTCGGCGAGTGGCGGGGTGCCCAGCCCGAGCGCGCGCGGCTCTTCGACCGGATCGTCGCCGGTCAGCTCCCCGAAGGCTGGGAGGACTCCCTGCCGGTCTTCGAGCCCGGCTCCTCCGTCGCCACCCGCGCCGCCTCCGGCAAGGTGCTCCAGGCGCTCGGCGCGGTCCTGCCCGAGCTGTGGGGCGGCTCCGCCGACCTGGCCGGCTCGAACAACACCACCATCGACAAGACCTCGTCCTTCCTCCCGGAGGGCAACCCGCTCCCGGAGGCCGACCCGTACGGCCGTACGATCCACTTCGGCATCCGCGAGCACTCCATGGCGGCCGAGATGAACGGCATCGCCCTCCACGGCAACACCCGCGTCTACGGCGGCACCTTCCTGGTGTTCTCCGACTACATGCGCAACGCCGTGCGCCTGTCCGCGCTGATGCAGCTCCCGGTGACGTACGTCTGGACGCACGATTCCATCGGTCTCGGCGAGGACGGCCCCACCCACCAGCCGGTCGAACACCTCGCCTCGCTGCGCGCCATCCCGGGTCTGAACATCGTCCGCCCCGCCGACGCCAACGAGACGGCGATCGCCTGGGCCGAGATCCTCAAGCGGCACGCCACCAAGCCCGCCCCGCACGGCCTCGCGCTCACCCGCCAGGGTGTCCCCGTCTACGAGCCCAACTCCGATGCGGCGCGCGGCGGTTACGTCCTCAAGGACTCCTCCACCGAGACCCCGGACGTCGTGCTCATCGCGACCGGTTCCGAGGTCCACCTCGCCGTCGAGGCGCGCGAGCGGTTGGAGGCGGAGGGTGTGGGCGCCCGGGTGGTGTCGATGCCGTCCGTGGAGTGGTTCCAGGAGCAGTCGCGCGAGTACCGCGACAGCGTCCTTCCGCCGTCCGTGAAGGCCCGCGTTGCGGTCGAGGCCGGGATCGGTCTCACGTGGTACCGGTTCGTGGGTGACGCAGGACGCATCGTCTCCCTCGAACACTTCGGCGCCTCCGCCGACGCCAAGACCCTGTTCGCCGAGTTCGGCTTCACCGCCGAGAACGTCGCCGCAGCAGCGAAGGAATCCCTCGCTGCCGCGCGCGGTTGATCCGATCGCCAGAAAGAAGATGATCACAGTGACCGAAGTGACCGCCACAGCGGGAACACTCAAGCGCCTCTCCGACGAGGGCGTCTCCATCTGGCTGGACGACCTGTCGCGCAAGCGGATCGAGTCCGGCAACCTCGCCGAACTCGTCGACACGAAGAACGTCGTCGGCGTCACCACCAACCCGTCCATCTTCCAGGCCGCGATCGGCTCCGGCGAGGGCTACGAGGAGCAGCTCGCCGACCTGGCCGTGCGCAAGGTGACGGTCGAAGAGGCCGTACGGATGATGACCACCGCCGACGTCCGCGCCGCCGCCGACATCCTGCGCCCGGTGTACGAGGCGACCGGTGGCCGGGACGGCCGGGTCTCCATCGAGGTCGACCCGCGGCTCGCCCACAACACGGCGGCGACGATCGCCGAGGCCAGGCAGCTCTCCTGGCTGGTGGACCGCCCCAACGTGATGATCAAGATCCCGGCGACGAAGGCCGGACTCCCCGCCATCACCGAGGTCATCGGCCAGGGCATCAGCGTCAACGTCACGCTGATCTTCTCCCTGGAGCGCTACCGCGAGGTCATGGACGCCTACCTGGCCGGCCTGGAGAAGGCGCGTGCCGCGGGCATCGACCTGGCGACCATCCACTCGGTGGCGTCCTTCTTCGTCTCCCGCGTCGACTCCGAGATCGACAAGCGCCTCACCGCGCTCGCCACGGACGAGGCCCTCGCTCTCAAGGGCAAGGCGGCGCTCGCCAACGCGCGGCTCGCCTACCAGGCCTACGAAGAGGTCTTCAGCGGCGACCGCTGGACCGCCCTCGCCGGCGCCAAGGCCAACAAGCAGCGCCCCCTGTGGGCCTCCACCGGCGTCAAGGACCCGTCCTACAAGGACACCCTCTACGTCGACGAACTGGTCGCGCCCGGCACCGTCAACACCATGCCCGAGGCCACCCTGAACGCCACCGCCGACCACGGCGACATCCACGGCGACACGGTGACCGGCGGCTACGCACAGGCGCGCGCCGACCTGGACGCCGTAGAGCGTCTGGGGATTTCCTACGACACCGTCGTCAAGCAGCTGGAGGACGAGGGCGTCGCCAAGTTCGAGGTGGCCTGGCAGGACCTGCTGGGCGCCGTCGCGAAGTCGCTGAGCGGCAAGGGGGTCGACGGGGAATGAGTGAACAGGCGCTGACCGTCGAGGAGTTGACGGACACCCTCGCGGCCGACTGGGACAACCCGCTGCGGGACCCCCGCGACCGCCGGCTCCCCCGTATCGCGGGCCCGTCCGGACTGGTCATCTTCGGGGTCACCGGTGACCTCTCCCGCAAGAAGCTGATGCCGGCCGTCTACGACCTGGCCAACCGGGGCATGCTGCCGCCGGGGTTCTCCCTCGTCGGGTTCGCCCGGCGGGACTGGGAGGACCAGGACTTCGCGCAGGTGGTGCACGACTCGGTGCGCGAGCACTCCCGCACCGAGTTCCGCGAGGAGGTCTGGCAGCAGCTCGCCGAGGGCATGCGGTTCATCCCGGGCGACTTCGACGACGACACCGCGTTCAAGCAACTGCGCGCCGCCGTCGACGAGTTGGACACCTCGCGCGGCACCAGTGGCAACTACGCGTTCTATCTCTCCGTACCGCCGAAGTTCTTCCCGAAGGTCGTCAAGCAGCTCAAGAAGCACGGCCTGGCGGACGCGCGGGAAGGGGCCTGGCGGCGCGCGGTCATCGAGAAGCCGTTCGGCCGCGACCTGAAGAGCGCGCGCGAGCTGAACAAGATCGTGCACGAGGTGTTCGACCCGGACCAGGTGTTCCGCATCGACCACTACCTCGGCAAGGAGACCGTCCAGAACATCCTGGCGCTGCGCTTCGCCAACCAGATGTACGAGCCGATCTGGAACCGGTCCTACGTAGACCACATCCAGATCACGATGGCCGAGGACATCGGCATCGGCGGCCGGGCCGGCTACTACGACGGCATCGGTTCGGCGCGTGACGTCATCCAGAACCACCTGCTCCAGTTGATGGCGCTGACCGCCATGGAGGAGCCGATCGCCTTCGACGAGGAGGCGCTGCTCACCGAGAAGCTCAAGGTGCTCAAGTCGGTGCGGCTGCCCCAGGAGCTGGGCGAGCACACGGTGTTCGGGCAGTACGCGGAGGGCTGGCAGGGCGGCGAGAAGGTCGTCGGCTACCTCCAGGAGGACGGTATCGACCCGCAGTCGAAGACCGACACCTACGCGGCCGTCAAGCTGGAGGTGGACAACCGCCGCTGGGCGGGCATCCCCTTCTATCTGCGCACCGGCAAGCGCCTCGGACGGCGCGTCACGGAGATCGCGGTCGTCTTCAAGCGGGCCCCGCACTCCCCCTTCGACTCCAACGCCACCGAGGAGCTGGGCCAGAACGCGATCGTCATCCGCGTCCAGCCCGACGAGGGCATGACGGTCCGCTTCGGCTCGAAGGTGCCGGGCACCTCGATGGAGATCCGGGACGTGTCCATGGACTTCGCCTACGGCGAGTCGTTCACGGAGTCGAGCCCGGAGGCGTACGAGCGGCTCATCCTGGATGTGCTGCTCGGCGACGCCAACCTGTTCCCCCGCCACCAGGAAGTGGAAGAGTCCTGGAAGATCCTCGACCCGATCGAGGAGTACTGGGCACGGCACGGCAGGCCCGCGCAGTACTCCTCGGGCAGTTGGGGTCCCGAGGAGGCGGACGAGATGCTCGCACGAGACGGACGGAGCTGGCGCAGGCCATGAAGATCGACCTGAGCGACACCACGGCAAGCAAGATCAACAAGGCGCTGGTGCAGGGTCGCCGCGACATCGGCACCCCTGCCGTGGGCATGGTCCTGACGATGGTCATCGTCACGGACGAGGAGAACGCCTACGACTCGATCAAGGCGGCCGAGGAGGCCTCGCACGAGCATCCCTCGCGCACCCTGGTCGTCATCAAGCGGCAAGCCCGCACCCCGCGCGACCGCACCGACTCCCACCTCGACGCCGAGGTCCGGGTGGGCGCCGACGCCGGCACCGGCGAGACCGTTGTCCTGCGGACCTACGGCGAGGTGTCCGAGCACGCCGACTCCGTGGTGCTGCCGCTGCTGCTGCCGGACGCGCCGGTCGTCGTGTGGTGGCCGTCCGAGGCCCCCGAGGTCCCGGCGAAGGACCCGCTGGGCGCCCTCGCCCAGCGCCGGATCACCGACCTGTACGCGGCGGAGAACCCCCTCGAAGCCCTGGACACCCGCGCCCGTTCCTACGCGCCCGGCGACACCGACCTCGCCTGGACCCGGCTGACCCCCTGGCGCTCGATGCTGGCGGCGGCCCTCGACCAGGCCAAGGCGAAGATCACCTCGGGCGCGGTGGAGAGCGAGGCCGACAACCCCGCCGCCGAACTGCTGGCACGCTGGCTGGAGGCCCGGCTCAAGGTGAAGATCGACCGCGTGGTCACCGCGGGCCCGGTCGTCACGGCCGTCCGGCTCGGTACCGCCGCCGGCGAGGTCGTCATCGACCGCCCCGAGGGCCCGCTGGCCACGCTGACCCTGCCCGGGCAGCCCTCCCGCACCCTCGCGCTGAAGGTCCGCACCACCTCCGAACTGATCGCCGAGGAACTCCGGCGCCTGGACGCCGACGAGATGTACGCCATCGCCCTGCGGGCCGAGGGCACCAAGGAGACCCCTGCTCATGTCTGACTCCCCCAAGCTCGTGCGGCGGCCCGAGTGGACCGCGCTCGAGGATCACCGCGCGGGTCAACTGCACCCGCAGTTGCGTGAGTTGTTCGCGGCGGACCCGGGGCGCGCGGAGCGCTACGTCGTAGGCGTCGGCGATCTGCGCATCGACTACTCCAAGCACCTGATCACCGACGAGACCCTCGCCCTGCTCCAGGAACTGGCCACCGCCACCGGCGTGTTCGGGTTGCGGGACGCCATGTTCCGCGGCGAGAAGATCAACGTCACCGAGGACCGCGCGGTCCTGCACACCGCGCTGCGCGCCCCCCGGGATGCGGTGATCGAGGTCGATGGCGAGAACGTCGTGCCGCAGGTGCACGCCGTGCTCGACAAGATGGCCGGCTTCGCGGACCGGGTCCGCTCCGGCGAGTGGACCGGATACACGGGCCGCCGTATCCGCAACGTCGTCAACATCGGCATCGGCGGCTCCGACCTCGGTCCGGCCATGGCCTACGAGGCGCTCCGCGCCTTCACCGACCGCTCGTTGACGGTCCGCTTCGTGTCGAACGTGGACGGCGCCGACCTCCACGAGGCGATCCGCGACCTCGACCCGGCGGAGACGCTGTTCATCGTCGCGTCGAAGACGTTCACCACGATCGAGACGATCACCAACGCGACGTCCGCCCGGAGTTGGCTCCTCGACGGGCTCGGCGGCGACGACAAGGCCGTGGCGAAGCACTTCGTGGCGCTGTCGACCAACGCCGGGAAGGTGTCGGACTTCGGTATCGACACGGACAACATGTTCGAGTTCTGGGACTGGGTCGGCGGCCGTTACTCCTACGACTCGGCGATCGGCCTCTCCCTCATGATCGCCATCGGCCCGGACCGCTTCCGGGAGATGCTCGACGGCTTCCACACCGTCGACGAGCACTTCCGCACCGCGCCCGCCGAGTCCAACGCGCCGTTGCTCCTTGGCCTGTTGGGTGTCTGGTACGGCAACTTCCACGACGCCCAGTCGCACGCCGTGCTGCCCTACAGCCACTATCTGTCCAAGTTCACCGCGTATCTCCAGCAGTTGGACATGGAGTCCAACGGCAAGTCGGTGGACTGGGACGGGAATCCGGTGGAGTGGCAGACCGGCCCGGTGGTGTGGGGCACGCCCGGCACGAACGGGCAGCACGCCTACTACCAACTCATCCACCAGGGCACCAAGTTGATCCCGGCGGACTTCATCGGCTTCGCCAACCCGGTCGGTGAGCTGAGCGAGGGGCTGAAGGCGCAGCACGACCTGCTGATGGCCAACTTCTTCGCGCAGACACAGGCGTTGGCGTTCGGCAAGACGCCCGACGAGGTGCGCGCGGAGGGGGTGGCGGAGGAGCTGGTGCCGCACAAGACGTTCAAGGGCAACCACCCCACCACCACGATCCTGGCCCGCGAGCTGACCCCCTCCGTCCTCGGCCAGCTCATCGCGCTCTACGAACACAAGGTGTTCGTGCAGGGCGCCATCTGGAACATCGACTCCTTCGACCAGTGGGGCGTCGAGCTGGGCAAGGTCCTCGCCAAGCGCGTCGAACCCGCCCTCACCGACGGCGCCGACGTGCCGGGCCTGGACGCGTCGACGACAGCCCTTGTGGCCACTTACCGCACTCTCCGCAATTCCCAGGATTCTCAGGAAGTGAACTGACATGCAGCTCGGACTCATCGGTCTCGGCAAGATGGGCGGCAACATGCGCGAGCGGATCCGCCGCGCCGGCCACACCGTCATCGGCTACGACCGCAACCCCGAGGTCTCCGACGTGAGCGACCTGGCCGAACTGGTCGCGAAGCTCGAAGCCCCGCGCACGGTCTGGGTGATGGTCCCGGCCGGCGCTCCGACCCAGTCGGTCGTCGACGAACTGGGCGAGCTGCTCCAGCCCGGCGACACGGTGGTCGACGGCGGCAACTCCCGCTGGACGGACGACGAGAAGCACGCCGAGGAGCTGGGCGCCAAGGGCATCGGCTTCGTGGACGCGGGTGTCTCCGGCGGTGTGTGGGGTCTCCAGAACGGCTATGCGCTGATGGTCGGCGGCGACGCCGAGCACATCGCCAAGGTGCAGCCGGTCTTCGACGCCCTCAAGCCCGAGGGCGACTTCGGCTTCGTGCACGCGGGCAAGGTCGGCGCCGGGCACTTCTCGAAGATGGTCCACAACGGCATCGAGTACGCCATGATGCAGGCCTACGCCGAGGGCTGGGAGCTGCTGGAGAAGGTCGACTCCGTCACGGACGTACGTGAGGTCTTCCGCTCCTGGCAGGAAGGCACCGTCATCCGCTCCTGGCTGCTCGACCTCGCGGTCAACGCCCTCGACAGCGATGAGCACTTGGACAAGCTCAAGGGCTACGCGGAGGACTCCGGCGAAGGCCGCTGGACCGTCGAGGCCGCCATCGACAACGCCGTGCCGCTGCCCGCGATCACGGCCTCCCTCTTCGCGCGCTTCGCGTCCCGTCAGGACGACTCGCCGCAGATGAAGATGGTTGCGGCGCTGCGCAACCAGTTCGGCGGCCACGCCGTCGAGTCGAAGGAGTAGCGCGCCGTGGGGGATCTTCTGCTGGTCCGCCACGGTGAGACGGAGTGGAGCGTGTCGGGCCGGCACACCGGTTGGACCGACCTGCCCCTGACCCCGCACGGTGAGGAACAGGCCAAGTCCCTCGCTCCGCTCCTCTCCGGCCGGACCTTCGCACTGGCGCTCACCAGCCCGCTCGACCGCGCGATACGCACCGCCGAACTCGCGGGCATCACCGGGGCCGCACCCGACCCCGACCTGCACGAGTGGGACTACGGCGGCTACGAGGGCGTCACCACCGTCGACATCCACCGCACCCGCCCCGACTGGTACCTGTGGACCGACGGCGTGCCGCCGGGACCGGCCGGACACCCCGGCGAGTCCCCGGACGAGATCTCCGAGCGGGCCGACCGGGTGCTGAAGCGGGTGGACGGCGCGCTCGTGGACGGTGACGTGATCCTGGTGGCGCACGGCCACTTCCTGCGCGTCCTCACGGCCCGCCGACTCGGCCTGCCGGCGGCGGACGGCCGGCTGTTCCAACTGGCGACCGGCACCGTCAGCCGCCTCTCCACCGAGCACGACCGTCCCGTGATCGCGGAGTGGAACACCCGCCCGTAACGGCACAACTCCACGGCCCGGACCGCGCGTTGGCGCGCGGTCCGGGCCACCGCCGTCCCTGGGCCCACGGCATCCGCCGGGCTAGAGTCGCCTGTTGATGGAGATCAACGATCTGACACCGGCCGAGGAACAGGTCTGGCGGGCCTTCCCGTTGGGCGAGTCCGTGGACTTCCGTACGGCGGAGGACGAGGACGTGGCGGACGGCCGCGACTGGGGGCCCGAACGGACCGTCCGCGCCGAGGTGTTGCGGGCCCTGCTGCTCAACGGGCCGCAGGAAGCGGGCGAGATAGCCTCCCTGAGTCTCGCGGGCGCCCGGGTCGTCGGCCGGCTCGATCTGCAGTACGCGACGATCGACCACGCGGTCCGGCTGCGGTACTGCTACTTCGACGAGGCACCCCGCTGCTACGCGGCCCGGCTGCGCGAACTCAACCTCGGCGACTCCGTCCTGCCGGGGCTCACCGCACACGCGATGCGGGTGGACGGCGTGCTGCGGCTGACCCGGGCCAGGTTCCACGGACTGGTACGGCTCGCCGGGGCGAAGATCGCCGGGAGCCTGTTCATGGAGAGCGCGCGGATCATCGCTCCGGACGCGGAGGAGCCGGTGCTCCAGCTCAACCAGGCTGCCGTCGGCGACGATCTCCGGGCGGCCGGACTGCGCACGCTGGGTCAGATACGGCTCAGTGGCGCGAGTGTCGCCGGGTCGGTCAACCTCAACACGGCGCACCTCTCCAACCCCGGGGGCTCCGCCATCGACGCCGAAGTACTCGTCGTGGAGGGCAACATCGTGTTCCGGGAGGCCCGGGTGGAGGGCTGGACCGGTCTGCGCGGAGCCCGGATCTCGGGCCGGCTCGACCTGTCGTACACCACCCTGTCGAACCCCGGCGGCCCGGCGCTGCTGGCGAGCAGCATCACGATGGGGGAACTCTGGCTGCGCGAGAGTCCGCCCGTCGAGGGGAGTGTCGTGCTGCGCAACGCCCAGATCGAGGTCCTGCTGCTGGACCCGAAGGTGCTGCCGGACCAGGTCTTCCTCACCAGTCTCGCCTACACCACGCTCATCCCCCACGAGCCCGCCGAACGCCGGCTCACCATGCTGGAACGCGACGGTGACGGCTATGTCCCGCACGCCTACGAGGAGTTGGCCGCCGCCTACCGCCGCGTCGGCGACGACCACGCGGCCCGCTTCGTCCAACTCGCCAAGCAGCGCCGCCTGCGCCGCACCCTCCCGTGGTACGGCCGGCTCTGGGGCTACGTCCAGGACGCCACCGTCGGCTACGGCTTCCGCCCGCTGCGCGCCTGCGCCTGGCTGCTGTCGCTGCTGGCCATCGGCTCCGTCGCCTACGGCCTGCACCACCCCCGCGCCCTCAAGGTGTCCGAGGCCCCGCACTTCAACCCGGTCTTCTACACCCTCGACCTGCTGCTGCCGGTGATCTCCTTCGGCCAGGAGGAAGCGTTCGCACCGGCCGGCTGGTACCAGTACCTCGGCTACGGCCTGATCATCACCGGCTGGATCCTGGCCACGACCGTCGTCACCGGCGTGACCAGGACCGTCAGCCGCCAGTGAGGTGCTTCGCCGCCCGCGTCCCGGTCGTAGAGGATGCCGAGGTCCTGGTACGTGTCCAACTAGTCCTCGGCGACGTTGAATCGGGCCGCGAGGTCGACCCTTCGAGTGTGCAGTCAGTCGACAGCGAGGATATGGGAAAGACTCACGGCGGGGCGGCCAAACATGTCTGTCAGCGTGCGCTGCTGGCGCTCGGTCAAGGAGGCCAAGAAGATCACTGCGTCAGCGTCGGCCCGGTCGCAGGCCTGAGCTACCTCGCGGACTTTTCCGTAACTCAGCAGAGTCCGTGAGGAGTAGGGCAGACCCATCTTCTGGACCCCACCATCCGAAACGCCTCGTCGTTGCGTAATCTGCACGACGACCCGAGCGCCGCGCGCTGCCAGTTCTGTGGCTGCCGCTGCCATGAGTGTTTCGAAGTCCTTCTGCTTCGCAGAGAAGTAGCCGACCAGGACTACATCAGCGCCCGCGGACGTGAGTCGGAACGCTTGGCGCCGGGCCGGCTCCGGCCCACGGCGAGCCAGGCACCGGTCGCGCCTACGGGGCTGATGCATGCGTCATAGGCTAAATGCCTGGCCAACTGCAGCGATACCCCGTTTCTCTCTGGCCGAGCTTGGCGAGCAGGGTCACAGCCACTCGTTGATGACGGCGATGGTGACGGTGGCTTCGTAGCGGACGGCGAGCTTGTCGTATCTCGTGGCCACGGCCATCTGGTCGGACTTCTCCGGGATGGTGCAGCGGATCCCGCGTTTGCGCAGGTAGTCGCGGTTGGCTCGGGATCCGGAGGCCTTGTCCGCCCTCACGGGAACGTCGCGCCAGCGAGCGCCGGTCCGCGTCCGTCAACGTATGCCGTTGGTCAACTGCCGCTTGGCCCACCGCCGACACCGTCCAGACCGTCACCGCCCCGAGCGGCTGAACTCCGCCCCCTACCCCGCGAGTTCGGCTCTCGCCGTGGGATATGGGCATCGACTCGCGCAACTCCTGCGGCCGACCGGACACCCCGCCCCGCGAACACCCCGAGCCGACACCATGCGGATCGCCCCCGCGACTCCCACCCCCCGGCCGGACGACGGGCCCCCGAACACCCCGGGACATCGAACACCTCACGGGCTCCGGCACCCGTGGGTTGCCACGCCTGCCACGCGCTCACCAGCGCCCACCGTCCAGACCGCCACCCCCGCAAGCGGCTGAACTCCACCCCGCCCAAAAAAACCTACGCGTTGGACCACCCCCGCGTACACAGCACCAGCCGGTACCCGTCCGGGTCCTCGATCGTCACGCCCCACTCGTTCCAGTACGGGTTGGGGGACGGCACCCGCTTGCCGCCGTGGTTCTCAAGCCGGGTGATCAGGTCGTCCGGTACCGGGCCGTCGAGGTAGATCACGAGGAGGTCCTCCTCCGTGGGGCGTGGCTCGACCGGGGTGCCGGGTTCGTGGACGAGTTCCAGGTGCCAGTCGGCGTCGGGCCGGCCGAGCATCAGCAGGTCGTGTTCGCCGGGTTCGGTGCCGGCCTCGGCCCGCCACAGGACAGCGAGCCCGAGGCCGTCGGACCAGAAGCGACCGGCCACGGCGAGGTCCCTGGACGGGCGGGCGATCCTGATGTGGCTGCGGCCGTTGACGGGCATCGTGACCTCAACTCCCTTGCTCCCGAACTTCGGTGACAGGCCTCGCAGCCTAGGCGGACCCCGATCGACGGACCATCGGCCATCCGTCCTGCGCCTCATGTCCTAGGACCGCCATCCGGGACTCACCCCCCGTTGACAGTTGACGTTTCGCGCAAGAACATCGGCCGGAACGAGCAGAAAAGAACAGCGCCGCTGCACGGCAACACCCTGGACTCTCCCGTCTCCCGCGGAAGGACACGAGTGGTGCGCATCCTTTCCCGCAAGTTCGGCTGCCTCCTCGCGACCGCGCTGACCGTTGCCTTCCTGCCGTCGACGGCGCACGGCACCCCGGCGAGCGCCCCGGCCGGGCCGACGGTTTCCGCCTCCTCCGCCAAGGTCTCCCTCCACGTCCCGCCCACGCACGGCGCACCCGGCTACTCCGTCACCATCCCGATCACCGGCCAACTCGCCCTGTCCACCAGCAGATCGGGCCACACCGTCCTCGCCACCGCCGCCGACGCCCTGCGCTTCAGATCCGGTTCCGGCTCCGGCGACACCTGGCAGCACGCGACCGCCCTCACCGACTGGCACTGGCGCGACGGAACCCTCACGTTCACGACCGGCACCACACTCCCCGGCACCGAGATCGAGGCACAGCTCACCCCGACCTCCGACCGCTACCAACTCGACTGGGCGGTAAGGGGTGTTGAGGCGACAGAACTCAGCCTCAGCTACGACCTCCCGGCCTCCGGCCACTGGTACGGCCACGGCGAGACCAGCACCCCGTCCGGCGGGCCGTACACCGACCAGCCGTGGCCGCTGGATGCCGGGCAGGTAGAGCAGCCGGACTTCGGCCCGGCCTCGTACCAGATGGTGGATCCCTTCTGGTACACGGAGAGTTCGGCCGGTCTGTACGTGGACACCGGCGACACCATGGATGTCTCCCTCAACGCCGGCCAGGACGGACTGGGCCGCTTCGGCATCGACTCGGGCGGCACCTACAAAGCCACCGTGTTCGTCGAGTCGACCCCTCGCGCGGTCTACGACGACTACATCGGCATCGTCGGCAAGCCGCGCCAAAGTGACGCGACGTACGAGCAGTTCGAGAAGCCGCTGTGGAATTCGTGGGCGCAGTTCTACACCGGCGTCGACCAGGAGAAGCTGCTCGCCTACGCAACCGCCCTGCACAGCAAGGGACTTGGCGGCCACACCGTCCAGCTCGACGACAAGTGGGAGTCGAACTACGGCAACATGACCTTCGACCCGAAGGCCTACCCCGATCCGAAGTCGATGTCGGACCGCATCCACGCCCTGGGCTACGACTTCGGCCTCTGGGTCACGCTCTGGATCAACCTCGACTCCACCAACTACCAGTACGCGGCCGACCACGACTACCTCCTGCACGACGCGGCCGACCCGACGAAACCCTGCACGGTCACCTGGTGGAACGGCACCGCAGGGATCGTCGACCTCGGCAACCCGGCGGCGAAGGCCTGGTACCAGGGCAACCTGAAGACCCTGATGGACAGTTACGGCGTCGACGGTCTCAAGTTCGACACCCGCTTCTTCGACGACCACTGCGCCCCGCGCGCAGGCCACACCCGCACCGACTACCAGCGGCTCGGCTCCGAACTCGCCGACTCCTACGACCTCCAGGGCGCCGGCATCCGCGTCCACTGGGGCAGCGCCGCGCACCAGGCCGGGTTCGTCGTCCGCCAGATAGACAAGGGCACCGGCTGGAACTCCCTCCGGGCGTCCGTCTCCCAGAACCTCGCCCTGTCCACCATCGGCTACCCCTTCGTCGAGACCGACATGATCGGCGGCTCCGACGGCCAACCCCCGCCGACGAAGGACGTCCTGGTCCGGTGGGCGCAGTCGGCCTCGTACATGCCGCTGATGTACGCGTCGACATCCCCCGCCGGCACGACGGATGTGACGACCGGTCAGGAAGTGTCCTACGACGGGCAGACCGTCGCCCTGTACCGCGAGGCGATCGCCCGCCACGAGCGGCTGGCGCCGTACATCTGGGACCAGGTGCGGCGCACACTGCGGACCGGTGACCCGATCGTGCGGCCGCTGTTCTTCGACTTCCCTCAGGACAGGGCGAGTTACACGATCACCGACGAGTGGATGCTCGGCCCGGCGATCCTCGCGGCCCCGAACCTCACGGGGTCGGCCGCGCGCGACATCCACCTCCCGGCGGGTACGTGGTACGACACCGTCCGGGGTACGACAGTACGGGGACCGGTGACACTGAAGTCGTACGCGACTCCGCTGACCGTCACCCCCGCCTTCGTGAACCTGCGCGCGCGGGGCGCCGACAAGGCGCTCGCCGCCCTGCGCCGCCAGTAGGGGCCTCCGCGCGCACCGGCCGATTTCAGGGGCGGCCGGTGCGCGCGGGCCCGGGGCCGACTGTCGTTTCCCCCGACCGGCTCCCAGGCCAACTTGCCGGTCTCGCTCGCCATCCCCGGGCCGACGGCCCCGAACACCGTACCGATAACGCCCACGGACACCAGGTCCATCACCTCGTACACTCCCCCGTCGTCCGCCCACCGCACGACGGATCAACCCTGGCGCCGGTGCGGACAAAGGAAAGTGACGACCGCTCAGCCCCGGTTCTCCCCCGCCGGAATCCCGTAAGCGCGCTCCACCCGCAGCCGCAGCACCAACCGCCGATCCCGCACCATCGCCGCCCGGTACTCGTCCCAGTCCGGATGCTCGCCGCTGATGTCGCGGTAGAGCCGGACGAGCTCCTCCACCGTGTCGTCGTGCGGGTCCGCGGCGACCGGTGTGAGGTCGGCCGTGCCCTCGGCGACCGTGTACGCGCGGAAGTCGGGGCTGGTCACGTGGTACGAGGCGCGGGGGTCGCGGCGGAGGTTGCGGGTCTTGGCGCGGTCGTCGGTGATCGAGACGCGGATGACGCGCTCGTCGGGGTAGTAGACGTGGCCGACGTTCGACAACTGAGGCCGGCCGTCGCTCTTGAGGGTGACCAGCACCCCGCCGTGACCGTCGGACAGCAGCCGGAGGAGTGGTGCGTCGTCCTGTGTCGTGTTCTGGGTCATATCAGCGACAACGGGTGCGGCGCATTCACCATTCCCGGTAGACACTGTCTGCGGCGGCCTGGTAGACAGTGTCTATGAGTGATTCGGAAACAGCGGCCGGACTGCGGGACCGGCTTGTCGACGTCGGTGTGGAGCTGGTGGCGGGGGAAGGGGCGCAGGCCCTCACGCTGCGGGAGATCGCCCGGCGGGCCGGTGTCTCGCACGGGGCGCCGCGCCGCTACTTCCCCACCCACCTGGAGCTGCTGTCCGCCATCGCGCGGCGCGGTTTCGCCGAGCTGGGCGAGCGGGCGGCGGGGGTGGTCGGGGACGGTACGGCGAGCCCTCGGGAGCAGGTCGCGGCGCTGGGGCGGGTCTATCTGGAGTTCGCGCTCGGCAATCCCGGGATGTATGAGCTGATGTTCCGTCATGACCTGCTGGAGAGCGGGCACTTGGGGCTGCGGGACACCAGCCTGCCGTTGTTCGGGGTCCTGGTGGATCTCGTCGGCCGGGTCCGTCCCGGTGCGGACGCCCACCCGGTCGCGGGCGCGCTGTGGGCGAACCTGCACGGCATCGCCCAGCTCTGGAGCTGGGGCAGTCTCCAACTGGCCACCGGCGCCGACGACTTCGTACCCCTGCTGCGGTCCGCTCTCGACGCGCACCTCGGTCCGGAGGCCGCCCTGTGACCGCGCGTCGGCGGCTGATCCTGGCGAGCAGTGCGGCGGGGGCCGCGATCGTCGCGCTGGACGGGACCGTACTCACCGTCGTACAGCCAACGGTGCAGCGGGAGTTGGGGGCCTCGCTCGCCCAGGTCCAGTGGACCGGCACCGCGTATCTGGTCGCCGTGGCGGCCCTGTTGGTGTCGGCGGGGCGGATCGGCGACCGGTACGGACATCAGCGGGTGTTCGGGCTCGGCATGCTCGGCTTCGGGGCCGCCTCGGCCGGGATCGGACTTGCCCCGAACGTCGGGTGGATGATCGGACTCCGGGCCGTACAAGGGGTGTTCGGCGCGCTGCTCCAGCCGGCCACGCTCGGCATGCTGCGTGCCGCGTTCCCGCCGGACCGGCTGGGCATGCCGATCGCCGTACGGACGAGCGTGATCGGTCTCGCGGCGGCCGCCGGGCCGCTGGTGGGCGGGGCGTTGGTGGGTGCGGTGGGCTGGCGGGCCGTGTTCTTCCTCCATGTCGTGCCCTCGCTGGTGTTCGGGGTGCTCGCCCTCACTGTGCGCGGGCCGGAGTCACGGGAGTCGAACGGCGTGCGGCTGGATCTGCCCGGGGCCCTGCTGCTCGCGCTGTCCCTGGCCGCGCTCGTCCAGGCGCTGGTGGATCTGCCCGGCTCGGCCGGCGGACTCGCGGTCTGCGTGCTCGCCGGTGCCGCCTTCGTCCGGCACGAGCGCCGTACCGCGCATCCGCTGCTGCCGCCGGACGTCGTCGGGTCGGCGGCGGTCCGCGGTGCGCTCGGCATGCTCCTCGCGGCCTCGGCCGCGTTCTCCGGGACGCTGTTCGTCGTCACCTACGTCCTCCAAGGGGCGTTGGGGCTCAGCCCCTTCCAAAGCGCCCTGCGGGGACTGCCGTTGGCGGCGGCGATGGTCCTCGCCGCACCCGGCTGCGCGATCCTGCTGCGCAGGGCGGGGGCCCGCCGTACGGCCGTAGCGGCGACGGTGGTCCTGACCGTCGGGGTGCTCGTGCTGGCGCGGGCCTCGGGGACGGTCGCGGTGTGCGCCGGATTCGCCCTGCTGGGGGCCGGGTTCGGGACGGTGATGGTGGCGGCGACCCAGGTGGTGGTGCGGGCGGCCGCCGTGGAGTCGGCCGGGGTGGCGGGCGGGCTCAAGCAGACCGTGGCGAACGTCGGCCCGGCGCTCGGCGTCGCCGCAGGGAGCGCTCTCATGGCCGCGAGCGGCCGGGAGTGGGCGCTCGGTGTGCTCGCCGCGACGGCTCTGACCGGCGCTCTCGCGGGTCGCGCGCTGCCGGGCCGGACAGTCGCGTCGCTCACACATCCCCCCGTTACAGGAGACCGCGCAGGTGTTCCTGAGCGACGATGAGTTCCGAGGTGTCCGGGGCCGGGTATGCGGGACCCCACCTCGTGAACGTACTTCGGAGGAGAGCCATGGCACAGCTGCGACAAGAGGTCGACCCGGACGAGGTCGGACTGGACCACAAGGCGTTGGACCGCCTGGACCAGCACTTCGCCCACTACGTCGACGTGGAGCGCCTGCCGGGCTTCCTGGTGTCCGTGGCCCGCGGCGGCCGTGTCGCCCACCTCACCGCCCACGGGCACCGCGATGTCGCGGCCCAACTGCCCGTCACGCCGGACACGTTGTACCGGATCTACTCCATGACCAAGCCGGTCACCGCGGTCGCCGCGCTGCTCCTGGTCGAGGAGGGCAGGCTCTCCCTGGACGACCCGGTCGGCGACCATCTCCCGGCCTTCGCCGACATGCGGGTCTACGACAGCGGTTCGGGTGCCGACGTGAAGACCCGGCCGGTGGAGCAGCCGATGCTGATCCGGCACCTGATGACCCACACCTCGGGCCTGACCTTCGCCTTCTACCACTCGCACCCGGTCGACGCCCTCTACCGGGAGGCGCACCTGGAGTCCTCCGTGCCGCCCGGCGCGAACCTGGCCGAGACGGTCGACGTGTACGCCTCTCTCCCGCTCCAGTTCGAGCCGGGCACGCAGTGGAACTACTCCGTCGCGTCCAATGTGCTGGGCCGGGTCATCGAGGTGGTGTCCGGGCAGCGGCTCGACGAGTTCTTCGCCGAGCGGATCTTCCGGCCGCTCGGCATGCGCGACGCCGGCTTCCAGGTCCCGGACGAGAAGGCCGACCGGCTCTCCGAGTTGTACGGCGACGCCGACGGCGGCGGGATCGAGCCGATCGCCGGACTGCCGCTGCGGGGCGGCCGGCCGCGGTTCCTGTCGGGCAGCGGCGGGATGGCGGCGAGCCCGTACGACGTGCACCGGTTCGCGGAGTTCCTGCGGCGCCGGGGCGAACTCGACGGCACCCGGCTGCTCGCCCCCGAGACCGTCGACCTGATGACCAGCAACCACCTCCCCGGCGGCGCCGACATGCGCGCCTTCGGCAGCCCCGCGCACCAGGAACCCGGCAACGACGGCATCGGCTTCGGCCTCAGCGTCTCCGTCGTCATCGACCCCGAGCGCACCCAATCCCCCACGGGGCTGGGCGCGTTCGGCTGGAGCGGGGCGGCGACGACCACGTTCTGGGTGGACCCGGGCCGCGATCTCACCGTGCAGTTCATGACCCAGCTACGGCCCAAGTCCTCCCTGAAGATCGTCCCCGAGCTGAAGCAGCTGGTGCACGAGGCGATCGTGGGCTGATCCGCGAAGGGCGGTCTACCGGTCCACCCTCAGCGTGAACTCCAGCCCCTCCCCCGCCAGTTCGCTCAGCCACTCCCTCGACCGCTCCGCCGTCTCCGCCGCCCGGTTCAGATCGGACGGCAGGTCGTCGGAGAGGATGTGGCGGACGGCGAGGGACAGGGGGCGGGAGACACAGCGGGCCATCGCGCTCTCCTCCTCGTCGCCGACCAGGTCGAGGAGGTAGCCGCCGGACCAGGTCGCACCCGTGTCGGCCCGGACGTCCAGGGACACGGCGAGGACGACCCGGTCGTGGTCGGCGTCCGTGGTCGGGTAGGTGGCGGCCAACTCCCGTGCCAGCGCGGCGATCCGGGTGTCGTCGCCCGCCTTCAGTTCCTCGAACACGGCGTCCCAGGCCCGCAGCCAGCCCTCCAGCCGCAGCGTGCCGCGCACGAACGTGCGGGGTGTCCAGGCCGCCGGCAGCCCGTACTGCTCGATGAACGGCACGCTGTCCCGGTTGGGATAGACCTCGAAGGTCTCGCCGTCGACGACATGCGGCCGTGTCACCTCCCACGGCCGGTCGGCGACCGTCTCCGCCCCGTCCTCCAGATACCGGGCCGGCGAGCGCAGCGCGCCCAGCACTCCGGCCGGGGCCCAACTGAAGCGGTACCGGAAGTCGTTGGGCACCGCGGGGACCCCGCCGCAGTACGAGGTGAGGCTGTAGGTGGCCGCCGTGTCCGCACCGATCGCTTCCCGGGCGCGGGCGACGAGGCTGTGCGCGAAGAGGTGGTCGATGCCGGGGTCGAGTCCGGCCTCCGTGAGGACGACGATGCCCGCCTCGGTAGCCGCCGGTACCTGTTCCAGGACGGCGTCCGAGACATAGCTGGAGCAGGCGAAGTGCGCCCGCCTCCGCACACAGACGGCCAGCAGCGCGGCGTGTTCGGGCGCGGGCAGCATGGAGACGACGATGTCTCCGGGCGCCAGTTCCGCGGTGAGCGCGGCGAGGTCGAACGCGCGCGGTTCGGCGCGTCCGGTCAGGCCCAGGTGGTCGAGGGCCCGCGCCGCGCGGTCCTCGGTACGGTGCCAGAGCCGCACCCTCGGGGCGGCGTCACAGAGCAGGGCGAGCCCGCTGCCGGTGGACAGCCCGGCGCCGATCCAGTGGACGGTTCCGCTCGCGCGCACCACGTCAGACATGGTCCGACTCCCCTTCCGCGACGGCGATTCCGAGCGCACGGGACGTCGTACGGAACAGGTCGAGGCAGCGCCCCCACGCACCGCCGGTCCCGAAGGCCAGGAGTTGGGGCAGTAGCGCGGCCGAGAAGTCGGTGCTGGACTCCCTCGGCAGCAGCGACGGCAGGTTGTCGATCGCGATGAGGTCGAGCGGGGGCCGCTCGCGCAACTGCCGTACGGGGGCAGCCCATTCGGTCGTACGGTCGTAGACCGGCAGCACGTTGAGGGGTGAGCCCACGTCGCAGGTGACGTCGGAGACGGTGCGCAGGCGGCGGGTGGTGTCGTCGAGGTCCTCCTCGCGGAGGAAGGGCGGTACGGGGGTGGTCGCCAGGACACAGTTGACCAGTGCGTCGTGGGCCAACAGGGCGGGGCGGTCCAGGGCTTGGGTCTCGGCCAGATCCCAACAGGTCGGGTCGATGCCGGCCGTGGCGAAGGCGGCCCGTGCTCCCCGGCCGCTGCGGCCCAGCGCACCGATCACCAGTGCGCTGAACTCCGCGTCCCCGGCGGTGGGTTGGAGCGTCTCGTCCAGCTCCTCCTTCGAGGTGGGGGTGAGCGGTGCGCGCAGTCGGCCCCGGTGCTGGAGCACGGCCAGGGCCGCGCCCAGGTAGCCGGCCCAGAAGCCGAACGCGGCGAGGCGGCGTCCGTCGTCGTCCACCAGGTATTCGAGGTCGAGCAGTGCACCGCCCCCGGCGCCGAAGCGCCGCAGCAGGTCCGCCGCTCCCGGCTGGCCCTTGTAGGCGTGCCCGAAGAAGATGTGGCGGTGCCTCAACTCGACGGGTTCGTCCGGGAGTTCCTTCAGGCCGAGGATCACCGCGTCGTCCGGCGCCGACACCCAGGAACCCGCGGGCGCCACTTTGGCGCCGACCGCCTCGTACTCCTCGATCGGGAAGATCCGCTGCGGCGACTCCTCGACCGTCAGGGCCACCCCGCTCTCGACGAGCCGGCGGGCGTCGGAGGGGACGACCGGGGTGCGGCGTTCGGTCGTGCGGGCCTCGTGGCGCAGCCACAGATGCAGCTCGGTCATACCAGGTTGTCCTCCGGGCGCGGGGCGTCGGCCGCGAACCGGCCGGCGCTCAGGGGGCTGACGTCCACGAAGGGTACGTGGCCGAGGTACAGGTCGCGGAGCACCTCGCCGACGGCCGGTCCCTGGAGGAAACCGTGGCCGGAGAAGCCGGTGGCGTAGAGGAAGCGGGAGACCGAAGTCGCCTCGCCGATCAGGGCGTTGTGGTCCGGGGTGTTCTCGTACAGCCCCGCCCAGCCGCCGGTGCGGCGCAGGTCCAGGAGGCCGGGGGCGCGTCGGCGCATGGCCTCGGCGAGGCGCGGGATCCAGCGGTCGTGGGTGTCGGTGGCGAAGCCGGGACGCTCGTCGGGGTCGGACATGCCGACGAGGAGGCCGGGGCCCTCGGTGTGGAAGTAGAGGCTGGTGGTGAAGTCGATCGTCATGGGGAGGGTGGGCGGCAGCCCCGGCACGGGTTCGGTGACCGCGATCTGGCGGCGCAGCGGCTGTACGGGCAGATCCACGCCGGCCATCGCGCCGATGCCCCTGGACCAGGCGCCGGCCGCGCAGATCACCGTGCCGGTGTCGATGCGGCCCAGGGTCGTCAGCACGCCGGTGATCTGGTCGCCGTAGGTCTCGATGCCGGTGACGTCGGTGTGGCGCAGGATCGTCGCGCCGTGGGCGCGGGCGGCGGAGGCGTAGCCGTGGACGACGGCTTCGGGGGTGCAGTGGCCGTCGTCGGGCGAGTAGGCGGCGGCGAGGAGCCCCTCGGTGCTGATGAGCGGGGAGAGGCGGCGGGCCTCGGCCGGGTCGATCATGCGGCTGGGCACACCGAGGGAGTTCTGCAGCCGGACGCCCTTTTCGAAGGAGGCGACCTCCTCGGGCGTCGACAGCAGGAACAGATAGCCGACGCGATGTAAGCCGATGTCGTACCCGGTGTCCTCCTCGAAGCGTTCGAAGGCCTCCAGGCTGCGCGCGCCCAATTGCACGTTGAGCCCGTCGGAGAACTGGGCGCGCACTCCGCCGGCCGCCTTCGAGGTGGACCCGGCACCGAGTTCGTCCCGTTCGACCAGGACCACGTCTCTCACGCCGGCGCGGGCCAGGTGGTAGGCGATGCTGGTCCCGATGACCCCGCCGCCGATGACGACGACCTCAGCCTGACGCTTCACGGGCGCTCCTTCTTGCCGCGTCGACGACGGCCCAGGCCGCGGCCGCGTCCTGGATGCCGAGTCCGACGCTGTTGTAGTGGACGATGTCGTCCGGTCGGGTGCGGGCGCGGCGGCGTCCGGTGAGTACGGCGCCGAGCGGGATCAGGTCGTCGGCGGTGAGCAGTCCCTCGCGCAGGGCGTCGATGATCGGTCCGGCGTGTCCGGCGGCGGTCTCCGGGTCGTCGACCACGACGGCCGCGGATCGCCGGAGTACCTCGGGGTCGACCTCGCTGCGGGTCGGTTCGAAGGAGCCCACGCTGACGACGGTGCAGCCGGGCGCCAGCCAGTCTCCGTGCACCACGGGTGTGGTGCTGAGGGTGCAGGTCGCGACCAGGGACGCGCCGGTGACGGCCGCCCGCGCGGTGTCCACCGGCTCGACGGGGAAGGGCAGTTCGGCGGCCAGGGTCGCGGCGGCGCGGGTGCGGCGCTCGGGGTTCGGGCTCCACAGGCGTACGGACTTCAGGTCCCGGACCCGGGCGATCGCGCGGACATGGGCGAGGGCCTGGGTGCCGGAGCCCAGGACGGCGAGGTGCGCGGCGTCGGGGGCGGACAAGGCATCGACGGCGACGGCGCTGCCCGCGGCCGTGCGCAGGGTGGTCACCGCCGTGCCGTCCATGACCGCCACCAGCTCACCCGTGACCGGGTCCAGTGCGCTGATCACCGCGTGCACGGTGGGCAGTCCGGCGCGGGCGTTGGCGGGGTTGACGCTGCCGAACTTCGCCACCGCCCCGGTGTCCGCCGACAGCCGGGAGACATAGGCGAAGACAACGCTGTCGTCGAAGCGGCTCGGGTGCATGATCTTGCCGGGCAGATCGGCTTCGCCGTCACCGAGCGCGGTGAAGGCCGCGCGCTGCGAGGCGATGGCCGCGTCAGCACCGAGCAGGCGGGTGACCCGGTCGCCGGAGAGGAAGAGGACGTCGTCGGTCATTCCCTCTTCCTATCCGGACCGCGCTCGCCGGAATCAGGACCAGTGCGCCACCGCGTCCAGATGGGGCAGGTGGTGGTCGAGACGCTCACGCTTGGTGCGCAGGTAGGTGATGTTGTTCTCGCAGGGCTCGATCAACAGCGGTACCTCTTCGGAGACTTTGATGCCGTGTTCCAGCAACGACTCGCGTTTGCGCGGGTTGTTGGAGAGCAGGCGGACGCTTGCCACCCCCAGGTCGTGCAGGATCTCGGCGGCGACGCCGTAGTCGCGGGCGTCGACCGGCAGGCCGAGGGCGAGATTCGCCTCGACGGTGTCCAGGCCCTCCGCCTGCAATGCCATCGCACGCAGCTTGGCGAGCAGGCCGATGCCGCGGCCCTCGTGCCCTCTCAAGTAGACGACTATGCCCCGGCCTTCGGCGACCACGGCCCGCATCGCGGCGTCCAACTGATCGCCGCACTCGCAGTGCTGGGAGCCGAAGGCGTCGCCCGTCAGGCACTCCGAGTGCAGCCGGGTGAGTACGTCGTCCGTGCCGATGTCGCCGTGGACCAGGGCCACTTGCTCGTCACCGCGGTCGTGGTCCAGGTAGCCGATCGCCTGGAACTTGCCGTACACGGTGGGCAAGGGAGCATTCACGACGCGCTCCACGCCCGTGGGCTGTGGAGACTTCTTCTTGCCGAGTACGCCAATGTTTTCTGTCATGATCTGGTTCCTAAGCAGAGACGAAAGGCCGTGAAACAATGAATGGTTCGGGCTCACGGACGGCGGCATACGGACTGGTGCCGGCGGACACCACACAGGACGTACGGGTCAGGGGGGCAGGTGTCTCAACGCAGGTCGCTGTCCTTCCGGTCGGCAGTTTCGAGCAGCACGGCCCGTTTCTTCCGCTGGCGACCGACACACTCGTCGCCTGTGCCGTCGCCCGGGAGATCGCCGCGGCGTACCCGGTGCATCTCCTCCCTCCGGTGACCATGTCCTGTTCGCACGAGCACGCGGCCTGGCCGGGGACCGTCAGCATCTCTTCCGTGACCCTTCATGCGGTGGTGCGGGACATCGCGGACTCGCTCCGCCGGTCGGGGGTCGAGACCCTGGTGGTGGTCAACGGTCACGGCGGAAACTACGTACTGGGCAACGTCGTTCAGGAGTCCTCCGCGCGCGGTGAGCGGATGGCGCTGTTCCCTGCCGCCGAGGACTGGGAGACGGCGCTGGAGCGGGCCGGGGTGCTGACCTCGCCGCTCACCGATATGCATGCGGGGGAAATCGAGACCTCCATTCTTCTGCACGCTCATCCCGAATTGATCCGTCCCGGTTATGAGACCTCCGATTTCGTCGCCGACGACCGTCGCCATCTCCTAACGCTCGGAATGTCCGGCTATACCGAGTCGGGCGTCATCGGGCGGCCTTCCCTGGGTTCCGCGGAAAAGGGGAAGACCTTGCTGGCGAGCCTCGCCGATTCCTTCGGCGCGTATTTCTCGATGCTGACCGCCGACGAATGAGCGGCTGCCGGGTCCGGTACGTCGGCGCCGGGCCCGGCGGTGCGCAGTCCCGCGTACCAGCGGGCGACCAGGACCAGCAGGCCCGGTGCGGCGGCGGCGAAGCTGAGGACGCCGTAGATGACGGCGACGGACAGTCCGCTGCTCGCGCCGAGGCCGGCGGCGCCGAACGCCCAGGCGGTGACGCCCTCGCGGGGCCCCCAGCCGCCGACGTTCAGCGGCAGGCCCATGGCGACCAGCGCGAGGACCGCGATCGGCAGCAACTGGGCGACGGAGGCGGCCGATCCGGCGGCATGGGCGGCGACCACGAACATCGCGAGGTGGCCGGCCAGGATGACCAGCGAGGAGAGGGCGACGCCGGGCCAGTTGGCGCGGGAGAACAGTCCGGCGCGGACCTCGTCGAGGGTGGTGCGCAGGGCGCGGCCCCGGCGGGCGGCGGCGGGCGAGCGGTTCATCCGTACGGCGGCCACGACCGCGAGCGCTCCGACGGCGGCGAGCAGGACCAGCGGGGCGATGCTGCGGGCCTCGGACATCACCGGGGAGTCCAGGCCCAGCAGGACCGTCACTCCTACGAGGGCCAGCGCGAGCTGGCCCGCGACGCGTTCCAGGACGACGGCCCGTACGGCGCGGCCCATGTCGCCGGCGCTCTGTCCGTGGCGGACCGCGCGGTGCACGTCGCCGAGGATGCCGCCGGGCAGGGCCGCGTTCAGGAACAGGGCGCGGTAGTAGTCGGCGACGGCGGGGCCGAGCGGCAGCTTGATGCGCAGCCCGCGTGCCACCAGCGCCCAGCGCCAAGCGCTGAACACCGTGGTGACCAGGCCGATGCCGAGTCCGATCAGCAGGGTCGGTACGTCGATGCGGCGCAGGCCGTCCAGGAAGACGCCGGTGCCCAGGCGCCAGAGGAGGACGCCGAGGATGGTGATGCCGGCGACCGTGCCGAAGTGGGTGCGTACCGCGCGGGAGTTCACCCGGTTCAGGATCGCGCGCAGGACGCGGCGGGCGCGGGAGGCGGGGTCGGCGGCGGGGCGCGGGGCGGTGACGATCACCCCGATGCGGTCGCCGGAGACGGCCGCGCTGTGCAGCGGCGGGGTGTGCGCGGGGCGTCGGCGCACCTCCTCCACGGGGGCCTGGGCGCGCAGTTCGAGTGCGACCGGCGCGGTCCGGTCGATGCGCGCCCGGCGGGTCCTGGTGCCCGTTCGCGGTGCGACCGTCCGCATCGTCTCGACGCTCATGACGTCCCCCCTGTGGGCCGGGCCAGCGCCAGCAGATCGCTGTGGTGGACCAGCACGGTCAACTCCCCTGCCGCGCAGGCCGCGAGGCGCCGCGCGAGATAACGGTCGGCGCGCTCCTTCAGTTCGGGCCGCTCTTCGACGGCCGCGCCGACCCAGCCGCGCAGCCACTCGGCGGTCAGCGCGAGATGGTCCGGGCCGAGCCGCCAGGTGCTGGGGTGGACGCGGACCGTCGCGCCGTGCGCGGCGAAGGCCTCGCAGGTGACGGTGACGGCGTCCGGGCCGAGGAGTCCGTCGCGCCGCTGGTGGGCGTTGAAGGCGTCGGCGATCTCGGCGTCCATCGGGTCGGCCGGGGTGAGTTCGACCCGCCCGGCGACGGACAGGGTGAGCAGCGCGGGGCAGCCGGCACCGACACAGGCGGCGACGAGGGCGTCGACCTCCTCGCGGGTGAGGACGTCGAGCAGGGCGGATGCCGTCACCAGCGAGGCGCCGACCAGCGCGTCCGGGGTCAGCCGGGCCACGTCGCCGCGCCGGGTCTCGACCGTGACGCGGCTGCCGTCGGCGGCGGCGCGCGGGGAGGCCACGGCGGCGAAGTGCAGGAGGTAGGGGTCGCGGTCGTGCAGGATCCAGTGCTGGGCGCCGTCGAGGCGGGGGGCGAGCCACCGCCCCATCGAGCCGGTGCCGCAGCCCAGGTCGTGGATGACGACCCCGGACCGCCCCGGCAGATTGGCCAGCCGGATCCGCAGCGGGTCGAGCAGCTCGGGCGCTCGCGCACCGGCGTCGGCCCCCTCCCTCAACTCCAGCCACTCGGGCGCGTACCGCGGCGGATCGTCGGGCCCCACATCCCGCAGCCGTACGGTGGCCCGCTCACCGGGACGGCTCGCGGGACCGGCACCGGGGATCACGGCACCGGACACGGCCGACACTGTCGGCCCGCCGACCGTCGGCAGAGCGGACCCTGCCGAGGCCGGAGCCTTCGCCGCCGCGGCCGCCGCGACCGCCCCGTCCACCGGCGCTGGGTTCGCCATCACGTCCTCCGGTCCCGTCTGTTCGGCCGTCGCGTTCATCGGCGCGGGCTGCGTCGGCGGGACCAGCATGCCCAGGGGTACGCCCCTGGGTCCCGGCTGTGCCGGAATGCGCCGGCCCACGGCCTCGGTGGTCGTCGTCTTCCTCATGCCGCCCTCCGGGATTCGCTGGGAAGCCGGGTGAGTACGCCGGCGAGGCTGCGGGCCGTGGTGGCCCAGCCGTCGAGGGCCGCGCGCCGGCCCCGGGCCGCCGCCTTCAGACGCCGGCGTACGTCGGCCTCGCCGAACCAGCCGCGCAGTTCGGCGGCGAGGGCGGCGGGGTCCTCCGGCGGGACGAGGATGCCGGGCACACCGCCGTCGGGGGCGCGGCCGACCGCCTCGGGGAGGCCGCCGACGTCGGTGGCCAGCACGGGGATGCCGCGCGCGAGGGCCTCCGTGACGGCCATGCCGTAGGTCTCGGCGTACGACATGAGGACCATGAGGTCGGCGGAGGCGTAGCTCGCGTCGAGTTCGGCGCCGGCCTGCGGGCCCGCGAGGTGCAGCCGGTCCTGAAGACCGTGGCGCTGGATGAGGCCGCGCAGGTGGTCGACGTATTCCGGGTCGTGGCCGAGGCCGCCGACGCAGACGCAGGTCCAGGGCAGGTCGGCCGCCGCGGCGAGGGCCTCGATCAGCCGGTGCTGGCCCTTGCGCGGGGTGACCGCGGCGACGCACAGGAGGTGGGAGACGCCGTCGGTGCCGGAGGCGAGCGGGGCGATGTCGGCGCCGGGGGTGGCGACATGGACACGCTCGGGGGCCAGGCCGTGGTGGGAGACGAGGCGGCGGACCGCCCAGTCGCTGGTGCCGATGACGGCGGACACCGCGCGCAGGACGGTGCGTTCCTTGGCGTCCAGCTCGGCGGCGACGGCGGCTTCCAGGCCGGTCTCGTCGCCGAGCGGGAGGTGGACGAGGACGGCGAGGCCGAGCCGGTCGGCCTCGGGGACGACGATCTCGGGGACTCCGCAGGCCACGATCCCGTCGAGGAGCACGGCGGCGCCGTCAGGCAACTCGCGCAGCGTCCGGGCGAGTTCCGCGCGGGCGGCCGCGTCCGGCCGGGGCCACTCGCCGTCCACGGCGTGCTTGTGGACCTGCCAGCCGAAGCCGGGCAGGTCCAGGCTGACGCGCCGGTCGTAGGCGTTGCCGCCGCTCGGCGCGGCCGGGTCGTCGACACCGCCGGGCATCACGAAGTGCACGGTGCGCAGGGACATGGGGATGATCTCGGCATTCCGGGAGGCCGCGCGCTGCGCGGGCAGGAATCCCAGCGAGGGGGCGCGGTCGATGGTCACGTCGCTCACAGGGCACGCTCGTAACTCGCCCAGGCGACGTGCGACTCGTGCAGGGTGACCTGGAGAGCGGCGAGTCCGCGCGCGCCCTCGCCCAGCGCGCCCTTGTCGATCCGCTCGGCGAGCCGGTCGGCGATGACCTTCGCGAGGAACTCCGTCGAGGTGTTGACACCGGCGAAGTCGGGCTCGTTGTCGAGGTTTCTGTAGTTCAACTCGCTGACCACTGCGCCCAGTTCCTGGGTGGCCAGTCCGATGTCGACGACGATGTTGTCGTCGTCCAGCTCTGCGCGGCGGAAGGTGGCGTCCACGAGGAACGTGGCTCCGTGCAACCGCTGCGCGGGCCCGAACACTTCGCCGTGGAAGCTGTGGGCGATCATGATGTGATCGCGGACGGTGATGCTGAACAACGGACGACCCTCCAGGTGCGGCGCGTCTGGTCCCCCGGCTGATCCCTGCCGGGGGATGCCGTGTAGTACGGCTGCACGCCTCCCCCTGTTCAGCCCTCTCTCACTCTTTTCTCAGGTCAGACGCTCTTGTCGTAGGGACTGGTGGTACGGAATTGAACGTTTCTCAGCCGAGGTCGGCGTAGCGGACCCGGTGGCACAGGGCCACAAGCTCTCCTGAGGCGAGTCTCGGCAGCAGCTGGGGCAGCTCCTCGAAGTCGCTCTCGCCGGTGACCAACGCGTCGAGCGCGGGGTCGGCGAGCAGGTCCAGGGCGAGGGCGAGCCGGTCGGCGTAGCTGCGCTGGGCCCGGTTCGGGGAGACGGTGCCGACCTGGCTGCTACGGATGACCAGACGGCGGGAGTGGAAGGCCTCGCCGAGCGGGAGGCTGACCTTGCGGTCGCCGTACCAGCTCAGTTCGAGCACCGTGCCCTCGGCGCTGAGGAGTTCGAGCGCGCGGGCGAGGCCCTGTTCGGTGGCGCTGGCGTGGACGACGAGGTCGCACTCGCCGAGCGCGTCCCCCGGCAGCGCGAACCCGACCCCCAGAGCCTCGGCGGTCTTGGCGCGCTCCGGGTCGGCGTCCACCAACTGGACGCGTACGCCCGGGAAGCGGGCCAGCAGCGCGGCCACCGAGCAGCCGACCATCCCGCCGCCGACCACGGCGATCCGGTCGCCGATCAGCGGGCGCGCGTCCCACAGGGCGTTGACGGCGGTCTCCACGGTCCCGGCGAGGACGGCCCGCCCGGCGGGCACGGAGTCGGGCACCGGTGTCACGGCGCTCGCGGGGACGACGTAGCGCGTCTGGTGCGGGTAGAGGCAGAAGACGGTACGGCCGAGCAGCGCGTCCGGGCCCTCCTCCACCACCCCCACATTGAGGTAGCCGTACTTCACCGGACCCGGAAAGTCGCCCTCCTGGAAAGGGGCCCGCATCGCCGCGTGCTGGCTCTCGGGCACACCCCCGCGGAAGACCAGCGTCTCGGTGCCGCGGCTCACGCCCGACCACAGGGAACGGACCAGCACCTCGCCCTCGGCGGGGTCCGGCAGGTCCACCTCGCGGATCTCGCCGTGACCCGGAGCGCCGATCCAGAACGCCCGTGCGGTGCGCTTCATCGGAATCCTCCTGAACGATCGGGAAGCTGTTCACGTACGGGTAACCACAGGCCGCGCACAGTACGCGGCGTTGATCGACTCTGTCATCTGGCCGGAGGGTGTGCGGTGGCCCTGAACAACACATACGAAGCAAGGCTGGTCCAGCAGGAGACCGCTGTGGGAGCGGGCGTTCAGATCCTGTTGCTGGCGTTGCTCGGCACGGCGATCGGGATGGGCCCGGCGGGCTGGCTGACCGGCCTGGCGTTCGCGATCGCCACCTGGGCCGTGCTCTCCCAGGCGCTGCACCGGACCCGGACCCGTTCCTTCGGTCCGGCCAACCGGGTCACGCTCGGCCGGGCCATCCTGGTCGGCGGGGTGACCGCGCTGGTCGCGGACTCCTTCGAGAGTTCGCCGCCGGTCACGCTGCTCGTCGGACTGACGGCGGTGGCCCTGATCCTGGACGGCGTCGACGGCAAGGTCGCCCGGCGCACGGGCACCTCGACCGCGCTGGGGGCGCGCTTCGACATGGAGGTCGACGCGTTCCTGATCCTCGTGCTCAGCGTCTACGTCTCGACGCGGCTCGGCCCGTGGGTGCTGCTGATCGGCGCCATGCGCTACGGCTTCGTCGCCGCGGCCCGCGTCTGGCTGTGGCTCAACGCCCCGCTCCCGCCGAGCACGGCCCGCAAGACGGTCGCCGCGATCCAGGGCATCCTGCTGCTCCTCGCGGGCGCGAACCTGCTGCCGCACGCGGCCAACATCGGCGTGGTCGCGCTCGCCCTGGGCACGCTGGTCTGGTCGTTCGGCCGGGACATCCTGTGGCTGTGGCGGACCTCGCGGGTCGAGGAGATCCCGGCGGAGGAGAAAGTGCTGGAACTGGTCGCGCAGTAGGACCACTCGCACCGAAGGGCCCGGACCACCAGCCGGTGGTCCGGGCCCTTCGTCATGCCGTGACTGCTTACTTCGGTGCTACGTCGGCTACGACCGCGGCGACCGGCTGCGGACGACCGCGAACGCGCCCGCCGCGAGGCCGAGTACGCCCACGATCAGCCCGGCGATGCCGAGCCCCCGGGCGGTGGAGTCGCTGCTCGAACTCGACGAGGAGGCGGAGGTCGTCTTCGTGTCGGAGGCCGACGTCGAGGCGGAGGCGGCCGGGGCCGCGTCGCCGTCCTCGCTCTCCTTGGCGGTGAGCTTGAGGACGGGCGCCGGGTTCTCCGGCTCGTCGTCGCCGGCCGCGGCCTCCTCGATCCAGCGGACGACGTCGCCGTCCGAGTAGGTCTGGAGCGTCTTGAAGGACAACTGGTCGGTGTCGTCGGGCAGTTGACCGAAGGCGACGTTGAAGTCCTCGTACTGCCCGGCGCCGATCTTCCCGCCGGTCCAGGTGATCTCGGAGACGGCGTCGGTGATGGTGCCGTCGTCGGTCTTGACCGGTGTCTTGAGCTTGCTGGTGGTGACCTTCGCGGTCCAGCCGTTCTGCGGGGTGACCAGCACGCCGAGGACGGGGTGGTCGGTGGGCAGATAGACCTGGACCTTGGTGGTGCTGGCCTTGTCCTCCTCGTTGGGGACCCGGAAGGTCAGCACGCCGTCCGTGGCGCCCTTGGCGTAGCTCTCGGGGTGGACGGTGACATGCGCGGAGGCGACACCCGCGGCGGCCAGGACTCCGGCGGTGGCGAGCGCGGCGACGGTTCCTGCGCGGCGCAGGGTGGTGCGGTATGCGGACATGGTGAGGTGATCTCCGTACGGGAAAAGGAAGTTGGGGGGTCAGGCGGGGTACGGGATCGGAGCCGGTGGTCCGCGGCGGTTCACCGCGTGCCGGAGAAGGAGTTGGCGCAGAGGGCTCGCGTCGGCCGCCGTGCGCCCGGGACGGACCAACCGTGCGGGCAGTGGTGCCGGGGCAACCCGCCACCAGGCCACCAGCCCCGGCACGAAGGCGACGGCCCAGCGCAGCAGCGACCACAGCGCGGCCTCCCCGCGCCGCAGCCACCAGGCCGCGACGAGGGCGGCGAGGACGTGGGCGGCCACGGCGTGCGGGGTCATCGCCTGCGTCTGCCGCATCGGAGCCATGGTGTGCCCCGACATGTGCGCCATGCCGGCCATCGCCATCCCGGCCCGGGGCCGCGCGAGGTCGAAGCCGAGGTGCAGCCCCGCCTGGGTGGCGAGCATCGCGGCACCGATACCGGCCAACGACCGCTCCCGGCCCCCGAGCAGACACCCCATGAAGAACACCACGACGAACCCGGCGCCGTCCGCCCACAGCGGAGGCGTCGCCCCGGTGGCGAGTCCGTGCCCGGCGGCAGCCAGGAGCACACACACAGCGGCGAACACCGCGGCGCGCAGACTCCGTACCGCCGGGGAAGCGCTCATGGTGACGGATCCTCCCACGGGCCGCTGCCGCCGCAGCCGTCGATGGCTGTTTAGGGGGCAGCTCATATCTGGTTCATGGCTTGGTACGGGGGTGAGGGGTGGGGCGTTCAGCCGGGGTGGGCGGACTCGGGCGGGGATGGGGCTGTTTACCGGGATACGGCATCGGTCCGGCCGCGTGGCAGCGCCGCCATCGCCGCGAGCGGTACGGCTGCCGGCGCCAACCACGGGACGGGCGCCGGGAGGCCCGGGTCGAGGAGGGTGCCGGTGGCCGCGCTGCCGAGGAGGACGATCAGGCCGGAGACGGAGGACAAGGCTCCGGTGTAGAGGCCGAGGCGGCCGGGTTCGGCGAGGTCCGGGAGCCAGGCGCGGGCGACGGGGGCGATGAGCATCTGGCCGAGGGTGAGCAGGACGACGAGGGCGGTGGCGGGCAACAGGCCGGTGGTGCCGGTCAGTTGGGCCGGTCGGGCCACCGCCACGGCCGCGAAGCCTACGGCGATCAACGCCAGCCCGGCCGCCATGGACCGGCGCGGGTCGAGCCGCTCACCGGCCCACCGGGTGACCGGCAACTGCGCGGTCACCACCAGGAGCGAGGACAGTGCGAACAGCCAGGCCAGCGGCGCCTGCGAGCCCGTCGCGCGCTCCACCTCCTCGGGGAGGGCCAGATAGAGCTGGTTGTAGGCGAGGAGATAGGCGCCGTAGGCACAACACAGCGCCAGAAAGGGCCGGTTGCGTGCGAGCGCCCGCGCACCGCCCCTGTCCGTCGCCCGGGTGCGTCCGGGGATGTGCTGCGGCAGCAGCCACGCGTGGCCCGCGAGGACGAGCACGAAGATGCCGGCTCCGGCGAGACAGGTCACCCGGAAGTCCACCGCGAGCAGCAGCGCACCGAGCAACGGCCCTGCGAACGCGCCGAGTTGACCCGCGACGGTGAACAGTGCGAGCACCCGCGTCCGGGACCCGCCGCCCGACTGCTCCCACTCGACCGCCTGGCGCACCACCTCCGACTCCACCGCCGGTGAGAACAGCGCGGCGGCGAACCCGATGAGCAGGACCGCGCCGATGACCGCCGAGGTCCGTTTGGCATACCCGAGCCAGCCGAACCCGGCGATCCGGAGCACGCACCCCGCGAGCACCACGGGCCGTACGCCGTACCGGTCCGCCAGCGCCCCGCCGACCACGAACAGCCCCTGCTGGCTGAAGGTCCTGAGCCCCAGCACCAGTCCGACGAGCCAGCCCGCCATGCCGATCACCTCCGCGAGATGCTCGGCGAGAAACGGCAGCACGGCGAAGAAGCCCAGGTTGAAGGCGAGTTGAGTGAGGATCAGCAACCGCAGCAGTGGCGAGAGCGGGGTCCGTACGAGGGTGGCTGTGCTCACCGCGCCGCCAACTCCCGCCGCCCGGACCCCCGCAGGCTCCCGACCGCCGTCACCGCTAGCGCCCCGAGCAGGGCGAGTACGGCGGCGGGAGCGAGGACGGCCCAGGGGGCGCGCTCGGCGTAGGGCTGGTTCTCGGCGAGGAGCAGACCCCATTCCGGGGAGGGCGGTTGGGCGCCGAGGCCGAGGAAGCCGAGCGAGGCGAGGGCGAGTGCGACACCGGGCAGGCGGAGCAGGGCGTGCCGGGTGACGGGTGGCAGGACGGCGGGCAGCAGTTCGTGGCGCAGGATGTACCAACTCCCCGCGCCCAGGCCCCGGGTGGCGGCCAGATGCAGGGTGGCGCGTTCCTGCCGCAGCAGCGCGGAGGTGTGCGCGGCGAGCGGGGTCCACGCGAGGACGGCCACGGCGAGCGCGGGCGTCCCGCTCCCGCCGCCGGCCACGGCGGTGACCAACAGTGCGGCGAGCACCGGCGGTACGGCGTTCACCGTGTCGACGAGGGGTCCCGACAGCCGGGGCAGCATCCCGAGCAGAAGACCGGCACCCAGCGCGACGGCACTGATCGCGAGCGCGAGCAGCAGGGTGTCGACCGCGCCGTGGGCGACCCGCGCGAGGAGATCCCGGCCGAGCGCGTCGGTGCCGAACGGGTGGGCCCAGGTGGGGTGTTGGAGACGCAGTCCGGTGTCGAGCGCGAGGGGATCACGGGGCAGCCCGAGCGCGACGACACCGAGCAGCAGGGCGCCGTACACAACAGGCAAGGCCCGTCCGGGTGTTGGGGCCGGCCCGTGGAGAGACGGCAGCGCGCCTGCCCTCAGTGCCGGTCCGACGAGGAGGCGGGTCGCGAGGCGGGCGAGTCCGGCGGCGACGGCGGCGAGCAGGAGGAGGGCGAGAGTGCCGGCCTGGAGGACGGGCAGGTCCTGGGCCAGGGCCGCCTGGAGGGTGGTGCGCCCGAGTCCCGGAATGTCGAAGATCTGCTCGACGGCGACGGCCCCACCGGTCAGCCCGACGACGAACAGTCCCATGTTCGGCAACAGCCCCGGCAGACAACGCCGTACGGCCTGCCGCGCGATGGTGCGCTGCGTCAGCCCCCGCGCGGCGGCGGCCCGCGCCCACGGCTCCTCGAACGCCCCGGGCAACAGATCGTCGAGCAACCGCCCGAGCACAGCCCCGGCGGGCAGCCCCAGCGCAAGAGCCGGCAACACCATCCACCGCGGCCCGTACCACCCGAGAGCCGGCAACCACGCCCACTGCACACCGACGACGGTGGCCAGCACGGACGCGGTGAGGAACTCGGGGAGCGCGGCGAGGACGGCGGAGCCGCTGCCACCGGGAGGCCCGGACTTTCGTACGGCGGGCCGACCCGTCCGTCCACCCGTCCACAACGTCCGGGCGCACACCACCCCGGCGGTCCCCACGGCCACCACCATCGCCGCGCCCATCAACAGCAGGGACGCGCCCAGTGCTTGGAGGACTCCGGGCAGGACCGCGTCGCCGGAGATCCACGACCGTCCGGCGTCACCGCGCGGCAGGCCGCCGAGCCACTGGATGAGGAGCTTCAACGGGCCTTCGTCGATGCCGAGTTGGGCACGGACTGCGGCGAGCACCTCGGGGTCGGGGTCGCGTTCCGCCGAGCGGGCCTTGAGGACGGTGAGGGCGGGGTCGGTGCGGGAGAGCCAGGGCAGCAGGCCTATGGCGCACACGAGGGCGGCCGCGAGGAAGGCGCGCCACAGGAGGGCGGTGGTGCGGTGCGGCATGGTTCAGCGCCGGGTTCCGGTGCCGACGAGGGTGCGCTCGTACGGGTCGAGGAGGACGCCCTCGACGGAGGTGCCGACGCCGGTGACGATCCGCTGGTGGACGAGCGGTACGACGGCGTCGGTGCCGAGGATCCCGGCCTCGGCCGCCAGCGCGGCGCTCTGGCGCGCGGAGGTGTCGGCGGTGCGCTCGGCCTTCGCCACGGCCCGGTCGACGTCCTTGTCGCACAGCAGGGCCAGGTTGTAACCGCCGTCGCAGGTGTAGTCACTGGCGAGCACGGCGACCGGATCACCGGTGTCCACCAGGGTGTTGCGGGCGACGACGAACGCGTCGAACCTCCCGGCCAGCGCGTCGCTCTCGATCCGCGCGTACTCGCGCACCTCCAACTCGACCGCGAATCCCGCCTTTTCCAACCGCTGCTTCAACACCTGGGCGACTTCGGGGAGTTCGGGCCGGTTGTCGTACGTCGCGAGGGTGATCGCCGTCCCGTGGGGTGCCGTCGGCTTCGCGCGCCCGACCGGCTGCTCGCGCTTGCCCGCGGCCCAGGTGACGGCGGGGCCGTAGATGCCCGTGCCGGTGTCGGCGTGGCTTTCGTAGACGCCCTTGGCGAGGGCCGCGGTGTCGACGGCCTCGCGAGCGGCGGCGCGGAGCTTCGGGTCCTTGAACGGGCCCGTACTGGTGTTGAGTTGGAGGCCGGTCGTGCGGGTGGTGGCGGTCTCGCGGCGGGTGGCCGCGTCGAGGGTGGCGGCCTGGGCGACGGGTATCGCCTCGGCGATGTCGACCTGTCCGGTGCGCAGGGCGTTGGTGCGGGCGGTGCCGTCGGCGATGAACCGTGCGTCGATGCCCGAGGCGTGGGCGAGGCCGCCCCAGTAGTCGTCGAAGCGGTCGAGGGTGGCCGCCGTGGCGCCGGTGACCTTCGTCAGTTCGAAGGGACCGGTGGCGGTGCCGACCGGATCGGCACGACCCTTGGTGTCGTAGGCCTTCGGGGAGAGGACGGCGAGGGCGGGGCCGGCCAGCCGCAACGGCAGTACGGGATCAGGGGAGTCGGTGGTGACGCGCAGGCGGTCGCCGCCTGCGGGTTCGGCGGTGAGGGTGACGCCGGAGAGGGCGGCGGGGGCGGGCCTGGCCTCGGTGGCGTGGGTGAGGGCGGCGGCCACGCGGGCCGGGGTGACGGCGGCGCCGTCCTGGAAGGTGGCCTCGCGCAGGGTGAACAGCCACGCGCGGTCGCCCTCCCGCTGCCAGGAGCGGGCGAGCGCGGGGGCGGCTGAGCCGTTGGCGTCCAGGGCGGTCAGTCCCTCGGTGACGCCGAGGCGGCTGAGGATGGTGGCGTCGGCGCCGTACGGGGAGAGGTTCTCGGCGGGCGGGAACGCGAGGGCGACGCGCAGCCGGGGACCCCGCTCCCCGGTCGCGTCCCCGCTCTCCTCACCGGCGGAGGCGAAACAGCCGGTGAGGAGTGGGGTGAGGGTGAGCGCAAGGAGCAGTCGGGCGGGTCGAGTTCGTCGTCGGAATCGCATCGCGTCTACCGCCCCGTCGCCAGCTCGAAGTGCACGATGCTCTGCCCGCCACCCGGGTCGTCCCGCTCGTCGTGCACGACCTCGCCGAGCGACCGCCAGAAGGCCTCGGCGCCGGGCACGGCGGGATCGGTGTGCAGATATACGGCGCGGTATCCGCCGTCGGCCGCGGCGAACGCGAGGAGTTCGGCGACGAGGTGCCGGGCGAGGCCGCGGCGCCGGTGCTCGGGGCGGACGTAGACGCGGCGCAGTTGCGCGGTCTCGCCGGAGGGGTAGCGCTCGGCGAGGTGGCGCGGGTTCGGCGGGTGGGCGGGGCCGCGGGAGTCGAGGGCCGCGGTGGCCACGACGGTGCGGTCGGCGGGGTCGAGCGCCACGAGAAGGGTGTGGCGGGCCGAGGCGAGATAGGCGGCGGCCGGGTCGATGATGTCGCCGTGCCAGCGGGGCACATAGCCGGTGTCGAAGTCGCGGTAGACGGTATCGAGCATCACGGCACGCGCACCGTCGAGGTCGTCCGGGCCCGCGGCCCTGATGCAGTAGTCAAGCACTTGCACATCATATGCATTAAGACTCCGGTCCTTGATCGCTCTCGATTTGACAGCCTCGCGGCCACCCCCTAAAACCTAGCCACATGACATTCATTTTCAAAACCGCCAACGCGGCGAACGCGGCGGACCGGTAGTGCGCGTCGCGTTCGTCGGCAAGGGCGGCAGCGGCAAGACCACCCTGTCCGCCCTCTTCGCCCGCCATCTCGCCCGCTCCGGCGCCCCCGTGCTCGCCCTCGACGGCGACATCAACCAGCATCTGGCCGAGGCCCTGGCCCCCGACACCGAACCGGTCACCGCCCCACCCCTGAGCGCCCACCTGGGCGAGCTCAAGGACGTCCTGCGCGGCACCAACCCGCGCATCGCCTCCCGCGAGGCCATGATCAAGACCACCCCGCCGGGACGCGGTTCACGTCTCCTGCGCCTGCTCGGCGACGACGAGGTGCACGCCCGTCATGTGGTCCGTGCGGGTGACGTGCCGCTGATGGCGACGGGCGAGTTCGAGGAGAGCGACCTCGGGGTCGCCTGCTACCACTCCAAACTCGGCGCGGTGGAGCTGTACTTGAACCACCTGGTCGACGGACCCGGCGAGTACGTGGTCGTCGACATGACGGCCGGCGCCGACGCCTTCGCCTCCGGTCTGTTCACCCGCTTCGACCTGACGTTCCTGGTGGCCGAACCCACCCGCAAGGGCGTCTCCGTATACCGCCAGTACCGCGACCACGCACGGGAGTTCGGCATCCGGATCGCCGTGATCGGCAACAAGGTGACCGGCGAGGACGACCTGCTCTTCCTCAAGGAGGAGGTGGGCGACGACCTCCTCACCCACCTGGTCCACTCCCCCTGGGTCCGCGCGGCCGAACAGGGCCGCGCACAGGCCGACTTGGACGCCCTGGAACCCCACAACCGCCACGCCCTGACCGTCCTCCGCGAGGCCGTCGACGGCCACCCCCGGGACTGGCCCACCCTGCACCGCCACGCCGTCGACTTCCACCTGCGCAACGCCCGCGCCTGGGCGGACCGGGCGACGGGCCTGGACCTCGCGGCCCAGGTCGACCCCGACTACGTGCCGGGCCCGACGGCACTGACCTGAAACCACCACCTGTTCACCACTCGTCAACTACCCGACAGGACACCCCTTTTCATGTCTCTCGACGTCTCCCCGAAGCTCCTCGCCGAAGCCGAACAAGGTGACATCCGCGAGGCGGACTTCGTGAACACGGTCCGCACCTCCCTCCCCTACGCCTACGACCTCGTCGCCGGCCTCGCCACCGAACTGCACGACGGCACGGCCGAGTTCACCGACAACCAGACCCCGCCCCCGTCCGAGGCGGAACGCGGCCAACTCCTGCGCGCCCTCGCCAGCGACGCGATCCGGGGAAGCCTGGAACACCACTTCGGAGTGACCCTGGCCTTCCAGAACTGCCATCGGGTGGCGGCGTTCCGGCCGGGGGCACGGGACGGGGAGACCTATGCGCGGTTCACGTCGTCGCGATCCCAAGTGCTGAACCAGTCACCGGAGTTCAGGGACTGCTGACGCACGGCCAACGGGCCGGTCCGGCGCCGCGCTCCGGACCGGCCCAGTCCTCACGGCTTCTGTTCCACCCGAACCCAGTCCACCTCCGCCTGCACTCCCCCGCCCGCGACCTTGTCCACGCTCGACTGCGGCAGCCCCCAGTACGGCGTGGTCACCTGGTTCCAGCCGGCGGGATACGCGCCGCCCAGGGCGAGGTTGAGGACGACGTACTGGTTGTGGTCGTAGACCCACTGGCCGCGGGTCGATTCGAGTTTGTTGCGGGTGGTCTCCTGGACGAGGTTGTCGTCGACGTAGAAGCGCATCGCGGTCGGGGTCCATTCCACCGCGTAGGTGTGCCACTGGTCGGCCGTGCCGCCGGCGGGGTACGTCTGGCGGGCGCCGATGTTGCCGTCGGCGGAGTAGCCGGGGCCGTGGAGGGCCGTGCTCGTCCAGGTCGGGTAGCCGATGTTCTCCATGATGTCGGTCTCGCCGGAGGCGGGCCAGGACACCGACGGGTCGTCGACGTTGCTGCCGAGCAGCCAGAAGGCGGGCCAGAATCCGTCGCCGACCGGGAGTTTCATCCGGGCGCTGACCTTGCCGTAGGTGAAGTCGAAGTGCGTGTTGGTGTCGATGCGGCCGGAGGTGAAGTCGTAGGTGCCGCCGCCCGCCTGGGTGCAGCCCTTGCAGTACTTGGCGGCGAGGATCAACTCGCCGTTCTGCGTGCGAATGTTGTCCGGGGAGTCGACGTACGCCTGTGACTCGCCGTTGACCGGACCCATTTCGGTGCCGGTGCGCACGACCCGCCACTTGTTGCGGTCCAGGGCGGCCGAGGTGAAGTCGTCGAAGAACGTCGTGCGGTATGTGCCCGACTGGTCCCCGGGGAGTGCCGGGTAGGCGGCGGACGCGTTGCCGCCGGTGCCCCAGACCTGGAACTCGTAGAGCGAGTAGCCGAATTGGGCGGTGTAGGGAGCCGGGTTGTAGAAGGAGCGGCGCTCCTTGCCGAGCATGCGGACATAGCGGCCGGTGACCGGCTGGGGCAGGGTGACCGTGTCATGGCGGCCCGTCGCGTCGGCGGGGGCCTGAACATTCGCCCGCCGCGCGGCGATGTCGGCGGCCGACGGTTCGTAGACCGTGCGCCAGGTGGTGTTGTCGTCGGAGACCTGGACCAAGTAGTCGACGGCGTAGGCCGATTCCCAGTAGAGGTCGACCGTGTCGATCGTCGAGGTCGCGCCGAGGTCGACCGAGACCCAGCGGTCGGCGTTCCAGTCGCTGGACCAACGGGTCGCGTCGTCCTTGAGGTTGGCGGGCCAGCCGCCGTCGGTGACGTACGCCGGTGAAGTGCCGTTGTGCTGGTAGTAGTTGGAGTACGCCGGGTGGTTCAGGGCGAGGTTGGTGCGGGTGGTGGACGCGGGGGCCGGTTCGCCGCCGTAGACCTTGAAGGAGAAGAGCGAGTAGCCGTAGGGCGTCGCGCGTTCCAGGCCGCGCAGGCGGACGTAGCGGCCCGTCACCTCCTGGGGGTAGGTGCTCGTGGTGATCGAGCCGCCGGTGCCCGCCGTCTCCGTGTAGAAGGGGGTCCAGTCGGTGCCGTTCTTCGAGACCTCCAGGACGTATCTCTTGCCGTAGGCGGCCTCCCAGTCGAGGGTGACGCGGTCTATGCGGAGGCTGGTGCCGAGGTCGAGGCGGATCCAGGCGTCGTCGGCGAAGTTGCTGGACCAGCGGGTCGAGCCGTCGCCGTCGAAGGCGAGACCGGGGGTGGTGCCGGCGTTCTCGCTGCCGGAGGCGGTGACCGCTGCCGGGTTCACGGCGTAGGCGGCGGCTGCCCGGTCGGTGTCCCAGGTCGCCGCCGCGGCGGCCTGCGGGGCGGGGGCCGCGAGGGCCGGGGTGGCGGTGAGCAGGGCCAGTGCGGTGAGAGCGGTGAGCAGGGTGCGGGAAGGCATGCGGGTCTCCTTGAGGGGCGGGTCTCCTTCTGGGGGTGCTCGTGCTGACGTGCCCATGACACACATGGAACTGATGGGGCTCCGGTGGATGCGGGCTCCCCCGCCCGCACCCACCGGAGCGGTCTTCGTCAGGCCGCGCGCCGGGCCCGGCCGCGATGGTCGCGGATGATCTCCGCGTACCGGTGGCCGGAGCCCTTGATCGTGCGGACCTGGGTGTCGTAGTCGACGTGGACCAGTCCAAAACGCTTGTCGTAGCCGTACGCCCACTCGAAGTTGTCGAGGAGCGACCAGGCGAAGTAGCCGGCCAGCGGGGCGCCCTTGCGGGCCGCTGAGGCGCAGGCGGCGAGGTGCTGGACCAGGTAGTCCTGGCGCTCCGGGTCGTCGACGGTGCCGTCGGGGCGTACGACGTCGGGGAACGAGGAGCCGTTCTCGGTGACGTAGATCCGGCGGGGGCCGTACTCCTCGGTGAGACGGAGCAGGAGGGTCTCGATGCCGGAGGCGTCGATCTCCCAGTCCATGCCGGTGCGCGGGACGCCGAGGCGGCGGACGGCGCGGGTGTGCGGGGCGGGGGCGGTGGGGTCGTCTGCGACGGTCGCCGGGAAGTAGTAGTTCAGGCCGAGCCAGTCGAGGGGTGTGGCGATGGTCGCCAAGTCGCCTTCGCGCTCCGGGAGTTCGACGCCGTACGTCTCGACCATGTCGGCCGGGAAGCCGCGGCCGTGGACCGGGTCGAGCCACCAGCGGTTGACATGGCCGTCCTGCCTGCGGGCGGCCCGGACGTCCTCGTCGCGGTCGGTGGCGGGGTACACGGTGGAGAGGTTGTTGACGATGCCGATCTGCGCGGCGGGCGCGGCGGCGCGGATCGCCTGGGCGGCGAGGCCGTGGCCGAGGAGCAGGTGGTAGGAAGCGCGGACGGCCGCTGTCAGATCGGTCCAACCCGGGGCCATCTTGCCTTCGAGGTGGCCGATCCAGGCCGAGCAGGAGGGCTCGTTGAGGGTCGTCCAGAGGGTGACGCGGTCGCCGAGGCGTTCGGCCACGGCCGAGGCGTACGCGGCGAAGTGCTCGGCGGTCGCGCGCTCGGGCCAGCCGCCTCGGTCCTGGAGCGCCTGGGGCAGGTCCCAGTGGTAGAGGGTGACGGAGGGGGTGATGTCCGCCGCCAACAGCGCGTCCACCAACTCGTCGTAGAACGCGAGGCCTTTGGAGTTGACCGGGCCGTCGCCGCCGGGGACCACCCGGGGCCAGGCGATCGACAACCGGTAGGCGTTGGCGCCGAGTTGACGCATCAGGCCGATGTCCTCGCGCCAGCGGTGGTAGTGGTCGCAGGCGACGTCGCCGTTGTCGTTGTTCGCGATCTTTCCGGGGGTGTGCGAGAAGGTGTCCCAGATCGACGGCGAACGCCCGTCCTCGGCGACGGCCCCCTCGATCTGGTACGCCGCGGTGGCCGTGCCCCACAGGAAGTCGTGCGGGAGTGCGGCGAAGTCGATGGTCACTGAAGTCCCTTTACGGTCAGCGGAGTTGGTCGGACGGTTCACTTGACGGCGCCCGCCGTCAGCCCGGCGACGAGATAGCGCTGGAGCAGCAGGAAGCCGGCGACCACGGGCACGCTGACGACCAGCGAGGCGGCCATGATCTGGTTCCAGTACACGTCGTTGAGCGTGGAGTAGCCCTGGAGTCCGACGGCCAGCGTGCGCGTGCTGTCGTTGGTCATGACGGAGGCGAAGAGGACCTCGCCCCACGCGGTCATGAAGGCGTAGACGGCGACCGCGACGATGCCGGGGATCGCGGCCGGTACGACGACCCGCAGCAGCGCGCCGAGCGGACCGCAGCCGTCCACCAGCGCGGCCTCGTCCAAGTCCCTCGGCACGGAGTCGAAGTAGCCGATCAGCATCCAGATGGAGAAGGGCAGGGAGAAGGTCAGATACGTCAGAATCAGGCCGCCCCGCGAGCCGAACAGGGCGATGCCGGTGGCGTTGCCGATGTTGACGTAGAGGAGGAACAGCGGGAGCAGGAAGAGGATGCCCGGGAACATCTGGGTGGACAGCACGGTGACCGTGAAGACGCGTTTGCCGCGGAACTCGTAGCGGCTGACGGCGTATGCGGCGAAGACCGCGATCACCACCGAGCAGACGGTCGCGGCGACGGACACGATCAGCGAGTTCATGAAGTACTTGGCGAGCGGGACCGTCGACCAGATGTCGATGTACGGGCGGATCGTCAGACCGCTCGGCAGCCAGCGGAACTTGCCCGTGACGTCCGAGAGCGGTTTCAGGGAGCTGGAGAGCATGACGTACACCGGCACCAGGACGAAGCCGGTGAGCAGGGTCAGGAAGATCCGCCGCGACCAGAGGAAGGAGCGGGGCGGGGCCATCGGTGACCTGGTGAGCGAGGAACTAGACATCGGCCGTTTTCCGTCCGCGTGAGGTGAGCACCAGGTACACGCCGGTGACGACGAGCAGGAACAGGAGCAGCAGGACCGACATCGCCGAGCCCGTACCGAAGTTCCAGGTGACGAACGACGCCTGGTATATGTGCACCGAGATGAGGTCCGCGGCCTCCGGTGCCGCTCTGCCGAACAGGACGTACGGCGTGTTGAAGTCGTTGAACGTCCACAGGAACAGCACCAGGACCAGTACCTGGTTGACCGGGCGCAGCGACGGCAGGGTGATGCGGCGGATCTGCTGCCAGATGCCGGCGCCGTCGAGCGCGGCGGCCTCGTACAGCTCCCGGGGGATGTTCTGCAGGCCGGCCATCACGATGAGGAAGGCGAACGGCCAGCCCTTCCACACGTGCACGATCAGCAGCGCGTAGAAGCTGTTGTCGCCGATCAGCCAGAACGACGGCTTGCTGGTGAGGTGCAGTTGGTCGTGCAGGACGTGGTTCACCAGGCCGTTGTCGTGCTGGAACATGAAGACCCAGGTGATGACGGCCGCGTAGACCGGCAGCGCGTACGGGATGAGGAAGAGCGCTCTCAGGAAGCCCCGGCCGCGGAAGTTGTCCTGCATGTAGATCGCGGTGACCGTGCCGAGCAGCCAGCAGAAGGCGACCGACAGCAGGGTGAAGACCACCGTGACGAAGAAGGAGTGCAGCAGCGCCTTGCCCACGGGGGCGCTGAAGTCCACCGAGACCTTGTAGTTGTCGAAGCCGGACCAGGGCGCGGTGCCCCAGTCGCGGATGTAGAACTGGGTCAGCTCCTTGAAGCTCATGACGATGCCGATGACCATCGGCACCAGGTGGACCAGGAGTTCGAGGATCAGCGCGGGCAGAAGCAGCAGATACGGCAGTCCGATACGGCGGATCCGGTCACGGCTGCGGCGGCGCGGGCCGGGGGCCGCCGGGTCGGAAGAGGTCTTCCGCACGGCGGCCTCCGGGGTGACAGTGCTCGTCACAGTCGCACTCACTTCGCCGGCATCTGCTGCTGGGCCTTTTCGAGCTCCGCCTTGACCGAGGCGGTGGTCACCGCGCGGCCGGCGGCGGCGTCGGCGAACAGGTTCTTGACGGCCGTACCGACCGCCGTCTCGAACTGCGACTCGTCGGCGACCTGCGGCAGCGCGGCGGCGCTCTTGGCGAGGGTGTCCTTGAGGACGGCGTTCGCGGGGGTGTTGAACGCGGTGTCCTCCTGCGCGGTCTTCACCGGCGGGATGGAGCTGTACGCCGTGTTGAGGATCTTCTGCTCGGCGTCGCTCGTCATGAACTTCACGAACTTGGTGGAGCCGTCGAGGTTGTCGGTGTTCTTGAAGACGGCCAGGTTGATGCCGGCCACCATCGAGTTGACCTGCGCGCCCGTACCCGGGGTGCCGGACTGCACGGGTATCGGGGCGATGCCGTACGAACTGTCGCTCATGCCCTGCGACTTGAGGTTGGCGGACGCCGACTGCCACATCAGCATCGCCGTCTTCCCCTTGGCGAAGTCGCTGACGGACTGGTTCTGCGCGTACTCGGCGTTGCCGACCGGGATGACCTTGTCCTTGGCCATCAGGTCGACATACTGCTTGACCGCCGCCACGACACCGTCGTTGGTGAAGTCGGCCTTGCCGTCGGCGGTGAAGAAGTCGGCGCCGTGCTGCTTGGCGAAGACGAAGGTGTGGTGGATGTTCTCCGAGACGTTGGCGCCCTCGGCGCCGAGCACCTGCTTGCCCTTGGCCTGGATCTTCTTGCCGTCGGCGACCAACTCGGCCCAGGTGGCGGGCGGTTGGGTGATGCCCGCGTCGGCGAAGATCTGCTTGTTGTAGTAGAGCGCGTAGGCCATCGAGTACAGCGGGACGGCGGCCGGGTCCTTGCCCTCGGCACCGGTCGAGCCGAGCGCGGAGTCGACGAAGCGGTCCTTGCCGCCGATCTTCGCGAAGTTGGCCGTGTTCCACGGCAGCAGCGCGCCGGTGGCCTGGAGGGAGGCGCTCCAGGTGTTGCCGATGTTCAGCACGTCGGGGCCCTGGCCCGAAGTCGTCGCCGTCAGGATGCGGTTGAGCAGGTCGGACCAGGGCACGACCTCCAGCTTCACCGTGATGCCGGTCTGCTTCTTGAACTTGTCGAGTTCGGGCTGGAGGACCTTCTTGTCGATCGCGATGCTGGCGCCCTGGTTGGAGGCCCAGTAGGTGAGCGTCTTGGGCGAGTCGTTGGACCCTCCGCCCGTCGACGAACCGCCTCCGCAGGCCGTGGCCGCGAGGGCGAGTGACATGGTGACGGCGCCTACGGCCGCGGCTCGGATGCTGCGCATGCTCCGGGTGTCCCTTCAGGGAATGCACTCACGACTTAATTTAGGACGTGAGTTAAACCTCGGAAGCCAGACGCGTCAAGAGTTTGGACGCCCCTCGTCGAACTCGGTCGTATCTCTTGACGGCCGCGTTCACGGACCTGAAGCATTCCTCCGCGAGAGAGCGCTCCCAACCCCACCGGCGTTCATTTCATGAACAAGGAGAGCCGCCTTATGTCCCCAGTTCCCCGCAGAACCGTCCTCGGCGCCGCCGCCGCGGCGTCCGCGCTGGCCGGGCTGCCGACGCCCGCCTCAGCAGCCCCCGCGGTTGTACGGCCGCGCGCCCTCCCGGGTGGCGGCGACCTCGGCCCGAACGTCATCGTCTTCGACCCGTCGACGGCCGGCATCCAGGCGAAGCTGGACCAGATCTTCGCGCAGCAGGAGACGGCCCAGTTCGGCACCGGCCGCTACGCGCTGCTGTTCAAGCCCGGCACCTACTCCGGGCTCAACGCTCAACTCGGCTTCTACACCTCGATCGCGGGCCTCGGCCTGTCCCCCGACGACACCACGATCAACGGTGATGTCACGGTCGACGCCGGCTGGTTCAACGGCAACGCCACGCAGAACTTCTGGCGTTCGGCGGAGAACCTCGCGCTGGTCCCCGTGAACGGCACCGACCGGTGGGCCGTGGCTCAGGCGGCCCCCTTCCGTCGGATGCACGTGCGCGGCGGGCTCAACCTCTCCCCCACGGGCTACGGTTGGGCCAGCGGCGGCTACATCGCGGACAGCCGGATCGACGGGCAGGTCGGCCCGTACTCGCAGCAGCAGTGGTACACCCGCGACAGCGTGATCGGCAGTTGGCTCAACGGCGTCTGGAACATGGTGTTCTCAGGCGTGCAGGGCGCTCCCGCACAGGGTTTCCCCAACCCGGTGTACACCACCCTCGCCACGACACCGGTCTCCCGCGAGAAGCCCTTCCTGTACCTCAACGGCACCGAGTACCGCGTCTTCCTCCCCGAGAAGCGCACCAACGCGAGCGGGGTGACCTGGGGCAACGGCACACCGCGCGGCACCTCGCTGTCCCTGTCGCAGTTCTACGTCGCGAAGCCGGGCGTCACGGCCGCGACCCTCAACCAGGCGCTGACACAGGGACTTCACCTGCTGCTGACGCCCGGCATCTACCACCTCGACCAGCCGATCCAGGTGAACCGTGCCAACACCGTTGTCCTGGGCCTGGGTTACGCCACCCTCGTCCCCGACAACGGCGTCACCGCCCTCAAGACCGCCGACGTGGACGGCGTACGGCTGGCCGGTTTCCTGATCGACGCGGGCACGGTGAACTCCAACACCCTGCTGGAAGTGGGCCCTTCGGGCACGACCACGGACCACTCCGCCAACCCCACCACCGTCCAGGACGTGTTCGTCCGCATCGGCGGCGCGGGCGCGGGCAAGGCCACCACCAGCATGGTCATCAACAACCGCCACACCATCGTCGACCACACCTGGGTCTGGCGCGCCGACCACGGCACGGGCGTCGGCTGGGACACCAACCGGGCGGACTACGGCGTCGTCGTCAACGGCGCCGACGTGCTGATCACCGGGCTGTTCGTGGAGCACTTCAACAAGTACGACGTCCAGTGGAACGGCGAGCGGGGCCGCACGATCTTCTTCCAGAACGAGAAGGCGTACGACGCCCCGAACCAGGCGGCGATCCAGAACGGTTCGGTCAAGGGGTACGCGGCCTACAAGGTCGCCGACAACGTGACCGTGCACGAGGGCTGGGGGCTTGGTAGTTACTGCTACTACAACGTCGACCCGACGATCGTGCAGCACAACGGCTTCGCCGCGCCGAACCGGGCGGGCGTGAAGTTCCACGACCTGCTCGTCGTCTCGCTCGGCGGGCAGGGCCAGTACGAACACGTCATCAACGAGACGGGGGCGGCGACTTCGGGCACGTCGACGGTCCCGTCCACGGTGGTGTCGTACCCCTGAGGTCGTGGCGGGTGCGGGCCGGAGCTCCCCCTCCGACCCGCACCCGCCACCGTCACACCCGAGGCGTGATCTCCGCCATCGGCGACCAACCCCCGCCCGCCACCTCGACGTTGATGATGTCGGGAGTCGCCGCGACGACGTCCGGCATCCACGCCATCGCCGCCTTGAAGTGCTCGGAACCGACATGCGCGGCACCGGCCTCCGGCGAGGCGAACGCCTCCAGCAGCACGAAGCGGCCGGGGTCGGCCACGTCCACCGACCACTCGAAGAACAGGTTCCCGGGCTCGGCCCGGGTCGCCGCGGTGAAGTCGGCGACGCGGTCGAGCCATTGGTCGCGGTACTCGGGGCGGACGGGGAAGCGTACGGCGATGAAGATCATGCGGGGCTCCTGGGGCGGGGGCGGGTGTCGTCGTCCTGAGAGTGCCCTGCCCGGGCGGGCGGCGGGAGGTGCCTCGCCGCGGATGCGTCGCGACCGGGGGCGGGAATCGGACGGTCGCCCACGGACAGGCGTACCACCGGGAGCCTGTCTCCTCGGGACCGGAGTCGGGAGGCGTCCCGCACGGAGACACCTCCCGTCCGTGCGTCGCCACCGCGCCCGGCACCCGCGCGTGCCCAGCGGCCGGACAGTGAACGTCTCCCCGCCCCGCATCAGAACGCGCAATCTCCATGCACAGCCTGCGAGTTTCCCCCAGGGACAGGTGTACCGCCGAGAGCCTGCCTCCCCCGGGCCGGCAGCGGGAGGCATCCCACACGGAGACACCTCCCGCCCCTGCACCGCTACCGAGCCGTCACCACCCCGCCCGGCACCCGCGCATACCCCGTCGGCCGCGCGGTGAACGTGCCCCGGCCCTGGGTTCGGCTGCGCAATCTCGTTGCGTAGCCGAAGAGTTCGGACAGGGGAACGGTCGCCGTGACGAGGGCCGAACCGGGGCGGGTCGTCGAGCCGGTGACGTGGCCGCGGCGGGCGGACAGGTCGCCGAGGACGGCGCCGAACGCGTCCTGCGGGACGGTGACCGTGACCTCGACGACCGGTTCGAGGAGGACCGTCGCGCAGGCGCGCAGGGCGTCGCGGAGGCCGAGTCGGCCCGCCGTGCGGAACGCCTGCTCCGAGGAGTCCTTCACGTGGGTCGAGCCGTCGGTCAGCGTGACGCGCAGCCCGGTCACCGGGAACCCGCCGATCGGCCCGTCGGTGAGGGCGTCACGGCAGCCGGCCTCGACCGAGCGGACGTACTCCTGCGGCACCCGTCCACCGACGACCGTCGAGCGGAACTCGAAGCCCGGGTCGTCCAGCGGTTCGACGTCCAGCACCACATGCGCGAACTGGCCCGCACCGCCGTCCTGTTTGACGTGCCGGAACACGAACCCCGACACCCCGCGCACGACCGTCTCCCGGTGGGCGACCCTCGGACGGCCGACGTCGACCTCCACGCCCGTGGCCAGGCGGATCTTCTCCACCGCGACCTCCAGGTGCAGTTCGCCCATGCCGGACAGCACCGTCTGGCCGGTCTCGGAGTCGGTCCGCACCACCAGCGAGGGGTCCTCCTCGGCGAGGCGCGCGAGGGCCGACGTCAGCCGGTCGGTGTCGGTGCTCCGCCGTGCCTCGACCGCCACGGAGACCACCGGGTCGGCCACCGTGGGCGGTTCGAGGACGAGCGGGGCGCCGGGTGCGCACAGGGTCGAACCTGCGCGGGCGGACGTCAGTCCGACCACGGCGACGATGTCCCCGGCGACCGCCCGGTCCAGGCGTTCGTGCCGGTCGGCCTGCACCCGCAGGATGCGCCCGATCCGCTCGGTGCGCCGCGCGCCCGAGTCCCACACCGTGTCTCCCTTCTCGATCGTGCCCGAATAGATCCGCAGATACGTCAGCCGGCCGGTCGCCGTCGCGCTCACCTTGAACGCCAGTGCCGCGAGGGGGACTTGGGGGTCCGCCCGCCGTTCCTGCTCGACACCTTCGTACGTCCCCCGGACCGGCGGTACGTCCAGCGGCGAGGGCAGGTACGCCACCACGGCGTCCAGCAGTGGCTCGATGCCGCGGTTGCGGTAGGCCGAGCCGCACAGCACGACCACACCGTCCCCGGTGCGGGTCAGGTCGCGCAACGCCGTGCCCAACGTCTCGGCGGACAGGGCGGATTCGGCGTAGAACTCCTCCAGAGCGACCGGATGCAGCTCCGCCACCGCCTCCTCCAGAAGCCGCCGACGCCGCCGCGCCTCCTCCAACAGAGCGTCCGGCACCGGGAGTTCCGTCATCGCGCCGTCACCGTCGGCCCACACCAGTGCCCGCATCCGCAGCAGATCGACGACTCCGGTGAAGCCGTCCTCCGTGCCGATCGGCAACTGCGCCACCAGCGGCGCCGGATGGAGCCGCTCACGGATCGACGCGACGGCAGTGTCGAGGTCGGCGCCCGCGCGGTCCAGCTTGTTGACGAAGGCGATGCGCGGCACGCCGTACCGGTCCGCCTGGCGCCACACCGACTCGCTCTGCGGCTCCACACCGGCGACGGCGTCGAACACGGCGATCGCGCCGTCGAGGACGCGCAGTGAACGCTCGACCTCGTCGGCGAAGTCGACGTGGCCCGGGGTGTCGATCAGGTTGAGGCGGTGACCGTCCCAGGCGCAGGTGACGGCCGCGGCGAAGATGGTGATGCCGCGGTCGCGCTCCTGGGGGTCGAAGTCGGTGACGGTGGTGCCGTCGTGGACCTCACCGCGCTTGTGCGTGATGCCGGTGAGGTGGAGGAACCGCTCGGTGACGGTGGTCTTGCCGGCGTCGACATGGGCGAGGATGCCCAGGTTGCGGACGGCGGTGAGCGGGTTGACGCGAGGGCGTTCGGTGCGCACGGCCCGTGGCCTTTCGAGAGTGATTCCGAGCAGGGCGGCGCGATTCCCGTACGAGAGAGGCCAACTGACGTGACGTCAGAGACTGTCAGGGGCGTCAGAGACTCGTCACGGGCGTCCGGTGCCGGCCGCGCGGCGGGCACCGGAGGGACGAGGACACGAGGATCACTGCGGTGCGGTCACGCACAGCGGGCTCCCCTCACTCGTCAACGGATGTGGCGAGTGTAGGGAAGCCCGGGGTGATGAGGCACCAGGTTTTCGGATGCGGATCAGGCGCAGGTGGGCACGCCGTCCAGCCAGGCCGGGCCCTTGATGTAGATGTTGGTCATCCAGGCCTTGTAGTCGGGCAGATAGGCCCAGGCGTCGTTGGTGTAGCCGTCGGAGGTGACGACCTCCGCGTGCTTCTGGCACTCGACGCGGATGGTGGTGGAGTCGGGGAAGGCGTACACGCGGGCGGCGCTCACCGAGGGGGCCGACTTCGTCCAGACCCCGGTGCCCCAGGTCTGGAAGACATGCCCGGTCACCGCACCGGTGTTGACGCGCACGGCGCCGAAGTAGTCGCCGCCCAGGCGGACATCACTGACCATCAGATGGGTGCCGGACTGCTTCGCCTCGACCATCTTGCCCGCGCCGAGGTAGATCGCGATGTGGTGCAGGCTCTGCGAGGTGCCGTAGGCGAGCAGGTCGCCGGGGAGCAGCGGGGCCTCACCCTGGGCGGCGGTGAAGCGGGCGGCGGCGCGGACCGTGTAGTACTGCTGGCTCGCGACGCCGCCCAGGATGTCCGAGCCGGTGGCCTGCGCGTAGGCGTACCGCACCAGGCCCGAGCAGTCGAAGCCGAGCCGCTCGGGGTCGTGGTCGCTGGCCGGGTCGGTGGGGTCGACCTGGCCGTAGGTGGCGCCGGGCTGGGCGCCGTGGCCGCCGCCCCAGGTGTACCAGGTGCCCGCGTCGACCTGGGCGCAGGCGGCGGCGATCGCGCGCTCGGCCGCGGCGGAGCCGCCGGACGCGAGGACTCCGCAGCCGCTCGCCGCCGGGGCTGCCGGGGCTGCGACGGCCGCCGGGGCCCAGAGGACGAGGGCGAGCAGCCCGATGAGTGTGCCGATGATTCCGGTCCGCCGGAGCATGCCGGGACCCCCGATTTCTGTGTGCGACAAGTGGTCGTGCACCAGCCTGCCGAGCGGGCCCCGGCCGGTCGAGGATCCTGCGTCACCCCACCCGGAAGGGCAACGGGAAACCCTGGGGAAACCCCCTCCCACCAGGGGCACTTGGCCGCCCGTGGTCATGGCCGCGCACACCCCGGGGTGAAGGACACGGGCAGGGCCGGCAGCAGCGTCCTGCGCTCCTGCGGCCCGATCGCACGGCGCAGCCGGCAAATGCGCGTGAGCCGGGCGCCGAGGTCCAGGTCCCACAGTCGTACGGTCCCGTCGTTGCTGCTGCTGGCGACGGTCCGGCCGTCCGGGGCGAACACGACGCCCCACACCGCGTTTGTGTGTCCGGTGAGGGTGGCCCACGGTCGCCGTCCGGTCACGTCCCAGAGCCGTACCGTACGGTCGCTGCCGCTGCTCGCCAGGAACCGGCCGTCCGGGGAGAAGGCGATGCCGCGCACGGATCCGGTGTGGCCGGTGAGGGAGGTCTCGGGGCGGCGGTGGCGGACGTCCCACAGGCGGACGGTGCCGTCGTTGCCGCTGCTGGCGAGGGTGTTGCCGTCGGGGCTGAAGGCGACGCCCCGGACGGCGCCGGTGTGTCCGGTGAGGGTGGCGAGCGCGCGGTGGGTGGCCGTGTCCCACAGGCGGACGGTCAGGTCGTCGCCCGCGCTGGCGAGGGTACGGCCGTCGGGGCTGAACGTGACATCGTTGGCGGAGTCCAAGTGGCCTTTCAGGACGGCGAGTTGGTGGTGGGTCGGCACGTCCCAGAGGCGGACCGTGCGGTCGGCGCCCGCCGAGGCGAGGGTCCGGCCGTCCGGAGCGAACGCGACGGAGAACACGTCCCCGGTGTGGCCGGTGAGGGTCGCGAGCGGGCGGTGCGAGCGGACGTCCCAGAGCCGGACCGTACCGTCCGAGCCCGCCGAGGCGAGGGTGCGGCCGTCCGGGTCGAACGCCACCGAGAACACGCTCTCGTGGTGGCCGGTGAACGTGGTGACGACCCGGCGCCGGGCCACGTCCCACAGCCGTACGGTGTGGTCCGCGTCGGCGGTCGCGAGGAGTTTTCCGTCCGGGCTGTAGGCGGCCTGCGAGACCTCGGTGAACGGGCGGGCCGTCAGGACCGGTCCACGCAGGTCCCACAGCACGACGGACTGGTCGAACCCGCCGGTGGCCAGGGTCGTCCCGGTGGAGTTCACGGCCACCGACATCACATAGTCGGTGTGCCCGGCGAGGACCGCGGCCGGCCGGCCGGTGCGCACGTCCCACAGGCGGGTCGTACCGTCGCCGCCCGCGCTGACGACCGTGCTGCCGTCCGGTGTGTAGGCGACCGCGTTGACGTCGTCGCTGTGTCCGGTCAGGGTCGCCGTGGACCGGTCCGAGGCCACGTCCCACAGGCGTACGGTCCGGTCGACACCGCCGGAGGCCACGCTCCGCCCGTCCGGCGCGAACGCCACGCCGAGCACTTCGTCGGTGTGCCCCCGCAGGACGGCGAGGGGGCGGGCGCGGTCGGTGTCCCACAGGCGTACGGTCCGGTCGGAGCCGCCCGAGACGAGGGTCCGTCCGTCGGGGGCATAGGCCAGCGTGTTGACCCGGCCGGTGTGTCCGACGAGCCGGGTCCCGGTCGGGTGGGCGCCGCCCAGGTCCCACAGTTGGACCGTTCCGTCGTCGGCGGCGACCGCGAGGCCGCGGCCGCGTGGGTCGAAGGCGAGCGCGCGGGCACCCTTGGTGCTCGCGGGCAGCAGGGTCCGCACCCGGTGGTCGTCGGTGCCCCAGATCCGTACCGGCCCGTCGGTGGAGGTGGCCGCGACCGTGGCCCCGCGGGGACCGAAGGCGACCGACCGGACCCGGCCGGGGACGGTGAGCGTGGCGGTCGTACGGCGGTCGGTGGTGCGGCGCAGTTGTACGGTGCCGTACGAACCGGCCGTCGCCAGCAGCCCGCCGTCGGGTGCGAAGGCGACCGCGTTGACCGGCCCGCGGTCGCCGACGAGGCGGGCGGAGAAGGCCTGGGCCTGGGTGCTCAGCAGGGCCCCTCGGGCCTCGGGGGTGTGGTCGGCGCGGTAGGCCGCCTCGGCGAGCAGCATCGACGCCTCGGGCTGGCCGCCGGCCAGGGAGGTGGACTGCACGGCGAGGGCCTGGGAGCGGGCGACGCGTTCCTGGTCGAGGGCGCTCGCGCGCTGTTGGTAGGCGAGGCCGCCGGCGGTCAGGGCGAGGCCGAGGAGGACGGCGAGGGTGGCGAACAGGGCCTGCCTGAACCGGATCTGACGCTTCGCCAGGTGTCGGCGGATGTCCTCCTCGGCCTGGCTGGCGTGCAGGAAGGCCTCTTCGCGGGGGCCGAGGCGGCTGCGGCCGTCGAGTTCGTCGGCCCAGGTGCGGACGGTGTCGAGGCGGGTGCCGCGGTAGAGGGCGGACGGGTCGTGGTGCTCGCGCTCCCATTCGGCGGCGGCGTGGGCGAGTTGCTGGTGGATGAGGAGTCCGGCGCGGTCGGCGTGGATCCAGTCGCGCAGCCGGGGCCAGGCGTGCAGCAGTGCCTCGTGGGTGATCTCGACGGTGTCGCGGTCCACGGTGATCAGGCGGGCCCGCACGAACACGTCGAGGGCGGCCGACGCGGCGTCGGCGTCGGCGAGTTGTTCCATGAGGGCGCTGCGGCCGGCCCGGCGCCGGGTCGCGACACTCCCGTCGTCCGACACCTGGACGAGCCGGGACAGCACCCGCCGGATGGTCTTCTGCTCGGCCGGGTAGAGCTGGGCGAACACGGTCTCGGCGGTGCGGGCGACGGCGCCCTGGATGCCGCCGGTGCGCTCGTAGCCCGCCACGGTGAGGGTGGTGTCCTCGCGCTGCTGCCAGGTGGCGAGGAGTGCGTGGGAGACCAGGGGCAGGGCGCCGGACGGGGTGGCGTCCGGGGTGGTGGGGTGGGGCGCGGTGCCGGGTTCGTCGCGCAGGCCGGCGTCGCGCAACAGCAGTGGTACCAGGCCGGGTTCGAGGGTGACGCCGGCGAGTTCGGCGGGGCGGGTGATGGATTCGCGCAGCTCCGCCACGGACATGGGGAGCAGGACGAACAGGCCGTCGGTGAACACCGGGGCGAGTTCGGGGAGTTCGAGGCAGCGTCCGGAGAAGTCGGCGCGGACTCCGAGGACGACGACGGCGGCGGCGTCCTGGACGGTGGAGAGCGCGCGCAGGACCCGTACGAAGGTCCGTCTCTCGCTGTCGTCGCAGCAGAGGGTGAAGAGTTCCTCGAACTGGTCGACGAGCAGCACCGGTCGGACCGGGGGCGGGCGGCGGCCGTCGGGGCCGGGCGGGGCGTCGTCCGAGCGGGCACGGACCGCCTCCAGCAGGGCCTCGGGGCGGTCGGCCAACTGCCGCGCGGTCAGGTCGAGATCGCTGCCGAGGACCTTCGCCGCCCGTTCGAGGAGTTCCTCCAGCGGATGGGCGGTGGGGGTGAGTGCGACGACCGGCCAGCGGTCGGCGCCCGGCATCGGGAAGCCGCCGGGACGCCCGAGTGCCGGTACGAGTCCGGCGTTCAGCAGCGAGGACTTGCCGGCACCCGACGGGGCGACCAGCAACAGCGGTCCGCCGCCCACCCGTTGGAACACCCGCTCGACGAGGGCGGCGGTGGCCCGCTCCCGGCCGAAGAACCAGCCCGCGTCCGCCGGGGTGAACGCCGCAAGTCCGCGATACGGACAGGCGGGTGCCCCGGTGTCGGCGGACGGTCCGCCGCCGCGCTCCGCCGGGGCGGCCTCCCGCACCAGCCGGAGCAACTCGCCCTCGGCGCGCAGGATGTGGTCGCACTGACGGGCTACGTCGACGGTCGCGCGCTTGACGCCGGTCTCGATCTTGCTGAGATAGCCCTTGCTGTAGTGCGTCCGATGCGCGAGGTCGGCGAGCGACAGTCCGCGTTCCCGGCGCAGCCGGCGTAGCTGCGCGGGAAAGGACGGTGTGGTCTGCACGGGGCTTTCCGGCTGGTCGGTCCGGTCCGCGCCCGCTTGTTCGTGTGCCTGGTCCCCCAAGGCGTCCCCCCTGGCACTGGCCTGCCCGGATCGTGAGACGGCGGATGCCCAGGTTACTGCGGGGGTCGGACAGGGAGCCAAGACTTTCACCTGAGTGGCGAAAACGGGACTGCCGGGACCGGCGTGGACCGGTCCCGGCAGTCGCTCCCCCGTGGTCTGCGTGGCGGAAGGTCCGCTACGGCCGGTTGAGCTTGATGGAGTTGATGGGGGTGAGGTTCGTGTAGGTCCACTGGTCCTGCGCGAGGTGCTCGACGCAGTTGGTGCCGCCGTAGTTGTTGCACAGGTCCGCGCCGGCCCCGCCGTACTGGTTGTTGAGGACCCAGTGGTACCCGAACTGGTTGCTCAGGTTGTGGGCGCCGTAGCTGGCGTACTGGTTGGTCGGGTGCGGGCTGTCGACCGGGTTGACGCCCTCCGCCCAGATGCACACGTTCCCGGACGCGCATCCGTACACCGTGCTGTTGCTCGCCGGCGCGGCCTGGGCGGCACCGGTCATCGCCACCACCGCGGTGGCGGCGGTCGCGAGCGCCGCGGCGGCACTCAACATCTTGCGCATGTTTCCCCCTAGTGGGTCTCCTGCGTGGTCGCAGGCCGTGCTTCGTGCTGACGGGGATCAGCCTGTCCCGGTGGACCACCGGGGTCGACGGGTTTCCTGTTGCCCGTCCGGGCGGGGCCCGGGAAACCGTGTGTGACCTGCGATGTCACGCGGGGGTGGTCAACGCGGCCGCGTCGGCCGTCGTGCGCCGAGGCCATCGCCACGCTCTCGCCGCCTATGACATCGGGGACGGCCGGCGGGCCGTGGCGGCGGGGCCGGCTCGTCTCCGGTGCGGCGCCGGATCAGCCCCGCCCCTTGCCGCGCGGGATCGATGGCCCATCGCGCGCGGCGGGATCTCAGCGTGCGCAGACGGTGACGGAGTCGGGGTTCGGCAGGGGCAGGGAGTTTCCGGTGGCGGTGAGCAGGCCGGAGCGGGAGTCGATGGCGAAGAGGTCGAGGGTGCTGCTCGCCTCGTTGGCGACGAACATCCAGCGGCCACCGGGGTGGACGGTGAAGCTCCAGGGTTTCAGGCCCCCGCTGGGGATGCGCTGGAGGAGGGAGAGCTGCCCGGTCCCGCGCTCGACCTCGTGGACGACGAGGGTGTTCTCGCCTCGGCTCGATGCGTAGACGAAGCGGCCGTCGCGGCTGATGGCCAGTTCGGCGCCGCTCTTGGTGCCGGTGAAGTCGGGAGAGTCGACGGCGAGACTCTGACGGAGTGTCAACTCGCCGGACCTTCCGTCCCAGTCGAGGAGTTGGAGTTCGGCCGTCAGTTCGGTGAGGAGATACGCCTTGCGTCCGTCGGGGTGGAAGACGAGCCGTCGCGGGCCGGCACCGGCGTCGGTGGCGTAGGCGCCGGGGCCGTCCTCGCCCGCGGACAGCGCGCCCGTCGTACCGTCGAAGCGGTAGACGAAGACCCGGTCGGCGCCGAAGTCGGCGACCAGGGCGTGGCGGCGGCCGGGTGCCACGACGACATGGTGCGGGTGCGGGCCCAACTGCCGTGGGCTGGGCCCCGATCCGGTGTCCGTGACGACCGACACCGGTGCGCCGAGGGAGCCGTCCCGGTGGATCGGGAGTGAAGTGGCCTGGCCCGCCTCGAAGTTGGCGACGAGCAGGGTGTCCGAGGGCCGGTCCACGCCGAGGTGGGACAGGCCACCGCCGGCCGTGCCGCCGCCGTCCGTGCTCACCTGACCGGTCTGTGTCAGCGCGCCGGTCGAGCGGTCCACGGCGAACACGGTGACGATTCCACCGTCGAGCTGGCTGCCGACGTAGAGCACCGGACGGTCCGGATGCGCCGTCACCCAGCCCGAACTCACCTGCGCCACCGGCCCGATGGACGTCAGGAGCCCTTCAACAGGGTCGAACCGGACCCCGTACACCTGTCCGTTGTTCCAACTGCCGACATAGAGAAGATCGGGTCTCACCTGCGGCGCGGCCTCGGCCGACGGCGCTGCCACGGCGGCCGCGGTCGCGGACACCGCCATGGCGCCCAACATCGTTCTGCGGGACACAGCCCTTTTGATCTCGACCATGGGAAGCAACAGTCGTCCCGAATCGCCGCACAGTCCACAGCGCGCACGAAGCTGTGCGTGCGGCCGGCGCAAGCTTAGGTTTCAGGACGGGGCAGCCGGTCTCCCTACTGGTCAGGGGCGTTGGGGCGGGCGAGGCCGAGGTCGTAGGCGAGGATGACGGCCTGGATGCGGTCGCGGGCGCCGACCTTCGCCAGGACCCGGCCGACGTGGGTCTTCACCGTGGACTCGGACAGGAACAGGCGCTCGGCGATCTCGCCGTTGGTCCAGCCCCTGCCGATGGCGACGAGGATCTCCCGCTCGCGTTCGGTGAGGGAGCGGATGCGGGGGTCGTCCGTCGCGGGCGCTGTCACGGATCCCTCCGGTGAGCTTCTCGGCAGGTGCTGGGCGTAGGCGTCCAGCAGGCGACGGGTCAGTGCGGGGGCGATGACGGCGTCGCCGGAGGCCACCGCGCGGATGCCGGCGAGGAGTTCCTCGGGGTGGGCGTCCTTGAGGAGGAAGCCGCTGGCTCCCGCGCGCAGTGCCTCGTGGGCGTACTCGTCGAGGTCGAAGGTGGTGAGGATGAGGACGCGGGAGCGGTCGCCGGCCGCGACGACCCTGCGAGTGGCCTCGATGCCGTCCATGCCGGGCATCCGTACGTCCATCAGGATCACGTCGGGACGCAGCTCGGCGGCCATGCGCACCGCCTCGCCGCCGTGCGCGGCCTCGCCGACCACCTCGGTGTCGGGGGTGGCCTCCAACAGCATGCGGAATCCGAGGCGTTGGAGGGGCTGGTCGTCCACGATGAGCACGGTCGTCATGCCGCTCCCCCGATCACGTCGGGCGGGGTGAGGTCGAGGGTGGTCCGTACCGTCCAGCCGCCGCCCGGGGCGGGGCCCGCGGTGACGGTGCCGTGGTAGAGGGCCGCGCGTTCTCTCATGCCGGCGAGTCCGTGTCCTTCGTCGTGGCTCGGTGCGGGTCCGGTGCCGGCCGCGCCCGGGCCGGTGTCGTGGCAGTCGATGGACACCCGCGCGTCCTCGACGGTCACCGCCAGCTCCACGCGGGTGTCGTGGCCCGCGTGCTTGAGGGCGTTGGTGAGGGCCTCCTGCACGATGCGGTACACGGTCAGCTGGACCCCTCGGTCCAGGGCGGCCGGTTCGCCACCGGTGCGGTAGACGACCTGCGGACCGGCGGCGCGGATGCGGGCGCACAGCGCGTCGAGGTCGGCGACACCGGGCTGGGGGCTGAGTTCGGGGGCGTCGGGGGTGGGCGTCTGGACGCGCAACACGCCCAGCATGCGGCGGAGTTCACCGAGCGCCTGCCGGCCGGTGTCGCCGATGAGGAGCAGGGCCTGCTTGCCGCGTTCGGGCGCGAGGTCGGTGGCGTAGGCGCCGCCGTCGGCGAGGGTAATGATGACGGAGAGGTTGTGGCCGATGATGTCGTGCATCTCCCGGGCCACCCGGGTGCGTTCGGCGGCGGCGGCGAGCCTGCTGCGCTGGTCGCGTTCGATCTCCAGGCGGGCCGCGCGGTCGCGCAGCACGGCGAGCTGGGCGCGCCGGATGCGGACGACGAAGCCGAGCGCCACGGCCGCGGTGATCGTGCTGAACAGGACGAACAGGGCGTCCAGGACCGGCACTTGGGAGGGCAGCCGGAGGGCGAACAGTCCCAGCGCGGCGAGGGTGACGGCGCAGGCGGCGGGCAGCCGCCGCAGTTGCCCGTGCAGGACGAGGCTGTAGAGGGAGATGAGCAGCGCGACGTCGGCGCGCAGCCACACCCCCAGCCCCGCCTGGACGAAGAACACCGCGGCGATCAGCGCGAAGGCCAGGGTCGGCCTGCGGCGCCGCCACAGCAGCGGCAGCACCAGGCCGGCCTGGAGGGCGATCGTCGCCGGCCAGGGCAGATGGATGAAGCTGTTGTCGAAGCCGCGCCGCCGGCCGTCGTCGTCGTCCACCAGGTCCGGCAGGCAGAACATCAGCGCGACCAGGACGACCAGGGCCGTGTCCAGCACCCACGGACGCCTGCGGTCGCCCTGCTTGATCCGTCGCCCGAGCCGGGACAGGCGGCCGACCAGTGGGTGACTCCCCGGGAGGTCGGCCTCCGCGAACGGCGCGTGGACGGGGTCGTCGAGGCTCATCGGTGTCACCTGTCCATTGTGGGCCCCGCACGGACGCGGCATCCGACCGATGACCAGGCCGGATGCCGCGTCGCGCGCCTCAGGCGTCGGTCCGCACCAGCCGGTAGGCGGCCCCGGCCAGCGCGAGCGCCGTCCAGCCGAGGAAGACCAGCAGCCCGGCGCCGGGCGAGAGGGTCGTCGAGTCGTGGGTCAGCGCGAACATCGCCTCGCCCGCGTTGCTCGGCAGGTACGGGCTGATGTTGTCCTGCCAGGAGCTGGGCAGCAGCGAGATCAGTCCGGGCACCAGCATCAGGGTGGCGACCAGGACGGAGATACCACCGGCGACCGAGCGGAGCAGCGCGCCCAGCGCGGTGCCGATCACACCGACCAGGCCGAGGTAGAGACCGGCGCCGAGCAGACTGCGTACGACTCCGGAGTGGGAGAACGTGAGGGCCGCGGGGGTGCCGGAGACGATGCCGCTCACGATCGGGAACGCGACGAACACCCCGACGAGGGAGACACCGAGCGCGACCACGCCGAACACGGCGGCCTTGGACCACAGCACCGGCAGGCGGCGCGGTACGGCGGCCAGCGTGGAGCGGATCATGCCGGTCGAGTACTCGCCGGCGGTGACCAGGACGCCCAGCACCCCGAGGGCGAGCTGCGCGAAGTTCGTGCCGAAGAGGGAGATGTCGAGCGCGGTGGCGTTGACGTCGTCGTGCTCCAGATGCCCGGAGCCGTAGGAGGACTTGTAGTGCGCGGCGGAGATCAGGCCGAACGCGATCAGGAACAGCAGGCCGAGGCCCAGGGTGATCCAGGTCGAGCGGAGGGACCACAGCTTGGCCCACTCGGAGCGCAGCACCCGGCGCCCGGTGACCTTGTACGGCGGACGGGACCGCTGGACGGGTGCGGGTGCGGCGCTCTCGGTCGCGACGGCGGTACTCACGCGGCCCTCCCGGGGGTCTCGACGGTGGTGGAGCCGTGGTACTCGACGGCATCCCGGGTCAGGTCCATGAACGCCTGCTCCAGGGAGACGGACCGTGCGCTGAGTTCGAACAGCGGGATGCCGTGTTCGGCGGCCCTGCGGCCGATCTCCCGCGCGGTCACTCCGGTGACGTGCAGTTCCTCGGAGCCGACCTCGCCGGTGATCTCGACACCGGGACCGGCGAGGACCTCACGCAGCCGGGCGGGCTGCTCGGACGCGACGGTGACGGTGTCGCCGCCCGCATCCCGGACCAGGTCCCGCACCGTGGTGTCGGCCAGCAGCCGCCCCCGTCCGACGATGATCAGGTGGTCGGCGACCAGCGCCATCTCGCTCATCAGGTGCGAGGAGACGAAGACGGTACGGCCGTCCGCCGCGAGCCCGGTCAGCAGGTTGCGGATCCACAACACGCCTTCGGGGTCAAGGCCGTTGACGGGTTCGTCGAGCATCACGGTCGCCGGGTCACCGAGCAGCGCTGCGGCGATGCCGAGCCGCTGCCCCATGCCGAGGGAGAAGGCCCCCGCCCGCTTCTTCGCCACGGACTGCAGGCCCGTCAGCTCGATCACCTCGTCGACCCTGCGGCGCGGAATGCCGTGTGTGTAGGCCTGCGCCATCAGATGGTCGAACGCGGAGCGGCCCGGATGGATCGACTTCGCCTCCAGGAGCGCGCCGACCTCCTGGAGCGGTGCGCCGTGCTCGGCGTAGGGCTTGCCGTTGACCGTGACGGTGCCGCCGGTGGGCGCGTCCAGGCCGACGATCATGCGCATCGTGGTGGACTTCCCGGCACCGTTCGGGCCCAGGAAGCCGGTGACGGTGCCGGGTTTGACGACGAAGTCGAGCCGGTCGACCGCCGTCTTCTCCCCGTACCGCTTCGTCAGTTGCTGCGCCTCGATCATCGTCTTCCCTCACGCTCACGTGCCACTGCCCCCACTGGACACGGGCAACGCTAGGCGCGCGGAGGGTTCGAACCCGTCGTACCGAGGGGCCGTTGAGGGAGGCGGGCGTAGTACCGAGGTACCACTCCGTACTGATTGTTGTGTACGTTCCCATCCCGACAACGCGAGCACCACCGCCGACCAACTGCAGGAAATACAACCGACACACATATTTACAGTGCCCGTCACCTCTCTTACTGTGAACGTTCTCAGAACCAACCCGCATGCGCATGTCAGTCGACCCAAGGAGGTCGGGTTCCCCGTGAAATTCCCGGGCCGCATAGTGAAGGCCGCCTTGCTGCTGGCCGCAGTCGCCCTGCCGGCGGCGACGCTCACCCCCACGAACGCCGCCGCCGCGAACTCGCTCACCATGCTCGGCGCCGATGTCTCGTCCGCGCAGCGCGCGATCGACCTCGGCGCCAAGTACTACGACTCCAGCGGGACCGCCAAGGACCCGCTGGACATCCTCAAGGCCGCCGGCGTCAACTACGTCCGCCTGCGGATCTGGAACAACCCCGCCAGCGGCTACAACAACAAGGCGAAGGTGCTGGCGTACGCGAAGCAGGTCAAGGCCAAGGGCCTGAAGCTGCTGGTCGACTTCCACTACTCGGACACCTGGGCCGACCCGGGCAAGCAGTACAAGCCCGCCGCCTGGTCGAGCCACGGCATCAGCGCGCTGCAGACCGACGTCTACAACTACACCTACGACGTCTGCAACAGCCTCAAGTCCCAGGGCACCACCCCGGACAGTGTGCAGATCGGCAACGAGATCAACGTCGGCATGCTGTGGGACGACGGCAAGGTCGTCAACAACAGCTTCACCAACCTCGCCCTGCTGCTGAAGTCGGGCTACAACGCGACCAAGGCGTGCAACAGTTCCACCCAGGTGATCATCCACACCGCCGACGCGGACAGCGACTCCAACGCCCGCTGGTTCTACGACGGCATCAAGGCGCAGGGCGTCAACTGGGACATCACCGGGCTGTCGTACTACTGCATGTGGCACGGCACGCTGGCCAACATGGGCAGCGTCGTCTCGGACATGAAGTCGCGGTACGGCAAGGACGTCATCATCGCCGAGACGGCCTACCCGTTCACCACGTCGGACGCCGACTCCACGGCGAACTCGGTGACTTCGGGCTGCTCGGGCTATCCGCTCACCTGGGCGGGCCAGGGAGCGGAGTTCACCGCCGTGCAGAACACGGCCCGCAGCGCGGGCGCGATCGGCGTCTTCTACTGGGAGCCGACCTGGTACGCGGTCGCGGGCAACGGCTGGGACCCGGCCAACATCAGTGGCAGCGGGGACGGTTGGGACAACATGGCGATCTTCAACTGGACCGGCCAGGTGAACCCGAACGTCAAGTGGACGCCGTAGCAGGCTGGTTCGACGTCCAGCAGGGAACGGCATCGCCGCGCGTCGGCGGTGCCGTTCCCCGTCTTCATGGCTGACGATCCGTCAAAGCGCGGTACACGGCTGCGGACTTGGGGTTGGCACCGCAGCGCCACACGCCGTGCGGGCAGTAGTCGCTGATGGTCTGGTAGAGCGGGTGCTGTCCGGTCATCCAGGTGAGCATGCCGCGCATATAGGTGGGGTTGTCGCCGTTCTCGTACAGGCCCCACTCGGGGTAGGCGAGGGGCTTGTGATGGGCGCGGGCGAAGGCGGCCTGCGCCAACAGGCCGTACGGCTCGGTGAGTTGCTCGGTGAAGGGGGTGCCCCGGGGTGAGTCGTAGGCGTCCATGCCGATGACGTCGACGTAGCGGTCGCCGGGGTAGCAGTCGGTCCAGGGGATCGCGTCCCGGCCGCGGTTCGGGGTGAAGTCGAAGCGGAAACGCTGTCCGGGTACGGAGCGCATCGCGGTGACGATGCGCGTCCAGTAGCGCTTCCAGGATGCGGGGGCGGGTGCGCAGCGGTGGCTGTAGGTGATGCCGTTCATCTCCCAGCCCAGGACGATCTCGGTGTCCGGGGCGCCCTGTTGGACCAGTCGCCGGGCGAGCGCGGCGAAGTGGCCGTCGTAGCGTCCGTCCGCGCCGTCCGCCAGTTCGGCGCGGACCACGGAGTCGGGGAGGTGGTCCTCATTGCGGTCCAGCATGGGCACGTTGAGGACCAGCAGACGGTCCTCGCGGGCCCGGCGCCACTCGGTCCACTGGTCCAGGTCGCTCGAACTGCCCTCGATGCCGCTCCAGTTGTCACCGGGCAGATACGCGTGCCCGACGCGGGGCTCCGGCCGGCCGAGCCAGGCACCGAACTCCGCGACCCGCCGTACGGCGTCGGCGCCGTAGCCGACGTAGGCGCCGTAGGCCGTCGGCGGTCCTGACGACCGGGACGGGGCCGACTTCGCGGGCGGGGGCGGTGACTCGGCTCCGGGTACGCAGGCCGGTCCGGCCAGCAGGACGAGCGCGAGGACGAGGGTGAACAGGGCCGGCGAGGTGCGGCGCGTCCCGTGCGAGGCCACTGGACGCCTCTCCTTCTTCCCGGGGTGCGTGGGGCGGCGGACGACTCCGGCGCCCGAGCAACGTATCAGCGCGGGGCAGAAGATGACGTAGCACTCTATTCACGACATGCCCGCGGGACACGGAACGCGCTCTGGCGAAAGGACTGCGCGCCGGGGCGAAAGACGGGGAAGGGGCCGCCTTGGAAGAGTTGTGTCACTCTCGGACGCCGCGGCCGAAGCCCACCACCCGACAGGCGCTCGGCCTGTGACGCAACATCCCACCCCGTGGGACGAGGAGGAGCGGGACGAGGACGCCGTGGCGCGGCTGAAGGCCCTCGCCGCGCGGCTCTTCCTGCCCCTGCGCACGGTGGCCGCCCATCTCCGCAGTGTCTTCCGGAGGTTGAACGTCACCTCACGGGGCGGCCCGCTTGACGCGCTGACCGGCCCCGTGGTGTGACGGTGCCGACCGCTCAGTTCTCGTCGAGGGCGAACCGCCAGCTCCAGTTGGGGCGTTCGTAGGCCGCCTGGAAGCCGAGGCGGAGCATGTTGTGCAGGGAGCTGTTGTGGGTGCCGGGGGTCTCGGCGCCCGTCTCGGCGACCAGCACCCTGCACCCCAACTGCCGTGCCGCGCGGGCCCGGGCGGCGAGCAGGGCGGTCTGGCCGCCGCGTCCCCGTGCGTGGGGCAGTACACCGCCGGCGAAGAACTGCGCCGTGTCACCGCGGACGAACAGGGTGCCGGTGCCGACCAACTCCCCGTCCAGCCAGGCCCCGTAGGGATGCCAGCCAGGCCGGGTCACGGTGGCGGCGCCCATCTCGGCGTAGTGCTCCACCGGCGCCCCGAAGGCCCGCACCATCACCGTGCCCCATTCCAGGGCGTGTTCGGCCGCCAGCGGGGCGACGCGGATGCCGGCGGGCGGCACGGCCAGGGCGTCGGCGCGGGCGACGGCCTCGTCGGTCGTACACACGAGCTTGACCGAGGACGATCCGCGGACGATGCCCTCCCTGGCGCAGATCTCGGGCCAGTCCTCGGGCAGGAAGGCGGGCGCGATCTGGAGGGTGGCCTGCGGGGTGCGCGCGGCCCGGTAGAAGTCGCAGACCTCCGCGACGAGTCGGGCGGTGACGGGGGCGGTGACCCCGAAGCCGAGGGCCTTGCTCCAGAAGTGGGTGCTGTCCTCGCGCATCGACAGCACCACACCTCCGCCGATCCGCGTGGCGGTCATGCCCAGCGCGGTACGGACGGACTCGGGAGCCTCCGTCTGGAATCGGTGGAGCGCTTCCGCCTCGGACTGCTCGGCGACGGACGGCTGGACGACGGTCGTCATGGAGCCGATTCTCTCTCAGGTTCTCTCGGGGGAGGCGACCGGCCCGCCTGAGGGGAACAGGCGGGCCGGCGCGGGGAGTTGGCTGCGGTCAGGAGGGCGGACGGGTCACGCCCGGCCGGCCGCCGCCTGCTTGATCAGCTCCGCCACCGCCGCCGGCCGGGAGACGTAGACGGCGTGGCTCGCGGCGGCCTCGGCCACGGTGGCTCCGGCGCGCTCGGCCATCCGGTGCTGGACCGGCGGCGGGATCATGTGGTCGTCACTCGCCACGAGGTACCAGCTCGGCCTGGTCCGCCAGGCGGGCTCGGTGATCGTCCCGCCGAGCGCGTCCAGACCCCACGGGACCTGGGCGTCGGCCAGGAACGCGGCGTCCTCGGCGGGCAGGTCACCGGCGAACGACGCGGCGAACTTGTGCCGGTCCAGGAAGAGGAAACCGTCCTTGGGCGGCAGGATCGGCGGCACGGGCGCACCAGGCGCCGGGTCGGCGACCAGGGTACCGACCGACTCGTCCTTGTCCGGCGCGAAGGCCGCGATGTAGGCGAGCGCGGCCACCTTGTCGTGGCGGCCGGCCTCGGTGATCACGGCCCCGCCGTAGGAGTGTCCGACGAGCACCGCGGGACCGTCCAGGGCGTCGAGGGCACGGTGGGTGGCCGCGACGTCGCCTTCGAGGGACAGGGTCGGATTCTGTACGACGCTGACCTTGAAGCCGTCCTGAGTGAGCAGGCGGTACACGGACTGCCAGCCGGAACCGTCGACGAATCCACCATGCACGAGAACGATGTTCTTGACGGCACTCATGCCGTTGCTCCTTGTTCTGTCGGAAACCCTCCGGACGGGTCCACGCTAGGCCGGACCGTCCGACGGGGCTTCGACCAAATGACCTAGTCGACGAACGCCGTGACGGCCCGCGCGAAGGCCGCCGGCTCCTCCAGGTGGCCGAAGTGCCCGCTGTTCTCCAGGATCACCAGCTGCGATCCCGGGATGAGCCGGTGCAGTTCCTCGGCCCAGCGCACCCCGCAGATGAAGTCGTGGCGGCCCACCAGCACGAGGGCCGGCACGGTGAGCGAGCCGAGGTCGGCGCGGTCGTCGATGACGTCCGGGGTGAGGTCCTCGTCCAGCCCGGAGACGTAGGTGGCCACCACGGCCTCGCGCGCGGGGGCGAACTCCTTCTCCCGGCCCCAGAAGTCGGCGAAGTAGGCGGGGAACAGACCACGTGCCACACCGGTGATCCCGGCGTCGTCGGAGATGGTGGGAATGTTCTGGAACGCCTCCACGACCTCGGGCAGTCCCGGGTTGTCCGCGTGCCGCTCGGCGAACGCCTGCACCTGGCGCATGGCCTCCGCCCCGTGTTCGGGACCGGTCACCGGAGCACTGTCGTAGAGGATCACTCCGGCGATCCGGTCGGGGTGGTGCAACGCGTGGTACTGGGCGACGAAACCGCCGTGCGAGTGGCCCAGCAGATACACCTCGTCGGCGCCGAGGTGCTCGATCAGTGCGGTGAGGAAACGGCTGTAGCGGGCCCGGGTGTAACCGTGCGGGTGGGAGGGCAGACGGCCGGAGGCGCCGGTGCCGACCGGCTCCGGGTAGACGACCGTGAGGTACTCCTCCAGGGCGGGCATGCGCAGGTAGTCCCAGTGGATGCCGGGCCCGCCGGAGTGCGCGATGCACACGGGACCCGTGCCGTGGACGTGATAGCGCTGGGTGACTCCGTCGACGTCGACGGCGTGTGTTCCGGCGGCGAGCGGATCGGTCGAGGTGGTGGTGCTGGTCATGGGATCTCCCTGTCCTGCCTGTGGTGGTGACACGGACAGGACGCGGGCGGGAGAGGGAAGTTCGATCGGGTCGGCGTGACGCCTGTCACACGAGGAGAAGCCTCTCGGCCGGCAAGGGCCTGGGGTGGACGAGCCGCAGCCGGTGCACCCGTCCGGCGTCGTCCAGACTCATGACCCAGGCCACGGCGGGCGGGCAGTGCTCGGGGTCGTCGTCGGGGTTGGTGATGTCCATCTCCCAGACGACGAGCGACCGCCCGGCCACGGCGTGCACGAGGTGCTGCCGTACGCCGGCCTCCAGGTCGCACTCCATACCCCGTACCAACAGGCCCCGCCCGCCCACCGGTTCGTTCCCCCGGACCAGCGCGGCCTCGGGCGACCAGCGCTCTGCGAGCAGCTGCCCGAACCGTCCGCTCTCGGCTGCGCGCAGGGTCTCGCGCGCCTCGATCCGGCTGGCACGGGTACGGCGTCCGGCGTCGCCGTGCGGGGCGTCCGCCGTGGCGGCGAGGGCGAGCGCGAGCTTGGCCCGCGCCTGGCTGAGCCGGCTGCGGACGGTACCGACCGGGACCCCGCAGGCCTCCGCCATCCGCTCGTACGACGTGACGCCGACACTGAAGTGCCGCAGCACGAGCGGCAGTCGGAGCGCGGGAGTCAGTTCCTCGATGGCCTCCCAGATCCAGTCGCGCATCGCATGATGCTCCAGCCACCGCTCCGGACCGGAGTCGGTGGCGGGCTCCCGCACCTCGTCGAGCGGCCGCGACTCGACGGCCCCCCGCAGCAGCGAACGGGCGGCATTACGCACGATCATCCGCAACCACGCCCCCACGGCCTCCGGGTCCCGCACGTCTCCCACCCGCCGGAGCGCGGTGAGCGCGGCGTCCTGGACCACGTCGTCGACATCGGGCCCCGGCCCCAGCACACTCACCGCGACCGCACGCATCCCCGCCCGATGCCGCTCCAGCAACAACCCCAGCGCGGACACATCACCGGCCTGCGCGGCCAGCGTCAGCGCCCCGTCCTCGACTCGCGCGACCTCACCCGCGTTCCGGCTGCTCATGCTGTCCTTCTTCCGGCGTCCCCGGCGTTCCCGTCGTCTGCACGACCGTAGTGGGCGGACTGTGTGGCGTCATCTCGCGGAGGTGTCCGGCCGGTGTTCCCCTCCTGTACGGGAACCGGCAGAGCCGTGCCGACGATCCTGGCACTGTGCCGCCGGAAGGACACATACTTGCTCACGGCTTGGAGCAGGTTCGCGCACGCCAGCGCGGTCCACAGCCCCCTCAGACCCGTCGCGTCGGCGACCGGTACGGCCAGGGCCGCCAGGACGCCGAACCACACCACCGTCGAGACCAGGCTCGGCACGGTGCGTCTGAGTCCGACGAGGGCGAAGCCCGCCACGGCCTGGAGGGCGTCGGCGGCGACCACCGCGAGGATCAGCGGCAGCAGCCGTACCACCTGGTCCGCGAGCCCGGGGCTCCGGGTGAACAGGCCGATCACCGGGTTCCGCAGCACGACCAGTGCGGTCCCGAGGACGACGACCGCGCACAGGGCGACCCCGGTCCCGGCGGTCACACTGCGCCGGACGCGGGCGAGGTCGCGGTCCTCGGCGTACCCGGCGATCAGCGGCACCGTGGCCTGGCCGACGGCCACGGCGGCGGAGAAGACGACGTTCACCAGGGACTCGGAGACGCCGTGCACGGCGGCGCTGTCTGTGCCGATGCGGGCGGCGGCGAAGGTCAGCACGCCCAGCACGGAGAACTTCACCAGCACGGTCGCGCCGAGCGGCACCCCGACCCGGGCCAGCCGCAGCACCTCGCGCGGATCGGGTCTGCCGGGCCGGATCGGCCGCCCGGCGAGCACCGTACGGCGGCGCAGCGCGTACTGGTTGAGGGCGGCCCCCACCAGGCCGGCGGCGAGCATGGCCAGCCCGGCGCCGGTCAGCCCGAGGCTCGGCAGCGGGCCGGGTGCCCCGACGAGCAGGACCGACAGCGTCACGGAGACGGCGGTGCCCGCGAGCCCGGACCGCATCACCAGCGCCGACCGGCCGAGCCCGACCAGTACGGACGCCGCCGCGGAGTTGACCGCGATCAGCAGCACACTGACCGCCAACATCCAGGGAAACAGGCCCAGTTGGTCGAGTACGGCGCCCGGGACGCCGAACGCCCCGCCCAGCAGCGGCACCGCGGCCACCGCTCCCGCGCACACCCCGCCGACGGCGAACGCCAGCCACATCCCGCTGCGCACCAGCGGCAACAGCCCCTCGGGGTCGTCCCGTTGCGGCGCGACGAACGGCATCACCCCGCGCAGCGCGCCCGCCACGGTGGCGGTGGCCGGGCTGAACACCGCGATGGTGACGGCGAACGCGGCGAGCGAGACGGTGGCGTGCCGGCCCAGCAGCGCGGTGTCGACGAGCGCCCCCGCCGAGGCGGCGAGGGTGCTCACGTACAGGGGCGCGGCGGCCCCGGCGATGGTCATGAATGCGCCGCGCTCGCTCACAGTCACTCATCCTGTCACGCAACTGCCGTACCGGGCTGGCGAGTTGCTACGGCGTCCCGGTCGCGGGCGGCGGGCCCGTGGTGCCCCGCACCTCAAGAGTCGGCGCGGACAGGACGGTCTCGGCCGGGCGCCCCGGGTGTGCCATCCGGTCGAGGAGGAGGTGTGCGGCGCGGCGGCCGATGTCGTGGCTGGCGTTGTCGACCGTGGTGAGCCACAGGTGTCGTAGGCGCGCCAGATAGGTGTTGTCGTAGCCGACGAGGGAGAGGTCGCGCGGCACCTGGAGGCCGGACTCCTCGGCCGCCGACAGGGCGCCGACGCAGGCGATGTCGTTGAAGGCGAGGACGGCGGTCGGCGGGGCGGGGGCGTTGAGCAGCCGGACCATGGCGCGGTAGCCGCCCTCCTCGGTCAGGTCACCCTGTTCGACCGTGGCGAGGTCGCTCAGCCCGTGTTCGCGCACGACCGCCTCGAAACCGCTGCGGCGCAGCGCGCCGGCGACGCCCTGTCCGGCGATGTGGCCGATGCGGCGGTGGCCGAGATCGACGAGGTGCTCGGTGGCCAGCCGTGCTCCGTGGGCGTCGTCGCCCGCGACGACGTCGACGTGCGGCAGCACCGGCTCGCGGGCGCCCGCTACGACGGTGGGAACGCGGGTCGCGGCGGCGCGCAGTTCGTCGGAGGCGGGCAGTGTGCCGACGGCGATCAGTCCGTCGACGCGCAGTTCGGTGAAGGTGCGGGTGAGGTCCTCGCCGTGGCGTCGGTTGAGCCGGCCGTCGGCGAGGAGCATGTGCAGTCCGCTCTCGCGCAGACGGGAGCCCAGGCCGTCGAGGAGTTCGACGAACCAGGGGTTGCGCAGGTCGTTGAGGAGGACGCCGACCGAGCGGGTGCGGCGCTCGCTGAGACTGCGGGCGGCGGCGTTGGGCCGGTAGCCGAGTTCCTCGACGGCGGCCAGCACGGCCTGCCGTTTCTCCGGGCGCACCTGCTCGGAGCCGCGCAGCACCAGGGAGACCAGGGATTTCGACACACCGGCCCGTTCGGCGACATCGCGGATGGTCGGTGGTCTCATGGTTGGACCGTTCCACGCGCTCCGGTCGGCTGTCAAAGGCATTCAAAAGTATTGACATAAGGACTAACGAGTTCCAGGGTGACTGGAAACAGCTTATGGACCGGTCCAAAGAAGGGCAGTCATGGTGACCTCGCTCGGTGTTGCCGTTGTGGGATTCGGATGGATGGGGCGGGTGCACACCCAGGCGTACGCCCGGGTCCCGCACCACTTTCCGGAGCTGACCCTGCGGCCGCGGCTGGTGACGGTCGCCGAGGACGTGCCCGGGCGGGCCGAGCAGGCGGCCGAGCAGTTCGGTTTCGCCGCCACCACCCGCGACTGGCGCGAGGTCGTCACCGACCCGGGCGTGCAGGCGGTGAGCATCACCGCACCGAACTTCCTGCACCGCGAGATCGGCGTCGCGATGGCGCGGGCCGGCAAGCACATCTGGATCGAGAAGCCGGTGGGCCTGTCCACGGCGGACGCCTCCGCCGTGTCCGACGCGGTCGCCGACGCGGGCGTCCAGGGCGCGGTCGGCTTCAACTACCGCAACGCGCCCGCCGTGGAGGCCGCCCGCGCCCTGATCGCCTCCGGCGAGCTGGGCGCGGTCACCCACATCCGGGTCCGCCTGTTCAGCGACTACGCGGCCCACCCGGACGGCGCCCTCACCTGGCGCTACGAGCTGGAGCGCGGCGGCCACGGAGTCCTGGGCGACCTGGCCTCGCACGGCGCCGACCTGGCCCGCTTCCTGCTCGGCGACATCACCTCCCTCGCCGCCGACACCGCGATCTTCCTGCCGCGGCGGGCCCGCCCCACCGGCGCGACCGCCGGGCACGCCCTGGCCACCGGGGGCGAGTTGGGCCCGGTGGAGAACGAGGACTACGTCAACTGCCTGCTGCGGTTCGCCTCCGGCGCCCGGGGTGTCCTGGAGGCCTGCCGGGTCTCGGTCGGCGAGCAGAACAACTACGGCTTCGAGGTGCACGGCACCAAGGGCGCGGTGTTCTGGGACTTCCGCCGGATGAACGAACTGGCCGTCAGCCGTGGCACGACCTACCAGGACCAGCCCGTCACCACCGTGTATGTCGGCCCGGGCGACGGCGAGTTCGGCGCGTTCCAGCCGGGCGCGGCGAACGCGATGGGCTACGACGACCTCAAGGTGATCGAGGCGTACCGCTTCCTGCGGTCCGTCGCAGAGGGCAAGCCGTACGGCGCCACCCTCACGGACGCCGTGCGCAGCGCGGCGGTCGTGGACGCCATGGTGCGCTCGGCCGAGAGCGGCACATGGGTGAGCCCGGTGTGAGGGGCTCACCCGGCCGGAGGATCAGCCGCGTTCGGCCCGCTGGAACATCGTCTTGGCCGTGGCGCCCAGGATCTCGCCGTACATCTTGGTCGGTTGCAGGCTGTCCAGTGCGCTGTTGACCGAGACGAGGGTGCCCTTGCCGGTGGCCGAGTCGAAGTTCGCCAGCCACGGGCCGCCGCTGGAGCCGCCGGTCATGTCGCAGGGGATCATCTGCGTACCGTTCTCCTTCTTCGCCGTACCGACGCAGCGCAGGAGTTGCTCGCCGAGCTGGGGGTGGGTGGCGGGGTAGCCGAAGGCGGAGACGGTGCCGCCGACCGGGCGGCCGAAGGCGATGGGCGTGGCGCCCACCGCGTCGGTGAGCTTACGTCCGTTCCTGCCGGCGTCGACGACGAGCGCGGCCACGTCGTTCGTGCCTTCCTGGGCGAAGGTACGCGGAGTCAGGGCGGTACGGACCGCGAAGGCGCCGTAGGGCTGCCTGCCCTTGCTGTAGGCCGGGACGAACACCATCGTCATGTTGGTGTTGGCGGGTGAGGCGGAGCGGCGGACGCAGTGTGCGGCGGTCATCACGACGGAGCGGTTGGCGCTCTTCACGGCGGTGGCCGTGCACCAGGTGTCGGCGCCACCGGCGTTGACGAAGAAGAGCCGCCCCACGGTCTTCATCGGCGTACCCGTCCACGTTTTCGTCTTCGGCCCGGTCGGGCCGAGGTCCACGGACTTGCCCACGGCCTTGATCCGGGCCGGCGTCCAGTAGGCGAGCGCCGCCCGGCGTTCCGTGGCGGTGAACGTCATGGTGGCCACCGGGTCGGCGGCCCGGGCGGCCCGGGTCGCGCCGGACGCGGCCGTGGCTTGGACCGGGACAACGAGTGCGAGGGCCGTGCCGGCCACGGCGAGCACCGTGACCCGGCGCGGCAGGCGCCGGGTCACGGAAGGAAGGCTGTCGCGCATCGGGGTGTGTCTCCTCGGCTGGTGCTGATCGCGGCCCTGCTGTCCGCGTCCAAGGAGAGGGGAATCAACCGATCCGGGTTGCTTCGTCAGCAGTAGAGGTTGCCCCCCGGACTGGTCCCGAGGATCGAGGTGAACCGGTTGTAGGCGTCCACCCGGCTCTGCACCTGGGCGGGGTTCTTGCCGTCGCACTCCACCGAGCCGTTGATGCTGCGGATGGTCTGGCCGAAACCGGCGCTGTTGACCATCGCGTTGTGCGGGGTCATGGAGCCGGGGCCGCTCTGGGTGTTCCAGTACCAGAGCGCGGTCTTCCAGGCGACGGCCGAGTCGTTCTGCACCAGCCAGGGGTTGCCCAGCAGATCGATGCCCAACGCGTCGCCCGCGGCCTTGTAGTTGAAGTTCCAGCTCAGTTGCAGCGGACCGCGCCCGTAGTAGGCGGCCTGACCTGCCGGGCAGCCGTAGGACTGGCTCCAGTCGCAGTACGTCGGGTAGTTGGCGGTGTTCTGCTCGACGATGTACACCAACCCGCCCGTCTCATGGCTGACGTTGGCGAGGAAGGCCGCGGCCTCCTGCTTCTTCACGGTGTCGCTGCCGGTGTTCGCGAAGCCCGGGTAGGCGCCGAGGGCGGCGGTCAGACCGCTGTACGTGTAGAACGAGTTCCGGCTCGGGAACATCTGGTTGAACTGCGCCTCGCTCACCACGAAGGTGCCGTTGGGCGTGGTGGAACCGCCGTCACAGGCGTACGGCTCCCAGTACCAGGTGCTGATGACGGGGTCGTAGCCCGGGTTGTCGTGCTCGGCGATGTAGGCCTTGCCGTCGGTGTAGCGGACGATGTTGCCGGTGACGTACGACTGGCCGGCCACCCAGTTCGGATAGCTGGAACACGAGGCCGCCGACGCGCCCGCGGCCGGAAGGACCACGGAGGTGAGACTTCCGAGGACGAGCGCGGTCAGGACTGCGGCGATACGACGTCTCGACACAGGGGTCAACTCCTCTGCGGAGCACGGCCGTACCCCGCCACCGGTGTGGGGGGTACGGCCGCGGTGGGGGATGTCGCGGCCCACTCAACCGCCTTGGTCTGTACCAGTCAAGGGTATAGACCAGTCAACTCGCATCTCTACAGGTCAGTTGTGGTCAGCGCCGGGTCGGCGGCGATCTCCGCCTGGGTGAAGCGCTCGGTGACCCACTGTTTGCGCGAGAAGAGGCGGGTCTGGTCCGAGAAATGGGGCGAGGCAGGGTTCGCGGACTCGCCGTAGGTGAGGAGGGTGTGGGCACGCGGGCCGTCGGCGGTGAGTTCGACGGTCATCAGGAAGCTGGTGCCGAAGGCGCCGGCCGTCGGCGTGCCGGTGCCCGAGTCGGGGCCCGCCTCGACGACGTCGAAGCAGCCCGCGTCGCAGCCGGGCAGCGGGATGCCGTCCCACTTCTGGACGGCGCCGAGTTCGACGTCGACCGGGAGGTCACGGGCCGCGAGGTCCTGGACGGCGTCGGCCAGGGCGCGTTGGACGTGTATGTCGTCGCCGTTGATGCCTCGTGGTGTGGTGAGCGGGTGGGCGGGGTCGTAGGGGACGCGGTGCCAGGTGTCGAGCGGGCCGTCGTCGACGAGGTCTTGGTGGAACGCGGTCCAGAGCACGATGCCCCGGCTGTCGGGGTCGGCGCGGGTGTCCCAGCGGGCGAGGGCCGCGCAGGCCTGCGTCACGTCGACCTCCTTGCCGTCCGTGGCCGTCAGGCTCGGGTGGGCACGGCACATGGCGACCACGTCGTCGCGGCCCGTCTCGGCCGACAGCACCCGGTTGCCGAGCATCGACGCGCGCAGGGTGCTCTCGGTGAAGCCCGGGGCGCCCAACCCGTCGGTGCCGTCCCGGCGTTGGGCGATCATGCTCAGTCCGAGCTGGGCGCGTTCGTCGAGGCGGGGATCGGTGTCGTAGACGCCGGGGAGGCCGGTGATGGGCGCCTCGGGATTGACGTACTGCGGCCCGTTGTTGGAGTTGGCCACGTAGTCGGTGCGGCTCGACTTCGGCTGGTGGGAGGGGCCGTAGACACCGGGCACGAGTGCGTCGGGGTCGCTGCCCCAGGCGCAGGCCGATGTGGAGCCGTCCAGGGCGGTGGGTCCCTCGTCGTCCGCGAGGGTGCAGTGGGCGAGTTGTGCGTCGGTGAGGTGCGGGACGGCCGAGGAGTCGGTGAAGTAGGTGCCGCCACTGGTGTCGGCGGCGAGGGTGTACGTCCAGGGGATGCCCTGGGAGGCGTCCTGGGCGGCGCGGAGTTGGGCGAGGTTCCTGGCCTTGCCCATGGCCAGCCAGGTGTTCATGGAGCGCAGGTTGTCCGCGTTGGCGTCACGGATCGCGTAGGCGGTGGTCGTGGTCCAGCCGGAGGACAGGACCGGTCCAAAACGTGAGGTGTACACGGTCCGGTCGACGGTCGACAGGGCGCCGTTCGCGTCCCGGACGGTGACCGGGACCGTACGGCGTCGCATGCGCACCGACTTGCCGTCGAGGAGGTAGCTGGTCGGGTCGCCGGGGACGAGTTTCAGGGCGTAGACGGACGCGTGCTGGGCGTCGCTCGCGGTGTGCGTCCAGGCGAGGGTGGCGTTGTGGCCGATCTCCACCAGAGGGGTGCCGTAGAGGCCGGCGCCGGACACGTCCAGGGTGCCGGGGATCGTCAACTGCACCTGGTAGAACCGGAAGTAGCCGACGGCCCAGGGCAGGTGCGGATTGGCGAGGACCATCGCGTCGCCGGTGCGGGTGGCGTCCCGGCCGAGCGCCCAGCCGTTGCTGCCGACGTCGGCGGAGGCGAGGCCGAGGCCGCTCCCGAGTGCGGAAGTCGTGGGCGTGGCAGCCGAGTTCGCGTCCGGGTTGGCGGAGGTCGTCGGGGGCGTCGCGGAGCCGATGTCCGGCGCGAGCGGTACCGTCGCGGTCACCCTGTTGACGTCGTAGACGACGTTCCACAGGTCGAGCGCGGTGATCGGCCGCACCCAGGGCTTGCCCTTGCAGCGTGCGTCCGGCAGGTGGTCGACGCCGGTGTCCCGGAGATAGCGGTTGTACCCGGCGGCGTATCCCGCGACCATGCGACGCAGCTCCGCCGTCGGCCCCAACGGCGCTTTCCGGTCGAGCAGTTGACGCACCGTGCCCGCGCGGGACTGCGCGCCGTAGTAGGTGTCGCTCGCGAGGTTGGAGCCCGCCACCTCGCCTTCGCCGGACTGCCCGTCGGGCCCGAAGAACCGGGACCGCTCACCTCTCAAGGTCACCACGTGGTCGGCGAGTTCGCACACGTTGTCCTGTGCGAACGCGTACCCGTATCCGTATCCGAGCCCGTCGAAGTCCTTGGCCAGGATGTGCGGGACGCCGTACTCGGTCCGGCTGATCCGCACCGCGTGGCCGCCCTCGGCGAGGGTCTCGCCGGCCGAGGCGGTCGCGGGTAACACGGCCACGCCGACCGAGGCGAGACAGAGGGTGGCCGCGATGGTCGCCAACTTGCCTGCCAGAGATCTCTTATGACGTTTCGTCATGTCTCTCGGTTCATCCATGACCGCCACCCTCCAGGGTGGGCGAACGGGCGGCATCGGACCCGCGGCGGATATCCGGGGCACGTGTCAGTCTCGGGATGTACGCCTGTGGGCGCTGTCGGCGCCGCATGGCCAAAAGCCCCGCTCGACTGTGCCCCCGGCGTCGGCCGCGCGGAGCGGCGGTTCCGGGTCCGAGGCGGACATCGCCTGCCGCCTGGATGCGACCACTCATCGCGACGACCACCTGATCGCCCTCGCCGGACGTCTGCCGCGAGGGCCCGCACCGCGGACCTCCCTCGTCGAGTCCGCCGCGCCCGGCTGGTGGTACACGGCGCCCCTACCGGACGGAACGTCGGTCGTCATGCCGATGACCGACGCCGACCTCGTCGCCGAACACGCCCTGCACACTCCACGGAACTGGTGGAAGGCGCTCATGGCGACCACACACGCCCACGCACGCGTGTCCCACGACGGCGGCCCGGACACGCTCCGGATCGTGCCAGACACCGGCGACCGCGAAGCACTCGCCCGGTACGCGGAACAGGTCCGGGCCATCCACACCGAATGCCTGCACGCCCGGTCGCACGCAGGCACGAAAACGCGTGTGGGGCCGACCGGATTCCGGTCGGCCCCACACGCGTACGCGGGAAAAGTGTCCGAGGGGGGACTTGAACCCCCACGCCCGATAAAGGGCACTAGCACCTCAAGCTAGCGCGTCTGCCATTCCGCCACCCGGACGAGGTGTCTGCCGCCTGACCGGGGGTGTTCCCCGCGGCGACATGGACAACAATACCAAGCTTTCGGAGCACCTTTCACCTGCATATCCGCCCGGTAACGACCCCGCGCGATCACTCCCCGACAGGCTCCTCCACGACCAGCGCGCGCAGCGCCCGCACCAGCGACATCGCCGTCTCCTCGTCCAGCGGCGCGAGGAATCGGCGCTCCGCCGCCCGCCGGGCCCGCTCTGCCCGGCGGAGGCAGTCCTGGCCGGCCGGCGTCAGTTCGACGATGTTCTTGCGGCGGTCGCGCGGACTGCGGCGCCGCTCCACCAGCCCATTTTCCTCCAGGCCGTCGATCAGCGACACCATCGTGGTGCGGTCGACCCCGAGCCGCCCGGCAGCCTCGACCTGCGACAACGGCTCCCCTGCCGAGAGCACCACCAGAACGGCCAGCTGGTGACCGTCCACCCCGTACGGCGCCAGCGCCTCGGCCGAGGTCCTGGCCAGTCGGGCCTGGGCGTGCTTGAGGAGGTAGCCGAGCCGGGACTCCAGGGGGGCGGGGGGTTGATCGTCGACCATGCGTCGACTGTATCCCGACTGAATCCCCCTTCTGATCGTCAGCGCTACTGATGATTAGATACGCTGACGGCCATGGCAGACACGACAGCAGACATGACAACCGTGCGCTTCGGGATCAAGACCACCCCCATGCATGTGCCGTACGAGGACATCCGGCGGGTCTGGTTGGAGGCCGACGGCGTTCCGGAGATCGCGGACGCCTGGTTGTGGGACCACCTGCTGCCGGTCGCCGGGCCGAAGGACGGGCAGATACACGAGGGCTGGACGCTGCTCAGTGCGCTCGCCGCGCAGACGGAGCGGCTGAGGCTCGGGCTCCTCGTCACCAGCAACCGGGTCCGCCCGCCGGCCGTGCTCGGCAAGATCGCGGCCACGGTGGACGTGATCTCGGGCGGGCGTCTCGTGCTCGGTCTGGGGGTCGGCGGCACGCATCAGCCGCCGGGCGCCGGCGGTGTCGTGGGCGCGAATCCGGCGATCGCCGAGTACGAGGCGTACGGTCTGACGCTCGTCCCGCCGGGCGAGGGCCTCGCGCGCCTCGCGGAGACCGCCGAGATCCTTCGCCGTATGTGGACGCGGGACGTCTTCGACTTCGAGGGCCGTCACTACCGGCTGCGGGGCACGCGGTGCGAGCCCAAGCCGGTGCAGCGACCCGGTCCGCCGCTGCTCATCGGCGGCTGGGGCACCCGGCTGCTGCGGCTGGTCGCCGAGCACGCCGACATCTGGAACGTTCCAGGGCCGCCGCACAACACCGTCGAGTACGTCGCCGAACGCGCCCGCGTCCTCGACGCGCACTGCGCCGAGCTGGGCCGCGACCCGGCCACCATCACACGCTCGGTGCAGGTCCTGGTGTCGTACGACGATCCGGCCGCGACCCGGGAGACGGTCGGCCGGCTCGTCGACGCCGGGATGAACCACATCGTGCTGAGTCTGCCGCGCCCGTATCCGCGGGTGCACGCCGACCATCTGCACCTTCCCTCGCTCGCGGCGCTCGCCCCGGGCACGCGCGGAGCGGGCCGCGTCGGCGTGCTCGGCCCCCGCGGG